>NZ_JODR01000004.1 GCF_000725885.1 Streptomyces albus subsp. albus | reverse complement strand
AGACGGCAGCCGCCTGATAGCCACACCCAGCACCCCTGGGCGACCCAACCCTACGAATGGCTCGATCAACCCGATCAAGAAGGTAGAGCCGCCTGACCGAACGCGGAAGCACGCCGCAGGGCCCGAGAGGGTCGGGCGGGACCGGTGGTCTACGGGGCTCCGGGGGCCGGGCGGGACCGGCGGTCTAGTCGCCCTTCTCCGGCGGCACCGTCGGCGTGGGCGTCCGGCCCTTGGCGACGGCCTTGAGCCGCTTGGCCGCCTGCTTGGCCAGATCGGCGCTCAGCTTGTCGTCGCCCTTGCCCGTGGTCAGCAGAGCCAGCCCGGTGGTGGACTGCTTGACGCGGGAGAGGACGAGATCGAGGGTGAGCTGCTTGCCGTTGCCGGGGCCGCCCTCGGCCTTTCCCCGCAGCCGGACGCCCGCGCTGTCCGCGCCGGTCTTCCGCTTCAGCTGGGAGACCTTCCAGTCGATGGTCACAGCGTTGTTGCGGGTGGTGACCTTCTTGCAGCTCTTGCTGACGCTCTTGAAGGTGCCCAGCGCGCGCTTGGCGCCCTTGGCCTGGTCGTAGGAGGCGACCTCGCTGGACAGGTAGGGGCCGTCGGCGGACTTGCGGTAGTCGCGGGAGCCGTCGGTGCGGGCCTCGTGCTTGTCGAGGTCGCCGCCGAGCGCGTCGATCAGCTTCTTGCAGTCGCGGTTCTTGGTGCTCAGATCGTCGGGTGCGTCCCCGGCGACGGTGGTGTCGTCCAGATCGGCGTGCTTCCAGCCGGAGGGCAGGTTCCCCTCGGCGAGCAGCGCCGCGCGGGCCTGCTGTTCGCTGAGCGGGCCCTGCGCGGTGGAGGGGGAGCCGGTTGGACTGGCTTTCGATTTGCTGGGGGACGGCGAGGTGCCCTCGCCGCTCGCGTCGGACTGCCCACCGCCACCGCATCCGGCGACGGACAGCAGCACGACGGCACTGAGCGCGCCGGTGAGGAAGGAGGACGAGCGGCTGACACGGCGCATGGTGCTGGCCTTTCGACGGGAGAAATTCCCTTCACACCGCATCAGTTCCGGCAGGCACACGCCAGCCCGCCACGCCGAATGGGGGATATCGGGGTGCCACCGGGCGCGCGGGCCCGGTGGCCGGGCGCCGTCCCCTCAGCCCTCGTCGGGTGCCGGGTTCTTGCCGCCACCGGTGGTCACCGGCTCCCGTACGGCCTCCACCAGCACCGTGACGATCTTGTTGCGGCGGCCGGCGGGGGACTCGGCCGTCAGCCGCAGGCCCGTCAGCGTCGGGTCGGAGTGGTCCTCGGTCACGTCCACCACCGTGGTGGCGCCCGCGATCGGGACCCGGCCCAGCGACTTGGCCAGCAGCCCGCCGACCGTCTCCACGTCCTCGTCGTCCCACCCGGTCAGCCCGTACAGCTCGCCGAGGTCGGCGATGTCGAGCCGGGCGGTGACGCGGTAACGGCCCTCGCCCAGTTCCTCGACGGGCGGCAGCTCACGGTCGTACTCGTCGGTGATCTCCCCGACGATCTCCTCCAGGATGTCCTCGATGGTGACGATCCCGGCCGTGCTGCCGTACTCGTCGATGACGACGGAGACGTGGATGCGGTCCCGCTGCATCTCGCGCAGCAGATCGCCCGCGTTCTTGGTGTCCGGGACGAACGTCGCCGGGCGCATCGCCGTGGACACCAGCTCCGTCTCCGCGTCCCGGCTGATGTGGACCTTCCGCGCCAGGTCCTTGAGGTAGACGATGCCGACCACGTCGTCCTCGTTCTCCCCGACCACGGGGATCCGCGAGAAACCCGACCGCAGCGCCAGCGTCAGCGCCTGCCGGATCGTCTTGAACCGCTCGATGGTGATCAGATCGGTGCGCGGCACCATCACCTCGCGCACCAGACGGTCGCCGAGCTGGAAGACGGAGTGCACCATCTTGCGCTCCTCCGCCTCGATCAGCGACTCCCGCTCGGCCAGGTCCACCATCGCCCGCAGCTCCGCCTCGCTGGCGAACGGCCCCTTGCGGAAGCCCTTGCCGGGGGTGAGCGCGTTGCCCAGCACGATCAGCAGCTGCGGCACCGGGCCCAGGATGCGGGCCAGCGGCAGCAGCACGTAGGCGGCGGCCGTCGCGGTGTTGAGCGGGTGCTGGCGGCCGATGGTGCGCGGCGAGACGCCGATGGCCACGTAGGAGACGAAGACCATCACCCCTATGGCGACGGCCAGCGCCTGCCAGGTGCCGTCGATCGCCCGCAGACAGACGTACGTCACCAGCGCGCCGGCCGCCACCTCGCAGGCGACCCGCAGCAGCAGGGCCAGGTTGAGGTAGCGCGTCGGGTCCTCGGCGACGGCCGCCAGCCGGGCGCTGCCCCGCCGGCCCTGGCGTACCGCCTCCTCGGCGCGGTAGCTGGTCGTACGCGCCAGCCCCGCCTCCGCGCAGGCGGCCAGCCAGGCCACGATCACCAGCAGTACGGCGGCTGCGATCAGGGGGGTGCTCACGACGTGGTGGTGGGGGCCGGGGACGGGCCGGTCATGCCGCGCTCGGCACGCCAGCCGTCCACGATCGCGGACTGGAGACCGAACATCTCGGTCCGCTCGCCGGGCTCCTCGTGGTCGTAGCCCAGCAGGTGCAGCACACCGTGGACGGTGAGCAGTTGCAGCTCCTCGTCCATGGTGTGCTTCGTCGGGGCCTCGGCCCCCTGCCTGGCGGCCACCTCGGGGCACAGCACGATGTCACCGAGCAGGCCCTGCGGCGGCTCCTCCTCGTCGCGGGAGGGCGGGCGCAGCTCGTCCATGGGGAAGGACATCACGTCGGTGGGCCCCGGCAGGTCCATCCACTGCTGGTGGAGCTGTTCGATGGTGTCGGCGTCGACGCAGATCACCGACAGTTCCGAGAGCGGGTGGATGCGCATCCGGGCCAGCGCGTAGCGGGCGATGTCGAGCAGCGCCTGCTCGTCGACCCGGTGGCCGGACTCGTTGTTGACGTCGATCGACATGGTGCGGGTCGGTTACTTCCTCTTGCCGGGATGCCGCTTGGGCGGCGGGGCGTCACCGTCCGCCTCGCGGGCGCTGTCGTAGCGGTCGTAGGCGTCGACGATACGGCCCACCAGCTTGTGCCTCACCACGTCGGTGCTGGTCAGCTGCGAGAAGTGGACGTCCTCCACATCGCGCAGGATCTCCTGCACCTGGCGCAGCCCGCTCTTGGTGCCGCCCGGCAGGTCCACCTGTGTCACATCGCCCGTGATCACGATCTTCGAGTCGAAGCCGAGGCGGGTGAGGAACATCTTCATCTGCTCGGGATTGGTGTTCTGCGCCTCGTCCAGGATGATGAACGCGTCGTTCAGCGTCCGGCCGCGCATGTATGCCAGCGGCGCCACCTCGATGGTGCCCGCGGCCATCAGCCGGGGGATCGAGTCGGGGTCGAGCATGTCGTGCAGCGCGTCGTACAGCGGGCGCAGATACGGATCGATCTTCTCGTAGAGCGTGCCCGGCAGGTAGCCGAGCCGCTCGCCCGCCTCGACGGCGGGCCTGGTCAGGATGATCCGGGTGACCTGCTTGGCCTGGAGCGCCTGCACGGCCTTGGCCATCGCGAGGTACGTCTTGCCCGTGCCGGCCGGGCCGATGCCGAAGACGATCGTGTGCTTGTCGATCGCGTCCACGTAGCGCTTCTGGTTGAGCGTCTTGGGGCGGATCGTGCGGCCACGGTTGGAGAGGATGTTCTGTGTGAGCACCTCGGCGGGCGTCTCCTCCGGTGCGCCCGTGCCGTTCTCCTGTGCGCGCAGCATGGAGATGGAGCGCTCCACCGCGTCCTCCGTCATCGGCTGGCCGGTGCGCAGCACCAGCATCATCTCGTCGAAAAGGCGCTGGACCAGGGCGACCTCCGCGGGGTTGCCGGTTGCGCTGATCTCGTTCCCCCGGACATGGATGTCCGTGTCGGGGAACGCGTCCTCGATCACGCGCAGCAGAGAGTCTCCGGAGCCCAGCACCGTGACCATGGGGTGCTTGGGTGGCACGGTGAAGCGGGCTGTCTCCTGCCCGGAACCGGCCTTGGACGGTGTTGTCTGCGTCATGGGCGGCCTCTGGGGCCTGCTCATCTCCCTCTGCGCCGTAGTTCTCTACCCGTCCAAGGGTACGACGGCGCTCCCGGCGGGCTCACCGGAATTGTCCCCGGCCCCGGGCCCCGCCCGGTGGGGGCGGGGGTCAGGACTCCGGGGGCCGGAATCCGAGCGTCGGCACCGCGCGGCGGGGCGGGGCGGCGGCTGCGCAGCCGGTCAGGATCCGGTCGAGGAAGGCGTACCGCGTCCGCCGCGGCTCCTGTGCGCAGCCCGTCGAACGCCACCAGGCGGCGATCTCCGGCCAGCCGGGCGCGGAGAGCGAGCCGCCGAACTCCTGGACGGAGAGGGCGGAGGTCAGCGCCGCGAAGGCGAGCCGGTCGGGCAGCGGCCAGCCCGCCAGACTGCCGGTCACGAACCCGGCGACGAACACGTCACCGGCGCCCGTGGTGTCCAGTGCCTCCACGGGGATGCCCGGCGCGTGCGCGGTCTCACCGGTGCCCGCGTCCACCGCGTAGGCGCCCTCCGCGCCCAGGGTGACGACGGCCAGCGGTACGTGTTCGGCCAGTGCGTGCGCCGCCGCGCGGGGGCAGTCGGTGCGGGTGTAGCGCATCGCTTCCACGGCGTTCGGCAGGAACGCCTCGCAGTGCGCCAGCTCGGCCAGCGCCCCCAGGTCCCAGCGGCCGGTCTCGTCCCAGCCGACGTCGGCGAAGACGCGGCTGCCGCGCCGCGCGGCCGTGGCCACCCATTCCTGCGGGCGGCCCGGTACCAGGGACGAGACGCAGGCGGCGGCGGGCGGCGGGCACGGGGGCGCGTCCGGGTCGTAGGCCGTACCGGCCTCCCGGTGCGGCGGCGCGTGGGGGCCGGGCGGCGCCTCGTGCCCGTGGGAGATCATCGTCCGCTCGCCCTCGTAAGCCATCGACACCGTCACGGGGGAGTGCCAGCCGGGCACCGTGTGCGACAGGGACAGGTCGATGCCCTCGCCGGTCTCCAGCTCCTCGCGGCAGTAGTCGCCGTACATGTCGTCGCCGAAGGCGGCGGCCAGCGAGGTGCGCAGCCCGAGCCGGGCCAGCGCGGCGGCCATGTTCGCGATGCCGCCGGGGGAGGAGCCCATGCCCCGGGCCCACGACTCGGTGCCGCGCACGGGGGCCGAGTCCAGGCCGGTGAAGATGATGTCGAGGAAGACCGTCCCCGTCAGATACACGTCGCAGCCCGGTCCGCTCCGCTCGCGCAGGGCGGCCAGCGGGTCGAACAGCGGCCGGGCGAGTGCCGCCCGGGGTGCCGGCCACGGGTGCGCCGCCCTGGCCGGGCCCGCCTCCCGTCCCGCCGTCGTCCGTCCCTCGGCCCGGACCGGTCCGCTTCCCGCGCGGCGGGCGCCGCCGTCCCTGTCGCACCCCTGACCCCCGGACCCGTCCGGGGCGGCTCCGGCCGCGGGGGCCGTCCGGCCCGCCGGCTGCGGGGCCGGGGCGGCGGGGCGCCCCTGCTGCTCCCGGTGCGGCTCCTGCCCGGTGCTCGCGGGCGGCTGCGCCGGGCCGCCGGCTGCGGGGCCGGTGCCGGCCCGGGGGGACGGGGGCGGGGGGGTCGCCGGGTCGCGGGGCGGGGGCTGGGGGGTCCTGCGCGTGCTCACCGTGCTCACCGTGCCTTCCCCGTCGTGTCACTGTCCCCGTCGCCGCGACCGGGGGCGGCCCGGTGCGGCGGTGCGACCGACGATAGTGCCTGCGCCCGGTGTGCCGGGCGCGAGCGGGCGCGGGATCCCTCCCGGGGGCGACGGAGCGGAGGAGGGCGCGGGGAGCGGCGCCCGGCGTGCGGTGCGGAGCGCCGGCCAAGGGGTGGCGCCCCCTGCCGTCGTGTCCTCGTGGTGGTGCGGTCCGGCACCGGGACAGGTTTTACGGATTGTTGAATCTCCGCGCGTAGATCGCCGGTTGGCGGCGCTGTTACGTTCCCTGCGACCTCCAGCCCGCCACGTTCCGCGAGGAGTCGCGCATGTCCCGTCGTCCCCAGCGTTCCGTCCTGTCCCTGGTCGCCGTCGCCGCCGTCGCCGGTGCGGCCTTCTTCGGCGTCGGCCAGGCCACCGCGGAGCACTCGGTGCCCAGAACCGACAAGGAGATCCCCAACCTCGACCAGGTGAAGACGAAGATCGAGGCGTACTACGGGGACACCGAGACGGAGGACGGCGAGCACTACGCCTCCCCGCACAGCAACTACGCCAAGCAGACCCGGGGCATCGCCTCCCGGGCCCGCAAGGACCTGGCGCGGGACCTGGACAAGTACCGGGGCGGGCACGGGAAGCACGGCCACCGCAACAAGCCGGCGATCGTGCTGGACGTGGACGACACCACGCTGCTCACCTACAACTTCGAACTGCGCATCGGCTACCACTTCACCCCGCAGGCACAGGACGAGTACCTGCGCACCGAGGACATGGAGCCGGTCTTCGGGATGCGGGAGCTGGTCAACTGGGCGCACAAGAAGGGCGTGACCGTCTTCCTGGTCACCGGCCGCAGCGAGCACCAGCGTGACTGGAGCGTGCGGAACCTCAAGAACGTGGGCTACGACATCCCGGTCGACAAGGAGCACTTCTTCCTCAAGGACAAGAAGAACCCGCCCGCCTACCTGGACTGCGGCAACGACTGCACCACCGTCGAGTACAAGTCGGGCACGCGTGCCCACATCGAGGACCAGGGCTACGACATCCTGGCCAACTTCGGCGACCAGTACAGCGACCTTGCGGGCGGGCACGCCGACCGCAAGGTCAAGCTGCCGAACCCGATGTACTACCTGCCGTGAGGACCAGGGGCATCACGCCCCTTCCTTGAGGACCTTCCGCACCAGCTCCGCCTGCGCCTCGGTCAGCTTGGGGTCGGCGAAGTGGGAGCTCCTCGCGGAGCCGTCCTCGACGTCGAGTTCGTAGTGGAAGCCGTCGGGCACCCCCAGGGGTGCCTCGCTCAGCCCCTCGCGCAGCGCCCGGTCTGCCAGGGCCGCGACCTCGGCGGCATCAGGCCGCCCTGCGGTGTCGAGGGTGGCCCGGCGGGTGAGCCCGCCGAAGCCACCTGTGCGGGTGACGGTGATACGCATACCTCCATCTTCCCGGCCATCCGGCCGCACGTTAAGTGCCGGTCGGGTGGCTTTGCGTGAGGATCGTCACCCTGACGGCACCCCGGTGGGGCGCCTTCTCACTCCGACGTCACGCCCACCTCGGACCAGCACTTGCGTACCGCCTCGTGCTCGTCGCTGCCGTCGCCGAACCGGGACTTGGCGGCTTCGGCGGTCGCCTCCGCGAAGGCCGCGAAGTCCGCGTCCGGGGTGAGCCGGCCGGAGGTGAGGGTGTCGTACCAGATCTGTCCGGCCCGCTCCCAGGCGTTGCCGCCCAGGTCCACGGCCAGCTTGTAGAAGGCGTGGTTGGGGATGCCGGAGTTGATGTGGACGCCGCCGTTGTCGGTGCCGGTCTGGACGTAGTCGTCCATGGTCGCCGGCTGCGGGTCCTTGCCGAGCACGTCGTCGTCGTAGGCGGTGCCGGGCGCCTTCATGGAGCGCAGCGCCTGGCCCTCCACCCGGTCGGTGAACAGCCCCGCGCCGATCAGCCAGTCGGCCTCCTCGGCGCTCTGGCCCAGGCTGTGCTGTTTGATCAGCGAGCCGAAGACGTCGGAGACGGACTCGTTGAGTGCCCCGGACTGGCCGAAGTACTCCAGATTGGCGGTGTACTGGGTGACGCCGTGGGTCAGTTCGTGCCCGATCACCTCCACCGGAAGGGTGAAGTCGCGGAAGATCTCGCCGTCGCCGTCCCCGAAGACCATCCGCTCGCCGTCCCAGAACGCGTTGCCGTAGTCGTCGCCGTAGTGGACGGTGGCGTCCAGCGGCAGACCGGCTCCGTCGATCGAGTAGCGGTCGTAGACGCTCAGGTACAGCTCGAAGGTGGCGCCGAGGCCGGCGTAGGCGCGGTTGACGGAGGCGTCCTGGCCGGGGTCGCTGCCTTCCTCGCGGACCTTCTGTCCGGGCAGCTCCTCCTTGTTGGCCGCGTCGTAGATGGTGCGCTGCGGTTTGCGGTCGGCCGGGTCGATGTCGGGCGCGGCGGGGGCCGCCGCCAGAACGCCGTAACGCACCGTAGTGATCCGGCGCCGGGTGCGCTGGGTCGCGTCCCGCTCCAGGGTGCGCCGGGCCGGCCGCGAGAGAACGTCGTCGCCGTGCCGAGAGACCTGGTCGAGCAGGTGGGGAGGGACGATCGTGCAGAAAACGGATCGGGCCTTGGATGCCGTCGGATGCGACGCTGAGGGATGTACGTTCATATAGAGCAATGTGGCACTGAGTTACCGTCCTGTCACCGGTTGCCGCGATGATTCCCGCAAAACGGTGGTGAACCCTGTGCCGTGATGTCCGGTTTCGCCGGATCGTGAGTGCGGTGCCCGAGGGAGTGGTGGGGCCGGCGGGTGGGTGCGCCGACCCCGCGTCCCGCATGGTGATACGCCCCGTGGCCGCCACGGGGCCTGAGTTACGATGCGGGCATCATGCGTTTCGGGCTGCTTCTTCTTAGCTGCCGCGGCGAGGGTCTGTAGCCACCAGGCCGACCCCCTCCCCGCGGAGTTCGGTGCTGTCGTCGGCCCTTTTGCACAGCCACTCCTCCAGGAGCCCTGAACGCGATGACTTCCCAGCCCTCCCAGCCTTCCTCCGCCGTGCCCGGCCGCGCCGCGATCGGCCGCACCACCCCGCTGACGGCCACCACCGTCAAGCAGCGCCCCTCCGGGATGCCGGTCCACAAGTACGGCCAGTACGAGGCCGTGGACCTGCCCGACCGCACCTGGCCTGCCAACCGCATCACCAAGGCGCCCCGCTGGCTGTCCACCGACCTGCGCGACGGCAACCAGGCGCTGATCGACCCGATGTCGCCGGCCCGCAAGCGCGAGATGTTCGACCTGCTGGTGCGCATGGGCTACAAGGAGATCGAGGTCGGCTTCCCCTCCTCCGGCCAGACCGACTTCGACTTCGTCCGCTCGATCATCGAGGAGGACGCGATCCCCGAGGACGTGACGATCTCCGTCCTCACCCAGGCCCGTGAGGAGCTGATCGAGCGGACCGTCGAGTCGCTCAAGGGCGCCCACCACGCCACCGTCCACCTCTACAACGCGACCGCGCCCGTCTTCCGCGAGGTCGTCTTCCGCGGCACCCGCGAACAGGTCAAGCAGATCGCCGTGGACGGCACCCGGCTGGTGATGGAGTACGCGGAGAAGCTGCTGGACGACCGCACGGTCTTCGGCTACCAGTACAGCCCCGAGATCTTCACCGACACCGAGCTGGACTTCGCGCTGGAGGTCTGCGAGGGCGTCATGGACGTATGGCAGCCCGAGGACGGCCGCGAGATCATCCTCAATCTGCCGGCCACGGTGGAGCGTTCCACGCCCAGCACCCACGCCGACCGGTTCGAGTGGATGGGCCGCCACCTGTCCCGCCGCGAGCACGTCTGCCTGTCCGTCCACCCGCACAACGACCGCGGCACCGCCGTGGCCGCCGCCGAACTGGCCGTGATGGCGGGCGCCGACCGCGTCGAGGGCTGTCTGTTCGGCCAGGGCGAGCGCACCGGCAACGTCGATCTGGTCACCCTGGGGATGAACCTGTTCAGCCAGGGCGTCGACCCGATGATCGACTTCTCGCGGATCGACGAGATCCGCCGCACCTGGGAGTACTGCAACCAGATGGAGGTCCACCCCCGCCACCCGTACGTGGGGGACCTGGTCTACACCGCCTTCTCCGGCTCCCACCAGGACGCCATCAAGAAGGGCTTCGAGGCCATGGAGGTGCGGGCCGCGAAGGCCGGCAAGACGGTGGACGAGATCGAGTGGGCGGTGCCCTACCTGCCGATCGACCCCAAGGACGTCGGCCGGTCCTACGAGGCGGTCATCCGCGTCAACTCGCAGTCCGGCAAGGGCGGTATCGCCTACGTGCTCAAGGGCGAGCACAACCTGGACCTGCCGCGCCGGATGCAGGTGGAGTTCTCCCGGATCATCCAGGAGAAGACCGACGCCGAGGGCGGCGAGGTCACCCCGGCCGACATCTGGGCCGTCTTCCAGGACGAGTACCTGCCCACCCCGGACAAGAGCTGGGGCCGTATCGCGCTGCGCGGCGCACAGACCTCCGCGACCAGCGACGGCGCCGACGCGCTGACGGTCGAGGCCGTTGTGGACGGCGAGCCGGTCACCCTCAGCGGTACCGGTAACGGCCCGCTGGCCGCCTTCTTCGACGCGCTGCACGCCATCGACGTGGACGTGCGGCTGCTCGACTACGTGGAGCACACCATGAGCGAGGGCGTCGGGGCGCAGGCCGCCGCCTACATCGAATGTGCCATCGACGGGCGCGTCCTGTGGGGCGTGGGCATCGACGCCAACATCGTGCGCGCCTCCATCAAGGCGGCCGTCTCGGCGGTGAACCGCGCCTACCGCTGAACCGGAGCGAGGCCGCGGGCCGAGTGACGCCTGTGGCCGGGCCGTCTCACCCGGGCGCCGGGGACAGCCGCCGACCGAGGGGCCGAAAAGGTCTCGGGGGGCTGTCTCCGGCGCCGCGCTGTGGTTAATATCACGTCACCCGGCGACGTTGCCGAATCGTGATGGAGGTGCGAGGCCATGCGCCAACGACCCTTCCGTGTACGTCTCGCAGGGGTCCGCACGAGCTGGCGCACCCTGGACGACGGGGATTTCTTCTGCCCCGGCTGCGGCGGCGACCGCCGCTACCGCAGACGCACGGGCCGGCGCCGCTTCGTCCTGCTGGGAGTCCCGCTGGTCCCCCGCGGCGCGGACGGGCCCGTCGTCGAATGCGTCGCCTGCCGCGCGCACTTCACCGCCGACGTGCTCGACCACCCCACCACCGACCGCCTCGCCGCGATGCTGCGCGAAGCCGTCCACAGCGTCGCCCTCGCCGTGCTGGCGGCCGGGGGCTCCGCCGCCCGCGCGGCCCGCGAGACGGCAGCCGGGACGGTACGGGCCGCCGGCTTCACCGACTGCACGGAGGAGGAGCTGACCGCTCTGCTCGCCGCCGTCACCGCCGAGAGCAGACAGCGCGGACGCACCCATGTGACGGCCGAGATCGAGCTCCACGAGGTCCTCGCCCCGCTGGCCCCGCACCTGGCCGTCCCCGGCCGCGAGAGCCTGCTGCTCCAAGGCGCCCGCATCGCCCTGGCCGACGGGCCCTACTGCGCGGCGGAACGCGAGGTGCTCGCCACCGTCGGGCGGGCCCTGGAGCTGGACGCCGACGACGTGGACCGCCTCCTGGTCCAGGCCCGCACCCCCTCCTGACCGGCCGCCGCCCGCGGCCCGTGGTGGCGGGTGGCGGGCCGACGCCGTTGTTACGCACGGGTATTGACTCCGTGCGGGGCCGCTGATGGGCTCCGGACATGACGAGCGATCAGCCGCTGCCGTCCTTCCCCGACGGCTTTCTGTGGGGGGTCTCCACGTCCGCGTTCCAGATCGAGGGCGCGGTGGACGAGGACGGGCGCGGACCCTCGTCCTGGGACGCCTTCGTACGCCGGCCCGGAGCCGTGAAGGACGGCGGGGACGCCACCGTCGCCACCGGCCACTACCACCGCTGGCGCGAGGACGTGGAGCTGCTGCGCGAACTGGGGGTGGACGCCTACCGCTTCTCCGTCTCCTGGCCCCGCGTCCAGCCCTTGGGCACCGGCCCGGTCAATGCCGCCGGGCTCGACTTCTACGACCGGCTGGTGGACGCCCTGTGCGCGGCCGGCATCCGGCCGGTGCCCACGCTCTTCCACTGGGACACCCCGCTGCCGCTGGAGGAGCGCGGCGGCTGGCTGGAGCGGGACACCGCCCGGCGCTTCGCCGACTACACCGAGCACGTCGCCGCCCGCCTCGGCGACCGCGTACCGCACTGGATCACGCTGAACGAACCCGCCGAACTCACCCTGCTCGGCTACGGCATCGGCGAACACGCGCCCGGCCGCGAGCTGCTGTTCGACGCGCTGCCCGCCGCACACCACCAGCTCCTCGGCCACGGGCTCGCCGTCCGGGCGCTGCGGGCCCACGGTGCGCGCTCGGTGGGGATCGCCAACTCGCACGGGCCCGTCCGGCCGCTGTCCGACGGCGAGGCGGACACCGCGGCGGCCGAACTCTACGACGTCCTCACCAACCGGCTGTTCGCCGACCCGCTGCTGACCGGCCGCTACCCCGACGAGAACCTCGCCGCCGCGCTGCCCGGCCCCGTCGCCGACGACCTGAAGGTGATCAGCGAGCCGCTGGACTGGTACGGCGTCAACTACTACCAGCCCACCCTGGTGGCGGCGCCCGGTCCCGACGCCGGGGAGAGCGAGTTCGCCGGTGTCGGCCTGCCCGCACGACTGCCCTTCTCGCTGCGGGAGATACCCGGCAAGGAGCGCACCGGATTCGGCTGGGCCGTCGTCCCCGAAGGGCTGCCCGAGATCCTGCACACCCTCCGCGCACGCTACGGCGACCGGCTGCCGCCCGTCATGATCACCGAGAACGGCTGCTCCTACCCCGACCCCGTGCACGACGTCCGGCGCATCGCCTTCCACGACGCCCACCTGCGCGCCCTGCACTCCGCCTGCGCCGCGGGAGCGGACGTGCGCGGCTACTTCATCTGGTCGCTGCTGGACAACTTCGAATGGGCCGAGGGCTACAGCCAGCGGTTCGGCCTCGTCCACGTCGACTACGCGACCCTGGAACGCACCCCCAAGGACTCCTTCCACTGGCTGCGGGGCGTGCTGCGCGACCGGGCCGGCCGGCAGCCGTGACCCTGCGGCCCGCACCGGACGCGGACGGGCGGGACCCGGCAGCGGACGGGCGGGACCCGGCAGCGGACGGGCGGGCCGCCCAGGGACCGGCCGCCCGCGATCCGGCGGCTCATGATGCGGTCGTCGATGATTCGGCGGCTCATGGCCCGGCTGTCCGTGGTCCGGTGGCTCATGGCCCGGCTGTCCGTGGTCCGGTGGCTCATGGTCCGGCGGAACATGGCCCGGTCGCCGCCCTCGCCGAGCCCGTCACCCGGGTCGGTGCCCGCTGGACGGCCGCCCTCTCCCTGGCCAACGGCTCGGTCTGGGTGGGCTGGTACGGGCCGCTCCAGGTGCTGCTCGCGGTGCAGGCCGCCCAGGTGGCGCCGGCCGGCTGGAGCAAGGAGTCCGTCCTGGCCTGGGTGACCGGCATCGGTGCCGCCGTCTCCCTGGTCGCCAACCCGCTCTTCGGCGCCGTCTCCGACCGCACCACCTCGCGGTGGGGACGGCGCACCCCATGGGTCGCGGCCGGTGTCGCGGGCGGCGCCGCCGGACTCGTGGTGCTCGCCCTGGTCGACGGCATGACGGGCATGGTGCTGGGCTGGTGCCTGGTGCAACTCGCACTCAACGCGACCTACGCCGCACTGGTGGCCGCCGTCCCCGACCGGGTGCCGACCGCGCAGCGCGGCGCGGTCGGGGGCTGGCTCGGCGTCTCGCAGACCCTCGGAGTCGTCCTCGGCACCGGGCTGGCCATGGCCGCCGGCGGCCTGTTCGCCGGCTACCTCGCCTGCGCCCTCTTCACGGTGCTCGCCGTCATCCCCTACGTGCTGTTCGGGCAGGACACCCCGCTGCCGCGCACCCTGCGGCCCCCCTTCACCTGGCGGGGCTTCGCCGCGGGCTTCTGGATCAGCCCCCGCCGCCACCCCGACTTCGGCTGGGCGTGGCTGACCCGCTTCCTGGTCAACCTCGGCAACGCGCTGGCCTTGCTGTACCTGCTCTACTACCTGCGCGACGTGCTCGATGTGCCCGAGCCCGAGGACGGCGTCCTGGCGCTGACCGCGCTCAACGCGGCCCTGTTGCTGGCGACCGTCGTGGCCGGCGGCATCTGGTCCGACCGCGCCGGGCGCCGCAAACCCTTCGTCCTGTGGGCGGGTGTGCTGATGGCCGCGGCCACCGTGCTGATGGCCTGCTGGCAGACGTGGACCGGGGTGCTGTGCGCCGCCGCCCTGCTCGGCGTCGGCTTCGGCGTCTTCACCTCCGTCGACTTCGCCCTCATGGCGGACGTTCTGCCCACCGCCCGCGACCGCGGCAAGGACCTCGGCGTCATCAACATCGCCAACTCCCTTCCCCAGGTCGCGGCCCCCGCCATCGCCGCGCCGCTGGTGCGGTACGCGGGCGGCTATCCCGCCCTCTATCTGACCGCCGCCGCCATCGGCCTGGCCGGCGCCCTCCTCGTCCTGCGCATCCGCAGCGTCCCCTGATGAGGCCGCACGCCGGCGGGCTACGACGGCCCGCGGTCCCGGGTGTTCCCGGTGGCCGGGGAGTCCGCCGGGTCGAGGGTGATGGCACCGGCGGGGCAGAGGCCGGCGGCCGTGCGGGCGGCGGCCCGGTCTGCGGGGGCCGGTACGGGACGCAGAAGCAGCACCCGGCCTTCCCGTTCGTCCTGGTCGAAGACCTGTGGAGCCGTCAGCGCGCACATGCCGGCTCCGGCGCAGCGTTCACGGTCGACGCGCAGCCGCAGCGGCTCTCGCGAAACGCTCATGGCTGCACCTCGTCCCAGGTGACGGGCAGGCTGAGCACGCCGTAGATGTTGCTGCGCTCCCGCATCCGCACCTCGTGCGCCGGCACCGCCAGACGCAGGGTGGGGAAGCGGGCGAGGAGCGCCGGGAACGCGACGGTCATCTCCACACGGGCGAGCTGCTGGCCCAGGCACTGGTGTGCGCCGTGGCCGAAGGCCAGATGGCCGACGGCCTCGCGGCGGAGGTCGAGTCCGTCGGGACGGGCGAACCTGCGCGGGTCACGGTTGGCGGCCTGCACGGACACGGTGACCGTCTCGCCCGCCCTGATGAGACGGCCCTCGATCTCGATGTCCTCCAGCGCGGCCCGGACCAGCGGATCGGCCACGCTGAGGTAGCGCAACAGCTCCTCCACCGCCTGCCCGGCGAGCGCGGGTTCGGCGCGCAGCGCCGCGAGCTGCCCGGGGTTGCTCAGCAGTGCGAAGGTGCCCAGGGCCAGCATGTTCGCGGTGGTGTCGAGGCCGGCGGCGAGCAGCAGGGAGCCTATGCCGGCCAGTTCCTCGTCGTGGAGGTTCGAGGTGGTCAGCTCGCTGAGCAGGTCGTCGGTGGGCTCGGCGCGCTTGGCGAGGACCAGTTCGTTCAGGTACGCGAACAGCTCCCCGAGTGCTCCCTCCCTCGCTTCCGGCGCGGCCGTCTGGTCGAAGAGGGCCGCCACCTGGCCGCGGAAGCGGTCCCGGTCGGCGTACGGCACGCCGAGCAGTTCGCAGATCACGAGCGCGGGCACGGGCTGCGCGAACGCCGTCACCAGGTCGGCGCCCGGCCCGGCCTGTTCCATCTCGTCCAGGCACCGGGCGGTGAAGTGCTCGATCCGCTCGGTGAGCCGGCGCATCCGGCGGACGGTGAACTTGCCGGTGAGCAGCCGCCGGTAGCGGGTGTGCTCGGGGGCGTCCAGACCGGTCATGTCACCGACCGGCGCGGGCGGCAGCTCCTCGGGCATCCCCGGCATCGGCACGGGCGGGTGCAGGAGTTCGTAGCGTGAGCTGATACGCGGGTCGGCCAGTAGCGCGCGGGCCGCGGCGTGGCCGGTGACCAGCCAGCCCACGTGGCCGTCGGCGTAGCGCATGCGGCGCAGCGGCTCGTCACCGGGCGGGACGAGACCGTCGGGCGGGTCGAAGGGGCAGCCGGTGTGCCGGTCGACGGGCAGGGCCTGCGGTTCCTCGGTCCGGGTGCCGTCTACGGGAGTGCGGGAGGGGGCCGGGTCGTACGACATGGGTGCTCCATCGGTCGTCGGGGCGGAAGGGGCCGGCGGATCGAACGGGGCGGGTGGGGCAGGAGTGGCGGCGAGGCGGCGCGGGGAGCCGGGCGAGGCCGCCCGCGCCGTCGTGCGGCTCACTTCGGGTCGCGGTTGAAGACCGCCTTCGTCCACAGGTAGCCGAGGACGCTCAGCCCCACGCACCAGCCGAGTGCCAGCCAGCCGTTGTTGCCGATCTCGCTGCCGAGCAGCAGGCCGCGCAGGGTCTCGATGGCCGGGGTGAAGGGCTGGTACTCGGCGATCGGCCGGAACCAGCCCGGCATCGCGTCGAGGGGGACGAAGGCGCTGGAGATGAGCGGGAGGACGATCAGCGGCAGCGCGTTGTTGCTGGCCGCCTCGGCGTTCGGGCTGACCATGCCCATCCCGACGGCGATCCAGGTGAGCGCCAGGGCGACCAGGGCGACCAGCCCGAGGGCCGCCAGCCACTCCAGGGCTGTGGCGTCCGTGGACCGGAAGCCGATGGCGACGGCGACGGCACCGACGAGGACCACGCTGGCGACCGACTGCAGGACGCTGCCGACGACATGCCCGATGATCACTGAACCGCGGTGGATGGCCATCGTGCGGAAGCGGGCGACGATGCCCTCGGCCATGTCGGTGGAGACGGACACCGCGGCCCCGACGACGGTGCCGCCTATGGTCATCATCAGGATGCCCGGGACCAGATAGGCGAGGTACGCGGAGCGGTCAGCGTGGCCGCCGCCCATGCCCGCGCTCATCACGTCACCGAAGATGTAGACGAAGAGCAGCAGCAGGACGATCGGCGTGAGCAGCAGGTTCAGGGTGAGGGAGGGGTAGCGCCGGGCGTGCAGCAGATTCCGGCGCAGCATCGTGTTCGCGTCGCGCACGGCGAGGGAGAGGGAACTCATCGGGTGGCCTCCTCGGCCTGGTGGGGAACGGCGCCGCCGCCGGTCAGGGCGAAGAACACGTCGTCGAGGTCGGGGGTGTGCACGGTCAGTTCGTCCGCCTCGATGCCGGCCGAGTCCAGCCAGTCGAGGAGGGAACGCAGTTCGCGCTGGCTGCCGTCGCTGGGGATCTGCAACGCCAGCGCCTCGTCGTCGAGCGAGCCGCCCGCCCGGGCGGGATGTGCGGTCCGCGGGAAGGTCGCCTCGCGCAGGGCGACGGCGGCGGACCGGTAGGCGGACGGGTCGGTGAAGCGGAGCCGGATGTGCCCGCCGGGGACGAGCCGCTTCAGCTCGTCGGCGCTGCCCTCGGCGGCGATCCTCCCGTCGCTCAGCACCGCGATGCGGTCGGCGAGCTGGTCGGCCTCCTCCAGGTACTGGGTGGTGAGGAAGACGGTGACGCCGCCGGAGACCAGTTCGCGGATGATGCCCCACATGGTGTGCCGGCTGCGCGGGTCGAGGCCGGTGGTGGGCTCGTCGAGGAAGATGATCCGCGGCCCGCCGACCAGGGTCATGGCGATGTCGAGGCGGCGCTTCATACCGCCCGAGTAGGTGGCGGCGGGCTTCTTCGCGGCGTCCTTCAGATCGAAGCGGTCCAGCAGTTCGGCGGTGATCCGCCGCCCCTCGCGCCGGGACAGATGGTGCAGGTCCGCCATCAGGAGCATGTTCTCCTCGCCGGTGATCAGCCCGTCGACGGCGGAGAACTGTCCGGTCACGCCGATCGCCGCCCGCACGGCCTGCGGATCGGCCGCCAGGTCGTGCCCGGCGACGCGGACGGTGCCCGCGTCGGCGGACACGAGGCTGGAGAGGATCTTGACGACGGTGGTCTTGCCGGCGCCGTTGGGGCCGAGCAGGGAGAAGACGGTGCCCTGCGGCACCGACAGGTCGATGCCGTCGAGCACGAGCTTGTCGCCGTAGGACTTGCGCAGTCCGGTGGCGGCGATCACCGGCGCCGTCGTCCTCGTGGTGCTCGGCGCCGTTGTCCGGGTGGCGGTCATGCCGCTGTCCTTCCGGGGGCGGGGTCAGGGTTGGGGAGGGGGCGCCGGTCAGGCGCGGCGGGTGATGATGTCGCCGACCGAGGTCCGGGCGTGCACCTCGACCGTCTCTTCGCTGTCCGCCGGTCCGGCCGAGGGGCCGAGCGCGTTGCGGACGGTGCCGAACTTGGTGTGCAGGTCGAGCCAGGCGGCGGTGCCGTCGTGGATGCCCACTTCGACGTCGCCGACGGAGGCGCGCAAGGCGACCCGGCCGCGCAGGACGTCGCCGACCCGGATCCGGCCGGTGGAGGTCATCGCCTCGACCCCCGCGCGGGCGACGCCGATCTCGATGCGGCCGTTGGCGGACTTGGCCTCCACCCCGCTGTGCGCGGTGCCCACCGAGATGTCGCCGTTGGCGGCACTGGTCCTCAGACCGCCGGCGACCTCGCCGACCACGGTCGGGCCGTTGCCGTTCTTGACGGTCGCCGCGCCGGTGACCTCGCCCACCTCGACCCGGCCGGAGCCGACGACCTCTGCATCGCCGGTGGCGCGGGCCAGCCGGATGTCGCCGTGGTCCGTGCGCAGCTCGGCCCGGGCGGCCTCGTCCACCTGGAGGTCGCCGAGCGAGGTCTTGAGCACCACGTCGCCGAGGCGGCCGGTGCAGAAGAAGGCGCCCAGGGCCGCGGTGCCCCGCACGTCCGAGCCGGCGGGCAGCTCGACGGTCACCTCCACGGCGCCCGGCTTGGCGAACGGGGAGCGCTTCTTGGGCGTCCGGACGGTCAGCCGGCCGCCCGCGCAGGTGACCTGCGTCTGCTGTGCGGCGCGTACGTCGTTGTCGTCGGCGCCGCTGCGCGGCAGTACCTCCACGACCGTGTCGGTGCGCTTGCCGGCGGTGAGGTGGACGGAGCCCACCTCCAGCTCGAAGGTGGCGGAGAGCGGTTCGGGAGTGTCGAAAGCAGGCATGGCTGTGGCGTCCTCGTGACTCGTGGGTGTTCCCGCCGGTGCGGCGGGTGTCGGATGAAGTCGGATGAAGTGGGGGCCGGCGGCGGGGCCGGCCGGGGCTAGCGGGCCCAGCCGGTGAAGCCCCGGCTGCCGGAGTCCTTGCCGCGGCCCGGCCGGCCGGTGCGCTCCTCGCCGGTGAGGGCGGTGGAGACGGCCCGTACCAGCCAGGCGTTGACCGACAGGCCCTCCGCAGCGGCGGCGGCCTCGGCGCGGGCCTTGAGCGGGGCGGGGAGACGGAAGTTGATCCGCGCCATGGCGCCGTCGTCACCCTCCGCGGGCGGCGGTGGCGCCATGGCCGCGGCGGGGGCAGCGGCGGGCTCGTGCGCTTCCTGGAAGGGCTCGGCGGTGGGCGGCGCCGTCACCACGAACTCCGGGTCGAGCCCGCGCAGCCGCACGTCGACCGAGCCAGGTGCCAGCTCCCGCGTGACCTCGCTCATGGCGGCGGACAGCGCGTTGAGGAGGGTCAGCCGGGCGGCGGTCTCCAGGGGCGAGGCGAGGCGCTCGGCGAGGGCGCGGGCGTCGTCACCGCTGGCGTCCGCGGCGACGGCCAGCTCCTGGCGGAGGTTGTCGACGTAGGGCGTGAGGTCCATGGCGCCATAGTGGCACACTCGTGGCGCCATGGCGAGCCGATTCGGGTGACCAGTCTCGCGGCGCGGCGTTGATTTGCGGAGACTTCCGTAAATTGGTGCGCGGTGGTGGCGCAGCGAGGAGGGGGCGACTCGAAATGGCGCCGGTTCGGCGCCAGCGTGGCGCCAGCGCTTCAGTGTCAGGCCCCACCTGGGTGCTCGCCGGGTGGGCCCCGCCGGGAACGGCATACGGCGACGCGTGCCGGAACTCCGTGGTGGGGGCTCCCTGGCAGCCGCCGAGGGGGAGGGCGCCTGCCCGGGGGCGGCCCGGGTTCATCGGGCGTCCGCTGTGTCGTCCCAGGGGCGCTGGGCGGCAGGTCCACGCGAACGGCACCGGGCTGCCGTCCGGCGAGGCGGAGGCCGGACTCCGTCCGGGGAGCGCGCACCAGGAACCCGGAGGGGCCGCCGGGACCTTCGGCAGCGGTCGGCCGCCTCCGGGGGCGGGACGCGCCCCCGCGGGCCCCGGTCCGGGCCTCCGGGGCCTGGATGCGCCCCCGCGGTCCCCGGTCCGCCCCCGGCGTACGGGACAATGCCCTCATGTCCCTCTTCCGTGACGACGGCATCGTCCTGCGCACCCAGAAGCTCGGAGAGGCGGACCGCATCATCACGCTGCTCACGCGCGGGCACGGACGGGTGCGGGCGGTCGCCCGGGGAGTGCGCCGGACCAAGTCGAAGTTCGGGGCGCGGCTGGAGCCGTTCAGCCACGTGGACGTGCAGTTCTTCGCCCGGGGCAGCGAACTGGTGGGACGCGGGCTGCCGCTGTGCACCCAGACGGAGACGATCGCCCCCTACGGGCAGGGCATCGTGACCGACTACGACCGCTACACGGCCGGCACGGCCATGCTGGAGACCGCCGAGCGGTTCACCGACCACGAGGGCGAGCCCAATGTGCAGCAGTACCTGCTGCTGGTCGGCGGACTGCGCACCCTCGCCTCGGGCGCGCACAGCGCCGGTCTGGTGCTGGACGCCTTCCTGCTGCGCTCGCTGGCGATGGGCGGCTACGCACCGAGCTTCGCCGACTGCGCCAAGTGCGGACTGCCGGGGCCCAACCGCTTCTTCTCCGTCGCCTCGGGCGGGGTGGTGTGCGGCGACTGCCGGGTGCCGGGCAGCGTGGTGCCCTCGCCGGAGGCGCTGCGGCTGCTGGGTGCGCTGCTGACGGGGGACTGGGAGACGGCGGACGCCGCCGAGCCGCGGCACTGCCGGGAGGGCTCCGGCCTGGTCTCCGCCTATCTGCACTGGCACCTGGAGCGGGGGCTGCGCTCCCTGCGGTACGTGCGGCAGGCTTCGAACGGTTAGGCTCGACCGGGTCAGCTGTCCCCCGTTCCGCCCGCTGGAGATGAGAACCGCATGGCACGCCGCGGAATGCTGTCCTGGTCGCAGCAGCGCCAGTACGCGACGCCCGAACCGCACCCCTCGGGGGCCCGGCCGCCCAAGATCCCGGGCGAGCTGATCCCGAACCACGTGGCGGTCGTCATGGACGGCAACGGCCGCTGGGCCAAGCAGCGCGGGCTGCCGCGCACGGAGGGCCACAAGGTGGGCGAGGGCGTCGTGATGGACGTCCTCAAGGGCTGTCTGGAGCTGGGCGTCAAGAACCTGTCGCTGTACGCCTTCTCCACGGAGAACTGGAAGCGGTCGCCCGAGGAGGTGCGCTTCCTGATGAACTTCAACCGCGATGTGATCCGCCGCCGCCGCGACGAGATGGACGAGCTGGGCATCCGCATCCGCTGGGTGGGCCGGATGCCGAAGCTGTGGAAGTCGGTGGTCCAGGAACTCCAGGTCGCCCAGGAGCAGACGAAGGACAACGACGCGATGACGCTGTACTTCTGCGTCAACTACGGCGGCCGGGCGGAGATCGCGGACGCGGCGCGGGCCATCGCCGAGGACGTCGCGGCGGGCCGGCTGGATCCCGCGAAGGTCGGCGAGAAGACGTTCGCGAAGTACCTCTACTACCGGGACATGCCGGATGTGGACCTCTTCCTGCGGCCCTCCGGCGAGCAGCGCACGTCCAACTACCTGATCTGGCAGAGCGCCTACGCGGAGATGGTCTACCAGGACGTGCTGTGGCCGGACTTCGACCGGCGTGACCTGTGGGCGGCCTGTCTGGAGTACGCCCAGCGGGACCGCCGGTTCGGCGGTGCCCTGCCCAACGAGGCGCAGGAGAGCGCCGCGCGGGCCTAGCCCTGGGCGAAGCTCCAGGAGACGGTGCCGTTGGCGGTCATCAAGGTGGCCAGTACCAGCAGGTCGGCGGCGCCCAGTCCCAGTCCGAGCAGGGCCCGGCCGCGCCGGGTCGTGCCGCGGGTCAGTGCCAGGCCGCCCAGCACCAGGGCGCAGGGGCCCAGGACGATGTTGAAGACCAGCAGTCCGACCAGGCCCATCACGAACGAGGCCACGGCCATGTCGTCGGCGTCGCCCACGCGGGTGCGGCCCTTGCGCAGGACGCGGGGGCCGGTGCCGGTCCCCGTATCGGTACGGGTGGGGCGGGTGGGGGTGTCTGTGGTGCTCATGGTCGTCTCCTCGGCCTCCTCAGCCCTGCCGGCGGTGGCGGCGGTTGCGCTCGCGGACGGCGAAGACGAGCAGCCAGGCGGCGATGGCCGCGGCTGCGGTGAGGGTGACGGCGGGCGGCAGCTGGGCGGGCGGGCCCACCAGCACGCCCAGCAGCAGGAATGCGGCGACGAGGAAAAGCATGGTTCCCCCTCTCCCGACTCGTGCGCGGGTCGGCGTTCGGTGTGCTGCGCGCTGTCCGTGCGGTCCGTGTTGCACGTCGTTGGGTGAACAACTGTCGTGACAACTGTTCACTGAATTGAGGGTACCCATTGCGGCGCTCAGCACACAACTGTTTACTGAGCCCATGAGCGCCACCCTCTCGCAACGCGACCAGCAGAAGGCCCGCACCCGCCGCGCCCTGCTGGACGCGGGCCTGGCACTGCTGGAGGAACAGAGCCTGAGCAGCATCGGGCTGCGGGAGATCACCCGCGCCGTCGGCATCTCTCCCGCCGCCTTCTACCGGCACTTCCGCGACGTGGCCGACCTGGGCGTCGCCCTCGTCGAGGAGTCACTGGGCAGCCTGCACGAGGCGATACGGGCCGGACTGTCGGCGCACAGCGAGGACGGCGCCCGCATCGACCACCTCGTGGACGTCATCGCCGCGCACGTGCGCCGGCACCCCGAGCACATCCGCTTCGTCGCCCGGGAGCGGCACGGCGGTGTGGCCGCCGTCCGCACCGCCATCGGCGCCGAACTCGACCGCTTCGCCGAGGAGGTCACCCGCCTGCTGGCCGAGGACGAGATCTCCCGCGGCTGGAGCGCGGAGGACCTGCGGATGCTGGGGGAGACCTACGTCGACCACATGGTGATGACGGCCTTCGCCTTTCTCGACGCCGCCCTGGGCGAGGGCCCGCCCGCGGCGACCGTCGCCCGCACGGCCCGCCGCCAGCTGCGGCTGATCAGCCTGGGCCGCCGGTACTGGACGGCCTCGGACGGGGCGGCCACCACCGGATGACCGCGAACACCCGAGCCCGCCGGGCGGATCGGCTCCGCCCGACGGGCCCGGGTGCTGTACCGGGTGGGTGTGCTGTGCCGGGCCCGTACCCCTGTGGGGCGCGGGCCCGGCCCGCTCAGGCCGTACGCCGGCGGAAGAGCGCCGCGCACACCGGGAGGGTGACCGCGAGCAGCCCCAGGCACCAGACGAGGGCCAGCCAGGGGCTGTTGCCGGTCGGCTGGTCCAGCAGCAGGCCGCGCAGCGACTCGATGACGGGCGTGACCGGCTGGTGGTCGGCGAAGCCGTGCAGCCAGTCGGGCATCGTCTCCACCGGGACGAAGGCGCTGCTGGGGTAGGGCAGGAAGAGCATCACGAAGGTGAACCCGCCCGCGGCCTCGGGGCTCTTGGCCAGCAGGCCCGCCGCCGCGCCCAGCCAGGAGAGCGTGGTGATGTACAGCAGCAGGATGCCGCAGGCCGCCAGCCAGCCGGTCAGCTGCGCCTGGGGCCGGAACCCGATGGCGAAGGCGACGCCCAGCACCGCCGCCGTCGCCGCCGTGTTGCGGGCCACGCTCGCGGCCACATGGCCGGTCAGCACGGCGGTGCCGCTGGTGTCCATGGCGCGGAAACGGTCGATGATGCCGTTCGTCATGTCGACCGAGACGGTGGTCGCCGTCATCGAGGCGCCGTACCCCGCGCAGAGGATGAGCACGCCCGGCGCCACATACGTCACGTATTTCGTGGTGCCGGTCTCGATGGCGCCGCCGAAGAAGTAGACGAACACCAGCATCAGCAGCACCGGCAGCACCAGCGAGGTGATCACCGCGTCGGGGTTGCGCCGGGTCAGCCGGACGGACCGGCCCGCGAGAACCGCGTACTCAGCCATGGGTCAGCTCCAGGAAGACGTCGTCGAGGGTCGGGCTGTGCACGGCGAAGCGCGCCACGTCGGTGCGCTGCGGGTCCACCTCGTCCAGCAGCGCCCGCACGTGGGCGGCGCTGCCGTCGGTCGCCACGCCCAGCACAAGTCCCTCCGGGGTGCGGTGCAGCAGGCGTCCGGCCAGCCGGGCGGCGGCGGCCTCGTAGGCGTCGGGCCCGGCCATCGTCAGGTCCAGCCGCTGGGCCGCGACGGTCTTCTTCAGCTCCTGCGGCGTGCCCTCGGCGATCACCCGGCCGCCGTCCAGCACGGCCACCCGGTCGGCGAGCTGGTCGGCCTCCTCCAGGTACTGCGTGGTGAGGAAGACGGTCACCCCGGCCCGGGCCAGGGTGCCGACCGCCTCCCACATGGTGCGGCGGCTGCGCGGGTCCAGCCCGGTGGTCGGCTCGTCCAGGAACATCACCTGCGGGTCGGTCACCAGCCCGGCGGCGATGTCGAGCCTGCGGCGCATCCCTCCCGAGTAGGTGCCGACGCGGCGGTCGGCCGCCTCGGTGAGGGAGAAACGGTCCAGCAGTTCCGCCGCGCGGCTGCGCGCCGAGGCGCGGGAGTGGCCGCGCAGCCGGGCCATCATCCGCAGGTTCTCCGCGCCCGTCTGCGCCTCGTCGAGGGCCGCGTACTGGCCGGTGAGGCTGATGGCGCGGCGCACCTGTGAGCGCTCCCGGCGCACGTCGCGGCCCGCCACCGTGGCCCGTCCCGCATCGGGGAGGGTCAGTGTGGCCAGGATGCGCACGGTGGTCGTCTTGCCGGCGCCGTTCGGCCCGAGCAGGGCGAAGACGCTGCCGCTCGCCACGCGCAGGTCCACTCCGGACAGCACGGTCACCGAGCCGTACGCCTTGCTCAGTCCTTGGGTCTCTATCGCCCAACCGGCTTGTGCCGCTGGGTACATGGCACGTCCCCCTCTTCCGCACAGCTCTTCTGCGTATGCGATACGCGAAACTGTGTATGCCGTAAACGTTACTGCGTATGCTATACACGAGCCGAGCGGTGCACGGCAAGCCGGAAGGTGGAACGCCCCGATGGCGAAGAAGGACCAGGAGTCACCCGGCGGACTGCCGGAGGGTGTGGCCATCGCCTGGGGGCTGCGGGAACGCCCCGGCCGGGGTCCGGCCCGCGGGCTGGACGTACGGCGCATCGTCACGGCCGCCATCGCCGTCGCGGACGCCGAGGGACTCGGCGCGGTCTCCATGAGCCGCGTCGCCACTCAGATCGGCGTCTCCACGATGGCCCTCTACCGCTACGTCTCCGGCAAGGACGACCTGCTGACCCTCATGGAGGACGAGGCCGTCGGCCTCCCCGTCCCCGGCCCGGACCCGGCCGAGGGCTGGCGGGCCGGCATGGAGCACTGGGCCCGCTCCTACGCCGATGTGATGGCCCGCCACCGCTGGATGGTGCGCATCCCCATCAGCACCCCGCCGCTGAGCCCCCACAGCGTCATGTGGATGGAGCAGGCCCTCGGATATCTGCGGCACACCGGGCTGGACGGTGAGGAGAAGCTGGGGGTGCTGATCACCCTCAACGGATACGTACGCAGCCACAGCTCACTGGTCGCGGACATCGCGGAGGCGGGCTGGGACAGCGAAGCCGAGCCCGAGAAGGCCGAACTGCGCTACTGGCAACTGCTGTCGGAGCTGACCCGCACCGGGGACTTCCCCGCCATCCGGGAACTGCTGGGCTCCGGCGAGGTGCAGGACACGAACGACGAGACGGGCACGGCGGAGTTCGACTTCGGTCTGGCCGTGATCCTCGACGGCGTCGCCGCCCTCGTCGCCCGCCGCCAGAACCGGAGCTGACCGTCCCCGGACCGGGGAGCCGGCCCACACCGGGGGCGGAGCCGGCCGCCCCGGAACCGGAGCCGGCCGTCCCGGTCCGCCGTGACCGGGGAGCCGGCCGTTCCCCACGCCGGAGCCGGCCGTGCCGGGCCCCCGGCGGACACGCCACGGCCCCCCGGCGGACACGCCACGGCCCCCCGGCGGACACGCCACGGCCCCCCGCGGACACGCCACGGCCCCCCTCGGAGCGCGTGTGCGCGAAGGGGGGCCGGGCGGGGTGGAGCCGGGGCGGGGCCGGTCTCAGGAGTCCTGGGCGCGCTTGGCGCACTCCCCGCAGGTGCCGAAGATCTCGACCGTGTGACCCACGTCCACGAAGCCGTGCTCGGCGGCCACGGAGGCCGCCCACTTCTCGACGACGGGCCCCTCCACCTCCACCGCCTTGCCGCAGTTGCGGCAGACCAGATGGTGGTGGTGGTCGTCGCTGCGGCACCGCCGGTAGACGGCCTCGCCCTCGTCCGTGCGCAGCACGTCCACCTCGCCGGCGTCGGCGAGGGACTGGAGGGTGCGGTAGACCGTGGTCAGCCCCACCGAGTCGCCCCGGTGCTTGAGCATGTCGTGCAGTTCCTGGGCGCTGCGGAACTCCTCGACCTCGGCGAGTGCGGCGGAGACGGCGGCGCGCTGCCGGGTCGACCGGCCGCGTACGGGGGGACCTGCGGTGGTCACGCTCTGGCTCCTTACGTTCGTCGGCTCCGGGGAGTCGCCGGGCGATCTGGGTCGGCGCGGGCGTTCGCGACGACCCATTGTGCCAGGCGCACCCGGACCGCGGGTATTACACCCTGGTGGGGCGATGGGACGCCTCCGGCCCGTCGGCCGCCGTCCCGCCGCCTGCCACCAGGGTGCCCCCTCGGCCCCCGCCGGGGACAGCCCCGTCCCGCCCGTCGGACCCGTTCCGGTACCGGCGCCGGGCCAGTGGCGCGGCCAGGGCCGTGATGATGCCGAACAGGACGATGGCCAGGACGACGATGCTGGCGCCGGGCGGCACGTCCGCGTAGTACGAGGTGACCGTCCCCGAGAGGGTCACCACCACGCCGAAGCCCACCGAGAGCCCCAGGGTCGCGGCGAAGCCGCGGGTGGCCTGCTGCGCCGCCGCCACCGGAATCACCATCAGAGCGCTGACCAGCAGCAGCCCGACCACCCGCATGGCCACCGTGACGGTCACCGCCGCCGTCACCGCGAGCAGCAGGTTCAGCAGCCGTACCGGCAGCCCCGTCACGCGGGCGAACTCCTCGTCCTGGCAGACGGCGAACAGCTGCCGTCGCAGACCGAGGGAGACGAGCAGCACGAAGACGGACAGCCCGACGATGGCGACGATGTCCTCGGCCGAGACGGTGGTGATCGAGCCGAACAGGTACGTGGTGAGGTTGGCGTTCGAGCCGTTCGGCGACAGATTGATGATCATGACGCCGCCCGCCATGCCGCCGTAGAAGAGCATGGCCAGCGCGATGTCACCGCGCGCCTTGCCGTACCAGCGGATCAGCTCCATGCCGATGGCACCCAGTGAGGAGACGAGCACCGCCATCCACACCGGGTTGGTGCTCAGCAGGAAGCCCAGCGCCACACCGGTCAGCGCGACGTGACCGATGCCGTCGCCCATGATCGCCTGCCGGCGCTGCACCAGATAGATGCCGACGGCGGGAGCGGCGATGCCCACGAGCAGCGCGGCGAGCAGCGCACGCTGCATGAAGGGGAAGTCCAGCATCTCGATCATGTGAGGGACCCCGTCTCGATCTTGGGTGCCGGTGCCGCCTCGGCCGGTTCGCTGCCGTGCGGGTGGCAGGCCAGGTCGTGCAGCCGGTCCGGGTTGTCCACCCGCTCCACCTGTCCGTCCCGCAGCACCACGGCGCGGTCGATCAGCGGGGCGAGCGGGCCCAGCTCGTGCAGGACGAGCAGTACGGAGGTGCCCTGGTCGACCTGCTCGCGCAAGGTGGCGGCCAGCGCCTCCTGGTTGCCGACGTCCACGCCGGCCAGCGGCTCGTCCATGATCAGCAGCTCCGGTTCGGCGGCCAGCGCCCGGGCGATCAGCACCCGCTGGTGCTGGCCGCCGGAGAGCGCGTCGACCGGGTCCTTGGCGCGGTCGTCCATGCCGACCTGCTCCAGGGCGTGCCGTACGGCCGCCTTGTCGGCGCGGCCCAGCGGGCGGAACTTGCGCCGGGCCAGCCGTCCGGCCGCCACCACCTCGCGGACCGTCGCCGGTACCCCGGCCGCCGCGGTGGAGCGCTGCGGTACGTAGCCGAGCCGCTGCCAGTCGCGGAAGCGGGCCAGCGGGGTGCCGAAGAGTTCCAGTTCACCGCCGGTGAGCGGCACCTGGCCGAGCACCGCGCGGATGGTGGTGGACTTCCCCGAGCCGTTGGCCCCCAGCAGCGCGACCGTCTCGCCGGGCGCCACCGTCAGGTCCACGCCGCGCAGCACGGGCCGTCCGCCCAGCGAGGCGGTGGCCCCGCGCAGCGCGACGGCGGGCGGGCCCTCGGCGGTGGCCGGGCCGCCCGGTGCCGCTGTCTTTCTCGTCATGCCTCACGTCCTCACTGCGCGCCGAGCGCGGTCTTGAGCGCGGTCAGGTTCTGGTGCATCACGGAGAAGTAGTCCTGCTTGCCGGGGTGCTCGACGCTCTCCAGCGGGCTGAGCACGCCCGTCTTGAGCCGCAGGTCCTTCGCCAGGGTGCGGGCCGTCTTGTCGCTGGCGTTGTTCTCGAAGAAGACGGTGTCCACGTCGTCCTTCTTCGCGACCTTGTGCAGCTCCTTCATCCGGGCGGCGCTGGGCTCGGACTCCGGGTCGATGCCGGAGACCGCCTCCTCGTGCAGGCCGTACCGCTCGGCGAGGTAGCCGAAGGCGGCGTGCGTGGTGATGAAGGTGTCGGTCTTCTTGCCCTTGAGGCCGTCCCGGAACTCCTTGTCGAGGGTGTTCAGACGGGAGACGAGGGCCTTGGTGTTCTTGGCGTAGGTGCTCTTGTGGTCCGGGTCCGCCTTCTGAAGCTGCTTGCCGACGCCCTCGGCGACCTCGGCGTAGCGGACGGGGTCGAGCCAGATGTGCGGGTCGCCGTCGGCCCCGCCGTGGTCGTGGTCGTGACCCTCGTGGCCGTGTTCCTCGTGGCCGTGGTCGTGGCCCTCCTCGCCGTGCACGTCCGTGCCGTGCTTCTCCAGCGTGGTGAAGGAGGTCGCCTCCGCGATGTGCTTGACGCCCGACTGCTTGACGGCCTCGTCCACGGCGGGCTGGAGGCCCTTGAGGTAGACGACCATGTCGGCCTCGCTGAGCTGACCGGTCTGCTTGGGGCTCAGCTCCAGGTCGTGCGGCTCGGTGCCGGGCTTGGTGAGGTTCTGCACCTCGACGTGGTCCCCGCCGATCTGCTGCGCGAGATAGGCCATCGGGTAGAAGGAGGCGGCGACGTGCACCTTGCCGTCGTCCCCGGTGTCGCTTCCGCAGGCGGCGAGGGCCAGGGAGCCGACGCCGAGGGCGGTGAGGGCGGCGCTGGTACGTATGAGGCGACGGGGGCGGGGACTGATGTTCATGACACTCATTTTCACGAGAAATGGAAACGATTGTCAACTAAAGCATTGCGCTACGTGATCGTCACGGAATGCGACATTGCCCCCCGGGCAAGGGTGGAGATCGCTTCCGCGGGTACCCGGGACCGATTTGCTGACCACCCCTCGACGCCCAGTAATCTGGGGTATTCCGTCTCGTCGTCAACGAAGAGAGCACCGTGGCCGCCGACAAGATCGACACAATTGTCAGCCTCAGCAAGCGCCGTGGCTTCGTCTACCCCTGCAGTGAGATCTACGGCGGTCAGCGCGCCGCCTGGGACTACGGACCGCTGGGTGTGGAGCTGAAGGAGAACATCAAGCGCCAGTGGTGGCGCTCCATGGTCACCTCGCGCGACGACGTGGTGGGCATCGACTCGTCGGTGATCCTCGCGCCCGAGGTCTGGGAGGCGTCGGGCCATGTCTCCACCTTCACCGATCCGCTCACCGAGTGCACCTCGTGCCACAAGCGCTTCCGGGCCGACCACCTGATCGAGGCGTACGAGGCGAAGCACGGCCGTGAGCCCGAGAACGGCCTGGCCGACATCAACTGCCCGCACTGCGGCACCAAGGGCGGATTCACCGAGCCGAAGCAGTTCTCCGGGCTGCTCTCCACCCATCTGGGCCCGACCCAGGACACCGGCTCGATGACCTATCTGCGCCCCGAGACGGCGCAGGGCATCTTCACCAACTTCGCGGCCGTCCAGCAGACCTCGCGCAAGAAGCCGCCGTTCGGCATCGCCCAGATGGGCAAGTCGTTCCGCAACGAGATCACGCCGGGCAACTTCATCTTCCGTACCCGCGAGTTCGAGCAGATGGAGATGGAGTTCTTCGTCAAGCCGGGCGAGGACGAGAAGTGGCACGAGTACTGGATGGAGCAGCGCTGGGCCTGGTACCGGGACCTGGGCATCCGTGAGGAGAACATCCGCTGGTACGAGCACCCGAAGGAGAAGCTCTCCCACTACTCGAAGCGCACCGCCGACATCGAGTACCGCTTCAACTTCGGCGGCACCGAGTTCTCCGAGCTGGAGGGCGTGGCCAACCGCACCGACTTCGACCTGACCTCCCACTCCAAGGCGTCGGGCCACGACCTGTCGTACTTCGACCAGGAGGCCGGCGAGCGCTGGACGCCGTACGTCATCGAGCCGGCGGCCGGTGTCAACCGCGCCATGCTCGCCTTCATGCTGGACGCCTACGTCGAGGACGAGGCGCCCAACGCCAAGGGCAAGATGGAGAAGCGCACGGTCATGCGCCTCGATGCGCGGCTGGCCCCGGTCAAGGCCGCCGTGCTGCCGCTGTCCCGCAACGAGCAGCTGTCGCCGAAGGCGCGCGGCCTGTCGGAGACGCTGCGCAAGCACTGGAACATCGACTTCGACGACGCGGGCGCCATCGGCCGCCGCTACCGCCGCCAGGACGAGATCGGCACCCCGTTCTGCGTGACCGTCGACTTCGACACACTGGACGACAACGCCGTCACCGTGCGTGAGCGCGACACGATGAAGCAGGAGCGTGTCTCCCTCGACCAGATCGAGGGCTACCTGGCAGCCCGCCTCATCGGCTGCTGAGCGCGACCGGACGGAAACGACAGGGCCCGGCCCCCCGCGGGGGGCCGGGCCCTTCGTCGTGCGGGCCGCCGCGTCTCACTCCACGGTGCGGCGCAGCAGCAGGCAGACGAAGCCGAAGCTGTCCCGGTAGCCGCGCAGCCACTCCTCGCGGTGCCGGTCCGCCGCCCGCAGTGCCTCCGCGCTGTCGGGGTGGTGGGGGTTGTCCAGCGCCCAGCGGGAGAGGGAGCCGGTCCAGTTCCACTCGTAGTCGTCCAGCTCGTGCCGGGTGGACTGGTGGGCGTAGACGGGCGTCCAGCCGTCGGCGGTCACCTTGTCGACCGTGCCCGCCAGGTCCTCGTACTCGCCCAGCAACTCCCGTGCCCGCCCGCTGGGTTCCCGCTCCCAGTAGGCGTCCCCGGCCAGCACCACCCCGCCGGGTGCCAGATGGCGGCGGGCGGCGTCCAGGGTGGGCAGCAGTCCGCCGAAGGCGTGGGCGGCGCCCACGCTGAGCACCACGTCGAAGGGGCGGGCCGCCGCGAAGGAGGCGGCCTCGGTGCGGTGCAGCGTCAGCCGTTCCTCGACGCGGGCCTCCTTCGCGTTCCGGCGGGCCCGCTCCAGCGCCTCCTCGGAGACGTCCACGCCCTCCGCCGTCACCCCGGGGCGGTGGTGGAGGGCCCGCAGCAGCCAGGCGCCTTCCCCGCAGCCGAGGTCGAGCACCCGTTCGTCGCCGCGGGGCAGGGCCCGCCGCAGCAGGCGGTCGACGGAGGAGTCGTCGAGCGGGGCCTCGACGGGATGGTCGGTGTGCGCGATCAGGGAGCGTGTCTGTCGGTCCATGTGCGCACCCTGGCAGACGACGGCCCGCGGCGGCCGGGATTTTCCGTGGTGGAACCGGTCACATGTTTCCGTGTGGAACCGGTCACATGTGCGCGGCGGCGTTCAGCACCGCGTCCAGCAGGCCGGGGAAGCGGGCGTCGAGGTCGGCCCGGCGCAGGCAGTTGATCTTCGCGGTGCCCCGGTAGCACTGGTTGATGACGCCCGCCTCGCGCAGGACCCGGAAGTGGTGGGTGGCCGTCGAGGCGGAGACGGGCAGCTCGACCTGGGAGCAGGTGGCGCCGCCGCCGTCGCCTTCGCCGTAGCCGCCGAGGGCGTTGACGATGCGCAGCCGCACCGGGTCGGCGAGCGCGTGGAGCACGTGCTCCAGGCGGATCTCGGACCGCTCGGGGTGCGGGAGTTCGCGTACGGCGGATGTCGTCGGCACGGGCTCATAGTACGGCACTCATCGAAATTTGACAGTCGTCGTAGTACGGCGTTTATCGTAGGACGCCGAGTGGACCCCCGCACCGATTGGAGAGCGCCGTGAGCGCACTGTTCGAGCCCCTCACCCTGCGGTCGGTGACCGTGCCCAACCGCGTCTGGATGGCGCCGATGTGCCAGTACAGCGCGGCGCCCGAGGGACCGGAGCAGGGCGTTCCCACCGACTGGCACCTCGTCCACCTCGGCTCCCGTGCCGCCGGCGGACTGGGCCTCGCCCTCGTCGAGGCGACCGCCGTGACCCCCGACGGCCGGATCTCCCCCTACGACCTCGGGCTGTGGAACGACCGCCAGCAGGAAGCCTTCACCCGCATCACCCGCTTCCTGTCCGAGCAGGGCACCGTCCCCGGCATCCAGCTCGCACACGCCGGACGCAAGGCGTCCACGGAGCGCACCTGGGTGCAGCGCGGTGCGCCCCTCGCCCCAGGCCAGGACCACGGCTGGCAGCCGGTCGGCCCCAGCCCGCTGGCCTTCGACGAGCGGAGCACCACGCCCGCCGAGCTGAGCCGCGAGCAGATCGGCGAACTCGTCGAGCACTTCGCCGACAGCGCCCGCCGGGCCCTCGCCGCCGGCTTCAAGGTGGTGGAGATCCACGGCGCCCACGGCTACCTGATCAACGAGTTCCTCTCGCCGTACACCAACCGCCGCACCGACGAGTACGGCGGCTCCTTCGAGGGCCGCACCCGCTTCGCGCTGGAGGTCGTCGACGCGGTGCGCGCCGTGTGGCCCGAGGAACTGCCGCTCTTCTTCCGGATCTCCGCCACCGACTGGCTGACCGAGAACGCCGACGACGAGCGCGAGGGCTGGACCGGGGACGACACCGTCCGCCTCGCCAAGGAACTCCTCGCCCGGGGTGTGGACCTGCTCGACACCTCCACCGGAGGCAACGCGCCCGACGCCCGCATCGAGGCCGTCCCCGGCTACCAGGTGCCGTTCGCCGAGCGGGTCAAGAAGGAGACCGACCTGCCGGTCGGCGCCGTCGGCCTCATCACCGAGCCGCGGCAGGCCGAGGAGATCATCGCCTCCGGGCAGGCCGACGCCGTCCTGCTGGGCCGCGAACTGCTGCGCCGGCCCTACTGGGCCAACGAGGCCGCCGCGGAACTGGGCGCCGAGCAGCGCCGCCCCATCCAGTACCACCGCTCCTGACCACAGCGCGGGCCCCGTCGCCGGGCCCGCGACCTGCTCCCCAGCACCGGGGAAGAGCCCCGCACGAAGGCCGCCCGCACCGACCGGGCGGCCTTCGTGCTGTCTCCGCTTCTGTGCTCCCGGCAGGGCCCGGCCACTCGTGCGCGCTGGGCCCGCGCGCAGCACATCCCGGGCCTCTACCTCCAGGTGTCCCGCACCAACCATGCCGCCCGCGCCCCCTACGCCCGCGCCGGATTCACCCACGCCTACAGCTACCACTACCGGCTGCGTGGACCGGCCGGTGAGCGGTGACGTTCCGCATGGCGAAACCCTCATCGGGGCGTCCGACCTGCGGGTTACCGTCCCGGACATGCACCTGCTCAGCGTGAACACCGGCCCGCCGCGGCGCGTGGACTACACGGACGCGCCCTCCGGTACCACCGGCATCGGCAAACACCCCGTCCACACCCCCGTGCGGGTCACCGCCCCCGGCGCTCCCGGCGTCGGGGCGAGCGGCGTCGGCGACGACGCGGTCTGCGATCTGCGGTACCACGGCGGCGACGACCGCGCGGTGTACGCGTTCGCCCGGGAAGACCTCGACGCATGGGAGCGCGATCTGGGGTGCGCGCTCCCGCACGGGGCGTTCGGCGAGAACCTCACCACCGCCGGGATCGACCTGCGGGAGGTTCTCGTCGGCGAGCGGTGGCGGATCGGCGACGAGGTGGTGCTGGAGGCGACCGGGGGCCGCATCCCCTGCCGGACCTTCGCCGGCTGGGTCGCCGAACAGGGCTGGGCCCCCGCGAAGGGCTGGCTGCGCCGGTTCACGCTCTCCGGATCGCCCGGCGTCATGTTCCGCGTTCTCACTCCGGGCACCCTGCGGGCGGGCGACGAGGTGCGCGTCCTGCACCGTCCCGCCCACCCCGTCACGGTCGCCTCCCTCTTCCGCGCCGTGACGACCGAACGCAAGCGGCTCCCCGAGGTCCTGGTCGCCGCCGAGTGGATGGAGCGGGAGCAACGGGAGATCGCGGAGAAGTACACCGCGAAGTACGGCACTGCCACGTGAGGGAGAACTCGCGCGGCGGGTGCGCCGGGGTCAGTCGTCCTCGGTGAGGAAGTCCGTGAGCGCGGCAGCGACGGCCTCGGGCTGCTCGTCGGGGATGAAGTGCCCGGCGTCCGGCACGACGATCCCGGTGGTGTCGTCGGCCCATGGGCTGATGGAGGCGGCCATGTCCGGAATGGAGCCGTGGCTGCTGGAGACCCCGAGGACGGGCAGGGTCAGGTGCCGCGCCGCGAGCGCCTCGCGGTTCCTGCGCGCCGACTCCCCGGCGTCCCGGTAGTACGCGAGGGAGGCGTGCAGGCCGCCGTCGGCGGCGAGGGCCGCCGCGTAGTGGTCGGTCTCGGCGTCGTCGAACGTGTCGGGGGAGAGGGTCTTCGCCTTCAGGAACCAGTCGACGTATTCGCGTTCCCGGCCGGCCAGCAGCGTCTCGGGCAGGTCGGGCACCATGTGGAACGCGAAGTGCCAGGTCTTCCACGCCCGGTCCGGGTCGGTGGGGATCGCCTCCGGCAGGGTGATACCGGGAATCCCGGCGTCGAGCAGGGCGACCCGGCGCAGGTGGCTCTCGAAGCGGAGGGCGAGGGAGAAGGCGACCCAGGCGCCGATGTCGTGGGCGACCAGAGAGTAGGACGGCACTCCGAGCGCCTGCACGGCCGCGTGGACGTGCCCGGCGGCCGTGTGCGTGTCGTAGCCGCGCTCCGGGCGCTCGGAGTGGCCCTGCCCCGGCAGGTCGATCGCGAGGACGCGGAACCGGTGGGTCAGGCCGGGCAGCACCTTCCGCCACGCCCACCAGGTCTGCGGGAATCCGGCGAGGAGGACGACGGCCGGGCCGCTGGGCTGTCCGCCCTCGACGACATGGAGGCGGATGCCGCCCGCGTCGATCCAGCGATGCGTGAACCCGGCCAGAGGCGGGAGAGGCAGGTCGGGGACGGGGTTGCTTTCGGAGACATAAGAGACATAAGGAGTGTCGGTTTCCGGGCCGGTCACGGGGTTCCTCCGTCGGTGTCGGGGTGTGTGGTCGGGACGGTGCAGCCGACGGCGATGGCGCGAGTGCGCGGTGTGCCTGGCCATGACCACGTTTGAACGCTAACACATCTTGAACCGAGCGGTTCAAGATAGAATGGTGTGCGACACGGACCGCATCATCGACACCTCGGCAAGGAAGTGCCCGCGTGGCAGGCAAGAAGCAGTTCGACATGGACAAGGCGCTCGACGCCGCGATGATCCAGTTCTGGCGCGAGGGCTACGCCGACACCTCACTGGACGATCTGTCCCGGGCCACCGGCCTGAACCGCAGTTCCCTCTACTCCTCCTTCGGCGACAAGGACCGGCTCTTCCTGCGCTGCCTTGATCTCTACGCCACGCGCTACGGCGAGAAGTACGAGGCCGCACTGGCATCCGCGGCCTCCGATCCCGTCGCCGCCGTCCGCGCGTTCTTCGACGTCACCCTTGAGCGCATCGCCGACCCCGAACTGCCCGACGGGTGCCTGATCGCCCAGTCGGCCATGTCGATCCCCGTGCTGAGCCCGGGTGTCGCGGCGCACGCCGAGCAGGCACTCGACCTCCAGTACTCGCGCCTGCGCACCGCGCTGAAGGCCGGGCGACTGTCCGACCACGACGCCGAGACCTTCGCCGTGCACGCGGCGGCGGTGAACCAGTCGCTCGCCGTCATGAGCAGGGCCGGGGCGAGCCCGGCGCAGCTCCGGTCGATCGTCGGCGTGACGATCGACGCGCTGTCGCAGGCGTTGCGCGGGTAAGGAGCCGGATACGGCACGGCTCTTCCGCCTCTGCGGCTCGCGCGGCGGATGAGCGGGCGGTGGGGCCCGCGCCCCAGCCGTGCCGGCGGCCACCTCAACTGCGCGGGGGCGCCCCTTCGCGCGGTGCTCGCGCCGTCCGGATGTGGGAGAGGAGCGCCTGCCAGGCGTGGGGCCCGAAGTATGCGGTCCCGCGTGCGGGGTCCTTGCTGTCGCGGACCGCCCGCCCGCCGTCGGCTGTGATGGCGACTTCGACGCATTCGCTGTGATCGGGCCCGGAGTACGAGGACCTGCGGAAAGGGGACGTGACGGTGGGCGGGGGCTTCACTGCTGAGTCGGCTCCTCACTGAGACGTTCAAGGAGGTCCCGGATGTACTCCTCGCTCTTGCCGGGTGTCAGAGCTGTGGCCTGACACGCTTCGAAGGCTGTGGCGTAGCGCGCGATCTGTTCACTGCCCTCGGCAATGACGATGTTGTCCTGGATGTCCTGGCTCACCACTGCGGGAGACCACTCGCCGTCGAAGGAGAGCATCACGAACCCCGGTGCGCAGCGCGTGATGTGCCATTCGGCGGCTGGGAGTACCTGCACCGTCACGTGCGGGCGTTGTGCGCTCTCCAACAAGTCGGCAAGCTGTCCGAGGTGGACGGCTCTCGACGGTATCGGTGACGCGAGCGCGGCCTCTCCGATGACAGCGGTGAAACGAGTACCCGAGTCGAAGACGCGCTGGCGTCGTTCCTGCCTCACCTTGACCACCTGCTCGGCGAGCGCCGGGTCTGTGACGTTCGGGTTCCCTTCCACGAGCGTGCGGGTGTACTCGGGAGATTGCGGCAATCCGGGGATCAGTAGTGGCTGCCAACTGCGAATGCAGGTGGCGTCCTCTTCCAGGGCCACGTAGTCGCCGAACCCGTCCGGAACGACATAGTTGAGCCACCATCCCCGCTTGTTGGAGTCCCGGGCCAACTGCTCAAGGTGTCGGGAGACATCGGGGTCCTGGACCCCGTACAGCTCCAGCAGCAGCCGGACGTCGCCGGGCCGGGCGGCCACCTGGCCCGCCTCGACGCGGCTGATCTTGGCCTTGGAGCCGCCGATGTACTCGGCCGCCTGCTGCTGGTCCAGCCGTGCCGCCTCGCGGAGGCGGCGGAGAGCTGAGCCGAGGCGACGGCTTCGCATCGTAGGGCGTCCACCTGCGGGCATGTCTTCTCCTTGCCGTGCGTGCACTCCGCACGGCAACGAACCGTACACGGAGGGCAGTTGGGCTCGCAGCTTCGTGCGTGTTCTCTGAATGCAAAGTTGCACAACGTTGAGCGGCCCCTCTAACGTGAGCGCCATCACGCACCGCACTCACGGGAATGCGGAGCGTGATTCCATCCGCTCTGCCGCCCCCGGGGAGGCCCCATGTCCGGGCGAACAGCCGTTGCCAGGTTCCGTGTCGATGTGCGCTCCGTGTCCAGAGCGCGGAACCACACCGCAAGGGTGCTCAGAGAGTGGCGGCTGGGGCGGGTGAGCCCTCAGGCGGTGCTCGTCACCAGTGAGTTGGCGACCAATGTGGTGCTGCACGCCCGGGGAATCGGCGACTACTTCGAACTGGTGCTGCGCCGCCGCGAAGGTGTCCTGGTCGTCGAGGTGTCCGACTCATACCAGTGGGAGATGCCGGAGCTGCGCAAGCCGGCGGAGGACGAGACGTCGGGCCGGGGCTTACTGCTGGTGGACGCGCTCGCCCAGGCGTGGGGCGTGCGCCCCCGCGTCGGCGCGGGCAAGACCGTCTGGGTGCACCTGGCGCTGAGGGGGGACGCCGAGGCCGGGTGACCCGGCGCCGGTGGGTCCGCGCACACCGCGGGGGTGCCCGGTGCACCCCCGCGGGGCGTGGGCGCGTATGGGGGACAATGGGGAGTCGCCCTGTCCGTCGCCGACCCCAGAAGGACCGCCGCCCCATGACCGAGCCCGCCCCCTCGCCGCAGATCGGCCGGCCGTTGCAGATCGGACCGCACACGGTCGAGCCGCCCGTGGTGCTGGCGCCGATGGCCGGGATCACCAACGCTCCGTTCCGGACCCTGTGCAGGGAGTTCTCGGGCGGCCGGGGGCTGTTCGTCAGCGAGATGATCACGACGCGGGCGCTGGTCGAGCGCAACGAGAAGACGATGCAGCTCGTGCACTTCGACGCGAGCGAGAAGCCGCGTTCGATCCAGCTGTACGGCGTGGACCCGGTGACCGTCGGCAAGGCGGTGCGGATGATCGCCGACGAGGACCTGGCCGACCACATCGACCTCAACTTCGGCTGCCCCGTACCCAAGGTGACCCGGAAGGGCGGCGGGTCGGCGCTGCCGTACAAGCGTCCGCTGCTGCGCGCCATCCTGCACGAGGCCGTCGGGAACGCGGGCGGGCTGCCGGTGACGATGAAGATGCGCAAGGGCATCGACGACGATCACCTGACGTATCTGGACGCCGGGCGGATCGCCGTGGAGGAGGGCATCACCGCCATCGCGCTGCACGGCCGCACCGCCGCCCAGCACTACGGCGGTACCGCCGACTGGGAGGCCATCGCGCGGCTCAAGGAGGCCGTGCCGGAGATCCCGGTGCTGGGCAACGGGGACATCTGGTCGGCGGACGACGCGGTGCGCATGATGCGGCGGACCGGCTGCGACGGTGTCGTGGTGGGCCGGGGCTGTCTGGGTCGGCCGTGGCTGTTCGCGGATCTGGTGGCCGCACTCTCGGGCGAGGGTTCGCAGGGGTACGCGCGGCCCACCCTGCGCGAGGTCGCCGAGGTGATGGTGCGGCACGCGCGGCTGCTGGGGGAGTGGCTCGGCGACGAGGAGCGCGGCGTCATCGACTTCCGCAAGCACGTGGCCTGGTACACCAAGGGGTTCTCCGTGGGCTCGGAGATGCGCCGGCGGCTGGCGGTGGCCGGTTCGCTGGCGGAGCTGCGCGGCCTGCTGGACGAGTTGGACCTGTCGCAGGAGTGGCCGCAGGGCGCGGACGGCCCGCGTGGGCGTACCCACTCGCGCAACAAGGTGGTGCTGCCCGACGGCTGGCTGGCTGACCCGTACGAGTGCGGTACGGCGCTCGGCGCGGACGCCGAGGCGGACACCTCGGGCGGCTGAGGCCCGCTTCTTCCGTGTTTTCCGGCGCGGCCGGCGGTGGGGTCACCGCCGGCCGCGCCGTATGCGTGCGGCCGTCTCCAGGCGGGTGGCGTACGCGTCGAGCAGTTCACCGGCGAAGACGTCGGCCTCCCAGTCGCCGGGGCACACCTGCGCCGGGTCGTCCCACAGGTACGCCCATGTCCGGCCGCGGTGGGCGGGTGCGGGTTCGACGGTGAGGGGCCGCAGGACGTACGCGTCGTCCTCGAAGGCGTCCAGGATCTGCCAGGTGCGCGGCCCGAGTCCGGTCAGCACCAGCCCGTGTGCGGTGGCGCCCGGGGCGGCGACCAGGCCGGGGTAGGGCCTGCCGCGCAGGGCGGCGGTGCGCCAGCCGTCGGCGGTGGCGGGGGTGCCGGGCGGGACATGGCCGAGAAGTGCCGTCAGGATGCGGCGGAAGCGCAGGGTGCCGTAGACGAAGAGGGCGTCGACGGCGGTGTCGACGGGGGCGAGGCGGTCGGCGGGGGTGCTGTGGGGCGCGGTCACGCGGGGCAATGTACTGCCGCCCCGACCGCTGTCCGCATCGTGAGACGTTCACTCGAATGGCCGCGTGATTCGCGCCACCTTGATAAGGGGTGCGCTCATGTGAGCGCTCAAATGAGAGTTGCAGTTCTCCAAGGAGCGCCCTCCGGTTTTACCGAGCCTTGGTTCCCGTCTTGTACGCATGCATCGCCGTACGTGAACAAGTAGCCGCGCGGCGTGGCTGTGCGTCATCCTCCGTTCGGTCTCTGAATGGCACCCCCAATCAGCCGTAAGCGCGGTTCACTTTCGATCTCTCGGCAGATGGGTGGTTACGGCCGCGTGACGTGCTGATGGACGTACTCGCAAGCCTTCGATCTGGGTACGCTCCCCGCCGTCAGGGCAGCCGACCACGAGGAGCCGAGTCCGGTGCCGGTTCACGCGAAGAACACAAAGTCATCAGTAGACCCGCAGCAGCGGAAATTCGTCTACGACTTCAGCGAGGGCAACAAGGACCTCAAGGACCTCCTCGGCGGGAAGGGCGCCAACCTCGCCGAGATGACCAACCTCGGCCTGCCCGTCCCTCCGGGCTTCACCATCACCACCGAGGCGTGCAAGGCGTACCTGGCCTCCGGTCAGGTCCCCGCCGCGCTCCGCGACGAGGTGAGCGCCCATCTGGCCGCCCTGGAGGAGCGGATGGGCAAGAAACTCGGCCAGGCCGACGACCCGCTGCTGGTCTCGGTGCGGTCCGGCGCCAAGTTCTCCATGCCCGGCATGATGGACACCGTCCTCAACATCGGCCTTTCCGACGAGTCCGTGCACGGGCTGGCCGCCCAGTCCGGCGACGAGCGCTTCGCCTGGGACTCCTACCGGCGCCTCATCCAGATGTTCGGCGACACCGTCCTCGGCATCCACGGCGAGCGCTTCTCCGAGACGCTGGAGGAGGCCAAGACCGCGCGCGGCGCCGCCACCGACGTGGACCTGACGGCAGACGACCTGAAGGAACTCGTCCACAAGTTCAAGAACATCGTCTCCGAGGAGACCGGCCGGGACTTCCCGCAGGACCCGCGCGAACAGATGGACCTGGCCATCCGCGCGGTCTTCGACTCGTGGAACGGCAGCCGCGCCCGCCTCTACCGGCGCCAGGAACGCATCCCGCACGACCTGGGCACCGCCGTCAACATCTGCTCGATGGTCTTCGGCAACCTCGGCCCCGACTCTGGCACCGGCGTCGCCTTCACCCGCGACCCCGCCAGCGGCCAGCAGGGCGTCTACGGCGACTACCTCCAGAACGCGCAGGGCGAGGACGTCGTGGCCGGCATCCGCAACACCGTGCCGCTCGCCGACCTCGAACAGCTCGACAAGGCGTCCTACGACCAGCTCATGCAGATCATGGAGACGCTGGAGAACCACTACCGGGACCTGTGCGACATCGAGTTCACGATCGAGCGCGGCAAACTGTGGATGCTCCAGACCCGGGTCGGCAAGCGCACCGCAGCCGCCGCGTTCCGCATCGCCACCCAGCTCGTGGACCAGGGCCTGATCGACGAGGCCGAGGCACTGCGCCGCGTCAACGGCAACCAGCTCGCCCAGCTGATGTTCCCCCGCTTCGACTCCAACGGAGGCGTCAAGGGCGCCGACCAGATCGGCTGGGGCATCGCCGCCTCGCCCGGTGCCGCCGTCGGCAAGGCCGTCTTCGACTCCTACACCGCCATCAAGTGGTCCCGCTCGGGTGAGAAGGTCATCCTCGTCCGCCGCGAGACCAACCCCGACGACCTCGACGGGATGCTGGCCGCCGAAGGCATCCTCACCTCCCGCGGCGGCAAGACCTCGCACGCCGCCGTCGTCGCCCGCGGCATGGGCAAGACCTGCGTGTGCGGCGCCGAGGAACTGGAGGTGGACACCAAACGCCGCTGCCTCAAGACCGCCGACGGGCGCGTCGTCGAGGAGGGCGACGTCCTGTCCATCGACGGCTCCACCGGCAAGGTCTACGCCGGTGAGGTACCGGTCGTGCCCTCCCCGGTCGTGGAGTACTTCGAGGGCCGGATGCACGCCGGGGCCGACGACGCCGACGAACTCGTCAAGGCCGTCCACCGGATCATGGCCTACGCCGACCGCGTCCGCCGGCTCCGGGTGCGCGCCAACGCCGACAACGCCGAGGACGCGGCCCGCGCCCGCCGCTTCGGCGCCCAGGGCATCGGCCTGTGCCGCACCGAGCACATGTTCCTCGGCGAGCGGCGCGAACTGGTCGAGCGGCTCATCCTCGCCGACACCGACGACGAACGCGACCAGGCCCTCGGCGCGCTGCTGCCGCTCCAGAAGGGCGACTTCGTCGAGCTGTTCGAGTCCATGGACGGGCTGCCGGTCACCGTGCGGCTCCTGGACCCGCCGCTGCACGAGTTCCTGCCCGACATCACCGAGCTGTCGGTGCGCGTCGCACTCGCCGAGTCCCGCAAGGACGCCAACGAGAACGACCTGCGCCTCCTCCAGGCCGTCCACCGGCTGCACGAGCAGAACCCCATGCTCGGGCTGCGCGGCGTCCGCCTCGGGCTGGTCATCCCCGGCCTGTTCACCATGCAGATCCGCGCCATCGCCGAGGCCGCCGCCGAACGCCGGGCCAACGGCGGCGACCCCCGCGCGGAGATCATGATTCCGCTGGTGGGCACCGTCCAGGAGCTGGAGATCGTCCGCGAGGAGGCCGAGCAGGTCATCGCCGAGGTCGAACGCGAACGCGGCGTCGAACTCGGGCTCAGCCTCGGCACGATGATCGAGCTGCCGCGCGCCGCGCTGACGGCCGGCCAGATCGCCGAGTGCGCCGACTTCTTCTCCTTCGGCACCAACGACCTGACCCAGACCGTCTGGGCGTTCAGCCGCGACGACGTCGAGGCCAGCTTCTTCACGGCCTACCTGGAGAAAGGAATCTTCGGCGTCTCCCCGTTCGAGACCATCGACAAGGACGGCGTCGGCTCGCTGGTGCGCAGCGCCGCCGAGGCCGGCCGGGCCACCCGGCCCGACCTCAAGCTCGGCGTCTGCGGCGAACACGGCGGCGACCCGGAGTCCGTGCACTTCTTCCACGAGGTCGGCCTCGACTACGTCTCCTGCTCCCCCTTCCGCATCCCCGTGGCCCGCCTGGAGGCAGGCCGCGCGGCGGCGCAGCAGAGCGCGGAGTAACCCACCGGCCCTCACCACCCCGCCGGGCACCGTCCGCCCTTCCACCCTCACCCGCGGACGGCGCCCGGCCACCAGGAGGCGGCACCCGTGCGGGGGTGCCGCCTCCACCCTTTCGGAGCCCGCGCGGGGAAGCCTCGGTGCCCGCGCGGTCAGTGGTGCCCGCAGCGGTCCGCGGTGCCCGTACGGGTCAGCGTGGTTGGTCCAGGCCCAGCTCCTCCTCCAGACGGCGCTTGGGGCGGGCGCCCACCACCACCCGGGCCGGCTCCCCGGCCCGGAAGAGCATCAGCGTCGGCATCGACAGCACCGCGTAGGCGGCCTGCGTGGCGGGGTTGCGGTCCACGTCCAGCGAGACCACCTTGAGCGCGCCCCGACGCTCCTCGGCGATCCGGGCCAGCACCGGGGCGACCATCCGGCACGGCGGGCACCAGGCGGCGGTGAAGTCCACCAGCACCGGCACCGGCGAACGCAGCACCTCCTCGGCGAACGTCGCATCGGTCACCTCGGGCAGCGGGGCGGTGGACTGTGCGGTCATCGTCATGCGGGTGTCTCCTCTTCGGTCGCGTGCGGCGGTACGGCCGCCGGCCACGTCAGCGCACAGCGGGGCTCCGCCCCCCGGCCCGCGCCGGCCTCGGCCTCCGCGCGGGCCAGCCGTGCGCCGACCTCGTCCCGTACGGAGCGCAGATCCGCGATGCAGGCGTCCAGTTCGGCGAGTTTGCGGCGGTAGACCTCCAGCGAGTCGGGGCACGCGTCGCCCGCCGGATGGCCCGCCCGCAGACACTCCACGAACGGGCGGGTCTCCTCCAGGTCGAACCCGTGCTCCCGCAGCGTCCTGATCTGCCGCAGCACCCGCAGGTCGTCCTCGGTGAAGACCCGGTGCCCCTGTGCGTCCCGCGCCGCCGTCAGCAGGCCCCGCGCCTCGTAGTAGCGCAAGGTCCGCGTGGTCGTACCCGCCCGCTCGGCCAGCTCACCGATCCGCACCAGGCCCACCCCTTCCCGAACGTCCAGCACCGCGGCTCCCTCCGGTCACTGTGCCACCGGAGTGCCCCGACGGTGCGTCGCACGCTAGGGCCTGACGTGGACGTCAAGGCAACGGTGTTCCGGGCACCATGCGCCGCATGCCCGGTGCCGGATCACAGCGGGTGGTAGCGGCGCTCCGGCCGGCCCGTCGTGCCGTACCGCAACGTCACCCGCGCCGTGCCCGTGGCCACGAAATGCTCCAGATAGCGGCGGGCACTCACCCGGGACAGGCCGCTGCGTCCGGCGCACTCGGAGGCGGACAGCCCCAGCTCCGGCGGGACGGCGTCGAGCGTGGCCCGCACCAGGGCGGCCGTCTGCTCGGTCAGCCCCTTGGGCAGCGGCCGGGACCGGGTGGTGACAGGACCGTCCGGTGCCGCCCCTCCGCCCTGCGGGGTGCCCGTGCCGCCGCCCGAGAAGACTCGGTCCAGCTCCTCCTGGCCGGGCGCCGTCAGCGCCTCGAACTCGCGCCGCTCCTGCGCGTACCGCTCCAGCCGTTCGGTCAGCAGCCGTCCCTTGAACGGTTTGACGACGTACTGCACCGCGCCGCCGTGCCGCGCCGCCCTGACGCTCGCCGCGTCCCGCGCCGCCGTGACCACCAGCACGTCCGGGCCGCCGCCCGGCACACCGTCGCCCCGCAGCCGGCGCAGCACCTCCAGCCCGCTCACGTCCGGCAGGTACAGATCCAGCAGCACCAGATCGGGCGCCAGTGCGCGGACCAGCGACAGCGCCTCGGCGCCGCTGTGCGCGACCCCCGCCACCTCGAAACCGGGCACCCGGCCCACCAGCGTGCTGTGCAGCCTGGCCACCATGAAGTCGTCGTCGACGACCAGGACCCGGATCACGCCGGAATCCCGTACGCGACCCCCGTCAGCCGCTCGGAAGCCGCCCACAGCCGTGCCGACGCCCTGTCGTCGAGCGTCCAGGGAGCCCGCCAGGACGGTGCGGGGGCACCCCGCCAGCCCAGGAACCGCGGCCCCGTGAACGAGTCCGCCGCCACCCTCGGCGCGGTCGCCGCGTACAGCGTCGGCAGCGCACCCGCCTCGGCGGACTGGGCCACGAGCCGGGAGCCCAGCCGCATGACGCGCTCCACGCCCCGCCTCCCCTCCATCCGGGCCCCCGCCGTCAGCAGGTTGGTGGACGCGTAGCCGGGGTGCGCGGCGGCGGCCACCAGCGGAGTGTCGGCCAGTCTGCGCGCCAGCTCGTGCGTGAAGAGCAGATTCGCCGTCTTGGAACGGCCGTAGGCCAGCCAGCGGCGGTAGGACCGTTCGCTGTTGAGGTCGTTCATGTCGATGTTGGCCAGCGCGTGCAGACCGCTGGAGACGGTCACCACCCGGGGCGCGGGGGCGGCCAGCAGCCGGTCCAGCAGCAGCCCGGTGAGGGCGAAGTGCCCCAGATGGTTGATGCCGAACTGCGTCTCGAAACCGTCCGCGGTCCGGCCGTACGGCAGCGCCATCACCCCGGCGTTGTTGACCAGCACATCCACCCGCTCGTCGGGCAGCTCCCCGGCGAACGCGCGCACCGACGACAGATCGCCCAGGTCCAGCAGCCGCAGCTCGCACCGCGGCCCGGCCTCGGGAAGCTGCCGCACCAGCCGGTCCCGCGCCGCACGCCCCCGCTCCTTGTCGCGGCAGGCCAGCACGACACGGGCACCCCGCCGGGCCAGCTCCAGGGCCGTCACGAAGCCGATGCCGCTGTTGGCGCCGGTCACCACCGCCGTGCGGCCGGCCTGGTCGGGGATGTTCCGCGCTGTCCAGCCCATCGCTCGCCCTGCTCCTCGCCTCGTCGGGCCGCCACCGGCGGCAGCTCGCACACCGCGGACCCGGCGGCACCTCGTCCACGGGCCGCTGCCTCTCGTGCGGAGGCTAGCGGCCCCCGCCCGACCGGTCGAGAGCCGCGCCCACCCGCCGGCGACCGGGAGCCGTGGTCGTCGGAAGCCGGGCCCGGCGGGGCCCTAGGCTGCCCCCATGAACACGAATTCCCCCTCGGCGGCCGGTCCGGCCGCCGCGCCGCCGCGCGTGCTGCTGCTGCACGGGCCCAACCTCAATCTGCTGGGCGAGCGCGACCGCGACACCTACGGCAGCACCACCCTCAAGGACGTGGAGGAGCGCACCGCCGCCCTCGGCCGGGAACTCGGCGCCGAGGTGCACTGCGCCCAGAGCAACAGCGAGGGCGCGCTCATCGACCTGATCCACGCCACCCGCGGCAGCGACGACGGCATCGTCTTCAACCCGGGCGCCTACGCGCACTACAGCTACGCGCTGCGCGACGCCCTGGAGGCCGTCACCGGGCTGGGCATCCCGTGCGTGGAGGTGCACATCTCCAACGTGCACGCCCGGGAGGCCTTCCGGCACACCTCGGTGACGGCGCCGGTGTGCCAGGGCATGGTCTCCGGACACGGCATCTTCGGCTACGAACTGGCGCTGCGCTCGGTGCTGCACCGGATCGCCGAGTGGCGCGAGGCGCGCGCGGCACGGTGACGGACGGCCGGCGGGCGCGCCCACCCGGAGGCGCCCGCCGGCCGTCGTGGTGCGGTCGGTGTCCGTGCCGTCAGTCGGTGCCCGTCACCGCCGTGAGGATGAAAACGGCGTCCTCCAGCGCGAGGACCCCGTGCCGCAGCGGCGGGACGCGCTGGACGCATCCGGCCGGGATGTCCTGGTCGGCGGTGCCCTCGGTGAGCCGGACACTGCCCTGGAGGACGTGGATGCTCGCCGCCGGAGGCGTGTTGTGCTCCTCCAGGGACGACCCCTGCGTCAGCGCGATGACGGACTGCCTCAGCGGTCCGTCGTGCAGGAAGAGATACGCGCTGCGGCCGTGCGGGTCTTTCCTCGCGAGGGCCAGGTGCTCGGCTGCCAGTGCGGTCACATCATCCATGCGTCCCATCGTGCCTCGCACGGCGCCGCACGAAACCGGGCGACCCGCGCGCGGGAGCGCGGATTCACCCCGCGCGGGCCGGCCGGGCGGGCACCCGGCGCAACCGGCCCCTGCTGCGTCCGCGGCCTGTGCCCATGTCCGCGCGTCTAGGCTGCCGTTGTGACGACTGCCGAGGCGGAAACGGGTGACACGCTGACCGAGGCCCTCACCGAGGTGCTGAGCGGGGCGCGGGCCAGGGGCGGGCTCTTCCACCGGGCGGTGCTCGCCCCGCCCTGGGCGGTACGGGTGCAGGACGGCGCACCCCTGTCGCTGGCGTGCATGCTGCGCGGCGACGGCTGGGTGCTCCACCCCGCCGCACCGCAGCCGGTGCGGATCGCACCCGGGGACGTGGTGGTGCTGTGCGGACCCACCCCCTACGTGCTCGCCGACGACCCGGCGACCGAGCCCGGACTGCTGATCCAGCCGGGGGACTGCTGCACCACCCCGGACGGCACGGACATGTGCGAGAAGCTCGCCCTGGGGGTGCGCACCTGGGGCCGCGACGCGGACGACCCCACCGTGCTGCTGAGCGGCAACTACCAGCTTTACGGTGACCTGAGCACACGGCTGCTGGACACGCTGCCGCCCGTACTGGTGCTGCGGGAGGGCGAGTGGGACGCCGCCGTGCTGCCCCTGGTGGCCACCGAGGTCGTCAAGGACGCGCCCGGCCAGCAGTTGGTGCTCGACCGGCTGCTCGACCTGCTGCTGGTCTCGGTGCTGCGCGCCTGGTTCGCCCGCCCGCAGGCACAGCCGCCCGCGTGGTACCGGGCGCAGAGCGACCCTGTGGTGGGCGTCGCGCTGCGGCTGCTGCACGAGCATCCCGGCCACGGCTGGACGGTGGCCTCGCTCGCCGCCGAGGCGGGGGTCTCCCGCGCGGGCCTGGCCCGCCGGTTCACCGGACTGGTCGGCGAGCCGCCCATGACCTACCTCGCCCGCCGGCGCATCGACCTGGCCGCCCGTCTGCTGCGCGAGCCGGACGCGACGTTGGCGTCCGTCGCCCGGCGCGTCGGCTATGCGGACGGTTTCGCGCTGAGCACCGCGTTCAAACGGCTGCGCGGTATGAGCCCCGCCGCCTACCGGGCAGAGCACGGCGCCCGCTGACCGCCCGGCGAGTCCGATGACCGGCCGGCGTCCGATGACCGGCCGGCGTCCGGTTGTCGGTGCCCCGGTGCATGCTGGGGCCCATGTACGAGGAACGGGCCTCGCGGGTGCGCGGCGCCGTGGCATGGACCCGTGCCGCCGCGCCGCCGGGCACCACCGGGCGGGTGCTGCCCGACGGCTGCATGGACCTGCTGCTGTGGAACGGCGAACTGGTCGTCGCGGGGCCCGACACCCGCGCCCATCTGGCCGTCGAGCGGCGGGGGCTGCCGGTGTACGGGCTGCGGCTGCCGCCCGGTGCGGGCCCCGAGGTCTTCGGCGTCCCGGCATGGCAGCTGCGCGACCAGCGGGTGCCGCTGGACGCCCTGTGGCCGGCGGCGGCCGTCCGCACCCTGGGCGAGCGGATGGGCGAGCGGATCGACCGGGCCGCGGACCCGCTCGCGGAGCTGGAGAGTGCCGCCGCGGTCCGGCTGGCCGGCCGGTACGGAACGGCCGGCGGCCGGCGGGACGCTGCGCTGCTGGAGACGGTCGTGGCCCGGTTGCGGGGCGGCGCGGGCGTCGCCCCGACGGCCCGGTACGTCAATCTGAGTGAACGGCAGCTGTACCGCCGCTGCCGTGACGCGTTCGGCTACGGCCCCAAGACGCTGGCGCGCGTGCTGCGGATGCAGCGGGCTCTGCGGATGGCCGCCTCCGGGGTGCCGCTGGCCGAGACGGCGCTGCGCACCGGTTACGCGGACCAGGCACATCTGTCCCGCGAGGTCCGTGCCCTGGCGGGGGTACCACCGGCCGAACTGGTGCGAGGGTGGGGTTAGTTCGCGGCGAACAGATCCACCGTGTTGCCGTCCGGGTCGTGGACGACGGCGTAGCGCTGGCCCCAGGGCGCGTCCCACGGTGCGCGGCGGCCCGGGTACCCGGCGTCCGTCAGCTCGCCGTAGAGCTTGTCCACTTCCGCCGGGGAGTCGCACAGGAACGCCAGTGCGACCCGTCCGGTGCCGTGCGTCGGGGCGGTCCAGTCCGCGTCGAACGACCGGATCGTCTCCTCGGTGTCCCACGCGAGACGCACACCCTGGGGCCCGGCGAACTCCACGTGCGGTTCGCCGTCCGCGGTGGCGGGGATGTCCAGCCCCAGCCGCCGGTAGAAGGCCAGCGAGGCCGCCATGTCCGCCGTGACGATGCCGATGAGGTCGAGTCGAGGTGTCATGCCGAGCACGCTAGAAGTCGCGGCCCGGCCCGGTCTTGAACGTTTCGGCCACGCGGCGCACCGCCGGCCTTCGCCGCGTCGGCGGCGATCGCTTACCGCCCGGCGGGCCCGCGCACTGTGGAGGTGCGATCACGCACAGCGTCGGGCGCCACCGCTCAGCGCACTGCCCGGCCCCGCGTACCGCATCGCCCGGCTCTCGCATACCGCGTCGGCCGCGATCACGCCCTGCACCGCCCGGCCCGCGTACCGCGTCGGCCGCGCGCCGCATCGCCCGGTCCCGTGCGCGGTGCCGGGTGCGATCACGTACCCCACCGGGCGGGATGTGCCCGCTCAGCGGACGCCCGGGACCCGCGTACCGCACCGCTCGGCTCTCGCGTACCGCGTTGGCCGCGATCACGAACTGCACCGCCGCGGACCGCGCGCGGCGGGCGGCCCGCGCCTCCCGTGCCCGCCCGGCCGCCGCTACGGTGGGCGGATGGCCGAGATCCTCACCGTGTTGACGACCACCGGTTCCCAGGAAGAAGCCCAGACGCTCGCCGCCGGGGCGATCGAGCGGCGCGTCGCGGCGTGTGCGCAGATCAGCGGGCCCGTCACCTCCGTGTACCGCTGGGAGGGCACCGTGCAGACGGACGCCGAGTGGCAGGTGCTGTTCAAGACGAGCGGGCAGCGCTACGAGGCGCTGGAGACCTACCTGCGCGAGGCCCACTCCTATGACGTGCCGGAGATCGTCGCGACCGAGGTGGTGCGCGGCAGCGCCGACTATCTGCGCTGGGTGGCCGAGGAGACGCGGCCCGCCCAGCCGTCGTGACCACAGGGCGGTTGGTTACCGTCGGGCGTATGCACGCCACCAACGGCACCGACATCCCACAGGGCGGAGCCCCGCACGGCGGAGACCCGCACGGGCCGGGCTGCCCGGACGGCTCGGACGGCCCGCAGGGACCGCCCTACGCGCCGTCCGACATCGAGCGCTGGGTGCCGGAGCCGGACAAGCGGCCGGGCCGTACCGCCTTCCAGCGGGACCGGGCCCGCGTCCTGCACTCGGCGGCGCTGCGCAGGCTCGCGGGCAAGACCCAGCTCGTCGCCCCGGACACCGAGGCCCCGGGGTGGGACGCGACGCCGCGCACCCGGCTGACGCACTCCCTGGAGTGCGCACAGGTCGGCCGGGAGCTGGGGGCCGCGCTGGGCTGCGACCCGGATCTGGTCGAGACCGCGTGTCTCGCGCACGACCTGGGGCATCCGCCGTTCGGGCACAACGGTGAGGCCGTCCTGGACGAGATCGCCGCACCGGCGGGCGGTTTCGAGGGCAACGCGCAGTCGCTGCGGCTGCTGACCCGGCTGGAGCCCAAACGGTTCTCCGACGAGCCCGGCGGCCAGGCCCACGTCGGCCTCAACCTCACCCGGGCCGCGCTGGACGCGGCCACCAAGTACCCGTGGCGGCGCGGCGCGCACCCGGACGGCCCCGCCTCGCGGAAGTTCGGCGTCTACGAGGACGACCTGCCGGTCTTCCACTGGCTGCGCCGGGGCGCACCCGAGGGCCGCGCCTGCTTCGAGGCGCAGGTCATGGACTGGTCGGACGACGTGGCCTACTCGGTGCACGACCTGGAGGACGGCATCAGGGCAGGCCACCTGGACCCCCGGCTGCTGCTGTCCGAACCGGAGCGCCGGGAGGTCTTCGCGTGTGCCGCCGCCCGTTACGCGCCGGGCGCCGACGAGGGCGAGCTGGCCGCCGCGCTGGACCGGCTGCTGGCGCAGGAGTGGTGGCCGCACGGCCACGACGGCAGCGCGCTGGCCCAGGCCCGGCTCAAGGACGCCACCAGCCAGCTCATCGGGCGCTTCTGCCTGACCGCCGAGGCGGCGACCCGGGCCGCCTACGGTGCGGGCCCGCTGACCCGCTACGCCGCCGAACTCATCGTGCCCCGCCCCGCCCGGCTGGAGTGCGCCGTCCTCAAGGCCGTCGTGGACCGCTACGTGATGCAGCGCCCCGACCTGGAGCGGCTCCGCGGCGAGCAGCGGGTGGTCGTACGGGAGCTGGCCGAGGCACTGCTGCGGCGCGCCCCCGAGGGGCTGGATCCGCAGTACGCCGACCTGTACGCGCAGGCGTCGGGGGACGCGGCACGGCTGCGGGTGGTGGTGGACCGGATCTCCACCCTCACCGACGCCGCGGCCCGCTCCCTCCACCGCCGGCTGACTCGCACCGGCCGGCCGGAGGAGCATCCGCAATGACCCGGGTGCGGCCGGCGGCGGGGGCGGCGGGCCCCGCGGCGCGGCACCGCGCGACGGAACCCGTCGTGGCGCACACACGTCACCCGGGCGTCCCCCGCGGCCCTGTGCCTCTTCCGGCGCATGGTGGGATGCGGGACGCTCACGGGTGCACGACGGGGGACGAGAGCTGGGCCCGCAGGGGGCAGCGTCTTCTAGGAGGAGGCATCAAGTGGTCGACGCACACCGTACGTTCGTCATCGTCGGCGGGGGACTGGCGGGGGCGAAAGCCGCCGAGACCCTGCGCGCGGAAGGGTTCACCGGCCGCGTCATCCTGATCGGCGACGAGCGCGACCATCCCTACGAGCGTCCTCCGCTCTCCAAGGGCTACCTCGCCGGCAAGGACGACCGCGGCAGCGTCTTCGTGCACGAGCCGGCCTGGTACGCGGGAGCCGACATCGAACTGCACCTGGGGCAGCCCGCCGTCCACCTCGACCGCGCGGACCGGTCGGTGCGGCTGGGGGACGGCACCCGGGTGCACTACGACAAGCTGCTGCTGGCCACCGGCGCCGAACCGCGCCGGCTGGAGATCCCCGGCACCGACCTGGCGGGCGTCCATCACCTGCGCCGGCTGGCGCACGCCGAGCGGCTGCGCGGGGTGCTCACGGCGCTCGGCCAGGAGAACGGGCACCTGGTGATCGCCGGCGCGGGCTGGATCGGGCTGGAGGTGGCCGCCGCCGCGCGCACCTACGGCGCGGAGGTCACCGTGATCGAGCCGGAGCCGACGCCGCTGCACACCGTGCTGGGCCCCGAACTGGGCGAGCTCTTCGCCGACCTGCACCGCGAGAAGGGCGTCCGCTTCCACTTCGGCGCCCGGCTGACGGAGATCACCGGCACCGACGGCATGGTGCAGAGCGTGCGCACCGACGACGGCGACGAGCATCCGGCGCACGACGTGGTCGCCGCCATCGGCGCCGCGCCGCGGACCGCGCTGGCCGAGGCGGCCGGCCTGGAGCTGGCCCAGGGACCCGTCGGCGGCATCGCGGTGGACGCCTCGCTGCGCACCAGCGACCCGGACATCTTCGTGGCCGGGGACGCCGCCGCCGTGGACCACCCCCTGCTGGGCACCCGGCTGCGGGTCGAGCACTGGGCCAACGCCCTCAACGGCGGCCCGGCCGCCGCCCGCGCCATGCTGGGCCAGGACGTCTCCTTCGACCGGGTGCCGTACTTCTTCTCCGACCAGTACGACCTGGGCATGGAGTACTCGGGTTACGCCCCGCCCGGTTCGTACGACCAGGTGGTGTGCAGGGGTGATGTGGGCAAGCGCGAGTTCATCGCGTTCTGGCTGCGCGGGGGCCGGGTGCTGGCGGGGATGAACGTCAACGTGTGGGACGTCACCGGGCCGGTGCAGGACCTGATCCGCTCCGGTGAGCCGGTGGATCCGCAGGCGCTGGCCGATCCGGGTGTGCCGCTGGAGTCCCTGGGCACCCGCAGCGGGGCGGGAGCGGCCGGCGCGACGGGTGCGACCCCGGGGGCGGCCGGTCCCGTGTGATGTTACGGCGGCGTTCGGGGCATATGTGGGCGAGTAGCCCTGCCCCCGACGCCGCCCGCGCGCGGCGAGCGAAGGACGAGTGAGCGATGGCGAAGCAGACGGTGGCCGAGCAGTTCGTCGACACCCTGGTGCGTTCGGGTGTCGAGCGCCTGTACGGAGTGGTGGGGGACAGCCTCAACCCGATCGTGGACGCCGTACGGCGCACCGAGGGCATCGACTGGATCCAGGTCCGCCACGAGGAGGCGGCGGCCTTCGCCGCCGGAGCCGAGGCACAGCTCACCGGGAAGCTCGCCGCGTGCGCCGGCTCCTGCGGGCCGGGCAACCTGCACCTGATCAACGGGCTCTTCGACGCACACCGCTCGATGGCGCCCGTGCTCGCGCTGGCCTCGCACATCCCCAGCAGCGAGATCGGCACCAGCTTCTTCCAGGAGACCCACCCCGAGCGGCTGTTCGTGGAGTGCAGCCACTACAGCGAGCTGATCTCCAGCGAGCAGCAGATGCCCCGGGTGCTCCAGACGGCCATCCAGCACGCCGTCGGCCAGCAGGGCGTCAGCGTCGTCGCCCTCCCGGGCGATCTGGCGTCGGAGCCCGCACCCGAGACCCCGGTCGAGCACGCACTGGTCACCTCACGGCCCACGGTCCGTCCGGGTGACGCGGAGATCGACGCACTGGTGCGCATGATCGACGACGCCGAGAAGATCACCCTCTTCTGCGGAGCGGGCACGGCCGGCGCCCACGCGGAGGTCATGGAGTTCGCCGAGCGGATCAAGTCACCGGTCGGGCACGCGCTGCGCGGCAAGGAGTGGATCCAGTACGACAACCCCTACGACGTGGGCATGAGCGGACTGCTCGGCTACGGCGCCGCCTACGAGGCCACCCACGAGTGCGACCTGCTGATCCTGCTGGGCACCGACTTCCCCTACAACGCGTTCCTGCCCAAGAACTGCAAGATCGTCCAGGTGGACGTGCGCCCCGAACACCTGGGCCGCCGCACCCAGCTCGACCTGGCCGTGTGGGGCGACGTACGCGAGACGCTGCGCTGCCTGACGCCCAGGGTGCGGGCCAAGACCAGCCGCCGCTTCCTCGACCGGATGCTCAAGAAGCACGCCGACGCGCTGGAGGGCGTGGTCAGCGCCTACACCCGCAAGGTCGACAAGCACGTGCCCATCCACCCCGAGTACGTGGCCTCGATCCTGGACGAGGAGGCCGCCGACGACGCGGTCTTCACCGTGGACACGGGCATGTGCAACGTGTGGGCGGCCCGCTATCTGACCCCCAACGGGCGCCGCCGGGTGATCGGCTCGTTCAGCCACGGCTCGATGGCCAACGCGCTGCCGCAGGCCATCGGCGCCCAGTTCCTCGACCGGAGCCGGCAGGTCGTCTCCCTGTCCGGCGACGGCGGCTTCGCCATGCTGATGGGCGACTTCCTCACCCTCGTCCAGTACGACCTGCCGGTGAAGGTCGTCCTGTTCAACAACTCCTCGCTCGGCATGGTCGAACTGGAGATGATGGTGGACGGCATGCCGGCGCACGGCACGCACAACCGCAACCCCGACTTCGCGGCCCTCGCCGAGGCGGCCGGCGCCCACGCCGTCCGCGTCGAGAAGCCCAAGCACCTGCGGGGCGCCCTGCGGGACGTGCTCAAGCACAAGGGACCCGCACTGATCGACGTGGTGACCGACCCGCACGCCCTCTCCCTCCCCCCGAAGATCACCCGCGAGCAGGTGAGCGGCTTCGCCCTCTCGGCGGGCAAGACGGTCCTGGACGGCGGCGTCGGCCGCATGGTCCAGATGGCCCGCTCCAACCTCCGCAACATCCCCCGGCCGTAGGCAACACCCGCCGCAGCAGCGTCCGCCACCGCTCACCTCCGCCCCGGCTCCCGGCCGGGGGCACGGTGGAGGGCGGTGAGGCGTGCGGCTTCGTCGTCGCGGAAGTTCCGGACTTCGTTGCAGCGCTGGCTCATGACGAACTCGCCCAGGGGCAGGCACAGATCCATGCGCTGGATGCAGACGCCGATCATGAAGGGGCCGTCCTTGGCGCGGTACATGCGCACTCCGTAGTAGCCCTCCTGGCAGTCGCGGTCGTTGTTGAAGCGGCAGCCGGTGCAGGTGTGGGGGAGGCGGACGGGCCGGATGCTCTTGGCGTAGAGGGTGCGTCCGTCCGGGAGGCGGTAGCGGGTGCGCTGGTCGGAGGCTCCGGCAGTGATGATGCGCAGCTCGGGTACGGCACCCAGGCGGGCGAGGACCTCGTGCATGGCTGCGAGGGAGGCGCCGTCGTCCTCCAGGTTCACCAGTATCCGGACGACGACGTCGTGGCCGTACTCCTCGACGATTCGCAGCACCCGCTCGACGTGTCCGTGGTCGGGGACGACGATGTTGGCCGATACCTTCACTCCGTGCCGGCAGGCGGTCTCGATGGTGCGTGCGAGGGCGTCGAGCTTGCGGGCGGCCAGGCGGGGTGAGGCGAGGCGGGGTGCTTGGACGGCGGCGAGTTCTTCGGGGGTGGTGCCGAAGACGGACAGGTTGATGCGGTCCAGCCCGGCCTCGGCACACGCGGGGAGTACGGAGGCCCCGTTCTCGCCGTTGGAGGTGAGCCCGACGGCCAGGTCGAGTCGGCGGGCGATTCGGACCAGGCCGGGCAGGTCGGGGTGGAGGGTGGGTTCACCGCCGGTGAAGTGGACCTCGTTGATCGGGAGGCTGCCGCGGACAGCGGCCAGGGCGAGGGCGAAGTCCGCATCGGCGGGGATGCGCTGGGACAGGAAGCCGGCCCTGTTGGTGGCCAGGTAGATCGAGACCCTGCCGGAGCGGCCGGGCGTGCCGGTGAAGGCATCGGATGGGCGGTCCGCGTTGTCGGCGGTGACGGGGGTGCCTTCGTTGTGGCAGAAGGTACAGGCCATCCCGCACGCGTCGATGATCTTTACTCGCAGGGTCCGGTCGGGAACGACCGTGACGGGCACCTCGTGGGGGTCGTGCATCGTTCCGCCTTCCGTGTCCGGCCGGGACGGAGGGGGTCCCGGCCGGCGGTGTGGGATCTGGTCAGAAGCGCAGCTCGGCGATCGTGTCGAGGTCGATGCCGTGGCGGGCGTAGATCTTCTGGGTGTTCTCGCTGGTCAGCTCGGACTCGGGGATGCCGAGACGTTCGGCGGTGTGCCGGACCTGTGCCTCGTCGTCGCCCTCGATCTCCAGATAGGGAGGGATGCGCGGCCAGGTGTCGATCTCCAGGCGTACGCCGTCCAGGGACCAGGAGCTTCGGCGGTTCTCCTGGTAGGAGCGGTGTGTGAGTCCCATGAGGCCGAGGAGGGCATGGGTGTCCTCGAAGGAGCCGACGGTCGTCTCGGTCTCCTGGGTGCCGTCGATCGCGTCCGAGCTGATCGTCTTGACGCACAGCGTCACCGCACCGCCCGAGTCCCGCAGCCTGACCCAGCGGCCTTTCCTCGGAGGGACCGGGTCGTAGACGTAGCGGCGCATCAGCCGCTCGCCGAGGAAGACGCCGCCCGTGGACGTGATGCGTTCGGCCATCGCCTCCGGGTCGATCCCCAGGACCTTGGCCTCGTATTCGACGACGTGCATAGGTGCTGACTTCCTTTCTGACGGGCGCGAATGGGAAGCCTCGCAGGTGTGCGGGACTGAGCAGCCATTCGCTCAAAGGGGTTTTCTCAGGGACGGTTCATGTCTCCGGTCCCGGCCAGGTCCGCCCACACGGTCTTGCCGCGCGTGTGTACATCGATGCCCCAGACAACCGCGAAGGCGGACACCAGGCGCAGCCCCCTGCCCCTCGTCTCCTCGTCGTTCGGGCACCGCAGCACAGGCCGGACGCGGGACTGATCCGTCACGTGGACACGCACGCGGAACCGCGAGGACCGCTCGACGCCGAAGACGAGGAAGCGGCCCGAGCCATGCTGCACAGCGTTCGCGACCAGTTCGGATGCGACCAGCGTGGTGTCGTGCAACAGAGGTTCCAGGCGCCATGCGCGCAAAGCCGTGACGGCCAGGTCTCGGGCGAGACCGGCGGACTCCGGAACGCGCGGAAACGTCCGGCTGTGCTCCGGCAGGCCGATCGACATCGTGTCAGCGGCAGTGATGGTCATGGGGTCTTCCCTCCGGGACAGACGCTCGCCGGAGCGGCCTCTTCCCAGCGTTCGGGGGCGGTCGCAGGAGCCGGTCATGCTTGAGAACTCCAGCCAACCGCCACAGATCGCTGCGGACCACGGCATCCATGCGGCAGCCTTGAGGCACCTTCGACGCATGAGGCGGCACAGCGGGTAAGGCCCCGGTCACGGGGGAAGGAGAGCGCCATGCGGTTGTCCGAACGGCGAAAGGCCATGGGCTACAGTCAGGAGAAATTCGCCCATGCGCTCGGTGTCGACCGCACAACGGTCAGCCGTTGGGAACGCGGTGAGACAACGCCCGAATGTGTTCACCGGCCGAAGATGGCCGAACTCCTGCGCTTGGACATCACCGAACTCGGCACGATGCTGGCCCGACGGCCGGCGCACGACGCACAGCCGACGAAGCCCCCGTCCCGTCCCGTTCACGGTTCAGGTGAATCCGACGACATGATCCGACGCAAGTTCCTGCGCCTGCTCACGGTGTCCGGAGCCCTGACCGCGCTGGGAACCGAGGCGGCCGACGACCTCGCGGAAGCAGTCGAGCGTGGTTCGGCCGACGACTACCGGCGTATGAACGCACACCTTTGGCAGGTCTACCAACTGGCCCGCTCCAAGCGTTCCGTCCATGAAGTGGTCCAAGGCCAGCTCGACGCGCTCGCCGACGCCCTGAAGTCCCGCTCGGCCGGCCGGCACGCCGGTGAGATGTGTGAAGCAGCCGGAGACCTCTTCCAGCTCTCCGGCGAGCTGGCCTTCGACAGCAACCGGTACACGGACGCCGCCGCGGCCTACACCGTGGCCGCGTCCGCCAGCGACAGCGCGGACGCCTTCGACCTGTGGGCCTGCGCGCTCGTACGGCACGCGTACGTGGACATGTCCGAGCAGCACTTCGCGGAAGCCGCCGAGACCCTGGACGTCGCCCGCACCATCGCCTCGCGCGGCGATCCCGGCCTCTCCACCCGCTACTGGGTCGCCTCCGTCCAGGCCGAGGCCCACGCGAGTTTGGGCGATCTCGACGCGTGCCGACGCGCCCTTGATGAAGCCGAGAAGGTCGCCGATCTGTCCGGGCCTGTCCACAACGGCGGGTGGCTCCGCTTCGACGGCTCCCGCCTCGCCGAGGAACGGGGAGCACGCTTCGTCCAGCTCGGACGGTTCGATCTCGCGGAGGAGGTGCTGAGAAGCGCGCTCGGTTCCACGGCTCTGGCCGAAGGATCTTCCTACCGTCGCCGGGGCTCCGTCCTGGTCGACCTCGCGCTGATCGGTGCCGAACGGCACGACGCGGAGCAAGTGGTGATCCACGGCCGCGAGGCGCTCCGGCTCGCACGGCAGTCGGGCTCGGGCTACGTCGCCCGTAGACTCCGGACGCTGCGGGACGGTCTCGGGGCATACGGTCACGATCGCCGGGTGTCCGAGCTGGCCGCCGACATCGGCAACCTTCAGGCGACGTGAGGAGAGGGGCAGGCATGACGGACACCGAGGGCGCCCGGCTGTTCCGGGAGACCTGGATCGCGGGAGTCGGCAAGCACTACCCGGGGGAGCCGAAGGCAAGCTACGTCACCCCTTGGGAGGACACCCCCGACTGGGAACGCCAAGCGGCCGGAGCGGTCTACGAGCAGGTGCGCCACTTCATCGGCCTGAGCGCCGGCCACGCCAGGCGCCTCACCCGCGAGCAGAAGGGCCGTTTCGTCGCCACCTGCTGGACCGCCCAGATGTACAAGCACTTCGGCGACCCCAAGCCCGGCTATGTCGCCGACTGGGCCGACCTGCCGGACTGGCAGAAGGAGACCGACTCCGACATCTTCGAGGCCATCGAAGCCGTCATCCCGGCAGGCTGAGCCACGGCGCCTGCCCATCGGGGGCAGGCGATGCCCTTCCGTCTCGGACGCGACGCGCAGGGCCTGGAGACCGAACCTCGACGCCCCATCCGCCACCCGACACCGCACCGGGGGCCGTGCATGGCGCGGCTCACCTCGGTGCGGGTCGGAGATTTGGCGGGGCCGGCTGTCATGGCCCGGCGGGTGTCCGGGACGCACTCGGTTCCGCGCCCTCACGTCGTGGCCGGTGCCCGTGCCCGCACCGGGGGCCGGCCCCACCTCCCCGTCCGGCGTTGTCGTCGTGGCGCCGTAGACTTTCCGCGTGGCTGGGAGGATCAACGACGAGGACGTGAAGGCGGTCAGGGACGCGGTCCCGATCGACTCCGTCGTCTCGGAGTACCTGCAGCTGCGCAACGCGGGCGGCGGCAACCTCAAGGGGCTGTGCCCGTTCCATGACGAGAAGTCCCCGTCCTTCCACGTCAGCCCCAGCAAGGGGCTCTATCACTGCTTCGGCTGCCAGGAGGGCGGGGACACCCTCGACTTCGTGATGAAGGTCGACCACCTGTCCTTCTCCGAGGCCGTCGAGCGGCTCGCCGCCCGTGCCGGTATCACGCTCCGTTACGAGCAGGGCGGGTACGGTCGCACCTCGCAGCAGGGTGAGCGCACCCGGCTGGTGGAAGCCCACAAGATCGCCGCCAGGTTCTACGCCGAGCAGCTCGATGGGCCAGAGGCGGAGGTCGGCCGTCGGTTCCTGGCCGAGCGCGGCTTCGACCAGGAGGCTGCCCGCCATTTCGGCATCGGCTACTCCCCGGCGGGCTGGGACCACCTGGTGCGCTATCTGCGCGGTCAGGGGTTCACCGACAAGGAGCTGATCAGCTCGGGGCTCGCCCAGGAGGCCCGCAACGGGCGGCCCATCGACCGGTTCCGCGGCCGGCTGATGTGGCCGATCCGCGACATCACCGGCGATGTCGTCGGTTTCGGCGCCCGCAAGCTGCGCGAGGACGACCAGGGTCCCAAGTACCTCAACACCCCCGAGACGCCGATCTACCGCAAGTCCCAGGTGCTGTACGGCATCGACCTGGCCAAGCGGGAGATCGCCAAGGCCAACCGGGCGGTGGTCGTCGAGGGCTACACCGACGTGATGGCCTGCCATCTGGCCGGGGTCACCACGGCCATCGCCACGTGCGGTACCGCCTTCGGCGGGGAGCATGTCAAGATCCTCCGCCGGGTGCTGATGGACAACTCGCAGTCGGAGGTCGTCTTCACCTTCGACGGTGACGCGGCCGGTCAGAAGGCCGCGCTGCGCGCCTTCGAGGACGACCAGAAGTTCGCGGCCCGCACCTGGATCGCGATCACTCCCGGCGGGATGGATCCGTGCGACCTGCGGCTGGCCGAGGGTGACGAGGCGGTCGCCAAGGTCGTGGAGGGCCGCACCCCGCTGTTCGACTTCGCGATGCGTTCCATCGTGGACCGGCACAATCTGGACACTGCTGAGGGGCGCTCCGCGGCGCTGGAGGAGGCCGCGCCGATCGTCGTCCAGATCAAGGACCCCTCCATCCGGCGCGGCTACGCGGTGCGGCTGGCGGGGCTGCTGGGCATCGTGGACGAGGAGTTCGTCGTCCGCCGTGTCGCCCAGCTCGCCCGGTGGGCGCGTGAGCGCGGGCCGGCGCCGCAGCGCACCGTCCGCCGGCCCGGTGCCGAGGAGGGGCCGGCGGTGCGGGCGCCGTTCGTGCCGCGCGGGCCGGACCTCAATCTGCGCAGTCCGGCCCACCGCGTCGAGCGGGAGCTGCTGAAGCTGGCGCTCCAGCGCCCGGAGCTGGTCTCGCCGGCGTTCGACGCGTACGGCGCCGACGAGTTCACCGCGCCGCCGTACGCCGTGGTGCGGCAGGCGCTGGAGGCGGCCGGCGGGGCGGAGGCCGGGATCGGTGACAGCGGTTATCTGGGCCGGGTGCGGGACGCCGCGCCCGACGACACCGTACGGTCGCTGATCACCGAGCTGGCCGTCGAGCCGCTGCGCAGCGCACGGAACCGCGAGGTGGACGAGGCGTACGCGGGGGAGCAGCTGGTGGCGGTGCGGCGTGCCGCCGTACTGGCGCGCATCGCCGAACTGGAGGGCGCCGCACGCCGGATGGAGGCCCGCCAGGAGTACGAGCGGTCGGCGGCCGTGCGTCAGCAGATCTGGACCCTCCAGCAGTACGGCACCGCGCTGCGCGAACGGGGCGCGGCGGCCCTCTGAGCTGGGCGGACCCTCTTTTTGCGAGAACGGCAAAAAGAGTCGGGCAGGCTTGCGGGCGCCGCCCAGGATGATTCGTGTGCGGCGCCGGCGGCGGGCCGTGACGGGCTCCGCCGCGCCGGGCCGCACGCCCTGCCCCTGCCCTCCCCGGGAGGAAGAATGTCGCAGCACACCCACGGCACCCACCGCCTGGTCCCCTCGCCCGCCGGCCGGATCCATCTGGTCGAGCAGGGCAGCGGGCCGCTCGTCCTGCTGGTGCACGGGTTCCCCGAGTCCTGGTACTCCTGGCGGCACCAGCTGCCGGCCCTGGCGAGCGCCGGGTACCGGGCGGTCGCCCTCGATGTCCGGGGCTACGGGCGGTCCTCGAAGCCGGCCGATCCGGCCGCGTACCGGATGCTCGATCTGGTCGAGGACAACGTCGCGGTGGTGCGGGCCCTCGGCGAGGAGAGCGCGGTGATCGTCGGCCACGACTGGGGTGCGACCATCGCCGCGGACTCCGGGCTGGTCAGGCCGGACGTCTTCCGTGCCGTGGGCATGCTGAGCGTGCCCTACGCCCCGCACGGCGGACCGCGGCCGGGCGAGATGTTCGCGAAGATGGGCGGCGAGGAGGAGTTCTACGTCTCCTACTTCCAGCAGCCCGGCCGGGCGGAGGTCGAGATCGAGCCGGACGTCCGCGGCTGGCTGGCCGGTTTCTACGCCGCGCTGTCCGCGGACACCATGCCCGGGGCGGACGAGCCCGACCCGCACTTCGTGACCCGGGGCGGCACTCTGCGGGAGCGGTTCCCCGCAGGCCGGCCCGCGTGGCTTGCGGAGGCGGATCTCGACGTGTACGCGGGGGAGTTCGAGCGGACGGGGCTGACCGGGGCGCTCAACCGTTACCGCAACATGGACCGGGACTGGGAAGACCTCGCCCGTTTCGCGGGGGAGCCGCTCACCGTGCCGTCCTTCTTCGCCGGCGGCACCCGGGACGCCTCCACCACCTGGCTGTCCGACGCGATCGACGCGTACCCCACCACGCTGCCCGCTCTGCACGGCTCGCATCTGCTGGAGGGCTGCGGCCACTGGATCCAGCAGGAGCGCCCCGAGGAGATCAACCGGCTGCTGACCGAGTGGCTCGGCGCGCTGAAGGACTGAGCCGCGACCCGGAGGGGAGCCGGGGAGGAGCCGCACGGTGAGGGGCGAGCCGCGTCACAGGGGACGCGTCCGCCCCAGGGATCTCGCGGGTGCGTAGCGGATCGTGCGCTGAGGGTCACATTCAGCTGAAAAACTGCTCGCACGCCTCTCGTGGCGGGCGTGTGTCCTGCCCCACACTGGTGGACGGTGCCTGAGTCCTCGGAGCGGGGCGGTGGTGATCAGGACGGATCACAGTCCCCCGCGGATCCGCACACTTCGTACGGGATGGAAAGCGGTGAGGCCGCAGCCGTCCCCGTCTCGCACGCCGCCCCCGAACCGGCAGCGATCACCCTGGAGGTCGCCCCCGTGCAGACCCGGACCCTGAAAGCGGCGCCCCTCGCCGCCCCCGTGCCGCTGGTCGTTCCGCCCTCGCCGGTGCCCGAGCCGCCACCGGCCGAGGTGGTCCCCCTGGACGCCGTACCGCCCCAAGGCGGCGCTCCCGAGGCGGAGTCGGAGCCGCCCGCCGCGCGGTGGGAGCCCGCGGCGACCGGCCCCTCGGCGGACCTGTTCCGCCAGTATCTGCGCGAGATCGGCCGCATCCCGCTGCTGACCGCCGAGGAGGAGGTGGAGCTGGCCCGCCGGGTGGAGGCGGGGCTGTTCGCCGAGGAGAAGCTCAGCACCACCCCCGGTCTGGAGACCCGGCTGGCTCTCGACCTGGACCGGCTCGTGGTGATGGGCAGAGTGGCCAAGCGCCGGCTGATAGAGGCCAATCTGCGGCTCGTCGTCTCCGTCGCCAAACGCTATGTGGGCCGCGGGCTGACCATGCTGGACCTCGTCCAGGAGGGCAACCTGGGGCTGATCCGCGCCGTGGAGAAGTTCGACTACGCGCGCGGCTACAAGTTCTCGACCTACGCCACCTGGTGGATCCGTCAGGCCATGTCCCGCGCCCTGGCCGACCAGGCCCGCACCATCCGCGTCCCCGTCCACGTGGTCGAGCTGATCAACCGGGTGGTGCGGGTGCAGCGCAGGATGCTCCAGGAGCGCGGCTACGAGCCGAGCGCCGAAGAGGTGGCCGCCCAGCTCGAACTGTCCCCGGAGCGGGTGACGGAGGTGCTGCGGCTCGCCCAGGAACCGGTGTCCCTGCACGCGCCGGTCGGCGAGGAGGACGACGTCAACCTCGGTGACCTCATCGAGGACGGTGACGCGCCCTCACCGGTGGAGTCCGCGGCCTTCCTGCTGCTGCGGGAGCACCTGGAGGCGGTGCTCTCCACTCTCGGGGAGCGCGAACGGAAGGTCGTCCAGCTCCGGTACGGGCTGCTGGACGGGCGTCCCCGCACGCTGGAGGAGATCGGCCACCTCTTCGGCGTCACGCGGGAACGCATCCGCCAGATCGAGTCCAAGACCCTCACCAAGCTGCGGGAGCACGCTTTCGCCGACCAGTTGCGGGGCTACCTGGACTGAGGCGCTCTTGTCACCCGTTCGGGTCATCTCCATAATCGCGGGCAATCGCTTGGCATGCCCGCGACAGGTGGGTGTGCCGTGGAGCGGCAACCCCCACGAGAGGAAGCCCGTTGCGGACCACCACCAAGCACCGCAAGCACCTCACCAGAGCCGCCGCCGTCGGCGCCGTCGCGCTCGCCGCCTTCAGCCTCAGCCCGGCAGCCGCCACCGCGCGGCCGGCCGCCACCCTGGGAGGCGACGGCGAACCCAGTGCGACCGTCGTCGGCGGCACCCGGGCCCAGCAGGGCCAGTTCCCCTTCATGGTCCGGCTGTCCATGGGCTGCGGCGGCTCGCTGCTGACCAAGGACGTCGTGCTGACCGCCGCCCACTGCGTGGACGGCAGCGGACCCGACACCAGCATCACCGCCACCGCAGGCGTCGTCGACCTCAGGGACCCGGCCGCCGTCAAGGTCAGGTCCACCGAAGTCGTCCAGGCCCCCGGCTACGACGGCCAGGGCAAGGACTGGGCCCTGATCAAACTGGCCAAGCCCATCGACCAGCCCACCCTGGCCATCGCCAAGGACGACACGTACAACAAGGGCGACTTCACCATCGCCGGCTGGGGCGCCGACCGGGAAGGCGGCGCCCAGCAGCGCTACCTGCTCACCGCCCAGGTCCCCTACGTGGACGACGTCACCTGCAAGAGCGCCTACCCCGACCTCGTCGAGGGCGAGGAACTGTGCGCCGGCCGGATGGACACCGGCGGCGTCGACACCTGCCAGGGTGACAGCGGCGGCCCCATGTTCCGCAAGGACGACGCCGGCCAGTGGGTCCAGGTCGGCATCGTCAGCTGGGGCGACGGCTGCGCCAGGCCGGGCAAGCCCGGCGTCTACACCGAGGTCAGCACCTTCGCCTCCGACATTCAGGCCGCGGCCGATCAGCTCGGCTGAGCCACGCGCCGCCCCCGGCGGGGCGGAGGTGGCTCAGTCCACCTCCGCCACCGCCTGCGCGAACTGCGACTTGTACAGGCGGGCGTAGGCGCCGTCGGCGGCCAGCAGACTCCGGTGGTCGCCCTGCTCGACGATCGCGCCGTTCTCCATCACCAGGATGACGTCCGCGTCCCGGATCGTGGACAGCCGGTGGGCGATCACGAAGCTGGTGCGCTCCGAGGCCAGCCGCTCCATCGCCCGCTGGATCAGCACCTCCGTGCGGGTGTCCACCGAACTGGTCGCCTCGTCCAGCACCAGGATCACCGGATCCGACAGGAAGGCCCGGGCAATGGTGATCAGCTGCTTCTCGCCCGCGCTGACCGTGTCCCCCTCGTCGTCCAGCACCGTGTCGTAGCCGTCGGGCAGCGTACGGATGAAACGGTCCGCGTGCGCGGCCCGCGCCGCCTCCTCCACCTGTTCCCGGGTGGCGCCCTGCGCCCCGTAGGCGATGTTCTCGGCGATCGTGCCGCCGAACAGCCAGGTGTCCTGGAGCACCACGCCGATCCCGGACCGCAGCTCCTCGCGGGACAGCGTCGCGATGTCCGTGCCGTCCAGCAGGATGCGGCCCGAGCGCACCTCGTAGAACCGCAGCAGCAGATTGACCAGCGTCGTCTTGCCCGCCCCGGTGGGGCCCACGATCGCGACCGTCTGACCCGGCTCCACCGCCAGCGACAGATCCTCGATCAGCGGCCTGTCCTCGCTGTAGCGGAACGAGACGTTCTCCAGCTCCACCCGGCCGCGCGGCTTTCCGGGCAGCGCCGCCCCCGAGCCGGCCGGCTCGGGCGACTGCTCCTCGGCGTCGAGGAGTTCGAAGACTCGCTCGGCCGAGGCCACCCCCGACTGGATGAGGTTGGCCATCGAGGCGACCTGGGTCAGCGGCTGGCTGAACTGCCGCGAATACTGCACGAACGCCTGCACGTCACCGATCGACAGCGAGCCCGACGCCACCCGCAGCCCGCCGACCACCGCCACCAGCACATAGTTGAGGTTGCCGACGAACATCATCGCCGGCTGCATGATCCCGCTGATGAACTGCGCCTTGAACCCGGCCCTGAACAGCGCCTCGTTCTGCTCGGCGAACACCTGCGCCGACTCGCGCTGCCGCCCGAAGACCTTCACCAGCGCATGGCCGGTGTACATCTCCTCGACATGCCCGTTCAGCGTGCCCGTCGACTTCCACTGCGCCACGAACTGCGGCTGCGCCCGCTTGCCCACCCGCGTGGCCACCAGCGCCGACAGCGGCACCGTCACCAGGGCGACCAGCGCCAGCAGCGGCGAGATCCAGAACATCACACCGAGCACGCCCACGATCATCAGCAGCGAGTTGACGATCTGGCCCAGCGTCTGCTGGAGCGTCTGGCCGAGGTTGTCGATGTCGTTGGTGACCCGCGAGAGCACCTCGCCGCGCGACTGCTTGTCCAGGTACGACAGCGGCAGCCGGGCCAGCTTCTCCTCGACCCGCTCCCGCAGCCGGAAGACCGTCCGGGTGATGACCTTGGTGGAGATCCGCCCCGCCCACAGCATCAGCAGCCCCGCCGCAGCGTACACCACGGCGACCACCAGCAGCACCATGCCCACGGCACCGAAGTCGATGCCGTGACCGGGGGTGAAGTCCATGCCGGAGAGCATGTCCGCCGCGCCGTCCTCGCCCTTGCGGCGCAGCCCCTCCAGCGCCTGCTCCTTGGTCAGCCCGTCGGGCAGCTTCTGCCCGATGAAGCCGCCGAAGACCAGGTCGGTCGCATGCCCGAGGATCTTCGGGCCGATCACGTTGAGGCCGACGCTGACCACGAGCACCGCCAGCATCAGCACCAGCCGCGCCCGCTCCGGCCGGAACTGGCCCAGCAGCCGTTTGCCCGACCCCTTGAAGTCCATCGACCGCCGCGGCGGCGCGCCCATGCCCGGCCCACTCATCAGGCGGCCTCGCTTTCGGTCAGCTGGGAGAGCACGATCTCCCGGTAGGTCTCGTTGTCCGCCATCAGCTCCTCATGGCGCCCGGCGCCCACCACACGGCCCTCGTCCAGGACCAGGATCCGGTCGGCGTCCCGGATGGTCGCCACCCGCTGCGCCACGATCACGACCGTCGCCCCCGCGGTCTCCTTCGCCAGTGCGGCCCGCAGCGCCGCGTCGGTCGCGTAGTCCAGCGCGGAGAACGAGTCGTCGAACAGATAGATCTCCGGCCGGTGCACCAGCACCCGGGCGATGGCCAGCCGCTGCCGCTGCCCGCCGGAGACGTTGCTGCCGCCCTGGGTGACGGGCGCGTCCAGACCGCCGTCCATGCGCTCCACGAAGTCCCTGGCCTGCGCCACCTCCAGGGCGTGCCACAGCTCCTCGTCGGTGGCGTCCGGCCTGCCGTAGCGCAGGTTGGAGGCGATCGTGCCGGAGAACAGGTACGGCCGCTGCGGCACCAGCCCCACCACGCTCGCCAGCAGCGCCGGGTCGAGGGTGCGCACGTCCTCGCCGTCCACCAGGACCTGGCCCTCCGTGGCGTCGAACAGCCGGGGCACCAGCCCCAGCAGCGTCGACTTGCCGCTGCCGGTGGAGCCGATCACGGCGGTGGTCTCCCCGGGCCGGGCCACCAGATCGACGCCGCGCAGCACCGGCGCCTCCGCACCGGGGTAGCCGAACCCGGCACCCCGCAGCTCCAGGTGGCCGTGGCGGCGCAGCTCCCGCACGGGGGAGGCGGGCGGTACGACGCTGGAGGAGGTCCCCAGCACCTCCTGGATGCGCTCGGCACACACCTCGGCACGGGGCACCATCATGAACATGAAGGTGGCCATCATGACGGACATGACGATCTGCATCAGATAGGAGAGGAACGCGGTCAGCGCCCCGACCTCCATGTCGCCGCTGCTGATGCGGTGGGCGCCGAACCAGACCACGACGACGCTGGAGAGGTTGACCACCGTCATCACGACCGGGCCCATCAGCGCCATCAGCTGTCCGGTGCGCAGCTGGACACCGGTCAGATCCGTGTTGGCCCCCTGGAAGCGGCGCCGTTCGTAGTCGTCCTTCACGAACGCGCGGATGACCCGCACCCCGGATATCTGCTCCCGCAGGATGCGGTTCACCGTGTCCAGACGCTCCTGCATGCTGCGGAACAGCGGACGCATACGGCGCACGATCAGTCCGACGGTGATGCCGAGCACCGGTACCACGCCCAGCAGCACCGCGGACAGCGGGACGTCCTGGCCCAGCGCCATGAAGATGCCGCCGAAGCACATGATCGGCGCGGTGACCATCAGCGTGAAGGCCATCAGCGTCACCATCTGCACCTGGAGCACGTCGTTGGTGGTGCGGGTGATCAGGGACGGCGCCCCGAACTGGCCGACCTCGCGGGCCGAGAAGGACTGGACACGGTCGAAGACGGCCGCCCTGATGTCGCGGCCGACGGCGGCGGCGGTGCGCGCGCCGAGGAAGACGGCACCGATGTTGCAGACGACCTGCACCACCGAGACGGCCAGCATCAGACCGCCGTACCGCAGGATGTAGCCGGTGTCGCCCAGCACGACACCGTTGTCGATGATGTCGGCGTTCAGCGTGGGCAGATAGAGGGTGGCGCTCGTCTGTATGAGCTGGAACAGGACGAGCAGCGCGATCGGCCGCTTGTAGTGACGCAGCCGGGCGCTCAGGAGGCGGATCAGCACACGGAAGTCCTCGGGCTCAGGAGGGTGGGGGCAGACAAGTGGGAAATCGTACATTCCGGCGACGCGGGGCCGCCCGTCTTTTCCAGGCTTTCCGGTGCGGCCCGCCGTCACGTACGAGCCGCGGCGCACGCTCCCCGGGCGGTGGTGCGCGACCGTGGCACGACGGCGCCCTCCGGGGCGCACGACCCCGGTACGGCGGCGCCCGGGGCGCGTCCTAGACCGGCAGCGCCCCGGGGTACATCTCCTCGCGCACCGTCGCGTACTGCTGCCGCACGGCCTGGCCGACGGCGCGCTCCTCGCCGGCCTCGAACACCTGGCAGGCCGCGGCCGGCCACTGCGGCGGATACCCGGAGCCGGACAGCGCCCAGGCGGCCTGCCGGGCGGCGCCGATCGCCGCGTAGTCGGCCGGCTCGGGCACCACGACCTGCGCGTCCAGCAGCGCCGGCGCCGCCGCCCGGACGATCTGCAACTCCGCGGCCCTGCCCAGCAGGAAGACCCGGCGCACCGGCACCCCGCGGACGCGCAGCACCTCCAGCGCGTCGGCCAGCCCGCACAGCATGCCCTCGACGGCGGCCCGCGCCAGGAACTCCGGCTTCATGCTCTCGCGCCGCAGCCCGTGCAGGGACCCGGCGGTGTGCGGGAGCTGCGGCGTCTGCTCGCCCTCCAGATACGGCAGCAGCACCAGTCCGGAGGAGCCCGGCGTCGAGGTCAGCGCCAGCTCGGAGAGGCCCTCCAGATCGGTGCCCAGCATGTCCGCGGTGCCGCGCAGCACGCGGGTCGCGTTGAGGGTGCGCACCACGGGCAGGTGCATGCCCGTCGCGTCGGCGAAGGAGGTGATGGTGCCGGTGGGGTCGGTCAGGGCCGTGTGGTGGACGGCGCACACCGAGCCGGTCGCCCCCAGGGAGATGACGGCGTCCCCCGGGCCCACCCCCAGCCCGAACGCGGCGGCCATCGTCTGGCCCGTACCGGCGGAGATCAGCAGCCCCTCGGGCGTGTAGCCCGCAGGCTGCGCCGGGCCGGCCACCTGCGGCAGCCGCACCGGGTGGCCGAGCGCCAGCTCCACCAGATCGGTCCGGTAGGACTCGGTCGCCGCCGACCAGTAGCCGGTCCCCGAGGCGTCGCCCCGGTCCGTCACCCGCTGCTCGGGCCGGCCCAGCAGCTGCCACACCAGCCAGTCGTGCGGCTGCATCACCTCGGCCACCCGCCGGGCGGACTCGGGGTGTTCACGGGCCAGCCAGCGCAGCTTCGCCACCGGGTGCCCGCCCTGCGGGACGGTGCCGACGGCCTGCGCCCACGCTTCGCGCCCGCCCAGCGCGTCCACCAGATCGGCGGCTGCCGTCTGCATGCGCGGATCGTTGCCCAGCAGCGCGGGCCCCACCGTGGCGCCGGAAGCGTCCAGCGCGATCAGCCCCTGCTGCTGCGCGGAGACGCCGATGGCCTGCACGTCGGCGAGCTGCCCGCCGCTCGCGGCCTCGCCGAGGGAGAGCAGCCAGGACTGCGGGTCGTCGCGTTCCCCGGGGTGCGCCGCGTGTCCGTGCCGCACCACGGCGCCGGTCTCCGCGTCGCAGACGACGATGCTTGTGTACTCGGCTGAGCTGTCCAGTCCGGCGACTATCCCCATGGCCGGAATGATGCCTCATGGCCTCCCGTACCGGATTCGGCACCCCGCTCGCGTGACCGACGCCTCACCCGCTGCCGCCCCTCCCGTCCCGTCCGCACCGTCGCGCCCCGGCCGGGCGCCCTCTAGCGTGAGAGGCGGCCCGGCCCGCCGGGGCCCGGCCCGCACGGCACGACGACCGGAAGGGAGTCCCGTTGCCCGCCTCCGACCCGCACCGGATGCCCGCCGCCGACGCCGGCGGCACGCCGGATCCGCTGCGCCGCCTCACCCTCGCCGACCTGCGCCGCCGCACCAGCATGAAGTGGCGCACCTACGAGCCGGACGTGCTGCCCCTGTGGGTGGCCGAGATGGACGTGCCCCTCGCCGAGCCGGTCGCCGAGGCGCTCACCGAAGCGGTGCGACTGGGCGACACCGGCTACCCGGCCGGCACCGTGTACGCCGACGCGCTGCGCGACTTCGCCCGGCACCGCTGGGACTGGGACTTCCCCGCTTCGCGCACCGCGCTCGTCCCGGACGTGATGCTCGGCATCGTCGAGGTGCTGAAACTGGTCACCGGGCCCGGCGACGCCGTGGTCGTCAATTGCCCCGTCTACCCGCCCTTCTACCAGTTCGTCCGGCACCTGGGCCGACGCGTGATCGAGGCACCGCTGGACGCGGCCGGCCGACTGGACCCGGCCGCACTGGAGAGCGCCTTCGCCCGCGCGACCGAGGGCGGACGCCGCGCCGCCTACCTGCTGTGCAGCCCGCACAACCCCACCGGGACGGTGCACACCGAGGACGAACTGGCCGACGTGGCCGCCCGCGCCGCGGCCCGGGGCGTACGCGTGGTCGCCGACGAGATCCACGCACCCCTCGTCCTGCCGGGCGCCCGCCATGTGCCGTACCTGACGGTGCCCGGCAGCGAGACCGGCTTCGCCCTGCTGTCCGCGTCCAAGGCGTGGAACCTCGCCGGGCTGAAGGCGGCGCTGGCGGTCGCCGGCAGCGCCGCGGCCCGGGAACTGGCCGCCATGCCGGAAGAGGTCGGCCACGGCCCCAGCCATCTGGGGGTCATCGCGCACACGGCGGCCCTGCGGCACGCCACCGGCTGGCTCGACAGCCTGCTGGCCGGGCTGGACCGCAACCGTCGCCTGCTGGGCGAGCTGCTCACCCGGCTGCTGCCCGGCGTCCGCCACCGCCCGGGCGAGGGCACCTTCCTGGCCTGGCTGGACTGCCGCGCCCTGGGGCTGGGCGACGACCCGGCCGCCGCCTTCCTCGACCGCGGCCGGGTCGCCCTCAATTCCGGGCTGCCCTTCGGCACCGGGGGAGCGGGGCACGTACGGCTGAACCTGGCGACGTCCCCCGAGATCCTCCAGGAGGCCGTGCGCCGGATGGCGTCGGCCGTACCGGATACGGGCCGCCGCACGCGCGAGGACCCGTGACCGGTCCTCCTGGTCACGGGTCCTCGCGCAGTGGGGACGACGGTGTCCGGCGTCAGCAGCGCTTCGAGGAGTACGCGAAGTTCTGCTTGACGTCGCCCGGGGCGCGGATGACGCCGCGGGCCGCGGTGCAGTGGCGGACGGTGTTGGCCGGGTACGACCAGAACGACGCCTGCGAGGTGCGGTTCCACACGCGGAGCCCGACCAGCTTCTTGGTGTTGAAGTCGTAGACGGCGATGTTGGTCGAGTAGTACCGGTGCTTCTGGCGGAAGCTCTTCCACACGTAGAGGTAGCCGTAGTTGCGGTTGCAGCGCGGCGAGTAGAACTGCTTCACCGAGCCGATCCGCTGGCCCTTGCGGACGATGTAGCCGGTCTTGCCGATCTGGTAGGCGTCGTTGCACACGCGGGCCCGCTCGGCGGCCTCGCCGTACGGGTTGTCGTCCGAGTCCTGCACGTTCATGGGCGACGCGCCGCTGTCCGCTGCCGGACCGGCGGTGCTGTCACCGGCCTGGGCCGCGCCGGCGGGCAGCAGCGCCATCGCGCAGGCTGCCGCCACAAGGGCGCCCTTGACGGGCGAGAGGGTGCGCATGAGTCTGTCTCCTCCTTGAGGGAGAGTGGGACTTTTCCGGACATATCGCCCGGACCGGGCATCACGGTAAAGTCCCTGCGCGCCCACGGCGGGTATTGCCGGGCTACGGCGGGTCGTTCGAAACGGGCCCGGCGCCACCAACGTGACGCCGGGCCCGCTCCCTTGGCACCCGGGACGGCACCACCGGCCGGCACCCGGAACGGCACAGGCCGCCACCGCTGCCGCCCGGCGCCGCCGGCCTGCGGATCAGCAGCGCTTCTGCGAGAACGCCTGGTAGGCCTGCGGGCTGCCCGCCGGGCGCAGCGAGCCGATGCCGGACGTGCAGTGCGTCACCGTCGCGGCGCCCTCGGTCCAGAACTCCTGCTGCTTGGTGGCCTTCCACGCCTTCGGCGCGTAGACGGTGTCCTTCGAGTAGCTGTAGACCCCGGCCGTCACGTCGTAGGGCGCCGCCGTCTTGCGGAAGCTCTCCCACACCCACACGTAGCCGTAGTTGAGCTGGCACTTCTTCGAGTAGAACTGCTTGACGGAGGCGATCGTCTCCGAGCCCCGCTTGATCAGGCCGCGCTCGCCGATCGGCACCGCGTCGTCACAGACACCCGCGGCCTGCGCCAGCCTGCTCGCCGGGTTCCCCTCGGGGGAGGGAGCCGTGGAGCGGGTCAGCTTCTGGGACTGGGAGGGCGGGGTGGCGGGCCCGCTGCCCGCGTACGCCGCACCGGCGGGCAGCAGCACCAGCGCCGCGGTCGCGGCAGCCAGTGTCCCCTTGGAGAAACGAGTCGAACGCATGGTGATTTGTCCCCCTCTTTGCCGAATAACGGTCGAATCCGAGGCATTGGTGGCATGGGCTTGATGCGTCGGATACCCAGTAAGACACCTTGGCCCGCCAGGGGGTTGTACGTCTCCGCCCGTCGATACGCAGGGAATTGACGCCACGTCAGCCACACGGACCGCCCCTGTCCCGCCCGCCTCCGTAGCCCCGGATGGTTGCCTCAGGCTGCCGTCTCGGGCGGCGGCGGTGCCCGGCGCCGGGGGCGCGCGGAGGGGGTGCGCACCATACGAGGTGCGGCGCGCACGGCGCCTCGCGCTCCGCCGGGGACCGACGGATACCTCGGACGGGTGAGGACCTGCGTACAGCGGCGACGACCGCCGCGCCCGAAAACGGGCGCCCCGTCACCGGGACGCCCTTCGTGCGTCCCGGCCCGGAACGTTTCTGCTGGGCCCTGCTGCGGTGGGGCGGGTGGCGCCCGGACCCACGGCCGACGGTGAGGAGACCGTAGACGCCGCGCCCCGCTTCGTGACGCCTGATGACGCCCCATGACGGGGACTGCCGATTTGTGCAGGTCACAAGCCTGCCGGGACCCGGGTGGGGCCTGTCCCATGACGCCTTATGTCGCACTCCGACGGCCGATTAAGCGTCGTCCGAGTGAGCAGTGAGCGAGCAGAGGGGCCCGCCACCTGCGGTGACGAGGCCCCCGCCATGACGCTCACCCGCCGGACCGGCCGCGCTCACGCACCCCGTTCTCTTCACTCCGACGGGCGCGCGGAACGACGGCCGCGGCCCGCTCGGCGATCTCCCGGTCGACCTCCTCCAGGAGCGAGGTGTACGTGTCCGACGCGAGCTGGACCGTGCCGTGCCGCAGCGCTTCCTTGATCGCGCGCAGGTCTCCGCCGCCGGCGTGGATGAGCGTCGCCGCGCAGTGCCGCAGATCCCGCAGGTGGATGGGCGGCAGGCCGGCCCGCCGGGTAGACGCACCGGAGCTCTTCGCTGACCTTCTCCGGGTGCAGCCAGGGCCGTCGGCGTCGGTGAATTCCTTCCTGGTGTCCACCCGGTCGGCGGTGTCCTTCCCCTTGGCCCGTTCCTCGGCCGCGTGCCGGTTCCACTCCTCCCGCTCCGCCGCCTGCCGCTCCCGGTGCGCGCGGAGCACGGCCACGGTGCGGGAGTCCGGCGCGATCGTCGCCGCCGACCAGTCCGTTTTCGGGGCACGCTCGAACCTCCCAGGAGTCGACGACGAACTCTCCTGCGGTGGTGATGAGCCCGCGGTCCAGGTCGGTGTTCACCCGGTTGTGCCCCCGCGGCCTCCCCACGGCGGAGGCCGCGGAACGCGATCAGGCGATAGGGGCACAGAGTCGGGAGGACTCGGCCTCATCCAGGAAGCGGGACACGACGCCGCGACCGCCCGCTACGGTGCCAGGGCCGTGGCCCGCGCTCTGGTCACCCGCGACCGGCCCCCGACCCCCGTGCGGCTCGCCGAGCCGCACGGCACCGATCCCGATGAGACACGTGAAGGTCACCAAGCTGCCGGGCGGTCGGCTCGCGTACGCGACGAGACATGGGAGGACTACGTCCTCGGCACCGACCGCACCACATGTACCTGTGGCTGTGGATGCGATTTCGGCGTCCGGCTCCTCGCCGTTCGGAAGCATGCCTACGGGTACGACTACGCATGGTGCTTCCCGCGCGACCCCGAGGCGGTCGAATCCGCCGTCGCGGCGTGGAACCCCGAGATGCAGGACGAGTCGCTGGGCTGGCACAAACGCCCGATGAACCCGCCGACGGCGGCCGGCTGCGTCCTCGCTCCGTCCGGACTCGCGGTTGGCCGGCTCCTGGGTGCGGCGCCGAATGCCTTCCTCGACGCTGCGGGGACGCTCGTGACCGTCGCCGACGAAGTGCTTTCCAGGGGAGTCCGACAACTGTTCGAGCACGGAAGAGGGCAGGTACATGGGCTCTCCTGCACGATGAGGGTCGGAGCAACGCTGGGGCAACGACCCGCATCCACAGCACCATCCCACTGACGTCGTGTTTGATCGACTGCCGAGCGGCGACGGGTGAGGAGCCTGCGCGGCGGACTGATGCGTTGAAGTGGTCCCGGTGCCGAGCCTCGCCCGCGCGAGGAACCGTTCGGTGGCAGGCGCGGGGAGCACCCCCTTCGCGTACGCCTTTACGTGGCCGACCGCGGGGCCATCCCCGCATGCGCGGGGAGCACACTCGGTGACCTGCGGGTTTATCCGGCGGGGCCGCCGTGGGGTTCACTTTCGTTGAATCGTGCGTACCTCTCATTTCGGTCCCCCGCCGAACCGGCGTCGCTTCGCCGCTTTGCTCCAACCCGTCGTCGGTGGTGGCTTCGGGGAGAGGCGGGGCTTGGGGCGGTTGATGAGGATGAGGCCTTCGTGGTCGGTGGGGTGCCAGGCGTGGTCGTGGGTGCGGAAGGTGAAGCCCTGCTCGGTGTCGGCTGTGTGGGCGAGGAGGGCGCGGCCCTTGCCGGAGTATTGGGTGACTTCGTCCCAGAGGAGGTCGCGGATGCGGGCGGAGGGGCGGCCGATGAAGACGCCTGGGGAGATTTCGAGGAGCCAGCGGGTGAGGAAGCCTCGTAGCGCGGCGGGGCAGTTCGTGAGGACGATGACGGTCACCAGATGGGGTCCTCGCCGTGGTTGAGGCCGCCGGGTACTTCTCCGTCGTGTGCGGAGCTTGACGGAGTCGGTCGAGAGGCTTGTTGCCGTTTCGGCCCCCGCGGCGGCGGTGTCCGGCAGGAGGAGGCCGAAGATGTCGCGGACGCACCGGTCGAGGAGGCGGTCTTGGTGGATGCGGTTGCGCAGGGCGCGGCGTGTGCGGGATCCGACGTCGATGTCGTCTTCCGCGACAGTGTCGAAGGCGGCTGGGATGGCGACCTCTGTCTTGTAGAGGTCGGCGATGTCGGGGATGAAAGAGTGGGCGTGCCCGGAGTGGACGAAGCCGAGTGCCGGGATGCATCCGACAGCGGCTGATACGGCGTGGGCGACGCCGTACATGCACTGGGCGGCGGCGGTGATGGCCTGGTTGATGGGGTCGCCCGAGGCGAAGTCGCCGGGAGTGTAGTGGCGTCCGTGCCAGGGGACGCCGGTGCGCTTGGCCTCGTTCCGGTAGCACTCCTTGAGGCGGTCGCCTTCGCGGCCGAGGAGTTGCCGGCGGGTGAGTCCGGCGGGATCCTCGCGGGGGAACCGCAGTCGGTACATGGCGCGGGCGGTGTCCAGGCGGGTGCGGCGGTTCGCCCAGCGGTCGGCATGGGCTTCGGCGAGGGCGGCGGAGCGGGTGAGTCCGTGGCCCTGTGCGTAGTAGCGGACCCCGTGTTCGCCGACCCAGACCACGCTGGCCCCGCACTCGCCGAGGACACTCATGGCCTGGTGCGTGACGCGGGTGCCGGGGCCGAGGAGCAGGGTGCCGATGGTGGCTGAAGGGATGTGTGTGGTTCCTTCGGCATCCTCGGCCGTGATGGCGCCGGCGTCCCGGTGGACGGTGCAGCGCTCCAGATAGACGAAAGAGATCCGGTCCGAGATCTGGGGGAGTTCTCTGGGGGAGGAGCGGGTACGGGTTTTGATGGTGCCCATGTGCGTTCAGCTCCCCTGGGGTGTCGGGGCGAGGGTCATCAGCCCGCAGCCGTACGCCTTCGCCTTGCCGAGGCCACGGGTGAGGAGCGCACGGAGCGCGTCGGGGTCGGTGACCTCCAGGCGCCCGTCGTAGGTGACGGCCAAGAGCTGGACGCGGTCGTCGTTTCCGCGCTTGTGGAAGGACAGGTTGCGCTGCTCGCGTACGACGCACTGGTACTCGTCGCCGTGCTGCACATGGCGCCTCTCCGGCGGCTTTTCGAGGACGCGGAACCCACCCCTGTCCTGGCGGTCGAGCAGCCATTGGAGCTGGTATTCGGGCACCAGGTGGGCGGTGCGCTTGGTGCTCTTCTGGCCCTTTTTGGTGCGCGCGTAGTGCACAGGGTTCGCTGTCAGACGGAAATCCCAGGTGCTGCCCTTGTCGAGCCGGGCGAGGAACGTGCCGTAGTCGTACGTTTTCCAACCGGGGGCTCCGGGAGTTGCTACGGCGGGCCAGCCGGCCTGCTCGACCAGGTGCGTCAGGTCGGGGCGGGCGGGGCTGGAGAGGAAGAGGCGTACCTCCGACCGTGCGTTGCGGTCGAGGCGCCACAGCACCCGCGGCGAGGAGGCTTCGCCCTCGGTGGCGGGTGGCTCCGAAAAGGAGGACATCACGGCGGCGTGCATGGCCTGCGGAGAGGAGAGCAGTTTGCGGGCTCCGGCGCGGGCCGTGTTCAGCCGGAACTGGGTCAGGTACATGGGCGCCAGGCTCATCAGGCTTCTCCGAGGGCTTCCCCGAGATGGCTGACCGGATCGTGGTCGGTCTTCGCCTGCGGATGGGGGATGGTGGTCGACGTGGCGTGCACGGTGCGCAGGGCGTAGCGCCGATGCCGGGGGTCGTAGCTGAGCGGCTGGTCGCGCACGGTGTCGCCCTTGGCCGCCTGCTCCTTGCCGGCACTCTCGACAAGGATGGCCAGGTCCACGGACTCCTGCCTGGACCACGTGCGCTCCCGGTGCCATGAGGAGGCGAGCCAGGGGGTGGAGCGCAGGACATCCTCCAGGCGTGTGTCGGCGTGCACCTCGCGCGGGATCCGCTCGGCCGGCGGGCACGAACGGCGGCCGAGATACGGCAGGAACTCGGGGCGGCACAGGGCCGTGTGCAGTTCGGTGAGCTGCTCGTGCGGGCCTTCCACAGCGGCGAGGAACACCGCGTCGCAGAGGTAGAAGCGTTCGGACACCGGCGCGGGCTCGTCCGTGTCGGCATGGTGCGCGGTCTGGAAGTCACGCAGCCGGGTGCCGGGTTGGTCGATGCGCACGCCGAACCGGAGGCTCGCCAGACGAGCGAGCCCCTCCTCGTCATCCCGGTGTATGCCCTGGGCCGCTGCGAGGAGACCGATCACGCCGCTTTTGGTGGGGGCGTTCTCGGTGGTGCGGCGGGCGAAGCGGGCGGAGGAGCCCCAGGACTGGAGCGGTCCGGCGAGCAGCAGGGTGAGCACGCTGATGATCCGCGCCGCTCCGGCAGCTCGTCCAGCTTCTCGGCGACGGCCGCGCCGACGGCGGCCACAAGCTTCTTCAAGCTGGGGGCCTCGGTGCCGAGACCGGCCAGCTTCTCCACCGCCGGTGCGACGTGCAGCACCCAGGTCCGGGTGGAATCCTCGTCGCCGTAAGCTGCTTCGATCCGGGGGATGTACGCGGCGAGCCGCTCGGCGGCGCCGCGCATGTGGCCCCCCGCTGACTCGCGGTCGGCGGTGACCGGTTCCTCGAAGGCGGAGACGAAGCTGATCGGCCGGGTGGTGCGCAGCTTCACGATGACCGCGTCCGGGAGGGTGTGATTGCCGAAGGTGTTGATCTTTCCGCTGGGCAGGGAGGAGACGAAGCCGTCGAGGAAGGCTTCGACGGCGCGGCGGACCGGCGTGGCGGGGGAGTCGCTCTCGTCGAGGGACTGCCCGAGGTTCTTCTCCAGCAGATTGATGTCGACTGCTGCGTAGCGGTAGAGGGTGGCGGAGTTGAAGTCGACGGTGCCGATCATGCCGGCGCCGGTCTCCTCCTCCCGGTTTTCGTCGTCGACGGCTGTGTAGTAGTCGGACTCGTTCGCGACCTGGTGGACGCTGAGGGCGTGCGCGACCTGTGTGGCGGCGTCCACGTTGAGGTCGGCGGAGTCCGCGATCATTCGCCCGAACAGGGCGACGTCGATGGAGTGCCGGCTGTCTGCCGCCTTCTTGGCCCGCGCCTTGTTCTCCTTGACCTTGAGGAAGGCATCGATGTCCGTTGCGCCCTCGACCGCGAGTTCCGCCAGCGCGCCGACCTGGTGCGAACTGAGGAACAGCAGGTACTCGGACTCCGGCGCGGGTTCCGGACCACCGTTCTTCTTGGCCTCGTCCGCCTTGCGCTGCGGCGGCTTGATCTCCTTGATCCCCGCGGCCTTCAGTGCGGCCACCGCGAGCTTCCAGGCCGCCCGCTCGTCGATGGACGAATCGAGCCGGGTGATCCGGCCGGCGAGGAGCTCGGCCACGCGCTTGGTGCGCACTCCCAGCTCGCTCGGGTCCAGCACGTTCCCGAAGTAGGTGCGGGTAGCCCGCTTCCACGCCTGGCTGGAGACGCGGGCGCGCACGGCTCCGCCGTAGACGGCGGTTTTGGGCGCGCCGGTGTCGTCCCGGTTGAGGTTGCTCGGAGGGACGTTCTGCAAGGCGTGCACGTCGAGGATGAGGCGGCGGCTGTTCACTGGGCGTTGTCCTCCGGGGGGTTCTGCGAAGAGTCGGTGCTGTCGCCGTCACCCGGACGAGGCTGGGCGGCGTGGAACGAGAGGCCCCATGACCGGCGTACGGCCTGGCGGCCTCCGGGGCGCTGCCAGCGGTACAACTGCTCGGCCAGCAGCGCGTAGTCGAGCGGGATGCCGTCGCGGCGCAGCAGGCTGACCAGTTCGCGTAGGCGCACCGTGAGGGTGACGAAGTCGGTGGCTGCGCCGGTCCGTACGAAGCGTTTACGGATCGGTTCGTCAAGCTGCCCGGCGGGCATCAACCGCCGTACAGCGCGGCCTAGTTCACCGGCGCGACTGTTGGTGTGCATGCCGTCGCTGCGGGACTGCTGATGCAGGGCGTAGAGAGCCAGGGTCGCGAACACCGCGTTCTGGGCGTGCTCCATGGCCTCCTCGCCGCGCATGCAGTCGGCGTCGTGGAGCGGGGCGAGGTCGATCAGGCCCCACAGATCGGGAGTGCTCATGGGCGCGCGGCCCGCGCCCCGGCGCAGTCGCGCGAGGCTGCTGACGGCCGCAGAGCGGTCGCGACGGTAACCCTCCTGCAACCGGGACACTTCCGCCAGCACGAGTTCGCCGATCACCTCCAGGCCACGGCGCGAAGGGGTTGTCGAGGCTGCGGAAGCTGTCATGAGGGGTCCTCGGAGTCGTGAGCGAGGGGGAGGGCCTTGCGCAGTCGGATCCGGAAGAGGCGGTCGGCGAGAGCGGCGTCGTAGTGCCGTTCGCCGTGCTTGGTGGCGACGGTCCGGCCCGCCCAGGCGGCTTCGCCTGCGGCAGAGATCAGAACCCCGGCCGAGTCCTTGACGATCCGGCGCACCGTCCGCTGCCACTCGGTACGGATCCGCTCGGGTTCGTCGCCCGGACGGATCCGGCTCAGCCAGTCGCGGAAGGCCGTGTCCAGGGCGTCATAGCCCGCTTCACGGGCCGAGTCCTGGCGCGTGCCGGGGTCGCTGCCCGCTGCCAGCGCCAGGTCGCGGGCGAGGTCGCCGAGCGCACGGACACTCGCATCGGCGTCCCCGACGGCGTCGAGGGCGGTCCGGCCCAGAGCCGAGTCGTCCTCGTGGAGGAGCACGACGGCCATGGCGACGGAATCGTCCGTGACTTCGTCGATCACCGATTGCTGCGTTCCGTACTTGACGCCGTACGTACGCAGCCGGATCAGGGTCTCCTGCGGCAGGACTCCGTCGACCATGAGCTGGGCGAGCCAATGGACGACACCGGGGCGCAGCTCGTTCGCCGCATCTCTCGCGGAGGCGGTGCTCAGAGCGCGAGGAGCGAGGAGCGAGGCCAGACCGCGCCAGGCAGACCGCGCCGGGTCGTGCTCGCGGGGCATGTACACCAGCGGCTGACCGAGCTTCTTCTCCTGCGGTTTGCTGCGCCGCCAACCGGTCATCGGCTCGGCCTTGTGCCGGTTCTGGGGCGTGAGCGGGTCACCGTAGGTGAGGACGACGGCGTGTACGCAGTCCTCGTCGTGGTGCAGCAGCAGGCGGCGCGACTGCCACGTGTACAAGTCACAGGGGCCGTACGGACGCTCCGCCACGTCCTTCGCGGGGCCGGGCTCGGGGACCGGACGGCACCACGCGGGCTTGTCCTCGTCCGAGACGGTGACGACATCGGCTTCGGCTGCCACCAGGTTCAGCAGCAGCGTCCTGCGCAGTGTGCCGCCTTCGGCGAGCACGCCGCCGAGGCTGCCGCTCCAGGCGACGCCCTGCGGGTACACCTTTCCGTTCTTCGCTCTCGGGTCGCCTTCCACCCCCGTCTTGATGCCCGAGGTGTCGTACGTCTGGGCGTGCACTACCCAGCGCGCCGCCTCGGCGAAGGAGAGCCGCTCAGCCCCCAGGGCGCGCATCGTGAAGAAGCGCACGCCGTTCGGGACATCGGCGGTGATCCGGTCGAGGGAGAACACCTCGCCCTTCGCGGTGCGCAGTCCAGGCGTCTGGAAGAAAGGCGTCTTCGGATGGAGGAGATCGAACCGCTGACGGTGTTCGTCCAGATAGCCGTCGATCGGGCCGAACGGCTGCTCCGCCTCCCAGAGTTCAGCCCACTCGTCGACATCACGCGGCCCTTCGAGCGCGTCGTGCAGTATCGCCAACAGCAGCCGTGTCAGGGCGAAGTCCTGCGTGGCGATGTCCCCGGCAAGGCGGCGGATCCCGTCCGCCTGCTCGAACACCTCGCGCAGCGACAGCAAGTGCTCGCGCCCGTCCAGCATCTGCACGGGAACCCACGGCCGGCACGTCAGGTCGAACGACGCGGCGTCCGCGTCTACGTGGCTCACGCGCTCATCCTTCGGTTTCACGCAGTACCTCAAGCCCGTCGTCCTGGGAATAGCGGAGAACCAAGCCTGCCAGGCGGGTCTGACAATCCGCCTGAACAGGAAGAATGAGCTCACCGGCGAGCCAATGGCTCTCTTTGGCCTGCCACGCGTCCACGTAGAACTGCTCCAGCTCCTTGATCACTTGATCGATCACCCATGGCTTCGAGAGCCGGGCCGGGAGCCGAAGCGCGGATGCTGCCGCAGCACGCGCGGCGCGCTCGGTCGGCACCGCGTCACGCGGCAGGTCCAAGCCCCCACGCCCCTTGCCGAGCCAGGGCAGCGTCGTGAGCCGGCCGCCCTCGTGCTCCTGCACGACAAGGACTTCCAGGCTCTCCTCGCTGTCCCGCACCTGGGCCCGTCCGGCACGGGTGTCGTCCGCGTCCCCGACACCCGCCGCGAGCCACCCGATCAGGGGGCTCCCAGGGCTCTTGACCTCCCCGATCCGGAATACCGACGCGCCTCGTTTCTTCTTCGCACGCTCGGTCTCGTGCGCGCGCCGCGCCTCCGCCAGAGCGGGAGCCCAGCCGGCGGGGCCGACTTCCTCGTCGCCGTAGGCGGTCTGGACGAGAGGGCTGATGTCCTCGGGGATGCGTACCGGGCGGCTCTCGGGTGCGTCCAAATGCGGAGTCAGGACCGCGAGCGAGCGGAGCAGCGCATGCCGCCCGTAGACGGCCTGCGAGCCGGATACCGGTTCCGGGACCCCAGCGGCTCCCCACTCGACCCCGGTGACCAGGGTGCGCGGGGCGCGCAGACGGGCCGGGCGGCCCGTGCGCGCATGACGGTGCAGGCGTCCCATCCGCTGGAGTATCAGGTCGACAGGAGCGAGGTCCGTCACCAGCAGGTCGAAATCCACATCGAGCGACTGCTCCGCGACTTGGCTCGCCACCACGATGTGCCGCTTCGGCCGGGACGTGGACTTGGGACCGTACCGGTCGACAAGCGCCTTGTCCTTGGCCGCACGGTCCAGATCGACGAACCGCGCGTGCGCGACGGTGACCGTGTCGTCCCCGAACCGCTCCCGCAGGACCCGCGCCGTCTCCAGCACGCGCGGAACGGTATTGCGGATGACCAGCACACAACCGTCGTCGAGTTCTTCCAGCCGGTCCGCGAGGGCTGCCTCGTCGTCGGCCATGCGCTCCACACGGACGCGCGCACCGCCGCCCGAATCTCCGGGGGCGTCCTGCACCGGACCGTGACCCGGAGAAACGGCCGTCAGCAGCGGGTAGTCCTCCGCTTCCGCGACGGACGCGAATCCGACAGCCCTCTGTGCCCGTCCCGCATACGCCTCCGCCAGCGCACGGCGCCGCTCCGCCGGCAGCGTTGCCGACAGCACCACCACCGGCACCCGGTACGCGCCGAGCCAGGACAGCACCCGGTCGAGGTACTCATTCATGTACGCGTCGAAGGCGTGCGCCTCGTCGATCACCACGACCTTCCCGGCCACGGAAAGATGCCGCAGCGCCAGGTGCCGGCTCTTCAGCCCGGCGAAGAGGAGCTGATCGATGGTGCCGACCACGGACGACGAGAGCATGGCCTTCTTCCGGCCGCTCAACCACTGGTGCGCCACCAGCCCCGCCGGAGCCTCCCGTTTCTCGGAGCCAGGTCGGGGAATGCCCGCGTCGCCGTCCATATCCACTGCCGCGATCTGCTGACGCCCCCGGCTGCGCAGCTCCTGGTACTCCTCGTTCAACGCGGCCTTCGAGTGCACCAGGCCCACGGTCAGCCGCTGGCCCTGGGCATCGGGCAAGCGCTCCAACCAGTCCAGGACCCGGGGGAACATCGCATTGCCGGTCGCCATCGTCGGCAGCGCGAAGAAGCACCCGCCCGCTCCGCTCCGGGCCGCGAAGATCTCGGCCACCGCGAGCGCGGCCTCCGTCTTTCCCCGGCCCATCGGGGCCTCGATCATCATGAGGCCGGGGCCCGGCATGCGGCGGGCCAGATCGATGGCGGCCCGCTGCACGGGATGGGGACGTGCACCGTCGGGCAAGGCGAAACGGGAAGCGAACAACTCCTCAGGCGTGCCGGTCGGCTCCTGGGCCTGCCACGGACCGGGCAGGCCCAGCCCCTCCCACGCGGCCAGCACCCGTTCCTCGTCCGTACGCGCACTCGCGCCGTCCGTGCCGTCCACGCCGTACGGAAACAAGTCCCGGTTGCTCGCGATCCAATCGGCCATGATCACCAACGCGGACAACACGACCTGGACCGTCTGCGGCAGGCGCACCGACCGCCAGTCCGCCAGCCGCTCCCGTACGCCGAAGTCGTCCGCGCACGCCTCCAGCAACTCCGTCTGCACGGCGGCCCAGAGCGCTTCGCTCTCTCCCGGAGTGCGCAGCAGACGGGGATGAGCGCGGACATCCATCACCTGCGCGGCATCAGGCGGAACGCCGTGATGGCCCCCGACGACGACAGCGAACTGGGCAGCGCGGCGAGGGTTCCAGCCATGTGCCCGAACGAGCCAGTCCTGCAGGATCTCTTGACCGGCAAGCCCGTGCGGAGCCATGCGCCGGTCCTCCCCGAACTGACGCATGGTCGGCATCGCCAGACCCGCCCGGCGCATCTTCTCCGCCAGCGGCTCCACCTGACAGGCGAACGCCGGCGTCGCCTTCCCAACGTCGTGCACCCCGGCGAGCCATACGGCCAAGGCACGGGCGTCGGCGAACCCACCGAGAAGGGCCTGGGCAACGAGGCGCTTCACCTGCTCGGGCAACCACCGGTCCCAGAGCAGCCCGGCCGTGGCAGCGCTGTCGGACATGTGCCGCCAGAGGGGTAGGTAACCGTCATCCGCATAGGACGACTTGGCCCACGCCGCGCGCGCCCCCGGGGACAGCCGCTTACCGAGCCGCCCCCGTACTTTCTCCCCCACCGCCTACCTCCGCTGTTCCCGGCCCCGTCACACGCATGACGCCGGGCTCGAACGCCACCCCAACCGGCAGTATGCGCACGCGCGGAGCAGTCGTGGGGAGAGTTGACAATATGGACCGGAACTACTCAGCCCCGCGTCCCTTTCGAACTGTTGGTGAGGTATGCACCATTCAATGAAAGTGAATCCCACGGCCACCGGCAACGGATAAACCCGCAGGTCACCGAGTGTGCTCCCCGCACGTGCGGGGATGGTCCCCTCGCCGTCGATGACCTGACATGGACGTGGGCGTGCTCCCCGCACCTGCGGGGATGGCCCCACGCGCTGTGTGCCCGTGCTCCTGGCGGTGGTGTGCTCCCCGTACGTGCGGGGATGGTCCCTGCGCCCCTTCCGCCCGGTGTGCAACCACCGGGTGCTCCCCGTACGTGCGGGGATGGTCCCAGCGCGGTGCGGGGATCGTCGAAGGCGACGGGGTGCTCCCCGTACGTGCGGGGATGGTCCCGATCCGCGTCTCCGGCGACTCCGGCCACACCTGTGCTCCCCGCACCTGCGGGGATGGTCCCCTCCACGGGCCGGGCCAGCAGGGCAAGTCCAGACCTGCGGAAACGCTCCGGAGGAACGTTTCCGCAGGCCAGAACGATTCTGCTGGGTGGGGCGGGTGGGACTCGAACCCACGGCCGACGGATTATGAGTCCGCTGCTCTAACCGGCTGAGCTACCGCCCCGTAACGGCGCGCCGCGCACGAATGTGCGCGCCGTCTGCCGCAGCATAACCGTTCATAGGATCTGCCGCCCGCGGCGGGGGAGATCTACGCAGGTGAGGACCCCGGACAAGGGGTGAACGGTTCCCGCTCCCGCCGACTTCCGCGAAGATCGCCGGAAAAGGGCGGAAAAGCACCCGTCGGCTCCGCCCTCCCCGGCCGCCCCCTCGCCGCGCGGACAGCGCCGGCCGCATCACCGCGCACCGGCCCCGGCATACCACCGCGCACCGCCCCGGGCGTACGGCACCGCCCCAGGCATACGAAAAGGGCCCCGAAGGGGCCCTTTCCTTCTTGCTCCCGCGACTGGACTCGAACCAGTAACCTGCCGGTTAACAGCCGGCTGCTCTGCCGATTGAGCTACACGGGACCGCTCCGGTTGCGCCTCGGTGTCCGGGGCGCTCCCTTGCGACGGGGAATACATTAGCGCATGCCAGGGGGTGCTCCGAAATCGGTATTGCCGCCGCCCGTGTGCGGTACCCCTTGACGCGCCCCGTCGGCTCCGTGCCGCCGGGGCGTCGCAGGAAGGACCTGTCGTCGAGAGAAGGGGCAAGCTATGCGGTACCGGCTCACGTTCGTGTCCGGTCTGGCCATCGGCTATGTACTCGGTGCCCGTGCGGGGCGCGAGCGCTACGAGCAGCTCAGGAAGGGCATGCGGAGGATCGCGGAGAACCCGGCGGTGCGCAACGCGGGTGAGGCCGCGGCGCTCAGCGGACGGCAGGCCGCGGCCAAGGCGGCGGACGCCGTGCAGGACCGGCTTCCCTCCTCGCTCGGCGACCGTGTCCGCACGGCCCGCGACCACCGTGCCCGCTCCAGCAGCGACTGGGGCGCCGAGACCCACTGAGTCCGCGCCGAGCGCCGCCGGGGCGCGGCCCGCCCGTCCCGGCGGCCGGGCGGTGCCGGCGGTACGGCCGGCACCTCCGTGGCCGGGAGGCCTGCGGCTTCCGGCAGGGGACCGGCGCGGACAGTCTGAGTGACGGGCGGTGTGAGTGCCGTCACGGAGCAGGGCGGGGGCCCGGGCCGTACCGCCAGGCACCCGGCCTGCGGCCACTACTCCGGGATGCGGCCCCTGGTCGCGCTTCGCCCGGTCCCCTTCCCCTTGCTCTTCCCGTCGCCGCTCTTCCCGCGTTTGCCGGCCGCTCCCGTGCCGCCGCTGGTCCGCCGGCCCTTGCCGTCGTCCGCGAGGAGCGGCGCGAGCAGGTCGCCGTGCTCCTCCAGGCGTGCCGGCAGGTCCGCCGCGTGGAAGACCAGATCGCGCGGTTTCCTGGCCGCGGCCAGCTCGTCCCATGTGACGGGGGTGGAGACCGTGGGGTGTTCCTTGGCGCGCAGGGTGTAGGGCGCGGCCGTCGTCTTGGCCTGGTTGTTCTGCGACCAGTCGACGAAGACCTTGCCGCCGCGCAGCACCTTGGCCATCTTGCTGACGGCCTGGTCGGGCATGTCGGCCTCCGCCTCCTGCGCGAGCTTCTTCGCGTACGCGGACACCTTGTCGGACGGTGTGCGCTCGATGGGGGCCACCAGGTGCAGCCCCTTGGAGCCGGAGGTCTTCGGGAGCACCGTGATGCCGTCCTCGGCGGCGCGTTCGCGGAGCCAGTCGGCGATGGTGCGGCAGTCCAGGATGTCGGCGCCCTCTCCGGGGTCGAGGTCGAAGACCAGCCGGTCCGCCTTGGCCTGGTGGTCGGCCTGCCACTGCGGGGTGTGCAGTTCCAGCGCGGCCAGATTGGCGGCCCACACCAAGGTGGCCTCGTCCTGGATGAGGACCTGGTGCAGCGGCTCCTTGCTGACGACGCTGATCTTGCGCGTCGTCACCCAGCTGGGTGTGCCCGGCGGCACGTGCTTGGTGAAGAACTTCTCGCCCTCCACGCCGTCCGGGTAGCGCAGGAAGGAGAGGGGGCGTCTGTCGAGGTGGGGCAGGACGGCGTCGGCGACGGAGGCGTAGTAGTGGATGGCCTCCCCCTTGGTGAAGCCCGTCGCCGGATAGAGCACCTTGTCGAGGTTGCTGAGGGACAGACGGTGGCCCCCGATCTCCGTGTGCGGCATAACCTGAGAGTCCCATAGAAGGGACAAAGTATGCGTTCAATCTGGAAAGGGACCATTTCCTTCGGGCTGGTCTCGATCCCGATCAAGGTGGTGGCCGCCACCGAGAACCACAGCGTCTCCTTCCACCAGGTGCACACGGCCGACGGGGGCCGGATTCGCTACCGCAAGGTGTGCGAGCTGGACGAGGAGGAGGTCCCGCGCGAGGAGATCGGCCGCGGCTTCGAGACGGAGGAGGGCCGCACGATCCTCCTCACCGACGACGACATGGCGGCTCTGCCGCTGCCCACCGCCAAGACCGTGGAGATCCTCGGTTTCGTACCGGCCGAGGAGATCGACCCGATCCAGCTCGACCGTTCCTACTACCTGGCCGCCGACGGCAAACGGGCTGACAAGCCGTACGTGCTGCTGCGCGAGGCGCTGAAGAGGTCCGGCAAGGTGGCCGTCGCCAAGCTGGCCCTGCGGGCGCGGGAGAGCCTGGGCATGCTGCGCGTGTACGAGGACGCGCTGGCACTGCACACCATGCTGTGGCCGGACGAGATCCGCGCGGTCAGCGGGGTCGCCCCCGAGGGCGAGGTGGCCGTCCGGGACGCGGAGCTGGATCTGGCCGACACCCTGATGGACACCCTGGGCGAACTCGACTGGAGCGAGCTGCACGACGAGTACCGGGAGGCGCTGGAGGCACTCGTCCGGGCGAAGGCCGAGGGTGCGGAGCCCGCCCCCGAGGAGCTGCGCCGCAGGGGCGAGGAGGGCGGCGGCAAGCTGGTCGACCTGATGGCCGTGCTGGAGCGCAGCGTGCAGGAGGCCAGGAGCGGGCGCGCGGCGGGCGAGGAGGGGGAGGCCACCGTCCACGAGCTGGCGGAGCGCCGGGCGGGCGGGAAGGCCCCGGCGAAGCGGGCCGCGTCCAAGAAGGCGGCGAAGAAGCCGGAGGCGAAGAAGACGGCGGGCAAGTCCACCGGCGGCAAGGCGGCGTCCAAGGCCGCGGCACCCAAGAAGACGGCCGCCAAGAAGACGGCTGCCAAGAAGACCTCCGCGAAGAAGCCCTCCCGTCCCCGCAAGACGGCGTAGGGCCGCCACGGATGCGGCCGGGCCCGTGGGTGCCCATCGCGCGGGGCGGGCCGCGAGGGGTGCTCACCGCACGCGGGCGGGCCGCGAGGGGCCGTGCGGGCCCGTCATGTGCCGGGGGCCGCCGGGTCCGCGTCTCAGGGGCGGGGCGGGCGGGGCTCTTCCCCGCTCTCCTCGGGCTCGCCCAGCATGCGGCGCAGGAGGTCGCGCAGGAGTCTGCGTTCGGCGGGGGTGAGGCCCTGGAGGGGGGCGCCGGCGAATTTCAGTTCGCGGCGCAGTCTGGCGGCGACGGCCTCTCCCTCGTCGGTGGCGGCGGCGACCTTGACGCGGCGGTCGGCGGGGTCGGGTCTGCGCTCGACCAGTCCGCGCGCCTCCAGCCGGTCGACCATGCCGGTCATGTTCGACGGCTCACATTTCAGCTGCCGGGCGAGTTGCCGCATGGGGGTGGGTTCGCGGGCCAGCAGGGCGAGCACCCGGGCCTGGGCGCCGGTCAGCGCGTGTTCGGCGGCGGCCAGTTCGTACTCCTCGTGGTAGCGCGCCACCACCGTGCCGATCAGCTCGGCCACCTCGACGGTGAGCGCGTCCGGGGTACGCGGGTCTGCTGCCATACGGACCAGCCTAGCCCGGAAGTGCTTGACACAGTGAAATATTCAGAAGCATGGTTGTTTCAGCACATGAAACAATTTCTGGAGGACGCCACGTGACCGCATCCCCCCACTCCGGTGAGACCCAGATCCCGCGGACCAGCCGGGCCTGGCACCTGACGGCCCGCCCCAAGGGCTGGCCGGAGCCCGACAACTTCGCGCTGCGCGAGGAGAGCGTCGAGGAGCCCGCCGACGGCCAGATCCTGGTGCGGAACATCCACCTGTCCGTCGACCCGTACATGCGCGGCAGGATGAGCGAGGCGAAGTCCTACGTCGCGCCCTACAAGCTGAACGAGCCGATGTACGGCGGTGCCGTCGGTGTCGTCCTCGCCTCCCGCGCGGACGGCATCGCACCCGGTGACCACGTGCTCCACGACCACGGCTGGCGCGAGTACGCCACGCTGCCGGCCGGCCGGGTCACCAAGGTGGACGCACAGGCGGCGCCGCTGAGCACCTACCTGGGCGTGCTGGGCATGCCGGGGCTGACCGCCTACGCGGGTCTGGTGCGGGTGGCCGCCTTCAAGCCGGGCGACGCCGTCTTCGTCTCCGGCGCGGCCGGCGCGGTCGGCAGCGAGGTCGGCCAGATCGCCAAGCTCAAGGGCGCCTCCCGGGTCATCGGTTCGGCCGGCTCGGACGAGAAGGTGCAGCTGCTGCTGGACGAGTACGGCTTCGACGCGGCCTTCAACTACAAGAAGGGCCCGGTCCGCGAGCAGCTCAAGGAGGCGGCGCCCGACGGCATCGACGTCTACTTCGACAACGTCGGCGGGGACCACCTGGAAGCCGCCATCGGTGCCATGAACCTGCACGGCCGCATCGCCGTGTGCGGGATGATCTCGCAGTACAACGCCACCGAGCCCACCCCGGCGCCGCGCAATCTGTCGCAGATCATCGCCAAGCGCTTCCGCATGGAGGGCCTGCTGGTGGCCGACCACCAGGACCTCCAGCCGCAGTTCGTCGAGGAGGTCTCCGCCTGGGTGCGCTCCGGCGAGCTGAAGTACCGCGAGACGGTCGTGGAGGGCGTCGAGAACACCCTGGACGCCTTCTTGGGCATGCTGCGCGGTGAGAACGTCGGCAAGATGATCGTCACCCTGGGCGAGTGACCACGTGAGCCCCGCTTCCGCCCGGTCCGGGCGGGCGCACTGGTCCGCCGGACGGGTGAAGCGCATACGCTGGTGATCGCACCGGCGGAACGCGGGCGCGAGTTCCCCGGTCGTGCCATCAACAGGAGGACATACATGGCAATCCAGCCGATCGACGTCAAGTACACCGCCGTCGCCACCGCGGAGAACGGCCGGGACGGTCGCGTCGCCAGCGACGACGGCCAGCTGGACGTCGTCGTCAACCCGCCCAAGGCCATGGGCGGCAGCGGCGCGGGCACCAACCCGGAGCAGCTCTTCGCGGCGGGCTACAGCGCCTGCTTCCAGGGCGCCCTGGGTGTCGTGGCCCGCAAGGAAGGCGCCGACATCTCCGGCTCGACCGTCACCGCCGAGGTCGGCATCGGCAACACCCCCGAGGGCGGTTTCGGTCTGACCGTCGCCCTCAAGGCCCGGATCCCGAACGTGGACGAGGCCACGGCCAAGGACCTGCTGGAGAAGGCGCACCAGGTGTGCCCGTACTCCAACGCCACCCGCGGCAACATCGAGGTCACGCTCCACGTCGTCGCCTGACGCCCGGCCCGGCCCCGGCCCGGGCGGCTGGGGCCGCCGCAGCGTGGGCGGCGCCCCGGGCCCGCAGGGCGCAGGGCGGCCGACGGCCAGCGGGCGCCCCGCCGGTGCTATCCGGCGGGGCGCTTGCGCGTGATCTGCTCGTAGGCCAGTTCCGCCAGACTGCGCTGACCCGCCTGGCTGGGGTGGAACCAGTCCCAGTTGCTCAGTTCCTGCGGGGTGAAGCGGTAGTCGAAGACCGCGCCGTTGTCGTAGCGGCAGCGCAGGTCCTTGGCGCACTCCTGCTTCAGCACGGTGTTGTAGGCGATGACCCGTTGCTGTACCCGCTGCCGGCGCTCCTGGTCCGCCGGCGCCGTCGACTGCGGGTTCTTGAGCATCGACTGGCAGATGCCCAGCCCCCACACGCGCTGTCCTATCGGGTTGGTCCTGCCCTGCTCCCACAGCCGTTCGAGGTTGGGCACGCTGGAGACGTACACCTGAGTCTTGGGCGCCTCGGCCCGCAGGACGCGCAGTGCCTCGCGGAACGAGGCGCGGAAGTCGGCGACGGGGGTCATGGTCGCGACGGTGGGCCGGCAGGCGTCGTTGGCGCCGCTCATGACCGTCACCATGCCGGGCTTGTGCGCGGCGGCCCGGCGCATCTGCTGCGGCAGGTCGGCCATGACGGCGCCGCTGACCGCGTAGTTCCAGCTCCTGCCCCGCGGATCGCTCAGCAGACGGCGGGCCAGGCTGTTGACGCCGTCCGCCGTTCCGGTGGCCCAGGAGACCTTGGTGCAGTCGGCCAGCAGCGAGCAGGCGTCGAACCCGCGCGTGATGGAGTCGCCCACCGCGGCGAGCGAGGAGGGGCTGCGGTCCCAGATCCGGCGGGGAGCGGGCTTGGCGTGGGGGCGTGCGGAGGATTCGGCGCGCTGCGCGCCCGAGCCGTCGCCACCGCCCGATCCGCCGCCGCACGCGACGGCCAGCACCAGTCCGGCGACGAGGACGAGAGCGAAAGCGCAGATGGCAGCGGTGCGGGGGCGTACGGGGCGGGAAGAGCGGGGACGGGTGGGACGCGCGTTCCCCGGCTCGTTGCGCTGCGACATCCGACCCCCTGTTTCGCCGATGCCCTACCGACGGTACGTCACCCACCGTGCGCCGCCGCGCGGTAGCTTGTGCCGTGGCCGGTGCAGCCGGAGCGACCGCGGCCACAGCGGCGGGTAAATATTACCTCGCGTCACTTCCTGTCCCTTTCGGGGAGAATTGGGCGCGGTGGTGTTTACTATTCGTAACCTCGGGAGCTGGTGGGGAAGTGACCGGTGGTGCAAAATGTCAGGCGCTTTTCCGGCGCGTGACCGATAGGTGATCGAGGCCGCCCGGTGGCGACCCTCGGAGCGCACTGGAGGTCCCGGTGACGACACGTGGAGTTCTGTACGTCCACTCGGCGCCCCGCGCCCTGTGCCCGCACGTCGAATGGGCCGTCGCGGGCGTGCTGGGCGCCCGCGTCCATCTCGACTGGATCAGACAGCCCGCCTCGCCCGGCACCTGGCGTGCCGAGTTCTCCTGGCAGGGCGATCCCGGCACGGCCTCCAAGCTCGCCTCCGCACTGCGCGGCTGGCACCTGCTCCGCTTCGAGGTGACGGCCGAACCGTGCGCCACGGCCGAGGGCGAACGCTACAGCTCGACACCGGATCTGGGCATCTTCCACGCGGTCACCGGGATGCACGGCGACATCCTCATCCCCGAGGACCGGCTGCGGGCCGCCGTCGCCCGCGCCGGGCGGGGCGAGAGCGAGCTGGAGGCCGAGATCGCCAAGCTGCTGGGCAAGCCGTGGGACGACGAACTGGAGCCGTTCCGCTACGCCGGGGAGGGCGCACCCGTCCGCTGGCTCCACCAAGTGGTCTGAGCGGGGCGGCCGAGCCCCCCGACCCCAGCGCGCCGCCCGTCCCGCACAGCGCCCCGGCCCCTACCGTTCCCGCATGCCCGACGAAACCCCGCACGCCCTCCCGGTCGCGGTGCTCGGCACCGGCACCCTGGGCTCCGCGATGGCACGCGCCCTGTCCGCCGCCGGCCTGGCCGTACGCGCCTGGAACCGCACCGCACAGCGGGCCCGCCCGCTGGCCGGCCACGGCGTTGCCGTCGCCGCCACCCCCGACGAGGCGGTACGCGGCGCCGGGACCGTACTGACCGTCCTGTCCGACGGCCCCGCCACCTTGGACGTCATGCGCGCCGCCGCCCCCGGTCTCGCCGAGGGCACCTGCTGGCTCCAGGCCGGCACGGTCGGCCCCGAAGGGCTCGTCCCCCTCGTGGACTTCGCCGGGGAGCGCGGGCTGCGGCTGGTGGAGACGCCGGTGCTGGCCACCGGGATCCGCGCCGGAAGAGGGGAGTTGACGATGCTGGCCGCGGGGCCCGGCGCGGTCCGCGAACGGGTCGCCCCCGTCCTCGACGCCCTCGGCGCCACCCGCTGGCTGGGGGAGGAGCCGGGCGCCGCGGGCCGGCTGAAGCTGGTGGCGGACCACTGGATGCTCACCCTCCTCAACGGCACGGCCGAGACGCTGGCCCTCGCCGAGGGGCTGGGGGTGGACCCGGGCACGTTCCTCGGCGCCGTCGCCGGCGGGCCGCTGGACGCGACCTGTCTCCAGACGAAGGCCCGGCTGGTCCTGGAGGGCGCCTGGGAGGCGGCCGTCCCGCTGGCCGTGGCCCGCAAGGACGCCGATCTGATCTGCCGGGCCGCCCGGACGGCGGGAGTGCGGCTGGACGCCATGCCGGCCGTGGCCGAACGGCTGCGGCGGGCAGAGGCGCAGGGCCACGGCGGCGACGACGCGGCGGCCTCCTTCTACGCGGCGTTCGCCGCCTCCGACTACGGCAGGGGAGACGCCCGCGGCTCGGCCTGACCCGCACACGGGTGAGGGGCGGCCCCCCATGGGAGACCGCCCCTCACCGGTGGACGTGGCTGGGCTCAGACGGTGCGGAAGGCCAGCACCACGTTGTGGCCGCCGAAGCCGAAGGAGTTGTTCAGCGCGGCGATCCGGCCCTCGGCCGGCAGCGCGCGCGCGGCGTCCCGCACGATGTCGCCGTCGGCCTCCGGGTCCAGCGTCTTGATGTTGATGGTCGGCGGGGCCGTGCGGTGGTGCAGCGCCAGCAGCGTCGCCACCGTCTCGACACCACCCGCGCCGCCCAGCAGGTGACCGGTCATCGACTTGGTCGCCGAGATGCCCATGTGGTCCATCTCGTCGCCGAACACCTTGCGCAGCGCCTTCAGCTCGGCCAGGTCGCCCTGCGGCGTCGAGGTCGCGTGCGCGTTGATGTGCATGATCTCGGCCGGGTCCAGATCGGTCCGGGCGATGAGGTTCTGCAGCGCGTGCGCGATGCCGTTGCCCGAGGGCTCCGGCTGCACGATGTCGTGGCTGTCGGCCGAGATGCCCTGGCCGACCGCCTCGGCGTAGACGCGGGCGCCGCGGCGGCGGGCGTGCTCGGCGGATTCCAGGACGATCACCCCGGCGCCCTCGCCCAGCACGAACCCGTTGCGGTCCACGTCGAAGGGGCGGGAGGCACCCTGCGGGTCGTCGTTGCTCTTGGACATCGCCATCATGTTGGCGAACGCGGCGACCGGCAGCGGGTGTATGGCCGCCTCGGTGCCGCCCGCGACCACGATGTCGGCCCGGCCGGTGCGGATCATCTCGATCGCGTAGCCGACGGCCTCCGAGCCCGAGGCGCAAGCGCTGACCGGGGTGTGCACACCGGCCCGCGCGTTGACCTCCAGCCCGACGTTGGCGGAGGGGCCGTTGGGCATCAGCATCGGCACCGTGTGCGGCGAGACCCGGCGGACGCCCTTCTCCCGGAGCACGTCGTACTGGTCCAGCAGGGTGGTGACCCCGCCGATGCCGGACGCCACCACGGTGCCCAGCCGGTCCGGGTCCACCGTCGGGTCCTCACCCGCGCGGGCGGTGAAGCCCGCGTCGGCCCACGCCTCCCGGGCCGCGATCAGCGCGAACTGCGCCGAGCGGTCCAGCTTGCGGGCCTGGGGGCGGGGGATGCGCTCCCCGGGCTCGACGGCAGCCCTGGCCGCGATCCGCACCGGCAGGCCCTCGGCCCACTCCTCCTCGAGGGCCGCGACACCGGAGCGTCCCGCGACGAGGCCTTCCCAGGTCGATGCGCTGTCGCCACCCAGCGGTGTGGTTGCGCCGATACCGGTGACGACCACGGAGTCATTGGTCGCGTTCACTGGATTTCTCTCCACGGTAGGGGTGACTCGTTTGAGCCACCCGCACGCGGGGTGGCGACAAACGCGTCAACGGTTTTCTCAGCTCTGGTGCTTGAGGATGTAATCGGTCGCGTCACCGACCGTCTTGAGGTTCTTGACGTCGTCGTCCGGGATCTTCACGCCGAACTTCTCCTCGGCGGCGACGACCACCTCGACCATGGACAGCGAGTCGACGTCCAGGTCGTCCGTGAAGGACTTCTCCAGCTGCACGTCCTCGGCCGGGATACCGGCGATCTCGTTGACGATCTCGGCGAGGCCCGAGACGATCTGTTCCTGCGTGGCGGCCATTGCGGCGCTCCTTCGTATGTGCGGTGAGTCCGCAGCGCCCGACCCTGTCGTACGGGGCTGCTTGGATCTTGACTAGGGGAGAGTAACGACCGTCGCGGCGTAGACGAGACCCGCCCCGAAACCGATGAGCAGCGCGGTGTCGCCGCTCTTCGCCTTCCCCGTCGCCAGCAGCCGCTCCATCGCCAGCGGGATGGAGGCGGCCGAGGTGTTGCCCGTGGTCTCCACGTCGCGGGCGACCGTGACGTGCTCGGGCAGCTTGAGGGTCTTGACCATCGAGTCGATGATCCTCATGTTGGCCTGGTGCGGGATGAAAACGTCCAGCTCGTCGGCCGTTATCCCCGCCGCGTCCAGGGCCTGCTGGGCGACCTTCGCCATCTCGAAGACGGCCCAGCGGAAGACCGTCTGGCCCTCCTGGCGGATCGCCGGGAACTTCAGCGAACCGTCCTCGGCGACCTCCAGCTGCGAGACGTCGCCCACCCGGAAACCGTCCCAGGGCACCGTCTGCGAGATGACGTCCCGCTTGTCGCCCTCCGAACCCCAGATGGCGGGGCCGATGCCCGGCTCGTCGGAGGGGCCCACGATGACGGCACCGGCGCCGTCGCCGAACAGGAAGGCGGTGGAACGGTCCGTCAGGTCCGTCAGGTCCGACAGCCGCTCGGCGCCGACGACCAGCACGTACTGCGCGCTGCCCTCGACGATCAGCCCCTTGGCGAGGGTCAGACCGTAGCCGAAGCCCGCGCAGCCGGCGTTGATGTCGAAGGCGGCGGCCTTGCCGGCGCCCATGCGGTCGGCGATCTCGGTGGCGATGGCCGGGGTCTGCTTGAAGTGCGAGACGGTCGAGATGATGACCGCGCCCACCTGGTCGGCCGAGATCCCGGCGTCCGCGACGGCCTTGCCCGCCGCCTCCAGGGTCATCTCCGCGACCGTCTCCTCCGGACCGGCCCAGTGACGGGTCGCGATGCCCGAACGGGAGCGGATCCACTCGTCCGAGGAATCGATGTGCTTGAGGATCTCCTCGTTCGGAACCACGCGGGTCGGACGGTAGCCGCCGACGCCGAGAATGCGCGCGTACGGGGAACCCTGCGCGGGTTTGATCTTCGCGGTCATGCTTCTCGGGACTCCTTGGGCGTCAGGCGGAGGTGTGCGCGGCCAGCAGTTCCCGGGCCGCGGCCAGGTCGTCGGGCGACTTGAGCGCCAGCCGCTCCACGTCGGGCAGAGCGCGCTTGGCCAGGCCGGTGAGGGTGCCGCCGGGGCACAGCTCGATGAGCGCCGTGACGCCCAGTTCCCGGAAGGTGTCCATGCACAGGTCCCAGCGCACCGGCGCGGAGATCTGGTGGACCAGACGGCGCACGATCTGCGAGCCGTCCTCGACGACCTCGCCGTCGTAGTTGGACACGTAGCGGGTCAGCGGGGTGCCCGCCGTCACGTCCCGCACGGCCGCCTCCATGGCGGGCAGGGCGGAGGCCATGTGCTCGGTGTGGAAGGCGCCGGCCACCTTCAGCGGTACGACCCGCGCCTTCTCCGGCTTGTCCTGGGCCAGCGCGGCCAGCTGCTCGGCGGTGCCGGCGGCCACGATCTGCCCGGCGCCGTTCATGTTCGCCGGGGTGAGGCCCAGCTTGTCCAGGTGGGCGGTGACGTCCTGCGGGTCGCCGCCGAGCACGGCGGACATCCCCGTCTCGCTGACCGCGGCGGCCTCGGCCATCGCCGTACCGCGGGCCCGCACCACACGCAGCGCCTCCAGCGGGGTGAGCACCCCCGCCAGGGCGGCGGCGGCCAGCTCACCGACGCTGTGACCGGCGACGGCGCCGAGCGCGGCGGCCCTGCCCGGGGCCTCGTGGGTGGGCTCACCCTCCAGCAGTTCGTAGGCGGACAGCAGCGCGGTGGCGACCAGCAGCGGCTGGGCGACGGCGGTGTCCCGGATGGCCTCGGCGTCGGCCTCGGTGCCGTAGTGCACCAGGTCCAGACCGATGGCGTCGGACCACTGGGCGAGCCGGTCGGAGGCGCCGGGGAGTTCCAGCCAGGGGGTCAGAAGGCCAGGCTTCTGGGCGCCTTGGCCGGGAGCGACGAGTACGAGCACTCTTTCACTCTCTCCTGTGGACAGTGGTCTCGGCCGGTGGGGACCGAGACGAAGAACGGTGAGGGGAATTGTGGGCTCCCCACAATTGGCGCCCGTCAGCTTACGGCTGGCTCCCGGCGTCCGCGAGACGCCCCAGGATCAGCGCGATACGCAGCGTGAACGCGGACCGCACATCCGACGGCGACCAGCCGGTGACGTCCGTCACACGTCGGAGCCGGTAGCGGACGGTGTTGGGGTGGACGAACAGCATCCGCGCGGCGCCCTCCAGACTACTGGCCTGCTCCAGATAGACGCTCAGTGTCTCCAGCAGCGCGGAACCGGCTTCCTCCAGCGGTCTGTAGATCTCCTCCACCAGGAGCGTCCGCGCGACCGGGTCACCCGCCATCGCGCGCTCCGGCAGCAGGTCGTCGGCGAGCACCGGCCGCGGCGCGTCCGGCCAGGCAGCACACGCTTTGAGGCCCGCCATCGCGGCCTGCGCGGAGCGGGTCGCGGCCAGCAGATCGCCCACGACCGGACCGGCGACCACCGGGCCTGCTGCGAACGGGCCGATCAGCGACTTGGCCGCCTTGAGGGGATCGTCGGAGCCGCCCGCGATCACCACCAGACGGCTGCCGAGCACCCCCGTGAGCACCTGCAGCTTCGCGTGCCGGGAGGCCCGCCGGATCGCCTCCACGGTCAGCTCGCTGTCCCCGTCCGGGGCCGTGCCCAGCACCACCGCCACATGCTCGGGCGAGTTCCAGCCCAGCGCGGCGGCCCGCGAGACGGCGCCCTCGTCGGCCTCGCCGGAGAGCACCGCGTTGACCACCAGGGACTCCAGCCTGGCGTCCCAGGCGCCGCGCGCCTCCGCCGCCTGCGCGTACACCTGCGCGGTCGCGAAGGCGATCTCCCGCGCGTACACCAGCAGCGCCTCGCGCAGCACAGCCTCGTCGCCGGGCGCCGCCACCTCGTCGATGGCCGCCTCCACGACCTCGATCGTGGTGCGGACCATCTCCACCGTCTGCCGCAGCGTGATCGCGCGGGTCAGCTCACGCGGGGCCGTCCCGAAGACGTCCGTGCTGATCGCCTGCGGGGTCTCCGGGTGCCGGAACCACTCGGTGAAGGCCGCGATGCCCGCCTGCGCCACCAGGCCGATCCAGGAGCGGTTCTCCGGCGGCATCGCGCGGTACCAGGGCAGCTGCTCGTCCATCCGCGCGATGGCCGCGGCGGCGAGTTTCCCTGAGGACTGCTCCAGCCGGCGCAGGGTGGCCAGATGCGGGTGCTGGGGTTGGTCTGTGGCTTCGGACACGGCACAAGCCTGCCTTACCGGACGAGCGGCACGGGCGCGGGGGCGTGCCCCCGCCCCCCCCGGGGTCCGGACCGGCGCCCCTGCCGGCCCGGGCGCGGTGCCGTCTACGGTGGGCCCATGGCACAGGTGGTGTGGCGGGCCGAGGACCGGTACCGGGGCGGCGACGAGGAGGCCGGGATCGAGACCCGGCACGCGTTCTCCTTCTCCGGCTTCTACGACCCCGACAACGTCGCATTCGGGCTGCTGGTGGCCTGCAACGAGGAACGGCTGGCGCCCGGTGCCGGATTCGCCGAGCACCCGCACCGGGACGTCGAGATCGTCACCTGGGTGATCGAGGGTGAACTCGCCCACCGGGACTCGGCCGGCAACGAGACGGTGATCCGTCCCGGGGACATCCAGCGGCTGGGCGCGGGCAGCGGCGTGAGGCACACCGAACGCAACGCGGGCGAGGGCCCGCTGCGCTTCGTCCAGATGTGGCTGGTGCCCGGCGCGTTCGGCACCGCACCCGAGTACGAGGTGGTACGCGGCATCGCCGACAACACTCCCTTCGCGCTGCCCCGCACCGAAGCGGTGCTGCACATCCGGCGGCTGGCCGACGGCGAACGCACCGCGCTGCCCCGCGCCCCCTTCGTCCACGTCCATGTGACGCGCGGGAGGGCACTGCTCGGCGGCACGGTGCTGCGCCCCGGTGACGCCGCCCGGCTGACCGGCAGCGAGGACACCACGGTGCTGCGCGCCGAGGGCGGCGCCGAAGCACTGGTGTGGGAGATGCACGCCGAGCCCCGCTACGGCTGAGCGGGGCCGGTGGCGCGGTGCCGTCCGGTTCCGCGCGGGGCTGTGCCGGGGCCGTCCGATGGGGCCCGGCTCTCTCCGGTGCCGTCCGGGCGGGACGGGGCGGGGCTGTGCGGGGCGGGTCAGCCGCGCAGTTCGGCCAGGACGGCGTCGGTGAACGGCGTCCACGCCTCGATCGCCCACGGCCCGAAAGCGCGGTCGGTCAGCGCCACACAGGCGGCACCGGCCTCCGGATCCACCCACAGAAACGTTCCGGACTGCCCGAAATGCCCGAACGTGCGGGGGGAGGACGTCTCACCCGTCCAGTGCGGCGACTTGCCGCCCCGGATCTCGAAACCCAGCCCCCAGTCGTTCGGCTTCTGGTGGCCGTATCCGGGCAGCACCCCGCTCAGGCCCGGGAACACCACGGAAGTGGCCTCGCGCACCGTCGAGACGTCCAGCAGCACGGGGGACTGCAACTCGGCCGCGAACCGGGCCAGATCCGCACAGCTGGAGACCGCGTCCTTGGCCGCCGAACCCTCCAGCTCGGTGGCCGTCATGCCCAGCGGGGAGAGCACGGCTTCGCGCAGATACTGCGGGAAGGGAATGTCCGTCGCCTTGGTCACATGGTCCGCCAGCACCTCGAACCCCGCGTTCGAGTAGATCCGCCGCGTCCCCGGCCCGGCCATCACCCGGTCCTCGTCGAAGGCCAGCCCGGAGGTGTGCGCCAGCAGATGCCGCACCGTGGACCCCTCGGGCCCGGCCGGCTCGTCCAGCTCCACGGCGCCCTCCTCCAGCGCCACCAGCACCGCGTAGGCACTCAGCAGCTTGGTGACGGACGCCAGCTCGAAACGCTGCGAGGCGGGACCGTGCGTCGCGGCCACCGTGCCGTCCGCGCGTACGACGGCCGCCGCAGCGGTCGCCACCGGCCAGGTCTCGATCATCCGCAGGCTGTCCATGAGAACGAGCCTAACGGCAGCGATTTGTCGCCGTTCTCGCCCTTGCTTGGAGTGCACTCCAACTTCGTAGCGTTCACTTATGACCGTGACCGAAACGGAGACCCCCCACGCCGGAACCCCGCCCAGGCCGGTCCAGTGTGCCGAGCAGGCCGGCCATCCGCGGCCCGACGGCCAGGACAAATACACCATCAGCGAGGTAGCGGCCTTCACCGGCCTGAGCGCACACACCCTGCGCTGGTACGAACGGATCGGACTGATGCCGCACGTGGACCGGTCCCACACCGGGCAGCGCCGCTTCAGCAACCGCGACCTGGACTGGCTCGAACTGGTCGGCAAACTGCGGCTCACCGGCATGACCGTCGCCGACATGGTGCGCTACGCCGAGATGGTCCGCGAGGGCGAGACGACCATCCCCGCGCGCAAAGCCCTGCTGGAGGCCACCCGCCAGGACGTCCTCAGCCGCATCGCGGAACTGCGCGACACCCTGGCCGTCCTCGACTACAAGATCGACCACTACGCGCGCAAGACCGGCGACCTGCCCGCAGCCGCGGCCGTCGCCGCTCAGACGACGGCCACCGCGTAGAGGGCGAAGGCGGCGGCCAGCGCACCGGCCGCCGCCCGCACACCACGCCCGGCCCCGCCCCACGGCGTCTCGAACCGGCGGGTGACACTCCCCACCGCCACCAACAGCACAGCGAACACCGGCAGCCACGCCAGCCGGGCCACCACCCAGCCGAGGGAGTCGGGCGCCGTGGTCAGCCCGGCCACCCCGCCCCCCGCAGCCGTCGCGGGCACCGCCGCGGCCAGCATCGCCGTCTGGTGCCAGCACAGCACCGTCATCGCCGACAGGTTCACCACCACCACCGGCGCCCACAGCGCCGGGCGGCGCAGCAGCCGCGCGATACGGTTCCGCAGCAGCACGGCGGCACCGCACTGCGCCGCGGCCAGCGCCAGCACCAGCAGCGACGGCGGATGCGAATTCGTACGCGCCTCACCCGGCACCCCCACCATGGACGCCGGATAGCCGAAGACCAGCAGCAGCACGGCGAACAGCACCGCACCCCCGGTCAGCAGCACGTACCCGCCGGCACGGCGCAGCCTGCCGAGCCCCCAGCACACCCCCAGCTGATAGGAGAACAGCCAGCCCGGCAGCAGGTTCAACAGCCCCAGCCAGGACGGCATCTGCGAAGCGAGCGGCCCGTACCGCAGGAAATCCACCACGGCGACGCTGCCCAGCAGCGGCACGGCCGACCACAGCCCCCACCGCCGTGCCGCCCGCGCACACAGCGGCGTCAGCGCGGTGACGCCCGCGTAGATGCCGACGAACCACAGCGGCTGCACCACCAGCACGGCCGCCGTGCGCAGCGTCCCGCCGGGCACACCCAGCAGCGACAGGACACCCAGCAGCACCGCCCACACGGCCGTCACGCCCAGCACCGGGCGGCCCAGCCGTGCGAGCCGGCCGCCCAGCCACTGCCCCAGCGCATCGCCCCGTTCGGCCGACCGGCGCAGCGAGAGCACCGACGAACAGCCCCCCACCAGGAAGAAGATGCCCAGCATCTGCAACAGCCAGCTGAGCGGCGCGAAGAAGCCGAGGGTGGCGAGCGGGCTCGCGTTGTGCAGGCTTCCGTCACCGCCGAGGGTGAAACCGCCGAGCATCCAGTGCCCCAGCGGGACCGCCAGCAGCGCCAGCGCGCGCAGCCCGTCCACCGCCCGGTCGCGGTGCGCGGGGGTGCGTTCCTCGATCGCACGGACGGCCGCACGCAGCCTGCTGGGCAGCGACCGGCCGGGGCGGGGGGAGGTCCCGTGGCCGGTCCCACGGGCGGCCCCTCGGGCGGCCCCTCGGTCGGTCCCGTGACCGGTCCCTTGGCCGGTTCCTCGGCCGGTTCCTCGGTCGGTCCCTTGGCCGGTTCCTCGGTCGGTCCCTTGGCCGGCTCGATGGCCGGCTGGGGCCGTCGCCGATGTGCCCGGGCCGGACCGGGCGGTCCTCGGACCGGGGACGGACCCCGCGCACTCCGCACCGGGGACGGCGGGCGCCATCAGGTCGGCAGACCGCGGAGTGAGGGTCTTCGACGGGACGGCCCGGGAAGCGGGGGAATCGGAAACGGGGGAATCAACGGGCATCGGCGCACTCCTGGGAAACGGGCGCGCACCGGACCGAACCGTAGGCGCGCAGGGCGATGGACGCGAAGTTGTCGAGGGAGTCGGTGCCGGGCCGCAGATAGCCGCCGTGCCCCTGAGCACCGGTGGCCGTCACCACCCGGGCGCCGAACGCCGGAGCCGCCGGATCGGCACCGTGCCCCAGGCCGAGGAACCGCACGTGCGGGACGCGGCCGATCCAGTCCCCCCGGGCACGCGCCGCCCACACCGGGACAGCGGTGTGCAGCGCGGCCACCGAACCGGCCCGCATGCCCGGCGACCCGAAGACGACCAGCCCGGCGGCCTGTCGCCGCCCCAGCGAGGACGCCGCGAGTCCGCAGACGACGGAGCCGTAGCTGTGGCACAGCACCGTCGGCGGGGCCACCCGGGCGCCGGCCAGTCCCCGCAGGAACCGCACCAGACGGGGCGCGCCCGCCTCCGCGAGCCGCCCGGTCGCCGCGTCGGGGCCGAGCCCCACCGGGGTCGTGTAGCCGGTCCAGGCGACGACCGCGACCCGGGTTCGCGGGGCACGCTCCGCCATCCGGTCACGCAGCGCGCGGGCCATCCCGGCGGGCTTGCCGTACCGGCCGTCGCCGCCCCGGTCGAAGGAGCCGAGATCGACGTCGGAACCCGGCACCACCACCGCCGTGCGCGCGGCCTGCGCCAGATCCCCGTACACCTCGGCGACCTGACCCCGGCCGCGCGGATCGAACGCCAGGACCTGCCGCCCCGGGGCCAGCAGCCGCGCATACCGTCCGGCCTTCTCGCGCGCCGCCCGGTGGTCCCCGTCGGTCAGCGACACGTCCCGCGCCCGCGCCAGCTCCGCCCGCCGCTCACTCTTGAGCGCCAACCGGTTCGCCTGGTAACGGTCCCGTAGGGGGGCGCCGTCCAGATTCCCCACCGTCAGCGGATGGCGCCTCACCAGCGCCCGCCGCTCCTCCTGGCCGAGCCCCGCGAAGAACGCCGCAACCCGTTCGGGGCTCGCGGTTGCGGGGTCGGGCAGCGTGCGCCCCAGCGACTCGTCGGCACGCCACGCCGCCGCTCCCGGCGGCGGACCGGTGACGGGCGTCTGTTCCGTGCCGCTGGTCACACCCGTCGTCGCCGCGAAGACGGCCGCGACGAGCGGGGCGACGAGCAGAGCGCGCTTGGTGCGGCGCTTCATGGCGGGTCTCCTCCTCCCGCCGCCCGTCCGAAGTCTCCGGCGGGCGGCGGGAGGAGAGTGCTGGCCCGATGACCGCACGAGCGTCACACCGGGGAGCCAATGCGCGAGGTGCTACCGGGGTAGGGGGGCCGCTACCCCGGTAGGGGCACGGGGGCATCCGCGCCGGGGGAGCGGTTCTCAGGGGGCACGTCCCGCCCGTGGGTGCGGTCTCCGGGGCGAAGGCCGCACGGGCGCGCGGTTTTCACGGGCCAGGTCCCGTGGAGGCGCGCGGTTCTCACGGGCCAGGTCCCGTGGTGCGGCTCTCACGGGGCACGTCCCGTGGGGTTCCCAGGGGGCACGCCCCCCCGCGTGCTTTTCTCACGGTCGCGCGTCCCATGGAGGGCGCGGCCGTCGAAAGTGAGCCTCCACGCGTGCAGTCCCACGGGAGGTCCACCGGCCACCCCGTGCGCCACAAGCCGTCCCAGCGTTACGACGCCGCCTCCGGCCGGCCGTTGCTGTGGCCGTTCACTGGTCGCCCGGTGCGACCAGCCCCGACTCGTAGGCGAAGACGACCGCTTGGGCACGGTCGCGCAGTCCCAGTTTGGTGAAAATGCGGCTCACGTGCGTCTTGACGGTCTGCTCCGCCAGTACGAGGGAGGCGGCGATCTCCGTGTTGGACTGTCCGCGCGCCACCAGTTCGAGAACTTCTGTCTCCCGCTCGGTCAGCTCCTTCAGCCGCAGCTGGGGTGCCGAGCCGCGCCCCTTGCGCGAGGCCGTACGGGGCCGCTGCCGGGCGAACTCGGCGATGAGCCGCCGGGTCACGGACGGCGCCAGCAGAGCCTCGCCCTCGGCCACCACCCGCACGGCGGCGATCAGGTCGGCCGGCGGGGCGTCCTTGAGCAGGAAACCGCTCGCCCCCAGGCGCAGCGCCTCGTAGACGTAGTCGTCCACGTCGAACGTGGTGAGCATCAGCACCTTGGGCCGGTGCACGACGCCGCGCGGCGGGTCGAGGAGCTGCTGTGCGGCCTCCAGACCGTTCAGCCGGGGCATGCGTACGTCCATGAGGACCACGTCGGGGTGTGCCCGCCGGCACAGCTCGACCCCGGCCGCGCCGTCCGGTGCCTCACCCACGACGTCGATGTCGCTCTGCGCGGCCAGCAGCGCGGCGAAACCCGCGCGCACCATGGCCTGGTCGTCGACGATGACGACGCGGGTCACCTGGGAGGTCGCGGACGCGCCGGGCGCGCCAGTGCCGTTCATGCCTCGGGAGTGTCCTTCTCTTCGACGCTGGTGTGCTCAGGGGCGTGCGGAACGCGCTTCCGCCGGGTGGTGTCCGCAGGGAGCTCTTCGGTGGCGTCCGGAACGGGCTTCTTCCGGGTGCCGGAAGAGGGCTCCGTGCGGTCGCCGTTTCCGCCGTCCTCAGTGACGCCGTTTTCCTGTCCGGACGTTCCGGCGGGCGGATGCCACGGGAGCCGGGCGGCGACCCGGAAACCGCCGTCCGGCAGCGGCCCGACATCCAGCGAACCGCCGACCAGACGGACCCGCTCCCGCATGCCCACCAGACCGTGTCCGGTGCCGGACGTCTCCAAAGGTGCCTGCTCGGGTTCGGGGGAGGGACCGTTGACGATCAGCACGGACAGAAAAGACGCACCGTCCGGGCCGGTGCGGACCGGGCGCTCATCGCCCCGACCGTCGGCGGCCTTCTTCCCGGCTTCCCCTCCGGTGCCCTCTCCGGCTCCCCCTCCGGTCCGTGTGACAGAGATCCGGGTGGTGGCGCCGGGGGCGTGCCGTACGACGTTCGCGAGTGCTTCTTGCACGATCCGGTACGCCGACAGGGAGACCGTCTGCGCGGGTCCCGCCTCCTGTGCCCGGCCGCTTTCGTGCACGCTGCGCTCGTGCCCGGCGCTGCCCAGGTCCACATGGAGTTCGGCCGGCACCCCGGCCCGCACGGTCGCCTCCACGAGTTGGTCGAGGCGTTCCAGACCCGGCTGCGGGGCGCGTTCGCCCTGGGCGTTCTCGCTGCGCAGCACGCCCAGCAGGCGGCGCATCTCGGTGAGCGACTCACGGGCCGTGGCGGCGATGGTGCCGAACTCCTCCGCAGCTGCCGGTGGGATGTCCGGGATGCGGTAGGGGGCGCTGTCCGCCTGCACGGTGATGACCGACATGTGGTGCGCGACCACGTCGTGCAGTTCCCGGGCGATACGGGCCCGCTCCTCCAGCAGTGTGCGCTGGGCGCGTTCGGCCTCGCTGATGGTCTCCTGTTCGGCCAGCCGCCGCTGGGCCACGGCACGCTCCCGCAGCGCGGCGCCGAGCAGCAGCATCGCCCCGCTGAGCACGGTCAGCAGCACATTGGTGCCCTCGCTGTGCGCCGGGGAGACGAATCCCAGGGTGAGCGAGGAGACGACGGTGACGAGCCAGACGGCCAGCAGGGTGCGCCGGCTCTCCCGCAGGGCCAGGGCCAGGCACAGCACCAGATAGCCGACGATCATGCCGGGCGGCCACGGCCAGGCGCGTCCCATGGTGCCGTCGGCCGTCAGCAGGACGACGGCACCCAGCAGGTCCGCTCCGAAGATGATCCACCAGGCGGGCAGCGGTCTGGTCACCGCGAGCAGCAGGGGCGCGGTCTGTGCGACACCGAGGACCCCCGACCATCCGCCGCCCAGACCGTAGTCGTGGGAGAGCACCTGTGTGGTGGTCGGCAGGAGGATGACGGTGAAGACGAAGGCCACCCCGTAGGGCAGCAGCCGCACCCACCGGGCGGACGCGTGCCCCAGCAGGGGCTCCCGGGAGGCGGTGGGGGTGGCCAGCGTGGTGCCGAGGGCCCGCAGGCCGCCGGCCACGCTTGTGCCCAGGCGTGCGAGGGCGGGGTGCGGGGTCACAGCTCCGCCAGCAGCTCCGCCTTCTTGGCGGTGAACTCGTCGTCGGTCAGCAGCCCCGCGTCGTGCAGCTCGCCCAGGTGACGGATGCGCTCGGCGACGTCGGCCGGGTCGGAGCGCTGCTGCGGCACCGCGGCGGGGGCCGCGCAGACGCTCTCCAGTGCCAGCACGGGGTCTGCGGCGCGTACCGCCTCCAGGACCGAGGCGGCGAACGGCAGCGATTCGTAGACGGGGCCGTAGCCGAGTCCGAACACCACGGAGGCCGGGTCCTGGTCGGCCTCCGCGAGGACCTCGGCTCCGCGCGGCCGGAGCCGCAGATGGCCGCTGAGCCCTTCCGGGGAGCGCCACTCGACGCCCTCCAGCTCGCCCACGGGGAAGAACTGGTCGCCGGCTTTCCACTTGGCGGTGGAGGCACCTGTGGGGAACCAGCGGAAGGCGACGACCTGGCCGTCGAATGATGCCTTGCCGTCGTACGCCTTGAAGCTCTGCGGGGCGGGCGGGGCCGCCACCAGGTACTGTCCGGCGGGTTCGGCCGGGTCGTCGGGCAGCAGGGCGCGCAGCTCCGTGGCGTAGTAGTCGGCCAGGAGCTCGCGCTCGGCGGGCAGCACCAGACGGTAGGGGTCGCTGCTGTCCTTCAGCTGTCCGGCGGCGGCTTCCAGCAGGGGGTCGGCGCCCTCCCGCGGCACGGCGCGCAGCACGACAGTGCCGCGTTTGCTGCCGGGGGTCAGCTCGACGGCGCTCAGCGCCTCGTACGGAACGCGTCGCTCTCCGAGGGCCTGGAAGAGCTTCGGCGTGCGAATTCCCCGTTCGAAGCGGATGAGCACGGAGTCCGAATCGAACTCCCAGGTGGAGTGCATTCCAGCCAGTACGTCACCCATGTGGGCCATCGTATGCGGCGGTTGCCCGCCCGTCCCCCCTCCGCGGCTCTCTGCCGCCGTCTGCGGTGTTTCAGCGCGGCTCGGGGACGAAGGAGCACTCCGGGTCGGAGGAGTCGCAGGTCACGTCCTGGTACGAGCCGGTGCCGACCGCGGCGAAATTGGCCAGGCTGCGCGTGTGCGGCACGAAGTATCCGGTGTGGCCCTCCGCGCCCGCGGCGGACAGGTGGCGGGCGCCGAAACCGTCCGCGACCGGATCGGCACCGTGTCCGAGTCCGCCGACGTCCATGTGCGGTACGTCGGCGATCCAGTCGTCGCGGTCCCGCATCGCCCACACGTGCGCGCGGGTGCGGAGTCCGGCGGCGTTGTCGGCCCGCATCCCGGGGCTGCCGGCCACCGCGATGTCGGTGACGCTGGACGGCAGCCGGCCGGCCGCCAGCCCGCACACCACCGAACCGTAGCTGTGGCAGAACAGCGAGACCTTCGGCGCGGCGGTGCGGCCGGCTGCGCTCCGGGCGGCCGTGTTCCGGGCCGTGGTGCTGCGGTCTGTGGCGCTTCGGTCTGTGCTCCCGGTGGCGTGCGCCGCCCGCTGTGCGGAGCCGTCTGCCTCGTCGCCGCCCGGGGCGCTGTGCGCGGTGGCGCGGAGGGTGGCCGGCAGGGACCGTACGAGACGGTCGAGGCGCGCGGCACCCTCCTGGGCCAGCTCCCCGGAGGCCGCGTCCACACCGAGGCCGACGGGCGCGGTGTAGTCGGCCCAGGCGATCGTCGCGGTGCGTACCCGGGGAGCGGCGGCCTCCTGTTCCTTCTGGAGCGCGTCCGCCATGCCGACGGGCGCCGCGTACCGCCGGGCGGACTTCTCGAACGTCAGCAGTTCGGTGTCCACGCCGGGGACGACGACGGACACCCGCCGGGCGTGCTCCAGGTCGCCGAAGACCTCGGCGGCGTGGCCGCGGCCGGTCGGGTCGAACGAGAGAATCTGCCGGCCGGGCCGCAGCATCGAGGCGAAGCGGTGCATCCGGCGGGTGGCTTCGTGGCGGCCCTCGTCGGTCAGCCGCTCGTCGGTCGTACGGGCACGTTCGACGCGCAGCGCCGTGCGGAGCGCCGTGTGGTTGGCGCGGTAGCGCAGCGGGAGCGGCGCGCCCGCCAGGTTGCCGACGACCAGGGGATAGCGCCGGGCGAGCGTGCGCTGCTGTGCCGTGTCGAGCGAGGCGAAATAGCGCGCGATGCGGCCTGCCGGGGCGTCGGGGTCGGGCAGCGGGCGTCCGGCGAGGGAACCCTTCTCCCAGGCGAGCAGCGCGGAGGCACGGGGGCCCGCGTCCGCGTGGTGCTTGCGCACGGCGGTCCAGCCGGTCGTCGCCAGCAGGACGAAGACGACGGCCAGCGCGAGCAGAGCACGCCAGGCGGTGGTGCCCGGAACGCCCGACGAGGCGAAGCCGGATCCGGACAACGGATTGCCGAGTGCGGAGAAGTAAGTCACTGGGGCGCCACCCTAGGAGATGCGCCGCGCCGGACCGGCCCGTACAGGCCCTGGGTGAGTCATCTCACGTTTCATACCGGGCGTTCGGGTCAGTGCGGCGCGTCCGTTCGGGTCCGCCCGCCCGATCCGTCACTCTGTGCGACCGGTGTCGGAGAGTGGCCGGAAAGGATCAGTCCGTGCGGCCCCAGCCGCCGGAGACCGCGGGCTTCAACTGCGCCATGTAGTCGTAGGTGAGGGCGCGTGCCGCCTTCAGGGAGACGCCGCCGCGCATGCTCCACTGCCGGACGGCCGCCCGCATCACACCGACGAAGGCGGCGACCAGGACGCGCGGGCGGGGATCCTGGTCGGGGTCCACACCCGTGCGCCGGGCGACCTCCCGGACGAGCTTCTCCTCCATCAGCAGCGAGTGCCGCAGATGGGCCGCCAGCAGGGAGGGGGTCGTCTCGATGACCTGGCACATCTTCAGGTGCAGGTCGAGCGGGGTGAGCGCCTCGACGGCTTCCCCGACCGCTTCCCAGGTGTCGTCGAGGACGCCGCGCAGATACTCCAGCGGAGGTTCGCCGGGCGGGCCCGCACAGACCGCCTCGTAGAAGATCGTGCTGACCATGTCCTGGACGAAGAGCGCGACCTCCTCCTTGTTGGCGAAGTAGCGGAAGAAGGTGCGCTGGGAGACGTCGACCATCTCGACGATCTGGTCGACTGTGGTGGCGTCGTACCCCTGCGTGACGAACAGCTCGTGAGCCGCCACGATCAGGGCGTCTCTGGTGCGCTGCTTCTTCCTCTCACGCAGGCCCGTCAATTCTGCTTCCTCTCCTGTGCCCGGACGCGTCCGGGACGGTCGGCGCAACCCGCACGGCATGCTCACAATACGTGAGCATCGGCTGACATTTACCGGCTAATAATTCCGTTTGTCAATTGTCAGAAGCTGTCATTACTCTCGCGCCATGAGCACCCAGACCAGCACCGTCGCGCACGACGCGCCGGAACCAGCAAGCCCCGAGGGCGGCGGGGGAGGGGGAACCCGCGCTGGGCTGCGCGGGCACCCGTGGCTGACCCTCATCACCGTCGCTTTCGGTGTCACGATGGTCGCCCTGGACGGCACCATCGTCGCCATCGCGAACCCCGCCATCCAGAAGGACCTCGGCGCCTCACTCTCCGACGTCCAGTGGATAACCAACGGCTATCTGCTCGCGCTCGCGGTCTCCCTGATCACCGCGGGCAAACTCGGTGACCGGTTCGGGCACCGGCAGACCTTCCTCGCCGGCGTCGTCGGCTTCGCCATCGCCTCCGCCGCCATCGGCCTGTCCGGCAGCGTCGCCCTCGTGGTCACCTTCCGTGTACTCCAGGGCATATGCGGCGCCCTGCTGATGCCCGCGGCCCTCGGACTCCTGCGCGCCTCCTTCCCTGCCGAGCGGCTCAACGCCGCCATCGGCATCTGGGGCGCGGTCATCGGCGCGTCCACGGCGGCCGGACCCATCGTCGGCGGTCTGCTCGTCGAGCACGTCAGCTGGGAGTCCGTCTTCTTCATCAACATCCCCGTCGGCGCCCTCGCGCTGGTGATGGGGCTGATCCTGCTGCTCGACCGGCGCGCCGAGAACGCCCCCCGCTCGTTCGACCTGCTGGGCATCGTGCTGCTGTCCGGGGCGATGTTCTGCCTGGTCTGGGCCATCATCAAGGCCCCCGAATGGCACTGGGGCGACGCCAAGACGCTCGGCTTCCTCGCCGTCTCGATCCTGGCCTTCGCCGCGTTCGGCTTCTGGGAGACCAAGGTCAAGGAACCGCTGCTGCCGATGAGCATGTTCCGCTCGGTGCCGCTGACGGCGGGCACCATCCTGATGGTGCTCATGGCCTTCGGCTTCATGGGCGGCCTCTTCTTCGTGACCTTCTACCTCCAGAACGTCAACGGCCTCTCCCCGGTCGACAGCGGCCTGCGGCTGCTGCCGCTCACGGCCATGATGATCGTCGCCTCCCCGCTGGCCGGCTCCGTCATCACCCGGATCGGCCCGCGCATCCCGCTGGTCGCCGCCATGGTGCTGACCGCCGTCGCCATGTTCGGCCTCTCCACGCTCGACGCGGACAGCGGCCAGGGCGTCACCTCCCTGTGGTTCGCCGTCCTCGGACTGGGCCTCGCGCCCGTCATGGTCGGCGCCACCGAGGTCATCGTGGGCAACGCGCCGCTCCAGCACGCCGGTGTCGCGGGTGGTCTCCAGCAGGCCGCCATGCAGGTCGGCGGCAGCCTCGGCACCGCGGTCCTGGGCGCCGTGATGGCCTCCCGCGTCGGCAGCGAACTGCCCCACAAGTGGGCCGAGGCCAAGCTGCCCCCGCTGCCCGGCCCGAAGGAGGCGGCCCTCAAGAAGGCCGCCGAGGTCGGCATGGCCCCGCCCGCGCCCAAGGGCGCCCCGGAGCAGATGGCCGTGGCCATCAAGCACGTGGTGCACGACTCCTTCATCTCCGGCATGGGCCTGGCCTTCGTCTGTGCCGGCATCGTCTCCGTCCTCGCCGCCGGTGTCGCGCTCTTCACCAGCCGCGGCAAGAACGACGCGGGTCCCGCGATCCACGTCTGACGGTCTCGCCCCGGCGCCCGCCAGGGTGCCTCCCGGCAGGGCGCGTCCCGCCGGGGTGGCGTCTGCCGGGGCGGCTCCTTCCAGGGCGGGTGCCGCTGGAGTACGAACCTCCCCGCAGCGGCGCTGCCACGGGAGGGTGCTCCCCCGGGCGGACCGTGGCGCGGCGGTACGGTGCTCGCAGGCTCCGGCCCTCTCCCCTTTCCCCTGTCCCCGCTCGTCGGCTGCGGCGCGGTACGCCTTGTATGTGTCGCACATGCATGCGGTGCGCGGCGCGTGGCAGGCGGTGCGCCGCGCACATGGCGGCTGGGGAGGGGCGGCCGGCCGGAGCGGGCTCCCCGGCCGGCCGGAGCGGACCCCTGTGGGAGCGGCCGGCGGCTTGAGGGGCCCGGCGCGATTCGTGCGGTCGGCGGCAGGCCACGCCTGCTGAACGGTGGACGGCCTGGAGCCGACGGGCGTCCCGCGAAGCCGCCGAATGGTACCTGGAAGCGGCCCGGTGACGCCCGGACGGTGGATAACTGAGGAGTTGTGGACAACTCCGCCACCTGTCCCGGTGAACCGGGCCGTTCGCTCTTGGCGGCCCCTCGCGGCCACCGACATGCTGATCACACGCCGGGCGACGAGGTGCCCGGTGATGAGCGGGGGGAGTGATCAGCCATGAAAGGCATGCTCGGACGAGGTCCGAAGACGGCGGCAGGGCTCCTGGCGATGGTCGCCCTGGCCCTGGCCGCGCAGGCGGCCGGAGCGCAGGCCGAGTCACACGCGAGCCCGGAGACGGCACGGGGACCGGCAGCCGCGGCGGGGGCGGCCCCGAGGCTCGGCGCATGCGGCACGGGCGAGCTGTGCCTGTGGGAGAAGCCGCAATTCAAGGGGCAGGCGCGGACGTACGAACTGCGGAGCATCGACATCGAGAGCTGCACACCGCTGACGGGCGGGGCCGCGGCTGTCTCGGCGGCCAACCGCACCGGCCGCCCGGTGACCCTCTACCAGAGCGCGGAGTGCGCGGAGACGGCCGAGTTCGCCACCCATCCTTCCGGCTCCTGGTCGCCTGAACTGCCCTACAAGGCACGTGCGTTCAAGGTCTGGGAGAGCTGAAGTGCCGGTGACCACGGGGACGCGCGGCGCACCCGCGCGAGCAGCCGCGACAGTGGCCCCCGACAGCCGAACGGCCGGGTGCGGTTCCCGCGAGAACCGCACCCGGCCGCAAGGCCCGGGGCAGGGGCGTGCACACCTCCGGCCCCACCGGAGGGACTCAGGCGTCGCCGCCCGCGGCGCCCGGATCGGCCGCCGCGACCTCCAGCAGGCGGTAACGGTCGATGGCCTGCTTGAGGGCGGAGCGGTCCACCTTTCCCTCACGGGCCAGTTCGGTCAGCACCCCCAGCACGATCGACTGCGCGTCGATGTGGAAGAAGCGCCGCGCGGCGCCGCGGGTGTCGGCGAAGCCGAAACCGTCCGCACCCAGCGACTGGTAGGTGCCCGGCACCCAGCGCGCGATCTGGTCCGGCACGGACCGCATCCAGTCCGAGACCGCCACCTTGGGCCCCTCGGCGCCGGCCAGTTTGCGGGTGACGTAGGGGACGCGCTGCTCCTCGTCGGGGTGGAGCAGATTGTGCTGCTCCACGGCGACGGCCTCGCGCCGCAGTTCGTTCCAGGAGGTGGCCGACCACACATCGGCCCTGACGTCCCACTCCTCGGCGAGGAGGCGCTGTGCGTCGAGCGCCCACGGCAGAGCCACGCCGGAGGCGAGGATGTGGGCGCTGTGGGTGCCCCGGTCGCCCGCCCGGTAGCGGTAGAGGCCCTTGAGGATGCCCTCGGCGTCCACGTTCGGCGGCTCTGCCGGCTGCTGGATCGGTTCGTTGTAGACGGTCAGGTAGTAGAAGACGTCCTCTCCGTGCGGGTGCCCGGGCACGGACCCGTACATCCGGCGGAGTCCGTCCTGGACGATGTGGGCGATCTCGAACCCGAAGGCCGGGTCGTAGGCGACCACCGCCGGGTTCGTGGACGCCAGCAACTGCGAGTGGCCGTCGGCGTGCTGGAGCCCCTCGCCGGTGAGCGTCGTACGCCCGGCGGTGGCCCCCAGCACGAAGCCCCGCGCGAGCTGGTCGGCCATCTGCCAGAACTGGTCGCCCGTCCGCTGGAAGCCGAACATCGAGTAGAAGACGTAGATCGGGATGAGCGGCTCGCCGTGCGTGGCGTAGGCGGAGCCGGCGGCGATCGCGGCGGCCGTGCAGCCGGACTCGGAGATGCCGTCGTGCAGCATCTGCCCGGTGGGCGATTCCTTGTAGGCCAGCAGCAGTTCGCGGTCCACCGACTCGTACAGCTGCCCCAGCGGGTTGTAGATCTTCGCCGAGGGAAAGAAGGAGTCCATCCCGAAGGTGCGGTACTCGTCCGGCGCGATCGGCACGAAGCGTTTGCCGATCTCCTTGTCCCGCATGAGGTCCTTCAGCAGTCGCACGAACGCCATGGTGGTGGCGATCTGCTGCTGTCCGGAGCCCTTCTTGAGCGTGGCGTACGCCTTGTCGTCCGGCAGCTGCAACGGCTTGGCGCGGACCACCCGGGTGGGCACGTAGCCGCCGCACTCCCGGCGGCGGTCGTGCATGTACTGGATTTCCTCCGAGTCGCGGCCCGGGTGGTAGTAGGGCGGCACCCCGGACTCCAGCTCCTTGTCCGGGATGGGCAGGTGCAGCCGGTCGCGGAAGCGCTTGAGGTCGTCGACCGTCAGCTTCTTCATCTGGTGCGTGGCGTTGCGGCCCTCGAAGTTGGGGCCCAGCGTCCAGCCCTTGATGGTCTGCGCCAGGATGACGGTCGGCTGCCCCTTGTGCTCGGCCGCCGCCTTGTAGGCGGCATAGACCTTGCGGTGGTCGTGACCGCCCCGGCCCAGGTGCAGCAGCTGGTCGTCGGTCATGTTCTCGACCATCTTGCGCAGCCGCTGGTCGCCGCCGAAGAAGTGCTCACGGATGTAGGCGCCGCTCTCGGTGGCGTAGGTCTGGAACTGCCCGTCGGGCGTGGTGTTCAGCTTGTTGACCAGGACGCCGTCCCGGTCCTGCGCCAGCAGCGGGTCCCAGGAGCGGTCCCACACCAGCTTGATCACGTTCCAGCCGGCGCCGCGGAACGCGGACTCCAGCTCCTGGATGATCTTGCCGTTGCCGCGGACGGGACCGTCCAGCCGCTGAAGGTTGCAGTTGATGACGAAGGTGAGGTTGTCCAGCCCCTCCCGGGCCGCCAGCGAGAGCTGGCCGAGGGACTCGGGCTCGTCCATCTCGCCGTCGCCGAGGAAGGCCCACACCCGAGACCTGGAGGTGTCGGCGATACCGCGGGCCTCCATGTAGCGGTTCATCCGCGCCTGGTGGATCGCACCGACCGGGCCCAGCCCCATGGAGACGGTCGGGAACTCCCAGAAGTCCGGCATCGAGCGCGGGTGCGGATAGCTGGACAGCCCGTTCGGTGCCTTGCTCTTCTCCTGGCGGAAGCCGTCGAGCTGGGCCTCGGTGAGACGGTCCAGCAGATAGGCGCGGGCGTAGATGCCGGGGGAGGCGTGCCCCTGGAAGAAGATCTGATCGCCGCCGTCGCCCTCGTCCTTGCCCCGGAAGAAGTGGTTGAAGCCCACGTCGTAGAGGGAGGCCGAGGAGGCGAAGGTGGCGATGTGACCGCCCACCCCGATGCCGGGGCGCTGCGCGCGGGAGACCATCACGGCCGCGTTCCAGCGGGTCGCGTTCAGGATCTTCCGTTCGATTTCCTCGTTGCCGGGGAAGAACGGCTCGTCCTTGGTCGCGATGGTGTTGACGTAGTCCGTACTGCGCATCTCCGGCACGGCCACGCGCTTCTCGCGGGCGCGTTCGATGAGCCGGAGCATGAGATAGCGGGCGCGTTCCCGGCCGCGCTCGTCGACAGCGGCGTCGAGCGAGTCGAGCCATTCCCGGGTCTCCTCGGGATCGAAGTCCGGGACCTGGCTGGGAAGGCCGCCAATGATGATCGGGGTGCGATCGGATCCGGAAGCCACGCTGTTCCTTCGCTGTATCGGTCGTGTGGTGCTCTGCGAGCCGGGCGGCAGCGTGCGCCGCGGGGTGGTGCCGTAGGGAGGGTCGCGCCGTCTCCATCGTGTACCGCCGCCGCTGTGCCGTCATCTGTACCGAGAGGTAACCCACCCCGCTCTAGGCGGACCGGAGGGCGGGCGGTCGCGGGCACGGAGAGGTGGTCGAGCGGTCACTTTACGCTCATCCGGGATGCATGGCCGGTTTCCGTTCCGATCACCTCAAACGTCCGTTCGGCCCCCGGTGTACCCCTACGGCTCCCCCGGCTCAGCCGGGGCAAACCTGGCGGATCGCGACCGCCGTAATGTGGCCTGAATCACTCTCGATCAGGCATTGTGGGAGGAGACGTCAACGTTTGGGCGGGATCGGCGGTCGGGTACTTGCGTGATCCGGCCCGCCCGTGTGGACTACGGCCCATGCCTCGCGTACGCGCGAGGTGCAACCCCATATTCGGAAGACATGACTGGAGGCAATCCGTGAGCGCGACCGCGGACCACGCGGAGGAGCGGACCAACCCCGCCGCAAGGCTGGGTTTCCAGCCCGGACAGGTGGTCCAGGAGATCGGCTACGACGACGACGTCGACCAGGAGCTCCGCGAGTCCATCGAGGAGATCACCGGCACGGAGCTGGTCGATGAGGATTACGGCGACGTGGCCGACGCCGTGGTGCTGTGGTTCCGCGACGAGGACGGTGATCTGACGGACGCGCTGGTGGACGCGACCACGATGATCGACGAGGGGGCCCCGGTCTGGCTGCTGACCCCGAAGACGGGCCGCGACGGCTACGTCGAGCCCAGCGAGATCGGTGAGGCGTCCAAGACGGCCGGGCTCTCCCAGACCAAGAGCTTCAACGCGGCCAAGGACTGGACCGGCAGCCGCCTGGTCACCCCGAAGGGCGCTCCGAGCAAGCGCTGAGAACCGTCGGCGGCCCCGCGCGATGCCGTGGTGCCGCCGACGGAAGCCGCGGGCGCCCCGTGGGGCCCCGCGCCACGGGCGGAACCGCCCGGTCCGCCGCCCAGGCTCGTAGTGGGGCGGCGGCAAGGACGGACGGCCGCCCCGCCTCCGGAACGGAGCCCGAGCCCGCCTCCGGAACGCAGCCCCCCGAGACGCCCACGCGGCCGAGCCGCCCCGGATGAGGGCCCCGGCCCAATCGTGGCCGCCCCAGCCCGCGGGAAGCGCCGCCAAGGCCCGCTTTCCGAGCCGCTGAAGCGCTCCCAGACGCTGAGGCCCCCCAGCCGCTGAAAGCCCCCAGCTACTGACTTCCGGCCTTCCAGCCGCTGACGTCCGGCTTCCGACGGGGAGGAAGCACCGATTCGGCCCCGGCGCCGCCCTCGTACCGTGCTCCCCTCCCGTCACCCTCCGGGCCGCTCCCCGCGCCCGGCCGCTGCTTGCGGGCCCGGTACGCGGAAAAGGTCCGCGTCCCCGTAACGCCGGACCCGGTCGGTCTTGCGGACCCGGCGTCGGCCGCGTCCCCGGGCGGGCCGGTCACAGGTCGCCCGGCGCCGCCCGACGCCTGCCACGGCCGTGCCTGCCCCGCCGGACGCGTTCGCCGCGCGACGCCTGCTCCTTCGATGGTGGTGTGCGCCACCCGATGTGCGGGGATGCCCCGACGTGTGTGGCGCCCCGGCGCATGGGGCGCCCGCCCCGTCCGTACCCCGCCGGTACTCCGCGACCGTGCGGGCGCAGCTTTTCCACGGCGGGTGCCTGGGGGCGGGTCCCAGGAGGAGGACGGCCGGACCGGTGTGACCGGCCCGAAGCCCGTACGGGCCCGGCGCATAGGGTGGGAGCCGTCTTTGTCCCGCCCACCGAAGGGAATGCGCCATGGCGATCGAGGCCGGCACCAAGGCACCCGACATCGAGCTCAAGGACCAGCACGGCCAGACCGTGCGGCTCTCGGACTTCCAGGGCAAGAAGAACGTCGTCCTGCTCTTCTACCCGTTCGCCTTCACCGGTGTGTGCACCGGCGAGCTGTGCGCTCTGCGTGACGAGCTGCCGAAGTTCGTCAACGACGACGTGCAGCTGCTGGCGGTCTCCAACGACAGCCCCTTCGCGCTGCGTGTGTTCGCCGAGCAGGAGGGGCTGGAGTACCCGCTGCTGTCCGACTTCTGGCCGCATGGTGAGGCGTCCCGCGCCTACGGCGTCTTCGACGAGGAGAAGGGCTGCGCGGTGCGCGGCACCTTCATCATCGACAAGGAGGGCGTGGTGCGCTGGACGGTGGTCAACGGGCTGCCGGACGCCCGTGACCTCAACGAGTACGTCAAGGCTCTCGAGAACCTCTGACCACAGGGTGCACTGCCGTCCCGTCGTGCCGGTCCGGTGCTTCCGGGCGCCCCCGGTGACGCTGGGAACCACCCCGGTTCCGCTCCGTAGAAGGGCTGTGCCCCGGGGAACCGCTCACTAGGATCGAATCGTTGATCCGACGGCATCCGAAACGGGGGCACGCAGTGCTCCTCACGAACTACTGACCAGGAGGACTCGTGGGAGTCAGCCTCAGCAAGGGCGGCAACGTCTCGCTGACCAAGGAGGCGCCGAACCTGACCGCGGTCATCGTCGGTCTGGGCTGGGACGCGCGTACCACCACCGGCGCCGACTTCGACCTCGACGCGAGCGCCCTGCTGACGAACGCGGAGGGGAAGGTCGCCAACGACCAGAACTTCGTGTTCTTCAACAACCTCAAGAGCCCCGACGGCTCCGTGGAGCACACCGGTGACAACCTCACCGGTGAGGGCGAGGGCGACGACGAGGTCATCAAGGTGAACCTCGCCGGCGTGCCCGCGGACGTGGAGAAGATCGTCTTCCCGGTCTCCATCTACGAGGCGGAGAGCCGCCAGCAGAGCTTCGGCCAGGTGCGCAACGCCTACATCCGCGTCGTCAACCAGGCGGACAACAACGAGCTGGCGCGCTACGACCTCAGCGAGGACGCGTCGACGGAGACGGCCATGGTCTTCGGCGAGCTGTACCGGCACGGCGCGGAGTGGAAGTTCCGTGCCATCGGTCAGGGGTACGCCTCGGGTCTGCGCGGCATCGCGCAGGACTTCGGCGTCAACGTCTGAAGGCTCCCGGTGGCCCGGAAGGGCTCCGGACGCCCCACGCGCCCCGCGGCCCCTGGTGGGCCGGCGGGGCGCGTCTGCCAGAGACCGGCAGCCACGGGTGCCGCAGGCTTCCGTAACCGGGAGGTGTGCGGCGCCCCGTAGTACGGACACACTGGAGGCACCGGCATGCCGGTGGCGTCCGCACCGGATTCCGGGGCACGACGTACACCGGGAACCGCAGCAGGACCCGAAGCCGCAGCAAGCAGGCAAGCAGGGAGAGGACATCGAGCATGAGCGTGACGCTCGCCAAGGGGGGAAACGTCTCCCTCTCGAAGGCCGCACCGAATCTGACCCAGGTGCAGATCGGTCTCGGCTGGAAGGCCCGTTCGACGACGGGCGCCGACTTCGACCTCGACGCGAGCGCGCTGCTGTGCTCCGGTGGCCGGGTCCTGGGGGACGAGTATTTCGTCTTCTACAACAACCTCAAGAGCCCCGAAGGCTCCGTGGAACACACCGGTGACGAACTCGTCGGCGGCACGGGCAGCGGGGACGACGAGACGGTGCTGGTGGATCTGTCGCTGGTGCCGGCGCAGGTGGACAAGGTGGTCTTCCCCGTCTCCATCTACGACGCGGAGAACCGTCACCAGACCTTCGGCCAGGTGACGGACGCCTACATCCGGGTCGTCAACCGTGAGGACGGTGTCGAACTGGCCCGTTACGACCTGACCGAGGACGCCTCCTCCGAGACGGCGATGATCTTCGGTGAGCTCTACCGCTACAACGGTGAGTGGAAATTCCGTGCAGTCGGCCAGGGATACGCCTCGGGCCTGCGCGGCATCGCTCTAGACTTCGGCGTCAATGTCGCCTGAGCGCCACTGGCGTCACTGCCGACTCACCTGTCGCGGTACGGCGTCGGCTCGGACCTCAGCATGTTTGTGAACACACGTAGCCCGGATACCGGATTGGGAAGCCAGTGCTCCTGAAAACCTTTGGCTGGTCCTTCGGCGTCACCGCCGTCGGGTTGGCCGCAGCGGCGTTCTTCTGGGGGTGGGAGGCGTTCGCCCTCGTGGCGATCCTGTCCATCCTGGAGATCTCGTTGTCGTTCGACAACGCGGTCGTCAACGCCGGCGTACTGAAGAAGATGAACGCCTTCTGGCAGAAGATCTTCCTTACCATCGGCATTCTGATCGCGGTATTCGGCATGCGGCTGGTCTTCCCGGTCATCATCGTCGCCATCAGTGCCAAGGTCGGGCCGGTCGAGGCCGTACGGGTCGCGCTGGACAACCCGGAACGTTACGAGCAACTGGTCACGGACGCCCATCCGGCCATTGCCGCGTTCGGCGGGATGTTCCTGCTGATGATCTTCCTCGATTTCATCTTCGAGCAGCGCGAGCACAAATGGATCGGCTGGCTGGAGAGGCCGCTGGCGCGGCTCGGCAAGGTCGACGGCCTGTCCATCTGCATCGCGCTGATCGTGCTGCTGGTCAGCGCCATGACCATGGCCACCGCCGCGCACCAGCACGGTGGGGCCCATGCCGACAAGTCCGCCACCGTCCTCCTGTCCGGTATCGCGGGACTCATCACCTATCTGATCGTCGGCGGCCTCTCGGGGCACTTCGAGGACAAGCTGGAGGAGGAAGAGGAGCGCGAGCAGGAAGAGGAGGAAGCCGCCAAGCGGGCCGGGAAACAGCCTTCGGCCGTCGGACTGGCGGGCAAGGCCGCCTTCTTCATGTTCCTCTACCTGGAGGTCCTGGACGCCTCGTTCTCCTTCGACGGTGTCATCGGTGCCTTCGCGGTCACCAACCACATCTTCTGGATGGCGCTCGGTCTGGGCATCGGCGCGATGTACGTCCGGTCGCTCACCGTCTATCTGGTGCGGCAGGGCACCCTGGACGACTACGTCTACCTGGAGCACGGCGCCCACTACGCCATCGGCGCGCTGTCGATCATCCTGCTGGTCACCATCAAGTACCAGATCAACGAGGTCGTCACCGGTCTCGTCGGCGTGGTGCTGATCGCGCTGGCCTTCTGGTCCTCGGTGCGGCGCAACCGTGCTCTCGCGGCTGCCGGGGGGGACGGGGGCGACGGGGACGAGTCCGCCCGATCCGAGGCCACCTCGCGGGTGTGACCGCCATCTGAACGAGGAACGCTCCCAGCGGGGCGGCTTCGCGGCGGCGCGGCTCACGGGCTCGCGCCGGCCCCGGAGCCGCCCCGCGGTGACGAGTGGGCGTGGAAGACGAGTGGGGGTGCGGGATGGTCTCCCTGTGGGAGAACTGGCGGCGGGGTGTCGGCATGACCCGGCGGGGTCCCAAGTTCGACACGGTGGGCGGCCCGTCGACGTACGCGGTGGAGCTGACGAAGCGGTATTCGGAGCTGTCACTGACCAAGCAGGGTGCCGACACGGGCAGCATGCGGGTCAACCTGTCGTGGCGGATGCGCAGTTCCGACCTGGACGGCAGGCCGCGGCGCACCGCCTCGCTGCGGCATCCGCTCCGGGCGCTGAAACCCGAGGTGGTGCAGGCGCACACGCAGGGTGTCGTCAATGTGGACCTCGACCTTGCGTGCATGTACGAGCTGGCGGACGGCAGCAAGGGCGTCGTCCAGCCGCTCGGCAACTTCCTGGGCGACTGGAACGGGCCGCCCTACGTCAAGCTGACCGGTGACGACCGCTTCGGCTCGCCGTCGGGGGAGACGCTCTACGTCAACCTCGACCACCGCGACGAGATCAAGCGCCTGTTGTTCTTCGTCTACATCTACGACGGCACCCCGGCGTTCGACCGTACGCATGCCATCGTCTCGCTCTTTCCCAGCAGCGGGCCGCGGGTCGAGGTCGGCCTCGACGAGCGGGCCCCGCAGGCGCGTTCGTGCGCGGTGCTGTTGCTGGAGAACAACAAGGGCGAGGTGAAGGTGCGCCGCGAGGTGCGCTACGTCTACGGGTTCCAGGCCGAGTTGGACCGCCTCTACGGCTGGGGCCTCCAATGGGGCCGCGGCTACAAGACGCAGAACGTGTGAGGCAGGACGTCTGAGGCAGGACATCCGGGGCGGGCCAGCGTGACACGGAACGCCTGAGTGCCCGGGAAGGGCCGCCCGGGCGCATCCGTGATCCGCGGACGCGTCCGACCCGTGGCGCCCCACGGACAGCCCGGGCCCGCAGACGGCTCGGGTCCGGCGGCCTGCGGGCGGGGTGCATCCGCCGCCCCGCGGACGCGTCGGACGCGCGCCACGGCGTGCCCGCCGTTGCCTGGCTGCCCGCCTCCCGGGGCTGGACGCGGGAGCCCCGTACGTACCGCCTTCCGGGTGAACGAGAGGGCCCTGGCCGTATGCGCGGCCAGGGCCCTCTCGTGCTGCCGCGCTGTGGCGGCCCGGTGCACGCCGTACGGATTCCGCTCAGCGCTGCTGGGCGAGGAACTGCGGGCCCTGCGGCGGCAGCGTGAAGGACGGGTCCGGCTGCGGGTAGCCGTAGGTCGGCTGGGGATAGCCGTAGGCGGGCCCGGTGGCCGGGGGCTGCTGGGGCGGCTGGGGGTAGCCGTAGGCGGGCTGGTGGGCCGGTGGCGCCGGGATGCCGGGCAGGCCCGGCGGGGCGAACGCCGGCGCTCCCTGGGGCGGGGGCGGCGCCACGACGGCCGTCACCGCTCCGGCCGGGTCCGGCTCCGGTGCGGGCGGCGGCGGGCCCGGGTCGGGCGCGGGCCCCGGGCCGGGGGTGGGTCCGGGCGGCGGGCCGGGCGGCACCGGCTGGGGGCGGGGTCCGGGACCGGGTGGTACGGGCTCGGGCTCCGGGGAGGGTTCGGGCTGCGGTTCGGGCGGCACCGGGTGCGGCGAGGGCTCGGGGTGCGGTTCGGGCGGCGGCTGCGGCACGGTGCCCGAGGGTGGCCGCAGCCGGAAGTCGTCCGCGCCGACGGTGTCGGGCCCGGGGACGTGCGCGACGGTGGCGTCCGGGTCGTGCTCGGGGCCCGGCCGGGTGCCGGCGCCGGTCGTCCGGCCGGCCCCTCCCTCGGTTCCGGATCCGGCGGCCTCGGCTTCGCTCTCGTCCACCGAGATGCCGAACTCCGTGGCCAGTCCGACCAGGCCGGTGTCGTAGCCCTGGCCGAGCGCGCGGAACTTCCAGCCGTCGCCGCGCCGGTACAGCTCGCCGCAGACCATTGCGGTCTCGGCGCCGGTCTCCGGCTCGATGTCGAAGCGTGCCAGCAGCTGTCCGCCGCCGTCCGGGCCGCCGGCGGTGCCCTCGCCGCCGCCCGCGTCCTGGAGCAGCAGCCGCAGCTCGCGGACGCCGGCGAAGGTGCCGCCGTCGGCCGATGCGGCCAGCAGCACCCGTTCGACGGAGGGGTCCAGCGCGGCCAGGTCGGCCTCGACGGTGTCCCGCAGTCCCTCGGGCTCCCGCTTCTTGGCCAGGTGCCGCACCAGCCCGGAGGGGTGCCGTGGCTGGTTGTAGAAGACGAAGTCGTCGTCCGTTCTGACCTGGCCGTCGGTGCCGAGCAGCAGCGCCGAGGCATCGACGTCCGGCACGCCGGTACCAGGCGTCCAGCAGAGCACGGCCCGTACGGCCGTGGTCTCCAACTGGATGTTCGATCCCTTCGTCATCGCGTGCGTCATGTCTTCATCCTGCCCCCGGACGGACGGCATCGACAACGCGGGACACCGCCACCGGCCGAATGTGTACACGACACCCAGTGCCGTTCCGCCCCCGGTCGGACGGCTTTCGGGCGGTCCGCACGGTGGTCCCGGAGGCCCCCGCACGGCGGTCCGGGAAGCGCCCGCACGGCGGTCCCGGACGGCGTGCCAGGAGGGCGGGAGGTGCCGTGCGGCCGGGGCGCCCGGGTGGACGCCGGGAACTTGTGACCGGTTCTCGTACGTACGATGAGCAGCCGTGCGGCCACCGCGGCGGCCCGGCGGGACACCGCGCGGGCAGCAGCGCGGCGGCCGCCAGGAACGCACGACGGTGAGACGGGGATCCCATGCGGCACTTCCGGCAGCTGACGCCTGAGCGCCTCAGCGCGCTCTTCCACCGGGCGCCGGCCGAGTTCACGCCCGACGCGCCCGCGAGCACTCTCGCGGTGGCGCTCGGCGCCACGCTCTACAGCCCCGCCACCAGACCGGCCCTGGCCGAGGACGTGCGCAAGCAGGCGGCGCGCGGGGTGGTGTCCATGGTGCTGTGCCTGGAGGACTCCATCGCCGACAGCGAGGTGCCGGCCGCCGAGGACAACCTGGTGCGCCAGCTGTGCGCGCTGGCGGACGAGGGCCGGGACGACGAGTTGCCGCTGCTGTTCGTCCGGGTGCGGGACGCCGGTCAGATCCCCGCACTGGTGCGCCGGCTGGGCGCGGCGGTGCGGCTGCTGTCCGGTTTCGTGCTGCCGAAGTTCACGGAGGACCACTCGGTGCCGTTCCTGGAGGCGCTCACCGAGGCGGAGTCGTCCTGCGGGCGGCGGCTGTTCGCGATGCCCGTGCTGGAGTCGCCGGAGCTGCTGCACCGCGAGACCCGCACCGACACGCTGGCGGGCATCGTGCGCACGCTCGACAAGTACCGCGACCGGGTGCTGGCGCTGCGCCTGGGCGTCACCGACTTCTGTTCCGCGTACGGGCTGCGTCGTACGCCGGAGATGACCGCGTACGACGTGCAGATCGTCGCCTCGGTGATAGCCGACGTGGTGAACGTGCTGGGCAGGGCCGACGGCACCGGATTCACCGTCACCGGACCCGTGTGGGAGTATTTCCGGCCGCAGGAGAGGATGTTCAAGCCCCAGCTGCGGCAGAGCCCGTTCCGCAGCGGCCGTGCCGAGGACGTGCGGGCCGCGCTGATCGAGCACGACATGGACGGACTGCTGCGCGAGATCGAACTCGACCGTGCCAACGGTCTGCTGGGCAAGACCTGCATCCACCCCTCGCACGTGGCTCCCGTGCACGCGCTGTCGGTCGTCAGCCATGAGGAGTTCTGCGACGCGACCGACGTGCTGCGCCCCGAGCGCGGCGGCGGCGGAGTGCTGCGCTCCGCCTACACGAACAAGATGAACGAGGTGAAACCGCACCGGGCCTGGGCCGAGCGCACACTGCTGCGCGGCGAGGTCTTCGGGGTGGCGCGCGAAGGCGTGAGCTTCGTCGAACTGCTGGCGGCGGGAGTCAAGTGAACGGAAGCGTACGGGAGCACAGCAGCCAGGCCACAGGCGGTGACCCGGCACAGCCGTCCGCGCCCTGGTCCGGCACCTGGGTGGCCGAACGGCTCGGGGTGCGCCTGACCGGCGACGGGATGCGGCAGCTGCTCGGACTGGCCCTGCGCCGCAACCCCAAGCGGGCGCATCTGCTGGTCTCCACCGTTCTGGGCAAGCACGTCCCGCAGCGGCCCTCGGTGGTGCTGGAGGCCGGCACCCGGCTCGGCGCCCGGGTGCGCGAGCTGCTCGGCGCAGGACAGGCCGCCGACGCCGTCGTCCTCGGCTTCGCGGAGACCGCCACCGGGCTCGGCCTCACCGTCGCGTACGGAATGGGCAGCCGCGCCGGAGCGCTGCACTCGACACGGCGCGCCGTCGCGGAGGTGGCCCGGTTCGGCGCCTTCGAGGAGGAGCACAGCCACGCCACCTCCCACCTGCTGCTGCCGAAGGACCCCGGTCTGCTGCGCGGGGACGGCCCCCTCGTCCTGGTCGACGACGAGCTGTCCACCGGGCGGACGGTGCGCAACACCATCGCCGCGCTGCACGCCGCGCACCCGCGCCAGCGGTACGTGGTCGCAGCTCTTGTGGACACCCGCGGGGGCGACGACGTCGCGGAGCTGGAGAAGTTCGCCGCCGACCTCGGCGCCCGTATCGACGTGGTGGCCCTGGCCGCCGGCCGCGTGCGGCTCCCGGCGGACGTACTGGAGCGCGGCAGCACACTGGTCGCCCGCCACGGCGGCACCCCGGCACCGGCGCCCGCCGCGGAGCGGGGCACCGTCGAGCGCGTGGAGCTGGGCTGGCCCGCCGGGCTGCCCGACGGCGGACGGCACGGCTTCGGCCCCCGCGAGCAGATCCGCCTGGAGGCGGCGCTCCCGGCCATGGCCGCACGCCTCGCGGACGCACTCGGCCTGCCCGCCGCCGGCGACAGCACGCCGGGAGAGGTGCCGCGCGTGCTGGTCCTCGGCACGGAAGAGCTGATGTACGCGCCGCTGCGCCTCGCCTGCGCCCTGGAAGAGCGCACCGGAAGCCGCGCGGAGATCCGTTTCTCCACCACCACGCGCTCGCCGGTGCTGGCCGTGGACGACCCCGGCTACGCCATCCGCACCGCCCTGCGCTTCCCGGCCCACGACACACCGGACGCGACACGGGACGCGACTCGCACAACGGCGAGTACAACGGCGGCGGACCCCGCGACCGAAACGGCGCAGCCCCCCGTGGCGGGCGCGGCGCCGGAGGACCGTTACGTCTACAACGTGGCCGGTCAGGGCTTCGACGCCGTCGTCGTGGTGACCGACAGCGTCGGCGACACCCCCGCCCTGCACGCCCCCGGCGGGCTGCTCGACCAGCTCGCCGGCTGCACCCCGGCGGTCCTGCTGGCCGTCGTCCCCTCCTACGTCCCGGCCCCCGACGAGCCGGCCCCGCCGCCCGCACCGCTGCACGGCCCCGCGTTCTCCTCGTACGACCCCGAGGACGTCGCATGGCTGCTGCGCGATCTGTCCGACGTCCCCCTGGAGGCCCCCACCGAGGAACGCGAGGAGGCCATCCAGGCGGGCGGCGCCCACTACGCCGAGTCCCTGCCCGTCGAGTACCAGCCCTCACCGGAGTACCAGCGGCTCTTCCACAGCGCCCTGGAGTCCTCCGCCGCGCGGCTGGCCCGCGCCGTGGGCACCGTGACCGAGACGGTGCTCGCCGAGCGCGGCCCCCGCCCCGTCCTGGTCTCGCTGGCACGGGCCGGCACGCCCGTCGGTGTGCTGATGCGGCGCTGGGCGCGGCAGACCCGCGGCCTGGACCTGCCGCACTACGCCGTCTCCATCGTGCGCGGCAGGGGCATCGACACCAACGCGCTCGCCCACCTGGCCGCCCACCACGACCCGGCCGACATCGTCTTCGTGGACGGCTGGACGGGCAAGGGCGCCATCACCCGCGAACTGGCCCAGGCGCTGGCCGCCCACCCGCGGTTCGTCCCCGAACTGGCCGTCCTCGCCGACCCCGGCTCGTGCGTGAGCACCTTCGGCACCCGCGAGGACTTCCTCATCCCCTCCGCCTGCCTCAACTCGACCGTCTCCGGGCTGATATCGCGCACCGTGCTCCGCGCCGACCTGATCGGCCCGCACGACTTCCACGGCGCCAAGTTCTACCGCGAGCTGGCCGGCAACGACGTGTCCCGGCACTTCGTCGACACCGTCGCCGCGCACTTCACCGAGGTCCGGGACGGCGCTGTCCGGGACGCCGCCGCGCTCGCCGCCGCCGACCGCACCCCCAGCTGGGCGGGGTGGCGCGCGGTGGAGGAGATCAGCGAGGCGTACGGGATCGGCGACGTCAATCTGATCAAGCCGGGTGTCGGCGAGACGACGCGCGTACTGCTGCGCCGCGTCCCCTGGCGCATCCTGGCCCGGCGCGGCGCCGGAGCCGACCTCGACCACGTACGGCTGCTCGCCGAACAGCGCGGCGTGCCCGTCGAGGAGACCGACGAGCTGCCCTACACCTGCGTCGGCCTCATCCACCCCCGCTACACGCGCGGTGCCACCGGCGCCGACGGAAAGGCAGCCCGGTGACCCGCCCCCCGGCCCCCGGGACGCACGGCCGCACCCTCGTCGCCAGCGACCTGGACCGAACACTCATCTACTCGGCGCCCGCCCTGGAACTGACCATGCCGGACGCGAGCGCCCCACGGCTGCTGTGCGTCGAGACGTACGAGCACAAGCCGCTCTCCTTCATGACGGAGGAGGCCGCCCGGCTGCTGGCCGCGCTCGCCGACGAGGCACTGTTCGTCCCCGCCACCACCCGCACCCCCGAGCAGTACCTCCGCGTCCACCCGCCCGGACCGCCGCCCCGCTACGCCGTCTGCGCCAACGGCGGCCACCTCCTCGTCGACGGGGAGAGCGACCCGGAATGGCGGGAGCACGTCGCCGGGCGGCTGACCGAGTGCGCACCGCTCGACCAGGTACGCGCCCACATGCTGGAGGCCGCCCGCCCCGAGTGGCTGCTCAAGGAACGCGTCGCCGACGGACTGTTCGCCTACCTCGTGGTCGAGCGCTCCCTGCTGCCCGGCACCTGGGTGAAGGAACTCGCCGAGTGGGCCGGCGACCACGGCTGGAGCGTCTCCCTCCAGGGCCGCAAGGTCTACGCGGTGCCGCACCCGCTCACCAAGAGCGCCGCCGTCGCCGAAGTGGCCCGCAGAACCGGGACCGGCCGCACCCTCGCCGCCGGCGACTCCCTCCTGGACGCCGACCTGCTCCAGTACGCCGACGCGGCCTGGCGGCCAGGACACGGTGAACTCGCCGACAGCGGCTGGGCGGCCCCCCACCTGCGGGCCCTTGCCGACCGCGGCGTCCTGGCGGGCGAGCGCATCCTGCACGAGATGACGGCGGCCCTCACCGAGGAGGCCGCCACCCCGCCCCATTCGGTGGTCAGCGGCCCTGGGCCCGCTCCTGCCGTATCCGCTCCACCACCTGTTGCACCGTCTCCCGCACCGCGTCCAGCTCGCTGAGCAGATGCCAGTAGTCGGGGTGGCGGCCGGTCAGCGAGGCGACGGCACGGTCCACCCGCTCCACCGCGTTGTCCAGCGGGCCCGCATGCCGCGGATCGGGCGTACTGCGTCCGGCCATCGCCAGCCGCTGCGCGTCACGGATCGCGAACCGGGTGCGTTCGACCTCCTTGCTGTGGTCGAACGACACCTCGTTCAGCCGTTGCAGCCGCTCCCCGGCGGCCTTCACCGCCTCGTCCGTCGTGTTCAGCAGCGCCCGTACCGTGGACAGCAGCGAAGTGGCGTCCGCCCAGCGCTGCTCGTCCCGCGCCGCGCGGGCCTCCCGCAGCTTCTCGTCGGCCTGCCGCGCCGAGCGCTCCGCCTGCCGCGGAACATCCTGCAAGTCCTGCCAGCAGGCGATGCTGAACCGGCGCCGCAGCTCACTGAGCACCGGCTCCACCTGCCCGGCCCGCGTCTGCAACGCCTCCGTGCGCGTACGCAGCGACGCCAGCCGCTTGTCGATCTCCGCCGCCTTCTGCGGCAGCCCCTCGGCGTCGGCGCGGATCGCCTCCGCCTCCCGCGCCACCCGGTCCGCACGCTTGAGGGTCTCCTGCACCCCGTGGGCGCCCGCCCCCTCGTTCAGCTTCGTCAGCTCCGGCGAGAGCGCGGCCAGCCGCGCCGCCAGATCGTCGGCCTTCAGCCCCTGGCCGCGCACCGCGTCCAGCGCGTTGCTCGCCGCCAGCAGCCCCTGCCGGGCCCGCTCCACGGCGGGTGCCAGTCGCGACAACTGGTTCTCCGCCCGCGTCAGCAGCGGCCCGAGGCTCTGCGCGAATCGGTCCAGCTCCCCCTTGACCCGCTCCAGATCCTGCCGCGCCCGGTCCAGCTCGGCGCGGGCCCGGGTGGCGGCGGAGGCGTCCAGATCGTCACGGTCCAGCTCGTGGGCGTCCACCGTGCTGATGTAGTCATGACTGACGGCGTCGATCCGCCGGCCGAAGTCCGCGAAGTCCGCAGCGGCCTTGCGCCCGGCCGGGGAGGAGTCCACCGCGGTGATCGTCTCGATGGAGATCCGCAGGTCACGCTGAGCGGTGTCCAGCTCGTAGAAGGCGGCTGCCGCGGCGTCCCTCGCGGCCTGCGCGTCGGCCCGAAGGTGCTCCGCACGGCCACCGCCCCAGCCCCAGCGGCGGGTGCCGCCGTTCATCGCCGCCACGAAACCTCTCCCCGAATGTGTGTACCACTCATCGACCCGATGGTCATTCTCCCACCTGGGCTCAACGAACACACGAGCCAGAACGTCCCCGCCGCCGCCCCCGTCCCCGTGTTTGCGCCCCCGGCCCCCGGGCAAGGTACGCTGTCGTCTCATCACTTTCCGGGGCGCATAGCTCAGCGGTAGAGCGCCTGCCTTACAAGCAGGATGTCACTGGTTCGATCCCAGTTGTGCCCACACCGTGAACGCAGGTCAGGGTCCCTCCGAAACGATCTCGGAGGGACCCTGACGTGTGCTGTGCGGCCGAGCGCGCGACCAGGCACTCGAGGCCCTCAGAAAGAGGCCGGAACGGATCCGCGAGTGTACGCCGTTACCCGCCCGAAGACTTGAGGCCGGCTGTCGGGCGTTGCTGCTCACGCAGCTCCGGTGTTGGGCCGCCGTGCCGGTTCGTGACTTCCGGCGCGTCAGCTTCTCTCCGCATCGGGACGACCAGCGCGTGCCTCCGCTCAACGCTCGGCGCCGGTCTCCGGTTCGGGGTGAGCCGGCTCCGGCTCCCCGGTGGAGTCTCGTCGGAGCCGTGCCCAGGGGCTTCTTTCGTGAGTCCGGCGGATCAGCCCACGGAGAGGTTGTGCCGAGCCAGGGAGCTGGCCGCTTCGTCCTCCGGGTGGCTACGCGAGACAGAGTGTCGGGGCATTCCTCTCGCGATGCCATGGGGAGTGGCGTGCTGCGCCGTCCGCCCGACTGAGCGGCAACGTCGATCGTCCGCGCAAAACGGTGTCGCCCGCCTACATGGTGCGAGAACTGCCAGACCGGTGCCCGACTGAGCACACAGCGCGGGGATCCATGGGCCGAGCACCGGAACGCAGTCTCATGGCAGTGCCGGTTTCCCGCAGCCGTGCAATGCGGCCATGTCTGATCCGAATGCCTTCAGCATGGCCCTCTCGAAGTCGGCGCTCACCTTGACCCGGTCCTCCTCACCGAGCCTCGTACTCGCAGCCGTGAAAAGCGCTGTTGGTTCCCCTTGCGGACACTGTGCACTGGCCCAGGCCCAGCCTCCGCCCTTTTCTTCGCGGCCCGACTTGCCCTGCACGTCGCCCAGCACGCTGCTGGAAGAACGGTACCCCTGGGCGAGAGGGCCGCTCAGGGCTGACAGCCGGTATACCCTCTTTCCCTTGTCATTGATGAGCAGGCAGTCCTGAGTCGTACTCTTCTCAGCTAGTTCTGTTCCGATGGCTTGGGTTATGCCCCATTTACCGGCGATCGGAGCAAGCTGTCGCATGCTGCGACACGTCCCTGTCGCCTCGGACAGCGGCTCCGGGTGGCTTCTGAGCGGGTCGGCAGGCGCTTGGCGAATCTTCTTGCCCAGCTGGGCTCCGCACTTCCACTGTCTGTCCGCTTCGCTGCTCATTGAAGCAGCTGCCTGGGCCAGCCTGAGTCTCTCCTTCTTGCTCCGGGAGAAATAGGTGCCCGCGTCAGAAAGCAATGACTTGACATTGAGGAGCAAGTAATCATGCTCGCCGGAGCTGCACTTGAGTACCACAGTCGCGTGTGCGATACCTGGACTCTCCACAGTGAAAGTTCCTGGCCACTCGGCTCCCAAAGGGGAGGAAATATCTCCGGTGAACAAATTGTCATGGAGAGTCCGATCGAGAACGTCCGGGGCGAAGTCGGAGTCTCCCACCGAGAAGGTCACGTGCCGTGACCGGTCTTCTGCCCTGGCTTCACACTCCACGGACAGTCCGTCGGATCTCGGCGAGCCGGAATCGTCGGAACTGACGGTTTCAACTCCTCCACCACCGATAGCCAAACGAGCCGTCTCTTCCTGAACGGCACCACGGCAAAGCGGCTTGAATCGGCCGTCCTTCGCCTCACGAGCCACGAGAAGCGCACCCACCAGGACGCAGCAGAAGGCAACCAAGGACGCCGCCACAACACGGTTACGCTGCATCGTTCATCCTTCGCCTCACTACTTCAAATATTGAGAAACATCACGACGTGCGTCATTGCGCTGGCCCATGGCTTCCCGGGACTTCAGGGTGGTCACGCCGGAGTCATCCTCGGCGTACCCGGAAGAAGTGGCCCAATGATTCACCATATGGCGGATTTGGAAATCGGAGGAAAGCCACTGTTCAGTGTTCTTTTCATCCAGCGCCTTTTTCACACTCGCACTCTGCTCGTTGGCGTCATTCCAGGCCCACGTGTCGACGAATCGCTGTAGGGGGTCCCCAAGGCCGCCTCCAACAGGAGTCAGAAACCCGCCGATGACATGGTATTTGATCTTCGACTTCCATTGGATCTTGTCCAGTTCACCGCTTGCCTTGTCGCCAACGATGTCCTCTTTTATCGCCTCCATGGTGCCTATCCCCGCACCGGCGCGCCGCATCCGGTCGACGACATCGTCGTGCTTGGGCCCCAAGCCATCAGGGAGCTCGTTTATTCCCTGATTTATTTGCGCACGCTCCGCATCGTGAATTTTCGAATATGCGTCAGGTGATTCCGATGCCCCTCTCATGACGCGCGCTAGTTTCTCCCGACTGGCGGAAAGCTGGGCATCGTTACAGAACGATCCCGCTGAGCGGTGAACCTGCCGGTTGGTGCGGGGGCTTTTTCGTTACAGCCTAAACGGATCTTGCGCAAGCGCGGCGCGCACACCGTCAAGAGAGTCACGAAGGTCCGCTGGGGCTGCGCTCGTATCGCGACTCAGCACCCTTCGTAAGTTTCCCAGCGTTGCACGCGACGACGTTTCACGTACTGCCAGTACCAGCGCTTCGGCCGTTTCCTGGGCATCCCGCCATGCCTGCACTGACAACAAGCTGTCCAACAGCCAGACAGCGGCGGCTTGCCGGTATCCGACCGCTGGGCTTTCCGGACTCCCATTGGTGGCACGCCGCAGAACGGGAATCGCGTCATTCCAACGTCCCGTTGTGCTCCGTACCCTGCCCTCTTGTCTGTCGATTTCTGCGGGGGATACCCACCATGCCCATTCCGGGCCGTCAGAGGGGGCGGCTTCCTGTAGGAGCGAACGCGCACGGGCGAACGCCCGTGCAGAACGCGTGTGGTCGCCAGTACGGCCTAGCCCCTGACCCTCACGAGCCCGGAACATGGCCTCAACCCGGGGGTGCAGGGCCCTGTCCGCGATAACCGTCTGAGCGATCGTCAGTTCCTCATGCGGCTGGTCAGTCCATCCGGCGAGCATTGCAAGGTTCTGCAACGTCAGCAGCTCAATACCACGGTCCCCGGATTCACGAGCCAAGCCCAGCGCCTCACGTGAAAACAGGCCGGACGCATCTGTGTATCCCTCGTTGAAACACGCCCATCCTGCAATTTCCGCTAGCTCCGCCGCCGCTGCCTGTACGTCCCTTTCATAGGCAGAGCCAATTCCGCCTTTCAATCGGCGCCGGGCGGCCTTGAACGCCCGAGTAGCAGATTCGGCGATAGGCAAGCCGTGAAGTTCATTATCGAGTGTGATCAAGCGACGGCTGAGTCGCCGGATCGTGGGCGCAAGCTGTGCCTCATCAACGCTGTGTATGCCTGGCAGAGGGGCCAATCCACCATCCGGCGAACCGGCGGGCGTGCGCCCCTCGTACAGCGCCACAACGGCGCCCCCCACCCCCAGGTACCTGTCTAGCTCCTGGGCAAGCTTGGCGCTTGGCCGCTGTCGGCCCGACAGCACGCGTGACAAGAAGGCGTGGTTGTAGTGGGTGCGGGCCGCCACCGCCTTGACGCCCACGCCGCGCCGTTCCATCTCCCGCCGAACCGCTGCCCGGAAGTCCCCGTACGCGTCCATGCACCCAGGGTAGCCAGTCACCAGTAGTCACCGGCGAGTGACTGCCCAACTGCTGGACACGCGGCCAGACTTGGTTTCGCTCGCATGAAGGTGCCCCAGCAGCGCGCCACACGCTCTGGGGCCGGTCGGCGCACGAGTAAGGAGCACGCCAACAGTGAGTCACCGTAACGGAGTACAGCCCGACACGGGGAGCCCCCGGCCATGCGGGGTGTGCCAGTGGTTCGAATCCTCCGTCGCACGAGCCGCACTCAGCCCTGATGAACTCAGGCAACTCACCGACCTGTTCCGCACGCACCGCTTCCCCACCCACGGCGACCGCAAGGAGGTGCGCCGTGTGGAAGAAGGATGACCGGCTCCTTGACGCGCAGACCCGCACGCCGTGCGTCGTCGTCAGTGTGAACGGTCCGGCGCCCTACCTGTATGGCATCCAGCGCGACGGATGCCAGGCAATCGAATACCGGTACGCGAAGGATCTCCGGCGCATTTCGCGTTTCCGGGAGGAGGGCGCCAAGTGACAGCCACCCACCGGGCGCAAAGGCGTACGAGGCCGCTGCGAAGCATTATCCGCCGATTCGGCGCGGCAGCGGGCCCGCTTTTCATCATCACGGTCAGCGGCGCATGCGGATTCGTTCTCGGAGTAGCTACCCGAGGCGCATAGACCCCCGGTGCGGGATGACGTGACGGACAGCCCCGCGCCGGGGTGAACAAAGAGCAGCACCACCGACGAAGGGAGGTGACAGCATGGGAGGAGACGGCAATGAGGTGAACGGTTACGACGTGTACGAGAACGAGACTGTTGCGGCGCCGGACCCCGAACCGGAGCAGGAGGACGGCAACGATGAGTGATGAGCCGCTGAGCAACCGACAGCGAATCGGAATGCTGATCAAGCGCGATCTGCCGGACCGCTCGGGCCCCTCCAAGGGGTGCGGAATGCACCCTCCGGAGAGGACGCGACTCATCGCACGCACGTGCTGGGTCTGTCTCGACTGTGTGCGAGAGCAGAGCCAGTAAGAAGGACCGGTCCCGTCCGTGTGTCACTCCCCCAAGACGCACGGACGAGGCTGGTCGTTGGAATTCCATAGCAGACGGTAATGAGAAGAACAGTGCCGGACAACGATGAAGTGTTCGATGACGCGCGGGAAATGGGCGCGCTGTCTAACGAGTACCACGACCCCAACACGTCTGAGGAACGGCAAGACGAGATCGCAGACGCGGCCGGGGAGATCATGAAGCGGTACGCGGAGTACCGCGAACCACGGGAGTGATGAGCCGGTAACGCTCCCACGTACCGGACCCGACGCCCCGTCCGTGTGCCTACCCCGTGGCGCACGGGCCGGGGCCCTTCTATGCGCTGACCAGGGGGTTTCCTGCAGATTTGCTAGTCTGGCGTGTTCGGGTCGGCGAGGACGGCCCAGCCCCAGCCGACAGGTTTGCGGTGACCGACGGCCAGGGAGGCGCCCAGTGCCAGCAGTCGTTCGACTTCCGCGTCCCGCGAGGTGTTCGGACGTAGGCACAGAGGGAGTCTGTTCTTCGCCGGCTTCGGCTCCGGGTCCTCTTTGGAGTGCAGGGCCGTCCCGCCGGGCATCATGATCTCGGTCTCGTCGTCCCCCGGTCCGTCCTCGGGATGCAGCGGGTGTCCCGTCACCGCGCTCCAGAACAGCGCAAGTTGGTAGGCGTCCGCACAGTCGATCGCTGTGTTCGTCACCGTCGAGGCCATGCGGGCGATCATGTCCGAGCGGGACCCCTCCGCCACCGGGAAAGCGCCTGCCCTGCCCGCCAACGTGACGGTCACTTCCCCTTGTTGCCGTGGTGGCGGGGCTTGGGGTACTTCGGGTGTTCCGGGTACGACGTGGTGTTGGTGCACACCTTCGGCGGGCCTGTGCCCCTGACGGCCTCTGCGACCGGAGTTCGGCACAGCTCGTCCCCCTCGGCACAGGGCCGGAGCGCCCGCGCGGCGTTCCCGTGCGGAGGGGGCCGTAGTGCGGGCCGGTCCCGGTGGGTGGGGGTGGTCAGTAGTTGCCGTTGGAGAGGACCTGGCCCTCTGCGTCGTAGACGGTGACGAGGCCGTTCTTGGAGTGCTTCCAGGTGGCGAACGCCGAGGCGAGGAGTTTGCCGTCGCCGTTGTGGGGGCCGGTGAGTCCTCCGGTGTAGTCGGTGTGGATCTCCGCGGAGTCCATGATGTCGTTGCGCTTGTCGGCGCCGGTCACGCTGGTGACGTACTTGGCGGCTTCCTTCTGCTGCGCGGTGCCCGTCTCCTCGATGTGCGCCTTGAACTGCTCGGTCTGGGACTTCGCCGACTGTTTGCCGTCCTCGGCGGCGCTGCCGGCCTTCGCGCCGCTCTTGGCGCCGCTCTGCGGTTCGGCGTCCTCGGCGGGGGCCGCGGCCTTCTTGTCGGGCTTGGCCTCCGTCGTTCCCTCCTCGCCGCCCCGGACCGAGGCGATGCCGCCGACGACGACGAGTGCGGCGAGCAGGCCGAGGGTGATCTTGAGGCCGGTGCGCTTCTTCCGGGGCGGTGGCGGCGGCTGGGGCTGGTACTGCTGCGGCGGGTGCTGCTCCGCCCTGTGCTGCTCCGCGCCGTACGGCGCCTCGCCGTAGGGCTGCTCGCCGGGGTGGTGCCCGTACTGCGGTTCGTGGTGCTGCGGTCCGCTGTACTGCTGTCCCCCGTACGGCCGCTCCGCGTAGGACTGCTCCGCGTAGTGCTGCTCCGCGTAGGGCTGTTGCTCCCCGTACTGCTGTGCCCCGAACTGCTGGGGCGGATAGGGCTGGTGCTGCGGCTGGTGCGCGTGCTTGCTCATGTACCCCCCTGAGTGGATGCGAGCCGGATCGTAGCCACGGGTAACGGGGTGGGTCAGGCAGAGCGGTGGACTGATGGGATGTGGTCGTACTCGTGAGTTTATGTGTACTGGGTGTGGCGGCCACGTGAACGTCGCGTGCCCTGCCCGGGGCGAGGGGGGGAGTGCTGGGCCGGTTGCGACCGGTGCGGTCATCACATCGTAGGAACGGGACGGGTGGGCCGCACCGTCCGTCGGCGGGCCGGACAGGGATGGCCGTATGACCGGGACCCCGACGCCGCGGAGCCGGCCGCCCCGCCCCCGTCTCATGCGTGCCCTCGCGCTGCCCCTGCTGGGCCTCGCCCTGCTCGGCGCGTCCCTGCCCGCAGCCGGCCAGGACCGCCCCGTCGGCCGGCACCACGGCGGTGAGCACCTCGCTGCCGTCCCCGTCCCCGTCCGTGACGGGGCGCGTGGTGGGGGTGCCTCGCGGGTGGCGCGGCCCGCGGTGAGTCCGTATCTGTCGCTCGGCTGGGGCGATCCGCCCGCTCCGGGCGTACTGCTGCGGGCGACCGGCGTGGACGGCTTCACGTTCGCGTTCGTGCTGAGCGCGGGGCACTGCGAGCCGCGCTGGGACGGGGTGCGGCCGTTGCGGGGCGGAGCCGACGAGCGTGCCGTGCGCGCGGTGCGGGCGGCGGGCGGGGAGCCGGTCGTCTCCTTCGGCGGCGGCACCGGCCGCAAGCTGGAGCAGGACTGCGCGGACGCGGCGGCGCTCGCCGGGGCGTACCGGAAGGTGATCGGCGCGTACGGGCTGCGGGCGATCGACGTGGACATCGAGACCAGCGCGTACGCGAGCGCGGCGGCCCGCCGCAAGACGGTGGAGGCCCTCGCCCGGTTGCGGGCGGCCGAGCCGGGGCTGACGGTCCATGTGACGCTGCCCAGCGGGCGTACCGGCCCGGACGCACGGCTCATCGACGCGGCGGCCCGCGCCGGGGTGGAGCCGGACAGCTGGACCATCATGCCGTTCGCCTTCGGTTCGCCGCCCAGGAACGAGGCGGAGGTGCAGGAGGCCCGCCGGGTGGACATGGCCCGCGCCACCGTGCGCGCGGCCGAGGGGCTGGCCGCGCGGCTGCGGTCGGCGTACGGCTACGACGAGGCCACCGCCTGGGCGCACAGCGGGATCTCCACCATGAACGGCATCACCGGGCATCAGGAGGTGCTCGGGCCCGGGGACTTCCGCGTCATCGCGCGGTTCGCCCGCGCGCACGGGCTGGCCCGGCTGGCGTTCTGGTCCGTCAACCGGGACCGGCCCTGCGGAGGGCTGCCCTATCCGGCGCAGGACCGCTGCTCGGGCGTACCGCAGCGGCCGTGGGAGTTCACGCGGGCGCTGACCCGGCCGGAGCGCCCCCGGTGACGGCGCTCTCCCCGAGGGCGGTGTCGGGGGCGCGGCGTGAGGTGGGGACGGCCGTGCCGGTGCCGTGGAGGCCGACGACGCGCAGGGCGGGCAGTGCCGGCGGCAGCGCGGCGAGTGTGGCGGGGCCGGGCAGAACGGTTTCGGCGGCCGGTACCGGCTCGTCGTCCGTCCCGTCGGAGGCGGGACCGGGCGGCTGCTCCGCGCGCTCACGCCGTATCAGATACGCGGCGAGCCCGCCGGCGAGGACGAGGGCGAGGACGGAGACGGCCGTGCCGAGCCAGCCGGCGCCCAGCCACTGTCCGCCCAGGTAGCCCAGACCCACGCTGTAGCCGGCCCAGGCGACTCCCGCCAGCGCCGACCAGGGCACGAAGTCGCGGGCGCTGCGGTGTGCGGCGCCGGCGGTGAGGCTGACGACGGAGCGTCCGGCGGGTGCGAAGCGGGCGAGGACGACGAGGGCGCCGCCGCCCTTGGCCAGGGCGAGGCCCAGCCGTTCCTGCGCGGAGGCCAGTCTGGGGGAGCGGGCGACGGCACGGTCGAAGCGGTCGCCGCCGCGCCAGGCCAGCCGCCAGGCGACCAGATCGCCGACGACGGAGGCGCCGGACGCGCACAGCACCAGCCACAGCACTTCGAACAACTGACCGCTCTCGGCCGCGTGCCGGGCGGCGGCCCCGGACAGACCGGCGGCGGCGTCGGCGGTCCCGGCCGCGGCGGTCGCCGCGGTGATCACGAGGACTCCGCTGGGCAGCACGGGGACGAAGACGTCGAGCAGCACGGAGGCGGCGATGACCGCGTAGACCCATGGGGATCCGGTCACCGACCCCAGGATTTCCGGCACTGCTGTCCCCGTTTCTCCCCTGCCGGCTCACGTCGGCTGGCGGTTTACCGCCGTACAGCGTACGCCCGGGTCCCCCGCTCAGGGCCGCTGGGTGGACATGGCGACACTTTTGCGGCGCCCGTGGTTACAGATGCACCGAATCGGACCATAGGACAACCGGGAAACAATGGAGGCCGGCACGATGAGGGCACGTACGCGCAGGGCAGGTGTGGGAGGAGTGGCCGCTGTCACCATGGTGACGGCGATCCTCGCGGGCAGCACGTCGAGTGCGGCGAGCGGGGTACCCGAGAAGGACTCCGGGGACCGGGTGGTCCGTGCGGACCGCGGCGAACTGGCCGATCTGATGGCGCTGCTCGACACCGACGCGCTCGACGCACTGGTCGTCGCCGGCCGCGCCGTCGAGGGGAAACCGGCCGTGAAGAAGGCGCTGGCCGGTCTCGACCAGGACGACCTGGCCGCACTCCGCCGCCTGGACCGCCTCGCCGCCGCCGACCGCGAGGACACCGCCGACGGCGGGAACACCGCCATCGCCCACCGCGCGGACACCGCAGCAGACCGCGCGGCGCGTTCCGGCGACAGCGGACTCCGTATCCTCCGCGCCCTCCAGCAGGGCAAGGAAATCCGGGTGGGCGGGGTGCGGCTGCGGCCGGGCTCCGGCCAGCTGGAGTTCGCCGACACCGCGCGGCGCACCGGCAGGGTGGACGTGGCCGACCGGGGCGGCGAACTGATCCGGCTCGGCGGCGAGCGGCACCGGCTGACCCGGGAGCTGCGCGTCACCGACGACAGGGGCGGTGAGCGCGTCTACCGGATCGCCCGCCGCGCCGCCGACGCCGACAACGACAGCACCTACCGCTCCGTGCTGGTGCGCTACGGCCGCTTCGCCCCGGCCAACGCCTTCCTGCGTCCGGAGGCCGTCACCTACGACCGGGCCAAGGTGCCCTCCGGCGCGAGCATCGCGGTCACCCGCGAGGTCGAGGACGACGACACCACGGTGCGGCTGCGGGTGAGCGGCCTGCTGCCGAACCGCACCTACGGGGCGCACGTCCACACCGGGCAGTGCGGCGCCCGGCCCGCGGACTCCGGACCGCACTACCAGCACCGCAAGGCCCCCGCCAAGTCCGTCGCCGACCCCCGGTACGCCAACCCGCGCAACGAGGTGTGGCTGGACTTCACCACCGACGCGGAGGGCAACGGCGAAGCCGTCTCGGAGCAGGACTGGACGTTCCGGCCGGGCGAGGCCCGCTCGGTCGTCCTGCACGACGAGCGCACCGGCACCGCACAGGGCAGCGCCGGGGAGGCCGGGGCCCGGCTGGCCTGCTTCACCGTGCCGTTCAACGGCCGCTGAGCGCTTTCAGCGGCCGTCGGCGCCGTCGGACGGCCGCTGACGGCCGGGCGCCGGCCGGGCGCCGGCCGGCCACCGGCGCCCTGGTCACCCGTCCTCGACGGCCGGTTCCGCCGAGCTGAGCCGGCCGTCGAAGACCCGTTCCAGAGCGGAGCGCGGGGTGCCGTCGGGCGCCGAGGTGGCGGGGCGGGCCCGGTCGAGCGCATAGGTGGCGTCCCGGCCGTGCAGCGTCAGCGTCATCAGCATGTTGCCGAACCAGGGGCCGCCGGTGCGGCGCCAGCGGAACGGCGGCGCCTCCGCGCTCACGTGCCGGGGCATGGCCCGCCCCAGCCACCGGCCCGCGCGGCTCCAGCCGAACCGGAAACCGGCCCGCATGAACGCCGGGATGCTGTTGTGGATGGGGGAGCACGTCAGCTGCACCACCCGGGACCGCCGGCCGCCGCCGGCGACCTTCAGATCGTCGAAGCGCGGCTCGGTCACGTACGCGTGGTGCACATCGCCCGAGAGCACGCTGACCGATGCGGGCGCCTCCTGGTCGGACGCGACGCGCTGGATCAGTTCGGTGAGGGCCTGGAACGAACGGGGGAAGGCCGCCCAGTGCTCCAGGTCGGCGCGCTGGCGCAGCTTCTCGCCGAACCGTGCCCAGCGCGCGCCGCGCACCCCCGCGCACAAGGCCGCGTTCCAGGTCTCCAGCCCGTGCACGGCCGGCGGCAGCAGCCACGGCAGCGAGGTGCCCAGCAGCAGGTGGTCCACGGCGCCCGGCCCGCCGTCCAGCACCTGTTCGTGCAGCCAGTCCATCTCCTCGTCGTCCACCATGCGGCGCTCGCGCTCCGGCAGGACGCGGGCCGCACGGGTGTCGATCATCACCAGGCGGACGCGTCCGAAGTCGCGGCGGTAGCTCCAGCGGACGGTGGCCGGGTCGGCGTCGGCGCGCTCGGCGAACTCGTGCAGCAGCGCGGCGCCGTCCTCCGCGCGGCGCACGGCGGTGAACAGCGGGTCCTCGGCCAATTCGGCGGGCGAGAGATTGCCCAGGTGCTGGTAGACCCAGTACGAGGCCAGGCCGCCCAGTATGCGTGCGCGCCACCAGGGTGTGGCGCGCATCTCCCGCTGCCACGCCTCGCTGGTGTTCCAGTCGTCGATCACGTCGTGATCGTCGAAGATCATGCAGCTGGGAACGGTGGACAGCAGCCACCGCACCTCCGGGTCCAGCCACGACTCGTCGTACAGCTCCGTGTATTCCTCGTAGTCCGCCACCTGGCCCCACGGCGGCTCCGACAGGTCGCGGCGGCGGGCGAGCCGGGCCCTCACCGGCTCCGACGTCTCGTCCGCGTACACCTGGTCGCCCAGCAGGAGCAGCACATCGGGGCGGGAGCCGCCGGTGAGTGCCTGCTGCGCCAGCGCGTCCAGCGCGTCGGGGCCGACCGGGTCGTGTCGGGCACCGGCGGGGCGGGCCGCCCAGCGGCAGGAGCCGAAGGCTATCCGCAAGGGCTCCGTCTCCCGGGGGTCCGCCTCGGGCGGCGGCAGCGTACGGATGGTGCTGGGCGGGTACGGCGAGCCGGGCTCGGGCCACACCTGGCGGCCGTCCAGCGTCACGCGGTACGGCGTCTCGCTGCCCGGCTCCAGGCCCACCACGGTGACGAGCGCGTAGTGGTGTCCGGCCACCTGCCAGGTGCGGGCCGAACCGCCCGCGCTCGATCCCTCGCAGTGCACCTCGGCCTCGCAGGGCCCCTCCGTCTCCAGCCACACGGTGGCCGTGTCCTGGTCGACGTAGCGCAGCAGCGGGCCCAGTCGGAGGCCGGTCATGCCATCTCCCTCGCGTCCTCACGCCCGTAGCGCCGTACGGTGCGGGCTGTCGACCCGCACCGTACGGAACGAGGGAGCGCTCCGACCAGTTTCCGGACCGCTCACCGGCCGGTTCCGGTCGCCCCGGCCGGCGGCTGTGTCGCGGGGCCCTCTTCGGACCCGCGAGCGTTGCGGCGGACTGCTTGGTCCGTGCGTGAGTGTTACGGCGGGCACCTGCGGTCCGGTCGCGACCGTTGCGGCGGACCGCTTCGGCCCCGCGGCCGTTACGGCTTGACCACTCGGCCTGCGAGCGTTGCGGCGGACCGCTTCGGCCCCGCGGCCGTTACGGCGCGACCACTCGGCTCGCGAGCGTTGCAGCGGATCGCCTCGGCCTCGTGGCCGTCACGACGAGGCGCGCGGTGGCCGACCGGCGTCCGGCCGGACCTCGGGCCGGACGCGGCATCGCGGCCCGGGGCCTGAGCCGACCGATGGTGCCGGAGGTGGCCGCGGGGCCTGGGCCGGCCGGTGGTGCCGGAGGTGGCCACGGGGTCCGCGTCAGCTCCTGGGGCCGGTGGCCGGCGGGAGCGGCCAGGGGAGCGCGCCGTTGCCGGGCCCGGACGGTGCCGGGCCCGGCAACGGCGTCAGCAGGTGCCGAGTGCCTTCTTGAGGGCGGTCTTCTCGTCCGCGTCGGCGGTCAGGTCGTAGGTGTGCTTGACCCAGATCCACATGCGGGCGTAGGTGCAGTGGTATCCGCTGGACGGCGGCATCCACTTGGCCGGGTCCTGGTCGCCCTTCTCCTGGTTGACGTTGTCGGTGACCGCGAGCAGTTGGGCGATCTTCAGGTTGTTGGCGAGTTCCTTGCGCTTGTCCTGCGTCCACTTGGCGGCGCCGGAGCGCCACGCTTCGGCCAGCGGTACGACGTGGTCGATGTCCACGTCGGAGGGTTTCGTCCACTTCTGGCCGTCGTAGGGGCTGGTCCAAGTGCCCTTGGTGGGGTAGCAGTCGCTGCCCGTCTCGACGCCTTCGCCGTCCCGTTTGAGGACGGCCTCGCGCGTGTTGCAGTTGTTGCCCTGGTCGGTCCAGTGCGGGAATTTCGAGCGCGAGTAGCCGTCCATGGAGCCCTCGGCCCGCTCGGTGAGGCCGGAGAGCATCGTGGCGGCTTCCTGGGCGCTGGGCGGGGTGGGGGGCTGGGCGGCGGCGGGCGAGGCGCCCAGGGTGAGGGCGACCAGCAGCCCGGAGACGGCCGTCGCGAGGGCGGCGGCCGGCGCGGGCCGGGGTCGACGCGCGTAGCGGCGGGGGCTGGTCCGGTGTGCGTGCGGCATGCGAACTCCCGTTGTGTGGGGGGATGTCGAGCGTCGTGCCGAGAATTGGTGCCGGTGGTGCGCCACACAGCCTGACGGTCGTGTGCACGTCACATCAAGAGCCTGCCCGGGGAACACCCGGGCGCCACACGCGATACACCCACGAGGCGGAAGCCGTACGGGAGTTGGCCACCCGCGCACTCCTCACCGGTCTCGTCCGGCACATGAGCCCCACACGTCCCGGCCGGGACGTGGCGTACGGCACCCCGGCGGACGATCGCGGCGCGGCGGCGGTATCGCGTACCCTCGTGAGCGTCTGAAGGGGAGTAGCTCTTCGCCGGACCGTCGACACACTGGCCCGCCACGCGCGGGCCCGGCGCCCGGAGCGAGGTGCCCGCCACACGGTGGCGGCGCCGCGCCAGCGAGACCTTCGGCCGCAGTGTCCGCGTCCGTGCAGCCGTGCACGGGCAGCCCATGACGCTGCCGTGCCGAAGAGTGCTCAAGCGGTGCGGCAGCCCCGACCACGGAGGAACCCCGTGCTCAGCCTCACCGTCGCCGCCGTCGTCTTCGGCGTCGTCTTCCTCGCCGAGCTGCCGGACAAGACCGCTCTGGCCGGGCTGATGCTCGGCACCCGCTACCGCGCCAGTTACGTCTTCGCCGGAGTCGCCGCCGCCTTCCTGGTGCACGTCGTGCTCGCCGTCGCCGCCGGCAGCGTCCTCACCCTGCTGCCGCACCGGCTGGTGCAGGGCATCGTCGGCATCCTCTTCCTGATCGGCGCGGCCATGCTGCTGCTCAAGAAGGATGACGACGAGGAGGAGCAGGTCCGCAAGCCCGCCGACCAGTCGTTCTGGAAGGTCGCCGGGAGCGGGTTCATGCTGATCCTGGTGGCCGAGTTCGGCGACCTGACGCAGATCATGACCGCGAACCTCGCCGCCCGCTACGACGACCCGCTCTCGGTGGGCCTCGGCGCCGTCCTCGCCCTGTGGGCGGTGGCCGCGCTGGGCATCCTGGGGGGCCGCACCCTGATGCGGTACGTCCCGCTGCGGCTGATCACCCGCGTCGCCGCGCTGCTGATGCTGGGCCTGGCCGCCTTCAGCCTGTACGAGGCCCTGGCCTGAGGCGGGACCCGGCCCGGGCCCGCCGGCCCGGGCCGGGCACCGTCCCCGCGGGTCCCCCCAACGGCGGCGGCCGACGGGCCGGGGCGCGGCCGTGGCCCCACCGTGGAGGCATGAGCGGGGAAGACGCGGCGGCACCGGCGGCCTCCGGCACACGCGGAGTGCTGCTGCCCATCGGTGCGCTCCTGCTGGGCCTGCTGCTGGCCGCGCTCGACCAGACGATCGTCGCCACCGCGCTGCCCACCATCGTCAGCGACCTGGGCGGCATGGAACACCTCTCCTGGGTGGTCACCGCCTATCTGCTGGCGGTCACGGCGGTCACCCCGCTGTGGGGCAAGCTCGGCGACCAGTACGGGCGCAAACGCCTCTTCCAGACGGCGATCGTCATCTTCCTGGCCGGCTCCGCGCTGTGCGGCATCGCCCAGAGCATGGGGCAGCTCATCGCGTTCCGCGCCGTGCAGGGGCTGGGGGGCGGCGGACTGATCACCCTGTCCATGGCGATCGTCGGCGACCTGGTGCCGCCCCGGGAGCGCGGCCGGTACCAGGGGCTGTTCGGCGCCGTCTTCGGCACCACCAGCGTGCTGGGCCCGCTGCTGGGCGGATTCTTCACCGAGCACCTGGACTGGCGGTGGGTCTTCTACATCAACCTGCCCATCGGGGCCGTCGCCTTGGTGGTGATCGCCCTGGCGCTGCACCTGCCGGTGAGCCGGCACCCGCACACCATCGACTACCTGGGCACGGTCCTGATCGCGGCCGTCGCCACCTGCGTCGTCCTGGGCACCTCGCTGGGCGGTACGTCCTGGCCGTGGAACTCGGGGCAGACCTACGGGCTGGCCGTGCTGGCCGCCGTGCTGCTGGCCTGCTTCGTCGTGGTCGAGCGGCGGGCGGCGGAACCGGTGCTGCCGCCGAGCATCTTCGCCGTGCGCAACTTCACGCTGAGTGCGGCGATCAGTTTCGTCGTCGGCTTCGCCATGTTCGGCTGCATGACCTACCTGCCGACGTTCCTCCAGGTGGTGCACGGGATCACGCCGACGATGTCCGGCGTCCACATGCTGCCGATGGTGCTGGGCGTGCTCGTCTCCTCCACCGTGTCCGGCCAGCTGATCACCCACACCGGGCACTGGAAGGTGTTCCCCGTCCTGGGCACCGCCGTCACCACGGTGGGGCTCGTCCTGCTGCACCGGATGACCCCCGGCAGCTCCGAGTGGGAGATGGGCACCTACTTCGCCGTCTTCGGGCTCGGCCTGGGCATGGTGCTCCAGGTACTGGTGCTGGTGGCGCAGAACGCCGTGCGCTACGCCGACCTGGGCGTGGCCACCTCCGGCGTCACCTTCTTCCGCTCCGTCGGCGCCTCCGTCGGCGTCGCGGTCTTCGGCGCGATCTTCGCCTCCCGGCTCGGCGGCAAGCTGGCCGACGCCCTGCGCGGCATGCGGCTGCCCCGGGGACTGACGCCCGAGGCGCTCAAACACGACCCGCACTCCATCGGCCGGCTCCCGCCCCCCGCCCGGCGCGGGGTACTGGACGCCTACTCCACCGCCATCACCGACGTCTTCCTGTACGCCTCGCCGCTGGCCGCCCTCGCCTTCCTGCTGACCTGGTTCCTGCGCGAGCAGAAGCTGCGCCGCAGCGTGCAGGTGCCCGACGAGAGCGAGACGCTGGGCCCCTGCCCCGTGGACCGCACCTCCGCCGACGAGGTCACCCGCGCCCTCTCCCGGCTCGGCACCATCGAGGGACGGCGCGACCTGTACGCGCGCACCGCGCAGACCGCGGGGCTCGACCTGGCACCGGCCGCCACCTGGCTGCTGCTGCGGGTGCACCACGACGGACCGGTGGAGCCCGCCCTGCTGGAGGACACCGGTACGGTGCCGCGCCGGGTCGTCGCCGACGGCGCCCGGGAGCTGGAGGAACGGGGCCTGGCGACCAGGGAGGGCCTGGAACTGGTGGCGACCGCGCGTGGCGAACAGGCGGCGCGGGCCCTCTCCGACGCCCGGCAGCAACTGCTGGCGGACCTGCTCGGCGACTGGTGGACCCCGGACCGGCCCACCGACCTGACGGAACTGGTGCGCCGGCTCAACGAGGAGACGGGCGGTACGCAGCCGCCGCGGGCCGCCTAGCGGGCCGGGCCGGCCCCCTTGTGAGGTTCTCCCCACGCGCTTGACCCTGACCGACCTGGACGGCGTATGGTCCACCACTGGACAGTTGCTGGCGATTCGGGCACGGCCGCCGTGAGCCCGACGACGGGGCGGTGCCAGGGGAGGGGTCGGGATGACGGGGGACGAACGCTGTCCCGAGTGCGGGGGAAGCACTCCGGCGTGCGGACACGGGCCCCGGGCCGCGTCCGGGCGCGGCACCCGCGAGGACGGGGGAGCACACCCGTGGCGGCAGGACACCGGACCGTCGCCGAACCCGGTGGACGGCGCGGAGGCGCACGACCGTGAGCAGCACCGGGCGGCGCCCGCCCCGGAGCGGTACCGGGCGGCGCACGCCGGGGGAGAGGGCGGAGTGGCGCACGGCCAGGAGGACGACGGAGCGGCGCGCGCCCCACAGGAGGCCGAACGCCCGCAGGACGCCGTACCCCCACAGAGCCCAGTACCCCCACCGAGCCCCCACGTCTCGCAGAGTCCAGGAGCCCCACAGGACCCCAAAACCCCACAGGCCCCCGAAGGGGGAGGAACCGGGCGTCCCCCGGAAGAGGGCGGAGCGGCGCACCCGGCGGACGATCCGCTGCACATACGTCCCTACGTGCGGCTGCACGAGGCCGGGACGGCCGCCGCGGCGGACACCCCGCCGGAACCGGACCCCGCCGCCGAACCGCCCCGGGTGACCCTTCCCGGCGTGGGCGACGGTCAGAGCCCGCCGCTGCCGGACCTGTCGCCGTTCGCGGCGCACGGCACGGAGGAGACCGCCGAACTGCCCGCCGTCGTCGGTGACGGTGGCCGGGCCCGCGGCGACCGCCGTACCCGGGCCGGCCGTCGCACGGGGGACGGCACGGGGGAGACCGCCCCGCCGTCCGGTTCCGGCGCGCCCGCCGTGCACCGCCGCCCGCAGGAGCGCCGCAGACCGAGCACGGCCGTCTTCGCGGGGGTCGGGGTGGCCGCCGTACTCGGTGCCGGCCTGCTGACGACGCAGATCCTCACCGACCGGGGCGGCCACAGCGAGGACGGCCGCGCCCTGCGGACCCTGCCCACCGACGCCCCCACCCACGCACTGCCCACCGCCTCCCCGTCCCAGGGGCCGACGGCGCCGCCCAGCGGTCCGTCCGCCTCCGCACCGTCGCGCCCCGACGCCGGGGGCACCGCCCGCGCCGACCGGGACAGCGACGCACACGTCGCGCCTCCCTCGCCGTCCCGCAGCCCGGAGGCCTCCCCGTCCCGCCGCGACAAGGGCGAGGACCGGGACGACGAGCGCGGGGACCGCGGGAGGCCGGACCGTACCTCCGGCGGCACGCTGCGCCCCGGCGACTCGGGCGCGCAGGTCGCCGAGTTGCAGCGGCGGCTGAAGGAGGCCGGGTTCTACGACCGCGACGCGGAGGAGGACGGCGTCTACTCCACCCGCGTCCAGGAGGGCGTCTTCCGCTACCAGGCGCGCTACCACATCCAGGACGACACCCCCGGCGACTACGGCCCCGCCACCCGCCGTCATCTGGAGGCCCGAACCTCCGGGTGAGGAGGGGGCACGGCCGGGCGAACGGGGCTGGCCGGGTGCTGCCCCCGGTTTGTATGATGAAGAAACAAATGGTTCCGCCCGTGCCCCTCGCCCCGCTGCGGGCCGCGCGCCCGGTGGGCCGCGCCGTACGGGAGGGGCGTCCCTGACCGGCGGGCGGGCCATCTGTTTCTCGTCCGTCACCCGCGCGTACCCGTCGGGCCGTACGCCGGCCGTGCCCCAGGGAGCCCCGCATGCCCACACCGCCGATCACCGTTCGCGGGCTGCTGCTCGACATGGACGGCACCCTCGTCAACTCCGACGCGGTGGTCGCCCGGGTCTGGCGGGGCTGGGCCGTCGAGCACGGACTCGACCCGGAGGAGGTGCTGCGCGTCGCCCACGGCCGCCAGGGGCACGTGACGATGGCCACGCTCCTGCCGGACCGGCCCATGGAGCGCAACATCGCCGAGAACCGGGTGCTGCTCGCCGCAGAGAACGCCGACACCGAGGGCATCGTCCCCGTGCCCGGCGCCCCGGCCTTCCTCGCCGCGCTCCAGGATCTGCCGCACGCCCTGGTCACCTCGGCGCCGCCCGACCTGGCCTCGGCCCGGATGGTGGCGGCCGGACTGCGGATGCCGCAGGTGCGGATCACCGCCGCGGATGTGAGCGCCAGCAAGCCCGACCCGGAGGGCTTCCTCAAGGGCGCCGCCGAACTCGGCTTCCCGGCGGCGGACTGCGCCGTCTTCGAGGACTCCGCCGCGGGCATCGCCGCGGGTCTCGCCGCCGGGATGCCGGTGGTCGGCATCGGCCCCCGCGCCGCCGAGCACGGCCCGACGGTGCACGTCCCCGACCTGGAACACGTACGGGTGACGCCCCTGTCGGACGGCCGCCTGCGCCTCACCTTCACGGACTGAGACCGGACTTCCGGTAATGGGCCTTCCGGGAATGGGGCCAGACCTTCCCGGAGCCGGGCCGGACCTTCCCGGAACGGGAGCGGCCGGCCCGGAGAGGATGCGGGCCGCGCCGCCCGCTCGGGGCGGCCGGGGCCGGTGGCGGGGCGGCGCTCGCGCGGGTCACGCGCTCACCGCGTCACTTCTTGGGCGGGGCCTGCTGGACGACCTCGAACGACCAGACCTCCGAACCGGTCGCGGCCGGCCTGGGGCGCTCGGCGCCGCCGTCGGTGCTCTCGGCGGCCGTCCCGCCGCTGTCGTCGCCCTTGCCGCGCTGGTGCGCCTCCTTCATCGGGCCGTTCATCCACGCCTGGAAGGACTCCTCGTCCCGCCAGCGGGTGTAGACGAGGTACCGGTCGGTGCCCTCCAGCGGGCGCAGCAACTCGAACCACTCGAAGCCGTCGGCGCTCTCCACGAAACCCTTGCGGGCCCCGAAGCGCTCTTCCAGCACCTCACGCTGCTCGGCCGGTACGGTCAGCACGTTGATCTTGACGATGCTCATGGGCCCATCCTGCCTCACCCGTCGGGGCGGTCCGTGCCCCGGCGGGTGGCTTGTCCTGGTCTGGTCAACCGACCGGACACGGCTGTCAGGTAGCGAGTAGGTTTCTCGCGTCTGACCAGAAGGGCCGCCGGCGAGCACCGCGCGGCTCCGGGCGAGAGCGGGAATCCGGCGGGGAAACCGGACCGGCGGACAGGACGGAGACGGCGGGGCGTGGCGGCGGAGACGGTGGCGGACGGGCCCAAGGGGCCGGACCGGGGCGGAAAGTGGGGCCCGGACGGGAGCGGCCCCTGGTGGCGGGCTGTCCGGCAGTGGGGCCGGCTGGGGCCGCGCTCGGGCCTGGCCCTGGCGGGCCTGTGGGCGCTCGCCCTCGCCCTGGCGGCCCGCCAGGTGGCCGCCGTGCTCCGCCTCCCGCAGGAGGAACGGCTCGTCGACCTGTTCACCTGGCTCGGCGACAACGGCGTACTGCGGCTGCACGGCTCCCTCTACGACGGGAACGAGCCGTTCACCGGCACGCCCTTCGCGGGCCTGGTACTCAAACCGCTGACCCGCGCCGCCGAGCAGGGCCTCGGCGTCATCTGGACGTTCGGCACCCTGCTGCTGGTGGCCGCGCTGGGCATCCTGGCCGCCAGGGCGCTGCCCGGACCGGTCTCACGGCGTACCGCGCTGTGCGCCCCGCCGGCCGCGCTCATCCTGCTGGCGCTCTCCGTCCCCGTGCGCAACACCTTCCACCTGGGCCAGACCAGTGTGCTGCCGATGCTGCTGGTGCTCGTCGGCTGGCTGCTGGGCGGTGCACGCGGCGAGCGGGAGACCACCGCCGGGACCGCCGCTGCGGCGGGGGCGGGGGCCGTCGTCGCACGCCCCGCCGCGCCGCTGGGCGCCCGGACGAGCGGGCTGCTCATCGGCATCGCCTGCGCGCTGCAGCCGGCGACGCTGCTGTTCCTGCCGCTGCTGTGGTTCACCGGGCGCCGCCGGGCGGCGGTCGCCGGCGCCGGTACGTTCCTGGTCTGCACGCTGGCGACCTGGGCCGTCATGCCGGACGACTCGTGGACGTACTGGATTCACCACCTCGCCGGCACCGGCCTGGGCGATCCGGCGGACGCCACCGCCAACCAGTCGCTGCACGGCGTCCTGCTGCGCGCCGGACTGCGCGGACCGGCCGAAGTGGTGCTGCTGGTGGTGCTGGTGGCCGGGATCGGCTGGCTGGCGCTGCGCCGCGCCGTGCGCTACGCCCGGGACGGGCAGTGGCTGCTGGCCGCCGCGATCACCGGCTGCGCCGTCGTCCTCGCCTCGCCGGTCGCCTGGCAGCACCAGCAGCTGTGGGTCCTCCTGGCCGTCGCCGGCCGCGTGGGGCGGCGCACCGGGGACCGGCTGGTGTGGCCGGTGTTCGTCGCCATGGTGATGACGCTGGACGGCAGCGCACTCGTGCCGAAGATAGCCGTCTTCGGGTGGCTCGGTGACAACGCGGTGCTGCTGGCGGCCCTGCTGGCGGCGTGCGTCATCCCCTTCCTGCGCCGGGACGCGGCCGGCTGGGACGCGCCCGAGCCGATGACCGCGGGCAGCCGGCCCAATCTGATGCTGGAACTGCTGCTGATCCGCGTCTGGTACTGGGCGTACTCCTACGTGCGCGGGCACGCCCCCGACTCCCGGTCCCTGGCGGAGGGCCACGGCGACCAGATCATGGCTGCCGAGTCGTTCCTGCACATCGACATCGAGCACACCTTCAACAGCCTGGCCGTCCGCACCCCGTGGCTGCGCCACGCGTGCGACTTCTACTACTCGACCTTCCACTTCCTGGTGCCCATCGCCCTGCTGGCCTGGCTGTACGTACGCGGCGCGGGCCGCTACCGGGGGGCTCGCACGGCGCTGGGCTGCGCCACCCTGCTGGGGCTGGTCGGGTTCTGGCTGTACCCGCTGGCGCCGCCGCGGCTGATGCCGGGTGCCGGCTTCGTGGACACCGCGCACGGCCCGCAGGACCTGTCCAACCCCGACTTCGGCGCGTTGACGGAGCTGTCCAACCAGTACGCGGCGATGCCGTCGCTGCACGTGGGCTGGTCGCTGTGGTGTGCCGTGATCGTCTTCCTGCTGACCCGGAACGTCTGGCTGCGGACGCTGGGCGCGCTCTACCCGCTGGCCACGACGTTCGTGGTGATGTCCACCGCCAACCACTACGTGCTCGACGCGGTGGGCGGGGTACTGGTCGTCACGGTGGGATTCGCCGCCCAGCGGTGGTTCGACAGGCTGCGTGCCCGCCGGGCACCGGCCGCCCGCGACGCCGGGTCCGCCGCCACCCCCGCACCGCAGGACGGCACACCGGACGAGGAGGCGACCGCCACCGGAACCGCCGCCGCCGCGGGCCGGGCCCCGAGTCCGGACGGCGGCACCGCCGAGGGGGAGGTCCCCCGGGCGCGGTCCGCGGCACCGGGGGAGGACGGCGTCAGCCGTGCAGCTTCAGCCCCTTCACCGCTCGGTCCACCGCGTTCCGGGGACCGTACAGCCCCAGCCCGGCGAGAGTGAGTTTGTCCGCCTCGACGGCGCGGACGACGGCACGGTTGTCCGCGTCGTTGCCGGTGGCGAACATCTCGTCGGTGTAGACGGCGGTGGCCAGACCGCGGCCCAGGGCCCGCCGGTGTGCGGTGGCGAGCCCTTCCGCGTCGGCGGCGAAGCACAGTACGGGCTCGCGCACCAGCGGCAGATAACGGTTGTCCGAAGCGTCCTGGTACGGCTCGCCCATGACGGTGTCGGAGGCGTGGGCGATACCGCTGGCCAGGAAGGCGGTGACGTTCAGCTTCTGCCAGTCCGCCAGGTCCGCGCGGACGACCACGGCGATCTTCGTGTCGTAACGCATGCCCTCACCCTGGCCGACGCCCCCGCCGCCCGTCTTGAACGCTGGTGCGCACCCGGTGAGCAGGACCGTGCGGCCGGGGCCGGGCGGGCCGGCGGGACGGGGCGCTGGCAGACTGGCCGTCATGGCAGGGCGCGACCGGGCTCAGGAGCGGCCCGGCGGGAGCGCGCCGGGGGACTGGGTGCGCTACTGGCGGGACCCCGACCGCCCGCTGGAGGCCATGCGCGCCCACTTCACCGGGCACGTCTTCCACCGGCACAGCCATGACGCCTACTCGTTCGCCGTGACCGAGACGGGCGCCCAGCGCTTCCACTGCCGGGGCGACGACCACACCAGCGGCGCGGGCATGGTGATGGCCTTCAACCCGGACGACCCGCACGACGGCGAGGCGGCCGTCCCGGCGGGGTTCACCTACCGCATCGTCCACCTGGGCCCGGACCTGGTGCGCTCCGTGCTCACCGACGCGGCCGGCCGCCGGGCTCCCATGCCGCTGTTCCCGCAGCCGGTACGGGAGGACCCGGTGCTGCGGCAGGCGTTGCTGCGGCTGCACGCGGCGCTGCTGGGCGGTGCGGCGGCGGGCCCGCTGGTGCGCGACGAGCGGCTGACGGAAGCGGTACTGGCCATGGTGCGCAGGGGCGCGCGGACCCCGGCGCGGACCATGACGGCGCGCGCCGGGTCGGCGGCGGTCCACCGGGCCCGGCAGCTGCTGGCCGACGAGTGGGCGCAGGAGGTCACGGCCGAACGGCTGGCACAGGCCGCCGGGTGCAGCCGGTTCGCCCTCTACCGGGCCTTCCGGGCCGAACTCGGCATGCCGCCCAGCGACTTCCAGCGGCAGCTCCGGCTGCGCCGGGCCCGCCGGATGCTGGCGGCCGGCGCCACGGCGGCCGAGGCGGCGGCCCACTGCGGCTTCGCCGACCAGGCCCATCTGCACCGCTGGTTCGTCCGCTCCTACGGCATCACCCCGGGGGCCTACGCGCGCGGGCCGCACGCCCCGGGGCGCGAGGCGGACGGTGCCCCGCGCCCGGGAGGCGCTCCGGTGCGCGGGACGGTGCCCCTCACCCGTAGTGGACCCGCAGCTCCTTGATGCCGTTGATCCAGGCGGAGCGGAGCCGGCGCGGGTCGGGACCGGCCAGCCGGATGCCGGGCACCAGATCGGCGATGGCGTTGAAGATCAGGTTGATCTCCAGCACGGCGAGGTTCTTGCCCAGACAGAAGTGCGGGCCACCGCCGCCGAAGCCCAGATGCGGGTTGGGGTCGCGGGTGATGTCGAAGACGTCCGGCGCGTCGAAGACCTCCGGATCGTTGTTGGCGGAGGAGTAGAAGAGACCGACCCGCTCCCCGGCGCTGATCTTGCACCCGCCCAGTTCGGTGTCCTGGGTGGCGGTCCGCTGGAAGGACACCACGGGGGTGGCCCAGCGCACGATCTCCTCGGCGGCGGTCTGTGGCCGTTCCGCCTTGAACAGCTCCCACTGCCCTGGGTGGGTGAGGAAGGCGTGCATGCCGTGACTGATGGCGTTGCGCGTCGTCTCGTTGCCGGCGACGGCCAGCAGGATGACGAAGAAGCCGAACTCGTCGGCGTTCAGGTTGCCCTCGCCCTCGGCGGCCACCAGTTTGCTGACGATGTCCTCGCCCACGCTCCCGCCCCCGCCCGACGGGCCGGCGTAGTGGGCGGGGCACTCCTTGCGGGCCTCGGCCATCGTCATGGCGTACGAGACGAGCTCCGCGGCCGACTGGGTGCCGACCTCCTCCGTGATGGCGTACTCGGGGTCGTCGTAGGCGACCATCTTGTTGGACCAGTCGAAGATGCGGGAGCGGTCCTCCTGCGGGACGCCGATGAGTTCGGCGATGGCCTGGAGCGGCAGTTCGACGGCGATGTCGGTGACGAAGTCCCCGCTGCCGCTCTCCTTCGCGGTGCGCACGATGCGCTCGGCCCGCTCGCGCAGGGCCGTCTCCAGGGCGCGGATGGCGCGCGGGGTGAAGCCGCGCTGCACGATCTGGCGGACCCGGGTGTGTTCGGGCGGGTCCATGTTGAGCATGATGAGCTTCTGGATGTCGATCTGGTCGCGCGTCATGTGCTCGGCGAAGCGGATGACGGCCGTGTTGACGTTGGAGGAGTACAGCTCCGGGTGGGTGGAGACCTCCTTGACGTCCGCGTGCCGGGTCACCACCCAGTACCCGTCGTCCGCGAAGCCGGCCACGCCGTGGGGCTGGCGGTTCCACCACACGGGCGCCGTCTCGCGCAGCAGGGCGAACTCGGGGAGGGGGACGCGCTCTTGGTAGACGTCCGGGTCGGTGAAGTCGAACCCGTCGGGCAGCGCGGGGCAGGAGGACATCGGCAGCAGCTCCACTCCGTCTGACGACCCATCAGAACCGTGCCGAAGGTAGTAACGGGTTCTACAAGTGGCAAGGCTCACGGCGTGAGAACTTGCGTACGGAGCGTGCACCGGACTCGTGCACGCCCCTTGCGCCGCGGGGAAGAGGCTCCTCACACTGTCCGAGGAACTAGAACGCGTACTAGTTGTGCTGGTGGCGAGCCAGCCGGGCTGGAGGACAGGACTCATGGCCGCCGAACCCGTCATCGTCGAAGCGGTACGCACCCCCATCGGCAAGCGCTCCGGCGCCCTCGCCACCCTGCACCCCGCCTATCTGCTGGGCGAGACCTACCGCGAACTCCTCGGCCGCACCGGCATCCACGCCGACTGCGTCGAACAGATCGTCGGCGGCACCGTCACCCACGCCGGCGAACAGTCGATGAACCCCGCACGCAACGCCTGGCTCGCCGTGGGCCTGCCCTACGAGACGGCCGCCACCACCGTCGACTGCCAGTGCGGCTCCTCCCAGCAGGCCAACCACATGGTCGCCAACATGGTCGCCGCCGGCGTCATCGACATCGGCATCGGCTGCGGCGTCGAGGCCATGTCCCGCGTACCGCTGGGCAGCGGCTCCAAACACGGCCCCGGCAAGCCCTGGCCCGACGAGTGGAACATCGACCTGCCCAACCAGTTCGAGGCCGCCGAACGCATCGCCCGCCACCGCGGCCTCACCCGCGAATGCGTCGACGCCCTCGGCCTCCTCTCCCAGGAACGCGCCGCCCGCGCCTGGGCCGAGGAACGCTTCAAACGTGAGACGTTCGCCGTCCAGGTGCCCACCACCGAGGAGGAACAGGCCGCCGGTCAGGGCATGTGGCGCTCCGTCGAACGCGACGAAGGACTCCGCGACACCTCCATGGAAGCGCTCGCCGCTCTGAAACCCGTGCTGCCCGCAGCCGTGCACACCGCCGGCAACTCCTCCCAGATCTCCGACGGCGCCGCGGCGGTCATGTGGGCCTCCAAGCGCATGGCCCGCGCGCTCAAGCTCCGGCCCCGCGCACGCATCGTCGCCCAGGCCCTCGTCGGCGCGGACCCCCACTTCCACCTCGACGGGCCCGTCGACGCGACCCGCGCCGTCCTGGGCAAGGCCGGCATGTCGCTCAAGGACATCGACCTCGTCGAGATCAACGAAGCCTTCGCCTCCGTCGTCCTGTCCTGGGCGCAGGTCTTCGAACAGGACCTGGAGAAGGTCAATGTCAACGGCGGCGCCATCGCCCTGGGCCACCCCGTCGGCGCCACCGGGGCCCGTCTCCTCACCACCGCGCTCCACGAACTCGAACGCACCGACAAGGAGTTCGCCCTGATCACCATGTGCGCGGGCGGCGCCCTGTCGACCGCGACCATCCTCCAGCGCCTGTAGGGGGCTGCGGGGCCGCGGCGGCGCTCAGACCGCGGCGGGGGCCTCCTCGACGGCCGCGCCGCGCAGCAGCGTCCTGGCGGCGGACCGGGCGTGCCGGGCGGGGTCGGGCGAGTCCGTGATGGAGGCGTTGCTCATCGCCCCGTCCAGCAGGACGGCCAACTGGCCCCCCAGCCAGTCGGGGTCGGCGGCGCCCGTCTCGTGAGCGAGGTTGCGCAGATAGGTGCGGACCGCCGTCTTGTGGTCGCGCACCGCCTCGGCGACCGCCTGCGAGTCCGCACCCAGCTCGCCGAACGCGTTGATGAAGGCGCAGCCGTGGAAGTCCGGGCCGTCCACCCACTCGTAGAGCCAGTCGAAGACGGCGAGCACCCGTGCCTCCGGATCGGTGTACCGGGCCACCCGCTCCTCCAGCGCCGTCCGCGCCCACTGGTCACGACGGCGCAGATACGCCTCGACCAGCGCGCCCTTGGAGGGGAAACACTGGTAGATCTTCTTGAGCGAGACGCCCGAGGCGTCCCGGACGCGGTCCATCCCCACGGCCTGCACGCCGTGTTCGTAGAAGAGTGCGTCGGCCGCGCTGAGGATGCGAGCCTCGGTCCCGGTGCTGTCCTCGCCGCTCATCGTCCGCTCTCCCAGCATCTTGAGAACCGTCGTTCTCTACGATACTCTCTCGCTACGGCGGAGAACGCGCGTTCTCCTGCCGCACGGGGGAACGGGGGGCGAAGCATGTTCGAGCACGTCATATCGCCTCGGGCGCGCTTCGAGGAGCCGACGGGGGCCGGGCCGTACGCGGCCCCGGCCGTCGTCGGCCGAACCTGGACGGCGGCGGAGCACCGCACCGGCCCCGCACCCCGCCGACCGCGTACGACACTGCGCGCGTCCGCCTCTGCCGCGGCGACGTTGCTGCGCGCGTCCACCCTTGCCGCGGCGCTCTCGCCGACGGCGTCCCACCGAATACCCCACCGCCGCGCCGGCCGCGCCGGAACCCCCGGGCGCCAGCGCACCGCCCGTACGGGGATACCCGGTCTGCCACCCGCCGCCCCGGCCGCCCTGGTGCAGCTCACCGGCCACTGAACCGCGGGACCGCCGCGCGGCCACGCCGCCGGAGTCCGCACCGCACGCCGCGTTCCTGCCCGTCGGGGTCGGGCAGGAACGCGGCAACCTCCACAGCCGTTCGCTGCGCGACGCTCGGCTCTCCGGTGCCCCGGACTGCCGGAACCGCGGTGCCGGTTGTCCTCGGTGCTGCCGTGCCCCTGCCCCTCGCCGCTCGCGGCGCTGCCCGGCTGGGCACGGGGGTCGGCTAGCTGCTTCCGCCCGGCCGCTCACTGCGGGCCGGCTCGCCGCTTCGGGGCTGTTCGGGGGCTGTGGCCGGCTCGCCGGTCCGGGGCTGCGTGTGGGGGGCCGTGGCCGGTTCGCCGGTTCGGGGCTGTGCGGCGGCCGTGGCCGGCTCGTCGCTTCCGGTCGGCACGGCGGTCGTGGCCGGCTCGCCGCTTTCTGCTCGTCCCGCGTCTTCGGGCCCCTCCGCGAACGCGGGGGGCGCGTCGAAGGCGGCACGCCGGGTGGCCCGGCGCAGCGCCCGCAGCACCGTCCCGCCCAACGTCAACGTGAGCACGACCGTAAGCAGCGCCCGCGGCACGTCCCAGCCGAGAGAGGTGGCCAATACGTATGCCCCGTACCGGGCCAGGTTCTCCCCGAGCGGATCGCCGGGCACGAACGACATCCCCGACCCCAGCCCCGCGATGTACGGCCAGCCCTGCATGTTCATCACCAGGCCGTACAGCAGCGCGGACACCGCCCCGTAGCCGGAGAGGAGCAGCAGCTCCCACCGGCCGCGCACGGTGGCCGGCCCCGGCAGCAACCCGGCACCCATGGACACCCAGCCCATCGACAGCATCTGGAACGGCAGCCACGGCCCGACCCCGCCGGTCAGCAGGGCCCCGGCGAACATCGAGACCGCACCCAGCACGAAACCGAAACCCGGTCCCAGCACCCGCCCGGAGAGCACCATGAGGAAGAACATCGGCTCCAGACCGGCGGTACCCGCGCCCAGCGGTCGCAGCGCGGCACCCGCCGCGGCCAGCACCCCCAGCATGGCCACGGCCTTGGCGTCCAGACCGGTCTCGGAGACGGTCGCGACGGCGACCGCCAGCAGAAGGGGCAGGAGCGCGGCGAACAGCCAGGGCGCGTCCTGCGAGTGCGCCAGCCCGGACGTCCGGTCTGCCAGCAGCGGCCAGGCGAAGGCGGCCACACCCGTGGCGCTGGTCAGCACCAGCGCGGCCAGGGACTTGGGGCCCAGCCGGATCGCCCTGACCCGTTGCGCGGAAGCCCGGGCGGAACGAGGACGCCGCGTACGCGGGCTCACAGCGCCTCCCGGACCTGTCCCACCGTCAGCCACGGCTGAGGCGCAAGGATCTTGGAGACCTGCGGGGCGTACGCGGGGGAGGAGGTCACCACCTCGTGGGTGGGACCGTCGGCCACGGGCTCGCCCTGGGCGAGAACGACGACACGGTCGGCGATCTCGGCCACGAGCTCGACATCGTGCGTGGCCAGCATGAGGGCGTGTCCCGCCTCGGACAGCTCGCGCAACACCGTCACCAGCCGGCTCTTCGCCGCGTAGTCGAGGCCGCGGGTGGGCTCGTCCAGCAGCAGCACGGGCGGCTTCGCCGTCAGGATGACGGCCAGGGCGAGCGTCAGCCGCTGCCCTTCCGACAGGTCCCGCGGGTGCGCGGTGTCGGGAATGTCCGGCAGCAGCCGGGAGACCAGTGCACGGCAACTGCCGGGCTCGGCACCCGCGTCCGCGTCCGCGGCCCGGCACTCCCTGGCGACGGTGTCCGCGTAGAGCAGATCGCGCGGCTCCTGCGGGACGAGACCGGCGTGCCGCAGCAGCTGAGCCGGCCGGGTGCGGTGCGGCACCTTGCCCGCCACGGTGACCCGCCCCGAAGTAGGACGGTGCAGGCCCACCAGGGTGTTGAGCAGAGTCGACTTGCCGGCACCGTTGCGCCCCATCAAGGCCACGGTCTCTCCCGCCCGTACGGACAGGTCCACCTCGTGCAGCGCGGTCACCCGGCCCCGCACCAGCGTGAGCCGGGACACCTCGACGAGCGGGCCGGAGGAAGAGGAGACGGCCGCACCGGTGCGACCGGCGCTTTTGTCCCGCACCTGTGCCCCGGCGTCCTCGGCGGCTTCGGTCCTCCCGCGCCGACTCCGCACCCCCGACGGCTTCCGCCCCGTACGGGCCCGCGGCACCGGTGACGGCGGGGGCGTCTGCGATGCCGATGCGGGCGCCTGCGATGGCGGGGGCGCCTGTGCGGGCGCCTGCGACGGCTGGGATTCCTGCGATGGCTGCGGTTCCTGCGACGGCGGGGGCACCCGTGCGGGCACCGGCGAGGGCGGCAGCCGCGCAGCCAGCCGGTCCCGTAGACCGGTCGCCCGGCGACGGGCGTCCCGTACGGACAACGGCAGCGGATCCCAGCCCGCCAACTGCCCCAGCTCCACCACGGGCGGGCGGACGGGCGAGACCGCGAGCAACGCCGCCGGGTCGCCCAGCCGCGCCCCGCCGTCCGGCGTCAGCAGCAGCACCCGGTCCGCGTACTGCACCACACGCTCCAGCCGGTGCTCCGCCATCAGCACGGTGGTGCCCAGATCGTGCACCAGCCGCTGGACGACGGCGAGAACCTCCTCCGCCGCCGGCGGATCCAGCGCGGAGGTCGGCTCGTCCAGGACGAGAACCCGCGGATGCGGCGTCAGCACCGACCCGATGGCCACCCGCTGCTGCTGGCCGCCGGAAAGGGAGGCGATGGGACGGTCCCGCAGTTCGTTGAGCCCCAGCAGATCGAGGGTCTCCTCCACGCGGCGGCGCATCGTCGCCGGGGCCAGCCCCAGCGACTCCATGCCGTAGGCCAGTTCGTCCTCCACGGTGTCGGTGACGAAGTGGGCGAGCGGGTCCTGGCCCACGGTGCCGACGACATCGGCGAGTTCGCGGGGCTTGTGGGTACGGGTGTCGCGGCCCGCCACGGTCACCCTGCCGTGCAGAGTGCCCCCGGTGAAGTGCGGGACCAGTCCGGAAACGGTACCCAGCAGCGTCGACTTGCCCACCCCGCTGGGCCCGATCAGCAGACACAGCTCCCCCTCGGGAATATGCGCGTCCACCGGGGGCAGCGCGGGAGCCGCCGCCTCGTCGTAGACGACCGACACCTGGTCGAAGCTGATCACTGGTCGTTCTCCTCGTCGTGCTCCCGGCCGCGCAGTGCCCGCACGGACCGGTACGCCCCCTCCTCGCCCACCGCGTCACGGCTGTCGGCGCCCCGGCCTGTGCCCGCGTCCGGCCGGGGGCCTGCTCGCCGTGTTGGGGGCGGGGAAGACGGGAAATTGGTGGGGCGGTTGCGGGTGCCGGTGCTGTCGGAGCCTCTGTGGCGATGGGGGCTACCGGGGCCGCCGGGACCGTCGGTGCCACAGGGACCGCCGGTGTGCCGGGGCGCGCCCCCGGAGCGTGCGGTGTCCGGGGCAGGGGCCACTACAGCGGGCAGCAGACCGAGAAGGACGGCGGCGGCCGGCCAGAGGGGGAAGGCCGGAGCACGCAGCGGTACGGCGGGCGGCACCAGCGCTTCGGGCAGAACGTCCGCCGCGACGATCATGCACACGGCGACAGCCGCGCCGGACGCGGACACCAGCCACGCCCGCGCCGCCCACCGGTCGGGCCGGTAACGGGTCCGGGCCGCCCGCCGGCCGCCCAGCCACAGCCCCGCCAGCGCCAAAGCCAGTCCCGCCACCAGTACCGGCAGACCGAACCCGGCGCCCTGCGCGGCCAGCAGCCCGTACGTGCCCGCGCACACACCGAGCAGCCCGCCCAGCGTCAGCGCGGTGGTGATGTGCCGCACGGCATCCGGGACCTTCGCCGTACGGCCGTAACCACGGGCGTCCATCGCCGCCGCCAGCGCGACCGACCGCTCCAACGCGCCCTCCAGCACCGGAAGCCCGACCTGCACCACCCCGCGCAGGCCCCGGTCCGTGCGCCCCCTCAGCCGCCGCGCCGCCCGCAACCGGCGCACGTCCGCCACCAGGTTGGGCGCGAACGTCATCGCCACCACCACCGCCACCCCGGCCTCGTACAGCGCCCCCGGCAGCGACTTGAGCAGCCGCGCCGGGTTGGCGAGCGCGTTGGCCGCACCGACGCACACCAGCAGCGTCGCCAGCTTCAGACCGTCGTACAGCGCGAAGGCCATGCCCTCGGCCGTCACCCTCCCGCCGATCCGCACCCCGCGCGCCCACTCGGGCAGCGGAACCTCGGGCAGCTCCGCGAGCACATGGGTGCCGGGCACGGGCGAGCCGAGGAAGAACGCGAAGACGAGGCGGATGGTGAGCACCAGCACACCCAGCTTCAGGAACGCCGTGTACGAGCGGGCCCAGGGCGCGTCGGTACGGCGCACCGCCACCACATAGCCGGCCACCACGATCAGCAGGGCCAGGAGCAGCGGGTTGGTGGTGCGGGAGGCTGCGGTGGCCAGCCCCAGCGCCCACAGCCACCAGGCTCCGGGATGCAGAGCGGTGCTCCGGGAAGAGAGCGGCGCACGCAGACGGGAGCGGTGGTCAGCCGCTCGGCGGGGCGTCGCGAGCAGTGCTCTCATGCTGGTGCGGTGCTCCGGGGGTGGCGGGGTGAGCGGTGCGGGCGGGGTGAGCGGTGCTCTTTTTTTGGTGCGGCGCTCGTTCTGTCGGAGGGTGAGCGGTGCTCTCGTTTCTGTGGGGTGCTCTCTTTCTCGGAGGGCGAGCGGTGCATGGGTGTCGTCGGTGTGGTGCCCTCTCCCTTGGGGTGTGAGCGGCGCGGCTCTTGTCGTGGTGCGGGGTTCTCTCCCTCGGGGGGTGAGCGGCGCTCGCGTGTCGGTGCGGTGCTCTCCCCATCGGAGGGTGAGCAGTGCTCGCATATCGGTGCGGTGCTCCGCCGCTGGGTGGGGGAGGGGGTGGGAGAGCGGTGCTCGCGGTGTGGTGCGGTGCTCTGCCCTGTGGAGGGTGAGCAGTGCTCTCGTGGTGGAGCGGTGCTCGGTTGTCCCTTGCTGTGTGAGCGGTGCTCTTTCCGGGGAGCGCCGCCCCAGTGCCCCCTGTTGCGTGAGCGGTGCTCTCGCTACGGAGCGCCGCCCCGGTGCCGCCCGCCATGAGAGCAGTGCTCTCAGCCAAGAGCGCCGCCCTTCCAGTGCCCTCCGCCTTGAGAGCAGTGCTCTCAGGGAAGAGCCCCGCCCCGCGGTTGAGGGCCTGAGCGGTGCCCTCGAGAGCGGTGCCCTCAAGAGCAGTGCTCTCGACATGGAGCAGTGCATGAGCTAGCGCTTCCGGCGTCGGGCCTGCCAGAGCGCGGCGCCTCCGAGGACGGCGATGGCCGCGACGCCCGCGCCCACTCCCAGCCCGGTGGACATGCCGCCGTCGCCACTCGCGTCACCGGCTTCACCACTGTCACCGGCGCCACTTTTGCTGCTGCCGTCACCGCCAGCGTCCGCGCCGTCCGTGTCCCGCTTGCTGCCGCCGACCTGTTCCCCGCAGCCCTTGGCCGGGTAGTGGTCGATGGCGCACAGCATGGAATCGGAGCTGTAGCGCAGCGGGGTGGCGACCTTCGCGAGGGCTTCGGCCGCGGTGGCGTTCTCGGGGACGCGGGCGCAGCGAGTGCGGGATGCGGGCGGGTCCTTTTGCTCGCCGTCGGGGGCGTCGGCGCGGGTGCCGAAGTCGATGCGGACGGCTACGCGTTTGCTGCCGGACCCGGCTTCCACGTCGGCGCACGCCGCGGCGAACTTCGGGGTGCCGCGGGGGCGGGTGGCCTGTGCGGAGTCCTCGCTCAGGGCGAAGCGGAAGCCGATGGTGTCCCCGTCCTCGGGGCGTTGGGTGGCCGGGCCCTCAGTCGCGTAGGACCAGGAACCGTCGTCGCCGCGCAGCCAGAACGACCAGTAGCGGTAGCCGCCGTCCGCCGTGGTGCCGACAGCGGTGCGGGTGCCTGCGGCGACGGATGCGGCGGAGGGGGCGGCGGTGGCCGTCACCGGTGCCGTGAAGGTGACCAGGACTGCCAGGAGGGCCGTCAGCAGCATGGCCGCGGCGTCCGGTATCCGTACCCGCGCCTGCGCCCCGGCGGGGCACGCCCGGCCCCGCACAGCCCCGCCCCGCACGGCACCGGTCCGGCCCCACGCGGCGCCCCTCCGGACGCGGACCCGGCCCCGGACCCGCGTGCCCGGTGCGGCGGAGCTCATAGCTGCTGCCTCTTGCGGCGGCCACTGAGCAGGATGCCGAATCCTGCGCCGACGGCGAGGCCGACGATGATGAAGGCCCACACGGGGATGGTGCCGCCGTCGTCCTTCTTCTCGGAGGAGTCGTCCGAGTCGGGCATGTGGGCCGGTTTCGGGCCGGTGGCGACGAGGCGGGCGAGCAGATCGGTGCCGCCGAGTTCGGTGGGGGACCCACCGGTGGCGCGGGAGGCCAGCATGAGCGAGCTGAGCGCGGACGGGTCGTTCTTGGCCTTGTCCCAGTCGTCGAGGTTGTCGGCCAGCCACTTGAGGGAGGCGCGGGCCTCGGTCCGGTGGCCGTCGGCGGCCAGGGCGATGACGGCGTCGGCCGTGTTCGCGTAGTCGGGCTGCGGCTTCTTCGCTCCCGGCTGGACGGTGGAGAAGTGGCCGTCGTTCTTCTCCAGGGTCGCGGCGAGGTAGGCCGCGCCGGCTCCGGCTGCTGCCTTGCGACCACCGGGTACGCCCTGCTTCTTCCCGTCGTTGCTGTCACCACCGCCGTCAACGTCGCGCTCGCCCTCGTCGCCGGAGGGGGTGCCCGAGGCGCACTTGAGAGGGGTCACCGGCTTGCTCTTGGCGTCCTTCGCGACGGGCTCGACCAGTGTGCCCTTGCCGAGGGCGGCGAGGGTGGCTGCGGCGGTGGCGTCGTTGTTCGGGGCCAGCCTGCCCTTCTTGTCGGGCTGGTAGGCGAAGGCGCCCTGCTGCCCGGGGGCCTCCTCGATGCCCTTGGAACCGCAGGTGAGCTGGAAGGCCAGCAGCGCGTCGTAGGGGTTGGCGCCGCCTTCCGCGGTGGTCTCGGCCGGCTTCTTCCCGGTGGCGTGCAGGGCGCCGATGACGACGGAGGTGGAGTTGGCGTCCGAGGGGGAGCGGGACGCCATGCCCCAGCCGCCGTCCTTGTTCTGGACGGAGACGAGCCAGTCCACGGCTTCGCGGACCTCCTTGCCGCGTCCGCCGACGGCCGCGAGTGCCTGTACGGCGAGGGCTGTGGCGTTGGTGTCGCCCGGTGTGGTGTCCGGGTCGCAGTCGTCGGAGGGGTCGGCGCGGTAGGCGGTGAACGAGCCGTCGGCGCACTGCTGGTCCGTGAGCCAGTCGACGGCCTTCTTCGCCGGTACGGCACCCGCGCCGTCCAGGGCGAGCAGCGCCATCGACTGCCGCCACACCCCGTCGTACTTGGGGTCGGCGTCGCCGTAGAGGCCCGCGGGGAGCTTGGCGGGCTTGACGGCCGGTACGGGACCGGCCGCCGCCGTGCCCGAGGGGGCGGCAGCCGCCACGGGTGCGGCTGCCGCGCACAGCACGGTGGCGGCGGCGAGGACCGTGGCGCGGCGGCGACGCGGTGACATGGCGCTGGCCTTTCGGTGACGGGAGCGGACCGCAGCCGGGCACGGCCGCCCCGCCGCCGGGGGCGCGCGTTCACGCGACCCCGCACCGCGGTGCACCGGGCTCGGCTCCGTAAACCTCGACGGTGCCGGTGGCCTGTCGGCCACGGGAGCCCACCTCCGCCCGGGCGCTCCGGCTCACGGCCGTGGCCGCCGTGCGCGGACGACGACGGCGTTCGCGCGGCGACGGTGGTGGGCCGCTCACGGTTGCGGGTCAGCGCCGGATTCGCACCGGCTTCTCCCGGTCGGAGGTGTTGTTCGTCTGCCAGTCACTGTAGCCGCACCGGCCTGCGGGCGATTCCCTCGCCCTCCGCCTCGCCCTCGGCCCCGGGGGGTCCGGTGCGGCCGGGGTACGGGGCGGCGGGGGTCCGCGGGGCGGCCGGGCGGGAGTCAGTCGGTGGCGCGGTAGGTGACGGGGCTGCTGCCGGGCACGGGCTCGACGCGGCCGAGTTTGACCAGGTGCCGCAGATGGGCCTCGGCCTCGGCGACGGCGATGTTGCGGGAGGCGAACGGGATGCGGTCCCAGGGCCGGTTCCAGCGCATGGACTCGGCGAGCTGCCAGGGGGTGAGAGCCCGTTCTGTGAGCAGTGCTCTCAGATCGGAGAGGCGCTCCGCATGGTGAGCGGTGAGCTCGTCCACACGGGCCCGGGCGTCGGTGAACGCGTACTGGTGGGCGGGCAGTACCTCGGCGGGCCGCAGCCGGGCTATCCGTCCGAGGGAGTCGAGGTAGTCACCGAGTGGATCAGTGCTCTCGTCGCTGTCCGGGTCCTCGTACAGGCCGATGTGCGGGCTGATCGTCGGCAGCAGATGATCCCCGGAGAACAACCGCCCGCCCCCCGCCGTCAGCGCGGCTCCCGGACTCGTCCCCGTCTTCCTCTCCGTCTCCGCCCCCGATCCCGTGGCCGTTCCCGTCGCTGCCGCCCCTGCCGCCCGCGCTCCCGGGTGCTCCTCCTCCAGATGGAGGCAGACGTGGCCCGGCGTGTGCCCCGGTGTCCAGATCGCCCGCAGCCGGCGACCCGGCAGGTCCAGCAGTGCGTTCGGCTCGATATCCCGGTCGGGGACGGCGGCCCGGGCGCCGGGCAGTTCACCGCTCCGGCCCCGGTCGCGGGCTGCGCGCAGCGGCGCCGTGTGCGTGTCGGGCGCTCCCGCGGCGGCGAGTTTCTCGGCCAGGTAGCCGAGCCAGACGCGGGTGTCGGACGTGCGGGTGCGGCGTACCACGGCGGCGTCCGCCGCGTGCATGGCGATCCAGGCGCCCGACTCCTCGCGTACCCGCGCCGAGAGGCCGTGGTGGTCGGGATGGTGGTGGGTGACCAGCACGCCGTGCAGGTCCTGGACGGAGGTGCCGCAGGCGGCGACTCCGTCCACGAGCGTCTGCCAGGAGGCGGGGTCGTCCCAGCCGGTGTCGATCAGTACGGGGCCGGCGTCCGTCTCGACGAGGTGGACGAGGGTGTGGCCGAGCGGATTGTCCGGTATGGGGACGGGGATGCTCCAGATCCCACCCCCGTGATCGGTGACCGGTGGCGGGTCGATTGCCTGCGGCGCGTGCGTCATGGGCGGCGGCTCCCCCGTGTCGGGCGCGAATGCGGCCGGCCGAGGGCCGGCAGAGGCATTGTTCCCTACAACTAGAACTGGTACTAGTTCTGAGGCGCTGTCAGATCGGGTGTCCGGCGTCACACATCGCGCCCTGCCGTGTCTATACGGACGGACGACCACGACCGGCGGCGGCACCGGGCCGGGAAGCGGGACGACGACCGGCGGAGCGGCCGGCGAGCGGCACAGGGAGGGCACGGCATGGCGGACGACCAGAAGACGAGCACGGAGCAGGCTGGTTCGGCACAGGCGGGACCGGCTGCGGCGGAGGGCACGGGCGAGGCGGCATCCGGCTTCCCCTTCGTCGAGCACCACCAGCTGTACATCGGCGGCAGCTTCACCGACCCCGCCGGCGACGGAACCATCGAGGTGGTCTCGCCGCACACGGAGCAGCCCATCGGCCGCGTACCGCACGCCTCGCGTGAGGACGTGGACCGCGCCGTGCGTGCCGCGCGGGAGTCCTTCGACTCCGGGGTGTGGTCCGGTCGCCCACTGGCCGAACGCATCGAGACCGTCACCCGCATCAAGGACGCCTTCGCCGCCCGCAGCGAGGAGATCGCCAAGGTCATCAGCGCCCAGAACGGCACCCCGTACACGACGGGGGTGATGGTGCAGTCCCTGGCCGCGATGATGGTCTGGGACGCGGCTCTCAAGGTCGCAGCCGACTACCCGCACGAGGAACGCAGGGCGGGCGCGCTGGGCCCGCTGCTGGTACGGCGCGAACCGGTGGGCGTGGTGGCGGCGGTGGTGCCGTGGAACGTCCCGCAGTTCACCGCCGCGGCCAAGCTGGCCCCCGCGCTGCTGGCCGGCTGTTCGGCAGTGCTGAAGGTGTCGCCGGAGACCCCGCTGGACGCCTATCTGCTGGCGGAGATCGCCGACGAGGCCGGACTGCCACCGGGGGTGCTGTCGATCCTGCCCGCCGATCGGGAGGTCAGCGAGTATCTGGTGGGGCACCCCGGGGTGGACAAGGTGTCGTTCACCGGCTCCGTGGCCGCGGGCAAGCGCGTGATGGAGGTCGCCTCCCGCAATCTGACCCGCGTGACCCTGGAACTGGGCGGCAAATCCGCCGCCGTGATCCTGCCGGACGCCGATCTGGACGCGGCGGTGGCGGGCATCACCCCCTTCGCCTGGATGATCAACGGTCAGGCGTGTGTGGCGCAGACCCGGATCCTGGCCCCGCGCAGCCGCTACGACGAGATCGCCGAACGGTTCGCCGCCACGGCCGACGCGTTGACCGTCGGCGACCCCCTCGACCCCGCCACCGAACTGGGTCCCCTGGTCGCCGAACGTCAACAGAAGCGCTCCCTCGACTACATCGCGCTGGGCCGGAAGGAGGGCGCCAAGGTGCTGGCGGGGGGCGGCAGGCCGGAAGACCCGCCCACCGGCTGGTACGTCCAGCCCACCCTCTTCGGAGAGGTCGACAACTCCATGCGGATCGCCCGCGAGGAGATTTTCGGCCCCGTCATCTGTCTCCTCCCGTACGAGGACGAGGAGCAGGCGGCCCGTATCGCCGACGACTCCGACTACGGTCTCTCCGGCAGCGTGTGGACGGCCGACACCGACCACGGCGTCGAGTTCGCACGCCGTATCCGCACCGGGACCTACTCCGTCAACACTTTCAGCCTCGACATGCTCGGCCCCTTCGGCGGCTACAAGAACTCCGGCATCGGCCGCGAGTTCGGGCCCGAGGGATATGCGGAATACCTGGAGCACAAGATGATTCACCTGCCTGCACAGGGGTGAGCGACGGCCGCAGACAGGGAGCGATGCGGGCAGGGATGGAGCAGACGGGGACCGACGCAGAAGGGAGCGCCCATGGCCGACCGCTGGCACATCGAGGTGGACCGGGACCTGTGCATAGGGTCGGGGATGTGTGTGGGCGGTGCACCGAAGGAGTTCCGTCTGGATGCCGCCCGCCAGTCCCACCCCGTCGCCCCGGACCGCGAACCGTCCGAGGAGGTGCTGGCCGCAGCTGAGGGCTGCCCCGTCGAGGCCATCACCATCACCCTCGCGGGGACGGGGGAGGCGGTGTTCCCACCGGAGGACTAGCGAATTACCGGCTGACGGCCCGAACTGCCCGAACGGCCCGAACGGCCCGGCGGTGCGCGCACCGGGACGAAGAGCTGGGCCCCCGGAGGGCGCGGCCGGTGGGCGGTGCCCACGGCGGCACCCACGCCGGCGCCCGGCGGGCTGAGCGACGGCGCCCGGCGGGGCTGTGGGCTGTGCACCAGGCGTGATGGGCCGTGGCCGGTGAACTGCGCGGACGGTGAACTCTGGACGACGGGCCGCCGGCCGCCAACCGCCAGCGGCTGCAATGCCGTTGCCCGGGGCCGGGGCGCGGGGTAGGAACGGCCCATGACGTCTCTTGGTGTTGTCTTCCGTCCGCAGCTTCCGCCCGAACGGCTGCGGGGCCTCGCCCGCACCGCCGACGAAGCGGGACTGGACGAACTGTGGCTGTGGGAGGACTGCTTCCTCGAGAGCGGCATCGCCAGCGCCGCCGCCGCGCTCGCCTGGACCGAACGGCTCCGGGTGGGCATCGGCCTGCTGCCCGTACCGCTGCGCAACATCGCGCTGACGACGATGGAAACCGCCACCCTGCGCCGTCTCTTCCCCGGCCGCTTCGCCGTCGGACTCGGCCACGGGGTGCAGGAGTGGATGGGGCAGGTCGGCGCCCGCGTCGACTCGCCCGTCACACTGCTGCGCGAACACCTCACCGTTATGAGGGCGTTGCTGCGCGGCGAACGGGTCACGACCAAGAGCCGGTACGTCACGCTGGACGACGTGGCCCTCGACTGGCCACCGCAGGGCGCCGCCGCGCAGCAGTCCACGACCGCAGGACCGGACCACTCCTCCGCAGGACCGGACCCCTCAGCGAAGGCGGACCCCGCGGCGGGGGCGGGGCCCTTCCCGGGGACGGGCGGTACCGGACCGTCGTCCGCCGTGCCCCTCGCCTACCGTGACGCGGCGGTGCTCGCCGGCGCGCGCGGTCCGCGTTCGCTGCGGCTGAGCGGTGAGGCCGCGGACGGTACCGTGCTGGACGCCTCGACGTCCGTGGAGGGCATCCGGCACGCCCGGCACCTGGTCGACGAGGGACGCAGAACGGCCGGACGTACCGGCCCGCACGAGGTCGTCCACTACCTGAACACCGCCACCGGCCCCGGCGCCGCCGAACGGCTCCGCGCCGAACGTGCCCGCCAGGGCCTCGACCCGGTCACCGGCCCGGGCGTGGCCGGCGATGCGGCAGCCGTCGCCGAGGCCGTGGTGCGCGCGGCCGAGGCCGGTGCCGGCACCGTCGTCCTCCAGCCGACCGCGGACGAACCCGACCCGGAGGGGTTCGTCCGCTTCGCCGCACAGGAGGTGCGGCCACTGCTGCCGTGACAGAGCCTGCGGTGGGCGCATTGGTGGCCGCCCTCCACAGGCGCTCCGCCTCAGTCGGCCACGGTCTCGCCCAGGGCGAGCGTGGCGAACGTCGCCAGCCAGTGATCGGTGGTGAAGTCGCCCGAAGTGGTGGCGGGAAGGGCCGCCGCCAGATTGGCCTCGGCCGCGGCGGTGAGGGTGGCCGTACGCGGATCGCCGTCCGGCAGCGCCCCGGCGATGCCGCGCAGCGCGGCGGCCCGGCTGAGGCAGAGGCCCAGCAGATGGCCGATCTGCGGGTCCGCCGCGTCCGAAACACGCGGCGGGGGCAGGAACGACGCTCCGTCCGCCTCGGCCAGCTCCGGCAGGAAAACGCCCAGCCAGGCCGCGAACTCATCCTGCGGCAACACCCGGCGCACGGCGTCCGCCTCGCACAGCAGGGGAGAGAGGAAGTCCTGCCCCGACGGCTCCCAGCGGGTGGCCGCACCGTGGTCGGGTACGTACCACGCGCGGATCTTCTCCGCCACGGGCGCCACCAAACGCTGCTGGCCCGCGCGTTGGGCGCTGTCGAGCACCAGGCCGAGTGCGAACGCGCTGTTGGCGTGGGTGCCGTGCCGTACGGGGTAGGTCGCCTTCGGCAGCCAGGCCAGCAGCAGGTCGGCCACGGCGTCGGCCGCCGGTGCGAGGGCGGCCCTCCACTGCTGGGCGGAGCGCCGCACCGAGAACGGAGCACTGCTCTCGCCGCGGGTCACGCTGCTGCCTGTGAGAGCACTGCTCTCGCAGCCCCCGTCAAGAGCACCGCTCTCCTTGTGAGCACCGCTCGCGGCGCCTCCGCCAAGAGCAGCGCTCCCCCTGTGAGCACCGCTCTCGCCGCCGCTCGTGCCCCCGTTCCCGAGAGCACCGCTCTCCGTAAGAGCACCGCTCTCCGTAAGAGCACTGCTCTCCCCGAAAGCACCGCTCTCCGCGAGAGCAGTGCTCTCGCTTGTGAGCGCCAGCAGCCAGGCCCATCCGTAGGGCCGTTCGAAAGACGGGTGCGCGCGCAGATACGCGGTTTCGACGGCAAGCGCGTCCGGCGTCAGATGGGCGTCCATCGCCCGCACGACAGCCCCACGCCACCCTTCGGCACCGTCCCAGGCGACCGCCGGGCCACCAATGGCTGCCCCGCCAACGGCCGTCCCGCCATCGGTCGTCCCGCCAACGGTGGCCCCGCCATCGGCCGACCCGCCAACGGCCGCCCCGCCATCCGCCCCCTCCGCGAGGGCGCCGCCCCCCACGAGGGCACCACCAGCACTACCAGCACCACTCGCACCATCGGTACTGCCAACACCAACAGCACCGTCAGCCCCACCAGCACCAACAGCGCCACCCAAACCACCCACGCCACTCACCCCCTCCCCCCGCCGCAGCAGCCGCAGCAGCAGCCAGTGCATGTGGACGGAGGAGTGCCAGTCGTAGGCGCCGTAGAAGACGGGGTGGAGGGTGCGCGGGGGCACCAGTTCGTCGGGCCCGGCCAGAAGGTGGGCGGGGGCGTTGGGGTATTCGCGGGTGACGTTGGCCAGGGCGACCTCGGCGAAGTGCGCGGCACGCTCCTCAAGTGCGGGGATCAATGGGTCGCCCCTCCCGTTTCGCGGATGTCGGTGGTGGTGTGCGCGGCCGTGGTGAGGATGGCGGCCAGGCCGGTGACGGCGTCGGTCACCGAGAGGGACGGCGGCACGGGGCGCTGGGCGGCGGCCTGCTGCGGGGTGTAGGGGACGTGGACGAAGCCGCCCCGTAGGTCGGGCCGTTCGGTGGCGAGCAGGTGCGCGAGCCCGTAGAAGACGTGGTTGCACACGAAGGTGCCGGCCGTCTGGGAGACGGAGGCGGGGATGCCGGCCTCGCGGGCGGCGGCGACGCACGCCTTGATGGGCAGGGTGCTGAAGTAGGCGGCGGGGCCGCCGGGCACGACGGGTTCGTCCACGGGCTGCCGGCCGGCGTTGTCGGGGATGCGGGCGTCGTCGACGTTGACGGCGACGCGTTCGACGGTCAGGTCGGGGCGTCCGCCGGCCTGGCCGAGGCAGACCACCAGCCGCAGGGCGGGGCCGGCGGCTTCGACGGCGGTGCGCAGTTCGTCGAGTGCGGTGCCGAAGACGCAGCTCAGCCGGACGGCCTGCACGTCGAGGCCGGCGGGCGGGTGGGCGGCCAGCTGCCCTGCGGCCTCCCAGGAGGGGTTGGTCTGCTCGCCGCCGAACGGGGCGAAGCCGGTGACCAGCACTTTCACGGGGGATGCGGTGGGGGTGGGCTGGGTGGGCACAGTCATGAGGCGGACGGTCCTAGAAGGCGAAGAAGTAGATGATGGCGATGTTGCAGCCCAGCAGTGCCACGGCGGTGGGTGCCTGCGCCTTGATCGGCCCGTACTGGTCCTTCAACTCCAGCAGCGCGGCCGGGACGATGTTGAAGTTGGCCGCCATGGGCGTGCACAGGGTGCCGCAGAATCCGGCGAGCATGCCAACCGCGAGGACGGCGGCGGGGTCGCCGTTCATCTGCTCGATCAGTACGGGCCAGCCGACGGCGGCGGTCATGACGGGGAACGCGGCGAAGGCGTTGCCCATGATGACGGTGAAGACGAACATGCCCGCGCAGTAGAGGGCGACGGCCGCCAGCTTCTGCCCGTCGGGCAGTATCGACTCGGTGAGCTTGCGGACCTGGTCGCCGACGCCGGCGGCCTGGAAGATGGCGCCCAGGACGGCCAGCAGCTGCGGCAGCAGCAGGGCCCAGCCCATCGACTCCAGCAGTCCGCGTCCGGCGTGCAGCGGGACGCTCACCCGGCGCTCGCGCAGCACCCACATGCCCACACCCAGGGCGACGATGGCGCCCAGGCCGAGCCCGAGGATGGTCTCGCTGCCCTTCTCCAGGATCGGGGTGCCGCCGATCTTCCACTTGGCGACCAGGACGGCGCAGACCATCGCGACCAGCGGGATCGTCAGCGCGGGGATGAACAGTTTGCCGCCGAACCGGGCGGCGAGCCCCGCGCGTTCCTCCTCGCTGGTGGTCTCGGGCTTGCCCTTGCCGGTGAGGTTGAAGCCGCCGATGCAGATGAGGACGAGGACGGCGATACCCAGCGGCTCGGCGGGCAGCGACTTCTCGTTGACCCAGGTGCTGTAGAAGAAGCAGGCGCCCAGCAGGCCCCAGAAGGCGGCGGTGCCGTGCCGCTTGGGGTTGGTGCGGTCGAAGAGCATCTGCACCGCCATGACGAGGAAGACGGCGCCGACCAGCCAGAAGAACCACTCGGACTTGATCACTTGGTGGCCTCGCCTTCCTGGGTGCCGCGCTGCGCGTCCTCGCGGGCCACGGTCATCTCGGCGTTCGCGGTGACCAGTTCGCGTTCCAGCTTCCGGTCGAGCCGCAGCAGTCGTCCGCCGTGCACGAAGAAGGCGCACACGGCGCTGGGTATCGCCCACAGCGCGAGGTGGAGCGGTTCCAGGTGGGTGTGGTAGGTGCTGTTGACCAGGCCGGTGATCAGCAGGATGGAGCCGATGGCCAGGAAGCAGTCCTCGCCGAAGAAGAGGCCCACCGTGTCGGTGCCGGCCGCGTGGGAGCGGACCTTTTCCCGGACCTTCTCCGGGAGCCGCCCGCCGTTCCCGGTGACCGCGGGCAGGTGGCCGAAGCGGCGTTCGGCGGCGGCCTCGGCCATCGGCGCGATCATCGGACGGACGCTCTGCGCGGGGCCGCCGATGGTCTGGAGGCCGACGGCGGCGGTGAGCTGCCGCAGCAGGAGGTAGAGGGTCAGGAAGCGGCCGGTGGTGAGCTTGGTGCCCAGTTTGCCGATGAGGGTGCGGGCCTGCTGCTGGAGTCCGTTGCGCTCCAGCAGGCCGATCACCGGCAGGGTGATGGCGAAGATGGTCACCGAACGGCTGGACGCGAAGCTCTCCCCGAAGGTCCGGAGGATCTCGACGGGAGAGAGCTTGCCCAGCAGTCCGGTGACGATCCCGGCCACGCCGACGACGAGCAGGGGGTTGCGGCGCGTCGCGAAGCCGAGGACCACCACGAGGACGCCGAGCAGAACGATCATGTCGCCTCCGCCTTCCATGGAGCGACTTTCCGCGTAGCGGATGTGTATGAAGCGAATTCCACGGGAGGCTAGAGGATTGTTGAACGATCCGACAAGAGTGAGGCATGTCACTTCGCCCTCCGGGTCGGCCGGGAGTCACACCCCGCACATCCCCCGGAACTCGCCGGCACTGCGAGCGCGCGGGGAGCCGCGCGACAAGCCGCCCGCGAGCCGCAGTCCGTAAGTCACACCTCGCGAGCCGCAGCCCGTAAGTCACACCCCGTAAGCCGCGCCCCGCAAGCCGCACCTCGCGAGCACCCGCCCGGGGGCGCCCCGCCCCCACCGCAGGCGGCCCTACTCCTGTGACGCCTCCCGCGGGTACGCGGCCAGGAGTTGCCGCAGGGAGTCGTCCAGGTAGGCCGCCAGCAGGCGCTCGGCCCGTGCCGCGTCACCCGCCTCCAGGGCGTCGGTGATGGCCTGGTTGCGGGACAGGTACGGGTCGTGGAAGCGGCGCGGGTCCTTCATGATGTGGAAGGCCAGTCGCAGTTCGGCCAGTACGCCGCGCATCATCTCGTCGGTGCGCGCGCTGCCCGCCAGTGCGGCCAGCGCCTGGTGGAAGCGGATGTTGGCGGTCGAGCACGTGTGCCACCGGCCCTCGGCGGCGGCCCGCTCGCCCGCCGTCACCGCCGCCCGTACTTCGGCGACCGCGTAGGGCGGCTCGCCCAGACCGCGCAGCGCCGCGCACTCGACCAGGCGCCGCACGCGGTATATGTCCACGATGTCCGCGGCGGTCAGTACGCGCACGAACGTGCCCCGGTTGAGCCGGTGGACGAGCAGCCGCTCGTGCGTCAGCAGGCGGAACGCCTCGCGCAGTGTGTTGCGCGAGACGCCCAGCGCGGTGCAGATGCGTCCCTCCGAGAGGCGGGTGCCGGGCGGGAACGAGCCCTGGGCGATCCGCTCGCGCAGGACGGCGGCCACGCGCTCGGCCGTGCTGGTGCGGCCCAGCAGCGCCCGGTCGGCGGCGAGGTCCGACAGTGCGGCGGACAGGTCCGCGGCCGGGACGGCGGTCATGGTGGTCTCCCTGTGGTGCGTACGTGCCCTGGCCGGTCCCGGAACGCGCTGCGGCCGTTCCGGCCCGTACGTGTCCCGTGCGGTACCGGCCGTATGCGTCCCGGCCGGTCCCGGCTGTGAGCGTCCGGGCCGGTCCCGGAGGACGCGGCGGCCGTTCCGGCGGTTCCGGGGCCGGTGGCGTCCGGGGGACCGGTCGCCGGGCCCTCTTGCCGGATTGTTCAACAATCGCTTACGTTGCTGCCGATGGACCGGATGATCGACCTTAACGCCGACCTCGGCGAGGGCTTCGGCCGCTGGCAGCTCACCGACGACGACGCGCTGCTGGCCTCCGTCACCAGCGCCAACGTCGCCTGCGGCTTCCACGCCGGCGACCCCGCCACCATGCGCCGCGTCTGCGAGCTCGCCGCCGCGCGGGGCGTCCGTATCGGGGCCCAGGTGTCCTACCGCGACCTGGCCGGTTTCGGCCGCCGCGCCATGGACGTGCCCGCCGCGGAACTGGCCGCCGAAGTGGCCTACCAGATCGGCGCGCTGGAGGTGTTCGCCCGCGCCGCCGGAGCCGCCGTCGCCTACGTCAAGCCGCACGGTGCGCTCTACAACCGCGCCGTCCGCGACGCCGAGCAGGCCGCCGCCGTCGTCGAGGGCGTACGGCTGTCCGGCGCGGCGACCGGTGAGGGCGGGCCGCTGCCCGTGCTCGGCCTGCCCGGCTCCCGGCTGCTGGCCGCCGCGGCCGAGGCCGGACTGCCCACCGTGGAGGAGGCGTTCGCCGACCGCGCCTACCGCCCCGACGGCACCCTGGTGCCGCGCACCGAGGCCGGTGCCGTGCTCCACGAGCCCGAGCAGGTCATCGAACGGGCGGTGCGGCTCGCGCGCAGCGGGGAGATCGTCGCCGCCGACGGCAGCGTGCTGCCGTCCGGGGCCCGCTCGCTGTGCGTCCACGGCGACACCCCCGCCGCCGCCCAGCTCGCCCGCCGCGTCCGCGAGGAGCTGACCGCGGCCGGCCTCACCGTCCGGGCCTTCGCATGAACCGGCCCGCCGCAGCCGACGGCTCCCCCGCGTCCGCCTCGCCCGAGCGGGGCACACCGCCGCTCGTCCGCCCGGTGGGCGACCGCGGACTGCTCGTCGAGCTGCCCACCGCCGGGCGCACCGAGGCGCTCCACGCCGAGCTGCTGCGCCGGCGGGCCGCCGGCACCCTGCCGCCGGTGAGCGAGATCGTGCCCGGCGCCACCACGGTGCTGCTCGACGGCCTGCCCTCCGCGCAGGCCGCCCGCCGGCTGGCGGCCGAACTGCCCGGCTGGGACGTGCCGCCGCTGAGCGGCGGCGCCGAGAACGCGGTCGAGATCCCCGTCCGCTACGACGGACCCGACCTCGCCGACGTGGCAGCCCTGTGGGGAGTGTCCGAGGACGAGGTGGCCCGCATCCACGCGGCCACCACCTTCCGCGTCGCCTTCTGCGGGTTCGCCCCCGGTTTCGGCTATCTGACGGGCCTTGAGGAGCGGTACCACGTGCCGCGGCGGTCCGACCCGCGCACCCGGGTCCCCGCCGGAGCGGTGGGACTGGCCGGGCCCTACACCGGCGTCTACCCCCGCTCCTCACCCGGCGGCTGGCAGCTCATCGGCACGGCGCCGGGGACCGTGCTGTGGGACCCGGACCGCACCCCCGCGGCTCTGCTGGCCCCCGGCACCCGTGTCCGCTTCGTCCCGCTCGGCGACGGCGGCACCGACGGCGACGGTGACGCCGAGGATGACGGCGGCGTCAAGGGTGACGGCGGCGCCGACGGGGACGGCACGGCCGGGGCGTCCGGCGCACCACGCACCCCGAACCCGAAGGAGCGGCCGTGATGGCAGACGGGCTGGAGACCCTGCGCCCGGGAGCGCTCACGACCGTCCAGGACCTGGGCCGCGCCGGGCACGCCCACCTGGGCGTGCCCCGTTCCGGCGCGCTGGACATGGCCGCGCACCGGCTCGCCAACCGGTTGCTCGGCAACCCGGAGACGGCCGCCACCTTGGAGACGACCCTCACGGGCTGCGCCGTCCGCGTCCTGCGGCCCACCGTCGCCGTGGTGACGGGGGCCCCGTGCCCGGTGACCGTCGCCGGCCGGCCCGCCCCCTGGGGGCAGCCGGTGCGGGTGCCGGCCGGGGCCGTCCTCGACGTGGGTACGGCCACCCACGGCGTCCGCTCCTACCTCGGGTTCGCCGGCGGTGTGGACGCCGACCCGGTGCTCGGCAGCCGCGCCACCGACCTGCTCTCCGGGCTCGGGCCGCAGCCGCTGGCGGCGGGCACCGTGCTCCGCCTGGGGGAGCCGCAGGCCGGCGGGCCGCCGCCCGTGCCGGACGCGGCACCGTGGGCGGCGCCGCCGCGCGAACTGGTGCTGCCCGTGGTGGCGGGGCCGCGCGACGACTGGTTCACCGCCGAGGGGCTGCGCACCCTGCTGACCGGGCGCTACCGGGTCTCCGCCGCCAGCAACCGGATCGGTCTGCGGCTGGAGGGACCCGCCCTGGCCCGCGCCCGGGAAGGCGAACTGCCCAGTGAGGGGATGCCGTTGGGGGCGATCCAGGTGCCCCCCGAGGGCCGGCCCGTGATCTTTCTGGCCGACCATCCGACGACCGGCGGCTACCCCGTGATCGGCGTCGTCCCGCCCGCGGCCCTCGACGCCGCGGCCCAGGCCCCGCCCGGCACCCCCGTACGCTTCGCACCCGCCACCCCCTGAACACCGCCCCGGCACCGGGCACGCCACTCCGGCGCGCACGCGCCGCGGTCCGCCGACTGCTGCCCCGGTGCCGGGGCTCCAGTACCCACACCCGGGTACGCCCCGGCACCCGACACCCCCCCGCATGCCGGGCAGCCCCCGCATGCCGGACACCGGCCCGGTGCCGGGCGCCGGGGCGCGTGCCGCGTCCGTCGTCCGCTGCCTGCCGCGTGCGGGCTGGGCGGCCCGTCCCGTACGTCGTGCCTTCCGCCTGCCGTCTGCCACGCCCTGAGTACCGCCCCGGTACCGGGCACGCCGCTGCGTTGCGCATCTGCCGCCCGCCGGCTGCTGCCTCTGTGCCGGGGTTCCAGTCCGCACACCGCTGGGCGCCGGGGCGCGTCCGCTGCCTGCCGCGTGCGGGCTCGGCGGCCCGTATCCCGCGGGTGTCGCGTCCGCCGCCGTCGCCCGCCGGCTGCTGAGCGTCGTCCCGCTGCCGGGGACATCGCCACGTCCCCGTGCCCGCGGCCCGCCGGGCATCAACCCAGGCGCCCGGCATCCCCGTGCGGGCATGCCGCCAGGTGGGTGCCGTCTCCGAGGGGCGGCTCTCGGCGGAGGCCGGGCCCGGCCGGGTTAGGGTCGCGGCCATGCCTGCCGCTCCGATCCTGCGCGACGTCTTCCATGCCCTGCGTGCCGAGTGGGGGGAGGAGGACGACGGCGTGACCTTCGACGGTGGGCCGCCGCCGCTGGAACGGCTCGATGTGATGCTGTACCGCCCGGCGCGGCCCGACGGTGTCACCGCGTTCGCGACGGTCGGCATGGCCGCCCACCCCATGCCGCCCGGGGGCGGCCGTCCCGGCGGGGGTGCGGGCGGCCGGGCGGAGCTGCGGCTGCTGCGCCGCGGCCCGCTGGGGCGCGAGGACGAGCACCGTCTCGCCACGCGGCTGGCGAACCTGGCGGCGTATCCGTGGACGCGCGGGGTGCCGCTGGGTCCGGGCGAGATCGTCGGGTTCGACGACGAGCTGCCCGCCTTCCCGGGCTGCCGCCGGGTCTTCCTGGCCGGCCCCTGGCCCGGGGGCGGGCCTGGTGTCGTCGAGACGCGCGTCGAGCCGGTGCGGGTCCTGACGGCCGTGCCGCTCGCCGAGGCCGAACGGGCACGCGCTCTCGCCCTGCCGCCGGAGACCTTCTTCGCGGAGCTGCTGCGTTCCCGGGACGTGTGCGCGCCGCCGCCCGACGGGCGCTGAGCTCAGCCGCCCCGGGCGCCGGCACGGGAACCGGCCCCGGCGCCTCCGCCGTTGCCGTCGCCGTCGGGGGAGGTGATCTCGATCAGCCGGCAGACGGTCTCGATGTCGATCTTCACCTGGGCGATGGAGGCCCGGCCCGACAGCCAGGTGATGAGCGCGGAGTGCCAGGTGTGTTCGATGACGCGGACGGCGGACAGTTGCTCGGGGGAGGGCGGCCCCTCCAGCCCCATGGCGTCCAGGATGATGGCGGTCGTCACCCGGGAGACGGTGTCCACCTCGGGGCTGACCGAGCGGTCGGCGAAGTTGAGGGCGCGGACCATGGCGTCGGCCAGTTGCGGTTCGCGCTGGAGGGAGCGGAAGGCCCGCATCAGGGTCTCGGCGACCCGTTCCGAGGCCCGTTCCCTGAGCGGGGGCCGCTTGTGCAGGGTTTCGTGCATGTGCTGCAACTGGTCCTGCATGGTGGCGACCAGCAGGTGCACCTTGGAGGGGAAGTAGCGGTAGAGCGTGCCGAGGGCCACGTCGGCGGATTCGGCGACCTCGCGCATCTGCACCGCGTCGAACCCGCCGCGCCGTGCCAGTCGCGCGCTCGCCTGGAGGATGCGCCTCCGCCGGGCTTCCTGACGCTCCGTCAGCGGCGGGGTCTGCGACGACGGGGCGGCCGGCTGGGCGCGCTGCGGGCGCGTCGTTCCGGTGGCCGGTCGTCGGGTGGGCTTGGGCTGCGGAGGTGTCGGCATCGCGTTGTCGGTCCCGTTTCCGTGGCGTTCTCGAAGCCTGCGGGGAGCCGTGCATTGTGGCAGGCGCCGCGGGGGTGGCGCGAATCACCTGCTGAGACGGCTCGCCCGAAGTGACTGGCCGGTAAATTCTGTGGTCCGGGTACGAGTCCGCGGCGGTGCGTCCCGTCCGGTGTCGTCCCTGTGAAAGGCAATCCTGAAACTTGTTCTAGGTTAGCGCGAGCGGCTACGCTCCGGCGGAACGCAGTGACGAAGGGGGCCGCGAGTGACCGGTCAGGCCGAATCCGACCGCCCGCTGCGCATCGCGCTGCTGACGTACAAGGGGAATCCTTTCTGCGGTGGTCAGGGCGTCTACGTCCGTCACCTCTCCCGCGAACTCGCCCGCCTCGGGCACAGCGTCGAGGTCATCGGCGCCCAGCCCTATCCGGTGCTGGACGAGGTGCCCGGAGCGGCCGGCCGGCTCAGCCTCACCGAACTGCCCAGCCTCGACCTCTACCGCCAGCCCGATCCGTTCCGCACCCCCTCGCGGGACGAGTACCGCGACTGGATCGACCTGCTGGAGGTCGCCACGATGTGGACCGGCGGCTTCCCCGAGCCGCTCACCTTCTCGCTGCGCGCCCGCCGTCATCTGGCGGCCCGGCGCGGCGAGTTCGACGTCATCCACGACAACCAGACGCTCGGCTACGGACTGCTCGGCGGCCCCGGCGCGCTGGGCGCCCCGCTGGTGACCACGATCCACCACCCCATCACCGTGGACCGCCGGCTGGAGCTGGCCGCGGCCACGACCCGGCGCCGGCGGGCCTCGGTCCGCCGCTGGTACGGCTTCACCCGGATGCAGGGCCGGGTCGCCCGCCGGTTGCCCTCGGTCGTCACCGTCTCCGGCTCCTCCCGCCAGGAGATCGCCGACGACCTGGGCGTGCGGACCGACCGCATCCACGTGGTGCCCATCGGCGCCGACACCCGGCTGTTCGCGCCCGACCCGGCCGTGCCCGAGGTGCCGGGCCGGATCGTGACCACCTCCAGCGCGGACGTGCCGCTCAAGGGCCTGGTGTTCCTGGTCGAGGCGCTCGCCAAGGTCCGTACCGAACAGCCCGACGCGCATCTGGTCGTCGTCGGCAAGCGGCCGGCCACCGGACCCGTCGCCGACGCGATCGACGCACACGGGCTCGCGGGCGCCGTCGAGTTCGTCAAGGGCATCACCGACGCCGAACTGGCCGACCTCGTCCGCTCGGCACAGGTCGCCTGCGTGCCCTCCCTCTACGAGGGGTTCTCACTGCCCGCCGCCGAGGCCATGGCCACCGGCACCCCGCTGCTGGCCACCACCGGCGGTGCCATCCCCGAAGTCGCCGGGCGCGACGGCGAGACGTGCCTGGCGGTGCCGCCGGGCGACGCGGGGGCGCTCGCCGCGGGACTGGCCAGGCTGCTGGGCGACGCCACGCTGCGCGCCCGGCTCGGGGCCGCCGGACGGGAGCGGGTGCTGCGGAAGTTCACCTGGGAGCGGGCGGCGCTGGGGACCGTCGCCTGCTACCGCGCCGCGATGCGGGCCGCCTCCCACCGGGCGGCGCCGTCCCCGTCCCCGCGCGCGTCCGCCGAGCCGGTGCCCGCCGCCGACAGCCGGTGACCGGCGTGGGCCCCTGCCGCCGCCCCGCACCTCTCCCCGTCTCCCCGATGCATGACTGGAAGGCTGATTCTCCGTGCTGACCGTGGACTTCTCCCGTTTCCCGCTCGCCCCGGGCGACCGCGTGCTCGACCTGGGCTGCGGCGCGGGACGGCACGCCTTCGAGTGCTACCGGCGCGGGGCGCGCGTGGTGGCCCTCGACCGCAACGCCGAGGAGATCCGCGAGGTCGCCAAGTGGTTCGCGGCCATGGCCGAGGAGGGTGAGGCCCCGCAGGGCGCGACGGCCACCGCCATGGAGGGCGACGCCCTCGCGCTGCCGTTCCCGGACGAGAGCTTCGACGTCGTGATCATCTCCGAGGTGATGGAGCACATCCCCGACGACAAGGGAGTGCTGGCCGAGATGGTGCGCGTCCTCAAGCCGGGCGGGCGGATCGCCGTCACCGTGCCCCGCTACGGTCCGGAGAAGGTCTGCTGGGCGCTCAGCGACGCCTACCACGAGGTGGAGGGCGGCCACATCCGCATCTACCGCGCGACGGAACTGCTCGCCAGGATGCGTGAGGCCGGGCTGCGGCCGTACGGCACCCACCACGCGCACGGGCTGCACTCGCCCTACTGGTGGCTCAAGTGCGCGTTCGGCGTGGACAACGACAAGGCGCTGCCGGTGCGCGCCTACCACAAGCTGCTGGTGTGGGACATCATGAAGCGCCCGCTGGCCACCCGGCTCGCCGAGCGGGCCCTCGACCCGCTGATCGGCAAGAGTTTCGTGGCGTACGCGACCAAGCCGCACCTGCCGCGCCTCGGCGAGCCGGCCGCGGCCTCCGGCGAGCGTGCGGCGGCGGCCAAGTGACCAGCCCGGAGCGGACCGAGCGGCTGGTGCTGCCGGGCGTGCTGACGGCGGCACAGGCCCGGCAGACCGTCGCGGGCATCGCCGCCCAGCAGCGTGACGACGGCGCCATACCCTGGTTCCGCGGACACCACCTCGACCCGTGGGACCACGTCGAGGCGGCCATGGCCCTGGACGCCGCCGGTGAACACGCGCGTGCGGAGGCCGCCTACCGCTGGCTGGCGGACCACCAGCTGCCCGACGGCTCCTGGTACGCCGCCTACGCCGACGGTGACGCGGCCCGCCCCACGGACCGCACCCGCGAGTCCAACTTCTGCGCCTATCCCGTCGTCGGCGTCTGGCACCACTACCTGGCCACCGGCGACGACGCCTTCCTCGACCGGATGTGGCCCACCGTCGTCGCCGCCGTGGAGTTCGTGCTCCGCCTCCAGCAGCCCGGCGGGCAGATCGGCTGGAAACGCGACGCGGACGGCACCGTGTGCACCGATGCGCTGCTGACGGGCTCCTCCTCCGTGTACCAGGCCCTGCGCTGTGCGCTGGCGCTGGCCGCACACCGTGAGGAGCCGCAGCCCGACTGGGAGCTGGCCGCCGGCTGGCTGGGCCACGCCGTGCGCCGCCATCCCGAACGGTTCCTCGACAAGAGCCGCTACTCCATGGACTGGTACTACCCGGTGCTGGCCGGCGCCCTGCGCGGGGAGGCCGCCAGGGAGCGCATCGAGGAGGGCTGGGACCGTTTCGTGGTGCCCGGTCTCGGCTGCCGCTGCGTGGTGCCCAACCCGTGGGTGACCGGCGGCGAGAGCGCGGAGCTGGCGCTGGCGCTGTGGGCGGCCGGGGAGTCCGACCACGCGCTGGACGTGCTGACGTGGATGCAGCACCTGCGCGCGGACGACGGCATGTACTGGACGGGATACGTCTTCGAGGACGAGGCCGTCTGGCCGGTGGAGCGCACCACATGGACGGCGGGCGCGCTGCTGCTGGGGGTGGCGGCGCTGGGCGGCGACGAGGCGACCGTCCAGGTCTTCGGCGGCGACGCGCTGCCCGGCGGACTCGACCCGGACTGCTGCTGAGCCGGCCGGACCCGGCCGCAAACCGGCCGGGCGGCCCGCCGGGGTGCCGGGCCGGCCGGTCAGCTGTTGAGGTCCGCCAGCACCCGCAGGGTGTGCGGGTCGGGCGCCAGCACCAGCAGGTCCGTCACCGGGCCCGACCGCCACCTGTCGAGCCGTTCGGCGATCCGCTCCCGGGGGCCGACCAGGGAGATCTCGTCGGCGAACGCGTCGGGCACGGCGCGGACCGCCTCCTCGCGGCGGCCCCGCGCGAACAGCTCCCGCACGTGCGCCGCCTCGTCGGCGTACCCCATGCGTGCCATCAGCTCGGCGTGGAAGTTGCGCCGGGCGTGCCCCATGCCGCCGACGTAGAAGCCCAGCATGGCCTTGACGGGCAGCAGGCCCTCGGTGACATCCGCGCAGACCCGGGCCTGTGCCAGCGGGGCGACCAGGAACCCCTCCGGGGCCTGTGCCAGCGCCCCAGCGTGGTCGCCGGCCCGGTCGGGCGACCAGTACAGCGGGAGCCAGCCGTCGGCGATCCGCGCGGTCTGCGCGATGTTCTTGGGGCCTTCCGCGCCCAGCAGCAGCGGCAGGGTGCTGCGCAGCGGGTGGGTGACGGACTTGAGGGGCTTGCCCATGCCCGTGCCGTCGGGGCCCGTGTAGGGGTGCGTGTGGTAGCGGCCGGCCAGCCGTACGGGCCCCTCGCGGCGCAGCACCTGCCGCACCACGTCCACGTACTCGCGGGTGAGGGTCAGCGGCGAGGAGGGGAACGGCCGCCCGTACCAGCCCTCCACCACCTGCGGCCCGGACAGGCCCAGCCCCAGCATCATCCGTCCGCCGGAGAGGTGGTCGAGGGTGAGGGCGTGCATGGCGGTGGCGGTCGGGGTGCGGGCCGCCATCTGCGCCACGGCCGTTCCCAGCCGGATGCGGGAGGTGTGCGCCGCGATCCAGGTGAGCGGGGTGAAGGCGTCCGAGCCCCAGGACTCGGCGGTCCACACCGAGTGGTAGCCCAGGTCCTCCGCCGTGCGGACGAGGTCCAGATGGCGGGGGTCGGGGCCGCGGCCCCAGTAGCCGAGCGCCAGTCCGAGCCGCATCCTCGTCCCCCTCCCGCACCCGCGGAACTGACGTACCGTCAGTCATGGTCCGGTGCAGGGTACGGCAACGGCTCCCCCGCCCGGAAGGGCGAGGGGCCGAGGCGCGGGGCGCGGTGCCGGCCGGTGGACGGCTCAGCCGCGCTGGATGTTGGAGGTGTCCTGGAGGATGCCGCGGCGGCCGTCCTGCGTCTGGGCGACCAGCGCCTGGCCGCGCTGCTCGACCGCCAGGTACCAGGTGCCCGGTGCCAGTTCGGCGATCGGCTGCGGCGAGCCGTCCTCCGGGAAGAGGGGACGCGCCATCGGGACGGCGAACCAGAACGGCTGGAAGTTGGGGTCCGGGGCGCCGGCCGCGGCACCCTGCGGGCCGCCGTGCGACTGGGCGTCCTGCGGCTGGCCGCCCTGCACGGGCTGGCCGCCGTAGGGGCCCGGCTGACCGCCCTGCGGAGCACCGGGGTAGCCGTAACCGCCCTGCTGCGGGGCGCCCGGGTAGCCGTAACCGGCCTGCTGCGGACCGCCGTAGGGGCCGGGACGGGGGCCGGCGGCGGGCATCAGCGGGGCGGAGAGCGCCGGGACCGTCGGGCTGACGAGTGCCGCGACCGCGCCGATCAGTGAGGCGATCAGCGCGATGATCGCGCCGGCGCCCATGCTGGCCTGGTCGGGGGCGACGATCATCGCCCACACCGCCGACCACAGCGAGACGACGAGCAGACTGGTGCCGAACTGCGGCAGCGTGACGGCACCGAACTTGCGGCCCTCCGGCAGGAAGCGCCCGATGATCAGCAGTGCGGCGCCGATGATGCCCGTCAGGAAGACGGTGGGCAGGATGAGCTGGAGCTTCTCCGTGTCCCAGGCGTTCGGCATCTCGATCTTGTCGCAGAAGGAGCCATCGCAGTCTGCGGAGAAGTAATCGAGGAACGAAGCGATGAACAGCAGCACCGCTGCTCCTATCACCGCGCCGTCGCCTCGCGTGAGCGAGCGGATGTTCACGTGGGGTCCTTAATCGGTCTGGTCATGGTTGGAGTCTGCCGGGGGTGAGCACCCCATCGTACGGATGACACTACGGGCCGCTCCGGGGGGTTCGCTCCTCGGTTTCATGATTTCCCGCCCTCTGCGGCCAGGAAAGCCGTGATCCCGTCCGCGACCCCGCGCGCCGCCTTTTCGCGCCACTTCGCCGAGGTGAGGTGCGCGGCATCACGCCGGTCCCGCATGTTGCCGCATTCGAGGAAGACCTTGGGAACACGGCTCAGGTTGAGCCCGCCCAGGTCGTCTCTTGTGTCCAAACCGTTGCCGTCGCCCAGATAGTTGGCAGGGGGTTCGCCGGTGGCCTCGCGGAACGCGTCCCGCAGCTCCTTGCCCAGCCGCCGGGAGGGGCCCGCGATCTTCCGGGTGTCCGCGGCGCCCTTGTGCACGGATGCGGGAAGAATCACATGGAAACCACGGCTTCCACTGGGCGCACCGTCCGCATGGAGCGAAATGGCGGCGTCCGCTTGTGCCTGATTTCCCTTTTCCGCGCGTTCATCCACGCATGGGCCGTACGGTTCGTCCCCGTCGTGTGTAAACCGTACGGTCGCTCCGCGTTCTCGAAGCTGCGTACGGACCCGGTGCGCCAGATCGAGTGTGAACTCCGCCTCCGGGTAACCGGAATTGGTGGCGGTGCCCGTGGTGTCGCATTCCTTCTTTCCCGTGCCGATATCGACGGGCCGGGAAATCGCGCCGGGCTGGTCGCGGTTGTGCGGGTTGTGGCCGGGGTCCACCACGACCACCATGCCGCGCAGCGGACGGTCCGCCGGGCGGCTGCGGCCCTGCCCGGCCCCGTTGTCCCGGTCGTCGTGCCCGGAGCCCGTCTCCTTCGACGGCCGCGGCGACGCCGTCGCCGCCGGGGAGCGCTCCCCGCCCTTACGGCCGTCCTCGTCGCCGGCCGGCCCGGACGCCCCGCACCCGGCGGCACCCAGGCACACGGCCCCGGCGGCCAGCACGGCCACCACCTGTCGGCCGCCCGTCCGCCGCCGCTTCACGAAGCATCCATTCGACACGGCCGTAGATGGTAGGCCCTCGGGGGTGCGGCGGCCCAGGACGGCCTCCGGGGGCGGGGCGGTGCTCCGCGTCGCGACCCGCCCGCCGGGCCGTCCGTGGCCGCCCCGGACCTGCTCGCCGCCCCGGGGCCGCCTGTCGTCCCGGGCCCGACCGTAGCTCCGGGCCCGTCCATCGTCCCGGGACCGCCCCTCGCCTCGAATCCGTCCATCGTCCCGGGGCCGCCTGTCACCCCGAGCCTGCCCCTCGCCCCGAATCCGTCCGTCGGGCCCGGGCCGTCCGCCGGCTCAGCGGCGGCGCAGCACACGCAGCGACCCCGTCGCCGGGCCCGGGGTGTACGCGCCCGACGCCAGGGCGCGTTCGTGGATGTGGTGCGGGGCCTGGCCGCCGTCCGCCGGGTCGGGGAAGACGTCGTGTATGACCAGCAGCCCGCCCGGCGCCAGGTGCGGCGTCCAGCCCTCGTAGTCGGCGGTGGCGTGCTCCTCGGTGTGACCGCCGTCGATGAACACCAGTCCCAGTGGCGTCCCCCACACCGCCGCCACCTGCGGGGACCGTCCGACCAGGGCGACGACGTGCTCCTCCAGCCCTGCGGCGTGCAGCGTACGGCGGAAGGTGGGCAGCGTGTCCATCCTGCCCACGACCGGGTCGACGACCTCCGGGTCGTGGTACTCCCAGCCCGGCTGCTGCTCCTCGCTGCCCCGGTGGTGGTCCACGGTGAGCGCGGTGACGCCCGCGCGGCGCGCCGCGTCCGCCAGCAGCAGGGTGGAGCGCCCGCAGTAGGTGCCCACCTCCAGCAGCGGCAGCCCCAGCGCTCCCGCCTCGACGGCCGCCGCGTACAGCGCCAGCCCCTCGTCACGCGGCATGAAGCCCTTCGCCGCCTCGAACGCGGCGAGCGTCCGCGGCTCCGGTCGGGCCGCCGTCCTCGTGACGGGTTCGTCAGTGGCCTGGTTCATCGCTCGTCCCTCACCTGTCCTCGGCCGTCCTCATCTGCCGGGCGCCTGCGGACGCCCGTCGTTCCGCGCTCCATCGCGGGCCGGCGCGGCGTGCGGCCATGCTGCCCTACCGCCGTCCGCCCCGCGGGTGGCAGGTGGCCTCCACGGGCCACCCCGGCCCCCGGCGTGCCCGTTCCGCGCGCGCCTTCCCTCTTTGTGGAACGTGTTCTACCGTGCCCCGCATGACCAACCGCAACGCGGACACACACGGCGGCGGTATCGGAATCACCCAGGAGCAACGGGAGTTGGCGGCCTCCGTACGGGGCTGGCTGGCGCGCGCCGTACCCGACAAGGAACGGCGCGCCGCGCTGGACTCGCCACCGACCCGGGGGCGCCCCGCCCACTGGGACGGCCTCGTGCGGCAGCAGTTGTGCGGCATCCACCTGCCGGAGAGCGCGGGCGGCGCAGGCGGTTCCCTGCTCGATCTGGCGGTCGTGCTGGAGGAGACCGGCCGCGCCGCCCTGCCCGGCCCCTTCCTGCCGCACGTCCTCGCGGCCGGACTGCTGCACCAGGTGGGAGCGGACCCCCACCTGGTGCGCGAGCTGGCCACGGGCGCGCGGATCGGGGCCGTGGCCCTGGGGCCCGGCACCCTTGCGGCCACCCGGCGCGACTACGGCGACTGGACACTGACCGGCACCGCCCCGCCCGTGCTCGGCGGCGCGGAGGCTGGTCTGCTGGTCCTCGCGGCGCACGTCCGGCCGGACACGGAGGCGGCGGACGGGGGCCCCGGCACGGCGGACGGGCGCGGCCCGGGAACGGAGCAGGGCCCCCAGGACCCCCACGGCCCCGGCACCACCGTGTGGTTCGCCGTGGACGCCGCCGCGCTCGACGTGCGCCCGCACACCGGCGCCGACCCGCTGCGCCCCACCGCCGAGGTCACGGCCCAGGGCGTGACCGTGCCGCACTCCCGTCTGCTGCCCCTGGACGACGCGGACGTGACCGACCTGGCGTATGTGCTGCTCTCCGCGGAGGCGTGCGGGGTGGCCGCCTGGGCGCTGGCCACCGCCACCGGGCACGCCCGCGTACGGGAACAGTTCGGTCGCCCCATCGGCCAGTTCCAGGCCGTCAAACACCTGTGCGCCGACATGCTCCTCCGTCTCGAAGAGGCCCGCGCCCTCACCTGGGACGCGGCGCGCGCGGCCGGGGAGGCGGACGGCCGGGTGCGGGGCCTGACCGCGGCGCTGGCCGCCTCCGCCGCGCTGGAGGCGGCCCACAGCTGCGCGAAGGACTGCGTTCAGATCCTCGGCGGCATCGGCTTCACCTGGGAGCACGACGCGCACCTGTATCTGCGCAGGGCGCTGGTGGCCCGGCAGTTGGCGGGCCCCGGCCGCGTCCACCGGCTGCGGGCCGCACGCCTGGCGGGCGAGGGGGTGCGCCGCGCGCTGCGCACCCAGCTGCCGCCCGAGGCGGAGGCGTACCGTGCCGAGGCCCGCGAGGTTATCGCCCCGCTGCGGGGCCAGGACCCGGCCGCGGTGCGCCGCGCACTGGCGCCCACCGGCTACGCGGCCCCGCACCTGCCCCGCCCCTACGGGCTCGACGCCGGGCCGGTGCGGCAACTGGCGATCCAGCGGGAGCTGGAGGAGGCCGGGGTGAAGGTGTCCGACCTGGGCATCGCCACCTGGGTGGTGCCCTCCCTGATCGCCTTCGGCACCCCGGAGCAGCGCGACCGCCACCTGCCGCCGACCCTGCGCGGTGATGTGCTGTGGTGCCAGCTGTTCTCGGAGCCGGGCGCCGGCTCCGACCTGGCCTCGCTGCGCACCCGTGCGGAGCGGACGGCGGACGGGGGCTGGCGCGTCGACGGGCAGAAGGTGTGGACGTCGGCGGCGCAGTGGGCGGACTGGGGCATCCTGCTGGCCCGCACCGACCCCGAGGCGCCCAAGCACAAGGGGCTGACGTTCTTCCTCGTCGACATGAAGAACACCCCGGGCATCGAGGTGCGTCCGCTCACCGAGATCACCGGGGACGCCCTGTTCAACGAGGTGTGGTTCGACGACGCCGTGCTGCCGGCCGACGCCGTGGTCGGGCAGGTGGACGACGGCTGGCGGGTGGCGCGGCACACCCTGGGCAACGAGCGGGTGCACATGGCCGACCAGGTCGCCTTCAGCACCGGACTGGAAGCCCTCGTCGCCCGGCTGGCCGAGGGGGACGGGGACGGCGGCGTCGACGACACCGTACGGGAGCGCGTCGGCGCGCTCGCGGCGCAGGCGCACGCGCTGGCGTGCATCGGGCTGCGCACCACGCTCCAGCAGGTGGCGGGCCTCGACCCGGGCGCCGGCGCCAGCGTGCGCAAGCTCCTCCAGACCCCGCACCAGCAGAACGTCGCCGAGCTGGCCCTGGAACTGCTCGGCCCGGCCGGTGCGGTGCGGGAGGGCCCGGGGGAGCGGGCCGTGCACGGATTCCTGATGTCCCGCTGCCTGACCATCGCGGGCGGCACCACCCAGGTCCAGCTCAACGTGGTGGCCGAACGGCTGCTGGGCCTGCCGCGCGACCCGGAGCCGCGACCCTGACCCGTCCCGGGTGCCCGGGGCACCGGGGCGCCCGGGCATGCGACCGAGGAGCAGCCATGACCGGAAAGGCGTTCGTCATCGGCGTCGGGATGACCCCCTTCGTCAAACCCGAGACACGGGAGTGGCCGTACTGGGAGATGGCGCGGGAGGCGGGCGAGGCGGCCCTCGCCGATGCCGGCGTCCCCTACGACCGGGTGGGGCAGGCGGCCGTGGGCCACTGCCACCAGCCCTCCACCGCCGCGCAGCGCGCCGTCTACCAGCTCGGCCTCACCGGCATCCCCGTCTACAACGTCAACAACAACTGCGCCACGGGTTCGAGTGCGCTGATGCTGGCCCGCCAACTGGTGGCCTTTGGCGTCGAGGACTGCGTACTGGCGCTCGGCTTCGAGAAGATGAAGAAGGGCGCGCTGGGCGCCGGCGCGGGCGGCGGGGACTTCGCCGCCTCGCCCGTGGCCCGCCACTACGGGGTGATGGCGGCCCGGCACGGTTTCAAGGACACACCGCCCACCGCGCAGATCTTCGGCAACGCCGCCCGCGAGCACATGGAGCGGTACGGGACGACGCGGGAACAGCTGGCCGCCGTCGCGGAGAAGAACCACCGTCACTCCGCGGCCAACCCCAACGCCCAGTTCCGCGACGTGTACGCGCTCGGCGACATCCTCTCCGCGAAGACCGTGCACGATCCGCTGACCAAGCTCCAGTGCTCGCCCACGTCCGACGGCGCCGCCGCGGCGGTGGTCGTCTCGGAGCGGTTCGTGCGGGAGCGGGGGCTCGCCGACCGCGCCGTGGAGATCGCGGGCCAGGCCATGACGACCGACACGGAGGAGTCCTTCGCCTCCGGCTCCTGCATCGACGTCGTGGGCCGCCCCATGTCCCGCGACGCCGCCGCCCGCGCGTACGAGGAGAGCGGGCTGGGCATCGAGGACGTCGACGTGGTCGAACTCCACGACTGCTTCTCCGTCAACGAGTTGCTCACCTACGAGGCGCTCGGCATGTGCCCGGAGGGGGAGTCGGGCGAACTGGCCGCCTGCGGGGCCACGACCTACGGCGGCCGGTGGGTGGTCAACCCCTCCGGAGGGCTCATCTCCAAGGGACACCCGCTGGGCGCCACCGGCATCGCCCAGTGCGCGGAGCTGGTGTGGCAACTGCGGGGGGAAGCCGGCGAACGCCAGGTGGACGGCGCCCGCGTGGGCCTGGCCCACAACATCGGCCTGGGCGGCGCCGCGGTCGTCACCGTGCTGCGGCGCTGAACGTCCCGCTCCCCGCGCGGCCACCCGAAAACGCGGAGGGGAGGACGGGGCCGAACTGCCAGACTGTCGGCATGCCGCAACCCGCACCCGACGCCGCCGCCTCGTCCGCGATATCCGGGGCCGCCGGGGCTCCCCGCCTGTGGGCGGTGGTCCTGGCGGCATGCGCCGGCCAGTTCCTCGTCGTCCTCGACGTCTCCGTGGTGAACGTCGCGCTCCCGTCCATGCGGGACACCCTCGCGCTGTCCGAGACGGGTCTCCAGTGGGTGGTCAACGCCTACACCCTCACCTTCTCCGGCCTGATGCTGCTGGGCGGCCGGGCCGCCGACCTGTTCGGGCGCAAACGGGTCTTCCTGGCCGGGCTCGCCCTGTTCACGGCGGCCAGCCTCGCCGGGGGGCTCGCACAGGAACCGTGGCACCTGCTGGCGGCGCGCGGCGTCCAGGGCATGGGCGCCGCGATCCTGGCACCGGCCACGCTCACCCTGCTGACGACGTCCGTGCCGGAGGGGGCGGCCCGCACCCGGGCCGTGGCCACCTGGTCGGCGGTCGGCGCGGGCGGCGGCGCCGCGGGCGGCCTGGTCGGCGGGGTGCTCACCGACGCGCTGTCCTGGCGGTGGGTGCTGCTGATCAACGTGCCCGTCGGCGTGGTCGTCCTGGCGGCGGCTGCCGTGTGGCTCACCGAGAGCCGGGCGACGGCCGTGCGCCGGCTCGACGTGCCCGGCGCGCTGCTGGCCACCCTGGGCCTGGGCGCGGTGGCCTACGGCATCGTCCGTACCGACACCGCCGGCTGGGCCGCGCCCAGTGCGCTGGGCCCGCTGGCCGCGGGGCTGGCGATGCTCGCCCTGTTCGTGGCGGTGGAGGCGCGGGCCGCCGAGCCGCTGGTGCCGCTGCGGCTGTTCCACTCGCGCGCCGTCTCCGCCGCGAACGTGGCCATCTTCATCAACGGCCTGGCCATGTTCGCCATGTGGTACTTCCTCTCCCTCCACACCCAGAACGTGCTGGGCTACACCCCGCTCCAGGCCGGTTTCGCGCTGGTGCCGCACTCGCTGACCATCGTGCTGGGCTCCAAGATCGCCCCGTACCTGATGGCCCGCGTGGGCGACCGCTGGCTGGCGGTCGCCGGGTCGGTCATGGCGGGCCTCGGCTATCTGTGGCAGAGCACCATGGGCGCGCACGGCGACTACGCCACCACGATCCTGGGCCCCGGCATCCTGATGTCCCTGGGCGCCGGACTGGCGGCGACCCCGCTGGCCACCATCGCGACGGCCACCGACGACGCGGACGAGGCGGGGCTGCTGTCCGGGCTGTTCGGCACCAGCCGCACCATGGGCGGCGCCCTGGGCCTGGCGGTGCTCTCGACGGTGGCCGCTGCCCGTACCGACGGCCGCCACGATCCGGCCTCGCTGGCCGCCGGCTACGGCATGGCCTTCCGCACCGGCGCGGCGCTGTTGGCCGGCTGTGTCCTGTTCATGATCGTCGCCCTGCCCCGTACCACCGCGTCCCGCACCTCCGGGTCCCGCCCCGGACCGGCGCCCGAGGCCGGCTGACGGGCGCGGGCTACAGCCAGCCGTTGCGGCGGGCGGCGCGGACGGCTTCCATCCGGTTGCGGGTGGAGGTCTTGCCGATGGCGGCGGACAGATAGTTGCGGACGGTCGCACCGGACAGATGCAGGCGGGCGGCGATGTCGGCGACGGTCGAACCGTCGGCGGCGGCGGTGAGCACCTCCTGCTCGCGGCGGGTGAGCGGATTGGGGCCCGCGCTGAGGGCGGCTGCCGCCAGCGCGGGGTCGATGACGCGCTCCCCGTCCAGCGCTCTGCGGATCGCCCCCGCCAGCTCCTCGACGGGGCCGTCCTTGACGAGGAAGCCACCGGCGCCCGACTCCATGGCGCGGCGCAGATAGCCGGGGCGGCCGAAGGTGGTGAGGATCAGCACCGTGCAGGAGGGCAGCCGCTCGTGCAGTTCGGCGGCGGCGTCCAGACCGCTGCGGCCGGGCAGTTCGATGTCGAGCAGCGCCACGTCGGGCCGCACCTCCAAGGCGGTGGGCACGATCTCCTCCCCGGAGCCCAGCCGGGCGACGATCTCGATGTCGTCCTCCAGCTCCAGCAGCAGGGCGAGCGCGCCGCGCATCATGCCCTGGTCCTCCGCCAGCAGGACCTTGATCACCGTGTCGTCCTCTCCGTGCCCGCCGTCGCGGCGGCGGTGGCCGTACCGGGCGGCTGCCCGGCGTCCTGGTCCGGCTCCGCGGGCAGTTCGGCCACCACCCGGAAGCCCCGGCGCCCGTCGGGGCCGCCGTCGAGGGTGCCGCCGGCCGCGCCCAGCCGCTCGGCCAGCCCCCTTGAGCCCGGTGCCGCCGGAGCCGCCCGTCGTTCGGGAGGGGGAGCCTACGGCACCCGGCGCCGCCGGGCCGTGGCCGTCGTCGGTGACGGTCAGCCGCACCCGGTCCCCGGTGGCCCGCACCTCGATCTCGCAGCGGGCCGCGCCGCTGTGCCGCACCGTGTTGGTGACGCTCTCGCGCACCACCCAGCCCAGCAGGGCCTCGGTCTGCGGGGCCAGGGGCGGGCCGGAGCGGCGGACGACCACCTCGACGGCGGCGGCCTCCAGCACGGATCGGGCCCGCTCCAGCTCGGTGCTCAGGCTGCCCTCGCGGTAGCCGCTGACCGCCTCGCGGATCTCGGTGAGGGCCTGGCGGCCGACGGCCTCGATGTCGGCCGCCTGGGCCAGGGCGGCGTCCAGGTCGCGGCGGCCCAGGCGCCGTACGGCCTCCGCCTTGACGACGACCACCGAGAGGGTGTGGCCGAGCAGGTCGTGCAGGTCGCGGGAGAAGCGCAGCCTCTCCCGTTCGACGGCGGTGCGGGCCAGCTCCTGCCGGGTCTCCTCCAGTTGGCGCACCGTGTCGAAGAGGTTCAGCACGGCCGCGGTCACCATGCCGGAGACGAAGGTGCCGTAGCCGATGCCGAGGGATTCGGACGCGTCGCCCTGGTCCCAGCCGGTCAGCACCCCGGCGGTGCCGCTGAGGAGGATCAGCCACAGGCCCAGCCGTTTGCCGTGCAACTGCCGCACGGCGCCGGAAGCGAGGGAGAGCAGCGGGAAGAACAGCATCCACGAGCCGCCGTAGCCCAGGGCGACGGCGAACGTGACGGCCGTCAGTCCGGCGAGTCCGTACAGCGGTGTGCGCCGGTCGCCGTGGCGCGGGTCGAAGGCGGTGAAGACCACGAAGATGTACAGCGAGTTGAAGGCGAGCAGCGCCGCGCCGCCGATCCACGGGTTGCCCGCCTCGCCCTGGATGACGTGGGAGAAGGCGCCCACGCCCATCAGGAGCCACGGCAGGAAGGTGTATTTGCCGGGCCCCTTGCCGCGGGGCACGGTCCGGGTGCCGCTGCCGGCGGTGCCGGGGACCGCCTGGGTCGTCGTCATGCCCACGACGGTACGGGCGCGGACCCGAGCGGGGCAGATGCGGATGTCGGACGTCGGGCGGGACGAATGTCACGGGTGGCCGTGGGCTGACGCCCCGTCAGGTCTTCCCAAGCGCGGGGCTCTGCGTTATACAGGTAGCGCCCAGCGGTTTAGAACACGTTCTTGTTCCGGCTCCCTGGCCCGGCCGACGGTGCGGACGGCCGGGCCAGGGTCCGTCCCGGGACCCGGCGAGGATGCGAGGAGCCCACCACCCCATGCCCATCGACGCAGCGAAGGCACTGGCCGCCGAACCCCGCAGCACCGAGATCACCTGGGACCACAAGGACATCCAGCTCTACCACCTCGGCCTGGGCGCGGGCGTCCCCGCGACCGACCCGGCCGAACTGCGCTACACGCTGGAGAGCAAACTCCACGTCCTGCCCTCCTTCGCCACCGTGGCCGGCGCCGGGATGGGCGTCGTCGGCGGACTGTCCGCACCCGGCATCGAGGTGGACCTGGCGGCCGTGCTGCACGGCACCCAGTCCGTCACCAGCCACCGGCCGATCCCCACCGCGGGCCGCGCCACCTCCACCTCCCGCGTCGCCGACGTCTACGACAAGGGCAAGGCCGCCGTCCTCGTCCTGCGCACCGACGTCGCCGACGAGGACGGCCCGCTGTGGACGAGCGAGGCCCAGCTCTTCGTCCGCGGGGAAGGCGGCTTCGGCGGCAAACGCGGGCCCTCGGTGCGGCAGGATCCCCCCGAGCGGGAGCCCGACCTGGTCACCGAACGCGGCATCCGCGAGGAGCAGGCCCTGCTCTACCGCCTCTCCGGGGACTGGAACCCGCTCCACGCCGACCCCGAGTTCGCCCGGCTCGCCGGCTTCGACCGGCCGATCCTGCACGGCCTGTGCTCCTACGGAATGGCACTCAAGGCCGTCGTGGACGAACTGCTCGGCGGGCACGTCACCCGGGTGTCGTCGTACGCGGTGCGGTTCGCCGGGATCGTCCACCCCGGCGAGACCCTCCGGGTGCGCGCCTGGCACCTGGACGAGACCCGCATCCAGCTCACGGCCACGGCCGTGGAACGCGACGACGCCCCCGTGCTCGGGGACGGCGTGCTGACCCACACCTGACGGCCCGCCCCTCCCGCCCGCCTCCGGCACCGCACCACCCCTGGGACCCACCGCACCCGGCAACGCACCGCACCCTCGACCACCGCTTCCGAAGGGAGCCCCACGTGCGCGCAGCGGTACTGCTCGAAACCGGTCAGGACACACTCGAAGTGGTCGAGGACGCCGAACCCGCCGGGTTCGGCCCCGGCAAGGTGCGGGTCCGCATGCGGGCCACCGGACTGTGCCACTCCGACCTCTCCGCGATGGGCGGCATCCTCCCGCAGCCCGCCCCCTTCGTGCCCGGCCACGAAGGCGCCGGCGAAGTGCTGGAGGTGGGGGAGGGGGTCACCCATGTGGCACCCGGCGACCGGGTGCTGGTGTGCTGGCTGCCCGCCTGCAACAACTGCCCCGCCTGCCGCCGCGGGCAGCGCCATCTGTGCCTGGCGGGCTTCATGAACGCGGGCACCCCCAACTTCCGCCGCACCGGCGGCGACCTGTTCGGCTTCGCGGGCACCGGCACCTTCGCCGAGGAAGTCGTACTGGACGCGCCGTGCGCGGTGCCCGTACCCGACGACGTGCCGTTCGACATCGCCGCGCTCATCGGCTGCGGGGTGACCACCGGGCTGGGCGCCGCCTTCAACACGGCGCGCGTCGAGGCCGGTTCGTCCGTGGCGGTGATCGGCTGCGGCGGCGTCGGCATCAGCGTCGTGCAGGGGGCGCGGGCGTGCGGGGCCGCCCGCATCGTGGCCGTGGACCCGGTGGCCGCACGGCGGGAGGCGGCCTTGCGGTTCGGCGCCACCGAGGCCGTCGCACCGGACGGACTCGCCGCCGCCAAACGGGAACTGACCGGCGACGAGGGCTTCGACTACGTCTTCGAGGTGGTGGGCAGGTCGGCGACGGCGCGGACCGCCTACGAGACCACCCGGCGCGGCGGCACCCTGTGCGTGGTGGGCGCCGGCGCCATGGACGACCAGCTCCAGTTCAACATGTTCGAGCTGTTCTTCGACGAGAAGCGCATCCTCCCCTCCCTCTACGGCGGCGGCGACGTCCTGCACTCCTACGACCGCGCGATCGCGCTGTGGCGCGCGGGCCGCATCGACCTGGAGGGGCTGATCACCCACCGGGTGCCGCTGGACCGGATCAACGACGCCGTCGAGCAGATGCGCACGGGCGAGGCGCTGCGCACCACCATCACCTTCTGAGCACTTGAGGCGCACCGTACCGCCGGGCACGCGGGTGACCGCCCGTGCCCGCGGGCCATCGTGAGGAGCGTGAGGAGACGGCATGTCTGAGCACAGTCTGCGGGGCAGGACGGCGATCGTGACCGGTGCGGGACGCGGGCTCGGCCGCGCCGAGGCGCTGGAGCTGGCCCGGCACGGCGCCCGCGTGGTCGTCAACGACTACGGCAGTCCCGGCAGGGACGGCAGCGGCGGCGCCTCGGCGGAGCCGGCCGAGGAAGTGGCCGCCGAGATCCGCGCCGCGGGCGGCGAGGCCGTCGCACACCAGGGCGACGTGGCCGACTTCGCGCAGGCCGGCGAACTGGTCCGGCTCGCCCTCGACACCTGGGGCTCGCTGGACATCCTCGTCAACAACGCGGGCATCCTGCGGGACCGCATGATCTTCTCGATGAGCGAGGAGGAGTGGGACACGGTCGTCCGCGTCCACCTCAAAGGCCACTTCAACACCACGCACTTCGCCGCGGCCCACTGGCGCGAACGGTCCAAGGCCACGGGCGGCCCCGTCTACGGCAGGATCGTCAACACCTCCTCCGAGGCGTTCGTGGCGGGCTCGGCGGGCCAGCCCAACTACGCGGCGGCCAAGGGCGGCATCGTCGGCCTGACCACCTCGACGGCGGGCGCCCTCGCCAAGTACGGAGTGACCACCAACGCCATCTGCCCCCGCGCCCGCACCCGGATGACCGAGGACGTCTTCGAGGGCTTCGAGGTGCCCGCCGACGGCCCCGATCCACTGGCACGCGAACACGTTTCGCCCCTGGTGGCCTACCTCGCCTCCCCGGCCGCCTCCCACGTCAACGGCCAACTGCTCGTGGTGCACGGCGGCATGGTGGCCGTCCTCGACCGGCCCCGCGTCGCGGCCAAGTTCGACACCGCCAAGGACGTGTTCACCCTCGACGAACTCGACGAGAAGCTGACGCCCTTCTTCGCCGGCCGCTCCCCGCGCGAGACCTTCGCGGCGACCGAGGTACTGGCCCTCAAGAAGGACTGACCGGGGCCGCCTCGGATGCCGGGGCAGGCCCGGCACCTTGCGAACACGACGGAGCCCCGGCCACCGCGGGTCGGGCGGCGGCCGGGGCTCCGGTGTCGTGGCACGGTACGCCGTACCGTGCGGGGCCCGCCTGCCGGACGGGCCCGGCGGTCACTGTGCTGCGGGCTCGGGACGCCGGTGGCGCCCCTGCGCGGGTACGGTCTGTTCCTCGTGTGCGGCGGCCTTCCCCCTGTGCTTCCCCCGGTGAGTCCCCTCGCCGGCCGTCTGCGTGTCGCTCGGCGTCTCGGTCTGGGCGTCGGACATCCCGATGTCACTCCGTCAATCTGTCGCTGCCGTCGTACCCGGCGGAGTTTATCGACCATGACCGACACCCTCCCGGCCGTTTCGGCGCGCGGTCACGCCCTCCCGCCGGTCAGCGGGGCCTCCTGGAGCGGCACCGGTTTCGCCGCGGGCCCGTACCCGGCCCCCAACGACCGCCCGCCGCCTGCGGAAACGGACCTGCGGACCAGGGAAGCCAGCAGTCCGGTAGCCGGTCCTCCGTGACCGTGATGTTGCAGAGCCGTAATGCCGTGCGCGCCACCGCCCACGCCGGCCACCCGGCCCGCGAACCGCACACCCCCCGGCTCCTCCGCACCGCCGGCACCCTCGCCCCGGCCCCGGACGCCGGACGGCCGCGCCGGCCCCACCGGCCACGGCACCGTGGCCGGATGGGAGGTCACCACGGGGGGCCGCACGGAGGCCGGGGTCGCGGGTGCGGTCGTCGCGGTCGGGGTCGGGGGCGTGGTCGTGGGTGCGGGTGCCGGCGGCGGGGGTGTGAGGGGCGGCGCGGTCGCGGTCGCAGTTGGGGTCGCGGGTGCGGAAGCGGGCACCTGAGCGGGTGCGGAGGCGGGCGCCCGCGTGGGTGCGGGCGGCGGAGGCGCGGGGGGCGGCGTGGACGCGGGTGCCGAGGCGGATACGGGGACGGCCGCCTCGTGTCCGGCCGTCGGCCTTGGGTCCGCGCCCCGGAAGGCCGTCGGCCCTGGGTCCGTTGCCTGTCCGGCCGTCGGCCTTGGGCCCGTTGCCTGTCCGGCCCTCGGCACCGGGTCCGCCACCCGTCGTCCGGCTGCCGACCCTGGGTCGGCCACCCGTCCGGCTGCCGATCCCGGGCCCGCCATCCGTCCGGACACCGGCCCGGGAACGGTCACCGGTCCCATCACCGGTCCAGGGCCCGTCACCAGTCCGGGGCCCGTCACCTGCGCCGGGCCCGCCTCGCGGTTCCGGTCCGTCGTACGGTCCGCCGCGTGTGCCGTCTCGCGGACCGTCGCGCGATCCGGCGCGGATCCGGTGCCCGACGCCGTCGGCAGGGTGTCCGCCGCGTCCGGCAGCGGGACCCGCATCCGGGCCAGGCCGCAGGGGTTCTGCGCCGTCGAGTACGGGACCCGCAGCTCGCCCTCGCGGGTCCACAGGCCCTTGCCGGCCAGCCAGCCGGGCGGTCCGGCCAGATGCCGCAGCTCCTTCAGCCCGGGCCGCCAGACCGCCGGCCAGGTGCCGTGCGGGGCGTCCACCCGGAGGGCGACCGCGCACCGCTCCGGCAGCAGCACCTGCCCCGGCTGGACGGCGATCGGCGTCAACCGGGCGTCCCTGGGGTGCAGGACCTCGGGGAAACGGACCGGACGGTGACTGCCCAGCACCCCCCAGCCGAGCCGCTCCTCGCCCGGCGCGTCCGAGCGCACCAGCAGCAGACCGCTGTCCGGATCGGCCAGCAGCAGCCGGTCGTTGCTCTCCTCGGTGATCTGGAGGAGCGGGGAGACGGCGCCGGTCACCACGTCCACCGTCACCGTCTTGACCGGGCCTGCGCCGTCGGGCCGGGTGACGTCCAGCGCCAGCAGCCTGCCCTCCGGGTCGAGCCAGGCGCCGCCTGAGCAGCGGCCCTCCAGCCGGGCGACCCGTTCCGGTCCGCGCACGGTGCCGCCGGCCACCCGCCACACTTCGGTGGCGCGGCCTTTCCGTCCGTCCGTCAGGGCGTAGGCGCGCATCCCGCACGGGGCCGGTGGCAGCAGTCGCAGCCGGCCGGTCTCCACGGTGCCCAGCGGTACCTCCCCGGTGTCGGGGCCCGAGGGGTACAGCAGTGCCAGCGCGCAGCGTTCCGGTGCCGGGCGGGCGACCAGTACGCGCCCGTCGGCGAGCGGCAGGACGCCGCCCGCGGGGTTCTCGGACCGCGCCGCGGGCAGCGGTACCGCGTACGGTTCGGGGCCGTCGAGTGTCCAGCGCTCGGGGTACCAGCGTTCCGTGCCGGGGCGCGTGGTGAGCCGGGCGGCGTACGATCCGTCGGCCGCGACCGTGAAGCTGTCGTTCATGACCCTCGCGACACTCACCGTCATGGTTCGGTCACCTCCAGTGACCGAAGCTAGGTGGCGGCCCCGTGCCGGGCCGACGGGAGCGGAACCGCTTCACGCATAAGGATGACCGGGGGCGGCTTCCCCGTGCCCCACCCCCCGAATGTGCTGCACCGCCCCGCGCCACCCCGCCCACCCGGCCGCCGCGGCGGTGCCCGAGCCCTCTCCTCCGCCGCGCTGCCGGCACCCCCGGCACAGCCGGACCCGCGTCCGACCGGCATCGCACCCCCGCACCGGTTCACGGCGCACGGCACCCCTCCACACCGCCGCCCCGCCCCCGCCCCCGCACCCGTCGCCCGCGGCACCGTCCCGTGGCCCGCCCCGACCCGCCGCGTCCGCCCCCGTCCCGGAGCCCGTCCGAGACGTTCCCCGGGCCCGGCCCGGACGCTCCCCCGGCCGGGCCCGGAGTGCTGCACCGGCCGGGCGGGAGGCGGCCCGTCGCTGGCCCGCCCGGCGGTGCGGGCGGGCGGCGACCGGGCTGGGGTCGTCCCGGCGGTGGGCAGGTAGCCTTGCCCCGTGCCAGCACAGCCCTCCCTCTCCGAAGTCATCGCAGCGCTCGACGACCTGTGGCCGCGCGACCGCGCCGAGCAGTGGGACGCCGTCGGCACCGTCTGCGGGGACGTGACCGACCCGGAAGCCCGCGTCGGCCGCGTCCTGTTCGCCGTCGACCCGGTCCAGGAGATCGCCGACGAGGCCGTGGCCAAGGGCGCCCAGCTCCTGGTCACCCACCACCCGCTGTATCTGCGCGGCACCACCACGGTCGCCGCCGACACCTTCAAGGGCCGCGTCGTCCACACCCTGATCCGCAACGGGGTGGCCCTGCACGTCGCCCACACCAACGCCGACACCGCCGACCCCGGGGTCTCCGACGCGCTGGCCGCCGCGCTCGGTTTGCGCGTGCTGCGTCCCCTCGTCCCGGACGCCACCGACCCGGCCGGGCGTCGCGGGCTCGGCCGGATCTGCGAACTGGACCGGCCGCTGGCCCTCGGCGACCTCGTCGAACAGGCCGCCGCCTCACTGCCCGTCACCGCACAGGGCATCCGCGCCGCGGGCGACCCGACGGCGACGGTGCGGACGGTCGCCGTGTGCGGCGGCTCGGGCGACAGCCTCTTCGACGCCGTCCGCGCGGCCGGTGTCGACGCCTACCTCACCGCAGACCTGCGCCACCACCCCGCCTCCGAGGCCCGTGAGTACTCCGGCCTCGCGCTGCTGGACGCCGCCCACTTCGCCACCGAGTGGCCCTGGTGCGAGCAGGCCGCGGCACAGCTGGACGCCGTCGCGCAGCGGAACGGCTGGGACCTGCGGACCGACGTCTCGCGCACCGTCACCGACCCGTGGACCGCGCACGCGCCCTCGCTGCCCCAGCACAGCCCGCTCGCCCCGCCGTCCACGGCCCAGCAGACCGCACTGACCGACAACGACCTCACCCCGGGAGCCCCCAACTGAACGCCGCGCCCGCCGATCAGATCCGCCTGCTCGACGTCCAGGCACTCGACACCCGCCTGTCGCAGCTCGCGCACAAGCGCAGGACCCTGCCCGAGCACGAGGAGATCCAGCGGCTGGAGACCGACCTCGCCCAGCTGCGGGATCTGCTCGTGGCCGCGCAGACCGAGGAGAGCGACACCGCCCGCGAGCAGACCAAGGCCGAACAGGACGTAGACCAGGTACGCCAGCGCGCAGCGCGCGACCAGCAGCGCCTCGACTCCGGTGCCGTGACCAACCCCAAGGACCTGGAGAACCTCCAGAGCGAGATCGCTTCCCTGGCCAAGCGGCAGGGCGATCTGGAGGACATCGTGCTGGAGGTGATGGAGCGCCGCGAGTCGGCTGCCGCGCGCGCCGCCGAACTGGGCGAGCGCGTCGAGGCGGTGGCCGCCAAGGTGCAGGACGCCACCGGCCGCCGGGACGCCGCGCTCGGCGAACTGGACGCCGAGGCCGACAGCGCCCGCAAGGAGCGCGAGACCATCGCCGCCGCCGTCCCCGCCGACCTGCTCAAGCTGTACGACAAGATCCGCGAGCGGGAGGGCGGTGTCGGCGCCGCCAAGCTCTTCCAGCGCCGCTGCGAGGGCTGCCGGCTGGAGCTGGACATCACCGGCCTCAACGAGCTGCGGGCGGCCCCCGCCGACGAGGTGGTCCGCTGCGACAACTGCCGCCGCATCCTGGTGCGCACCCCGGAGTCCGGCCTGTGAGTGATGTCCGTACCGGCCGCCGGGCCCGGGGCGGCGCTCCGGCCCCGGGCGGGGCGGTGGACGGAGGAGCGGCGTGAGCGGCAGCGTGCGCCGCACCTTCGTCGTCGAGGCCGACGGCGGGTCGCGCGGCAACCCCGGGCCGGCCGGTTACGGGGCCGTCGTCCGTGACGCCGCCACCGGCGAAACCCTGCGGGAGGCCGCGGAGTTCATCGGCCGGGCCACCAACAACGTCGCCGAGTACCGGGGTCTGCTCGCCGGGCTGCGGGCGGCCCGGGAGCTGGACCCGGACGCGGCCGTACTGGTGCGGATGGACTCCAAGCTCGTCGTGGAACAGATGTCGGGCCGCTGGAAGATCAAGCACCCCGACATGCGGCCCCTGGCGCTGGAGGCCGCCTCCGTCTTCCCGCCGGACGCCGTCACCTACGAGTGGATCCCCCGCGAGAAGAACAAGCACGCCGACCGGCTGGCCAACGAGGCGATGGACGCGGGCGGGCGCGGCGAGCAGTGGCAGGAGGGCGCCTCCACCGCCGAACCGGACGCGGGCCCCGCGCCCGCGCCGGTGGCGGCGGCCCCCGGCGCCGGCCCGGCCGCCACCGACCCGGGCCCGACGGCGCCCGCGGCCCGTGCCGGCTGGGGCCCCGACCTGGGCACCCCCACCACGTTCGTCCTGCTGCGGCACGGCGAGACGCCGCTCACGCCCGAGAAGCGGTTCTCGGGCAGCGGCGGCTCCGACCCCGACCTGTCGCCGGCTGGACGGCGACAGGCCGCCGCCGTCGCCGAGGCGCTGGCCTTGCGCGGCACGGTGCAGGCGGTCGTCGCCTCACCGCTGCGCCGCTGCCAGGAGACGGCCGCGGCGGTCGCCGGCCGGCTCGGACTCCAGGTCCGTACCGACGAGGGGCTCCGCGAGACGGACTTCGGTGCCTGGGAGGGCCTCACGTTCGCGGAGGTCCGCGAGCGGTACCCGGAGGACCTGGACGCCTGGCTCGCCTCGCCCGCCGTCCGCCCCACGGGGGGCGGCGAGTCCTTCGAGGAGGTCGCGCGGCGGGTCGCCGTCGCCAGGGACCGGCTCCTGGCCCGCTACACCGGCCGGACGGTGCTGGTCGTCACCCATGTGACGCCCGTCAAGACCCTCGTCCGGCTCGCCCTCGGCGCCCCGCCGGAGTCCCTGTTCCGGATGGAGCTGTCGGCCGCTTCCCTGTCGGCCGTCGCCTACTACGCGGACGGCAACGCCTCGCTGCGCCTGCTGAACGACACCGCGCACCTGCGCTGAGCCTGGGCGCGGGTGCGCCGGGACACCCGCGCCGAAGCCCGGCCGCGGCTGTGCCGGCACTCTCGGCGCGGCTGCGCCGGGCGGCTCACCACGGCACGGGTGTGCCGTCCCAGGAGAAGAACTCCCCGGTGGGGCCGTCGTCGGGCAGGAGGGCCAGCCGGACGGCGCCCTGTGCGGCCTCCGCCGGATCGCCGCCGGCGGCGGCCCGCGCGTTCAGATCGGTGGCCCGCAGCCCCGGGGCCAGCGCGTTGACCTTGAAACCGCCCTCGGAGAGCGTCTGCGCGTACAGGACGGTCAGGGCGTTGAGGGCGGTCTTGGACGAGCGGTACGCGGCGGCTGCGCCGCTGCCCGGCGTGAACTGGGGGTTGGGGCTCACGCTCCAGGTCAGCGATCCGGTCCCGCTGGACACATTGACGATGCGCGGGTGCGGCGACCGGCGCAGGACGGGCAGGAAGGCGTTGGTCACCGCGACCACACCGAACACGTTCGTCTCGTAGACCTGCCGGAACTCCTCGGCCGTCGCCACGTCCGGCGCGGCCGGCGAAGCACCGATGCCGGCGTTGTTGACCAGCACGTCCAGGCGGTCGACGTGCCCGGCCGCTGCGGTGATGCTGTCCTGGTCCGTCACGTCCAGGACCAGCGGGCGGGCGCCCCCGCCGATCTCCTCGGCGGCCCGCCGCCCGCGCCCGGCATCCCGGGCGCCCACGTACACGGTGAAGCCCTCCGCGACGAGCAGACGGGCGATCTGGTGGCCGATGCCCTTGTTGGCACCGGTGACGAGAGCTGTGCGATCGTTCATGACAGCGATGGTCCTGCGGCGGCGGTGGCCCTGCCAGGGATCACCTGTACCAGGCGAGGGGGCGAGCAGCATGGCGCGAGCGGAACTGGCCCGCTTCCTGCGCAGCCGCCGGGCGGGGCTGCGCCCGCACGACGTGGGTCTTTCCGCGGGCGGCCTGCGCCGGACACCGGGTCTGCGCCGCGAGGAGGTCGCGGAGCTGGCCCATGTGTCGGTCGACTACTACACCCGGCTGGAGCAGGCCAGAGGCCCCCGCCCGTCCGCGCGCGTCCTGGACGCGCTGGCCGGGGCCCTGCGGCTGACCCCGGCCGAGCGCAGCCATCTGTTCGGCCTGGCGGGCACACCGGCGCCGCCACCCGGCCCCGGCGTGGTGCGCCGGGTGCGCCCGCATGTGGCCGGGATGCTGGAGCGGCTGCCGGCGACCGGCGCCATCGTCACCGACGCCGCCTACGACGTCATCGCCTGGAACCCGCTGGCCCGCACGCTGCTCGGCGGGGACCTCGCGCAGGGCACGGTGAATCTGGCCCGGCGCCGTTTCCTGTGCCCGGAGCACCGGGAGACGATCTCCGGCGCCGAGGAGTTCGGGCGCATCGCGGTGGGGCGGCTGCGCCGGGCCGCGGACCGCTACCCGCACGATGCGCGGCTGGCCGCGCTGCTGGCCGAACTCCACGCCGGAAGCGGGGAGTTCCGCCGGCTGTGGGAGACCCGCCCGGTCCACGCCCCCGGTCACCGCACCAAGACGCTCGACCACCCGACGGCGGGCACACTGCGGCTGAACTGCGACGTGCTCCTCGTGCCCGAGGACGACCAGGAGGTCGTGCTGATCACGGCGGACCCCGGAACACCGTCCGCCCGCACCCTGGAGGAACTGGCAGCCCGCGCGGCGTGACGGCGCCGGCTAGCGGGTGGGCAGCTGGTCCGCGTAGCCGCCCTCCGTCCACACGAACCGCCGGAAGTCCTCGGGCGTCATGGTGCCCGCCCACGGCACCCCGCCGGGGCAGAAGACCGTTTCGCAGCCGTCGCAGTAGTGGGCGGGCTCCCACACGCGGGAGGCCCGCTGGTCGCCGGCCTTCTCGGCGGCGCGTTCGCGGCGGTCGCTCCGTACGACGCCGAGGGTGCCGGCGAAGCAGAGCACCGCCAGGGCTATGCCGCCGAACAAGTAGAGCGGCTTGTCCTGTTGGTGGCCCGTCCAGGCGAGGGCGACGCCGATGCCGGTGAGGACCATGCCCTCCAGGAAGTGGAGGCAGCCGTCGCCGCCCTTCTCGGGGCCTTTCGCCAGGCGGGTGGTCAGGTCTTTGCGCATGGAGCCCTTGGCGTACCGGGCTTCGGAGACCGGGCGGACCGCCGTACCGCCACATGTGGGGCAGACCGCCCCGAGTCCCCCGTGTGTCTCAGGAGTTGCCATGGAGGCAATCTACTCAGTGGACCTCACTTGAGAGGCTTCGGCCGCCAAGGCACGCACCCGGTCCCAGTCCTTGGCGGCGAGCGCGTCGGCGGGCAGCATCCAGGTGCCGCCCACGCAGGCGACGTTGGGCAGGGCGAGGTAGGACGCCGCGTTGGCGGCGGAGACCCCGCCGGTGGGGCAGAAACGGGCCCGGGGCAGGGGCGAGGCCAGCGACTTGAGGTAGGCCGTGCCGCCCGCCGCCTCGGCGGGGAAGAACTTCATCTCGTGCACGCCGCGCTCCAGCAGGGCGACGACCTCGGAGGCGGTGGAGACGCCCGGCAGATACGGCACTCCGGAGGCGCGCATGGCCTCCAGCAGGGTGTCCGTCCAGCCGGGGCTGACCAGGAAGCGGGCGCCCGCCTCCACGGCGGTCCGCACGTCGTCGCCGCTCAGCACGGTGCCGGCGCCGACGACGGCCTCCGGCACGGCGTCGGCGATGGCCCGGATCGCCGCGGGTGCCGCCGGGGTGCGCAGCGTCACCTCGATCGCGGGCAGCCCGCCGGCGACCAGCGCCCGCGCGAGGGGTACGGCGTCCTCGGCGTCGTGCAGGACGACGACGGGCAGCACAGGGGCGAGGTCGAGGACGGAGGGCGCGGGGGAGGCGGCAGGACTGCTCATGCGCGTATGCTGCCCGCCCCGCCACATCACACGCAACAGGCGTTGCACAACTTGCAACGCCACTCTCGCCTGCGCCGTCGCCGCCTGCCGTCCCCGGGTCCGCCCTGGGGCGGGCCCCGGCCGGGTGCGGCCCGCCGCCGGGCGCCGCACGTGTCGGCCCCCCAGTGCCCGGCAAGCGCGCCTCGGCCGTGGCCGTGTCGGCGCCGGGCGTTCCCGGCGCGGCGGCACCCTGCCGTGCCGGGCCGGGCCCGGCTGGTGCCCGGCGTGCCCGGCGTGCCCGGCGGGAGGTTTCCCGTGCGGTGGAACGTCCGCACGGCTGGCCGGTCGCGTATCTCGTGCGGCCCCGCGACGCCCCCCGGCGTCGCGCTCCGCCGTGGTGCCGGGCACGCCCGGTGCGGACGGCTCCGTGCTGTGCGGGGCCCGGCACGGGCGGCGCGGTGTGCCCGCCGGTTCCGCGATCCGGCGCGGTGTGCCCGCCGGGCCGGTGACCCGGCGCCGTCTTCCGGCCGGGCCTGCGGAGTGGTGCGTCACGCCTGCCCCGCGGCACCGGTGCCGGGCCTCCGCGGCGTCGGCGGGGACGCCGGGCACGCCCGTACGGCGCCGGCCCCGCCCGTGCAGGGCCCGGCGCCGGGCGCCGCCGGTTCAGTGGGCCCCGCCGGGCGGGGCTACAGCTCTGTGACCACCACGTCGAGTGCCGTCGGGCCCTTCGCGCTGTCGGCGTCGTCGCCCTCCACGACGTACCCGAGTTCCCGCAGCGTTGCGGCCAGCTCGCCGGGGGTCGCGGGTTCGGCGTCCGATTCCAGCAGGGCCCGCAGCAGGCGGCCCTTGGTGGCCTTGTTGAAGTGGCTGACGACGGACCGCTTCTCCACGCCGTCCACCACCTTCGACTGGAGCACCCGCACGGTCGCCGTGCGCCGGGCCGTGGGGCCCTTCGGCTTCCACATGGCCGCGTACGCCGATGAGCGCAGGTCCAGGACCAGCCCGTCGCCCGCCGCCTCGGGCAGTACGGACTCCAGCGGGCCCCGCCAGTAGCGGCCCAGCGGTCCGGCGCCGGGCAGCTTCACCCCGCCGGAGAGCCGGTAGGAGGGGATGGGGTCCTCGATGCCGACGGCACCCCACAGCCCGGAGAAGACCAGCAGTTGCCTCGCGGCCCGGCGCCGGGCGGCCGGACCGAGGGAGGCCAGGTCCAGCGCGTCGTAGAGCACGCCGGTGTAGATCTGGCCGGCGGGCCGGGTGGGCGCCTCACGCAGGCCGGCGTTCTTGGTGACCTCGCCGCGCAGCCCCTGGCTGAGCCCCAGCACCTCGCGTGCCTTCTCCTCGTCGGCGCGGCAGAGGGTCACCAGCTCGTCCAGCACCGCCTCCCGGGCCGGGTTCAGCCCGGGGAGCGAGAGCGAGTCCAGGTCCAGCGGGCGGCCCTGCCCGCCCTCGGCCTTCCCCTCGGACGGCGGCAACAGCACGAGCACGGCTCTTCTCCTGTCTTGCGGCACCCCGGCCGGGGCCGGGGGAGTACGGCGACGGTGCGACCGCCAGCGTACGGGCCGCCGGGCGGGCCGGCTCACGGCCCGCCGGGCTCAGAGGGCCTGCGGGAAGCAGAAGACCCGGTCGGGGTCGTACCTGGCCTTGACGGCGGCGAGCCGGCCGGCGTTGGCGCCGTAGTAGGCGTGCCGCCAGTCGCGCAGTGCCGGGTCGGGGCAGTTCTGGTAGGCGTGGCCGCCGGCCCAGGGGCGGAGCGCGGCGTGGGTGGCGTCGAGCCAGCCGCGGTAGCCGGCCACCTGTTCGGCCCCGGCGGCGTCGGGCCAGTGGATGAGGTAGCGGGCCAGGAAGCGGGCGCCGCGGTGGGGGAAGGCGGTGGCGTCGGCGCGTGGCCGGTTGACGGCGCCGCCCAGCGCGTCCAGCGCGACACTGCCGGCTCCGCCGCCGCGCAGCCCGGACAGCCGCTCGACGCGGGTGAGAAGCGTCCTTATGCCCGCCGGCGGCAGCGGCCGGACGTAGAAGTCGGACCGTACGGCGTACGACTCGCGGGGCACCCGGCCGCGTCTGGTCCGGCCCGGCAGGGTGCCGCGCTGGTGCGCCTGGGCCAGGGTCCAGCCGGAGACGCCGCCCATCACCTTCATCGCGTCCAGGTAGGAGTGCCGCCGCAGGGCGAGGTCGCAGGAGCTCTCGCCGATCCGGCCGGCCAGCCGGTCGAGGTGGTTCTCCACCTCGCGGCGGGCCCCCAGGGACAGACCGCTCATCCGTACGCTGCCGGGCCGGCCGCCGGCCGGTGCCGACAGATGCAGGCTGGTGCCCATTTCCTCCGGGGCGACGGGGGCCCAGCGTTGCCACTCGCGTACCACGCCCGCGGCCCGTTCCCAGGGCCAGCTGAGGAAGAACGTCTGGCAGGAGGGCGCCACCTGGGTGCGGAAGTCGAGCGCGGTCACCACGCCGAACTGTCCGCCGCCGGCGCCGCGCAGCGCCCAGAACAGGTCCGTCTCGCTGTCCTCGGCGACCCGGCGGAGGCGGCCGTCGGCGGTGACGACGGTGGCACCGGTGAGGCTGTCGCAGCTGAGCCCGTAGGCGCGGGAGACGGGCCCGATGCCGCCACCGAGCGTCAGCCCGGAGATGCCGACGGTGGGGGCGGCGGCGGCCGGAATCGTCCGTTTGTGCGGGGTCAACTGGGCGTGGACGTCGATGAGTTTCGCGCCGGCCCCCACGGTGGCGGACCGCCCGGCGGGGCGCACCTCGGCCATCCGCTGGACGTCGATGACCAGCCGGCCGGTGCCGGTGGACCAGCCGGCGGCGGAGTGGCCGCCGCTGCGGACGGCCACGGGAATCCCGTACCGGCGGGCGAAGGCGAGGCACTCGGCGATGTCGCCGGGCCCCGCGCAGTAGGCGACGGCGGCCGGGCGCACCCCGTCGAACCGGGGGTTGGCGAGTTTGCGGGCCGCGGTGAAGTCCCGGTCACCGGGCCGCAGCAGCGTGCCCTCCAGCCCGGCGCCCAGCGCCGTCCAGGCGCTCGCGGGCTGCTGCGCGTCGAGCGCCGTGCGGTGGGTCATCCCCGTCGCCCCCCAGTGCGGTGCCGGTCACCGACGAAGATCATTTTTGCGCAGGGCGGTGGGGGACTGTGCGGTGGGGGCATGCGGGAAGCCAACCAGCAGACGCGGGCAGCCGCCAGCCGATTGTGGTTACAGTCGGCGGCATGACTGATGTGACGGGATTTTCCGCACGGGGAGACGTCCGGCCGCCCAGGACGGCGGGCGGCGAGAAGGAGACCCTCGTGGCCTTCCTCGGCTATCTGCGCGAAGCCGTCGTCGCCAAGGCGGCCGGTCTGAGCGACGAGGTGGGCCTGACCCCCGGGGTGCCCTCCGGCACCAGCCTGCTCGGCCTGGTCAAGCATCTGACACGGGTGGAGCACAACTGGTTCGTATGGGCGTACGCGGGCCGCGGCGGCGAACGCCCCCTCGACGACGACGAGCCGCCCGCGGCGGGCGAGACGGCACAGACGCTGATCGCCGCCTACCGGGAGGCGGTCCGTGCCTCCGACGAGATCATCGCCGCCTGCGACGACCTGGGCCGCCCCGGCGCCCGCGCGCTCGGCGGCACCGAACCGCCGACACTGCGCTGGATCCTCGTCCACATGATCGAGGAGACGGGCCGGCACGCCGGACACGCCGACATCCTGCGCGAGCAGACCGACGGCGCCACCGGCCGCTGACCCGGCCACCCGTCAGAACGATCCGAACGCGGGCCTGCCCGCCGGGACGTAGGTCTGCGCCACCACGCCCGAGGACAGGGCGTCGCATTCCGTCAGGCGCAGCGCCGCCGGCCCGGTTCCCCCCGCGAACAGCCGGCGGCCCGCGTCGAGCACGACCGGGTGGACCAGCAGCCGGTACTCGTCGATCAGACCGTCGTCCATCAGCGAGCGGGCCAGCACCCCGCTGCCGTGGATCTGGAGTTCGTCGCCCGGCCGCTCCTTCAGCTCCCGTACGGCGTCGGCCACCTCGCCGCGCAGCACCGTGCTGTGCTGCCAGTCCGCGTGCGTCAGGGTGGTCGAGGCGACGTACTTGGGCAGCCCGTTCAGCCTGTCCGCGATCACCGGTTCCGTCTCGTCGCCGACGTGCGGCCAGTACCCGGCGAAGATCTCGTAGGTGTGCCGCCCCAGCAGGAAGCCGCCCGCGCGGGTGAACCAGCGGGTGATGCGCTCGCCCACCTCCTCGTCGGCGTAGGGGACCACCCAGCCGCCGAGGGCGAACCCGTCGCGGCGGTCCTCCCCGGGGCCTCCGGGGCCCTGCATCACGCCGTCGAGCGACAGCATCGTCGTCAGTGTCAGCCGCATCCGCCCGTTCCTTCGTGAGAGACCGCCCGTGTGAGGGGTGCGCCGTGCGGCTCCGCACACGGCGCGGCTCCGGTCCCTTCTCGGGATACGGACCGGAGCCTTGGGCGGACATCATCGCCGTGCGGCGCGGCGCCTCACGAGACCGGCGCGCCCTCTTCCGCCGGCAGGGTGTCCATGAAGGAGCTGACGGAGAAGACCGCGCGGCCCGCGCCCGCCGGACCGTATCCGGGCGGGGAGGACAGCCCGTGCCGCTGCATCGCGCTGCGGTAGGCGTCCAGCAGCCGGATGTGGTACTCCAGCGGGGCGCCCAGCGGGTTGGTCTTGCCCAGCGGCGTCGTCGGCTCCGGGCACCAGGTGGTGAAGCGCGGGGTGATGCCGTGCGACATGAAGAAGTCGAGCCCCTCGGTGGTGGAGGCGATGGCCTCGTCCACGGTGCCGAAACCGTACGGGGCGGCCATCTCGACACCCGCGACGAAGTTCGGGATCACGTTGCGCGGCCCGAACACCTCCGCCGAGTCGAGGATGCGGCGGTGCCACTCCTCCCGGCCCACGTACCGCTCCTTGCCGGGGCAGTACAGCTCGAACAGCCGCTTGTCCCACACCTCGAAGTTGGGGTGGTAGATGCTGATGCCGTAGTCGTGGAAGCGCTGCACGTCCTCCTTGGGCAGCGCCTGCGCGACGACCTTGCCGGTCCAGCGGCCCGGGAAGCGCTCCTCGATGGCCTTCGCGTACTGCCCGTAGAAGTCGGCCTCGTCCTTGCCCTGCACCCGCGAGGTGATCGAGCCGCCGGTGAGGGTGTAGGCCCGCGAGGCGCCGAGCGTGTCGTGGTCGGAGATGATCTGGAGGGCCTCCAGCACCTCCTCGACCGGCTTGACACCCGTGTACGGGCGCCCGGCCGCCTTGTGCTGGCGCCAGTTGTGGTTGATGTCGCAGTACTGGCACTCCTCCTTGGCGCCGAAGTACTGGCACACCCGGAAGACCGTCAGATAGATCAGGTAGCCCCACTGGATGGTGGGCGCCACCTCCATCACGGACTTCCCGTTGGCGAGCGCGTGCCGGTAGTAGTCCGGCATCGGCGGCAGACCGACGTCCGCGATCCGCTCGCCCTCCAGGTAGAGGCCGAGCGAACCGTCCTCGCCCGCCTGCACCCGGTAGGGCGAGTCCGGGTTCACCCGTACGGAGACGACGGTACGGCGCAGCTCCCAGGGGCCGCCCGTCAGGACGACCTCCTCCGGCGGGCGGCGCAGCGCGGCCTCGCCCAGCTCGGGAAGGGTGCGGTGGTCGAAGGAGAAGATGAAGTACGACTTCGGCTTGACCTCGCCGGTGGCCTCGTCGGTGGTGTCGCTCAGGGCCGAGTCGTCGAAGGCCATCCCGCCGCGCAGCAGGTCCTCCTTCAGCACCGCCTCCCGCGGAATGTGCGGGAAGCGCTCCATCAGATCCTCGACCAGAGCGGTCCGATTGCCTTGCTCCTGCTCGTGCTGCGGGGGCCGGCCCGACGGCAGGCGGGACGGCATCGGCAGGGGAGTGGGCGTTGGCATGTGCGATCAGGCTCCTCACTTCACGGCCCGGGGGGGCTCACCCGACGGTACTCCCGCGTCCGAATCGGCCGCACACCTGCCCTCTTGGTTGGTACGCCCGGCCGCCCGGAGCCGCCGCCCGCCGCCGCGCGCTACGTGCCCGTCGCCGGCAGGTCCCACACCTCGGGCCCGCCGCCCCGCCACTCGATCAGACAGGGGTCGTCGAGCTGGATCTCGGCGGGGTCGAGACCCGCCCGGCGCAGGAACTCGATGACGTCCTCGGGGCGGTGGGCGACCCCGAGGCTTTCCGTGTGAGCGGTCACTCTCCGCCCTCCCGCGGGGGACGGAGGGTGCACGACTATGGGTGGGGTCATACTTCCAGCCTGCAACCTCGGCCCACGGCACGCACCCGGCCGCCCCCCGCCGGCCGCCGGGCGCAGCAGGCCCGAAAACCGGTTGGTGCGCCCCGTACCCCGCGCCTACAGTGCGCCCCATGTCCGCCTGCTGTTGCGCCTGCGCGTGCTGCGCCTGCGCCGCCTGCGCCGCGTTCACGCGGCTCCGCCGCCCCTAGCGGCGGCCCTCCTCCACGGAAAACCGCCGCCCCAGCGTGTCCACGCCGGGCGGTCCCCTTGTGCTGCCCGGCTCCCCACGAAGCAGCGGAGAGCCCGTGCCCAGGCACACCCACACCCACCGCGACCACTCCACCCCTCGCACCTCCCACCCCGACGAGCCCGCCCGCGGCGGGGCCCACGGCCCCGGCACGCCCCGCACACCGCGCCGGAGGGGCGCCGGCCCCGGCGACCGGCCAGGCGGCCGGCCCGGCGGAAGGGACGCCGAGCGCGGCCGGAACGCCATTGGCACGCCGCCCGGCGGCGCATGGGGAGGGCGGCACGAACTGGGCCAGAACTTCCTCACCGACCCGGCGACGATCCGCACCTTCGTCTCCCTCGTGGCCCGCACCCGCGGAGCCGTGGTCGAGATCGGCGGCGGCGACGGCGCCCTCACCCTGCCCCTGGAGAGGCTCGGCCGGCCGCTCACCGTGCTGGAGGTGGACGCCCGCACCGCCGAGCGGCTCGACCGCCGTACGGCCGCCTCCACCACCGTCCTCCGCGCCGACTTCCTGCGCTGGAAGGCCCCGGCCGGTCCGTATGTGCTCTGCGGCAACCTCCCCTTCCACCGCACCACCGCGATGCTCCGCCGCATCCTGCACGGCACCGGCTGGACGGACGCCGTACTGCTCGTCCAGTGGGAGGTCGCCCGCCGCCGCGCGGGGGTGGGCGGCGCCACGATGATGACCGCCCAGTGGTGGCCCTGGTACGACTTCCGGCTTGCCGGACGGGTACCGGCGACGGCCTTCCGGCCCCGCCCGGGGGTGGACGGCGGTCTGCTGACGGTCACCCGCCGCACCGAGCCCCTGCTGGCACCCGCGCACCGTCAGCGGTACCAGGACCTCGTGCACCGGGTCTTCACCGGCCGGGGCCGGGGCCTGGCCGAGACCCTTCCCCTCGCCGTCCGGGGTCTGTCCCGGCAGCGGGCCGCTCGCTGGCTGCGGCAGCAGGGCCTGCGCCCGGCCGCCCTGCCGAAGTCCCTGACAGCCGGACAGTGGGCGGACCTGTACCGCCTCGCACACGACACCGACTGACGGCCGCCCGCCGGTCCGTCCGCCGGGCCGCCGCCGCTGGGCTGCCGGCCGGTCCGGCGCCGGCCCGTTCGCCGGGCCGCACGGCGGGGGCCGCGCCCGGTGCGGGAGGGGGTACCAGGGGCCGGGCCTCGGGGCGCGGCGGCCCCCGCCGGCTTGCCGGGCGGGCGGGGGCCGGTGTCAGTGGGCGGTGCCAGACTCGTTCCGTCCGTAACCACCATGCTGGCTGCGTGTGGACGGAAGGCCCCGCCGACAGCGCGGCGGGGCCGCTCGGACGGGTGCCCTCACCCGCGACGGTCGCCCGTGACGGGGACCCGGGCCGCCGGGCGCCGGCGCGCGGGCACGGTGCCGCCGCCGCCCGCCGGGCGCTGCCTGCCGTCGAGTTCCAGGGCCAGCGGTGTGGCGGTGAACACCGACGAGTAGGTGCCCACCAGCAGACCGATGAGCAGGGCGAGGGCGAAGTCCGTGAGGGAGTCGCCGCCCAGCAGCGCCAGCGCCGCAAGGATGAAGACCGCCCCCAGGCCCGTGTTGACGGTGCGCGGCACGGTCTGGAGGATCGCCTGGTTGGCGAGCTGCGGCAGCGGTGTGCCGCGGTGCCGCCCCACCAGTTCCCGCACCCGGTCGAAGACGACGATGGAGTCGTTGACGGAGTAGCCGATGACGGTCAGCAGCGCGGCCAGGAACACCCCGTCGATCGGTTTGCCCAGCCAGGCGAAGACCCCCACGAGGATGATCACGTCGTGGATCATCGCCACCACCGCGGCCGTTCCCAGTACCCAGCGGAACCGCGCGGCCAGATAGAGCAGCTGGGTGCCCAGCGCCACGCCGAGGGCGATGAGCGCGCCGCGTCGCAGCTCTTCGCCGAGGCTGGGCCCGACCACCTCGTCCCGGAGTTTCTCCGCCCCGCCGGCCACGTCGTCCACCGTGCGGGTGACCTTGGTCTCCTCGGAGTCGGTCAGCCGGTCCGTGCGCACCGTCAGTCCGCCGTCGCCGGAGGACTGGACGACCGCACGGGGGAAGCCGGCGTCGGCGAGGGCGGCGCGGGCCTTCTCCGGGTCGACGCTCTCGGTGGTGGTGTACTCGATGAGACGGCCGCCGGTGAACTCGACACCGAAGTCGAGGCCGCGCACGAACAGGCCCGAACCGGCCAGGACGAGGGCGACGAGGGAGCCGGCCAGCCACCGCCGCGGCCGGCGCATCAACTGCGGGTCGCGGCGCAGCAGCCGCTCGCGCACCACACCGATGCCCGCGATGCCGGAGATGTGGGGCCGCCGTCGTACGAAGCGGCGGGCCGCGGCGTACTCGGCCAGTACGCGGGTGATGACCAGGGCGCTGACCATGGAGGCCAGCACGCCGATGCCCAGGGTGACGCCGAAGCCCCGTACCGGCCCGGAGGCCAGGAAGAACAGCAGGCCGGCGGCGATGAGCGTGGTGATGTTGGAGTCGGCGATGGCGCTCAGGGCGTTGCGGAACCCGGCGACCAGGGACACCCGGGCGCTGGCCCGCTGCTGTTTGGCGTACTCCTCCCGGGCCCGTTCGAAGACGAGCACGTTGGCGTCCACGGCCATCCCGATGGCCAGTACGAACCCGGCCAGCCCCGGCAGGGTCAAGGTGGCGCCGAGCGCGGCCAGCGCCGCGTAGGACAGCAGCCCGTAGCAGCCCAGCGCGACCACGGCGAGGGCGCCCATCAGCCGGTAGACGACGAGGACGAACAGCGCGGTCAGGCCCGTGCCGATGACGGCGGCCCAGGCGCTGGCCTCGATGGCCTCGGCACCCAGGGTGGGGCCGACCGTGCGCTGTTCGACGGTCTCGACCGGCACGGGCAGGGCGCCGCCGTTGATGAGCAGGGACAGTTCGCGGGCCTCGGCGTCGCTGAACCGGCCGGTGATCTCGGTGGAGCCGCCGGTGATGCCGGTACGGCAGGCGACCGACGGATCGATCTGCGGCGAGGAGATGATCTTGTCGTCGAGGACGATCGCCACCCGCCGGGCCGGATCGCCCGGGGGCCGGCAGGCCGCCTCGCCGGTCAGCTTCGCCCAGCCGGAGCTGCCGCCCTTCTTGAAGTCGACGGTCACGTGCCAGCCGGAGCCGCGCTGCTGGTCCAGCCGGGCGTCGGCGCCCTTGACGTCGTTGCCGGTCAGCGAGGCGGGGGCCAGCCGCAGCCGGTCGCCCGACTCGTCCTTGAGCACCCGCTCCTTGTCCGGCCCGTCGTTGGCGCTGTCCTTTGTGCCGTCCTTGCCGGGTTTCTCCTTGGAGCCGTCATCGGAACCGTCCTTGGCGGAGTCGTCCCTTCCGGAACCCTCCTCGGCGGAGTCGTCCTTGGTTGAGCCCTTGGTGCCGTTCTCGGCGGAGCCCTTGCCGGTGTCCTTCTCCGTGTCGGGACCGGCGGGGCCGAGCACCTTGTGGAAGGTGAGCTGCGCGGTGCGGCCCAGGACCTCGGCCGCCTCCTTCGGGTCCTGCACGCCGGGCAGCTCGACGATGATCCGGTTGTCGCCGGACCGGTTGATGGTCGGTTCGGCCACGCCGAGGGCGTCGATACGACCGCGCAGCACCTCGACGGTGCGGTCGGTGGCGGCGCCGTCGGCCTTGGTCGTGGACGTGGACCGGGTCTCCAGCACGATCTGCGTACCGCCCCGCAGATCGAGCCCGAGACGGACCGGTGTGGTCAAAGTGATGAACACCGACAGCGCCACGGTGGCCAGGGCCACCAGCGCCCGCACCCGCGAGGCACGCGAGGAACGCGGGGGTCGGGAGGAACGTGGGGACGGGGATGCCGGGGAACGCGATGAACGCGTCACGGAGCCTCCAAGCAGGCATACCGCAGCGGGCCGCGGCAGGGCGTGCCGCGGCGGGGCAGCGGAAGGGGAAAAGAAGAGAAGAAAAGGGAAGTCAGCTGCTCGGAGGCGGTGGCGGACCCCGCCCGTGGTGGGCGGCGGCATGCTCGGCGGACGCCGCCCGCGGCGCCCCGGCCGGCGGCGCGTCACCCGCGCCGGGCCGCGGAAGCAGCGCGGCCTGCGCAGCGCCGGCCGGCAACGGGGGCGACCCCAGCCGTTTGCCGGCGGTCTCGGAGTGCGTTCGGGCGACCGCGAGATGTGCGGTCAGCCGGCCGTCGTCGGCCTGTGGCGCGTCGTCACCGTGCGCCGCGACCGTCGCGGCGGCCGGCGCCCCGGTGACGGCCGTCGGCGTCTCGTCGGGTGCCGCGCCGGCGAAGAACGCCACCAGCGCGGCGAACAGGACGAGGAGAGCCGCGGCCGGGTGCGGCCGGCCCCGGCGCGGGGCGGTGTACGACGGCGGAGCCATTCCCGCCCCCTCTCCGGATCTCGGTGCGATGTGCCGACGGTCCCGGCGTGATGTGCCGACGGCCTGCCAACGAACGGTCAGGGCTCGATGAGCCCGGCCCGGATGGCGTACCGGGTCAGCTCCAGCCGGTCCCGCAGCCCCAGCTTGTGCAGCAGATTGGCCCGGTGCCGCTGCACAGTCTTGACGCTGATGACGAGGATGTCGGCGATCTCCTTGGAGGAGTGTCCCTCGGCGACCAGTTTGAGGACCTCCTCCTCACGGGCCGTCAGCACCTGGTCGGGCACCTCGTCGCCGTGCCGCACCCGGTCCAGATAGTTGCGGATGAGGGCCGTGACCGCGCCGGGGTAGACGAACGGCTCGTCCCGCATCGCGGCCCGGCAGGCGGCCACCAGATCCCGGTCGGCGACGGACTTGAGGACGTAACCGGACGCCCCCGACTTCAACGCCTGGAAAAAATACTGCTCGTTGTCGTGCATCGACAGCATCAGGATGCGCACCTGCGGCTTGAGCGCCGAGAGTTCACGCGCCGCCTGGAGCCCCGTCATCCGCGGCATGGCCACGTCCAGCACCGCCAGGTCGATCTCGTGGGTGCGGGCCAGCGCGACGGCCTCCGCGCCCTCGCCCGCCTCTGCGACGACCTGGAGATCGGGCTCGCCGTCCAGGATGAGCCGCACACCGCGGCGCACCAGGGCGTGGTCGTCGGCCAGCAGGATGCGGATGGGGGTGTCAGTCATGTTCGGGACGCTTCCGGGAGACGGGAACGGTCAGCCGGATCTCGGTGCCGGCCTGCGGGGCGGGGGAGATGTCCAGATCGGCACCGATCAGCAGGGCCCGCTCCCGCATGCCGCGGATACCGGCGCCCTCCTTGGCCAGGCCCGGGCCGCGTCCGTCGTCCGTGACGGTCAGCACCACCGTGTCGTCCGCCGGCCACAGGCTCAGCTCCACACGGTCGGCCTCGGCGTGCCGGGCCACGTTGGTGAGCCCCTCCTGGGCGATGCGGTAGAGCACCAGCTCCGTCTCCTGCTCCAGGGGCGGCAGCCGGGGCGAGAGGCGACGGCGGACGTCCAGCCCCGTATGGGTGGCGAAATCGGTCGCCAACGAGGTCAGGGCACTGATGAGCCCCAGGTCCTCCAGTACACCGGGGCGCAGCCGCCGGGCCACCCTGCGGACCTCCTCCAGGCTCTCGCGGGTGGTCTCCTGCGCCTGCTGCAACTCGCCCTTGAGCGGCTCCTCGGCCCGGTCGGCGGCGCGTTTGAGCTCCAGCAGCACGGCGGTCATGCTCTGCCCCACCTCGTCGTGGAGTTCCTGGGCGATCCGGCGCCGCTCGGCCTCCTGGGCGAGCAGGGCGCGGGCACTGCTGGTGGCCCGTTCGGTCTCCAGCCGCTCCAGCATGGCGTTGAACGCGCGGATCAGCTCGGCGACACCGCCGTGCCCGTCCACGGGCAGCCGCTGGCCGGGGCGCAGCAGATCGACGGTGGCCATCAGCCGGGTGAGCCGCTCCAGCGGGGCCAGACCGATCCGCAGCAGCGCCGCGTTCGCGACCAGCATCACCGCCAGCCCCCCGACCAGGATGACCGCCTCGGTCAGCACCACCGGCACGGAGACGGTCACCGGAGCCCACAGCAGCAGCGCCGTGGCGGTGCCGAGCACCACGGCGTTGAGCCCGAAGATCCGCCAGAACAGGGACACCGGTGTCGCGCCTCCTTCATCCGTACGCCCCTACTATCGGCCACCGCCGTCGCGGTCCGGGCAGCGGCAGGCGGTCCGGCCCGCGCCGTCGGTACCGGGCACGCACCCGCGCGGGCCTGCGACGACGGTGCCGCGGCGGGGACATGGGCCGCACCGCTGCGGCCGGGTGGCCGCGCCCGGATGGGTACCGCGCCCCCGCCAAGATGGGTGCCAGGGCCCATGGGCTTTCCCGCCCGCTTCGGCCACGGTGAGGGCATGTCCTTCGAGTCCTCCGACACCGCGACGTCCTCCGACGTCGCACCGCCCGTGGCCGCCGCGCGGCTGACCGCGCACGAGGCCCGCCAGCGCCTCGAACACGAACGCGGCTCCCGGCTCACCCAGCTGCGGGCCCTCGACGAAGCCGGCCCCGAGACCGACGAGCACCTCAAAGCCGCGCAGCGGGAGGCGCTGGAGCGGGTCCTCGGCGAGATCGACGCCGCGTTCGGCCGCGTCCAGGACGGCAGCTACGGGACCTGCATGTCCTGCGCCAAGCCCATCCCGGCCGAACGCCTGGAGATCCTGCCCTACGTACGGTTCTGCGTCGCCTGCCAGCGCCGCGCCGGCTGACGGCGCCGGCGCCGCCAGCGGACCCGAGCAACCCTGCCCTGCCCCGAGGGGTGACGTGGTGAACACCCGGACCACCGGTGAGAGCGGGACCCGACTGTCCCCGGAAGACCTCGCCGCGCTCCGTGAAAACCTGAACGAGCAACGGCTCTTCCGCCGCGAACAACTGGCACAGCCGGCCCTGACCGCCGGTGCGGCTGGTGCGGCTCGTGCCGTTGTGGCCGACGCGGCCGGTGCGACTGGTGCTGTTGTGGCCGACGCGGCCGACGCGGCTGGCGCGGCTGGTGCCGTTGCGGCCGAGGCGGCCGATGCCCCGGGCGGCGCACGCGCCGGGGCCGGCGGACGCTCCCGGACCGACGCGCGGGCCGGAGCCGACGCCCAGGCCGGAGCCGGTGCGCGGGCCGGGTTCGGCGAGCATGCTGGGTCCGGCGAGCATGCCGGGTCCGGCGAGTACGCCGGCGTCAGCCCACAGGCCGAGGTCAGCGCCCAGCTCGCCGCCTGCGCCCGCATGGTCCTGGCCGACGTGGAAGCCGCGCTGGAACGCATGGACCAGGGCCGGTACGGACGGTGCCACCTGTGTGGGCGGCCCATCGCCCGGGAACGGCTGATGATCGTGCCGCAGGCCCGCTACTGCGCCCGCTGCCAGCTCGTCAGGGGGGCGGGCAGGTGACCGCGGCGCACCGCGCCTTCCCCGCCGTGGCACCGCGGCCCGCCTGGCCGCTGTGCAGGCGGTGTTCGGGCATCGCCCTGGACCTGGGCAGCGCCCGGACCCGCGTCTGGATGGTGGGCCGCGGCAGGATCATCGACGTACCCACGGTCACCTTCCCCGGCGCCGGGGTCACCCGCCCCATCCAGCGGGGCACGATCATCGACACCGCGGGCACCGCGCGCTTGCTGGACCGGCTGCTGGGCCACCGTCTGTCCCGGCACGCCCGCCCCCTGGTCGTGCTGACGGCCCCGGTGCTCGGCGGAGTCGCCTACCGGGCCGCCGCCCGGGAAGCGGTCGAGGTGCTGCGGCCCCGTACCGTGCTGACCATGCCGACGGCCCGCGCCGTGGCGTACGCGGCCGGTGTCGACCTGACCCGGGCCCTGTTCGTCGTGGACATCGGCGCCCACCTCACCGAGGTGGTCCTGCTGGCGGGCGGCGCGGTCCTCGACGCCCGCCGCACCGCGCTGGGCACCACCGACCTGGAGGCGGAACCCACCGCGGCCCGGCTCGTGGACGCGGTCGTCGCGATGGTGACGAGCATGCTGGAACAGGACCCCACCTCGCACGCCCTCGACGCGTTGCACCGCGGCGTCCTCCTGGCGGGCGGCGGCGCCCTGTGCCCGGGCGTCACCTACCGCCTCGCCGGACGCCTGGACACCCGGGTCACCGCGGTCCCCGCACCGCACACCGCAGCGGTACGGGGCGCCGCCACACTGCTGCGCGCCACCCGCAGCCACCCGGAGAGCGCCGCCCTCCACCCGGAGAGCACCCACCCTGCGGACGACCCCCTCCCCCCGGCCCCCGGAGCGCCCCCGGAGGACGGCGACGGGGTGGGGGAGAGGGGGTAGGGGCGTCCCCGTTCCCCCGGCGCAGCTTTGCGTCCGATGGCCGGCGCCGGGGCGTGCCGTCGCCGAGCCGTCAGGCGGGCAGCACCCAGGACGGACCGTCCGGGGAGTCCAGCCACAGCGTGTGCGTGCCGTTCGGGGCCACGGTGAGACCGTAGCGGTCAGGGCCGGGGTGCCCTGCGTGGAACCACGCCTTGATGAGCACCAGCCGCTCGCCCCACAGATTGCGGTGTTCGGGGCCGTCGTGGTCGAGGCGGGCGCCGTGGGCGCCGTGCGGGGCCATGCGAGCCCAGGCACCGGATGCCGGGTGCTGGATGAGGTGCACCGTGCGGCCGTCGTCGCCGACCAGGCTGACGTCGATGGTGTCGTGTTGGAGCATGCCGCTGAGGAAGCGGGGCATGGGCGCGGTGACGTCCCCCGCCACCTGCACGGTCGTCGTGCGCCCTCTGGCGCGCATCAGGCCGGCGATGTCCTCGGGGCAGGCGTTCGGTGCGGAGTCCTCGGGCGAGTGGCGGGCGGTCATGAAAGCCGCCATCTCCGGCAGGAAGCGGCCTCGGAGACTGCCGTCGTCATGGTGGTTGAGGGAGGCCAAACCGTAGCCGAGGTTGGCGACGACGGTGCCGCCGGGGGCGAGCTGGGAGAGCCAGACCGCAGGGATGCGGGGCAGCCCGCAGGTGGCGATGATCGCCGAATGAGGGGCGCGGGGTGTGTGGCCGCGGGTGCCGTCGCCGGTCACGATGGTGGGGGTGTATCCGGCCGTGTGGAGGCGTTCGCGAGCGGCAGTGGTCAGCTCGGGATCGATGTCGAGAGTGGCGATCTTCTCCGCGCCGTAGCGCGCGCACAAGAGCGCGGCGTTGTAGCCGGTGCCGGTGCCGATCTCCAGCACGGTGGCGGTGTCGCGGTCGGGCAGTGCTTCGAGCATGGCGGCCATCACCCGGGGCCGCGTGGAGGAGCTGATCGCCACACCGTTCTTGTCGCGCCGGGTGATGAGGGAGGTGTCGCTGTAGACCGTCTCCAGGTAGCCGGGATCGCCGGCCCGGAGCGTGCGGAAGCCCTCGGCGTCGTGCACCGAGAACGCGGGCGTGAAGTGTTCCCGAGGGACCGTGGCGAAGGCTTCGCGCCAGGCGGGGGTGCGCAGCACTCCCTCGTGCGTGAGGCAGGTGGTCATACGGCGGCGCAGGTCCTCGGCGCTGCCGGTGGTCTCGGCGACGGTCATGGCTGCCTTTCCAGTTCGTCGGCGATGGCGCGGGTGATGGGGGCACGCAGGGCCTCGATCCAGCCGTACTGCCCGGCTGGGTTGATGTCGCACAGGTGCCACAGCCCGGCATGACCAACGAGGAAGTCCAGTGCGGCGTACCGCAGTCCGTAGGTGTCCATGAGGGAGCGGACCCCGTCTGCGACGTCGGCGGGCACGTCGCAGACGGTGTAGGAGCAGGCGTCGTAGTCCCGGCGGAAATCGATCCGGGCCGCTTCGGAGTGGGTGTGGATCTCGGCGGCGAACAGCCGGCCGCCCGACAGCGGTGAGACGGACCTCGTACGCCTTGTCGATCCACTCGGCGAAGTAGTGCGCCGTCACGCCCACGGCGTCGGTGATGTCGTCGGCGCGGACTCGTGAGGTCCACGACGCGTAGGTGACACCGTCGCACGTGACCGGTCCGCCGGCCCCGATGCTCTTGTAGGCCGCCACCCCGCCAGGCAGTGAGGCGACGAACTCGCGGGCGGAGTGCGGGTCGTTGGTGACCAGGCTCCGGGGTACGCGCAGGCCGCATCGGGCCGCCTCGGCGAGGGCGCCCGGGAGCGAGCCGGCCGCTGCGTTGGCGGCGGGGTGGTTGATCCAGATGCAGGGCAGGGCGTCGAGCACGCCGCGGAACCCGGCACGGGCTTCCGCGTCGGCCCACCGCCGCGCGTCCGGCTCCGAGGCCGGCACGGTGGCGCGGGGAGGAGAGGGGCGCCGCCAGTGGACGGCCGTGACGGCGCCCAGGTCCAGGTCCCGGTGCCGGCCGCGCCAGGTGCCCGACCAACCGGCTGCACCGTCCAGGCGGGCGGTGAACACCGAGTGGTCGGGCAGGTCCCCGGGGTCGAGCCGGACGACCGGCGCTCCTCGGGTGTTCAGCTCGGCCACCACCAGATCGGCGACGGGGTCGAGCCGGCGGGTCAGCACCAGGACCGTCATCTCTCACTCCTCTCCCGCTGACCCGTTCAGTCCTTGTCGGTGCCGCCGTTGTCGTCGAAGATCTGGCTGTCGTGACGGGTCTGGGTGACCGTCTGGATCTCCGAAGCCATGGACGGGGAGTCGATGAACGGGGTGCCGGTCCGAGTCACGACGGTGAGCTGCTGCTCGGGGCAGTAGCTCAGAGCGCCGGGCCAGGTACGCGCAGCGGGCGCTTCGACCGGCAGCGCCTGGGTGAGGCCGAACGGCAGAGTGGTCATCGTGGTGCTCCTTCGGTGTCGGGACAGCGGCATGCGACGCCGCCGTCGGGAGCCGCCCGGGCCGAGCGGCCGGGCGTGCAATCACAATGCGAGGCGTGCCCGTGCGAGCGGGAGAGGGAGACGGCCGGGCCGCACACGGTGTGCGAGGCCCGCACACCGTGTGCTTCCGTACGCCCTCCCGCCGCACGCGGGTTTGCCGCTACCGTCTTCCTCCCGCCGTTCCGCAGGAGGACGCCGATGGACGTCGTCAGGTCCCCGCAGGAGTTGGGGGCCGAGCTACGGGCAGCACGGTGCCGTGCACGGCTGACGCAGACCCAGGTCGGCCAGGCGATCGGCTACTCGGCGAGCGCGATCTCCCGGATCGAGTCCGGCCGTATGCGGCTGGGGTACGACCGGCTCCTGGCCTTGGCCGGTTTTCTCGGTGTCCCGCCCGACAGGCTGACTGCCGGATCTGTGTCCGCCGGGCCCGTGCTCGGTACGGTGGGGCGCCCAGGCGAGGAGGATGCGGTGCGTCGTAGGAACCTGCTCACCGGAGCGGCAGCCGTCGGAGTGTCCGCCGCGGTCGGTACCCCCGCGGCGGCCGACGTTCCCGGGGGCGATCCGGCCGCTCCCCTGGAGGAGTGTCTCTTCCATCTCCCTGCCGCCGAGCCCCTGCCGCTCCAACGGCTGGTACGGGAAGCCACGAACGCGCGGTCCCACTTCCGCGCAGCGCGGTACAGCGCACTCGGCCGTGCACTTCCGGGCCTGCTGGCCGCTGCCTCCGCCTCATGGGAAGAGGCGAGCGGTCACGAGCGCAACAAGGCAAGCGTCATCCTGGCGCGGTCCTACGTCCTCGCTGCGGAACTGGCCCTCAAACAGCACTCGGACGCGGCGTGGGCCGCCGCCGACCGCGCACTCGCTGCGGCTCGGGCCTCCGGGCACCCGGTCCCGGTCGGTGAAGCCTCCCGCGTCCTCGCGATCACAGTACGGCGGTCGGGGAACAGTGCCTCAGCCGTGCGGCTCCTCACGCGGGAAGCAGCGGACCTCGACAGCGGTCGGCAGCATGCGAGAGCCGTCCGGACAACGCTCATGCTCACTGCGGCGTACAGCGCGGCGACGGCCAAGGACCGCTCGACCGCACTGGAACTCCTCGACGCGGCCCAGGAGGAAACGGCTCGTCCCGACGCTGCTGTCCCCGGACTCTTCACCGTGGACGCGACGCGGACCCAGGTCGACACCTACCGCATCAGCGTCCTCAACGCTCTCGGCACCCCGGACGAGGGCGTCAGCGTGGCGCGCCGCATCGACATCGACAGCATTCCGTCGCTGGAGCGGCGTGCCCGGGCGTGGACCGACGTCGCCCGCATGTGGCACGCCCTGCGTGATGACCGGAAGACTTTCGACGCGCTGAGGCGCGTCGAGCAGGAGGCTCCGCAGGAGGTGCGCCGGCCTGCGCTCCGGGCGCTGACCGTCGATCTGCTGTACTCCCCGGTCCGCGTGCCCGGGGTGCGGGAGTTCGCGGCTCGCACCGGCGCGCTGCCTGCGTGATCCGCCAGACGCGTCCGGGAGCCGCACGAGTGTCCACATCTGCTCGTCGTTGTGCCGAACAGGACGGCGCGCCCGCAAGGCGGAAAAGGGCTCCGATACCGATCGGAGCCCCAGGGCCGGGACCCCGGCCCCAGGAGGCGGCGGACGAGTCGGCCTGTACGCCGGGTTCTGTGCCTCGGGGGCCTTGCGGCGCCCCGGGGCGGCGGTCATCCATCTAGGACCGGCGTTGCCGCCGGCCTCGTGCGGTCTACCCGCGGACTCGGGCGGGCCGCCCTCGGTCGTCCGCGCAGGAGCACCGGAGTGCTCCCTCTTGACCTTGCTCCGGATGGGGTTTACCGAGCCGCCCAGGTCACCCTGGGCGCTGGTGGTCTCTTACACCACCGTTTCACCCTTACCGGGAGCCGTACGGATACGGCCCCGGCGGTTTGCTTTCTGTGGCACTGTCCCGCGGGTCACCCCGGGTGGGCGTTACCCACCATCCTGCCCTGTGGAGCCCGGACGTTCCTCGGCGAGGGAGTGTGTGCTCCCCCGACGCGACCGCCCGGCCGGCTCGTCCGCCGTGCGGCCATGGTACCCGGCGGCGCGGTGGTGCTCAGCGGTGGTGCAGGTCGTCGGGGGTCAGCTCGCCGGGTGTGCGGTGGCCCGAGAGGCCCAGCGTGAGATCGAGGTCCGCGAGCAGGGAGCGCAGGACGTGCCGGACGCCGTCCTCGCCGCCGTGGGCCAGACCGTAGACGTACGGCCGGCCCAGCAGGACGGCCCGGGCGCCCAGGGCGAGGGCCTTGAGGACGTCGGCGCCGGTGCGTACGCCCGAGTCGAACAGCACCTCCATGCCGGTGTCCGCCACCGCCGAGGCCACCCGCGGCAGCGCGTCCAGCGAGGCGATGGCGCCGTCGACCTGCCGGCCGCCGTGGTTGGAGACGACGATGCCGTCCATGCCCGCGTCGGCGGCGCGGCGTGCGTCGTCCGGGTGCTGGATGCCCTTGAGGACGATCGGCCCCTCCCAGTGCTGCCGCAGGAACGGCAGCCGGTCCCACGATTTGTCGGTGCCGGTGAACATCGGCACCCAGCGCAGCACGGCCGCGGCCAGGTCCTCCTCCGGCGGGCGTTCCAGCCCGGCGCGGAAGGCCGGGTCGGAGAACGGTACGGCGGTGCCGATGCCGCGGATGAACGGCAGGTAGGCCAGGTCGAGGTCCTGCGGACGCCAGGCCAGGGTCCAGGTGTCGAGGGTGACGACGAGCGTGGTGTAGCCGGCGCGGCGGGCTCGCTCCAGGATGCTGACGCACACCTCGTCGTCGTTCGGCCAGTACAGCTGGAACCACCGGGGCGCGTCCTCGCCGGCGGCCTCCGCGACCTCTTCGAGGGTGTGGGAGGAGGCGGTGGACAGGATCGTCGTCAGCCCCAGCGCGGCGGCGGCCCGCGCGGTGGCCAGTTCGCCGTCCGGGTGGACGATCGACTGCACGCCGACCGGGGCGAGCAGCACGGGCGCGGGCAGGGTGCTGCCCAGTACCTCGGTGCGCAGGTCCCGGTGGGTGGCGTCGGTCAGCATGCGCGGCACCAGCCGGTGACGGTCGAACGCCTCCCGGTTGGCGCGGTGCGTGGCGCCGGACCCCGCGGCCCCGGCGACGTAGCCGAAAGCGCCCTGGTCCAGGTGCCGGCGGGCCGATGCGCCCAGTGCCGTGCCGTCGGTGGTGAAGGGCGGGACACGGCCTTCCAGGCCGTGCAGATAGATCTCGTTCTGGTAGGAGGCGTGGGCGGCGGAGGGTGCGGGCTCGGTCATCTGTCGGCTCCTCGGCGGTGACTGCCCGCCGAGTCTGCCCCCGCCCCCGCCCGGCGGACCACAGCCGGGCGGGAGGGCGCCGGGTGATCCGCGTCTCGTACCGGGGCGTCTCAGCGCAGCCGGGTGGCCGTACCGGAGACGTGGACGCGCGGGTCGCCGGCCCGCAGATCGACGGTCAGCACGCCGGGCCGTCCCATGTCCTCCCCCTGGTGCAGCACGAGCCGTGCTTCCTCGGGCACCAGGCCCGCCGCCCGCAGATAGCCGCCGAAGGCCGCCGCCGCCGCGCCGGTCGCCGGGTCCTCTCGTACGCCGCCGACGGGGAAGGGGTCGCGGACGTGGAAGACGCCGCCCGACTCCCGCCACACCAGGTGCACCGTGGTCAGCCCGAGCCGCAGCATCAGCGCCTTGAGCCGTTCGACGTCGTAGTCGAGCGCGGCCAGTCGTTCCCGGGTGGCGACGGCGAGGACGAGATGGTCGTTGCCGGCGAAGGCGGTACGCGGCGGGATGGTGCCGTCCAGGTCCTGCTCGGCCCAGCCGAGGGCCGCCAGCGCCTCGTTCAGGTCCGCCTCCGCCACCGGCTTGTCGTGCGGTTCGACGCTGCTGAGCGTCGCCAGCGGCCGGCCGTCCTCCTCGACGACGGTGACGGGCACCGGCCCGGCCTGGGTGCGGAAGAGCAGTTCGCCGGTGCCGACGCGTTCGGCGAGGGCCACGGCGGTCGCGATGGTGGCGTGCCCGCAGAAGGCGACCTCCGCGAGCGGGCTGAAGTACCGCACGTCGTAGGTGCGTTCCCCGGCGTCGTCGGCCGCCGTCACGAACGCCGTCTCCGAGTACCCCACTTCGGCGGCCACCGCCAGCCGCGCCGCGTCGTCCAGTCCGCTCGCGTCGAGCACCACCCCGGCGGGGTTGCCGCCCGCCGGGATGGCGGAGAAAGCGGTGTACCGCAGTACGTCGGAGGTGAGGTTCGTGGTCCCGTTCGCCGTCATGCCACCACCCAACCATGCGGCGGTACGCGGTGTTCCCGCCGTGGCCCCGCTTGTGTTCCCGCTCGTGGTCCCGCCCGTGGTCCCGTCTGTGCTCGCCCGTGTTCCCGCCGTGGGGCGGTACGCGGGGCGGTCGCGTCTCGGGCGCGGGCGGTACGCCGACCGGTTGCCTGGCGGCTGCGGGGGCGGCTCGCGAAGCGGTCGCGCGGGGCTGCGGACGGTCGCCTTCCCGCCGCGGACCGGCAGTGGTCCCGTCGCGGATCGGCCATGGGTCCGCCGTGGATCGGACATGGGCCCGTCGCGGGTCCGTTGTGGCCCGGCTGATTCTTGCCACGGGGCCGGCGCGTCCGCTGAGGGGGTCCGGGGCCCCGTCGGGATCCGGGTGCCGCAAGCGGTCCCGGGGGTGCCCCGCACCGGACCGTCACGGTCCCGCCGGTCCGCCGGCCCCCGCCGGGGGGCCGGTCTCAGCCCCGCCCGATGTACGGCATCTTCGTCGCGAGGACGGTCGCGAACTGGACGTTGGCCTCCAGCGGGAGGGAGGCCATGTGCAGGACGGTGCGGGCCACATCGGTGGCGGACATGACGGGTTCCGCCGCGAGGGTGCCGTCGGCCTGGGGCACGCCGTGGGGCATGGCGGCGGTCATCTCGGTGGCGGCGTTGCCGATGTCGATCTGGCCGCAGGCGATGTCGTGGCGGCGGCCGTCCAGGGACAGTGACTTGGTGAGCCCCGTCATGGCGTGCTTGGTGGCCGTGTAGGCGATGGAGCCGGGGCGTGGGGCGTGGGCGGAGACGGAGCCGTTGTTGATGATGCGGCCACCACGCGGCTCCTGGTCCTTCATGAGCCGGAACGCGCCCTGGGCGCACAGGAAGGCGCCGTGCAGGTTGACGTCCACGACGGTGCGCCACTCGTCGAAGGAGAGGTCTTCCAGCGGTACGGCGGGGCCGAAGGTGCCCGCGTTGTTGAAGAGGAGGTCGAGGCGGCCCCAGTGGTCGCGGACGGCGTCGAAGAGGGCGGTGACGGCCGCCGGGTCGGTGACGTCGGTGGGCAGGCACAGGGTGGTGCCGCCGGCCAGTCCGGCGGTCTCGGCCAGGGCCGCGGGGCGGCGGCCGGCGAGGGCGACCCGCCAGCCGGCGTCGGCCAGGGTCAGTGCGACGGCGCGGCCTATTCCGGAGCCCGCGCCGGTCACCACGGCGGTCCGGCCGACGGCGGAGGGCTCGCCACCGGTCCCCGGCACCCGGCCGGTGTCCGGCACCCCACTGGCCTCCGCCGTCTCATCGGCCCCCGGCGTTCCCTCACCGGTCTCCGGCGTCCCCTCGACGGCCCCCGGAGTCCCTTCGTCCGCAGCCGCTCCCTGGTTCGCGGTCGCCCCGTGTGTGTCGTGCGTCTCCTGCGTCATGCGCGCAGGGTACGCGCGCGCCGTGCGTGCTCCGGGGCGCGTCCGCATGGCGGCGGCGCTCACCGGCACGTCCGGGGCCCGGCACCGCCGTCGAACACCCCGGACAGGGGAACAAACGTATGGGCGGGTGCAGGAATTGCTGGGAGAATGTTCGCGACCGTGACAATCTCCTGGAGAGGTGCATGACCAATCCCGGCTCCCGGCAACCGGCCGCCTCAGCCGCCGACGCCCTGCCGCCGCCCGAACCGATACCCGCCGTGCCGGCCCAGCCCGTCGAGCCACAGTCCCCTGCCGAGCCGCAATCCGCTGCCGAGCCACAGCCCCGGTCCGCCGGGCCGCAGCCCCCGGCCGACGGTTCCGGCCCGGCCGCTGAGGCCGGGGCCGAACGGGCCGAACGGGCCGAGCCGGCCGCGCAGTCGGCCCGCGGCACCGTACCGCCCGGTGAAAGCACCGCACCCGCCGCCGCGTTGACGCGGGGGCGCCGCGCCGGTCTGCTGCTGACCCTCATCCTCGGCGGGCTGACCGCGCTCCCGCCCCTCTCCATCGACATGTACCTCCCTGCCCTCCCGGAGGTCAGCGGCGCCCTGCACGTGCCCGCCGCCAGCGCCCAGCTGACGCTGACCGCCTGCCTGATCGGGCTCGCGGTGGGGCAGCTCGTCGCCGGGCCGATGAGCGACCGCTTCGGCCGACGGCGCCCGCTGCTGATCGGCATGACCGGTTACGTGCTCGCCGGTGTGGCCTGCGCACTGGCACCCACCGCCGCCACCCTCACCGGCTTCCGGCTCGTCCAGGGCCTCACCGGCGCCGCCGGGGTGGTGATCGCGCGGGCCGTCGTCCGCGACATGTACGACGGGCTGGCCATGGCCCGTTTCTTCTCCACCCTCATGCTGATCTCGGGCGTGGCACCGATCCTCGCCCCGGTGCTCGGCGGCCAGGTGCTGCGCTTCACCGACTGGCGCGGCGTTTTCGTGATCCTCTCCGCGATCGGGCTGCTCCTCGTCCTGGTGGTGCTGCGCAAACTGCCCGAGACGCTGCCCGCCGCACAACGGCACAAGGGCGGGCTGGGCGAGGCGCTGCGCAGCATGCGGGGGCTGCTGGCCGACCGGGTCTTCACCGGCTATCTGCTCACGGCCGGCCTCGCTTTCGCGGCGCTCTTCTCCTACGTGTCGGCCTCGCCGTTCGTGATGCAGGAGATCTACGGCGCCTCCCCGCAGACCTTCAGCCTGCTGTTCATGATCAACTCGATCGGCATCGTCGCCTTCGGCCAGCTGAACGGAAAGGTCCTGGTCGGCCGGGTCCCGCTGGACCGGGTGCTGGCCTTCGGGCTGTGCATGGTGGGCGCCGCCACGGTGGCGCTGCTGGTGATGACGACCGGCGTGTTCGGCAAGGTCGGGCTGGCCCCGCTGGCGACCGGACTGTGCGTGCTGATGTCCGGCATGGGCCTGATCATGCCGAACGCCAACTCGCAGGCTCTGATGCGTACTCCGCACGCGGCCGGTTCCGCCTCCGCGCTGCTGGGCACCTCGCAGTTCCTCGTCGGTGCCGTCGCCTCGCCGCTGGTCGGGGTGGCCGGCGAGCACACGGCCGTGCCCATGGCACTCGTCCAGTTCAGCGCGGTGCTGCTGGCCGCGCTCGCCTTCGTGGGACTCTGCCGCCCATGGCGCGCACGCGACTGAGACGCCCGCCCACGCCGGACGCCGCCGCCCGGCGCCGCTTCCAGGCCAGGGCCGGGCTCGACGGTGACCAGATGGCGGCCCTGACGGAGGAGATCGACGAGCTGCCCGCCACCGGATGGTGCGCGGGCGCCGTCGTGCTGGCGGGGCGCGGCCCCTGCGTGGCCGTCGAGCACGCCGCCGGGTGGGCGCTGCGGTACGCCGCCTGGGACCCCGACGCGGGGCAGCCGGTCGAGCTGCCCCGCGAGCGTTGGCTGCCGATGCGCACGGGCACCGTCTTCGACGTGGCGTCGCTGACCAAGCTGTTCACCGCCGTCGCCGCCCTCCAGCAGGCCGAGCGCGGCGCCCTCGACCTGGACGCGCCCGTCGTGACGTACGCCGACCCGCGTGCCGGTCTCGTCGTCGACCACGGCATCACCGTGCGCCACCTGCTCACCCACACCTCGGGCCTCCGTGCGGAGCTGCCCTTCTACGAGCACAACACCGCCGAGCACGCGGCGCTGCTGTGGGCGGAGAAACCCCTCACCGAGCCCGGCACCCGGCGCTGCTACTCCGACCTCAACCTGCTGCTGCTCGAACAGGTGCTGCGCCGGGTGACCGGCCGCTCCCTCGACGATCTCGTCCGGGAGGGCATCACCAAGCCGCTGGGCATGGACCGCACCCGGTTCAACCCGCCCCGCTCCTGGCGGCCCCGTATCGCCGCCACCGAGGACCAGCGCAAGCCGTGGGCCAAACTCAACCGCGGCCTGGTCCACGGGCGTGTGCACGACGAGAACGCCTACGCCATGGGCGGCGTCGCCGGGCACGCCGGGCTCTTCAGCACCGCCCACGACCTCGCCGTGCTGTGCCGGACGCTGCTGTCCGGCGGCGCCTACGGGCCGGCCCGCATCCTGGCGCCGTCCTCCGTCGCGGCCCTGCTGGCGCCGCCCGGCCTCGGCTTCGAGACAGAAGCCGCCTGGTTCATGGGGGAGCTGGCCGGTCCGGGGCACGGTGCCGCGGGGCACACCGGGTTCACGGGGACGAGTCTGGTGCTGGACCGGGCGACCGACACGTTCCTGGTGCTGCTGGCCAACACGGTGCACCCGGTGCGCCGGCCCGCCGACAGCCGGCCACGCGCGGCGGCGGCCACCCGGCTGGCCCGCGCGGTGCGGGCCGCCAGGTGAACGCAGATCCCGGGGCCCGTGACCCCGGCTGAGGGACCGGCCCGCGCGACGGGGCGGCCGGAGCGGACCGCCCCGGGTGCGGCTCCGGCTCCGGCACCGGAGCGACTGGGCGCGCGCGGCCGGGCCGGGAGGGGACGAGTGCGCGGGGCCGGACAGGACCGAGTCCCGGCGAGCGACACCCGCACCGGAGGGCTGGCTGTGCGGACCCGCACCGGGCTCCCTGCGCGCGGGTCCGGTCCGGGGAGGCCCCGAGTGCACGAGCCGGACAGGGCCGAGCCGGGCGAGCGGGTCCGACCCCCGAAGGACTGGGCGAGCGCGCGCCGGGGCCGCCCACGGGTGTGCGGGTCCAAGCGAGGGCGGAGCGCGGTGGCGGGTCATCGGGGCGGGGCTGTCCACGGGTGTGTGGGTCCAGCGGGGGCGGGGCGCGGTGGCGGGTCATCGGGGCGGGGCTGTCCACGGGTGTGCGGGTCCAGCCCCCGAAGGGACGGGGTGCAGAAGGCGCCGAGTGCGCGGCACGGGACGGGGACGAGCCGGGGTCTGCGGCCCGGCACCCCGGGGGCGCGTCCAGGCCAGGCCCGGGCCAGGTGGGCCGTATGTGCGGGCCCGTACCGTCCCCCCGGCTCCCTCCTACACTGTCGTGGTGATCGAGCAAGAACTGCGCGGCGCGCTCGCCGCCCTCGTGGACGGGCTGCCCGCGCGGCAGGCGTCGGCCGCCGTGGAGCGGCTGATCGCCCACTACCGGGGAGAGACCCCCACCGGAGCGCCGGTGCTCCGCAACCGTGCCGACGCCGTCGCCTACGCGGCCTACCGGATGCCGGCGACCTTCGCCGCCGCCTCCGCCGCGCTGGGGGCCCTCGCCGAGCGGGCGCCCGGCTGGCGGCCCGGCGACCACCTCGACATCGGCGGCGGCACGGGCGCCGCCGTGTGGGCGGCTGCCGGGGTGTGGGAGGGGCCGCGCACCACCACCGTTCTCGACTGGGCGGAGTCCGCGCTGGATCTGGGCCGGGAACTGGCCGGGCGGGTGCCGGACGTGGCCGGCACCGGCTGGCAGCGGGGCTCGCTGCGCGGCGGGGCGCCCCGGCTGGCCCCCGCCGACCTGGTGACCGTCTCCTACGTACTGGGGGAGCTGGAGCCCGCCGACCGGGCCGCCGTCGTCGAGGCGGCGGCCGGCGCCGCGCGGGACGCGGTGGTGCTGGTGGAGCCGGGCACCCCGGACGGCTATCTGCGCATCCGCGAGGCCCGCGACGCGCTGCTGGCGGCCGGGCTGACGGTGCTCGCCCCCTGCCCGCACGACGGCACCTGCCCCGTCGTCGTGGGGCAGGACTGGTGCCACTTCGCCGTACGGGTGGCCCGCTCCTCCCTCCATCGCCAGGTCAAGGGCGGTGAGCTGGCGTACGAGGACGAGAAGTACAGCTACGTGGCGGCCGTGCGGCACCCGCTCGGCGACGGCCCGGCCGCGTCCCGCGTGGTGCGCAGGCCGCAGCAGCGCAAGGGCCAGGTGCTGCTGGACCTGTGCGTCCGGGAGGGCGGGCTGACGCGCCGTACGGTCACCAAGCGCGACGGCGCCGACACCTGGCGGGCCGCCCGCAAGACCGACTGGGGCGACGCCTGGTAGCCGCGCCCGCCCTCCCCGGAGGTCACGCCGCGGGCCGCATCCGCAGTGGTACGCCCAGCCGGTTGAGGGCGTTGATGAGGGCGACCTGCGCAACCAGGTGGCCGCGGTCGCTCTCGTCGGGGAAGTGCGCGCACACCCGCTCCCACAGGGCGTCGTCCACCCGCAGCTGCCGGGTGACCGCTTCGGTGTAGGCGAGGGCGGCCCGTTCCTTCTCATCGAACAGCGCCGACTCCTCCCACACCGGGAGCTGGTCGAGCCGCTGCTGTCCGATGTCCTGCCGCCGGGCCTCGCGGCTGTGGATGTCGACGCAGAAGACGCAGCCGTTGAGCTGCGAGGCCCGCAGCCGCACCAGTTCGCGGACCGTCGGGTCCAGCGGGCCCGTCTCGATCGCCCCCTGGGCCTGGAGGATCGCCTTGTACGGTTCGGGTGCCGCGGTGCCCAAGTCCAGTCGTGCCATGTTCCGCTCCTCGGATCGTCTGCCGTGTGCGCGGTACGGGCACCGCGCACGTGCTCTCGACAGGGAGACGAGACAGCACCCCGGGGTGTCACGCGTCCGCGCGTACGATCAGATGTGCGCCGGCACGTGCGACAGCTTCGAGGGGGTCGCCTGCCGCCAGTAGGCGGTGATCCGCCCGTTCCGCAGCAGGACGGTGTCCACGGAGTGCAGGGCGCCGGCTCGCAGGCACAGCAGGGCCGGCTCGCCGCCGACCTCCACCGGCCGCAGCCCGTCCAGCCGCCACCGGCGGGCCACCCGCAGCAGCACCTCGGCGATGCGCTGCCCGCCCGTGATCGGTTTGCGGGCCGCGAAGACCTCGCCGCCGCCGTCGACGACGTACACGGCGTCCGGGTCCAGCAGCTTGACCAGCCCTTCCAGATCGCCGGCCAGGCAGGCGGCACGGAAGGCCAGCAGCAGGCGTTCGCGTTCGGCCCGTGCGGACGGGCCGCCCCCGGCCCCGGCCGCTGCGGCGCCCGTCCCGCCGTCCTCGCCCGGTGCCCGGTCCCGGGCGTCGGCGATCCGCCGCCGGGCCCGCGAGGTGAGCTGGCGGACGGCGGCGGGGGAGCGGTCCAGCACCCGGCCGATGTCCGCCGCGGACAGGCGGAAGACGTCCCGCAGCACGAATGCGACCCGCTCGGCCGGGTTCAGCTCCTCCATCACCAGCAGCATCGCCGTGCCCACCGATTCGTCGGCCAGGACCGGCTCCGCGGCGTCCGGGCCCGTCAGCAGCGGTTCGGGCAGCCACGGTCCGACGTACTCCTCCCGCCGCACCCGCGCCGACCGCAGCACGTCGTACGCGCGCCTGGCCGCGACCGTCACGAGCCAGGCCCGCGGGTCGGCGATGCCGTCCGGCCGGACGCGGGCGGTGCGCAGCCACACGTCCTGCGTCACGTCCTCGGCGTCCGCGACGCTGCCCAGCAGCCGGTAGGCCACCCCGAAGACGGCCGGCCGGTGCTGTTCCCACTCCTCGCCGGGCATCCCGGCGCCGGCCTCCGGCGCGCCGGGGGCGGTCGTCAGTTCGTCGGTCACGGGTGAGTGAACGACGGGGGAGAAATTTTCCATCCCCGCGATGTCGATCCCGGCCCTCCCCGTTCGTCGTCAGGGTGTGCGGCGCGGTCGCGCCGCGCGAGGATCTGTTCCCGAACACCGATGGGGAGTGCCAGGAATGAAGTACATGCTGCTGATCAACGCGGGTTCCGTGGGCGAGGACGGCCAGGCCGACGGCTGCGACGCGCAGGCGGTCGAGGACTGGATCGCCTTCGACAAGGCGGTGCGGGACGCGGGAGTCATGGTGTCCGGCGAGTCACTGGCCGATCTGGTGACCGCCACCACCGTGCGGGTCGCCGAGGACGGCCGGCGGAGCGTCGTGGACGGGCCGTTCGCCGAGACCCGTGAAGTCCTCGGCGGCTTCTACGTGATCGACGTGCCCGATCTGGACGCCGCGCTGGACTGGGCGGCCCGCTGCCCCGGAGCACGCGGTGGCGGCTCCGTCGTGGTGCGGCCGGTCGCCGACATGGGGGCCTGAGCACCGTGCGGGAGCAGGGGGCGGGCACCGGCCGGGCGGTGGAGGAGGTCTTCCGGGAGGAGCACGGGCTCCTGCTGGCGACGCTCGTCCGCCGCTTCGGCGACCTGGACCTGGCCGAGGAGGTCACCGCGGAGGCCATCGAGGCGGCGCTGGTGCGCTGGCCCGTCGACGGCGTACCCTCCCGGCCCGGCGCCTGGCTGCTGACCACCGCCCGCCGCAAGGCGGTCGACCGGCTGCGCCGCGACCGGGCGTACGCGGCACGGCTCGCGCTCCTCCAGGTGGCCGCCGACCGCGCCGCCCCCGCCCCGCCGCCCGACACCGTCCGCGAGTTGCCCGACGAGCGCTTGCAGTTGTTCTTCACCTGCGCCCACCCGGCCCTGCCGGCGCCGGCCCGCGCGGCGTTGATGCTGCGTTGCCTGGCGGGACTGACGACGGCGGAGACCGCCCGCGCCCACCTGGTGCCGGAGGCGACGATGGCCCAGCGGATCGTACGGGCCAAGAAGAAGATCCGTGAGGCCCGCATCCCGTTCCGGGTGCCCGGCGCGGACGAGCTGCCCGAGCGGCTGCCCGGCGTGCTGGAGGTGCTCTACTCGGTCTTCACCGAGGGGTACGCGGCCAGTTCCGGCCCCGATCTGACGCGGCCGGACCTGGCCGGGGAAGCCATCCGGCTGACGCGGATCCTGCACCGGCTGCTGCCCCGGGAGCGGGAGGTGACCGGGCTGCTGGCGCTGATGCTGCTCGTCCACGCCCGCCGCGCGGCCCGCACCGGCCCCGCCGGGGAACCGGTGCTGCTGGCCGACCAGGACCGGGGGCGCTGGGACCACGCCATGATCGCCGAAGGGCTGGCCCTGGTGCCCGCGGTGCTCACCGGCGGACCGCCGGGACCGTACGGGGTGCAGGCGGCCATCGCGGCCCTGCACGACGAGGCGGCCGATGTGGCCACCACGGACTGGCCGCAGATCGTGGCGCTCTACGACGTGCTGTCCGCGCTCGCGCCCTCGCCCGTCGTCGCCGTCAACCGGGCGGCGGCCGTCGCCATGCGCGACGGTCCCGAGGCGGGGACTGGCCCTCCTCGACGGGCTGGCCGGCGAGCAGCGGCTGCGCGGATACCAGCCGTACCACGCGGCGCGGGCCGATCTGCTGCTGCGGCTGGAGCGGCCGGACGAGGCAGCGGCGGCCTGCCGCCGCGCACTCGGACTGGCCGGGACACAGCCGGAACGGGCCCGGCTGCGGCGCATGCTGGACGCCGCCGCACCACCCGGCTCTCCGTACGGCCCTTCCGGCGGCGGGGACCGGCCCGCCGCCGGGGACGGCCTCAGCGGCGCAGCTCGGCCGTCACGCACTTGACGCTGCCACCGCCCTTGAGCAGCTCGGACAACGACACCGGTACGGGCTCGTAGCCGCGGGCCCGCAACGGGGCGAACAGACCGGTGGCCGCCTCCGGGAGCAGCACGTGGTGGCCGTCGCTGACGGCGTTGAGACCGAGGGCGAGGGCGTCGGCCTCGTCGGCCAGCAGCGCGTCGGGGAAGAGCCGCCGCAGGACGGCCCGGCTGCCGGGGGAGAAGGCGGCCGGGTGGTACATGACGTCCTCGGTCTCGGGGTCGAGGACGCACAGTGCCGTGTCCAGGTGGTAGTAGCGCGGGTCCACCAGGTCGAGCCCGATGACGGGACGGCCGAAGAACTCCTGCGCTTCGCCGTGCGAGAGGGGACTGCTGCGGAACCCGCGGCCGGCCAGCAGCCAGGTGCGGGTGACGGCGAAGTCGCCCTCCCCTTCGTTGATGTGGGCGGGCTCGGTCACGTCGCTGAACCCGTGCGCGCGGTACCAGGCACGGTGCGCCGCCGCCTCCCCGGCCCGCTCCGGGTGGGCGAACCGGGCGCCGAGCACCCGCCCGTCGATGACGGTGGCGCCGTTGGCGGCGTACACCATGTCCGGCAGGCCCGGCACCGGGTCGAGGATCTCGACGGTGTGGCCGAGTGCGCGGTAGCGGTCGCGCAGCGCCTCCCACTGGGCGAGCGCGAGGGGAAGGTCCACCGGCTTGGCGGGATCCATCCACGGGTTGATGGAGTAGGTGACGCGGAAATGGACCGGGGGGCACATCAGATAGCGACGGGTTGCGTACATCGTCGGCTCCTCGGGAGTTGCATGGCGGTGCGCCCATGGTCCTCCCCGGCGAGCCGGTTGTGTCCCCGTCCAGCAGCGCCTCTATGGGGTGGTTCACCGGTCATGTGAACGGGCCGTGACGGCCGTGCACCGAAGATTTTCGAACAGTCGTGAACTTCCGGGCCGCATGCGCCGTCCAACACCGCGCAAGGCGCCGTGGCGGCTCCGGTACGGCAACCGCCACGGACATCTCGACGACGCGCGCTTCCTCATGGAGGTGCGCGTGTGAAAGGGCACGAATGCGCAAGTTCAAGCGTGCAATGATCGCCGGCGCCGGTCTCCTGGCCTTCTCCGGCCTCGCCGCCGGCGCGGCCCAGGCCGCCCCGGCGACCCACCAGGGCCCCGACATCGTGGTCCCGGGCACCAGCATCGCCGACTGCCAGGCCGTCGGCGACAAGCTGGTGAACCAGGGGCTGATCGAGAACTACGCCTGCATGGTGAACCCCGACGGCACCGTCTCGGTCACCCCGTACTACAAGGACTGAACCCTGTCCTGACGCGGGTGTCCTGACCCCTCATCGGGACGCGTCGGACCGCACCGGCGGACCGACGCGGCGGGCCGCCCCTGCAAGCCGGCTCGACCAGCCGGCGCGAGGGGTGAAGCCGCGGCCTGGCGGCGCCTCCCGGCCACGGTGGCGCCTCCGGGCCGCGGCGACGGCCTCGGGGCGCGGCGCGGGCCGGGCCGGTGACGGTGAGCCCGGGGCGCGGCGGTGAACCACCCGTCGTGGCACGGTCGTTCGCAGCGGTGCACCGGCCTGCGGTCCCGCTCGCCGACGGGCGCACTCGCGTATGACGTTCCTCGTGGAACGCAGGACGGCGGCTTCTCCCTCCCCGCCGGGAGCGGAGGAGCCGCCGTCTCGTGTGTGCGCCCCGCCGGGTTCCGTGGGTGCTCCGCCCGCAGGCGGTGGAGCGCTCTCGTGCGGGGCGCCCGGTGCCACAGCCCGGCACGGCGGGGCCTCTCCGCCCGGAGTGCCCGCCGCCGCGGACGTGGGGCGCTCTTCCTGTCTGCTTGCCGCTTCCGGGGCATCACCCGGGGCGCTTCAGTCGCGGGACTCCCGCAGCTTGCGCAGCAGTTCGCGTTTGAGCGCGAGCGGGTCGGTGCCGCCGCCCGGCCCGTGGCCCCCGCCCCTCCCGCCGCCCCGGAGCTGCTTGCGCGACAGATGGGAGCGGGTGCCGCCGACGCCCAGCAGGTGTCCGCCTCGTCCCTTGCTCATGGTGGTCTCCTCTCGTCGCGGCCGTGGTGCGGCCCTCATCCAACTACCCGAGACGTATCGTCTCGCCGTGTCACGGTACGAGCATGCGGCGAGACGTCTCGTCTTGTCAAGACGATTCGTCTCGTCTCCTTCGCTGTTAGATTCGTGCCATGTCACCCACGACCGCCAAGACCCCCGACGTCTCCCGCCGCAGCGAACGCTCCCGGCAGGCCATCCTGCGCGCCAGCATGGAACTCGTCGGCGAGGTCGGATACCCGAAGCTGACCATCGAAGCGATCGCCGCCCGGGCCGGCGTCGGCAAGCAGACCATCTACCGCTGGTGGCCCTCCAAGGCCGCCGTCCTCCTCGACGCCTGCACCGACGCCGCCACCGGGGACGGCCACGACAGCGGCCTCCCCGACACCGGTGACGTCGAGGCCGACCTCAAGACCGTGCTGCGGGCCACCGCCGACGAGTTCTCCGACCCCGCCTTCGAGGCCCCCTACCGCGCCCTGGCCGTCGCCGCCGCGGCCGACGCCGAACTCGCCGAGCAGTTCCTCGTCCGCCTCCGCGAACCCGGCCTCCAGGCGTACACCCGGCGACTGCGGGCCGGGCAGGAGGCGGGCCAGATCGACCCCGACCTCGACCTGGGGCTGGCCGTCGAGATACTGCTCGGCCCCTTCCAGCAGCGCTGGCTGAACCGCTCCGGTCCGCTCACGCACGAGTTCGCGGACTCCCTGGTCGAACTGGCCATGCGCGCCTTCACCCCACGCCCCTGACCAACCCGGGGCCGGCTGCCCCACCGGGCCGCCACCTCGGAGCCCGCCCGGCGGGGCAGCCGGCCTGTGCCGGAGCGGGCCGGCCCGCCCCGGGGCCCCACCCGGCGGGCCTGACAGCTCCGCGACCCGCCTGGCGGGCCCATCCCGGCCTGCGCCGAGCCGGCCCGGCCTGCCCGGGCTTACCCCAGCCTGTCCGGGCCTACCCCGGCCCGCCCGGGCCCACCCCGGCCTGTCCGGGCCCACCACGGCCTGTCCGGTGCCTGCTCCGGCCCACCCCGGGCCCGGGGCGGGCCCACCCCGCAGTGGCCTGGCCTTCTCCGGACCGGCCGGGGGCCTGTCCCGGGTTTACTACGGGCCCTGCTCCCGGCCCCTCTCCGGGCCGGCCTCCTGCTTCGACCCGGGCCTACCCCGCGCCTGCCCGGACCCACCTCGGGGCTGCCCTGGCCTCATCCCCGGGCCGGCCTGGCCTGCTCCGGGTCTACCCGGGCCCTGTGCCGGGGCCCATCAGGGCCCACTTCAGGCTCACCCCGGGCCGCCTGGGCTGCCCCAGGCCCACCGGGGCCCACCCCTGGACCACCGTGCCGGGCCGCCTGAACCCCATTCCGGCGGGCCCCACCCCGCCGGAATGGGCCCGGCGTCAGGCGTCGCAGGGGGCGAAGTCCTGCCACAGTGCTGGTTCGCCCTGCCACCACTCCTCCTCCGCGTCCTCGGGGAGGCGCCCCTCGCCCATCGTCACCCCGCCCTTCTCCTGGCGGCCGGTGAGTCCCAGGAGGACCCCGTCGCCATCGGACTGGTACACCTGGAGTTCGGCGCGCCCGTCGCGGTCCGTGTCGGTCGCGCGCACCTGCTCGACGAAGCTCTTGCGGGCGATGCGGATGGTGCCGGTGCGGCTGCCGGTCAGGTCGCGGGCGAGGGGCCCGTACCGCACCTCGTGGAGCGGCATGTTGTCGCTGGGGTTGTCGCCGGTGTCCCGTTGGCTGTGGAACAGCGCCAGGTCGACGTACCCGTCGCCGTCGAAGTCGCCGACGGTGCCCCGGGTCGCCATGTCCTCGCGCACGGCGTCCCGCAGCTTTTCCCAGAAGCCGCGCGCCTTGTCGAGACCGACTTCGGAGCGCTCGTCGCCGTCGCGGAAGACGACGGTGATCGTCCCGTTGCGCCGGGGATCGCGTACCTCGTCGCGCTGCCCGTCGCCGTCCACGTCGGCGATCAGGCTCACGTTGTCGGCGCCGGCGCACAGCGGCATCGGGGGGTGATCACCGGGCTCGGGCCCGAGGTCGAGGAGCAGCCCGCCGGCCACGGCCACCACCAGGGCGGCTGCACAGCCGGCCACCAGCCGCCGCCGGCTCAGGTGCCTGCGTAACAGCGGGGGTCTCTCGTCGTCGTCACTCTGCGGAAGGTTCTCGGGAGAGGCGGACATGGCGGGATACTACGGCGGTCGCCGCGTCCCGACCGCGGTCGCTAACCGCGGCTGCCGGTGAGGGCCAGGCCGCCCGGTTTGTCCGTGACGAAGCCCTCGCAGCCGAGGCGGAGCATCCGGTCGCGGGCCGCCCGGCTGTTGACGGTGTGCGACCACACGTAGGTGATGCCCGACCGGACCGCCCGGCGGACGTGCCGGGCCTTCGTCCGGTGGTCCACGCTGAGCATCGTCACGTACCGCTGCCAGCGGGCCGGGCGGTCGTGGGCGAGCTGGGCCGCGGAGCGCCACACCGCCGTCAGCAGGCCCAGTCCGTGCGCCCGCTCGGCCACGCGCGGGTCGTTCGACTCCACCAGGACCGAGCGGCTGAGCTGGCGGTTGCGGATCAGCCGGGCGAGCCGGGGCAGCCCCGCCGGGTCCTTCAGCTCAAGCATCAGCAGGCTGCGCCCGCCGAAGCGGTCCAGGATCTCGCGGACCGAGGGGGGACGTTCGGGGCGCCAGCGGCCCGGCAGTCCGGGGGAGGGGGTGAGCCGGACCCGCTGCCACGCCGCCCAGTCCAGGGCGCCCACCCGGCCGCGGTGGTCGGTGGTGCGGTCCAGGGTCGCGTCGTGCATGGCCACCAGCGTGCCGTCCCGCAGTCGCCGCACATCGGCGTCCAGGACGCGTGCGTAGCCGCGCCGGTGGGTGGCGGCCAGGCCCTGCATGCTGTTCTCCGGCACCTCCGCGGCCCCGCCCCGGTGGGCGGTGACCGTGACGCCGGTCAGCCGGTCCGCGTCCGGGGCCCGCTCGGCGGCGCCGGCCGGGGCCGGGCCCGTCGTCACCAGCAGCAGAGAGACGAACGGGACCACAGGGGCGAAATGCACCTTTGCGACCATGGGCCCCAAGCTAGTTGCGACCCGGACGATCCGCCGGTCACGCCACCCGCCCGGGTGGCTCTCCCGGGTGACGCGCGCCACCCCGCGTACCCGATCGTCGGCGGGAGAGCGCAGGATAGAGGGGAATCATCCGTGATCCGTGGATTCCACCGCAGCGTGCCGTAGCGCTGCGTACCCTCGGAGCACCATGGTTCGCCCCGGCAGTCTCGGTCGCGGAGTGAGGCGGTAGATGGAACGCGAGAGCAGGATCGCCCAGTGGTTGCGCCGCCGGGCCGCCCAGGACGAGTCCGAGCGGCCCGGTGCCCGGTCCCGCGCCCGGTCCGGCTCGTCCGGGTCCGGCAGAGGGCGCCGCTGGGGAGGGCGGGGCGCCCAGGCCGCCGCCGGAGCCGACGAGGCAGCCGCCCGACGCGAAACGCTCCTGCTCACCGCCGCCGAGGCCGGATTCCCGCTGGCCCCCGCCGCCCACCCCTCCGGATACGGCTGTTCCTGTGTCCGGATCGGCTGTCCCACGCCCGGCCGGCACCCCGTCTCCTTCGCCTGGCAGACCCAGGCCACCACCGACCGCGCCCAGATCGAACGCTGGCTGCGCGCCGAACCGCAGGCCAACTTCATCACCGCGACCGGCCGCGCCCACGATGTGCTGGACGTCCCCGCCGAGGCGGGCTACGCGGCGCTGGCCCGGCTGGAGGAGCGCGAGGCCGCCGCCGAACCGGGTGCCGAACCGGTGCTCGGGCCGGTCGCGCTGCTGGGTGAGGACCGGATGCTCTTCTTCACCAAGACCCGGGGCCGCCCCGAGGACGAGGACGAGTGGTGGCCCTGCGAGCTGGACAGCCACCCCGAGACGATGGAGGAGCATCCGGGGCTGCGCTGGCACTGCCGGGGCAGCTACGTGCTGCTTCCGCCCTCGCGTCTGCCCGACGACGAGGAGGGCGTGCGCTGGCTCCGCCCCCCGCAGCCCGGCGACGCCCTGCCCGAGCCCCTCACCCTGCTGGAGACCCTCACGGATGCCTGCGCCGAGTACGCGGTGACGGTCGAGGGTCTGGAGGACCCCAGCCCCTGGCCCGTGCGCTGATCTTGTGCCGTCCCCCCGGGCGCCTCGGGGACGGGGCCGGACCGCGGGGAGCGGGGAGGCCGGTCAGCTGCCGCGGGCCGTGGTCAGGCCCTCGATACGGCTGAGGAAGTCCACCTTGCCGTGGGACTTCCGCGCCGGCACCGTCACCGCCTGCTCCGACATCCGCACGAAGGTGACCGACTGCTTCGGCGTCCCCGACATCAACGCCTTCACCAGCGGGTTCTTGATCTGCGGCCGGTAGCCGCGCGGCAGCGTCTGCTTGTGGTGGTGCCGGGAGGCGAAGAAGACCAGCGCGCCGCCGTCCTTGGTGCGCAGCCCGAACGGGGCGAACTGCGGCGACCGGACCGCCTGGTCCGCGAACTCGTTGCGCACGCTGGTGCGCTTCATCTCCTTCAGCCGCTGCTTGCGCTGCACGCTGGTGTGCGGGCCGGTGGCGAAGTCGTCGCCCGCGCCCTCCTGGAGATAGCGGGTGTAGCGCCGGCTGAGCTGGTCCGGCGCGACCGTAAGGCCCGAGGCGCCGCCCACCGGCACGGCCTTGACGTGCCCTTCCGCATCCCGGGCGAACTCGGGCATCGCGTCCGGGTCCACGACCGACAGGTACGCGGCCTTCCACGGGCCGTCGGCCCGGTCGCGCTGGAAGACGAACAGCCAGCGGCCCTGCCCCTTGCGGTTGCTCCGGGAGTCGGTGACGAAGAACTTCGGCCAGCCCGCCTGCTCGGGGATCAGATAGCGGGTGTCGGTCAGCTTCAGCGGCACGTAGTCGGGGTTGCCCTGGGGGCGGACCTTCTTGCGGGCGGTGAGGCCCGCCTGGTCGATGGCGCCCAGCGCGCCCGTCTCGATCCGCGCGTTGAGCGCCGTGTCGTAGGCGGTGTTGGCGCGGTTGTTCCGCTCCACGAAGGTGCGCAGGACCTTGGCCGCCTCCGCCTTGCCCAGCGCGGGGACCACGGCGCTCTCGCCGTGCACGGTCACGCAGCCCGTGAGCGAGGCCAGCAGCGCCCCGGCCGTCACGGCAGCCGCCAGCGGTGTGCGCCGCGGCGTGCGAACCCTCGTCCCCTTCACCTGTCCACCCTCCCCGTGCTGTCGGCGAACGCACCCTACCGTGCGGCCTGTGGCGTGCCGCGTGGTGCCTGGCACAGTATGCGCGGCGGAAGAGCGAGGGGGGCGTATGACGCGGTCGACGGGCGGGGACGGGACACGGGTGGCGGCGCGCACCGGCGGGCCCGCGGGCTTCACGGCGGCGCTGGGCGCGTTACGCGCGGCGCAGAAGCCGCCCAGGGGGGTGTCGTTGTACTCGCGGTACGTCAACCGGCCGCTGGGCCGGGTGCTGGCCGCGGCGGCCCACCGGGCCCGGCTGGTCCCCGATCAGGTGACGCTGCTGAGCGCCGCGTCCTCCTTCGCGGGGGTGGCGGCGGTGGCACTGGTGCGGCCGTCCTGGGGGCTGGGGGTGGCCGTGTGGGCGGCGCTGGCCCTCGGGTTCGCGCTGGACAGCGCGGACGGCCAGCTCGCCCGGCTGCGCGGCGGCGGCAGCCCGGCGGGGGAGTGGCTGGACCATGTGGTGGACTGCGCGAAGATCGTGGCGCTGCACTCCGCGGTGCTGATCTCCTTCCACCGGTTCGGTGATCTGCCCTCCGAGGCATGGCTGTTGCTGCCGCTGGCCTTCCAGCTCGTGGCGGTGCTGCTCTTCTTCGCGGGGCTGCTGACCGACAAGCTGCGCCCCCGGCGCGCTCCCGGACCGGCCGGTGCGCCCTCCACCTGGCGGGCCGTGGCGCTGCTGCCCGTCGACCACGGCGTGTTCTGTCTCGTCTTCCTGCTGCTGGGCGCCCCGGGGCTGTTCCGGATCGGCTACGCCGTGCTGTTCGCGGCCTCCGCGCTGTTCCTCGTGGCGTTCGGCGTCAGATGGTTCCGGGAGCTGTCCGCTGCCCCTCGGGGCTGAGCCGCCCGGAGGGCTCCGGCCCGCCGAGCGCCTCCAGGGCCCGCCGCAGTTGCGTGCTGGAGGTGTGCACGGTGTACGGCAAGTAGACGACCTCCACACCGACCGTACGGAAATCGGCCTCCAGCTTGTCGCCCTTGGGCGTACCCCGCCAGTCGTCGCCCTTGAACAGCACGTCGAACCGGACCTGCTGCCAGGTCTCCAGCTTGTCCGGCACCGTCTCGACGAACGCCGCGTCCACGAAGCGGATGCTGCGCACGATCTGAAGCCGCTCCACCAGCGGGATCACCGGCGGGTGGCCCTTGGCGCGCTCGGCCATCTCGTCGGAGACCACGCCCGCCACCAGGTGGTCGCAGCGGGCGCGGGCGTGCCGCAGCAGGTTGAGGTGGCCGATGTGGAACAGGTCGTAGGCGCCGGGCGCATAGCCCACGGTGTGCGTCATGCGAGGTCCCCCCAAGGCGTCGGCTGCCGTCGGACGTACGGCGAACGCCGTACGGTGCGCGCGGGGGCGGCCCTCCCCGGCCGCCGCGCATCGAGGCATGCAACCACAACAGGCCGGAAACAGGGACATGTTGGGGAAATCACGTACCGCAGGCGCTACCCTGCCGGGGGGTAACGAGGGGCGGACGTCTGGGGGATCCATGGTGCACGGCTCTGCCGCGCCCGCGCGGCGGGTGCTGCTGGTGTCGACCAACTACGCGCCCGAACAGGCCGGCATCGGCCCCTACGCGGCGCAGCTCGCCGAGCACTGGGCGGCGCGGGACGGCTGGGAGGTGCACGTCCTGGCCGGTATGCCGCACTACCCCGCCTGGCGTACCGACCCCGCCTGGCGCGGGGTGTGGCGCGCCACCGAACGCCGCGCCGGGGTGCTGGTGCACCGCCGCAGACACACGGTCCCGCCCCGCCAGACCGCCGTGCGCCGGGCCCTGTACGAGGCGTCCATCCTCGCCCACGGGCTGCTGGCCCCGCCCCGGCTGCCGGGCCGGCCGCACGCCGTCGTCGCCCAACTGCCCAGCCTGGCCGGGGGAGCGCTCGCCGCCCGCTTCGCCCGCGCGGCAACAGCCCCGTTCGTCCCCGTCGTCCAGGACCTGGTGGGCGCGGCGGCTGCCCAAAGCGGCATCCGGGGCGGCGGCCGGGCCGCCGCCCCGGCCGCCACGGTCGAGCGCCGGGTGCTGGCGGCGGCCACCCTCGTCGGCGTCATCCACGAGAGCTTCACCGACCGGGTCGCCGCCATGGGCGTCCCGCCCTCCCGCATCCGCTGCGTGCCCAACTGGACGCACACGGCCCGCCCCACCCGTTCCCGCGCCGCCACCCGGCGCCGGCTCGGCTGGGGCCCGCACGAGAAGGTCGTGCTGCACTCCGGGAACATGGGCCTCAAACAGGGCCTCGACGTGCTGCTCGCAGCCGCCCGTCTCGCCCCCGAGTTACGCATCGTCCTGATGGGCGACGGCAGCCAGCGCGCCCACCTCGCCGCCCTGGCCGCCACACTGCCCAACGCCCAACTGCTGCCGTTCGCCGCCGAGCGGGACTTCCCCGACGTACTGGCCGCCGCCGACGTGCTGGCCGTCACCCAGCGCGCCTCCGTCCTGGACATGAGCGTCCCCTCCAAGCTGACCTCCTACTTCGCCGCGGGCCGCCCCGTCGTCGGCTCCGTCGCGGACGGCGGCGGCACCGCCGGGGAACTGCGCCGCTCGGCCGCCGGTGTCCTCGTCCCGCCCGAGGACCCGGCCGCGCTGGCCGCCGCGCTGCGCGCCCTGGCCGCCGACCCCGACCGGGCCGCCGCCCTCGGTGCCGCCGGCCGCGTCTACGCCACCACCCACCTGGGCCGCGGAAGAGCTCTCGCCCGGCTGACGGGCCTGCTCGACGAGGCCCTCACCCTCCCGCCGCCGGCGCCCGCACCCCGGCGCGGCAACGGCCGCCGCCACCCGGCCGGCACCCTCGGCCGGGCCGGGCAGCCGCCGGGCCACGCGCTGAGCGGACCGGCCCGCCCGGCGGGCGGTGCCGGATGAGCGCCCACGGCGTGCCGCCGGCCGGCACCGGCCGGGACGCGCAGGCGGCGGGCGCCGCCTGGGACGAACCCGACCTGCTGCGCGACCAGTTCCGCCAGCTGCTGCGCTACCGCTGGCTGATCGCTCTCGGCATCGTCCTCGGCCTGCTGGGCGGCGGCTGGCTCGGCATCAGCGGCGGCGCCTCCTACAACGCGACCACCGAGATCACCGTGCGCCCCCTGCCGATCGACGGCAGCGGCGAGCGGAGCGCACCCGGCGACGTCAGCATGGGCTCGGAGCGGCGTACGGCACTCAGCAGCGTCGTCGCCGACCGTGCGGCCCGCATCCTGCGCACCGACGGCTCCCGCATCCCCTGCGACCTCCAGGTCACCAACCCGCCCGAGACCCGCATGCTGCGCTTCTCGTGCACCGCCCCCGGTGCCGGCGCCGCCGCACGGGCCGCCAACGCCTACGCCGAGGCGTACCTCGACAACCGCGAGGAGGACGCCGCCACCCGCGTCAGGACGATGGTGGACGCCTACGAGAAGCAGCGGGCGCCCCTGCTGAAGGAGCGTGACCGGCTGGCCGCGCAGATCGCCTCCTCCTCCGGTGACGACCGCGCACTCGACGGCACCGTGGCCGCCCACTCCTCCGCCGTCTCCCGGATCGCCGAGCTCAACGGCAGCATCAGCGACCTGCGTGCCGAGGACACCACGCCCGGCCGCGTCGTCACGAAGGCCACCCCGCCCGCCGCACCGTCCGGGCCCGGGCTGCCGCTGCTGCTCGGTCTCGGTGCCGCCGTCGGCATCGGCCTGGGCCTGCTCGCCGCCTGGGTGCGGCTCGTCTTCGACCCGGCCGTGCGCTCGCCGGGCGACGTGGTGCGCGCCCTGCACGCCCCCGTGCTCGGCACCCTGCCGCACGGCCGGCGTGCCCGGCGGGACGGCAACGGCCGTGCCGACCGGCGCTCTCTGCTGGCCGTGGGCCGGCTCGCCGAGGAGTACCGCTCCGTGGCCTTCCGGCTCGCCTACGACGAGACGTTCGCCCAACGCCGGCGCATCCTGCTCGTGCCGCCGCGCGGCAGCATCGCCACCGCGCTGGCCGCCTCCGTCAACCTGGCGGCGTCGTTCGCCGAGATGGGCAAGGAGGTGCTGCTGCTGGAGGCCGATCTGCGCACCCCCTCCCTCACCGAGCGGCTCCAGCAGGCCGACGGCGTCCAGCCCGGCTGGGCCCGCGCCCCCGGCCACGGCACCATCGGCTGGCCCGCCGGGTACCGCATCCCCATCGACGCGGGCGAGTCCGGCGTCTTCGACCTGGTCCCCGGCCACCGCGTCAGCAAGGTGCCGCGCGCCCTGACCTCCTCGGCCGTCACCCAGCTGATCGCGCACGCCGACGACCGGGACGCGGTGCTCATCGTGCTGGCCCCGGCAGTGCTCGGCTACGCGGACGCCATCGCGCTCATCGACCGGGTGGACTGCGTGCTGATCGTCTGCGACCCGCGCGAGGTGCGGCGCGACGACCTGGCCCGGATAAGAGAACTGGTCACCGGCGCCGGCGGCTGCGTGCTCGGCGCCCTCCTCCACTCCGAGGGGGCCGGCTCCGAACCCCGGCGGGGTGCACGGCCAGCCGGCACCCCGCCCCCGCGCGGCCCCCGCTACGCGGGCCCCCACACGCCCGAGTACGTCAGGGAGGGCGTCGGGCTGCGGGTGATGGACCGGTGAGCCACCCCCGTCCGGCAGCCGCCGTTCCGCTCCCCCCGGGCGGCTGAGGGCGAGCCGGCGATGGGGGAGGGAAGGGACGGGCCCGCCCGGACGGGCGCCGGGCGGGAGCCGGACCCAGGGAGCGCGGCGACGGCCGGGCGACGGCCGGGCCGCACCGTCGCGCTGCTGGCCTCCGTCACGGACCAGGGTGTCGCCGCGCTCACCAACATCACCGTGCTCGTCGTGGCGGCCCGCCACGCCACGGTGCACGCCTTCGCCACCTTCTCCCTCGTCTACACCGTCTTCACCGTCCTCCTCGGCCTGACCGTCGCCTACGTCGGCCAGGCCCTCGTCCTGGAGAACGGGCCCGTACGGGAAGTCGCCCGCGCCTGCCGGTCCGCGGTGGCCTTCACCGCGCTGGCCGCCACCGCGCTCGGCCTGCCCGCCGCCGCGGTGCTGGGCGCGGCCGGCGGTGGCGGCACGGCCACCGCGCTGGCCACCCTCGCGCTGGTGCTCCCGCTCGTCCTCACCCACGAGACCACCCGCTACGCCTTCGCCGCCCTGCACCGCCCCCACCACGCCCTGACGGCCGACCTCCTGCGGCTGGCCGGGGCCCTGACGGCGCTGGCCGCCCAGCCGCACGGGGCCGGCGCGCCGCGGCTGCTGCAGGTGTGGGGCCTCTCGGCGGTCCCGGCGCTGGCCCTGGCCTGCCTGCTGCTGTCGCGGCTCACCCGGGGCGCGGGCCAGAACCCGGCGCGCTGTCTGCGGCGCGGCCACCTCGGGCGCCGGTTCGCCGTCGAGTTCGGCGTCGGGAACGCCGGCACCCAACTGGCCGTCATCGGGCTCGGCCTGCTCGCCGACCCGCTGGCCGTGGGCGCGCTGCGCGGTGCGAGCACCCTGTACGGGCCGATGAACGTCCTGTTCAACGCGGCCACCGGATTCGGGCCGCCGCTGCTGGGCCGCGCCCGCGACGGCCGCGGTGCCGCCCGCGCCGCCTTCGCCGCCGGGGGCGTCCTCGCGGCGGTCGCCGGCTGCTGGACGGCGCTGCTGTCGCTGCTGCCCGCCCGCCACGGCCGGGCACTGCTGGGGGACACCTGGACGGCGGCTGCCGGACTGCTGCCCGCCACCGGCAGCCAGTACGCGGCGATGGCGCTGGGCACCTGCGGACTGCTGGCACTGCGGGTGCTGCGCCCGCGCACCACGCTGCCCATCCAGCTGGTCTTCTCCCTGCTGTCCGTCGGCTGTCTGCTCGGCGGCTATCTGCTCGGCGGGGTGCCCGGCGCCGCCTGGGGGCTGTGCGCGGGGTCGGCCGCCAAGGGCGCGGCGAGCTGGCTGCGGGCGGCCCGGCTGCTGCGTACGGGGTCCGGCGCGGCTCCCGCACCGGCGGGGCCGGCCGCTACGGCTGCCGCACCGCCCGCGGAGGGGGCCGGCGGTCCGGCCGGAGCGTCGTGACGAACAGGACGCACAGCGCCGCGACGGCCACCCGCCCCATGCTCTGGAGCAGGGAGCCGCGCAGCAGGATGAAGCTGTACCCGGCCACCAGCGGCACCACGACCGCCACCACACTGCCGGGGCCCGCACGCTGCCCGGGCGGCGGCGTGGCTGCGGCCTCCTCGGCGGTGCGCCGCGCATAGCGCCGGTCCGCGCGTGCGGCGCCGTAGCCGACGGCGGCGAAGCCCAGCGCCATGCCGAGCGGGCCGAAGTCGAGCCACAGTTCCGCCCACAGGGGTGAGGACAGGTTGGGGTAGGGCATGCCCATCCAGCGGCCCACCCGGGTGCCCGGGTCGTCGGGTTTTCCCGTCCACACCGAGCGGGGTACGAAGAACAGCGCGGTGCCGGCCAGTTGCCGCCCCAAGCTGTGGCCCGCGCCGGACTCGGCGAACGTGACGGTGTTGGCGAGCATCCCCGCCTGGTCGTAGTCCTTCCTCGTCAGCGGTTCCAGCAGCGAGTCCGTGGACTGCGCCGGCCGCTGGGCGCCCTCCTCGTAGCGGAACCGGTCCGCGAAGGGGAAGACGACCAGCGCGACCGCTACTCCTGTCGCCAGCGCGGCGCGGTACATCACCGGGCTGCGCGGGAAGGCGGTGAACAGCAGGGAGAACAGCACGGTCAGGAACCAGTAACGCGGGTTGGACACGGGGTTGTTGACCACCACGTTCACCCCGAGCAGCACCAGCCACAGCAGCGGTACCGCCGGCCGGCGCCGCGCTGTGCGGGAGACCACCAGCCAGCGGGTGAGGAACAGCAGCGCCAGCAGGGCGGGCACGGTGCCGAACCCCCGCAGGAACGCCGCACCCGCCTGCGAGGCCGCCTCGGCCCCCGGGCCGCCGCCCAGCGTCTCGCTGATCTGCTGCCGGCTGGTGAAGAAGATCGCCGGGCCGCCCAGTTCCGCCACCAGCAGACCGCTGCCCGCCACCGCCGAGGCGCACAGCACGTACAGCCGCCGGGTGTGGACCCGCGCCGCCGGCCGGTGCCGCTCCTGCATACGGCTGCGCGGCGGCGGGCGGTGCCGGGCCAGCAGCGCCCCCACGTCGAAGGCGACGATGCCGGCCAGGACCAGCGCCGAGGCGAGCACCGTGTCCGAACGGGGGCCGACCACCGGGGTGGGCGTGGCCTCCAGCACCGTCTGCGCCAGCGGGGCGATGCCCATGGCGATGTAGACGAACAGCCAGAACGCGCCCTGGATCAGCCGGCGGCGGGCCGTCAGCACCATCGCCGCGAGCCGGGTGCCGGAGTAGGCGCACGTCGCCAACTGGAGCCAGTAGGCGGCGTCCCGCGGGCCAGGGCCGGGCTCCGTGGCCACGGCCAGGGGGAGCACCGCGACGAGCGCGGCCACCAGGGGGACGGCCAGCGCGCGGGACAGCACGGCGCGGGGTGCCGTGCCCCGCACGTCGAGCGCCATCAGCCCCGGCCCCGCGTCGCGTCCGCCCGCTCTGGCCGGGCCGGCGGGGCGCCCGCGCGGCCGGGGCACGGGCAGCACTTCCGCCGTTTTCCGCCGAAGCCGGGGCAAAGGCGCGCATGTCCACTACTGTCTCCCCCAGCGGCCAGGGAGGGGACACCGATGAAGGCGCTGCACGTCGTCACCTTGCACACGCCCACCCACGAGTTCGGCGGGCCCACCCGGGTGGCCCTCAACCTGTGCCGCGGTCTGCGCGCCCAGGGGGAGCAGGCCGCCCTGGTCGCCCTCGGGGACGGCTTCCCTCCCGGTGGTCTGCCGCGCCGGGTGGAGGGCGTGCCCGCCCGTCTCTTCGCGGCCCGCCACGTGCTGCCCCGCTTCGAGGTCAGCGGCATCACCTCGCCCGGACTGCTCACGGCGGCCCCCCGTCTGGTCCGCTCCGCGGACGTCGTCCACGTCCACCTGATGCGTGATCTGGTCACGCTGCCCGTGGCGATGATGGCAGCCCGCATGGGCCGTCCGCTGGTCCTCCAGACACACGGCATGATCGACCCGACCCGCAACCGGGTGGCGCAGGCCGTCGATGTGCTCGGGCTGCGCCGGGTGCTGCGCCGGGCCGACGCGGTGCTGCATCTGACACCGGCCGAGCGGGAGCTGACCGCGGCGGTGGTGGCGCCGCACCGTACGGGCCCGGCGTACCGGCTGGTCAACGGCGTCACCCCGCAGCCGATGCGGCCCGCCCGGCCGGAGGGCGGGCCGCCCACGGTGCTGTACTGCGCGCGGGTGCAGGAGGGCAAACGCCCCCAGGACTTCGTCGCCGCGCTGCCCACGGTGCTGGAGCGGCACCCCGACGCCCGTTTCGTGCTGGCCGGGCCGGACACCGGCGCACTGGTGGGCGAACTGCTGGCGCTGGCGCGGCGGATGGGCGTCGGACACGCACTGGAGTACGTGGGGGCGCTCGACCACGCGGACGTCATCGAGCGGCTGCGCTCCGCCGACGTGTATGTGCTGCCGTCCATCCAGGACGCCTTCTCCGTCTCGGTGCTCGAATCCCTCTCGGTGGGCCTGCCGGTGGTGGTGACCCGCACCAGCGGGCTGGCGCCGGACGTGGCGGCGGCGGGCGCCGGCCGGGTGGTGGACAACGCGCCCGGCGACCCGGACAACGGGCGCCGCGTGGGCCGGGCCGTGCTGGACCTGCTCGACCCGGCCGCCAACGCCGCCGCCTCGCAGGCGGCGTGGCGGCTGGCGCGGGACAGCTTCACCCTGGACGCGGTGGTGAGCACGCTGCGGGGTGTGTACGCGGCGGTACGGGAGCGGGTCAGTGCCGCACCCGTCCGCCGTCCGCCCCGGCAGCCGTCCGGGCGGCGGCCAGCTCGCGTGCCTTGAGCCCGATCTGCCACCGGTAGAAGCTCATCGCCAGCGCGTAGTCGAGCCCGGCGCGGCCGTCGAGGAACCCCCGTCTGAGGCCGTAGGCGTAGAGGAAGGACACCAGCGGTTTGAGCGGCGCGCGGTGGAAGAGGCGGCCCTGCCGGGTCTTGGCCTGCCGGATCTGTTCCCGTACGGCGGGGTGCTCCTCCAGCCACGCCTCCCAGTCGGAGTAGCGGTTGTGCCGCTCGAACCAGGTGCGCACCGGGTCCAGGTCCTGGTGCTCGATGGGTGCGGTGAGCCGGACGACGGGGTCGGCCAGCGGCTGGTAGTGGCCCTCCTGTTCGCCCATGCCGGGGGCGGCCAGGTCGTCCGGCTCGGGGAAGCGGCACCGGGTGCGGTCCAGCAGCACCCGTTTGACGATGGTGTGGCCGTGCCGCAGCCGGCGGCCCGCGAACCAGTAGCCGAGCGGGATGTCGAAGGCGGCCGGGCGGATGCGGTGTCCGGGCGGTGGGTCGAAGACGCGCCGGATCTCGGCGAGCAGTTGCGGGCTGGGTGTCTCGTCCCCGTCGAGGAATAGCACCCAGTCGGTCTCGGGGTGGACGTGCTCCAGACACCACTGTTTCTTCTTGGGGTAGGCGCCGTCCCAGGTGTAGGGGACCACTTCGGCGCCCTCCGCCTTGGCGAGGTCGCGGGTGCCGTCGGTGCTGTCCGAGTCGACGACCACGACGTGTGCGAAGCGGCCGATGACGGACCGGACGGTCTGTGCGATGTTCTCGGCCTCGTTCCTGGTCGGTATCACCACGACGACGGGCAGTACGTCCACGGCGGCTCTCTCCACGGGGCTCACTTCCGGCCCGCTGCCTTCAGCAGCGGCGCGAACTGGGGACACAGGTGCTCGATCGCGGGCTCGGCCTGGTCGATCTCGCCGGCCGCGAGGGCGCTGATGGCGTCCTTCCTGCTGACCTCGGCCGTCGTACTGATCCGTGCGCAGGCCGTCTCGCCCGCCTCCAGCACGGCGGCGGGCTCCATCCCCTCGGGGACGCGGCCGGTGAGATAGTCCTTCTCCTTCGCCGTGAAGGAGCCGGTCGCGGGAGTCAGCCGGGAGCGCGGCACCTTCGGCGCGTCCTCGTCGTCCGCTCCCCGTTCCCGCGAGTGGTCCTCGCCGTTGCCGTCCTTGCCGTCCGCAGGCGGCTGCCCGGGAGCGGCGGAGGCGGTGGCTCCGGAGCGCTGCCCGCCGCTGTGCCCGGCGCCGTCGTCGTCCGCGCACCCGGCGGTCAGGGCCAGGGCGGCCGTCACCAGGACGAGGGTGACGGCCGCCGCGGCCCGCCGGGCCCGGTGGGCGCTCACGGCTTCCGGTAGGTCAGCGTGAGCTTGGGGCCGGTGCCCCCGGACTCGCGGGCCCACAGCCACAGGCTGTCGCTCCCGGACCCGATGAGCGCCAGATCGAGGGCGCCGCCGGCCGCGTCGCCCACCGTCGCGGTGCGCAGCGGCACGTCGTAGCCGGTGCGTGCCTGCGGAGCGCTCTTGAGGGTGCCCAGCGGGGTGCTGCCGTGCGCCGGGCGCTTCGCCCACGTCACCTCCTTCTCCGACCAGGCGCCGGTGACCGGGACGACCTCCACGGAGTCGGCCGAGGGCGCGTACTCGTCACCGCTGGTGGTGAGGGTCAGTACCGCCTCCTTCAGCACCATGCCCTTCGGCGCGGCCGGCACGTCGAAGCGCAGATAGCTCTCGTAGGGGGAGGAGCCGCGCACGGCCAGCTGCTGATGGGTGCCGTAGGTGGTGTTGAGGGAGGCGCCGTTGACGTACGCGTCCGCGGTCGCCTCCCGTTCCATGGTCGTCTCCGTCGGGGTGCCCGGTGTGGTCACCGTGGCCGCCGAGGAGCGGGCGCTGGTGTTGGCGTCGTCCGCGTCGGAGGCGGTGACCCGGTAGGAGTAGTCGGTGCCGGGCTTGGCGGTGGTGTCGGTGAAGCTGACGGTGGGGCGGTCCCAGAACGTGGAGTTGGCCCGTACGGTGCCCACCGGCTCGGCGGCGCCGTTGCGGTAGACCCGGTAGGTGAGGGTGCGGTCGTCCAGGTCGGTACTGGCCGGCCAGCTGACGCGGACCCCCTTGGTGGTGTTGGCTGCCTTCACCCCGTCCGGCACGGTCGGCGGCCGGGTGTCGGGGCCGCCCGCGAACCGCACCAAGCCCTGCTGCGGCCTGTTGCCGTTGCTCCTGATCCGGGTGAACGCGCCGCCCACCCACATGTAGTCCTTGCCCCCCTTGGCGGAGACGACCATGGCGCGCGGCCCCACCTGCTCCACGCTGAGCGGCCCGTCGTCGGTGTCCGGGAACCACGACAGCAGCGGGGTGGGGGAGTCCACCGACTCGGCCAGCAGGTGCTGGCGCTCACGCAGTTCGGGGAACTGGCCCATGCTGCCGCAGTTGTGGGCGTGGGAGCTGCTGTAGAGCACCCCCTTGTAGACGGTCACGTCCTGGGTGGCGCCCAGACAGGTGTCGCGCCAGCGCTGCTCGAAGGTGCCCAGGTTCAGGGCGATCCGGCCGTCGAAGACGCCGCCACCGGTGCCCTCGTTGCCGGTGTAGATGCCGGTCTCGTCCACGTACAGGCCCTTGACCACACTGTTGCGGGGCACGAACCGGTCGGGGTAGCTCTTGCGCAGCGCGCCCGTGGAGGAGTTCACCACGGCCAGCGCGTGCGAATCGGCGCCGCGCACCTTCTCGAAGTCGCCGCCCAGCACGACGCTCTTCCCGTCCGGGGTCACCTCGACGGCGCGGCCCGTCTTGTCCGCGTCCGCCTTCCAGCCCGTCAGCTTCCCGTCGGTGCCGACCGCGGCGAACTTGCCGCGCTTCTCCCCCTCGACGGAGGTGAAGTCGCCGCCCATGTAGACCTTGTCGGCGGTGGCGGCCAGCGCGTGGACGGTCGAGGAGACGGTCAGGCTGAAGCCGGGCTTCGCCTTGCAGGTGGCCAGGTCGATCGCCGCGACCCGGCTCGCGTGGGTGCCGTTGACGGCGGCGAAGTTGCCGCCCGCGTACAGGGTCTTGCCGTCCGGGGAGACCGCGAGCGCCCGCACGGTGGCCGTGCCGCTGCCCACCGTGAAGTCGAGGCGGCAGTCGGTGGGCTCGCCGGTGGCCGCGTCGAACGCCGCGAAGTTCACCGCCTTGCGCTCGCCGCTGCCCGGGGCGGCTCCCGGCGGCCGGATCGCGGAGAAGGTGCCGCCCGCGAAGACGGTGCCGTTCGCCTGGGCCATCGCCCAGACCACGCCGTTGGTCTGCCACGTCGGTAAGTCGTCCGCGGTCATCGCCACCGGCGGGGTCAGGGCCTCCGCCCGGTGGGCCGCGGGTCCGGTGAGGGCGGGCCCGCCCCAGCCGGCGGCGGCCACCGCCAGCACGGTGGCGGCCACCGCCGCCTTGCGGAGGGTGCTGCGTTTTCTCATCCTGTGTCCTCGATCGCCGTGTACGTGTGGTGCCCGGTCCGTGCCCCCGTCCCTCCCGGCGGCCCCCGCGCCCGGTGCGGCGGGGCCCCGGGGCCGGGTCAGCGGCGGTCTATGCGCACCGCCTGCCCCGACAGCTCCGCGTCCAGGGCGGATATGTCGGCCTCGACCATGAGCCGCGCGAGTTCGGGCCACATCACGCGCGGCTTCCAGCCGAGCCGGTCCTGAGCCTTGGCGGCGTCCCCGATGAGCGCGTCCACCTCGCTGGGCCGCTCGTACTTGGGGTCGAACCGCACGTGCTCCTCCCAGTCGAGCCCGCCGGCTCTGAACGCCTCCTGGAGGAAGTCCCGCACGCTGGTGGCGACACCGGTGGCCACCACGTAGTCGTCCGGCGCGTCGGCCTGGAGCATCAGCCACATCGCCTCGACGTACTCGGGCGCGTACCCCCAGTCCCGTACGGCGTCCAGGTTGCCCAGGTAGAGGTGGCGCTGGAGCCCGGCCCGGATGCGGGCCACGGCCCGGGTGATCTTGCGGGTCACGAACGTCTCGCCGCGCCGCGGGGACTCGTGGTTGAAGAGGATGCCGTTGACGGCGAACAGCCCGTACGCCTCGCGGTAGTTGACGGTCGACCAGTAGCCGAAGACCTTCGCACAGCCGTAGGGACTGCGCGGGTGGAAGGGGGTGGCCTCGTTCTGCGGGGGCGGTGCCGCGCCGAACATCTCCGAGGACGACGCCTGGTAGATACGGGTGTCGATGCCGCTGGCCCGGATCGCCTCCAGCAGCCGCACGGTGCCCATGCCGGTGACGTCCCCCGTGTAGAGGGGCGAGTCGAACGAGACCCGGACGTGGGACTGGGCGCCCAGGTTGTAGACCTCGTCCGGACGCAGGTCGCGCAGCAGGTTGACGAGGGCGACCCCGTCCCCCAGGTCGGCGTGGTGCAGGACGAGGGAGCGGCCCTCGTCGTGCGGGTCCTCGTAGAGGTGGTCGATCCGGCCCGTGTTGAAGGACGAGGAGCGGCGGACCAGACCGTGCACCGTGTAGCCCTTCTCCAGCAGCAGCTCGGTCAGATACGAGCCGTCCTGGCCGGTGATGCCGGTGATCAGTGCGCTCTTGCTCATGTGCCGTTCCCGGTGGTGGAAGATGCGGTGGTGAGGGCGGAGCGGGCCGGGGCCGCCGGGGCTCTGACCGGAACGATGCCGTGTGCGCGGGCCCCTTCGGGCTTTTTGTCGGATCTTCCCCCGTGCGGGTGCTTTCGCTGGCAGAATCCGGCAGCATGACGCCGACGCCGCGTACGACGCCCGCGCACCCCCACCCCTCGTCCGCCGGCTCCGGGACGCTGCTGCCGTCCGGCGCCCGCGTCTTCGTCGCCGGCCACCGCGGGCTGGTGGGGTCCGCCGTGGCCCGCCGGCTGGCGGCCGACGGCTACGAGGTGCTCACCCGCGACCGCACCGCGCTCGACCTGCGGGACGCGGACACCACCCGCCGCTGGCTGCGCCGGATACGTCCGGACGCGGTGGTCCTCGCCGCGGCGAAGGTCGGCGGGATCATGGCGAACTCGACCCGGCCGGTGCCGTTCCTGGAGGACAACCTGCGCATCCAGCTCAGCGTCGTCTCCGGCGCCCACGCCGCCGGTGTGCCCCGGCTGCTGTTCCTCGGGTCGTCGTGCATCTACCCCCGGCACGCGCCGCAGCCGATCCCCGAGGAGGCCCTGCTGACCGGCCCGCTGGAGCCGACCAACGAGCCGTACGCCCTCGCGAAGATCGCCGGCATCGCCCAGATCCGCGCCTACCGCGAGCAGTACGGCGCCTCCTACATCTGCGCGATGCCCACCAATCTCTACGGCCCCGGCGACAACTTCGACCTGGAGACCTCGCACGTCCTTCCCGCGCTCGTCCGCCGCCTCCACGAGGCCGCACGGGAGGGCGCCGAGCAGGTGGTGCTGTGGGGCAGCGGTACGCCGCGCCGCGAGTTCCTGCACGTCGACGATCTGGCGCGGGCCTGTGTGCTGCTGCTGCGCGACTACGACGGGCCCATGCCGGTCAACGTCGGCTGCGGCCAGGACCTGACCGTCGCCGAACTGGCCGCCACGGTCGCCGACGTGGTCGGCTACCGGGGCCGCATCGCCTGGGACCCGCAGCGCCCCGACGGCACGCCGCGCAAACTCCTCGACGTCAGCAGGCTGTTCGCGCTCGGGTTCAGGCCGCGCATCCCGCTGCGCGAGGGCATCGCGACCACCTACGCATGGTGGCTGGAGGCGAGCGCACAGCGCACCGCGTGACGGGGCGGGCCGCAGGGGATCCATTCAGTAGGCGCCCCTTCCGTCCACCACGGCCCGCACGGTGCGGGCCAGCAGGTCCAGGTCCGTCGTCAGCGACCAGTTGTCCGTGTAGCCCAGATCCAGCGCCAGGCTCTCGTCCCAGGACAGGTCCGAGCGCCCGCTCACCTGCCACGGCCCCGTCAGCCCCGGTTTGACCAGCAGCCGGCGCCGCGCCGTCGCCCCGTAGGCCGCCACCTCCGCGGGCAGCGGCGGACGCGGGCCCACCAGCGACATCTCGCCGCGCACCACGTTCACCAGCTGCGGCAGCTCGTCCAGCGAGGTGCGCCGCAGCACCCGGCCCACCCGGGTCACCCGCGGATCGGCGCGCATCTTGAACAGCGGCCCGTCCACCTCGTTGACGGCGGCGAGGCGGGGCCGCAGCCGGTCGGCGTCCGTCGTCATCGAGCGGAACTTCCACATGGTGAACGGCACCCCGCGCCGGCCGATCCTGGTCTGCCGGTAGAGCGCCGGCCCCGGTGAGTCGAGCCGGACGGCCAGTGCGACGAGGGCGAACAGCGGGGCGAGCAGCACCAGTCCGAGCGCGGCCCCGACCCGGTCGAGGGCGCCCTTGGCCACCAGTTGCGGGCCGCGCCGCAGCGGCGGCTCCACATGGAGCAGATGGAGCCCCGCGGCGGTGGCGGGCCGCAACCGCCGCAGGGCCACATCGGTGAGCCCCGAGGAGACGACCAGCGGCAGCCCCGCGTCCTGTACCGCCCACACGAGGGTGCGCAGCCGCTCGCCGCACAGCAGGGTGCCCGGCGCCACCAGTACGGTCTCGGCGTGGTGCAGCCGGGCGGCGGTCAGTACCGCCGCCGCGTCCGGGCCGGCGCCGTCCGTGCCGGGACCGGCCGGTGCGGCGGCCAGCTGCCCGGCGTCCGGCACACCGCTGTGCTGGGCGGCGGGGCCGACCAGGACGGCGCCGATGACGACGTAGGGGTGGTCGGTCCGGGTGGCGAGCTGCTCGACCACACGGTCCACCGCCCCGCCCTCACCGACCACCAGGGCCCGCCGTACGGCGTGCGCCTGCCGGCGCTGGGCGGTCAGATGGCGGTGGGTCAGCGCCCGGCACAGCGCCGTCAGCAACGGCGCGGGGACCAGCGCGAGCAGCGCCACGGCGGGCGGCGAGTCCTCCCCGGTCACCACGCGTACGACGGCGAGGACCCCGACGAGCGTCAGCCAGTCGTGGACCGTGGCCAGCAGCCCCCGGGCCTCCCCGAGCCGGCGGGCCCCGTACCGGCGGTGCGCGGCCAGCACCCCCAGCCAGGCCGGACAGACGGTGAGCGTCGCGGCGACGGTGTGCGGCTGCCCGGCCCCGTGGAAGAGCAGCGCGACGGGCAGGGCGCTGCCGAGGGTGTCCACGGCCAGGGCTGCGGGACGGTACCAGCCCGGCTTCTCGCGGGTGCCGCGCGTCCGGGCGGGCACCCCGCCGGTGGTGCGGCCTCTTTCCGGTTCCGGTCCGGCCGGCTCGCCCACCGTGGACACAGACGCGAAGTCGCGCCGCATGAACCCCCCCAGGTACGCGGAACCCCACACAGCGCACGGAACCCTCACCTTTGTGGTGATGCGCCGACAACCACCAGACCTTAAGCCATGTGAGTACACAGCGTGGCCATCCGCTCACTTCCCCGTAAGAAGTGCGGAGAGTGCGGTGGGGGTTGTAGCGCACGACGCGTATATTCCGGGTGATTCGCCACATCACATCCCCGCGCCGCCGGGAACCCGGCCCGGAGCGCTTGACCTTGACGCAGGCGGCAGGGTTCCAGGATGCGGGGCATGACCGAGACGACCTCTCCCTCCACCCCGTCCACGGCCCCTGCCCCCTCCGCCCAGTCCTCCCCGTCCGCCCAGTCCTCCCCGCCTTCCCCGGTACCGTCCGCGGGGGCCCGCACGGTGGTGGTCACCGGCGCCGGCGCCGGCATCGGACGGGCCATCTCACGCGTGTTCGCGTCGCGGGCGCCCATGTGCTCGCGGTGGGACGGCGCGAAGCACCGCTGCGCGAGACCGCCACCCGGCCCGGGACCGGCACCATCACCCCGTTCGCCGCCGACCTCACCGACCCGGACGCACCCCGGCGGATCGTGGCCGCGGCGCTTCGGGCCACCGGCCGCCTCGACGTCCTCGTCAACAACGCGGGCATCGTCACCGGCGAGAGCCTCGGCACATACACCCGCGCGGGCATCGAGACCCAGCTCGCCACCAACCTCGTCGCCCCCGTCCTGCTGACGCAGGCCGCGCTGAAGCCGCTCAAGGAAGCCCCCGAGGGCGGTGTCGTCGTCAACATCACCACCGCCGTCGGCCTGCGGGCCTGGCCCGGCAACTCCCTCTACGCCGGGACGAAGACCGCACTGGAGACCCTCACCCGCGGCTGGGCCGTGGACCTGGCGCCGCACGGCGTCCGTGTCGTGGCCGTCGCCCCGGGGGCCATCGAGACCCCCATCGGTGCACACCGCGGCCTCAGCCCCGAGGAGGATCAGGCCGTCCGGGACTGGCAGATCGCCCACACCCCGCTGCGCCGCAGGGGCACTCCCGAGGAGGTGGCGTGGGCCGTCGCCGGACTGGCCGCGGGCGAGGCGTCGTTCGTCACCGGCGCGGTGCTGCCCGTGGACGGCGGGGCCGTGGTGGCATGACGCCCGTGGTATCTCTCCTCCCGGACTTGTTGTCGCACACGGGGGAGGAGACCGTGCGGATCGGCGAGCTGGCCCGGCGGACGGGCACCACGGCGAGAGCGCTGCGCCACTACGAGCAGGCGGGGCTGCTCACCTCCGAGAGGGCCGCCAACGGCTACCGCGTCCATGACGCGTCCGCCGAAGTGCGGGTGCGCAACATACGGCTGCTGCTGGAGGCGGGGCTGACGCTGGAGGACGTGCGGTTCTTCGCCGGCTGCCTCGACGGCGACATCGCGACGGCACCGCCCTCCCCGCAGGGCCTGCGGATCGCCGAGGAACGCCTCGCGGTGCTGGAGGCCCGCATCGCCGCCCAGACCGAGATCCGCGACCGCCTGCGAGCGGCCCTCCGCCACGCCTCGCGCTCCCGCCCGGCCGCCTGACGGTACTCCGCGCCTCGGCGGGGGCCGCCACCTGGTGGGGCCCCGCCCCGCGCCCGTACGGCCCCCGTTCCTCGTACGGGACGAACCGACGTGCGGGGGTGGGGGCCGGCGTGTGGAGGCCCGGACCGACGTGCGAGGCCCGGACCGAGGTGCGGAGAACCGGGCCGACGTGCGAGGGCGGCGGCCGACGTGCGAAGGCCCGGACCGACGTGCGAAGGTCGGGACCTACACGAGAAGACCCGAAACGACATACGAAGACCCGGACCGACATGCGCAGACCCGGACCGACATACGCAGACCGGGGCCGACATGCGGGGCCGGACACCGTCGTGGTCCGGACCGGCGTGCCGGGGTCCGGGCCGTCGACAGCGGAGATCCGGGCCGGGTGTGCCCGGGGGCCCGGAGCTGACCCCCGTTCAGCTCCGGGCCCGGCCTCATCCCTTGACGCAGACGACCTGCTTGAGCTTGGCGACGACCTCCACCAGGTCGCGCTGCTGGTCGATGACGCGCTCGATCGGCTTGTACGCGCCGGGGATCTCGTCCACCACGCCCGCGTCCTTGCGGCACTCCACGCCCCGCGTCTGCTCCACCAGGTCACGCTCGGAGAAACGCTTCTTCGCCGCGTTCCTGCTCATCCGCCGGCCGGCGCCGTGGGAGGCGGAGTTGAACGACGCCGCGTTCCCCAGCCCCTTGACGATGTAGGAGCCGGTGCCCATCGAGCCGGGGATGATCCCGTACTCGCCGCTGCCCGCCCGGATGGCGCCCTTCCGGGTGACCAGCAGGTCCAGCCCGTCGTACCGCTCCTCGGCCACGTAGTTGTGGTGGCAGGAGATCGTCTCCTCGAAGCGGGGCTTCGCCTTCTTGAACTCCTTGCGCACCACGTCCTTGAGCAGCCCCATCATCAGCGCCCGGTTGTGCTTGGCGTACTCCTGGGCCCAGAACAGGTCGTGCCGGTAGGCGGCCATCTGCGGGGTGTCCGCGACGAAGACGGCCAGATCCCGGTCGACCAGCCCCTGGTTGTGCGGCAGCTTCTGCGCCTGGCCGATGTGGAAGTCCGCCAGCTCCTTGCCGATGTTGCGGGAACCGGAGTGGAGCATCAGCCACACCCGGTCCTCGGTGTCGAGGCAGACCTCGATGAAGTGGTTGCCCCCGCCCAGGGTGCCCATCTGCTTGGTGGCCCGCTCCTGCCGGAACCGTACGGCCTCGGCGACGCCGCCGAACCGCGCCCAGAAGTCGTCCCAGCCCGAGGTCGGCAGCCCGTGCACGTCGCCCGGGTCCACCGGCTCGTCGTGCATGGCGCGGCCGACCGGGATGGCCGACTCGATCCGCGAGCGCAGCCGCGACAGGTCGCCGGGCAGGTCGTTCGCCGTCAGCGAGGTGCGTACCGCGGACATTCCGCAGCCGATGTCCACCCCGACGGCGGCCGGGCAGACGGCACCGTGCATGGCGATCACGGAGCCGACCGTCGCGCCCTTGCCGTAGTGCACGTCGGGCATCACGGCCAGGCCCTTGATCCACGGCAGTGTCGCGACGTTCTGGAGCTGTCGCAGGGCCGCGTCCTCCACGGTCGCCGGGTCGGTCCACATCCGGATCGGCACCCGGGCCCCGGGCATCTCGACGTGACTCATGGCAGGCTCAACTCCCCGTGATTCCCCCGAAGAACAAGACAAAGGACGGGAGGCCGCCCCGAGACCGGGCGGCGTTCCCGTCCCACATTGTGCGCCGCCGCGCGCCCGCGGCGGCAAAGGGTTTTCCTGTTCAGGCGCTCAGCCGGAAACGGCTGCCCAGGTCGCGGAAGACCGCCGTGTTCAGCGCGAAAGCGTGCTTGCATTCCTCGACGACGCGGTGCTTCTCCAGCTCGTCGCAGGGCAGCGCGTCCAGCAGGGCGCGGTATTCGCGCTTGAAGGCGGCCGGGTTGTCGATGGCGTCGAACACGTAGAAGCGGACGCCGTCGCCCTTGCGGGCGAAGCCCCAGGTCTTCTCGGCGGTGCCGCGGATGACCTGGCCGCCGGACAGGTCGCCGAGATAGCGGGTGTAGTGGTGGGCGACGTAGCCGCCGGGCCAGGTGCGGGCGACCTCGGCGATGCGGTCCGCGTAGGCGGCGGTGGCGGGCAGGGGGCGGACCGTGCGGCGCCAGTCGGCGTCGCCGTGGAGGTGGGCCAGGTCCCGCTCCAATGCGGGGAGCCGGAAGAGTTCGCCGCGGACGAAGGGCCCGGCGACCGGGTCGCCGGCCAGGTCGGCGGCGGCGCCCTCCAGCGCGGCGTAGATGAACCAGAGCTGTTCGGTGTAGCGGGTGTACGCCTCCACGCCGAGCCGGCCGCCGAGCATCTCGCTCATGAAGGCGGAGCTCTCGGCCTCGGTGTGCTGGGCGTGCGAGGCGGTGCGGATGAGGGCGGAGAAGGCGGGGGCGGGGTCCGGCGAGGGCGAGGCGGCAGGGGGCACGGCTGTCTCCCGGGGCTGGACGGACGTCGGGCGTACGTGCTCCGACAGGGAGCGATCCTGCTACTTAGGTAAACCTAAGTCAAGGAGTTGCCGACACCCTGTCGGGAAACACGTACCCCTCCGCGGGCCCGCGGAAGCCTCGTCACGGGAGTGTCAGGATGTCCGCTCCCGTCTCGGTGACCACAAGGGTGTGCTCGAACTGTGCGGTGCGCCTGCGGTCCTTCGTGACGACCGTCCAGCCGTCGTCCCACATGTCCCACTCGTGGGTGCCCAGCGTCAGCATCGGCTCGATGGTGAACGTCATGCCGGGCCGCATCACGGTGGTCGCCCGCGGGTCGTCGTAGTGCGGGACGATCAGTCCGGAGTGGAAGGAGGTGTTGATGCCGTGCCCGGTGAAGTCCCGGACGACGCCGTAGCCGAAACGCTTGGCGTACGACTCGATGACGCGGCCGATGACGTTGAGTCGCCGACCCGGCTTGACGGCCTTGATCGCGCGGTTGAGCGCCTCCCGGGTCCGCTCCACCAGCAGCCGTGATTCCTCGTCCACCTCGCCGCACAGATAGGTGGCGTTGTTGTCGCCGTGCACGCCGTCCACGTAGGCGGTGACGTCCAGGTTCACGATGTCGCCGTCGCGCAGCACCGTGGAGTCGGGGATGCCGTGGCAGATGACCTCGTTGACGGAGGTGCACAGCGACTTGGGGAACGACCGGTAGCCGAGCGTGGAAGGGTAGGCGCCGTGGTCGATCATGTACTGGTGCGCCACCTCGTCCAGCTTGTCCGTGGTGACGCCGGGGGCGATGTGCTTGGCCGCCTCCTCCATGGCGCGGGCGGCGATCCGCCCGGCGACGCGCATCTTCTCGATCGTCTCCGCGTCCTGCACCTCGGGCCCGTCGTACGGGGTGGGTGCGGGCTTGCCCACGTACTCGGGACGCGGGATCGAGGCGGGTACGGCACGCGGCGGGGAGAGCTTGCCGGGGACGAGAAGTGACTGGCCAGACATGTCAGCGAGTCTAGACGGGCCTTGCCGCCGCCGTCCGGGCCCGCCCGGACGGCCCCCGGGGTGGTGCGCACCGGGCCCGGTTACGGGATCATGCCCGCATGGCTCTGTTCAAGCGCAAGACCGTCGGCAAGCCAGGTGAGTGGTTCTTCAACGTGGAGACCGGAACGGTCGAGGAGGGCCCGCAGTCGCCGGGGAAGAACCGGATGGGCCCGTATGCCAGCCGTGAGGAGGCCGAGCGCGCGCTCCAGACGGCCCGGGAGCGGACGTCCGAGTGGGAGAGCGACCCCCGCTGGCGCGACGGGTCCCGGGGCTCCGAGAGCTGAGAGACGCCACCGGGGCTCGGACACATGTGAGGACGGGCTCGCCCGGACGGTGCACACCGTCCGGGCGAGCCCGTCCTCGTGTGTGTTCGGTGGCCGCCGCCGCGGCGAGGGCGCTGCCGCCGGGCGCGGCGGGCGTGCGGGCCGGTGCCAGGGGACGGGCGTGGCGGGCGGGTTCGCCGGACAATCGCGCAACTTATGGACACAAGGGGAGAGATGTCCTCGTGCGGGCGATTTGAGGGGGTTTCTCCCCTCTTCGTGGCCGGAATCACAGGCCCGCCGCCGGTATTGACGCGGGAAAAGCCTTTCCGGCCCCAATCCGCTTGCCGGCAAGGCCATTTCGGAAAACTCGGCACTCTGCGCCCTTTCACGCTGAGGAAATGATCCACAGCGCAGCGTCCAAGAATTCGTTGATCAAATACTAGGCTCATTAGTAATTCCCCCGTCTCGCCTTGTCCAAAACGAATTCGCTGTGTTTCCGTGTCCCTCGCTTCCGACACCGACGGCCGTCGGAAGATCCACCGCCGGGGCGCCGAATCCTGCCGCCCGGCCGGTGGACGGCAGACCAGACCACTCATCCGGCAGGAGCGGGGGACCCACTTGTGCCGTGCCGCCACCGTGCGGAACGGCTCGGGGTGAAGCCGGTTCCCTGTGCGAAAGCACGGGGTTCCGGCCGGGCCACTCCAGCCCGAATCCGACAGCTCACCTCGCAGGCGCCAGGAGAGGACCCCCACATGTTCCGTGACCTTCATGGCCGCGTGCGCAACACCTTCCAGTCCCATTCCCGGCGCGTTTCCCGCATTTCCTTGGTGATCGCCGCGGGCGGTGCCGGTATCGCCGCCCCGCTGCTCACCGCGGGCAGCGCGAGCGCGGCGCCGGCCCCCGCCCACGTCCAGGCGCACGCCCCCGCCGCCCAGCAGGTGAAGAGCGAGCAGGAGTCCGGCGCGTCGTCCTACACCGTCGAAGCCGGCGACACCCTGTACCGCATCGCCGTCGACCACGACGTCGAGGGCGGCTGGAAGGGCGTCTACGACGCCAACCGGCAGACCGTGGGCGGCAACCCGAACCTGATCCACCCCGGCCAGCGGCTGACCCTGCCCACCGCCGACGACGCCGACAAGAGCGCCGACGACAGCGCCGACAAGGGTGCCGCCGAGGGCGGCGAGGCCCAGAGCGCCCCCCGCACCACCGCGCAGCAGTCCGGCGTCGTCCACCCCACCCGGTCGGACAACCTCGACGGCTGGATCAACGAGGCGCTGGCCGTCATGAAGCAGCACGGCATCCCCGGCAGCTACGAGGGCATCCACCGCAACATCATCCGGGAGTCGGCCGGTAACCCGAACGCCATCAACAACTGGGACATCAACGCCCAGAACGGCACCCCGTCGATCGGCCTGCTCCAGGTGATCCAGCCGACGTTCGACGCCTACCACGTCCAGGGCACCGCCCAGGACCTGCGCGACCCGGTCGCCAACATCGTCGCCGCCTGCAACTACGCGGCCGACCGCTACGGCTCGATCGACAACGTCAACGGCCCGTACTGACCGGACCGAGGCGCTTGAGCGAGCCTCACGCCCCGACTGCCCGTCACCTCTTCCCCTCGGGTGGCGGGCAGTCGGCGTACCCGCACGGCCCGGTCAGGCCAGCAGCTCCCGGCGCCCGGGCGGCACCGGGCAGGCGAACCCCTCACCCGCCGCCCAGCGCCGCACCTCCGCGACGGCCAGCTCCACCAGCCGGTCCAGCTCGTTGCCCTGCGAGCCGGCCAGATGCGGGGTCAGCAGCACGTTCTCGCACTCCCACAGCGGGTGCCCGGCGGGCAGCACCTCCGGCTCCGTCACATCCAGCACCGCCCGCAGCCGGCCGCTGAGCAGCTCGGCGGTGAGTGCCTCCTGGTCGACGACCGCGCCCCGCGCCGTGTTGATCAAGGTGGCGCCGTCCCGCAGCGCGGCCAGCTGCGGGCGGCCGACCAGCCCGCGGGTGGCGGGCAGCAGCGGCGTGTGGACGCTGACGACGTCGCTCGCCGCGAACACCTCGGTCAGCTCCGCCTTGACGGCGCCCAGCTCGGCCGCCCCGGCCGCGGTCACGTACGGGTCGTAGAGCAGGACGCGCAGCTCGTGCGGGGCCAGCAGCTCCATGACCCGGCGGCCGACGAGCGAGGCACTCAGGATGCCGACCGTACGGCGGTGGTTGCCCAGCGTGCCGTCCGAGGAGACCAGGCCGGCCCTGTCCCGTCGTCGGCGATAGTCGCGGGCCGCCTCCAGCACCCGCTTGTTGGCCAGCAGGATCATCGCCAGGGTGTACTCGGCCACCGGCACGGCGTTGGCGGCGGCGGCCGAGGAGACCTCGATGCCGCGGGCCCAGCACGCTTCGGTGACATGTCCCCGCACGCTGCCCGCCGTGTGCGCCACCGCCCGCAGCCTCGGCGCGTGCGCGAGCGCCGTCGCGTCCAGCGGGGGACAGCCCCACCCGGTGAGCAGCAGCTCCGCCTCGGCCAGCGTCTCGCGTGCCGCCGCCGAGGTGAACTCCGTCAGCAGCCGGGGCCGCAGCAGGACGGACTCCTCCAGCCGGCGTCTGACCGCCGGCTTGACCACCGCGTCCGCCGCCTCCTGGGACATGGCGAGGGCGACAACAGGCCGGGTGTGGGACATACGGCTCCAAGGATCGTCCGGTCGGGTCTTCATTTGACGCTGCCCGCGGTCAGCCCGGACCGCCAGTACCGCTGCAACAGCACGAACGCGGCGACCAGCGGCAGCACGGCCAGCAGCGAGCCGGCGATCACGACGGGGTAGTAGTCGGGCGTGACCACGGCGGCGCTGTTCCACACGTACAGGCCGAGGCTGACGGGGAAGAGCGACTGGTCCGAGAGCATCACCATCGGCAGGAAGAAGTTGTTCCAGATCGCGGTGAGCTGGAAGAGGAAGACCGTCACCAGCCCCGGCCCCAGCATCCGCAGCGCCACCCGGAAGAAGGAGGCCAGCTCTCCCGCGCCGTCCACCCGCGCGGCCTCCAGCACCTCGTCCGGCACGTACCCCTGGCTGAAGACCCGCCCCAGGTACACCCCGAAGGGGTTGAAGAGCACGGGGACGAACACCGACCAGAAGGTGTTGACCACACCGATGCCGGAGGCCATCAGGTACAGCGGCAGCGCCAGTACCGTCGGCGGCACCATCACCCCGGCCAGCACCAGGGAGAACAGCTTCTCCTTGGCGCGGAAGCGGTACTTGTCGAAGGCGTACCCGCACGCCACGCTGATCAGCGAACCGAGGGCGGCGCCACCGACCGCGTACAGCAGGCTGTTGAGGTACCAGCGGGCGAAGACGCCGTCCTCCATGTCCAGGAGCGCCCTGATGTTCGCGGCGAAGGAGAAGTCGCCCGGGGACAGCAGGTCGCTGCTGAAGAGCGCGTCGCGGTCCTTGGCGGCGGCCAGCAGCAGCCACAGCACCGGCAGCAGCGTGTAGAGGACGGACAGCCACACCACCGCGTTCACGGCCGTCCTGCCCAGCAGCCGGGGCCGGGCGGCCCGCGGGGAGACCGGGTCGCTCATCGGGGACCTCCCTCGCCGGTCCGTCCGGGCCCGCCCGGCCTGGCGCCCCGGGTGCTCCACCGGCCCACCGCGTAGGAGAGGGCCACGGTGACGGCCAGCAGGACGACGGAAGCGGCGGCGGCCAGACCGTAGTTGTTGCGGGTGAAGGCGGCGTCGTAGATGTACATGTTCGGCGTCCAGCGGGCCCCCACCACCGGACTGGCCTGGCTGAGCAGCATGGGCTCGGTGAACAGCTGGAGCGACCAGATCAGCGTGAAGAGCACCACCATCACGGCGGAACCGCGCACCAGCGGCACCTTGACGAGCAGCGCCGTGCGCACCGGGCCGGCGCCGTCCACCAGCGCCGCCTCCGTCACCTCGCGCGGCACGGCCTGGAGCGCGGCGTAGAAGATGACGACGTTGTAGCCCAGGTTGCTCCACAGCGCGATGTTGACGACGGACGGCAGCACGGTGTCCACCCCGAGCAGGTCCACCCGGACACCGGCCGAGTCCAGCAGGCCGATCACCGGGCTCAGCCCCGGCGTGTACAGGTACAGCCAGATGACGGCGGCGATGATGCCGGGCACCGCGTGCGGCAGGAACAGCGCCAACTGCGCCGTACGCCGCAGCCGGGCCGCCCCCGAGTCCAGCAGCAGCGCCAGGGCGAGCGAGAGGACCACCATGAGCGGGAGGTGGACCAGGCAGTAGAGGGCGGTGGTGCCCAGACCGCGGAGGAAGGTCGGGTCGGTGAGCACCGCGCGGTAGCTGCGCAGCCCGGTGAAGACGGTGCGTTCCGGGCCGAAGCCGAGCTCGGGCTGGTCGTCGCCGAAGAAGCTCAGCCAGACGGCGACGCCCACCGGCAGCAGGAAGACGAGGACCAGCAGCAGGAAGAACGGCGTCATCAAGGCGGCGCACGCCGCCCCCGCCCCCCGCCGCGCGGACCGCCGGGTGCGCGCCCGGGACCGGCGGGCGCCCTGCTCGGCGGGCCCGGCCGCCGCGTCCGGGCCCCGGCCCACCCCGGCCGGGACGGGGCTGGGTGCGGTGCTCACCGCACCACCCGGCGCGCGTCGAGGCCGAGGGCCTCCAGGTCCGGCATCGTCGCGCGTTCCCCCTCGCGCAGCGCGGTCCACACGGTGCCGTCACCGTCCCCGGCGCGGGCCAGCCCGTCCTGGACGGTCCGCAAAGTGGCCGTCATCCGCGGCCCCCACGTCCAGCGCCGCGAGATGAGCCCCGCCTCCCGCCGGAAGAGGGCGTAGATGTCCTGGCCCGCGAAGTAGCGGGTGTCCATGGCCTTGCGGGCGACCGGCACCAGATCCGTGACGGCCGGGTACTGGCTGCTGACACCGCTGGAGAGCCGCGCCCGCAGCGAGTCGGGGCTGGAGACCTGCCACTCGATGAAGTCCATGGCCGCCCGCGGATGCGCGCTGTCCTTGGTGACGGCGAACGTGGAGCCGCCCATGACCCCCAGCCGGGGACGGTGCGGGTCCCACTGGGGGAGCGGCGCCACGCCCCACTTGCCGTGCTGGCCGGGCTGGGCGGCCATCATCCCGCCCGCGTCCCAGGCGGCCGTCAGTTTGCCGAAGACCTCACCCCGGCCGATCTGCGCCGACCCCGCCTGGGTGTCCACGGGGTTGAGGAAGACCAGGCCGCGGTCGATCAGCCGCTGCCAGTAGGCGGCGACCTTGCGGGTGGGCCGGTCCGTCATGGAGACCGACCAGGTGCCGCCCGCCGTGTCGAACCAGCGGGCCCCCGCCTGCCAGGCCAGCCCCGCCAGATGGTGGCCGCCGTCGGTGGGGAACGTCGCGATACGGGAGCCGGGGGCGGCCCGCCTGACCTCGCGGGCCGCCCGCTCGAACTGGGCCCAGGTGCGGGGCACCGCGATGTGGTGCGCCGCGAACAGGTCACGGCGGTAGAGGAAGACCATCGGCTCCACGTCCAGCGGCACGCTGAAGGTGCGGCCCTCGAACGTGGTCAGGGCCAGCGCCTGCGGCAGCAGCCGGGCACGCAGCCGCTCGCCGAGCAGCGGGGTGAGGTCGCGGGCCACGCCGTCGATGGCGAAGCCGGGTACCTGCGGGTACTCGATGGTGGCGACGTCCGGCGCGTTGCCGGCGCGGGCGGCGTTGCTCAGCTTCGCGTACCCGCCCTGCTGGCCGGAGGGCACCTGCTCGAAGTCGACGTGGACGCGGCGTTGGCTCCTGTTGTACGCGTCCACCACCTGCTGACTGCCCCGCAGCGCGGACCAGAAGGTGATGCGGACCCGGCCCTCTCCGGCCCGCGCGGTGCCGGCCCCGCCGCCGGCGCAGGCGGTGGCCAGCAGCAGCGGGAGGAGGGCCAGTACGGCGATCAGGGGACGGGGACAAGGACGAGGACGGGGACGGTGACGGTGACGGCGGGGACGGGTGCGGGGGGTGCGGCCGGTTCGTGCGGCGTCATCGGCGGGGCCCGGCCGCCGCGGTGCGCGTCGTCGGTGCACGGGGGATGCCTCCTTCGGGAGAGGAGGGGAACACCCGCATCCTGAGCGCCCGACCGGAAGAGGTCAATGGAACGATCAGAGGAAAGTGAAACGCTCAAACGATCGAGTGTGGACGGGTGTTGACCGGACCGGCGCCACGCCGCAGGGGCCCCGCCCCGCCCGGGACCCGCCACCCCACTCCGGTCCGCCCGGCGACGGCCCGCAGGTCACCCGGGGGACGCCGCCGCCTCCGCCGACGAGCCGCGCACCACCAGCCTGGGCAGCAACTCGATTCGGCGCACCGCCTCGGGGGCCGCGCCCCGCGGATGCTCCAGCCGGCGCAGCAGCACCTCGGCGGCGACCCGGCCGATCTCCTCCTTCGGGGGCGCCACCGCCGTCAGGGGCGGACTGCCCAGCGCCGCCACCACGTCGTCGTACGCCACCACCGAACAGTCCTGCGGCACCCGCACCCCGCCCTCGCGCAACTGCTGCACCAGCATCAGCGCGTCCACGTCCGCGTGCAGCACCGCCGCGGTCGCCCGGTGCTCGCGCAGCACCGCGCACAGGTCCACCAGCGGCGCCGCCTGCCCGCCGGTGCCGGGCTGCCGCGTCGGATCGGGTGCCGTCGCGGCAGCCGCCTCGGAGGTGAGGACCACCGCCCAGTCCGCCACCTCGGGCCGCTCGGCGGCGATCCGTGCGAACGCCGTGCGCAGGGTGCGCGCGGTGGGGCTGTCGTCCCGCGCGGCCAGCACCAGCCGGCGATGGCCCAGCCCGATCAGATGGTCGAGCGCCAGATGCGCCCCGTACCAGTGGTCACTGCACACCGAGTCGAGGGCGTGCAGCGGGGTACCGGCCTCGGGCCGGCGCTCCATCAGCACCGCAGGCACGGGGAGTTCGCACAGCCACCGCTCGTCCAGTGCCGGGGCGTCCGCGGTGCGCCAGCGCGGCGCCACCAGCAGTCCGCGCGCCCCCTGCTCCACCGCCTGCCGCGCCATCTCCCGTTCGGCGCCCGGATGGTGGCGTGCGATGTGCAGGGCCGCCCGTACACCGGCCGCCTCCAGCACGGCACGGGCCCCGCGCACCGCCTCGAACAGGTACGAGTGGTGCTCCGGGACGATCAGCCCCACCGCCGGCGCCGCGGCGTCCACCGTGCGGGGCGCCTCCTGCTGCCCGGGTACGGAGGTCAGCGACCGGGCCACCCCGTGACCGCGCGCCAACTGGCCGCGCCGGGACAGCTCTTCCACGTCGCGGCGGACGGTCACCACGGAGACGCCCAGCTCCCGGGCCAGCGTGGTGACCCGCACCTCGCCGCGCGCCCGTACCGTCTCCAGCACCCTGTCCCGCCTCGCGGCGGCCCCCTCGCGCACGGCGCATCCTTTCGTCTGACCGTTTCTCCCTACGATACGGTCGCGCTCCCCGCCCGCCCCGGCGCCGATTCCCCGGCCCCGGGCGCCGGTCCGCCCCCGGCCCGGTGCCGGTCCGCCCCGGGCGCCGGTCCGCCCCGCCGGCGAGCGCCGCGCCCAGTCGCTCCGGGAGCGCGGGCCGTCCCCGTTCACGGGTGCGCTCTCCACCGTTCACGGGGGCGACTTCCGCTGTTCACAGGCCCGCAGTGCGCCCGACTCCCGGGCGCCGGCGCCTGCTTGACCGGGCCCTTCGCCCCGCATACCGTCCCCGCGACGAAGGACGTCATACCTCCCGGCTGGAGGCAGTGGATGCCCGACGAGACCTCCGTACCGTTCCGCGCCGGAAGCGAGGGCTACGCCAGCTTCCGGATCCCCGCGCTCGTCCGCGCCCGGAGCGGCGCCCTCCTCGCGTTCGCCGAAGGACGCGTCGACTCCGCGGACGACAGCGGACACATCGACATCGTCCTCAAACGCTCCACGGACCAGGGCCGCACCTGGGGCCCGCTCACGGCGGTGGCCACCAACGACGACGGCACGGCGGGCAACCCGGCGCCCGTCGTCCTCGCGGACGGCCGCGTCCTGCTGGTCTTCGTCCGCTCCGCCGCCGACGCCACGGAGGCCCGCATCCGCCGCGGCGAGGTGAGCCGCGAGGACGGCAGACGGGTGTGGGTCCAGCACAGCCGGGACGAGGGCGTCTCGTGGAGCGCGCCCCGCGAGATCACCGCCGAGGTGAAGCGTGCGGACTGGCGCTGGTACGCCACCACCCCGGGCCACGCCCTCCAGCTGTCCTCCGGCCGCATCCTGGTGCCGGCCAACCACTCCACGCCGCCCACCGTCGCCGGGGACGACGGTTCTCAGGGCCGCTACGACGGCGGGCACTGCCTGCTCAGCGACGACGGCGGCGCCGGCTGGCGGATCGGGTACGTGGACGACGACCCCGACGGCTGGGTGAACGTCAACGAGACGACGGCGGCCGAACTGCCCGACGGCACCGTCTACCTCAACGCCCGCAACAACTCCCGTGCCCCGGCCCACCGTTCCGACGCCCGCTCCGCGGACGGCGGTGAGACCCTCACCGCACCGTTCGCCCCGCAGGACGGGCTGACCGCCCCCGTGGTGCAGGGCAGTCTGCTGTATCTGCGCGAGCCCGGCCTGCTGCTGTTCTCCGCCCCCTCCGACCCGGCGACCCGCCGCCGGATGGCGGTCCGCACCAGCACCGACGGCGGCGTCACCTGGCGCGAGGCGCTCGCCGTGGACGACCGGCGGGCCGCCTACTCGGACATGGCGCGCCTGGACGCGCGCACGGTGGGGCTCCTCTACGAGACGGGCGACACCGGCCCGTACGAGACGATCACGTTCCGCCGCATCCCGGTGGCGGCCCTGCGCTGAGCGCACACGCGGGGCCGGAGGGGCCGGCGGGGGCCGGGACCGGTCCGGGGCGGGGGCCCGGGCGTCGCTAGGCTCGGCCGTATGCGTTCAGCCCTCCGGATCACCACCCGCAACGCCCGCTTCCAGCAGTGGCAGGCCCTGCTGTCCAACCGCACCAAGCGCCGGCGTTCGGGCGAGTTCCTGGTCCAGGGGGTGCGTCCGATCACGCTCGCCGTCGAGACCGGCTGGCCGGTCGCCGCGCTGCTGTACGCGGACGGCCGCCGCCTCTCCGGCTGGGCCCGCACCCTGCTCGACGACCCCGGTGTGCCGGGGGAGCGCGTGGCGATGGCGCCCGGTCTGCTGGCCGAGCTGAGCGAGCGGGAGGACGGGGACGCGGAGCTGGTGGCCGTCGTCCGGATGCCCGAGGACGACCTGTCCCGCATCCCCACCGGTCCCGCCTTCCTCGGCGTCCTCTTCGACCGTCCCACCAGCCCCGGCAACATCGGCAGCATCATCCGTTCCGCGGACGCCTTCGGCGCGGACGGCATGATCGTCACCGGGCACGCCGCCGACGTCTACGACCCCAAGTCCGTGCGGGCCAGCACAGGTTCGCTCTTCTGTCTCCCCACCGTCCGCGTCCCCTCACCACGCGAGGTCGACGACTGGCTGGCCGGCCGGACCGAGCACCCCCTCACCGTCGTCGGCACCGACGAAGGAGGGGAGACGGAACTGTACGAAGCGGATCTGACGGGCCCCACCCTGCTGTTGGTCGGCAACGAGACCAGCGGACTGAGCACCGCCTGGCGCGAGCGCTGCCACCGCACCGTCCGCATCCCGATGCGCGGCAGGGCCAGCTCCCTCAACGCCGCGAACGCGGCCACGGCCGTCCTCTACGAGGCGGCGCGGCAGCGCGACCGGGCGCGCCCGGCGTGAGCACCTTCACTGCGGGCCGTGCGGGCGCGGTCCGCACAGGGGTGGCAGGATGCGGCGTATGAACACTGCTGACTCTTCCGCTGCCGGGAACGCCGCCCCCAAGAAGGACCCGTGGGACCTGCCGGACGTGTCGGGGATGACCGTCGGGGTCCTCGGCGGCACGGGTGACCAGGGCCGCGGGCTCGCCTACCGGCTGGCACTGAGCGGACTGCCCGTGATCATCGGTTCGCGTGCCGCGGAACGGGCACAGCAGGCCGCCGGGGAGATCGGCCACGGTGTCGAGGGCGCGGACAACGCCGAGTGCGCGCGCCGCAGCGACATCGTCATCGTCGCCGTCCCGTGGGAGGGCCACGCCAAGACGATCGAGGCGCTGCGCGAGGAGCTGACGGGCAAGCTGGTCGTGGACTGCGTCAACCCGCTCGGCTTCGACAAGAAGGGCGCCTACGCGCTCGTGCCCGAGGAGGGGAGCGCCGCTCAGCAGGCGGCGGCCCTGCTGCCCGAGTCGCGGGTGACGGCCGCGTTCCACCACCTGTCGGCGGTGCTGCTGTCCGACCCGGAGGTGACCGAGATCCCCACCGACGTCATGGTGCTGGGGGAGAAGCGCGCGGACTGCGAGATCGTGCAGGCGCTGGCCTCCCGCATCCCCGGGATGCGCGGCGTCTACGCGGGCCGGCTGCGCAACGCGCACCAGGTGGAGTCGCTGGTCGCCAATCTGATCTCCGTCAACCGCCGCTACAAGGCGCACGCGGGCGTGCGCCTCACCGACATCTGAACCGGCTGGAGGGTACGGCGTGAAGCGGCGGATTCCCGGCGGCGGCCTCACGGTGGCCGTCGTCGTGGCGGCCGTGCTGGCGGCCTGCTCCGGACAAGGCGGTGACGGCCACGGCAGCGGCGGCGACGGCCACCGCGGCGGCGACGGGGCGGGCGGGAAGAGCGCCGCGCCCCTGAGCGTCGCCGCGCTCCGGTCGCTGGCCGCCGACGCCGAGGGCACCACCTGTCCCGTCCCCTACGACGTGCCCGCCGCGCTGCGGGCCGCGGACGTGCACCGCCAGGTCGAGCGGCGGTCCGTGGAGGGCGAGCTGCCCGACGGCCCGGACTCGGCGCTGGCACGGTTCAAGGGCGCCCTGGTCGGCTGCGGCTACCGCATCGGCGGGGAACGGGCCCGCCTCTTCACGGTCGGCGCGGGCGAGGGGCACGCCGTCAACGTGCTGCTGCCGCAGATCCAGCACGACGCGCGGCTGGAGATGGCCGGGCTGCAACGGTACGCGGCCCGCACGGGCAAGGCCGCCGAGGGCGAACCGGTGCTCACGCCGAGCGGCAACGTGGCGTCCGTCCGGCTGCCGGTGGCGGGTGACGGGGACCTCGCCCTGGTGGTCACCGTCGGCGAGGGCCGCACACAGCTGTCCCGTACCGAGATGACCGCCTTCGCCCGCCACCTGGCCGGGCAGGGCACCCGCGGCTGAGCCCGCACCGCCCCGGACCGGCCGCACCCGCCCGCCCGGAGCGGCGGCCGTCCGCGCACGTGGCCCCGCGGCCAGGTGTCGGCACCCCGGCGTGCGGGCACCCAGCCCAGCCGGACATGCGGGTCCCGCCCGCCCCGCCCATCATGGGGTGAGCGGTGACCGGCCACAGGCGCGCCCGCCAGGAGGCACGGATGGGACAGGAGCCCGCAGCCGCCGCCGGGCGGAACGGGGCGGACACGGACGGTCCCGGCCGGCGGCCGGGAGACGACCCCGGCCGGCAGGGACGAGCCCCCGGCCGGCAGGACGCACAGGCCACGGGCCGGCAGGACGGACACGGGGGCGAGGGCTACACGCCGGACCCCCGGCGCTGGAAGGCGCTCTCCGTCTGCCTCGTCGTCGGCTTCATGGCGCTGCTGGACGTCTCCATCGTCAATGTGGCCCTGCCCGCCATCGAGGAGGGCCTGGGCGCCTCCGAGTCGGCGCTCTCCTGGGTGGTCTCCGGCTACGCGCTCACCTTCGGGCTGGTCCTGGTGCCGTCGGGACGCATCGGGGACGCCCTCGGCCGGCGCACGGCCTTCCTCGCCGGACTGGTGCTGTTCACCGCCGCCTCCATGGCGTGCGGCTTCGCGCAGAGCCCCGGCTGGCTGGTGACGGCACGGCTGGTGCAGGGCATGGCGGGCGGGCTGCTGAACCCGCAGATCTCCGGAATGATCCAGCAGCTGTTCCGGGGCGCCGAGCGGGGCCGGGCCTTCGGCATGCTGGGCTCGACGATCGGGCTGTCCACCGCCGTCGGCCCGCTGCTGGGCGGGCTGCTCATCCAGGGCTTCGGCGCCGACGAGGGCTGGCGCTTCGTCTTCTTCGTCAACCTGCCCATCGGCGTCGTCGCCTTCCTGCTGGCGCTGCGCCTGGTGCCCGCGGCGTGCGCCGAGCGGGACCGCGAGCACCGCGAGTCCCTCGACCCGGTGGGCGTGCTGCTGCTGGGCGCCGCCGTCATCGCGGTGATGCTGCCCCTGGTGGAGGAGCGGCAGTGGCACGGCCAGGGCAAATGGCTGCTGGAGCCGGTCGGGGTGCTGCTGGCCGTGGTCTTCCTGTGGTGGGAGCGCTCCTTCAAACGGCACGGCAGGGCGCCGTTGGTGGACCTGCGCCTCTTCCAGGACCGCTCGTACTCGCTGGGAACACTGCTGGGGCTGGTCTACTTCGCCGGCTTCACCACGATCTTCTTCATCTTCACCCTCTTCCTCCAGAACGGGATGCGCTACAGCGCCCTCCAGGCCGGGCTGACGCTGACGCCGTTCGCGATCGGCTCGGCGACGTCCGCGGTCGTGGGAGGCCGCTTCATCACCCGTGTCGGACGGCCGCTGATCGCCGCCGGGCTCGGCCTCGTCCTCATCGGGCTGGCGGGGGCCTGGCTCGCGGTGCACGAGGTGCGCAGCGACGCGGTGGGCTGGGCGCTGGTGGCGCCGATGCTGTGCGCCGGGTTCGGGTCGGGACTGGTCATCTCGCCCAACCAGACGCTGGCCCTGCACTCGGTGCCGGTCGCGCAGGGCGGCGCGGCCGGCGGGGTGATCCAGACCGGGCAGCGGATCGGTTCGGCCGCCGGGATCGCCGCCGTCGGCGCCGTCTTCTTCGCCTGGCTGGCCTCCAGCCACGACTGGGCGACCGCGCTGGACGCCGGCCTGGTCACCGCGATGTGTTTCGTGGCGGGCGCGCTGGTGGTGGCCCTGGTGGACGTGGCGTACGGGCGTCGGGCGGCCCGGCAGGAGGCCCGCCGGGAGGGGTGAGCGACAATGGCTGGTGCACGCAAGGACCCCGACCCCTCGCTGGAGACCGCCCCATGCCCGCCCCCGCCCGCCGAGCCCCCAGGGGCCTCGCCCTGTATGCGACCGTCATCTGCCTCCTGGCCGTCGTCGCGGCCGTGGTCTCCTTCGTGAACGGCCAGTGGCTCGGCATCATCTGGGTGCTGCTGGCCGGTCTGACCTCCAACATGGCCTGGTACTACCACCGGCGTGGCCGGTCCGTACCGGCCGAACGCGCCGGCTGACCCGTCCCCGCGCCCGGCCCGCGGCCGAGGCGAACGGTCCGGCCGCCTCACGGGAGCAGGACGTTCTGGGGTTCGCCCTGCCAGAAGCGGAAGTATTCGAGGCCCAGGTAGGTCTCCAGTTCGGAGACCCCCAGCCCGCGCAGCAGGGTGTCGACGACGTTCCAGAAGACCTCGTTGACCTGCGGGATCCACAGACAGCCGAAGACGATCAGCAGACCGAACGGGGCGAACGGCTCCGCCTGCCGGCGGGCCTGCGGCGACAGCCACGGTTCGATGACGCCGTAGCCGTCGAGCCCGGGGACGGGCAGGAAGTTGAGCAGCGCGGCCGTCACCTGGAGCAGCGCCAGGAAGGCGAGGGCGCAGCGGAAGGCGACGGGCACGTCGGCCACCCCGTGCAGCCAGAACGGCGCGGTGAGCACCGCGGCGAACAGGGCGTTGGTGAGCGGCCCGGAGGCGGAGATGAGGCTGTGCTTCCACCGGCCCCTGATCCGCCCGCGGTCGATGTAGACGGCACCGCCGGGCAGCCCGATCCCGCCGAGGACGACGAACAGGACCGGCAGCACGACGCTGAGCAGCGCGTGGGTGTAGCGCAGAGGGTTGAGCGTCAGATAGCCCTTGTCGGCCACCGAGAGGTCACCGGCGCCGAGCGCGGAGCGCGCGTGCGCGTACTCGTGCAGGCACAGGGAGACGAGCCACCCGGAGACGACGAAGAGGAAGACGGCGAAGCCGGTCACCTCCGCCCAGCCGTACCAGACGGCCCAGCCGGAGACGGCCATGACGGCGGCGATCCCGAGGAACACCGGACTGATCCGGTGGTGCTCCGGGTGGGTGGATGCGCTGGTCATGGGGCATGACCGTACCGGCAGGAGGCAGGGCCCGCGAACCCCCGCCCGGTCGGGGCGCGGGGCACGCCGCCGGGCCGGGGCACCCCGCGGCGACTCCGCGGAGCCGGCCCCGGAGCGCCCCGGGGCCGGCGGCTGTGTCAGCGGGAGCGGGCCTTCCGGGTGCGGGACCGGTTCTCCTTGCGGATGGCCTCCAGCAGCTCGCCCTTGGACATCCGGGAGCGCCCCTCGACGCCGAGCCGCTGCGCCACGCCGTACAGGTGCTGCTTGGGCGCGTGCTCGTCCACGCCCTGCCCGCTGCGCCCGCCCCGCCCGCGGGGGCGTCCGGACTGCGGGTCGGACGGGCCCTTACGGCCGCCGCTCTTGCGTTCCCAGTGGTCGCCGACCTTCTCGTGGGTGTGCTTGAGCGCCCCGTACGCGACGCGGTGGGACCGCTGGCCCTCGCCGTACTCCTTGACGGCGGAGTCGTGCGCCTTAGCCCACGTCCGCTGGGCACTCTGCGGCGAGCGCTGAAGGGTGGACGGCATCTCCTGACGAGCGGGCATGGAAACCTCCTGGCGATACCCGTGGTTCCGGCGCCCGGGTGCCCCACGGGGAACCTCCCAAACGGGGTGTACGCCGCAAAACGGAATCGGCTCATGTATCCGGCCCCGCCGCTGCCCGTACCGTCCGGGAAGGGCCGCCCCGAAGCCGTGCCGGAGGGCGGTGAGCGGAGCATGGCGGGGCAGTTGGCCGCTGCCACCGGGGGCCCGGTGCGGCCGGTGGCAGTATGTGGGGGTGCGCTACCTCTACCGCGTTCTGGGCACCACACAGGCCCTCCGGACCGACGGCACGGCCGTGCCGCTCGGCGGGGCGCGCCTCCGTGCCGTCCTGACCGCGCTCGCCCTGGCGGGAGGCGGCGCGGTGCGGACCGGCCAGCTCGCGGCGGCCGTGTGGGCCGAGGACGAGGAGGCCCCCGCCGACGAGACGGCCGCCGTCCAGGCACTCGTCGGCCGGCTGCGCAGAGCACTGGGCCGGGACGCGGTGGAATCGGTGACCGGCGGCTACCGGCTGGCGGCCTCCCGGGATGACATCGACCTCTTCCGCTTCGAGCGGCTCGCCGCCGAAGGGGCCGCGGCGCTCGCGGACGGCGACCCGGCCCAGGCCGCCGACCTGCTGGACGACGCCCTCGCCCTGTGGCGCGGCCCCGCACTGGCCGACCTGCCCGACGGGGGCGGCCCGGCCGGCATCCGCGCCGCCGACCGCGCCGTGGCCGCCCGCCGCGACCGGGCGCGCGCCGCGCTCGCCCTCGGCCGGGCCGAGGAGATCCTGCCTGCGGTGCGGGAACTGGCCGCCGCGCACCCGCTGGACGAACCGCTCCAGGCCCTGCTGATCCGCGCCCTGCGGGAGACCGGCCGCACCGCCGAGGCGCTGGCCGTCTACGAACAGGTCCGCAGCCGGATAGCGGACCGGCTCGGCGCCGACCCGGGCACCGAACTGCGCACCCTGCACGCCGAGTTGCTGACCGGCGACCCCGCCCCGGCCCCGTCCGGCGGTCCCGCCCCGGCTCCCTCCGGCAGCTCCTTCCCGGCCTCGCCCGGCGGTCCGGCCACGGCTCCCTCCGGCGGCCCCTTCCCGGAGCCGCCGGCCGGTCCCACTTCGGGCCCGTCCGGCGGTCCGGCCGCGGCCCCGCCCGGCGGTCCCGCCTCGGCCCCGCCCGGCGGTCGCTCCCAGGGGCTGCCCGGTGGTCCCGCTCCGGCTTCTCCTGGTGGTCCCGCCCCGGCCCCGTCCGGCGGTCCCTCCCCGGCGTCCTCCGACGGCCCCGTCCCGGCGTCGCCCGGCGGTCCGGCCCCCGTCCGGTCCGTGGATGACGCCCCCGCGTCGGTGCCCGCCGGGGCGGCCGACGGCCGGGGAGCGCCGCCGTACGCGGCCGGTGCCGGGCGGGTGCCGGCCGGGGCGCGGAGGCCGGGGAACCTGCGGTCCATGCTCACCTCGTTCGTCGGACGGGACGACGAGCTGCGCGCGATCGGCGAGGAGCTGTCGGCGTCGCGGCTGGTGACGCTGACCGGGCCGGGCGGCGCCGGGAAGACGCGGCTGTCGCTGGAGGCCGCGGCCCTGGCCACCGAGCGGGGCGCCACTTGGTCGGACGGGGTGTGGGTGGCCGAACTCGCGGGGGTGCGCGGCCAGAACGCCCAGCGGGAGACCGCCGAGGCCGTCCTGACCGCGCTCGGCGGCAGGGAGACGGTGCTGACCGGTTCGGCCGCCGAGGGCTTGGTGGCCGCGACCGACCCGACGGCGGGTGACCCCCTCGCCCAGCTCGCCGAGCACTGCGCGGGGCGGCGCATACTCCTGGTGCTCGACAACTGCGAGCACGTCATCGACGCGGCGGCCCGGGTGGCGGAGACCCTGCTGATGGAGTGCCCGGGCGTGACCGTGCTGGCCACCAGCCGGGAACCGCTGGGCGTTCCCGGCGAGTCGGTGCGCCCGGTCGAGCCGCTGCCCGATCCGGTGGCGCTGCGGCTGCTGGCCGACCGCGGGGCCGCGGCCCGTCCCGGGTTCCGTACGGAGGAGGACCCGGAGGCCTGCGCGGAGATCTGCCGCCGGCTGGACGGGCTGCCGCTGGCGATCGAGCTGGCCGCGGCCCGGCTGCGCTCGTTGACGCCGCGCCAGCTGGCGTCCCGGCTGGACCGCCGGTTCCGGCTGCTGACCAGCGGCAGCCGTACGGTGCTGCCGCGGCAGCAGACGCTGCGGGCGGTGGTCGACTGGTCGTGGGAGCTGCTGGACGGGCCCGAGCGGGCCGTGCTGCGGCGGCTCGCGGTGTTCGCGGGCGGCTGCGAGCTGGAGCAGGTCGAGGAGGTGTGCGCCGACCTCTTCCCCGAAGCGGCGGATGCGGGCGGCCACGACGGGACCGGCGGGAGCGCCGCCGCCGTACTGGGTTCCCTTGTCGACAAATCGTTGGTGGTGGCGGTGCCGAACCGAGCCGGCGCCGGGACGGGCATGCGCTACCGGCTGCTGGAGACCGTCGCCGAGTACGCGGCCGGGAAACTGGACGGCGAGCCCGGCGAACGCGAACGAGCCGAACGCCGCCATCTGGTCGCCTACCGCGAACTGGCCCGCACCGCCGACCCTTTGCTGCGCGGCCCGCAGCAAGCCGCCTGGCTGGACCGGCTGGAGAGCGAGCACGACAACATCCGTACGGCCCTGCGCCGGGCCTTCGCCGCCCGCGACGAGCAGGAAATGCTCTGCCTCGTGCTGTCCATGGGCTGGTTCTGGCAGCTGCGCGGCCACCGCAGCGACGCCAGCGCCTGGGCCGAGGCGACCGTCACCCTCGGCCCCGACCCCTTCGCCTCGCCGCTGCGCCCCGCCCGGCCCGTCCACGAACCGTGCACCGCGGCGCCGCCGCCGATGACCGGAGAGGTCCTGTGGGAGGCGCGGCGCGGGGTGCGGCTGATGGTGCTGGCCGACGCGGAGGACGGTATCGACCTGGTGCGGCGCCCCGCACGCCAGGCCGAACTGCGCAACGTCACCCGCGCCTACACGCCGGGCATGCCGCAGGTCTGCCGGCTCCCCGGGTGCATGTGGCTGTTCGCGTGGATGCTGACCGGCGACTTCGCCGCCCTGAAGGAGCTGTGCGACGCGCAGGTGCGCGCCTGCCGGGAGCTGGGGTACGAGTGGGAGCTGGCGTTCGCCCTCCAGCTCCGCTCGAAGCTGTTGAGCGACCGGCCCGGGGGATGGGACCAGTCGGGCGAGGACGCGGCCGAGAGCCTGGAGATCTTCCGCCGCGCCGGGGACGCCTGGGGCGAGGCCGAGGCGCTGTCGGGCCGGGCCGAGGCGCTGGCGGCACGCGGCGAGTTCGGGCAGGCGGCGACGGACTACCGGATGGCCATCGAGCGCGCCGCCCAGCTCGGCGCCCACAGCCAGGTGCCGCAGCTCAAGTCGCGGCTGGGCGCCGTCCTGGTGGAGCTGGACGATCCCGCACAGGCCGCGGAGGGCGACCGGCTGATGCGGGAGGCGACCGAGGAGTCGGAGGGGCTGCCCGGCGACGGGCCGAACTTCGCGGCCGTCCAGCTCGCCGTCCATCTGGTCCGCCGGGGCGAGCCGGCCCGGGCCCAGGAGCTGCTGGAGCCGCTGGAGGCGCGGTTCGAGGACAAGTCGCCGCAGCTGTTCGCCGGCATGGTGCAGGGCATCATGGCCTGGGGGCACCTGGTGGCGGGCCGGCCGGCGGACGCGCTGGCCAAGCTGCGGGTCTCCATCGTGCGGACCCGTGAGGTGCTGGCGGACGCCGTCACCCCGCATCTGACGCTCAGTCAACTGCTGACGGCCGCCGGCGCGCTGGCCGGCCTGGGGCGGGGCCGGGAGGCGGGGCGGCTGCTGGGCGCCTACGACGGCCTGGCCGCGGTGCCCGAGGGCCGCTTCCCGCACCCCCTCGAACGCGAGGCGCGGCAGTCCGCCGAGAAGGCGGTGCGCGAGCTGCTGTCCGAGCGGGAGTACGCCGACGCGCACGCCGAGGGCGACGGTCTCTCCATCGAAGAGGCCGTCGCCCTGGTGCGGAACGCGTGAGCGGCGCCCGCCGGGTGCCCGGCGGGGTGGGGCAGCCGCTCCGGTGCCCTCATGCCTTCTTGCGGAACTTGGCGATGGCGAACGGTGCCGTCACCAGCGTCAGGCCCACGGACCACACGACGGTCCACAGGACCGGGCCGCCGACGGCGCCCTCGCCCAGCATCAGGCCACGGGCCGCGTCCGCCAGGTGGGTGAGCGGGTTGACCTTGGTGAACGCCTCCAGCCAGCCCGGCATGGTGTCCGTGGAGACGAACACCGAGGAGCCGAACTGCATCGGCATCAGCACCAGGAACGAGACGCCCTGCACGGCCTGCGCCGTCTCCATCGTCAGCCCCAGCAGGATGAAGATCCACAGCAGGGACGCGCCGAACAGCGCGGTCAGACCGATGGCGGCCAGCATGCCGAGCCAGTGCCCGTTGATGTCGAAGCCGCACAGGAAGCCGACCGTCAGCAGCACGGTGACGGCCACCAGCATGCGGCCGACCTCCACCACGGACTTGGCTATCAGCACCGAGGACCGGGCGATCGGCATCGACCGGAAGCGGTCCATGACGCCCTTGCGGAAGTCCTCGTTGATGCCGGTGCCCACGGCCATGGCGATGGACATGCCCATCATCCCCATCATGCCGGGGATCAGGTACTGCACGTACTGGTCGCGGCTCGCACCGCCGCCGTCGCCGCCGATCGCGCCGCCGAAGACGTAGACGAACAGCAGGGTGAAGACGATCGGCATCAGCAGGGCGTCGAACATCGACTCCGGGTCCTGCTTGATCTGCAAGGCGTTGCGGCGGACGAGCGCGCCGATGTGCCGCAGATTGGCCCGCAGTCCGATGCGGCCGTCGTCGGCGCCCGGCCGCACGGGGCCGGAACCGGTTCCTGAGCCGGCACCGGGCGGGGTCCGCTCCGCCCCGGACCGGGACTCGTTGACGGTGGCGGTGCTCACGCCGCTACCTCCTCGATCTCTGTCTCGTCGTCCTGATGGGTGGCCTTCTGGCCGGTGAGGGCGAGGAACACCTCGTCCAGACTGGGCAGGTGGGTGGCGATGTCGGCGATGGCGAAGCCGCGGGCGCCCAGCAGCCCGACGACCGCCGTCAGCTGTTCGTCGCTGACGATGGGGACGCTGACCACGCCCGCCTCCGGGTCGGCGGTGGCGCCGGCGACCCCGTCCAGACCGGCTTGCGCGAGCGCGTCGGCCATCTTCGTCACCTCGCCGGTGTCCACCGGGCGGATCTCCAGCGTCCGGCCGCCGACCTTCGCCTTCAGCTCCGGCACCCGGCCCTCGGCGATGACCCGGCCCCGGTCCACCACTGTCAGCTCGCTGGCGAGCTGTTCGGCCTCCTCCATGTACTGCGTCGTGAGCAGCACGGTGTTGCCGTCCGCCACGATGTTCTGCACCTCGTCCCACACCTCGTTGCGGGTGCGGGGGTCGAGACCGGTGGTCGGCTCGTCGAGGTACAGCACCTTCGGGCGGCCGATCATGGAGGCCGCCAGATCGAGCCGCCGGCGCATACCGCCGCTGTACTTGCTGGCCGGACGGCGGGCCGCCTCGGTGAGGGAGAACCGCTCCAGCAGCTCGTCGGCGCGCTTGCGGGCCTCGGAGCGGGGCAGGTCGAGCAGCCGCCCGATCATGTAGAGGTTCTCCCAGCCGGACAGCTTCTCGTCCACCGAGGCGTACTGCCCGGTGAGACCGATCGTCCGGCGGAGCTGACGCGGCTGGCGCACCACGTCGAACCCGGCGACGGTCGCGGTGCCCGCGTCCGGCAGCAGCAGGGTGGAGAGCATCCGCACGAGCGTCGTCTTGCCCGCGCCGTTGGGGCCGAGGACGCCCATCACCGTGCCCTCGCGCACATCGAGGTCGATGCCGTCGACGGCCCTCGTCTCCCCGAAGTGCTTGACCAGTCCGCGGACCTCGACCGCGTTCGTCGTCTTCTTCCGTGTCATGTCCGCCAATGTGCCAGGTGGCACCGACAGGCCACCGACACGTCACCGACACCGCACCGACACACCTGCCCCCCGCACCGTGCGGTGCGGGGGGCAGGTGGCGGGCGGGTCGCGCGAGGCGTGCACGGCCCGCGACGTAGCCGCGGGTGCGCTGTTATGCGTAGGAGTGTTCGGCCGCCGGGAAGGAGCCGTCCACCACGTCCTGGGCGAAGGCGTGAGCGGCCTCACCCAGCGCGCCGCGCAGCTCGGCGTACCGCTTCACGAAGCGGGGCAGCTTGCCGGGGGTGAGACCGGCCATGTCCGTCCACACCAGGACCTGGGCGTCACAGTCGGCGCCGGCCCCGATGCCGACCGTCGGCACGTGCAGCGCCCGCGTCACCTCGGCGGCGACAGGCGCGGGCACCATCTCCAGCACGACGGCGAAGGCCCCGGCGTCCTGGACGGCCTTGGCGTCGCGCATCAGCCCGTCCGCCGCCTCCTCGCCGCGGCCCTGCACCCGGTAGCCCATGGCGTGCACGGACTGCGGGGTCAGCCCGATGTGCGCCATGACGGGGATGCCCGACCGCACGAGCAGCGCGATCTGATCGGCGGACCGCTCGCCGCCTTCGAGTTTGACGGCGCCCGCCCCGGCCTCCTTGATCAGCCGGGTGGCGCTGCGCAGCGCCTGCACCTCGCCCTCCTGGTAGGAGCCGAAGGGCAGGTCGGCGACGACGAGCGCCTGCTCGGTGCCGCGGACGACGGCGGCCGTGAGCATGGTCATCTGGTCGAGGGTCACGGGTACGGTCGTCTCGTAGCCGAGGTGGCAGTTGCCGGCCGAGTCGCCGACGAGCAGGACGGGGATGCCGGCCTCGTCGAAGACGGAGGCGGTCATCGCGTCGTAGGCGGTGAGCATGGGCCACTTCTCGCCCCGCTCTTTGGCGAGTGCGAGGTCGCGCACGGTCACGCGGCGGTTGCGGGTTCCCCCATAGAGCGTCTGTGGCATGGCTCTGTCTCCAAGGTGTCGTCTCGAAGCGCCCTGACGGCGTCTCCGGATCCGTCTCCATGCTGGCACGCGAGCGCGGGGCCCGGTAGGGGCGGCGGCGGCCGGCCGTCTGTCCGGCGCCGGGCAGCGGACCGGCCCCGGTCCCCGGGAGGAGACGGCGCGGTGAACGCCCTGTGGTGGTGCTGATCGGCGTGCTGACGGCACCGTTGCTCTCCCGTATCCTGCTGCGTGTCTGGGAGGACCTGCCCGAGGAGACATCCGGGCGGATCGTCGACGCCTTCCTCGACCGCCCGCGTCCAAGGACGTGACCCGGCGGCCGGCGTGCCGGGCCCGCTCGGCTTGTCCGGTCCGGGTCGATGTGCGCGTTGTGTCACAGTCGCGAATCCACCGCGCTCCCGCGGAACCCGGTGCGCTCCTTGCCTCGTCCTCCCAGCAGACCCGCACCGGACCGTGTCGTTTCAGGGCGAAGGCGGCAGCAGGGCCGAAGGGTTCATCTTCAGGAGAACCGGTATCGCCTATCGTTCATCGGGCACCAGCACAGGCAAGTGAGGACGGCGGATGGCGCGCGTGTACACGTCGGAGGCCACGAACAGCGACGAAGACAGCCCGCGGAAGGGATTTCTCTCCCGATTCCCCCGGCGTTCCGGCGAGCGCCCCCGCGGTCTGTTCTCCCGCTGGGCCGGCTCCGGGAAGTGGCGGCGCGGAATCATCCTGGCGCTGCTCGCCGTCGCGCTCGGGTTCGCCTTCATCCTGCACGCCGAGGTGCCCAACTCCATCGGCAACATCGGCTCCCTGTGGGAGACCTTCCTGCCCTGGGGCGGCCTGCTGATCCCGGTGCTGCTCGTCTGCGCCCTGCTGCGCCGCAGCGTCACCGCGCTGGTGGCGCTGCTGCTGCCGACGGTGGTGTGGGTCAACCTCTTCGGCGGGGTCTTCCACGACAAGACCTCGACCGCGTCCGGCGATCTGATGGTCGTCACGCACAACGTGAACGCCGACAACCCCCACCCGGAGCGGACGGCCCGGCAACTGGCCCGCTCGGGTGCCGACGTGATCGCGCTGGAGGAGGTCCCCTCCTCCCAGAGCGACTTCTACGAGGACGGGCTGCGCAAGTCGCACCCCTACCACAAGCTCGCCGGCACGGTTGGGATCTGGAGCAAGTACCCGCTGTCCGGCGCCCGTACCGTGGACATCAAGATGGGCTGGCCGCGGGCGATCCGGGCCACCGTGCGCACCCCCAAGGGCGTGATCGCCGTGTACACCGCGCATCTGCCCTCGGTGCGGGTGCAGTTCAAGTCAGGCTTCACCGCCGGTCAGCGTGATGCCAGCGCCCGGGCGCTGGGCCGGGCCATCTCCCACGACCGGGCCGACACGGTGATCCTCCTCGGCGACCTCAACGGCACCATGAACGACCGCGCCCTGGCGCCCATCACCTCCCAGATGCGCTCGGCCCAGGGTGCCGCGGGCAAGGGCTTCGGCTTCAGCTGGCCGGAGTCGAGGCCGATGGCGCGGATCGACCAGATCATGGTCAAGGGCGCCGATCCCGTCTCGGCCTGGACACTGTCGCCCACCGGGAGCGACCACCTCCCCGTCGCGGCCAAGGTGAACCTGCCGGGCTGACCACCACCTGTGCCGGGCTGACCACCTGTGCCGGGCTGACCACATATGCCGGACTGACCACGTACCGGAACGTCATGGGCACGTAACGGCAGGTTTTGCAGCCTGGAACATCTGCCTGCGACACTTTGTTGCACCGCAAAACATAGAGGGGGCGGCCCCGTGTGCCGCCCCGGGCGGTCCGTGCCGCCCAGGTGAGTCCCCGCGGGGGCTCACCTTTCTGTGTCTCGTGCTGTTCATCTGTCCGGTCAGCGGTCAGCGCTCCGCACCGCATCCCTTCCGCACGCGTCGAAAGGTCTTCTCCGCATGCCTCTGGCTCTGCTCGCACTCGCCGTGGGCGCCTTCGGTATCGGCACCACCGAGTTCGTGATGATGGGCCTGCTGCCGAACGTCGCCGACGATCTCGGCACGTCCGTCCCCACCGCGGGGTACCTGGTCTCCGCGTACGCCCTCGGCGTCGTCCTCGGCGCCCCGCTGCTCACCGCCGTCGGCGCCCGCGTCCCGCGCAAGCTGATGCTGCTGCTGTTGATGGGGCTGTTCACCGTCGGCAACCTCGCCTCGGCCCTCGCGCCCGGATTCGGCACCCTGCTGGCCGGCCGGGTACTGGCGGGACTCCCGCACGGCGCGTTCTTCGGCGTCGGCGCGGTGGTCGCGGCCCGGCTCGTGCGGGAAGGCCGCGCGGCCCGCGCCGTGGCGACCATGTTCCTCGGGCTGACCGTCGCCAACATCGTCGGCGTACCCGGCGGCACCGCACTGGGCCAGCAGCTCGGCTGGCGCGCCACCTTCGTCGTCGTCACCCTCATCGGCCTGGTCGCGATGGTCTCCCTCGCCCTGCTGGTGCCGCGGCTGCCGCTGGAGCACCAGGGCGGCGTCAAGCACGAACTGCGCGCACTGGGCAACCGCCAGGTCGTCCTCGGGCTGCTGACCGCCGTCTTCGGCTTCGGCGGTGTCTTCGCCGTCTACAGCTACCTCGCCTCGATGATGACCGAGGTCACCGGTCTCGCCGAGGCCTCGGTGACCTGGGTGCTCGCCCTCTTCGGCATCGGCATGACGCTCGGCACGCTGCTGGCCGGACCGCTGACCGACCGGGCCCCGCGCCGCACCCTCTACACGGCGCTCGCCCTGATGGCCGGGCTGATGCTGGCCTTCCACGCCGTCGCCACCGTCAAATGGGCCGCACTGCTGCTGGTGGGCCTGCTGGGCGCCGTCGGCTTCCTGATCACCACGCCGGTCCAGATGCTGGTGATGCGGGCCGCCTCCGACGCCCCGACGCTGGCCTCCGCCTCCAACCACTCCGCGTTCAACCTCGCCAACGCGGGCGGCGCCTGGCTCGGCGGCGCGGTGATCGCCGCCGGCTGGGGCTGGATGTCGCCCACGCTGGTCGGTGCCGCCCTCGCCCTGGCGGGGCTGGCCATCGCCGTGACGGCGGGCGCCCTCGCCCGGGGCGAGTCCCGGGTGGTGGCCCGCGCCGAGGAGGTGCCGGCACAGGTGTCCTCCGGCCACTAGGAGGCGGCGCCGGGAGCCGGCCGTCGGTCGGTCACCGGTGTCGGCGGTCGGCTACCTGCCGGTCACCGGCGTCAGGAGACGGCGCCGGCGGGCCGCGCCGGCGCCGTACGGCGGGCGCCGTGTGGTCGGCCCTCCGGCGTCATGCGGCGGGCGCCTCCCGCACCGGCGCCCCGCCCGTGCCCCGCACGGCGTTGCACGGGCCTCCTGGTCGGCTACGCGGCCGACGGGTGGCGCTCCCGCCGGGAGGCGGCTGGCCGCCCGCGCCGCCCGTCCGCCGCCGTGGCCCGGGCGCGGCGCGGGCGGCGCGCATGCGAACGCGCATACGAAGGGGCCCGCACACCGGGCGGTTTCTAGCGGTCGTTGCAACACGTGGTTGTGTTGATCAGGCCGCGAGCAGTTTATGCAGGCGCTCGGCTGGGGTTTCCCAGCCGAGCGTTTT
>NZ_JODR01000003.1 GCF_000725885.1 Streptomyces albus subsp. albus | reverse complement strand
GCTGACGGCTCGGCGGAGCCGAGACGCGAGGTCTGGACCGGGTCCGGGCGCCGGGCCCGGTGCCGGTACGTCTGCGGCGCCCGACCGTGCGTCCGCGCCTGTGCCTGCTTCGCCCAGCGGTGAGCCCCTCGCCGCGTCCCGGTCCTCCGCCTTGCCGGGGCGGCGGCGCGGTGACGCGGGGGCAGGTGCCCGTGAGGGTGCGGGCGCCGCGCGCGGTACGGGCACGTCTGCGTCCGTGCCTGCTTCGCCCACTGACGAACCCCTCACCGGCTGACGGCTCGGCGGAGCCGAGACGCGAGGTCTGGACCGGGTCCGGGCGCCGGGCCCGGTGCCGGTACGTCTGCGGCGCCCGACCGTGCGTCCGCGCCCGTGCCCCCTCCCCCCACCGGCGAGCCCCTCACCGCCCCCCGCCCCTCCGCGCTGCCGGCCCAACGGAGCCGTGACGCGCGGCCGGATGCCCGCGCGGGAACGGGCGCGGGGCCCGGTGCCGGCATGTCCGCGGCGCCCGACCGCGCGGTCCCGCCCCTGCCCGCCGAGCCGCCCGCGCCACCCGGCGCGGGCGCGGCGGGCACGGACAGTGCGGGTCCCGCCCGTCTCAAGGCCCTCACCGAACGCCTCGGCCGCTACCTCGGTCTGGCCCGTTCCGAGGCGACGGCGACGGCCCCGGCTTCCGCGTACCGGTTCTCCTCCGGCACCTCCCTCCCCGACGCCGGCGACGCGGGCACCGCCGTCCCCGGCAAGGCCCCGGGAGCCGCCGGGCCGGACGCCGCGGGCCGCACCGCCGCCTCCGGCACCCGCCCCCACGCGGCCGGCCCTCCACCTTCCGAAGGCTCGCCGGGGTTCACCGGTCCTGGTGGGCACCCGGCGCGCCCCGCCGGGCGGCCGGGCCCGTTCGCGGGTCTCCGCCTCCGTGACGGGGCGCCGCCGGGGGAGCGGAACGGCGCGGGGCACGCCCCGCCCTCGGTACGGTCGGTCGCCGCCGCCGTCTGTCTCGTGCTGGGCGTCGGCCTGCTCGGCGGCGCGGGCGCGGGCGTACTGCTGACCGGGGACAGCGGCGAACAGCGGAAGGTGGCCCAGGGGTTCGACGGGACGCGCGCGGCCTGGCACGAGATCCCGGTGGACGACCTGTTCCCCCGCACCCTGCGGGGGAACAAGGCCGGGCCCGGCGGCGCCGACCGGCGCTGGACCCGGGTCGCGGTCGCCCCGGACAGCGGCTGCGCCGGTGCTTTCGACCCGCTGCTGGCCAAGGCGCTGGCCCCGGTGGGCTGCGGCAGGCTGCTGCGGGCCACCTACACCGACGAGACGACCAGCAGCCTCACCACCGTGGGTCTGCTCTTCACCAAGGCGGACCCGGCCGGTATGCGGGACGTGAGCGAACGGTTCGCCACCCAGAACCTCGCCGAGCGCACCGATCTGATGCCGCGTCCGTACGCGGCCCGGGGTACCGTCGCCGCGGACTTCGGTGACGCGCAGCGCGCCAGCTGGACCGTCCACGTGCAGCGGGACATACCCGTGGTCGTCTACTCCGTCTCCGGTTTCGCCGACGGACGTACCGTCACCGACCCTCAGCCGGCGGACGAGGCGACCCTGGAGGGCGAGACGTCGCCCGCCGCGCAGGCGGGGCTCGGCCACGATGCGCAGGGCATCGCCGACCGCGTCGAGAAGAGGCTGCGCAAGGCGACGACCCGGCACACCGCCGGCACGGGCGGCGGCAACGAGGCGCTGCGGGCACCCGGCACCACTGCCACCGCGAAGGACGGTGAGTCCCGATGAGGCGTCTGCTGCGCACCGTCACCGCCGCCTTGTGCACCCTGCTGGCCCTCTCGTCCGTCACCGCCGGTACGGCCCAGGCGCGGGGCGAGGGCCTCCAGCAGCAGGAGTGGGCGCTCAAGTCCCTCAACGCCGAGGCGGCGTGGAAGACCACCAAGGGCCAGGGGGTGACGGTCGCCGTACTGGACACCGGGGTCGACGCGGACCACCCGGACCTGCGCCGCAACGTGACCGAGGGCAAGGACCTCGTGGGCATGGGCGCCAGCAAGGGCGACCGGGCCTGGGCCCGGCACGGCACCGCCATGGCCGGGATCATCGCCGGGCACGGTCACGGCCCCGGCGGCCGGGACGGAGTGCTCGGCATCGCACCGCAGGCCCGCATCCTGCCGGTCCGGGTGCTGCTGGAGGACCAGGACCCGCAGCGCGTCAAGGCCCGTGACGAACGCGGCACGGCGCTGGCCGAGGGCATCCGCTGGGCGGCCGACCACGGCGCCGACGTCATCAACCTCTCGCTGGGCGACGACAGCGCCTCGGCCCACCCGGACGCGCGGGAGGACGCGGCCGTGCGCCACGCGCTGCGCAAGGGCGTGGTCGTCGTCGCCTCGGCGGGCAACGGCGGTGAGGACGGTGACCACGTGTCCTACCCCGCGGCCTATCCCGGGGTGATCGCGGTGGCCGCCGTGGACCGCAACGGGGCCCGCACCTCCTTCTCGACCCGCCGCTGGTACGCGACCGTCGCGGCGCCGGGCAAGGACATCCTCATCGCGGACCCGGACCGCACCTACTACCAGGGCTGGGGCACCAGCGCCGCCGCGGCCTTCACCTCGGGCGCCGTCGCCCTCGTCAGGTCCGCGCACCCGGACCTGAGCCCCGCCCAGGTCAAGGAGCTGATCTCCGACACGGCCCGCAACACCCCCGCGGGCGGGCGCAGCGACGCCGTCGGCACCGGCATCGTGGACCCGGCCGCCGCCATCGAGATGGGCTCCCACCTCAAGCCCCGCAAACAGCAGCCGCGGGTCGGCGGGTTCGGCAAGGAGTTCTTCGGTCCCGCCCGGCCCGGTGACGGCGCGGGACCCGGCTGGTTCGCGCCGGCCGCGGCTCTCTTCGGTGCCCTGCTGATCGCCGTGGCCTTCGCGCTCCGGCGCGGTCTCATCCGGCGGCCGGCGGCATGGCGGCGGGCCGCTCCGGCGGGGCCGCATCCGCTGCCCACGGTGCCTGCCCAGCCGCATCGGCCGCCGGGCGCACCCGAGCGGCCGGGCCGGTTGCCCGACGTGCCGCCGGATCCGCCGGGCGGCCGGTGAGCGCGCCGACGGCGGCACGGGCGGCCTCCTCCACGGCGGCGACACCCTCCTCCCGGGAGGCGTGCCCGTCCGAGAGCACCGCCAGCAGCCAGGGGCGTCCGTGCGCCGTCACCCGGCCCACGCTGTTGATCACCCACAGGCCGCTGCTCGTCCGCGGCAGCCAGCCGTTCTTCAGCTCGTACGGCGTCCCGGGGTCCGCGGCGGCGCCGACCCCCCAGCGCTGGCCGGGCACCACGTCCGCCATCAGCTCGCGCACCCAGGCGCGGGCCGCCGGGGCGAGCACGCCCGGCTCCGGCCCGTAAAGGGTGCGCAGCAGGGCCAGTTGATCGGCCGCCGTGGTGACGCTCAGTCCCCAGCGGCCATGGGGGTGGGGCTCGGTACGGGCGGGGCCCAGCAGCCGGTTGGCGGCCCGCAGCCCGGCCGCGCCCCCGGCCGCGTCCCACAGCGCGTTCGCCGCGTCGTTGTCGCTGCGCGTGATCATCTCGGCCGCCCGGCACCGTTCCCGCTCCGTCAGCCGCCGGGGCGGAGCCTCCAGCGCGCCCTGGGCGCGCAGCAGCAGGGCGAGGAGGATGTTCACCTTCATCACGCTGGCGGCCACGAACCGCCCGTCGCCGTAGGACGCCACGGCACTGCCGGCATCGGGCCCGCAGGCGGCGAGCGACAGCCGCGCGGTGCGGCCCAGCGACGGCGGCGGCCCCGGCACGACCACCCGCCTGGCCACCGGCGCCTTCACCCCGCCGGGTGCGTCCTGCCCGCCCGCCGCGTCACGCTGCCCGCTCATCCCGCCGACGCTACCGCCCCGGGCCCCGGATACGCTCGGGGCGTGGCGCTCAAGAACATTCCCCAGCCGGCCTTCTCGCACGACGACGGCACCGCCGATCCGGCGCTCGCCGACGCCCTCGCCGCCTGGCAGGCCGACCGGCGGGCGCCCGGCGCCGAGGAGCGCGTGCTGGCGGCGCTGCGCGACGCCCGGCTGCTGGTCCCCGTCGTCGCCGTCCTCACCGAGGCCGAGACGGGGGAGGACGGGCTGCGGCGCGACAAGACCAGCGAGATGGCCGTCCCCACCCTGAACGCGCCCGGGGGCCGCCGCGCCCTGCCCGCCTTCACCTCCACCGACGCGCTGGCCCGCTGGCGCCCCGACGCCCGGCCCGTCGCCGTACCGCTGCACCAGGCCCTCCAGGCCGCGGCGCACGAGAAGGCCGACACCGTGGTCCTGGACATGGCCGGCCCGGTGACCTACGAACTGACCGGGCCCGCCCTCTACGCGCTCGCCGAGGGCCGCAGCCACACCCGGGCGCTGGACGACCCCGCCGTCACCGAGGCCGTACGCGGCGTGCTCGCGGCCGAGCCCGAGGTGGCCGGCGCCCATCTGGCACCCGGCCAGGACGGTGACGGCACGCTGGCCCTGGCGCCGGTGCCGGGCGCGGACCTTCCCGCGCTCGCGCAGCGCGTCGCCCGGGCGCTCGCCGCCGACACCACCCTGCGCGCCCGGCTGGTGCGCGGCCTGGACCTGGCCCTCCTCGCCCCCGGCAGCACCCTGCCCGGCGACGCCTTCTACCGGGCTTCCTGAGAGCTACCGGGCTTCCTGAGAGCCGGCGCCCGTCCGCTGCCGCGCCGCCCGAGGTGCGAGCCGGGCGGGGACGCCGGACACTCGGGAGGAAGCGCCGGGAACGAATCCGTCCCGGCTGCCTCCTCCGACCCCCACGGGAGGTCGACATGCAGGTCAAGTCGTGGCAGGCGAGCCCGGAACAGCTCAAGGACCTGGAGGACAAGCCGCAGCCCGTCGCGGCGGAGTTCCTGGGCACTCTGCTGCTGGTCTTCTTCGGCGTCGGCGCGGCCGTGCTGGCGGCCGAGTACATCGGCTCGCTGGGCATCGCGCTGACGTTCGGCTTCGTGATGCTGGCCCTGGCGTACGCCATCGGCCCGATATCCGGCTCCCATGTGAACCCCGCGGTGACGCTCGGGATGTTCCTGGCCGGACGTCTCGACCTGGAGCTGGCGGTCAAGTACTGGATCGCCCAGCTCGTCGGCGGCATCGCGGGGGCGGCGCTGCTGTTCCTGGTCGCCAAGCAGGTCCCCGGTCTCCAGACCAGCGAGACGTTCGGCAGCAACGGCTTCGGCGACCGCTCCGCCGTGCACATCAACACCGGCGGCGCCTTCGTCGCCGAGCTGGTCCTGACGTTCCTGTTCGTCTACACGGTGCTCGCGGTGACCCACAAGGTGGCGGTCGTCGGCTTCGACGGGCTGCCCATCGGCATCGCCCTGGCCGTCGTCCACCTGGTCGGCATCCCGCTGACGGGCACCTCCGTCAACCCGGCCCGGAGCCTGGGCCCGGCCGTCTTCGCGGGCGGCGCCGCCCTGGTGCAGCTGTGGATGTTCATCGTCGCGCCCCTGGTCGGCGGCGCGCTCGCGGCGTACGTCCACGTGCTGACGCACCCGCAGCCCAACCGGCGGCCCAAGCGCGAGATGAGGGTGAGCTGACGGCGGCGCCGGTGCCCGGTGCCTCAGCCGTAGACGGGACCGGTGAACTTCTCGCCGGGACCCTGGCCCGGCTCGTCGGGCACGGTGGACGCCTCGCGGAAGGCGAGCTGGAGCGACTTGAGCCCGTCGCGCAGCGGCGCCGCGTGGTACGAGCCGATCTCGGTGGCGCTCGCGGTCACCAGTCCGGCCAGCGCGTGGATCAGCTTGCGGGCCTCGTCCAGGTCCTTGTGCTGCTCGCCCTCCTCGGCCAGGCCGAGGTTGACGGCGGCGGAGCTCATCAGGTGCACCGCGACGGTGGTGATGACCTCGACCGCCGGCACCTCCGCGATGTCGCGGGTCATGCTGGCGAAGTCGGGTTGCTGACCGGAGGGCTGCGGTTGCTGTCCGGAAGGCTGCCCGGCGGCTGCGGCGTCGCTCATACGGGTCACCCTATGCCCCGTGCGCCGTGCACCGGCCCGCGGGCCGTCCGGGGAAGCGGGGCCCGGCGGCCGGGGGCGTCTTGTACGGCCTGCTGGTATGCTGGCAGGACGACCGGCTGAAGACCGTCCCGCACGGATGGACTCCAGCCCGCAAGTGGAGGCTCCGATCTCCCACCTGGCGGCCCCTGGGGCCGCGGGTCAACGGTCAGGCTGCGCCCCGCGGAGTTCCGCGGCGGTGCTCCCGGTCTGTGAGGAGCCCCGCCTGTGACCCGTCCGGGGCGTTTTTTCGCATTCTGCGGCGGTGGTCACCACTCAAGAAGACTCGTGCGCGGTCGTCCGCCAGACGGTCGCGCGGTGTACCCGAGGAGGCCCCATCAGCGCCGAGCCCCGCATCAACGACCGGATTCGCGTCCCCGAGGTGCGACTCGTCGGTCCCAGCGGCGAGCAGGTTGGCATCGTGCCGCTTGCCAAGGCCCTGGAGCTCGCACAGGAATACGACCTCGACCTGGTCGAGGTGGCGGCGAACGCCCGTCCGCCGGTGTGCAAGCTCATGGACTACGGCAAGTTCAAGTACGAGTCGGCCATGAAGGCCCGTGAAGCGCGCAAGAACCAGGCGCACACGGTCATCAAGGAGATGAAGCTCCGGCCGAAGATCGATCCGCACGACTACGACACCAAGAAGGGTCACGTCGTCCGGTTCCTCAAGCAGGGTGACAAGGTCAAGATCACGATCATGTTCCGCGGTCGTGAGCAGTCCCGCCCCGAGCTGGGCTTCCGGCTGCTCCAGCGGCTCGCGGACGACGTCTCCGACCTGGGCTTCGTGGAGTCCAACCCGAAGCAGGACGGCCGCAACATGATCATGGTTCTCGGCCCTCACAAGAAGAAGACCGAGGCCATGGCCGAGGCCCGTGAGGCCCAGGCGGCCCGCAAGGCGGAGCGTCAGCAGCAGTCCGCCCCGGCCGAGGGGCCCGCCGAGGCGTGAGCCTTCCCGGGGCACCGCCCCCGGAACCCATACGGAACGAATGACGCTTCCGGCTGCCCGCGTGGCGACTGGAAGCGTCACTGACGAGGAGAGAAACGGCGACATGCCGAAGAACAAGACGCACAGTGGTGCCAGCAAGCGCTTCAAGATCACCGGCTCTGGCAAGGTGATGCGCCAGCGTGCCGGCCGCCGCCACCTTCTCGAGCACAAGCCGTCCACGCTGACGCGTCGCCTTGCCGGCAAGACCGAAGCGGCCCCGGCCGACGCCAAGAAGATCAAGAAGCTTCTCGGCAAGTAAGACCCCGCACGACCGGGACCCCATCGATCCGGGCCCGGGCGGCCGAGACCGCCCACGGCCCCGCCAACAAGGAGTATTCACGTGGCACGCGTCAAGCGGGCAGTAAACGCTCAGAAGAAGCGCCGGGCGATCCTGGAGCAGGCCAGCGGCTACCGCGGTCAGCGTTCCCGCCTGTACCGCAAGGCGAAGGAGCAGGTCACCCACTCCTACGTCTACAACTACAACGACCGCAAGAAGCGCAAGGGCGACTTCCGTCAGCTGTGGATCCAGCGGATCAACGCCGCTGCCCGCGCCAACGGCATCACCTACAACCGCTTCATCCAGGGTCTGAAGGCCGCCTCCATCGAGGTCGACCGCAAGATGCTGGCCGAGCTGGCGGTCAACGACGCCGCTGCCTTCGCCGCCCTCGTCGAGGTCGCGCAGAAGGCCCTGCCCAGCGATGTGAACGCGCCGAAGGCCGCCTGAGCGTCCTGCTGAGGCCCCATCGGCCCCCGCTCCCGGCCCGTGCGGCCGGGAGGGCTCCCTCTCGCCGTCGTGGCTCCCCGCCGCGACGGCGAGATTGATTTTTCACCCCGAAAGCGAGCGTCCCCCGTCATGCCACCCGAGCTGACCTCCCTGCGGTCCCCGCGCGTCACCACCGCGCGCAAACTGGGCAAGCGGAGTTTCCGGGGCAAGGAGCGGCGGTTCCTGGCCGAGGGCCCGCAGGCCGTACGGGAGGCGCTGGAGCACCTGGTCGAGGTCTATGTGACGCCCGAGGCGGCCGAGCGGCACGCGGACATCCTGGCGGCGGCCCGCGCGGCCCGGGTGCCCGTCCTCACCGCCTCCGACGAGGTGATCGCCGAGATGTCCGACACGGTCACCCCGCAGGGCATCGTCGCCCTGTGCCGCTTCCTCGACCGGCCCTTCGCCGAGATCCTCGCGGCCCGGCCCCGGCTGGTCGCCGTCCTCGCGCACGTCCGCGACCCGGGCAACGCCGGCACGGTGCTGCGCTGCGCCGACGCCGCCGGAGCGGACGCGGTGGTGCTGACCGACGCGTCCGTGGACCTCTACAACCCCAAGGCCGTACGCGCCTCCGCCGGCTCGCTCTTCCACCTGCCGGTCGCCGTCGGCGTGCCCGTCGAGGAGGCCGCACGCGGGCTGGCCGGGGCGGGGGTGCGGGTGCTCGCCGCCGACGGGGCCGGCGAACGGGACCTGGACGACGAGCTGGACGCCGGCACGATGGCCGCCCCCACGGCCTGGGTGTTCGGCAACGAGGCGTGGGGGCTGCCGGAGGAGACCCGCGCCCTGGCCGACGCGGTGGTCCGGGTCCCCATCCACGGCCGTGCGGAGAGCCTGAACCTCGCCACGGCAGCGGTCGTCTGCCTCTACGCGTCGGCACGCGCCCAGCGGGCCCGGTGACTGCCCGCACCCCGAGGGTGCCGCACCGTAACCCCGAGCTAGTAGGGTGTCGGGCCCGGGTGCCGGGGACCGAGGGCTGCGGAGAGAGGCGGAACGCGATGGAGGTGCGCCCCGACGACCTGCCCGACGGCCTCGTCGTCGCCGACAGCGGCGGCCGGGTCGTGTGCTTCAACGCAGCCGCCGCCCGCATCACCGGCCGGCCCGGGAACGAGGCGCTGGGCAGCCCCCTCCAGACCGCCCTCCCGCTGGAGGACCTGGACGGGCGCCGCTGGTGGCAGCTGGCCGACCCGTACCACGGACTGGCCATCGCCAACGGTCACCCCGAACGGAATCTGCTGCTGCCCGGCGGCCACGAGGTGCTGGTGGCCGCCCGCTACGTGCGCAGCCGGCCGCGCGGGCCCGTCGAGCGCGTCGTCGTCACCCTGCGCGGGACCGAGGCCCGGCGCCGCACCGAGCGCAGCCACGCCGAGCTGATCGCCACCGTCGCCCACGAACTGCGCTCCCCGCTCACCTCCGTCAAGGGGTTCACCGCGACCCTGCTGGCGAAGTGGGAGCGGTTCACCGACGACCAGAAGCGGCTGATGCTGGAGACGGTCGACGCCGACGCGCACCGCGTCACCCGGCTGATCGCCGAACTGCTGGACATCTCCCGTATCGACTCCGGACGGCTGGAGATCCGCCGTCAGCCGGTGGACATGGCGGCGGCGGTGCGGCGGCACGTCGAGGGGCACCTGGCGGCCGGCCGGCCCGCGGACCGCTTCGACATCCGCATCGCCGACGCCCTGCCCGACCTGTGGGCCGACGCCGACAAGATCGACCAGGTGCTGGCCAACCTGCTGGAAAACGCGGTGCGCCACGGAGCCGGAACCGTCACCATCGAGGTCGAGCCCGCATCGTCCCCGCGCGAGCCGGGGGAGAAGGCGACAGCCGTCACGGTCAGCGACGAGGGGCCCGGTATCCCGGAGGAGTCCATGAGCCGTGTCTTCACCCGCTTCTGGCGGGGCAGCCGCCGCGGCGGCACCGGCCTGGGCCTCTACATCGTCAAGGGCATCGTCGAGGCGCACGGCGGGGTGATCACCGTCAACCGGGCGCCGGCCGGCGGCGCCCGGTTCCGATTTATCCTGCCCGTGGGCGCCCCGGCCTTCCTGGCCTGAGCACACGGCGCGCACGGGCCCACCCCAGAACCCCCGGAGGCCGCTGCCGGTCCCACCGTCCGGCCTCCGTGTACCTGCCATCAGGCGCGCCCCCGTAGACTCGGGCCCCGGCACGCAGCCATGGGGCGGGGCGCAGCCACCGAATCGGAAAACACGGGAAGAGATGTCGGCACCCAACAAGTCGTACGACCCTGTCGAGGTCGAGGCACTGAAACCGGAAGCGATCGACCGGGCCAGGGACGAGGCGCTCGCCGCCGTCGCCGCCGCGGCCGATCTGGACGCGCTGCGCGAGGTCAAGGCCGCACACGCGGGCGACCGATCCCCGCTGGCGCTGGCCAACCGCGAGATCGGCGCGCTGCCGCCGCACGCCAAGGCGGAGGCGGGCAAGCGCGTCGGACAGGCGCGCGGCGCGGTCAGCAAGGCCCTCAAGGCGCGCCAGGAGGAGCTGGAGCGCGAGCGCGACGAGCGGGTGCTGGTCGAGGAGGCCGTGGACGTCACACTGCCCTACGACCGCCGCCCGGCCGGTGCGCGCCACCCGCTCACCACGCTCTCGGAGCGCGTCGAGGACGTCTTCGTCGCGATGGGTTACGAGGTCGCCGAGGGCCCCGAGGTCGAGGCCGAGTGGTTCAACTTCGACGCCCTCAACATCGGGCCCGACCACCCGGCCCGCACCATGCAGGACACCTTCTTCGTACGCGGCAAGGACGGCTCCGCGAGCGACGACGCCTCCGGCGTCGTCCTGCGGACCCACACCTCGCCCGTGCAGATCCGCTCGCTGCTCGACCGCGAGCCGCCCGTCTACGTCATCTGCCCGGGCCGGGTCTACCGCACCGACGAGCTGGACGCCACCCACACGCCCGTCTTCGGCCAGGTGGAGCTGCTGGCCGTCGACGAGGGGCTGACCATGGCCGACCTCAAGGGCACCCTCGACCACATGGTCACCTCGCTCTTCGGCGAGGGCCTGGGCACCCGGCTGCGGCCCTCCTACTTCCCCTTCACCGAGCCGTCCGCCGAGATGGACATGGTGTGCTTCGTGTGCCGGGGCGCGTCCGTGGGCGACCCGGACAACCCGTGCCGCACCTGCTCCAGCGAGGGCTGGATCGAGCTGGGCGGCTGCGGCATGGTCAACCCGCGGGTGCTGACCGCCTGCGGTGTGGACCCGGACAGGTACAGCGGGTTCGCCTTCGGGTTCGGGATCGAGCGGATGCTGATGTTCCGCCACAACGTCGAGGACATGCGAGACATGGTCGAGGGTGACGTGCGTTTCACCCGGCCGTTCGGGATGGAGATCTGATGCGGGCGCCGCTGTCGTGGCTCCGGGAGTACGTCGACCTGCCGGCCTCCGAGACCGGGCGGGACGTCGCGGCCAGGCTGATCGCGGCCGGCCTGGAGGTCGAGACGGTTGAGCAGACCGCCTCCGGGCTCAAGGGCCCGCTGGTGGTCGGCAAGGTGCTGGCCATCGAGGAGCTGACCGGGTTCAAGAAGCCGATCCGCTACTGCCAGGTGGACGTCGCCGACGCCAACGGCACGGGGGAGCCGCAGAACATCATCTGCGGCGCCACCAACTTCGCCGTCGGTGACAAGGTCGTCGTCGTGCTGCCGGGCGCCGTGCTGCCGGGCGGCTTCGAGATCAGCGCCCGCAAGACCTACGGCCACGTCTCCGAGGGCATGATCTGCTCCGAGCGCGAGCTGGGCATGGGCGAGGACCATGACGGGATCATGGTGCTGCCGCCCGAGATCGAGGTGGGCACCGACGCGATCGAGCTGCTGGAGCTCGTCGACGAGGTGCTGGACATCGCGGTCACCCCGGACCGGGGCTACTGCCTGTCCATGCGCGGCCTCGCCCGCGAGACCGCCACCGCCTACGGCGTGCCGCTGCGCGACCCCGCGCTGCTGGACGTGCCCGCGCCCAACGCGCACGGCTACCCCGTCAAGGTCGCCGACCCGCTCGGCTGCGACCGGTTCACGGCCCGTACCGTCAGCGGACTGCGGCCGGGCGCAGCCTCGCCGATCTGGCTGCGGCGCCGGCTCCAGAAGGCCGGCATGCGACCGATCTCGCTGGCCGTGGACGTCACCAACTACGTGATGCTGGAGCTGGGCCAGCCCCTGCACGCCTACGACCGGCACCGGGTCGAGGGCCCCATCGGGGTGCGCCGGGCCCGGAGCGGCGAGAAGCTGACCACCCTCGACGGGGTGCAGCGCGTGCTCGACGCCGAGGACCTGGTCATCACCGACAGCCGCGGCCCGATCGGGCTCGCGGGCGTCATGGGCGGCGCCGACACCGAGATCGCCGACGCCGGCGGCGAGGCGCAGGGCACCACCGACGTGGTGATCGAGGCCGCGCACTTCGACGACGTCTCCGTCGCGCGCACCGCACGCCGCCACAAGCTGTCCTCCGAGGCGTCCCGCCGCTTCGAGCGCGGCGTCGACCCGGAGGCGGCAGCCGCCGCCGCGCAGCGCACCGTCGATCTGCTGGTCCTGCTGGCCGGCGGCACCGCCGAGCCGGGCGTCACCGAGATCCGTACGCCGTCCGGGCCGCGCACCATCCGCATGACCGCCGACCACCCGGACAAGGTCGCCGGCGTCCCCTACGGCCGCGAGACCGTCGTGCGCCGCCTCCAGCAGGTCGGCTGCGACGTCTACGGCAACGTGGCACCCAGCGCCTTCGAGGGCGGCGAGCGGCCCGCCGACGCGCCGGAGGAGCTGACGGTGACCGTGCCGTCCTGGCGGCCGGACCTGACCGACCCGAACGACCTGGCCGAAGAGGTCATCCGGCTGGAGGGCTACGAGAACCTGCCCTCCACCCTGCCCCGCCCGCTGCCGGGCCGGGGACTGACCGACCGGCAGCGGCTGCACCGCCGGGTCGGCCGGGCACTGGCCGGCGCCGGCTACACCGAGGCGCTCTCGTACCCGTTCGTGGGCGAGGCGGTCTTCGACCAGCTCGGCCTGGACGCGGGCGACGCGCGGCGCCGCACCGTGCAGCTCGTCAACCCGCTCTCCGACGAGGAGCCGGGGCTGCGCACCACGCTGCTGCCCGGGCTGCTGGCCGCCCTGCGGCGCAACGACGGGCGCGGCAGCCACGACCTGGCGCTGTTCGAGACCGGCCTGGTCTTCCTGCCCACCGGCACCGAGACCGTCGCCGAGCGGCTGCCGGTCACCGGGCGTCCCACCGACGCCCAGGTGGCAGCGCTCGACCACGCCCTGCCCGAGCAGCCCCGGCACGTGGCCGTCGTCCTCGCCGGCGCCCGGGAGCAGGCCGGCTGGTGGGGCAAGGGCCGCCCCGCCGACTGGGCCGACGCCGTCGAGGCCGCCCGCACCGTGGCCGCCGAGGCCGGGGCGGAACTCTCCGTCGAGAACGCCCGGTACGCGCCCTGGCACCCCGGCCGCTGCGCGGCGCTGTACGTCCTGCTGGACGGCGAGCGGGTACTGGCCGGCCACGCCGGTGAGCTGCACCCGCGCGCCGTCAAGGCACTGGGGGTGCCGCAGCGCACCTGCGCCATGGAACTCGACCTCGACCTGGTGGAGCGCGCCTCCCGGGGCGCCGTGCGGGCCCCGCACGTGTCCACCTTCCCGGTGGCCACCCAGGACGTCGCGCTCGTCGTGGACTCCTCGGTGCCGGCCGCCGAGGTGGAGCGGGCACTGCGCGCCGGCGCGGGCGAGCTGCTGGAGTCCGTACGGCTGTTCGACGTCTTCACCGGTGAACAGCTCGGTGAGGGCCGCAAGTCGCTGGCCTACGCGCTGCGCTTCCGTGCCCCCGACCGCACGCTGAAGGCGGAGGAGGCCACAGCCGCGCGGGACGCCGCCGTGGCCGAGGCCGTCGAACGCACCGGCGCGGTGCTGCGCGGGGCCTGACACCCACGGCCCGCGGCCCACGGCCGCGGGCCGACGGCACCCGGCCGCCCCCGTGGCCGGCCCGGACAGGAGGGGACATCCGTCACCGGCGGATGTCCCCTCATCTTTTCGGGTGAGAAGACCGGGCGAGCTCCGCACCGAGGGCCGGGGCTGGTTACGGGTGAGGAGGTGCCAGCAGCGAACTCATCATCCCGTCCGGCGGACGCACCGCTCCGCAGTCTGATCCCTGCCCGCATCGACCGGATGCCGTGGTCAAGCTTCCACACGAAGATGATCTCGGCGCTGGGCTGCGCGTGGATCCTCGACGGGCTGGAGATCACGGTCGCCAGCGCGGTCACCTCGATCCTCACGCACGAGGACACCCTCGGGCTCTCCTCCAGCGAAGCCGGTCTCATCGCGACCGTCTACCTGATCGGCCAGGTGACCGGTGCGCTCTTCTTCGGCCGGATGGCCGACCGCTTCGGACGCCGCAAACTCTTCCTGCTCACCTTCGGCGTCTATCTGTTCGGCAGCGGCATGACCGCCCTCACCTACGGACAGGGCCCGGGCTGGGACGGCTATCTGTATCTGACCCGGTTCATCGCCGGCACCGGCATCGGGGGTGAGTACGCGGCGATCAACTCCGCCGTCCAGGAGATGATGCCCGCCCGGTTCCGCGGCCGGGTCGACCTGCTGGTCAACGGCACCTACTGGGCCGGCGCCATCGTCGGCACCGTCGCCGAACTGATGATCCTGCGCACCTTCGACGACACCGTCGCCTGGCGGGTCGGCTTCCTGCTCGGGCCCGTACTCGGCTTCTCCGTACTGTTCGTCCGCCGGCATCTGCCCGAAAGTCCACGCTGGCTGATCATGAACGGACGGGAGGAGGAGGCGGAGGCCGCCATCGCCCGCATGGAGGCGGCGGTCCGCAAACACGGCAAGAAGCTGCCGCCCGTGGACGAGAAGGACGCCATCGAGATCAACGAGTCGGCGCACAGCACCTATGTGACGCTGCTGCGGGTGCTCTTCAAGGAGTACCCCAAGCGCGCCGTGCTGGCCTCGACGCTGATGATCACCCAGTCGTTCCTCTACAACGCCATCTTCTTCACCTTCACGCTGGTGCTCACCAAGTTCTACGGCGTCGCGGCCGAGAGCGCCCCCAGCTACCTGCTGGCCTTCGCCGCGGGCAACATGCTGGGCCCGATCGTCCTCGGCCCCCTCTTCGACATCGTGGGCCGCCGCTGGCTGATCGCCGGCACCTACCTCTTCTCCGGCTGCGCACTGGCGATCACCGCCTCGCTGTTCGCGGCCGACGTACTGACGGCCACCACCCAGACCATCGCCTGGTGCGTGATCTTCTTCTTCGCCTCCGCGGGCGCCTCGTCGGGCTACCTCACGGCGGGCGAGATCTTCCCCCTGGAGGTGCGCGGCAAGGCCATCGCCCTCTTCTTCGCCATCGGCCAGGCCGCGGGATCCAGCGGCCCCTACTTCTACGGCTGGCTGATCGGCGACGGCAGCAACCGGGGCCGCCTCTTCCTCGGCTTCCTCGCCGGAGCCGTGATCATGGTCATCGGCGGGCTGGCCGAGACGTTCCTCGGCGTGGACGCCGAACGCAAACCCCTGGAGGCCGTCGCCAAACCCCTGTCGGTCGTCCGCACCTCGGTCGGCGCCGCGCGCCGGCGCACGGTCAAGAAGTTCAGGAAACCGGCCCTCGCCGATACCCCGGTGGAGAAACCCGAGGGAGAACCGGACGAGAAACCACCGGGCAAGGCGGCGGACCGGCCCGGCGCCACACCGGGAACGGCGGCCCCGGGAACGGCGGCCCCGGGACCGGCCGGTGCGCCCGGGACGGCGGGCATGCCGGGGACGGCTGGTACGCCGGGGGTGGAGGGCGCACCGGAGGCGGCCGGTACGCCGGGGGCGGCGAGCACGCCGGAGGCAGCGGGCACACCGGGGGCGGCCGGTGCGCCCGGGGCGGCGAAGTCTGGCGGCACCGACCCGGACCCGCCCGAGGACGAGCCGAAGGCGGACAGCCCCACGGGGTGAACCCGGATGGTGCGGAGCCCGCCGGGCGCCCCGCGGCCCCGCGGCCCCGCGGGCTCCGGGCGCAAGCCCGTAAGCCGCTGACCTGCGAATTCGGCCGCAGAGTGCGAAGTACACAACGAAAGAAGGCTTTGCAACGCCCCACGGCCGTCTGTACAGTCGCAGCAGCCGGTATCACTTCTCGCGAGCCGAAAACTTGACTCGTGAGAGCCGTTCCACCGGCACTGGCGCACGAAAAGCCCCCCGGGCCGGCACCCGAGGGGCTCTTCACGCAGTCAAGCGAGCCCGGCCGAACGCGATCCGGTCGGGCTCGCCGCGTGTACGGCAGTGCCCGACTCCTCCGGCCGTTCCCGGTGATGCCACGCCATCACAGGTGCTGCGTCACCCTTTCGACGAGTTCGACGATCTGGGCGAGGTCGGCGATGTGACCGACCGCGGCGAGTGCCGCCAAGGCCCCGACGCACCACCGCCGCCCGTCCTGCGGCGGCACCCCGCCCGATCCGTTGTCTTCGTCCATGGACTCCTCCCCTTCCCGTTGGGACGGAATCGCCCGGGAGTGGCCGGGCGACCGGCCGAACTCCGTTGCGGATTCGGCCGATCCGGACGGGAAGCCGGTCGGAGCATGCTCAGCATATCGTCTGACGGAGGGTCCGTATTGCGCCGTTTCGGAAGGGTGAGCCGGGCCGCCGGCCCGGAAAGTCATCCGGCGAACCCATCAGCGCAAGGACCGGACCGTTCGGTCGTGGTACTGCCGATCGCGGCGGCGGACCACCCGGACCGAACGTCGAGGCCGGCCCGGCACTTCACGATCCAGCATCTGCCTGGCGAGCCGTGGCCCAGTGCTTCTCGAACTCGCTGCGGCTGATCTCCTGGCTCGGGAGCGCAGGGTCGAAGAGGTCGACGACCGGTGGGTTGAACGGCCAGTCGTCGGGGCCACTGCGTACGGCGGTTCCGTCCTCGGCCAGCTCCACTTGGCGAATCCGCCGCCCATCGGCATCAAGTTCCATGAGATATACGACCGGGTCGTCGTCTTCCTCGTCCCAGCGACGCCGCAGGAACACCACCTCCCTCTCCGCAAGCGCACCGAAGCCTTCGCACTCACGCTGGGCGTCACGCTCGGCGCGCAGATCATCCAGCCCTGTAGGCATGTGAGGACCGTCGATGTCGACTTCCTCCAGGCCTTCATCCTGAGACCGGCGGGCCACGATGTCCGGGTCGGTGATCACCTCGACCCAGGCGAACGTTTCGCGGATCTCTCGCTCGGAACGTGCGCGGACCCACCACCACAAACCGCCCATGCCGTAGTCGTGCAGAACGAGGAAGGGGCGCTTGCGTGCGTCATCGTCATCGGTCATGAGGGCCGAGCCTAGCCAGCCCGCTGGGGGCCGTTGATCCGGTCGAACTCACCAGGCCCGGTCAGAGGCCAGTGTTCGCGGGCGGCACGGGGCAACGTGTTGGCGAGTTGGAAGGCCGGACCGGATGCGCGGGGGAGGGGTCCTGGTGCGTCCGGGCGGAGGCGAATGCGGGGGCAGATGTGGTCGCCGCCCCGCCCGTTCATGCTGCGGTCCCGTGCACACGGCGGACATGGCGCCCGGCTTCGACGGTCGTGGGCGAGGCCGCGTTCGAGGCGGAGAGCCGCACGGTGGAGCAGTCCCGTCATCGCCCCGGTTGTTCCAGCTGACGCCCTGTTCGCGTCGTACGCTCCGGACAAGCCGGTACACAGAGGGCTGCCTTCCGCAGTTGGGTGGCAGCCCTCTTCGGTGTCCGTGACGGGGGGCGGGGGACCAGTTGGTGGATCCCTCGCGGTCAGGAGTAGGTGTAGAAGCCCGCGCCGGCCTTGCGGCCCAGGCGGCCTGCGTCGACCATGCGCTGGAGGAGCGGGGGAGCGGCGTACAGGGGCTCCTTGAACTCCGTGTACATGGAGTCGGCTACCGAGGCGACGGTGTCCAGGCCGATCAGGTCGGCCAGTTTGAGCGGGCCCATGGGGTGGGCGCAGCCCAGTTCCATGCCGTTGTCGATGTCCTCGCGGCTGGCGATGCCGGACTCGAACATGCGGATGGCGGAGAGCAGGTAGGGGATCAGCAGGGCGTTGACGACGAAGCCGGAGCGGTCCTGGGCGCGGATGGTGTGCTTGCCCAGTACCTGGCCGACGACGTGCTCGGCCCGCTTGATGGTCTCCTCGCCCGTGGTCAGCGCGGGGATCAGCTCGACGAGCCGCTGTATCGGCGCGGGGTTGAAGAAGTGGATGCCGATGACCTGGTCGGGGCGCGAGGTGGCGACGGCCAGTTTGACCAGCGGGATCGAGGAGGTGTTGGAGGCCAGGATGGCGTCCGGGCGGGTGACCACCTGGTCGAGGACCTGGAAGATCTCCGTCTTGACCTGCTCGTTCTCGATGACGGCCTCGATCACCAGGTCGCGGTCGGCGAAGTCGCCGAGGTCCGTGGTGAAGGTGAGCCTCTCCAGTGCCGCGTCGCACTCCTGGCGGCTGAGTTTGCCGCGGTCGGCGGCCTTGCCCAGCGAGTTGACCAGCCGGGTACGGCCGATCTCCAGCGCCTCACCGGTCGTCTCGGCGACCAGCACTTCCAGACCGGACCGCGCGCACACCTCCGCGATACCCGCACCCATCTGGCCACAGCCCACCACTCCGACGCGTTCGACGCCGGCTACAGACTCCGTCACCTCGTGCCTTTCGCTGAACTTCACGGTCCGCAGCAGCCCGTCCCCGGTATGTGAGGGCACCGGTCCCGCGCCGCTTCGCCGCCCGACGTTACCTGTGGGGAGAGGCTGGAGGGAGTCCGGGGGAGAAAGGTCACCTTTGCGCCGGCCGGTGCGCGTGGCGGTGCGGCCACTCGCCGTCACCGCCCGGCGGGGTGCGGCAGGCCGTCGTGGCCGGATACGCGTGTGGCGCCCGCAGTCGGTGCGGACGCCACATCGGGGTCGTACGGGGCCTGTACGGGAGAGGCGGGAGGGTCAGCGCCGCTCGTCGCGGTGGGTCTCGCGGACAACGGTGTCCGGTCCGGGGGAGACCACCGTCTCGTGGCCGTCGTCGAAGCGCACACGGTACGGGGGCTCACCCTTGGTACCCATCACCTCGACGATCTGTGCCGTCCGGTCGTGCTGGCCCACGAACCGCCCGTGCATCAGCAGCTCGTCGCCTGTGTTCGCTCGCATGACCTTGCCTCCTGTCGCATCCGTTGGCGGTGGTCAGGTGCGGTGCGCTGCGCGACCACGGCGCGCGCCGTGTCTGCGGGCGCCGCCGCGGACGCGGCGGGCGGACGGTGCCCTTCCGGGCAGGGGCACCACCCCTTCCAGCGTAGGCAGCGGCAACCCGGGCCGCACCCGGCAGCCGCACCCCACCACGGGCCGTCCGGCAGCCGGAGCCCTCAGCCGCGGGTGACCGTCTCGTACAGGGCGGACAGCAGCCGGAAGCGCCGCGCCGCCGGCGCCCCGGGGTCACCGGCGAAGACGGGGGCCAGGCGCCGCATCAGCGGCTGACCGGCCACCTCGGCGCCCTCCTCGCGGGCCAGCAGATCGCCCAGCGTGCGCCACACGGTCGCGCGGCCGGCGGCCGGGCCGGTGGTGTCCGTCTGCGCCGCGGCCCCGGCCGCCCGGGCGGCGAGGTCCGTACGCAGCTGGGCGCGGCCTTCCGGCGGCCCGCAGCCGTCCAGTACGGCCAGCGTCAGCGTGCACAGCGCGTCGCCGTCCAGTCCGGTGTGGCGTGCCGCGAGTTCCGCGCCGTACCGCTCCATCTCGGCCGCCGTTTCCGGTCCGGGTGCCGCCAGGAAGCTCCTGAAGGGCTCCTCGGCCGGCAGGTCGGAGCCCGCCCATTCCGGGGGCAGTGGCACGGCGGGTGTTCCCTCGCCCGCCGTGCCGGCCCCTGCGCTGGATCGCGGCGTACCGGTGACCGGATCGGTGCCTGTGCCTGTGCCTGTCCTTGTCCCTGCGTCGGTGCCGTCTGCCGCGGCGCCGATGTCCGTGCCGTCTGCCGCGGCGTCGAGTTCCGTGCCGTCTGCCATGGCGTCGAGTATCGCCCCGGCGGCCGGTGCCCGGGCCGGTCGTGCGGTGGAGCGCGACCGTCCGGGCCGGCCGGCGGGGTCAGCGGTTGACGTAGGCGAGCGCGCCCGCGTCGTAGCGCTCGCCGGCGACCCCCTCGCGCGGTGCCGCCGCCTCGATGGCGGCCAGCTCCTCGTCGGTGAGGCTGAGGTCGAGCGCAGCCAGGTTCTCCTCCAGGTACTGGCGCCGGCGCGTTCCGGGGATCGGCACCACGTCGTCGCCCCGGTGCTGGACCCAGGCCAGCGCCAGCTGTCCCGCGGTCACCCCGCGCTGCTCGGCGAGTTCGGTAAGGCGCCGGACGATGGCCAGGTTGCGCTCGAAGTTGCCGTCGGCGAACCGGGGCATGTTCCGCCGGGCGTCGGACTCCTCCATGGTGTCCGTGGAGGTGTAGCGCCCCGTCAGGAAGCCCCGCCCCAGCGGGGAGAAGGGCACCAGACCGATGCCCAACTCCCGGCAGACGGGCGCGATCTCGTCCTCCAGGTCACGGGACCACAGCGACCATTCGCTCTGGAGGGCGGTGATCGGGTGCACCGCGTGCGCCCTGCGCAAGGTGGCCGCGCCGGCCTCCGAGAGGCCCAGGTAGCGGACCTTGCCCTCGGCGACGAGTTCGGCCATGGCGCCGACCGTCTCCTCGATCGGCACCGAGGGGTCCACCCGGTGCTGGTAGTACAGGTCGATGTGGTCGGTGCCCAGTCGGCGCAGTGAGGCCTCGCACGCCTGGCGCACGTAGGCGGGGTCGCCCCGGACGACCGTGGGCTCGCCCAGCTTGTTGGCGAAGCCGAACTTCGTGGCGAGCACGACCTGGTCGCGCCGGCCGGCGAGGGCGCGGCCGACCAGTTCCTCGTTGCGGCCCGCGCCGTAGAAGTCGGCGGTGTCCAGCAGGGTGACGCCGAGGTCGAGGGCGTGGTGGAGGGTGGCGAGGGAGGTGGCGTCGTCGGACGAGCCGTAGCCGTGGCTCATGCCCATGCAGCCGAGGCCCTGGGCGGAGACGGTGAGGGCGCCCAGACGGCGGGTGGGAAGGGTGGTCATGTCGACTCCTCGGTACGGTGCGGCTGTTCGGCCGGTTGCGCGGTGGCGGCCGGTCGGCCGGTTCGGTGGCGGCCGGCCGGTTTGGTGCCGGACGGCCGGTCCGGCACGGACCGACTGGTTCGGTTCCGACCGACCGGTCCGGCGTCGGCCGACTGGTTCGGTCTCGGCCGTCCGGCACCGGCCGTCCGGTCCGGTGCCGGACGGCTGGTGCCGCGGTGGCCTGATGGACGTGGACGCTAGGTGTTGGAGCGCGCTCCAACGCAACCGTTCATCGCCGCTCCGCCCGTGGCGCCGGTCTCCTTCCGCCACACGAGCGCCGCCGAGACGGGGTGTCCCCGGTACTTCTCCCACTTGGGTTTACGGGCCAGCCAGCGTGCGTCGACGATGCCCTCACGCATCTCCACGAGCCGCCAGGCTGCGGCCAGTGCCGCCGTCACATGGTCGCTGAAGAGGTGGATGTGGGTGCTGATGGCGATGTGTTCGCCCGAGGCGTCGGTGAAGTGGGTCGGCATGCCGGAGGCCATGATGAAGTGCGGATGGAAGGCGACGACGACGCAGTGCGCTCCGTCGGCCGCCAGCCGCCAGGTCTCCGCGTAGTACGGCGTCAGGTCGGGCAGGTGCTCGTCGATGAGGGAGGAGATCACCAGGTCGTAGGCGCCGCTCTCCAGCCCGGTGGCGCGGACGTCGCCCTCGACGAGCCGGTCGTGTACGCCTTTCTCCCGGGCCACCGCGAGCATCTGCGGCGTCAGGTCCACCCCGTCGAGCGTGCCGGTCACCCCGCGTCCGCGCAGCCAGGCGCCGGTCCGGCCGGTGCCGCAGCCCAGGTCGGCAGTCCGGCGGAGCTTCTGCCAGGGCGGTTCGGTCAGCTCATCCAGCAGCGCGAGGTCCATGACGTCCTCGACGGTCTCCTCGTAGGTGCTGACCCACCGTCCGTATCCGGTGGCCACGTCCACGGTGCGGTAGCCGCGTGTGTCGAAGTCGGAGAAGTCAACCATGGGCCGGAGTATCACGGCCGTCTCCACCCTGCGGCGACGGGATTTCGCGCCGTGGACGGGCACGGTGCCGGGAGGGGGCGACGGGTCTGCCGGGGCTCATTCGGTCCTCGGCCGGGGCCCTTGGGGACGCGGTGCGGAAGCGGGGGCCGCCACCGGCCTCGGGTGCCCGCCCTTCACCGTCCGGCACCGGCCGGATCCGCCTGCCCGGCGGACGGTTCCGGTGTGGCTGCGGCCCCAGCGGCGCCGGCGAGGACCGTGGTGACGACCCGGTGCAGGTCCTCGGGGGCCGGCGGGGTGCCGGTGCGGTCGGCGAAGAGCAGGTGGGCGGCGCCGACGAGGGTGGGGGCGAGGGTGTCGGCGTCGGCTTCCGCGGCGATGCGGCCCGCGGTGCGCTCGGCGGCCAGATAGGCGGCGATCATCGTCGTGGCCTCGGTCAGCAGCGGCACGCCGGTGGGGGTGGTCCGGCGCAGCCTGGCGCGCAGGGTGTCGCGGGAGGTGACGAGTCCGACGACGGCCACGGCCACCGACTCGAACAGGTCCGTCAGGGCGCGGGTCAGGTTCCCGGCGACGGTGCCGGTGCCGACGCTCTCGTGCAGGGCGGCGCCCCGGGCGCCGAGCCGGGCGATACGGTCCTCGACCAGTTCGGCGAGGAACGCGTCGAAGTCGCTGAAATGCCGGTGCAGCACGCCTTTGGCGCAGCCCGCCTCCGTGGTGACGGCCCGGCTGGTCAGGGCGCTGGCGCCGTCCCGCAGCAGTACCCGCTCGGCCGCGGCGAACAGCTGCTCCCGCGCATCGCGCATGGCCATTCCTGTCGGCACGCGCATCCCTCCTCGGTTTCTGTGCCGGACCCTACCCGTTGACGAGTGGGCACTTGCCCATTCATAGTGGGCACATGCCCACTCCATCCCCTGACGGGATTCACCGCAACCGCGAGATCGCGGAGTCCTTCGGCGTCGACGCCGTCCGCTACGACCGCACCCGCCCGGGCTACCCCGACGCCCTGGTGACGGCCGTCCTCGACGGCACCGCCACCACCGGCGCCCCCGACGTCCTCGACGTCGGCTGCGGCACCGGCATCGCCGCCCGGCAGTTCCGGGCCGCGGGCTGCCGCGTGCTCGGCGTCGAACCCGACCCGCGTATGGCTGAGTTCGCCCGGACCACCGGACTCGACGTCGAGGAGGGCACGTTCGAGAAGTGGGACAGCGCCGGCCGCACCTTCGACGCCGTCGTCGCCGGACAGTCCTGGCACTGGGTCGATCCGGAGGCCGGCGCGGCCAAGGCGGCCCGGGTGCTGCGCCCCGGAGGGCGGCTCGCGGTCTTCTGGAACGCCTTCCACGCCCCGCAGGAGATCGCCGACGCCTTCTCCGCCGTCTACCGCCGGGTGGTGCCGGACGCGCCGGTGCGGTGGAAAAACGCGACCGGGCCGGACGCCTACGCGCCTCTGTGCGGCGCCGCGTCCGAGGAGGTCGAGCGGACGGGAGCCTTCGGCGCGCCCGAACAGTGGCGCTTCGGCTGGGACCGCGTCTACACCCGTGACGCCTGGCTCGACCAGGTGCCCACGTTCGGCGGGCACAACCAGGTGCCGCCGGACACGCTGCGCGATCTGCTGGCCGGTCTCGGCGATGCGGTGGACGCGGCGGGCGGCAGCTTCACCATGCACTACGTCGCGGTGGTGCTCACCGCTGTACGGACCGGCACGGCCTGAGAGCGGGGACTCGCGCCCTCCCGCGCCATGCGTCCGGGAGGGCGCTCGGGTGCTCAGCCGAGGCCGGGGGCGAGGAGACCGGTCAGCATCCGGTGCATGGCGCGCTCGAACAGATTTCCCGGGGGTGCCGGGGGAGCCGCGGGCTCGCCGTGCAGGGCCGCCGCGAGGTGCGGACGGTCCCCGCGGGCGGCGGCCTCGCTCAAGTAGGCGGCCTGCGCGGCCTGCCGGCCGGTGGCCGTGCGACCGCCCTGGAGTTCGGTGCGCGCGAACTGTGCGACGAGGGCGTTCATCAGGGCGACGATCTCCGTCTTGGTCCCGCCCGGCAGCCGCACCGGTGCCATGGCCCGCAGCGCGTGTTCGAGGTAGTCGAGTCCGCGCGGGCCCAGACGCAGCGGCTCGGGCGGGATCTCGGGCAGCCAGGGATGGCGCAGGTGCACGGCCCTGGTCCGGGTGGCGAGGGCCAGCAGGTCGGTGACCGGGTCGCCGCTGAGGGGGGCGTCGAGGTCCACCTCGCCCGTCACCGTGTCCGTCATCAGGTCGAGCAGATCGTCCCGGCCCGAGATGTAGCGGTAGAGGGACGCCTGGCCGGTGCCCAGTTCCCTGGCGACCTGACGCATGGAGACCGCGGACAGGCCGCCGCGGTCGGCCAGCGCGACGGCGATGGCGGCCAGTTCCGTGCGGCTGTGCGCGGCGGCGGGGCCGCGGGTGCCGCGCTCGGGCCGCGTCCAGACGATTGCCGGCTCCTGCTCCATGTCTCCACCCGCTTTCCGTCTGCGGCCCGCCTTCCGTGCTGCGGGATGCAGCCCTTACCCTAAAACCGCGAACAGTGATCGCAGTTACCGGGAGGTCCTGTGTCCCCCTCGCCCACACCGCTGTGGAGCCCTGTCGGCCGGGCCGAGAACGGTGCCGTGCGGCTGGCGTACGACCGGCTGCAAGAGCGGGCCGACGGCGAGCCGCTGCTGGTGCTCACGGGTCTGGGCGCCAACCGGCTCTGGATCCCGGAAGGCTTCTGCCGGCTGCTGGCCCGGCGGGGCTTCGCGGTGGCCCGGTACGACCAGCGGGACGGCGGCGAGTCGACGCATCTGCCGCCGACGGCCACCCGCAACCCGGTCGCCGCGCTGTTCCGCAGGCGGGGGGAGGCGTACACGGCCGAGGACATGGCGGACGACGCGGTGGCCGTGATGGCGGCCCTCGGGTGGGAGTCGGCGCATCTGCTGGGCGTCTCCCTCGGCGGGGCCGTCGCGCAACGGGTCGCGCTGCGGCACCCGCGGCGGGTCCGTACGCTCACCACCATGGCGGCGGTCCCGGGGGACGTCCACGGCCTGCGCACGCTGCGCTACATCCGGACCTCGACCCTGGCGCGGTTCGCCCGGCTGCGGTTCCCCGACACCCCCGAGGGCGCGGTCGAGGCGGGCGTGGCCGTCTCCCGGCTGCTGGCCTCGCCGCGCCGTCCGTTCGACGAGGCGGCGGCCCGCGAGGCGGCCGGGCGCAACCCCGATCGCGGGATGCACGACCAGCAGGCGCAGAGCCGGCAGATCGGCGCCCAGTGGCACGGCCCGCCGATCGAGGCGCTGTCCCGGCCCGCTCTGGTGCTGCACGGTGAGGACGACCCCCTCATCAAGCCCGTTGCGGGGCGGGTGATCGCGCGCCGGGTGCCGGGTGCGCGGCTGGTCCTCCTGCCGCGGGTCGGGCACGAGATCCCCGAGCCGGCGTGGGACCGCATCGCGGCCGAGGTCCGCGCGCTGGCCGACACCTCCGCTCCCGGCCCGGCCGCCGCCCGGCGCGACTGACGGCGCGCGGGGCCGGCGGGGTCTCGCGCGGGCGGGTGCCGTGGGTGCGCAGTTGATCACACGATTCATTGCATAAAACTGCTGCGCTGCGTATAGTCATGCCTCCGAGGAGGAGGAGTCCCATGACAGTGCGCACAGCGGTGGCGGGAGCGAGCGGGTACGCGGGGGGTGAACTCCTGCGGCTGCTCGCCGGGCACCCCGAGGTCGAGGTCGGGGCGCTGACCGGCAACAGCAACGCCGGGCAGCGGTTCGGCGCGCTCCAGCCGCACCTCGTGCCGTTCGCCGACCGCGTCCTGGAGGAGACGAGCGCGGACGTGCTGCGCGGCCACGACGTGGTGTTCCTCGCCCTCCCGCACGGCCAGTCCGCAGCCGTCGCCGAGCAGCTCGGCGACGGCGTCCTGGTGATCGACTGCGGCGCCGACTTCCGGCTGTCCGACGCCGCCGACTGGGAGCGCTTCTACGGCACCCCGCACGCCGGCACCTGGCCCTACGGACTGCCCGAGCTGCCCGGGGCCCGCGCGGCACTGCGCGGCAGCAAGCGCGTCGCGGTCCCCGGCTGCTTCCCCACCGCCGTCTCCCTCGCCCTCGTCCCCGCGTACGCCGCCGGCCTCGCCGAACCGGAGGCCCTGATCGTCGCGGCGACGGGCACCTCCGGCGCCGGCAAGGCCCTCAAGCCGCATCTGCTGGGCAGCGAGGTCATGGGCTCCATGAGCCCCTACGGCGTCGGCGGGGTCCACCGGCACACGCCCGAGATGGTGCAGAACCTCTCCGCGGCGGCCGGACGGCGGGTCAGCGTCTCCTTCACCCCGACGCTGGCCCCCATGTCCCGCGGCATCCTGGCCACGTGCAGCGCCAAGGCCGCGCCCGGCACCACGGCCGAGCAGCTGCGGGCCTGCTACGAGAAGGCGTACCAGGACGAGCCGTTCGTCACCCTGCTGCCGGAGGGCCAGTGGCCGGCCACCGCCTCGGTGCAGGGGTCGAACGCGGTGCACCTCCAGGTGGCCCACGACGCGGACGCGGACCGCCTCATCGTCGTCGGCGCCGTCGACAACCTCACCAAGGGCACCGCCGGCGGTGCCATCCAGAGCATGAACATCGCCCTCGGGATGGACGAGGGGCTGGGACTTTCCACGATCGGAGTCGCACCATGAGCGTGACAGCGGCCAGCGGGTTCACGGCGGCGGGGATCGCCGCCGGGATCAAGGAGAGCGGGGCCCCCGACCTCGCGCTCGTCGTCAACACGGGACCGCGCCAGGCCGCAGCCGCGGTGTTCACCGCCAACCGCGTCAAGGCGGCGCCGGTGCTCTGGTCCCAGCAGGTCCTCAAGAACGGGCAGCTCTCGGCTGTGGTCCTGAACTCCGGCGGCGCCAACGCCTGCACGGGCGCGCCCGGCTTCCAGGACGCGCACGCCACCGCGGAGAAGGCCGCCGAGGCGCTGTCCGCCGCGACCGGCACCGAGCACAGCGCCGCGGAGATCGCCGTCGCCTCCACCGGGCTGATCGGGACGCGGCTGCCCATGGACAAGCTGCTGCCCGGCGTGGAGAAGGCCGCGGCGGCGCTTTCCGAGCACGGCGGCGAGAAGGCCGCCCTCGCCATCAAGACCACCGACACCGTGCACAAGACGGCGGTCGTCTCCCATCCGGCGGGCTGGACGGTCGGCGGTATGGCCAAGGGCGCGGGCATGCTGGCGCCGGGCCTGGCCACCATGCTCGTCGTCATCACCACGGACGCCGACGTCCCGGCGCAGGAGCTGGACGCGGCGCTGCGCGGTGCCACCCGCGTCACCTTCGACCGGATCGACTCCGACGGTGCCATGTCCACCAACGACATGGTGCTGCTGATGGCGTCCGGCGCCAGCGGGGTCCGCCCCGAGGCCGCGGAGTTCGCCGACGCGGTCCGCGCGGTCTGCGACGACCTGGGTCAGCAGCTCATCCACGACGCGGAGGGCGCCTCCAAGGACATCCGCATCGAGGTGGTGGGTGCGGCCAGCGAGGAGGAGGCCGTCGGCGTGGGCCGCACCATCGCCCGCAACAACCTCTTCAAGTGCGCGGTGCACGGCGAGGATCCCAACTGGGGCCGGGTGCTGGCCGCGATCGGCACCACCGACGCCGCCTTCGACCCCGACGAGCTGGACGTGGCCATCAACGGTGTCCAGGTGTGCCGGGGCGGCGCCGTCGGCGAGGACCGCGACAAGGTGGACATGCGCTTCCGCGAGGTGCGGGTCACCGCGGACCTGCACGCCGGTTCCGCGTCGGCCGTCATCTGGACCAACGACCTGACGGCCGACTACGTCCACGAGAACAGCGCGTACTCGTCATGAGCGCCCCGAAGTCGAGCACCCGCAAACACACCGCGCTGCCCAAGGCACAGATCCTCGTCGAGGCGCTGCCCTGGCTGACCCGGCACCACGGCAGGACCGTCGTCATCAAGTTCGGCGGGAACGCGATGGTGGACGAGGAGCTGAAGGCGGCCTTCGCCCAGGACGTCGTCTTCCTCCGCCACGCGGGCCTGCGCCCCGTGGTGGTGCACGGCGGCGGCCCGCAGATCAGCAGACAGCTCGACCGGCTCGGCCTGGAGTCGGAGTTCCGTGCCGGGCTGCGGGTCACCACGCCCGAGACGATGGACGTCGTCCGCATGGTGCTGGCCGGGCAGGTGCAGCGCGAGCTGGTCAACCTGCTCAACCAGCACGGCCCGCTCGCCGTCGGCATGACCGGCGAGGACGCGCACATCATGGCGGCGACCAAGCACCTGGCCGAGGTGGACGGGCAGCAGATCGACCTGGGACAGGTCGGCGCCGTCAGCGCCGTGGACACCGGCGCGATCGAGGCGCTGCTGGACGACGGCCGCATCCCCGTCGTCTCGTCCATCGCGCGCAGCGCCGACGGCACCGGCCCCGGCGAGGTCTACAACGTCAACGCCGACACGGCCGCCGCCGCGCTGGCCGCGGCACTGGACGCCGAGACGCTGATCGTCCTCACGGATGTGGAGGGCCTGTACGCGGACTGGCCGCACAGCGATGACGTCATCAGCGAGCTGACGGCCACCGAGCTGGAGAAGCTGCTGCCCGAACTGGCCAGCGGCATGGTGCCCAAGATGGAGGGCTGCCTGTACGCCGTCCGCAACGGGGTGCACACCGCCCGCGTGCTGGACGGGCGCGTACCGCACGCCATCCTGCTGGAGATCTTCACCGACGAGGGCATCGGCACGATGGTCGTGCCGGACGCCGTGCCCGACCAACGGAACGCGGAGGGCCCCGCATGACCATCGTCCACGACAACTCCGCGCTCACCGGCCGGTGGGAGGGCGCGCTGATGAACAACTACGGCACCCCCCGGCTGCCGCTCACGCACGGCGAGGGCACCCAGCTGTGGGACGCGGAGGGCAACCAGTACACCGACTTCGTCGGCGGCATCGCCGTCAACGCGCTCGGCACCGCGCACCCCGCCGTGGTGCGGGCGGTCTCCGACCAGATCGCCACCCTCGGGCACGTCTCCAACCTGTTCGTGGCCGAGCCGCCCGTCGCGCTCGCCGAGAAGCTGCTGGAGATCGCCGGCCGCCCCGGCAAGGTGTTCTTCTGCAACTCCGGCGCCGAGGCCGTCGAAGCGGCGTTCAAGATCGGCCGGCGCACCGGACGCACCCACATGGTCGCCACGCAGGGCGGATTCCACGGCCGCACCATGGGAGCCCTCGCACTGACCGGACAGCCGGGCAAGCAGGACCCCTTCCGCCCGCTGCCGGGCGAGGTGACCCATGTGCCGTACGGCGATGTGGAGGCGCTCCGCGCGGCCGTCACCGACCGTACGGCGTTCGTCATCATCGAGCCCGTGCAGGGTGAGAACGGCGTCGTCGTGCCGCCCCCCGGCTATCTGGCCGCCGCCCGCCAGATCACCGCCGCCACCGGCACCCTGCTGGTACTGGACGAGATCCAGACCGGCATCGGCCGCACGGGCCACTGGTTCGCCTGCCAGGCGGAGGGCGTCGAGCCGGACGTCCTCACCCTCGCCAAGGGCCTCGGCGGCGGACTGCCCCTGGGCGCCACCCTCGCCTTCGGTGACGCCGCCGGGCTGCTGGAGCCCGGCCAGCACGGCTCCACGTTCGGCGGCAATCCGGTCGCCTGCGCCGCCGGGCTCGCCGTGGTGGAGACCATCGCGGCCGACGGCCTCCTCGACCACGTCAAGAGCGTCGGCACCCGTCTGCGGGACGGGATCGCGCAGCTGGCGCACCCGGCGGTCGCTCAGGTCCGCGGTGCCGGGCTGCTGCTGGGTATCGTGCTGACCGAGCCGGTCGCAGCCCGTGTGCAGCAGGCCGCCCAGGAAGCGGGCTTCCTGGTGAACGCCGTCGCCGCGGACGTCGTCCGGCTCGCTCCACCGCTGATCCTCCGCGAGACGGAGGCCGACGCTCTCGTGCGGGCCCTGCCCGCCGTACTGGACGCGGCAGCCGCGGGTGCCGACGCCGACCGGGAGCGCTGAGCCGGAAGACGATGATGAACAGATGAAGAGGGGTACGCGCACGATGACCGAGGAGTACCAGGGGGGACAGGCCGTCCCGCAGACGCGGATGGCCCGTCACCGCCGGATCGTCGACATCCTCAACCGGCAGCCGGTGCGGTCCCAGAGCCAGCTCGCCAAGCTGCTGGCCGACGACGGGCTCACGGTCACCCAGGCGACCCTCTCCCGTGACCTCGACGAACTGGGCGCCGTCAAGATCCGCAACACCGGGGGAGAGCTGATCTACGCGGTGCCCGCCGAGGGCGGGGACCCCACCCCCCGGGCCCCGCTGGGCGAGTCGGCAAGCGAGGCGCGGATGGCCCGGCTCGCCGGGGAACTGCTGATCAGCGCGGAGGCGTCCGCGAACCTGGTGGTGCTGCGCACCCCGCCGGGCGCCGCCCAGTTCTTCGCCTCGGCCATCGACCAGGCCGGGGTGCACGAGATCATCGGCACCATCGCGGGCGACGACACGCTGCTGCTCATCAGCCGGGCCCCGGACGGCGGGCAGGCGCTGGCCGACCACCTGCTGGCCCTGGCCCAGAAGGAGCGCTGAGGGGCGCCGGCACGGCGCGGAGCACAAACGACACGGCGCCGCTCGGCCCCCGTCACGGGGCGAGCGGCGCCGTCGCCGTGCGGGCCGGTACGCGTACGGCTCCGGGCCCACCACACCTGCGCCCTCCGGTCCGGCACGTGGCCCCGCGTGCCACCACAGGGCATCTCCGTGGGCATCCCCTCGCCGGCCGCCGGGGCCTGTCCCGGAGCAGCAGGGGATGTATGTGGTCCTCCGCGGCGCGGTCAGCGGTTGCGGCGGGAGAGCCAGGCCGCGGCCAGGGCGCCGGAGACGTTGTGCCAGACGGAGAAGACCGCGGCCGGCAGCGCTGCCAGCGGGCTGAAGTGTGCGGTGGCCAAGGAGGCGGCGAGCCCGGAGTTCTGCATGCCGACCTCGAAGGCCATCGCCCGGCTCGCGGGTTCGCCGAGGCGGGCCACCCGCCCGGCGCCGTACCCGAGGGCGAGGCCGAGTCCGTTGTGCAGGACGACCGCCAGCATCACCATGGCCGCGGCCGACTTGATGGCCTCCGCGCTGCCGGCCACCACGACGGCGACGATCACCGCGATCGTCAGCGCGGACAGCCACGGCAGCACCGGCAGGGCGCGCGTCACCAGCCGTCCGGCCAGCAGCCGCACCACCAGCCCGGCGAACACCGGCAGCAGCACCGTCTTGAGGATGTCGGTCACCATCGAGCCGGCGTCCACGGGCAGGTACTCGCCCGCGAGCAGCAGCGTCAGCGGCGGCGTCACCAGCGGCGCGAGCACCGTGGAGACGGTGGCCACGGACACCGACAGGGCCACGTCGCCGCGTGCCAGATAGGTGACGACGTTGGACGCGGTGCCGCTGGGCGCGCAGCCCACCAGGATGACCCCGGCGGCGAGCTGCGGCGACAGGTCGAGGGCGTGCGCGATCAGCCAGCCCAGGCCAGGCATGAACACATAGTGGGCGACCAGCCCCAGGCCGACCGCCCAGGGGCGTTTGGCCACGCCCTTGAAGTCCTGCGGGGTCATGGTCACGCCCATGCAGAACATGACGATCCCGAGGAGGTAGGGCACCGCCTCGCCGCCGCCCTTGAAGGTGCCCGGCGCCAGCAGGCCGACGGCACCGGCGAGGAGGACGAGGACGGGGAAGACGGTCACCGCCCGGCGCGCGCCGCGCTGCTCGGCGGCGGTGCCGGACGGGTCGGGCACGTCCGGGGAGTCCGGGGCGTTCTGCTGTTCGGTTCGCACCGGGGAAGAAAACGCCCGGACGGAGCCGCCGCGCAAGGGCGTCTCGCGATGTGATCGGCCTGATGGGCGCTGCGCCGGGGCGTGTCCGGGGGCGCTCTCGCATGCGGCGCGCGGCGTCTGTGTGCGGGCCGGCCCGCACGGGGCGCGGGCGGCGCGCCCGGCGATGTGAACACTGTCACCATGCGTGGTGGGGGGCCCGGCCCGCACGCTGGCGGCATGGCTGCGAAGAAGAAGCTGAAGGTCCAGGTCCGCCGCGTCTACGAGGAGCCCCGGCCGGACGACGGGGCGCGGGTCCTGGTGGACCGGGTGTGGCCGCGTGGCGAGTCGAAGGAGCGGGCGGCACTCGACGACTGGAACAAGGACGTCGCCCCCAGCACGGAGCTGCGCAAGTGGTACCGGCACGATCCGGAGCTCTTCGACGAGTTCGCGGAGCGGTACCGCGCCGAGCTGGCCACCGAGGAGGGCGAGCGGGGGCTGGACCGGCTGCTGCGCACCGCTTCCGGGTCCGGCACCCTCACCCTGCTGACCGCCAACAAGGATCTGGCGCTCGCCCACACCCGGGTGCTGGAGGAGGAGCTCGGCAACCGGATCTGAGGCCGTTTCCGGGGTGTCCGCGCTGGTCGGGCGTGCGTTGACGAAACATACGAGGGAGTGCATACTTATACCAGTCAGCGCATGCACGTAAGGAGAAGCCAGTGACCGAGCGCGTCGTACTCGCCTACTCCGGCGGTCTGGACACCTCAGTCTGCATCGGCTGGATCGCCGAAGAGACCGGTGCCGAGGTCGTCGCCGTCGCCGTCGATGTCGGCCAGGGCGGCGAGGACCTGGACGTGATCCGCAAGCGCGCGCTGGCCTGCGGTGCTGTCGAGGCGGAGGTCGCCGACGCCAAGAACGAGTTCGCCGAGGAGTACTGCCTCCCGGCGATCAAGGCCAACGCCCTCTACATGGACCGCTACCCGCTGGTCTCCGCGCTGTCCCGCCCCACCATCGTCAAGCACCTGGTGGCCGCCGCCGAGAAGCACGGCGCCGACACGGTCGCCCACGGCTGCACCGGCAAGGGCAACGACCAGGTGCGGTTCGAGGCGGGCATCTCCTCGCTGGCCCCCGACCTCAAGTGCATCGCGCCCGTCCGTGACTACGCGATGACGCGGGACAAGGCCATCGCCTTCTGCGAGGAGAAGGGCCTCCCGATCGCGACCACCAAGAAGTCGCCCTACTCCATCGACCAGAACGTCTTCGGCCGCGCCGTGGAGACGGGCTTCCTGGAGGACATCTGGAACGCCCCGATCGAGGACGTGTACGAGTACACCTCCAACCCGGCCACCCCCCGGGAGGCCGACGAGGTCGTCATCACCTTCGAGGCCGGCGTCCCCGTCGCCATCGACGGCAAGCCCGTCACCGTCCTCCAGGCCATCCAGCAGCTCAACGAGCGGGCCGGCGCCCAGGGCATCGGCCGGATCGACATGGTCGAGGACCGGCTGGTCGGCATCAAGTCCCGCGAGGTCTACGAGGCCCCCGGTGCCATCGCGCTGATCACCGCGCACCAGGAGCTGGAGAACGTCACCGTCGAGCGCGAGCTGGCCCGCTACAAGCGGCAGGTCGAGCAGCGGTGGACCGAGCTGGTGTACGACGGCATGTGGTTCTCCCCGCTCAAGCGCGCCCTGGACGGGTTCATCACCGAGGCCAACCAGCACGTCTCCGGCGACGTCCGGATGACCCTGCACGGCGGGCGCGCCGTGGTGACCGGCCGGCGCTCGGAGCAGTCGCTGTACGACTTCAACCTGGCCACGTACGACACGGGCGACACCTTCGACCAGTCGATGTCGAAGGGGTTCATCGAGATCTTCGGTCTCTCCTCCAAGATCGCTGCGAAGCGCGACCAGCAGGCGTAACCTTCCCGGTCCCTTCCCGGTCCCTTCCCGTGAGGGCTCCGCACCCGAGCACTCCCGTCCGGCCTCCCGCCGGGCGGGCCGGGGCGGAGCCCTCACCGGCACCCGGGCAGGGGCAGCGGCTCTTTCCACCACCACACGAACAGGCACCCAACCAGTGAGCAGCGACACCAGCGACAAGGGCGACATCCGCCTCTGGGGCGGCCGTTTCGCGGACGGCCCGGCCGAAGCCCTCGAAAAGCTCTCCGCATCGGTCCACTTCGACTGGCGCCTGGCGCCGTACGACATCGCGGGCTCCCGCGCCCACGCCCGGGTCCTGCACAAGGCGGGCCTGCTCACCGAGGACGAGCTGCACCAGATGCTCGCCGGTCTGGACGCGCTGGAGCGGGACGTGGCCTCCGGCGCCTTCCAGGGCACCATCGCCGACGAGGACGTCCACACCGCGCTGGAACGCGGCCTGCTGGAGCGCCTCGGCAAGGACCTGGGCGGCAAACTGCGCGCCGGGCGCTCCCGCAACGACCAGGTGGCGACGCTCTTCCGGATGTATCTGCGCGACCACGCCCGGGTCATCGGCGGTCTCCTCGCCGATCTCCAGGAGGCGCTGGTGGGCCTGGCCGAGGCGCACCCCGACGTGGCGATGCCGGGCCGCACACACCTCCAGCACGCCCAGCCGGTGCTCTTCGCCCACCATGTGCTGGCCCACGCCCAGGCCCTGGCCCGGGACGCGGAGCGGCTGCGCCAGTGGGACGCGCGCACGGCCGTCTCACCGTACGGGTCGGGGGCGCTCGCCGGCTCCTCCCTGGGGCTTGACCCGGAAGCCGTCGCCGCCGACCTCGGCTTCGAGGGCGGCAGCGCCGCCAACTCCATCGACGGGACGGCCTCGCGCGACTTCGTGGCCGAGTTCGCCTTCGTCACCGCGATGATCGGCGTGGACATCTCGAAGATCGCCGAAGAGGTCATCATCTGGAACACGAAGGAGTTCTCCTTCGTCACCCTGCACGACGCCTTCTCGACCGGTTCCTCGATCATGCCGCAGAAGAAGAACCCGGACATCGCGGAGCTGGCCCGCGGCAAGTCCGGGCGGCTGATCGGGAATCTGACGGGCCTGCTGGCCACCCTCAAGGCCCTGCCGCTGGCCTACAACCGCGACCTCCAGGAGGACAAGGAGCCGGTCTTCGACTCCATCGACCAACTGGAGCTGCTGCTGCCCGCCTTCACCGGCATGATGGCCACCCTCACCGTGCACGGGGACCGGATGGCCGCACTGGCCCCGGCGGGCTTCTCGCTGGCCACCGACGTGGCCGAATGGCTGGTCAAGCGGGGTGTCCCGTTCCGGGTGGCGCACGAGGTGGCGGGCGCCTGCGTCAAGGAGTGCGAGCGCGCCGGCATCGAACTGGACGAGCTGACGGACGAGCAGTTCGCCGCGATCTCCCCGCATCTGACGCCCGAGGTCCGCGAGGTGCTGAACGTGCCCGGCGCCCTGGCGGCCCGCGACGGCAAGGGCGGCACCGCGCCCTCGGCCGTCGCCGCCCAGCTCGCCGCCTTCCGCACCGATCTGGAGCGGCAGCGGGAGTGGGCCGGCGCCAAGCGCTGAGCCGCCCGCCCGCCGGAGGGCGGACCGACACCCGGGGCCCCGCACCGCAGGCCGGTGCGGGGCCCTGCGGCATGCTGCCGGTACGGTGGTGCGGCACATCGAGCCGTCACCCCCGTAACGCACCCGGCCGGGAGATGCCATGCCTTTCGACCGTCTCGCCACCGCCACCACCCCGACGGCCCACCTCGGCCTCGGGCTCGCCGCTGTCGGCCGTCCCGCCTATCTGACGCTGGGCCGGGAGGCCGAACTGCCGGTGCAGCGCACCCCGGAGGCGATGCGCGCCCGCACGCACGAACTCCTCGACGCCGCGTACGCGCAGGGCGTGCGGTACTTCGATGCGGCACGCTCCTACGGACGGGCGGAGGAGTTCCTCGCGGAGTGGCTGCGTGAGCACCCGGAGGCCGACGATGTGACCGTCGGCAGCAAGTGGGGCTACACCTACGTGGGCGAGTGGCGCATGGACGCCGAGGTGCACGAGGTCAAGGACCATTCGGCGGCGGCGTTCACCCGTCAGCTCGCCGAGTCCCGCGAACTGCTCGGCGACCGGCTGGACCTGTACCAGATCCACTCGCTGACCCCGGACAGCCCGGCGCTGACCGACAGCGCGCTGCACGAGCGGCTGGCCCAGCTCGCCGAGGAGGGGGTCACCGCCGGGTTCAGCACCAGCGGTCCCGCGCAGGCCGACACCATCCGGGCCGCCCTGGGCATCACCGTCGCGGGCCGGCCGCTCTTCCGTACCGTCCAGAGCACCTACAACCTGCTGGAGCCCTCGGCGGCCGACGCACTGGCCGAGGCGCACGAGGCGGGGCTGACGGTCATCGTCAAGGAGGCGATGGCCAACGGCCGGCTGGCGGGCGGTCAGGAGCCGCGCGATCTGCACATGGCGGCCCAGGCCGCGGGCACCACGCCGGACGCGGTCGCCCTCGCGGCGGTGCTGCGCCGGCCGTGGGCGGGGGTCGTCCTCTCGGGGGCGGCGACGGTGGGGGCGCTGCACTCCAATCTGCTGGCCACGGCCGTGGAGCTGGACGAGGACCGGCTCGCCGCCCTGGACCAGCTGGCGGAGGAGCCCGAGGTGTACTGGCGGCGGCGCGCGGAGCTGCCCTGGCAGTGACGGCACCGGCCGGCGGGGGCGCCCGGTGCCGCCGCGCGCAAACGCGTGCATGACACATCGGTTCCGGGGCAGGTGGTCCTGGCACGTTGACCACCTGGGAGACCAAAAAATGAAAAAGGCATCGACAGTCGCCGTGGCGTTCACCCTCTTCGTGGCCGCGGTCGCCGGCGGTATCGGATTCACCGCCGGGGCCTCGCAGGCCGAGGCGGAGAAGAAGCCGCGGCCCGTCGTGCAGAACACCTTCGATCCGCTCGGCCCGCCGATGCACAGCACCGAGCACGCCGGCCGCACCGTGCACTACAGCGACACCGGCGAGAAGGACGCCACACCCGTCGTCTTCATGGGCGGCACCGGCACCACCGCGCGCGCCTCCGGAATGACGGAATTCCTGCGCACCACCCGTCAGAAGCTGGGCCTGCGGCTGATATCGGTGGAGCGCAACGGCTTCGGCGACACCGAGTACGACGCGAAGCTCGGGTTCGACGACTACACCGCGGACGTGCGGGCGGTCCTGGACGAACTCGGCATCCGCAAGGCCGCCGTCGTCGCCATCTCCGGCGGCGGCCCCTACGCCGCGCACTTCGCCGCCGACACGCCCGAGCGGATCTCCTCCCTCCATCTGGCCGCGGCCCTGCCGCCGTACGGCGAGAAGGCGGACTACTGCGGCAAGAGCGACGCGGAGCTGAGGGAGTACTTCGGCGAGCAGATCCGCGACCCGCGCAGCTGGTGGGGCTTCCCCGCGGACAGCCCGATGCACAAGATCCCCGGCTTCACCGACACGGCCGAGGAGGACGGCGGGCGCTCGTACTACCTGCGCGGCCAGAAGGGCGACCCCTCGGCGCAGGTCCACGAAGAGAAGCTGTACTGCGAGCGTCCCGGCCCCGACCTGTCGGATTTCCGGGCCCCCGTCTTCGTCTACACCGGGACGAAGGACACCACCGTGCCGCCGGCCACCCAGGCCCGCTGGAAGAAGGCGTTCGCCGCCGCGCCGACCGTGCGCAGCTACGACGACAGCGGCCACGACGTGCAGTACCGGCACTGGGACCAGATCCTGCTGGACATGGCGGGCTACGCCGACCGGACGGCCGTGTGCACCGGCCGCACGACGCGGGTGCTGCCGCACGAGAAGGCCGAACGCGCACTGGAGAAGGGCGCCACGCCGGGCAGCTGCGCCTGGCGCTGAGCCGGCCCTCCGGCCGACTCCGCAGGCCGAGCGCCCCGCCGCCCCGCGCGGCGGGGCGCTTTCCTGCCCCGGCTGCTTTTCCGTCTCGGCTGTTTTCCTGTCTCTGTTGCGACACTCATGTCTCAATTGACGTAACCTCGTCGCATGAGTGTGAATCGTGACGCGCTGCTGGCCACGGCGGCGGACGTACTGACGCGCCGGCCGACCTCCTCCATGGACGACATCGCCAAGGCCGCCGGCATCAGCCGCGCCACCTTGCACCGGCACTTCGCCGGGCGCGACGCACTCATACGCGCGCTCGAACAGCTGGGCCTCAGCCGTCTGGAGGCGGCCCTCGACGCCGCCCGCCCCGACGAGGGGAACGCCGACGAAGCACTCCGGCGCGTCATCGCCGAGGCCGAACCCCTCGCCGGGTTCCTCGGCTTCCTCGTCACCGAGAACCAGCTCTTCGAGCCCGGGGAACAGCACCCGGGCTGGACCAGGATCGACGAGCGGATCAGCGCCCTGTTCCGGCGCGGCCAGCACGAAGGCACCTTCCGCATCGATCTGACCCCCGCCTGGCTGACCGAAGCGCTCTACGCGCTGATCACCGCGTCGGCCTGGGCGGTCCAGGACGGCCGGGTCGCGGCCCGCGACGCGGTACGGATGACCGTCGAGCTGTTGCTCGGCGGCGCACGACGGAGCAGTGAGAGATGAGCAGCGAAACCACAGGACCCGGCACCGGATCCCGCCGCACCCGGCATCCGGACGACCCCTCCCGGCTGCGCTGGGTGGCGCTCGCGGTGCTGGTGCTGGCCGTGCTGCTGGTCGGCATCGACGTCACCGTCCTCGGCCTGGCGGCGCCGTTCCTCAGCGAGGACCTGCGCCCCTCCAGCACCCAACTGCTGTGGATCGGCGACGTCTACTCGTTCGTCATCGCCGGTCTGCTGGTGTCCATGGGCAGCCTCGGTGACCGTATCGGCCGCAAGAAGCTGCTGCTCACCGGATCGGTGGCGTTCGGCGCGCTGTCCGTGCTGACCGCCTACGCGCACAGCGCCGAGGCCATGATCGTGTGGCGGGCGCTGATGGGTGTCGCGGGCGCCACCTTGATGCCCTCCACCCTGGCGCTGATCCGCAACATCTTCCCCGACCCCAAGGAACGCAGCTTCGCCGTCGGCATCTGGGGCGCCATGACGGCGGCGGGCACCGCCGTCGGCCCCGTCGTCGGCGGTTTCCTGCTGGAGCACTACTGGTGGGGTTCGGTCTTCCTGATCAACCTGCCGGTGATGGCCGTGCTCGTGGCGGTCGGCAGCAAACTGCTGCCCGAGTCCCGCAACCCCTCCCCGGGGCCGTGGGACCTGCCGAGCGTCGGCCTGTCCATGGTGGGCATCATCGCGCTCGTCTACGCCGTCAAGGAGGCGGCGGCCTACGGCATCCGGTGGGACGTGGCGGTGACCGCCGTGGTCGGCGTGGCCGGGCTGTGGGCGTTCGTCCGCCGCCAGTTGCGGCTGCCCACCCCGCTGCTGGACATGCGGCTGTTCACCCACCGCGGCTTCACCGGAGCGGTCCTCGCCGACCTGCTGACCATTCTCGGCCTCTCCGGACTGGTCTTCTTCCTGTCCCAGTTCTTCCAGATGGTCCAGGGCCGCACCCCCCTCCAGGCCGGCGTGGCCGAACTGCCCGCCGCCATCGGGTCCGTCGTCGCCGGGCTCCTGGCAGGCTCGGTGGCCCGCCGCACCTCCGTGCGCGGCGCCGTCTCGGGCGGACTGACGGCCGTCGGACTGGCACTGGGCGCCTGCCTGTGGCTCCAGGCCCACTCCGGCTATCTGCTGCTGGGCGGGGTGCTGCTGGTCGTCGGCGTCGGCGCCGGACTGGCGTTCACCGTGACCGCCGACGTCATCCTCTCCACCGTCCCCAAGGAACAGGCGGGCGCCGCCTCGGCCGTCTCCGAGACCGCCTACGAACTGGGCGCCGCGCTCGGCATCGCCCTGCTCGGCTCCGTCGTCACCGGCGTCTACCGCTCCTTCGCCACCCCGGACGGGGTGCCCGAGAGCGCCGCCGAGCACGCCCGCCACTCCCTGGGCGAGGCCGTGGAGACGGCACGCGGACTGGCCGGCCCGGAGGGGCACACCCTGCTGGAGACCGCACGCGACAGCTTCACCGAGGGGCTGCGGTACGGCGCCGGGGCGGGGGCCGTCATCCTGCTGGCGGCGGCCGTACTGGCCTGGCGGCTGCTGCGCGGACAGACGCTGGGCGAGACCCCGGCCGAGGACGCGCACTGAGCGGCGCCGCCGGGGCGGTGGTGCCCGGCGGCGCCGGTGGTGTGCGGGGGTGGGGAGGGGTGCCTGGGGTGAGAAGTCCGGGTCAGGCGGCCTTCGCCTTGGTGGCGTAGATGTCCACGTACTCCTGGCCCGACAGCTCCATGACCTCGCTCATGACCTCGTCGGTCACCGCGCGCAGCACGTACCGGTCGCGGTCCATGCCCTCGTAGCGGGAGAAGTCGAGCGGCTCACCGAAGCGGACGGTGATCCGGCGTCCGCCGCCGATCTTCGGCAGCCCCTTGCCGCCCGGCTGCACGGCGTCGGTGCCGATCATGGCGAACGGCACCACCGGGGCCCCCGTCATCAGCGCCAGCCGCGCGATGCCGGTACGGCCCCGGTAGAGGCGGCCGTCGGGGGAGCGGGTGCCCTCCGGGTAGATCGCGAAGAGGTTGCCCTCCTCCAGCACCCGGCGGCCGGTCATCAGGGCCGCCACCCCGCCGCGTCCGCCGTCCCGGTCCACCGGGATCATGCCGACGCCGGTGAAGAACCACGCCATCAGGCGGCCCTTGAAGGACTTGCCCGTGACGTACTCGTCCTTGCCGATGAAGAACACCTGGCGGGTGGTGACCAGCGGCAGGATCATCGAGTCGATGAACGTCAGATGGTTGCCCGCCAGGATCACCGGACCGGAGCCGGGGATACGGTCGGCCCCTTCGACCTTCGGCCGGAACAGCACGCGAAGAAGCGGGCCGAGCACTGCCTTGATCAGCCGGAAACGGGACAACGGACCCTCCGCCTAGTCGGTTATGGCCGTGCGCCTGATGTGCGCACGGACGCGCAGATGAGGACGATACTCGCAGCGGAGGGCAGCGGGCACACCGGGCCGGATGTTCCCTTACGCCAAGTTGACGCGCCGGGCCGGGACCGTGCCGCACGGCCCCCCTGTGCCGGCCCGTGTTTCCCATCCGTTCGTACTCATGTCTCCCCGCGGCCGAGTGCCCGGTCCTACGATCGGCCCGACATGTGGCAGGACCCGGACAACGGTGCCACCGAGACGGAGGAGAGCGCATGGGACAGGAGCAGCAGCCGGGCCGCAGAGCCGTACTCGGCGCGGCGGCGGCGCTGAGCGCCGCGGGCGCCGTCACGCTGGGCGCGGGCCCGGCCGCGCAGGCCGCCCAGCGGCGGCCGGCGGACTCGGGCGGGCGGGCACACAGGGGTGAGCTGCCCACCCCCTGCGTCATCGCGCACCGCGGCACCAGCGGCTACCGCCCCGAGCACACCATGGGCTCCTACCAGCTGGCCCTCGACATGGGCGCCGACATCATCGAGCAGGACCTGGTCCCCACCAAGGACGGGCACCTGGTGTGCCGGCACGAGGACGACATCACGGCCACCACCGACGTGGCCGACCACCCCGAATTCGCCTCCCGGAAGACCACCAAGACCGTCGACGGGGTGAAGCTCACCGGCTGGTTCACCGAGGACTTCACCCTCAAGGAGCTCAAGACGCTCCGCGCCAAGGAGCGCATCCCCAAGCAGCGGCAGCACAACACGCTCTACGACGGCCGCTGGGACGTGCCCACCTTCGAGGAGGTCCTCCGGTGGGCCGAGCAGGAGGGCAGGCGCCGGGGCCGCCGCGTCTGGCTCCACATCGAGACCAAGCACCCCACCTACTTCCGCAAACTGGGCCTCGGCCTGGAGAAGCCGCTGGCCCGGCTGCTGCGCCGGTACGGGCGGCACAAGGCGCACTCGCCCAACTTCGTCCAGTCCTTCGAGCCCAGCAGCATCCGGCGGCTGAGCGGACTCGTGGACTGCCCCGGCGTGGTGCTGCTCTCGGGCCCCACCTCGCGCCCCTGGGACTTCGTGGAGGCGGGCGACCCGCGCACCGTCGCCGATCTGGTCGAGCCCGAGGGGCTGAAGTGGATCGCGGGCTTCGCCCAGGGCATCGGCCCCACCCTCGACCTGGTGATCCCGCGCACCTCGTCCGGCACTCTGGGCGAGCCGACCACCCTGGTGCGGGACGCGCACGCGCGGCGGCTGGTGGTGCACCCGTACACCATGCGCAACGAGAACACCTTCCTGCCCGCCGACTTCCGCAGGGGCCAGGACCCCAACGCCTACGGTGACGCCTTCGGGGCGTTCAAGAGGTACTTCGAGACCGGCATCGACGGGCTCTTCTCCGGCAACTGCGACACCGCCCTGCTGGCCGCGGCGGACTTCCGCGGCGACGGCTGACCGGCGGCTGGGAGGGGCGAGCGGCCTGTGAGCCGTCGGCAGGCGTTGTCTGCCGGGCTCCCCGGCACGGCACCTGGTGCCGCCCCGACGAGCCGGCGAGTGAGGCGCACGCCCGCCGCGCAACCGTGCGGCGGGCGGCGCGCGTTCAGCGCGGTATGGCGGAAACCCCGCGGCTGGGGGCGCGGTTGCGTGCGCGCCGTCCCGCGTCGCTGTGCGTACCGCCGGCGGACGATCAGTCCACATGCCCGCAAATCGCCCAAGAGTTGGGAATATCACAGGGTGCGGTCGGACCGCTGCGTTCCCGCTGTCCGCAATGCCTGCGCAGAATGCTCGCGACAAAGGTTCCGCCACCCGGCCCGGCGGGAAGGGTGCAGAGGCAACCGGCGTCACCAGGGCAGACAGTACGGGCGCGGCACCCTCACTCTCGCGCGTCCGTGCGCACACACTTTGGGGAGGCATGCGCACATGGGCATGAGCGTGACCATCTCTGCGGCGGACGAGCGTGACGCCGAACAGATACTGAAACTCCAGTACCTGTGTTTCCAGAGCGAGGCGGAGCTCTACGGCGACTACCGCATCGAGCCACTGGTCCAGACGCTGGACGACCTGCGCGCCGAACTGGCCGCGTCCTGCGTGCTCGTCGCCCGCCTCGGCGAGGAGGTCGTCGGCACCGTCCGCGGCAAGGTGGACGCGGAGGGCACCGCCCGTATCGGCCGGCTCTGTGTGCACCCCCGCCTCCAGGGCCACGGGCTGGGCGGACGGCTGCTCGCCGCGATCGAGGACCGGCTCGCCGCCGAGCACGCCCCCAGGCGGTACCACCTGGTCACCGGCGGTCGCAGCGAGGGCAACCTGCGACTGTACCGGCGCTCCGGCTACGCACCCGTCGGTACCGAACGCGACCGGCAGGTCACCCTGATCGCCCTCGCGAAGGACGCCGCCGAGTACGCCACCAGCGCCTAGCCGCGCTCAGGGCCGGGGCTCGCGGTGTCCGCGGCGCAGCCACCACAGGCCGGTCAGCGGGAGGAACACCGGGATGAACAGGTAGCCCATCCCGTAGTCGGACCAGACGGTGGCGTCCGGGAAGGCCGAGGGCTCCACCAGGGTCCAGGTGCCCACCGCCAGTACGCCGGCGAGCTCCAGCGCACAGCAGGTGAGGGCGGCCTTGCGGGCGCCCTCACCACCGCGGACGAGGGAGAGCGTGATGAAGGCGTACACCACGGCGGCGACGGCGGAGAGGATGTAGGCCAGCGGCGCCTCGTGGAAGCGCGTGGACAGCTGGACGGCGGAGCGTGAGGCGGCGCCCACGGTGAAGATGCCGTAGAGCGTGACCAGCAGTTTGCCCGGTCCGGTGTTGATGCCGCCGCGCCGGGGCGCGGGGGCCGTCTCGACGTCGACCGTGGTCGGTTCAGGCACCGGTGCCGCCTCCCCAGATGTCGTAGAGCCGTACCTGGAGCACCGCGAGCACCACGGCGCCGGCGACGACCGTCAGTGAGCCCCACTTGGTGCGCTCGGTCAGCGAGACGAGCCCCACCACGGGCACGCACGCGACGACGCCGATCAGGTACGAGATGAAGATCACCGCGCCGTCCGCCGGGTCCCGGCCCTGCGCGAGCTGCACGATCCCCACCACCAGCTGGACCAGGGCGAGCAGCGTCACCACGGCCATGCCGATGAAGTGCCAGTCCTTGGTCGGCTGGTCGCGGTACGCCGCCCAGCCGCACCACGCGGCCAGCAGGAGCGCGGCCACGGCGAGCGTGACGGTGAGCGGGGTGAGCATGTGAAGGAGTCTAAAAGGGCACCCGGGCCCGCCGACGCGCGCCCCCGGACGCCCGCGTACGCTGCCCGGCATGAAGTTCGACGCCCCCGCGACCCTGCTGTTCGACAACGACGGCACCCTGCTGTCGTCCCTGGAGTCCGTGGTCCGCTGCTGGACCGCCTGGGCCCGGGAGCACGGGATCGGCGAGGAGGAGTTCGCCGCCGTCGAACTGCACGGCAGGCCCGCCGCGGAGATCGTGGCCGACCTGCTGCCCGCCGAGCGGGTGCCGGCCGCGCTGGCCCGGATCGAGCGGCTGGAGGTCGAGGACGTGGCGAACGGCGGTGTCGTACCGCTGCCGGGCACCGCCGAACTGCTGGCCTCGCTGCCCGAGGGCAGCTGGGCCGTGGTCACCTCCGCCACCCGCGAGCTGGCCGAGGCCCGGCTGCGGGCCGTCGGGATCGAGGCGCCGCTGGTCATCTGTGCCGACGACATCGTCCGGGGCAAGCCGGACCCCGAGCCCTACCTGCTGGCCGCCCGCAAGCTGGGCGCCGATCCGGCACGGTGCGTGGTCTTCGAGGACGCCCCCGCGGGTCTCGAGGCGGGGCGCCGGGCCGGTATGCGGACCGTGGGCTTGGCCACAACGCACACCCGCGACCAGCTGCGCGCGGATGTGGTCGTCGAGCACCTGGGCTCGGTGACGGCGCAGGTCACGGCGGAGGGCGTGACGGTCGTCGCGGAGGACTGAGACGGCCCGCCGGGGTTCCGGGGCTGTCCATAACGCTGTCCGCCATGTGGACAGCACTCTCCGTGCGAGCTGACCCATCTGGTTTACTGACCACCATGAACACGACGAGCTGCCGCACGTTTGCGACCGAGGCGACCTGGACGCCCGGTGCTCGTTGTATGCGTACGCCTGCCCCGCGCACCACGCGGCGAATGTGTGCCCGCTGAGGGCCCCCGCCTGAGCTGACCGAGGCGACTCGCGCCCCGAAGCGAGTCACGAGCCCGCGCGTTCCGCCCCCGCCGGCAGAGCCGTTCCGCCCACCGTCCCGTGGCCGTCCTCCCGTGCCGCGACGCCACGGCACGGGCACCGCTCCGCCCGCACCGCCGCGGACCGCGCCGGGGCGCCCCTCGACGGCACCCGTAAGCGTTCATCCCACCGACACCCACGGACATTCCTGTGATCACGACCAAGGGCCTCACGAAGGTCTACCGCACGCGGGACCGCGAGGTCACCGCACTGGACGGCGTCGACCTCCACGTCCCCGAGGGCGAGGTCTTCGGCGTCGTCGGCCAGAGCGGCGCCGGCAAGTCGTCCCTCATCCGCTGCATCAACCTCCTGGAGCGCCCCACCTCCGGCACCGTCACCGTGGACGGGCAGGAGCTGACGGCGCTGGCCGGGAACGGCAAGCGCGCCGGCAAGGAGCTCCGCAAGGCGCGCGGCCGGATCGGCATGGTCTTCCAGCACTTCAACCTGCTCTCCTCGCGGACCGTGCTCGGCAACGTCGAGCTGCCGCTGGAGATCCTGGGCCACTCCGGGCAGGAGCGCACCCGCAAGGCGCACGAGCTGCTCGACCTGGTCGGCCTCGCCGACAAGGCCAAGGCCCACCCGGCGCAGCTCTCCGGCGGCCAGAAGCAGCGCGTCGGCATCGCCCGCGCCCTGGCCGGCGACCCCAAGGTGCTCCTCTCCGACGAGGCCACCTCCGCGCTCGACCCGGAGACCACCCGCTCCGTGCTGCAACTGCTGCGCGACCTGAAGGAACAGCTCGGGCTCACCGTGCTGCTCATCACGCACGAGATGGACGTCGTCAAGGCGGTCTGCGACTCGGCCGCGCTGATGCGGGCCGGCCGGATCACCGAGTCCGGCACCGTGCCCGAGCTGCTGGCCACGCCCGGCTCCGAGCTGGCCCGCGAACTGTTCCCGGTCGGCGGGGTGCCCTCCGCGGACGGCCGTACCGTCGTGGACGTCACCTTCCACGGCGAGACCACCACCGAGCCGGTGATCTCCAAGCTGTCGCGCACCTACAACGTGGACATCTCCATCCTGGGCGCCGCCATGGACACCGTGGCCGGCAAGCAGGTCGGCAGGATGCGCATCGAGCTGCCCGGCAGCTACGAGGACAACGTCGTGCCGATCGGCTTCCTGCGTGAACAGGGGCTGACGGTCGAGGTCGCGGGTGCGGCCGGGGACACGAAGGAACGGGAGGCCGCCGGCGGCCTCGTCGGGGAGGGTGCCAAGTGAGCTGGTCCGAGATACAGCCGCTGCTGTTCCAGGGTTTCTGGGACACCCTCTACATGGTCGGCTGGTCCACCCTCGTCGCGCTGGTCGGCGGGCTGCCCATTGGCGTGCTGCTGGTCCTCACCGACAAGGGCGGGATGCTCCAGAACGCACCCGTCAACAAGGTCGTCGGCGCCATCGTGAACGTCGGCAGATCGCTGCCCTTCATCATCCTGCTCATCGCGCTGATCCCCTTCACCCGCTTCGTCGTCGGCCAGTCCGTGGGCTCCACCGCCGCGATCGTCCCGCTGGCCATCGGGGCGATCCCGTTCTTCGCGCGGCTGGTGGAGACCGCCGTGCGCGAGGTGGACCGCGGCCTGGTCGAGGCCGTGCAGGCCATGGGCGGCTCCACCCCCACCGTGGTCTTCAAGGCGCTGCTCCCGCAGGCGCTGCCCTCGCTGGTCGCCGGGCTGACCACCACCGTCATCGTGCTGATCGGCTACTCGGCGATGGCCGGCACCGTCGGCGGCGGCGGGCTGGGCTCGGTGGCCGTGCAGTACGGCTACCAGCGGTTCGAGACGAGCGTCATGGTCGCCACCGTGGTCGCCCTGATCGTCATCGTGACGGCCGTGCAGATCATCGGCGACGCCGTGGTGCGGCTGCTGGCCGCCAACCGGGGTGCCGCCGCCGCGGACGGCGGGGCCGGGAAGCGGCTCGCCCGTCTGGGCCGGGGCCGCACCGTGGCCGTGGCCGCCGCCGTGGTCGTCCCGCTCGCGCTGATCGGCTACGGCATCGGCACCGGCGGCGACGACAAGGACACCCTCAAGGTCGCCGCGTCGCCCACCCCGCACGCCGAGATCCTGGAGTACGTCGAGAAGCACCTGGCCGAGAAGGAGGGCCTCAAGCTGGAGGTCCGCAAGTTCAACGACTACGTGGTGCCCAACACCGCCACCGAGTCCGGCGAGGTCGACGCCAACTTCTTCCAGCACAAGCCGTACCTGGACGACTTCAACAAGAAGAACGACACCCACATCGTTCCCGTCGTCAACGTCGAGCTGGAGCCGCTGGGCCTCTACTCGAAGAAGGTCCACAAGCTCGCGGACCTGGGTCCGGGTGACACCGTCGCCGTCCCCAACGACAGCACCAACGAGGGCCGGGCCCTGCACCTGCTGGCCGACCACAAGCTGATCGAGCTCAAGCCGGGCGCCGGGCCGGAGGCCACCTTGGGCGACATCGCCGACAAGAAGGGCCTGGACTTCAGGGAGCTGGAGGCCGCCGCGGTGCCGCGTGCCCTCGACGACGTGGACGCCGCCGTCGTCAACGGCAACTACGCCGTGGACGCCCGGCTCAACCCGGCCAAGGACGCGCTGGCCGCCGAGCAGGCCAAGGGCAACCCGTACGCCAACTTCCTCGCCGTCAAGGACGGCAACCAGGACGACCCGCGGGTCAGGAAGCTGGCGAAGCTGCTCAATTCGCCGCAGGTCGAGAAGTTCATCGAGGACAAGTACAAGGGGGCCATCGAACCCGCTTTCGGGCCTGTGGGATCGTGAACCCCTCGGCCTGAACCGGGGAAAGTCCCCGTGTCGACAAGTCTTCTCAACAGCGCCGGGTCCACCCGCCGAGGGGGCCCGGCGCTGCACATCCCGGTGCCGATGCTGCATGCTGTGCACCCCGACGTGTAGGAGCGGCGCATGACCTCGACCTTCCCGGACACCACGATCAGCACGGACCGGCTCGTGCTGCGCCCGTTCGAGGAAGCGGACGTCCCCGCGCTGACCGAGATGATGGCCGACGACCAGATCGCCGCCTGGATGGGCACGCCCGTCCCCTACACCCGCACCGAGGCCCACGACTTCGTCACCCGCCACGCGCCCGGCCGGCGCACCAGCGGCGAGGGCATCGTCTTCGCCGTCACCGAACTCCTCACCCAGCGGCTCGTCGGCTCCGTCGAACTGCGCGGCGCCGACTGGCGGGTCCTGTCGGCCGAGGCCGTCTACGCCACCGCCTCCTGGGCCCGCGGCGAGGGCTACGCCTCCGAATCGCTCCAGGCCGTCGCCCAGTGGCTCTTCCACGACCAGAAGTTCGAACGCCTGGAGATCCGCACCGCCGCCGACAACACCGCCGCCCAGCAGGTCGCCCAGAAGCTCGGCTGCATCAGCGAGGGCGTGCTGCGCCACGCGGGGATAGCCCGCACCCGCACCGAGAACTGGGCGATCCCCCACACCGGAGCCGGCACCCACCCCCGCAACTGGGCGGTCCCGCACACCGGAGGCGGCACCCTTCCCCGCGCCGGGGCGGACACCGCGAACGGGGACGGCGACTGGGCCGAGATCCGCACCGACCTGATCGTCTGGAGCCTGCTCCCCGAGGACATCGACGGCAGCTTCGAACAGCTGACGCCACGCGCCTGGTGACGGCCCTGCCGCACGGGTGCTGACGGCCCTGCCCCTGGCCGGAGGGGGTACCCTCAGTGGGCCCCGACCTGCGATGAGCACTGACCAGCCAGGAGACCCCCAGCATGGCCGACCGCGTCACCGTGATCGGGTGGGACGGCTCGCCGCTGACGGACGCCGCCCGCTCGGCGCTCGGAGCGGCCACCCTCGTCGCCGGAGCCGCACACCACCTGGCGCTGCCCGAGGTGCCGCCGCACGCCGAACGCATCCGGCTCGGCAGCGCCACCCTCGCGGCACGCCGCATCGCCCGGCACCGCGGCTCCGCCGTCGTCCTCGCCGACGGCGACCCCGGCTTCTTCGGTGTCGTACGCACCCTGCGCGCCCCCGAGCACGGCCTGGAGGTCGAGGTCGTCCCCGCCGTCTCGGCCATCGCCGCCGCGTTCGCCCGCGCCGGAATGCCCTGGGACGACGCCCAGCTCGTCGTCGCCAACAGCCGTACGCTGCGCCGCGCGGTCAACGTCTGCCGCGCCCACAAGAAGGTCGCCGTCCTCACCTCGCCCGGCGCCGGCCCCGCGGAACTGGCCCTGTTGCTCGACGGCGTCCACCGCACCTTCGTCATCTGCGAGGCGCTGGGCACCGACCGCGAGCAGATGACGGTGCTCACCTCCGACAAGGTCGCCGACCACACCTGGCGCGATCCCAACGTCGTCATCGTCGTCGGCGGCACCGGCGCCGGAGCCGACACCGGCGCGCCCCAGGGCACCGCCTGGCTCGCCGGGCACGAGGTCGGCTACCCGCCCGCCGTCCGCGGCTGGGGGCTGCCGGTCGCCGAGTACGCGGGGGAGGGGGAGCCCGGCGCCGCCGCCGGGCAACGGGCCGGGGAGGCGCCGCAGCTGCGCGTCGCCCAACTCGCCCGCCTGGGGCCCCGCGTCGGCGACCTGGTGTGGGACATCGGCGCCGGCAGCGGAGCGCTCGCCGTGGAAGCCGCCCGCTTCGGCGCGGCCGTCATCGCCGTCGACGCCGACGCCGACGCCTGCGCCCGTGTGCGCGCCGCCGCCCGCCGCTTCGGCGTCCAACTGGAGACCGTGCACGGCGTCGCCCCGCACGTGCTGGAGGACCTGCCCGAACCGGACGTGGTCCGCGTCGGCGGCGGGGGAGCGGCCACCGTCACCGCGGTGGCCGACCGGCGTCCCGCGCGCATCGTCACCCACGCGGCCACCAGGGATGAGGCGGAGGCGTTGGGAAGGGCGCTCACGGAACGCGGATACACCGTCGAATGCGCCCTGCTCCAGTCCGTCGGACTGGAGCCCGCGGAGTGGACCGAAACCGAACGGACCGTGGTCTTCCTGCTGTCCGGCATCCGGAACTGAACCCCCGCGTTTCCTCCCGGACGAACCCCGGCGAAGTGCGGTTTCTCTCCCACCCGTGGCCCGCGGGCCACTCCGGCGGCGGGTAGGCTGATGGACTGTTGTGCCACTGTTCGGGGTTGACGCTTCGTCCGTCCTTGTCCGAATAGTGGAGGCGGAGGCACGTGCCGCACGGAGTGCGTGCTCGTTCTTCATCACGGGGCGCGGCGGTCCGTCCGCCGGGTTGGAAGGAGCACCAGCGATGCGCGAGGGGAACGCATGAGTGACACCGGTCAGATCCCGGGAGAGGGGCTGCCGGAGAACGCAGGCGGGCAGCAGCAGGAGGGGCAGCCGGGCGTCCCGGCCCCCGGCGCCTACCCCTTCGCCGACCCGGCCGGCGGTGCGGAGCCGCACGACGCCGTGCACGACCCCCACGGCGCGTCCGACCTCCAGGAGGACGAGGACCTGCTCCTGATGCCCTCCGCCCAGGGCGCCTGGACCGAGCAGCCGGCTCCCGGCACCGCCCGGCAACCACAGGCGCAGGCCCAGCCGATGCCGCAGCCCCAGCCCGGACAGCCGGGCCCCATGCCCGAGGCCGGCGGCTACGCGTACGCCTACGCCCCGCAGGCCCCCGCACAGGCGGCGGCCGGCCAGCAGCCCGTGCACGACGCCCAGTTGACGCAGCAGCCCGCGCCCTACCCGCAGGACGGCACCTACGCCGCGACCGACGCCTACGGCGCCGCCGGGTACGAGGGCGACAACGGCTACGCCGCACCCGGATTCGCCCCCCAGGAGGGCGCCGCCTACGCGCAGAACGGCACCCCGGGCGCGATGCCCGCCGCCGAACCGCAGCCCGGCGCGCAGCCCCCGGCCTCCCAGCCCGACGGCGCGCAGCCCCAGCCCGGCGCCGCCGCCCCGCAGCCGGACGCCGTACCGGCCGCGGCACCTGCACCTGCACAGCACGAGGCCGACGGGGACACGGCCGCCGGTGATGCCTCCGCCGTACGCGCGCCGCAGCAGCCGCGTCCCGCGCAGACCTCCACCCACAGCACTCCCAGTCATGGCACCCGCCGTCCCCTGCATCTCGGCCCGCCGGTGCCCGAGCAGTCCGGAACGGTACGGCCCCTGTCCGAGCGCCCCACCGCGCAGCAGGCCATGCCGCAGGCGGCCCCCGTCCAAGGCGCCCCGGCCGGGCGGTCGGGCGGCGTGGTGCAGCCCGCGGCGGCGCCCACGGACGGCGCACTGCCGGCGGAGCAGCCGCAGCAGCCTGGTGCTCAGCCGCAGCCCTCCCAGCCGGGCGACGCGCAGCCCCAGCAGGCAGCCGCCGCCCAGCAGGCCCCGGCTCCCGCCCCCGCGGGCGGAGAGCAGCCCGCCGAGCAGGCGTCTGCGGGTCCCGCTGTCATGGACCCGCAGAGCGCGGCGCAGCAGGCTCCGGAGCAGCAGGCCGCCCCGCAGCAGCAGAACACCGGCGCCTCCGAGCCGGCCGCGACGGAACAGCCCCTGCCGGAGCAGGCCGTCGCCGAGCAGACCGCGCAACAGGCCGTGGCGGACACGCCGGTGGACCGGACCGCGACGCAACAGCCGGTGGCGGACCAGGCCGTGGCGGAGCAGGCGGCGGCCGGACAGCAAGCCGCGACCGCGCAGAACGACACACCCCAGCAGGAGGAGGCGAGCGGGCAGGGCTCCCAGGCCGTTCTGACCGCCGAGGCAGCCCCTGGGGCCGCCGCGCCCGTCGCCGTCGAGGAACCACTGCCCGGGCCGCAGCTGGCCCAACTCCCGCCCGAGCAGCCCCAGCAGCATCCCGTGGCAGCGGAACAGCAGCCGCAGCCCGCCGCGGAAGGCACCGCGCAGGGCGTCGCCCAGCAGACCGCCCAGGGCGCCACGGCGGCGCCGGCGGAAGCCGCCACCACGGCAGAAACGGTCGCTCCCGCGGCACCGGCGCCCGGCGCACCGGAGGCGGACGGCGGCGTCCGGCCGCAGGAATCCACGTCCGGCGACCAGCCCGACGGCACCACCGGCACCACCGCACCGGCTCCCGGCCAGACGCCGGACGCCCAGGCGGGGGCACCCGCTGCGAGCGGCGCCGACGGCACCGACGCGGTGCCCGCGCCCCGGCAGGAGGCACAGCCCGGCACGCTGCCGACCGTCCCGGCGCAGGGCGGGGAGCAGCCGACGGCGTCCACGGCACCGCCCATAAACCCTGCGACGGACGACCAGAACAGCGCCGGGACGCAGGCCCCCGTCATCCCCGGCCAGGCCACGGCCCCCGCATCCCCCGACGCGGCCACAGCGCAGGCCTCCGCCGAGGGAGCGGCCCAGCCGGTCGCCGAGCCGGCCGGACCCGAGGCCGCCACGGCCGAGGCCGCCGCCCCCGAGGCCGCCGCCGAGCCGGCCACTGACGGAGCCGCAGGCGCGGAGACCCCCGCTGAGGGCAACCCTGCCGACGGGGCCGCCGCCGACGGGACTCCCGCCGACGGGACCGCCGCGGGGGCTGCGACGGCGGATGCCGCGGAGGCCGCCCCCGCCCAGCCGGAGCCCGTCGGTGACGCGCCCGCCGCCGAGGAGACCACCGACGCGGAACCCGGCACGGCCGGGACCGGCACCGCCGCCGACGCCGAGCAGACCGCACCGGCGGGGGCCGCACCGGCGGAGCCCGCCACCACTGAGCCCACCACCACCGCTGAGCCCGCCGACGCGGAAGCCACGGGTGCCGAAGCGGCGGACGCCGGAACGGTTGCCGCCGAGACCGTCGGTACCGAGCCGTCCGCGCCCGAAGCCGCGGACAGCGCCGAAGCCGTAGACGCCGAAGCCGCAGAAGCCGGAACCGCCACCGCCGAATCGGCCGGCGACGAGGCCGTCGCCGGCGCCGAAACCGGACCGGTGGAGTCCGCTGCCGAGGGGAGCACCGTGTCCGAGGCATCCGGCGCGGAGCCGGCAACGGCTGAGGCGCCCGCCGACGATGCCGCCGCGAGCACCGCCCAGCCCACCGAGGCCGGCGGCGCCGGTGAGACGGCCGGTACGGCGCCGTCCCCCGAGGCCGCAGGCGCCGAGGAAGGAGCGGAGGGAAGCAGCGTTCCGGACGAGGGCGCCGCCTCCGACGCCGGGAGCGGTGAGCCCGCCGACCCGACCGGGCCCGCCGCGGAGCAGGCCGCCGCCGAGACGGCCCCCGCGGAGGACGAGGCAGCCTCGACGGCGGACACCGGGACCCGTACGGACCAGGAGCAGGCCCCGGCGGCCGGCGCCGACGCCCCCGCGGGCGAGGCCCCCACCGCCGAGACCCCCGCAACCGACACGGCCACGGCTGACGCCGCAACCGAGGAGGCGGCAGCCCCGGAGCCGGCCACCACCGGGGCGGACGCCCCGGCCGAGGTCCCGGCCGACACGGAGGAGGCCACCGAACCGGCCGACGGCAACGCCCCCACCGACGGCGAGGCGACGGCAGCGGAACCGGCCACCGCACCGGCACCGGCCCCCGCAACCGCCGAGCACACCGGCCAGGAGGCAGGCGGCAACGCCCAGGGCGGCTCCGGACAGGAAACGGACAGCGACACCCGGCACGAGGACGGGCAGGGCGAGGGCGGCGACGCCCAGGAAGGCGCCCCCGGGAGTTCGGAGGAGCCGGTGGGCGAGCCCGCGCCGGGGTACGCGGCGGCCGAACGGGAGGCCGTGCACCGGCTGATGCGGGAGCGGCGGGACATCCGTAACGGCTTCCGTTCCGACCCGATCCCGCACGAGGTGCTGCTCCGGGTGCTGGAGGCGGCGCACACGGCGCCCAGCGTCGGGCACTCCCAGCCGTGGGACTTCGTGGTGATCCGCTCGGAGGAGACCCGGCGGGCCATGCATGAGATGGCCGAGCGGCAGCGGGACGCGTACGCGAAGTCGCTGCCCAAGGGCCGGGCGAAGCAGTTCAAGAAGATGAAGATCGAGGCGATCCTCGACACCCCGGTCAACATCGTGGTGACCGCGGACCGCACGCGCGGCGGCCGGCACACGCTGGGCCGCCAGACGCAGCCGCAGATGGCGCCGTACTCCGCCGCGCTGGCGGTGGAGAACCTGTGGCTGGCGGCGCGGGCCGAGGGGCTGGGCGTCGGCTGGGTCAGCTTCTTCGACGAGCGGGAGCTGGTGCGGGCGCTGGAGCTGCCCGAGCATCTGGAGGTCGTGGCGTACCTGTGCGTCGGGTACGTGGACGAGTTTCCTGACGAGCCGGAGCTGATGCAGGCGGGCTGGTCGAAGCGGCGTCCCCTCTCGTGGGTCGTGCACGACGAGTCGTACGGGCGCCGTGCGCTGCCGGGCGCGGAGCCCACCGGCATGCTCGCCGAGACGCTGGGCACCATCCGACCGCTGGACGCCAAGGCGCTCGGCGAGGCGTGGGAGCGGCAGAAGCGGATGACGAAACCGTCCGGTGCGCTCGGCATGCTGGAGATCATCTCCGCGCAGCTGTGCGGGCTCTCCCGCAAGTGCCCGCCGCCGATCCCGGAGCCGGCCGCCGTGGCGGTCTTCGCGGGGGACCACGGGGTGCACGCGCAGGGGGTTACGCCGTGGCCGCAGGAGGTCACCGCCCAGATGGTGGGGAACTTCCTGGGCGGCGGCGCGGTCTGCAACGCGTTCGCCAACCAGGTGGGCGCCGAGGTGTGCGTGGTGGACGTCGGGGTCGCCGCGGAGCTTCCCGCGCAGCCCGGTCTGCTGCCCCGCAAGATCCGTCCGGGCACCGCAGACATGACGGCGGGCCCGGCGCTCACCCGCGAAGAGGTCGAGCGGGCCGTGGAGGTCGGCATCGAGACCGCCCGCGATCTGGTGGCGGCCGGCAACAAGGCGCTGCTCACCGGGGAGATGGGGATCGCCAACACCACGGCGTCCGCCGCGCTGATCGCCGCCTGCACCGGTGTGGACGCCGCGGAGGTGACCGGGCGGGGCACCGGCATCAACGACGAGACGCACGCCCGCAAGATCGAGGTGGTCCGCCGGGCGCTGGAGCTGCACCAGCCGGACGCGGCCGACCCGTTCGGCATGCTGGCGGCGTTCGGCGGGCTGGAGCACGCGGCGATGGTCGGGCTGATCCTCGGTGCGGCGTCGCTGCGTACGCCGGTCATCCTCGACGGGGTGAGTGCCGGGGCCGCCGCCCTGGTGGCCCGCGCGGTGGCGCCCGAGGCGCTCGCCGCGTGCATCGCGGGCCACCGCAGTGCGGAGCCGGGCCATGTCGCCGCGCTCACGAAGCTGGGGCTGCGCCCGCTGGTGGATCTCGACCTGCGGCTGGGCGAGGGCACGGGTGCGCTGCTCGCGCTGCCCATGGTGCAGAGCGCCGCCCGCGCCATGCACGAGGTCGCCACGTTCGACGCCGCGGGCGTCACCGAGAAGGGCTGAGCGGCCCGTACATCTCGGGGCGATCGCGCGACCTGGGGGCAGGCGCTCACCGGCATGGGGAGCGCCTGCCCTTCCGTATCGCGGGCCCTGCGTGACCTGCGGAACAGCCCGTACGGTCGCCCCCCGCCTAAGCTGTCCCCACCGTTCCCCGTCCCCACCGTCCCCGGCCGCTCCACCGCCGCAGCGGCGTCGTCGCCGGCTGTGCCGCGAGCCGGTTCCACCCCGAGAAGGATGCCGTCCCCGATGCCGGAAACCTCCGCCACCCCCGCCTACCCCGTAGGACTCCGCCTGGCCGGGCGCCGCGTCGTGCTGGTGGGCGGTGGCACCGTCGCACAGCGCCGGCTGCCCGCGCTGCTGGCGGCCGGCGCCGAGGTCACCCTGGTCGCGCCCCGGGTCACGCCGTCCGTGGAGGCGATGGCGGCCGGCGGTGAGATCACCTGGGAGCGCCGGGTCTGGCGGGAGGGCGATCTGGCGGACGCCTGGTACGCCATCGCGGCCACCGACGACCCCGCCGTCAACGCGGCGGTCACCGCCGAGGCGGAGGCCCGCCGGGTGTGGTGCGTACGGGCGGACGACGCGGACGAGGGCACCGCCTGGACCCCGGCGACCGGCCGCAGCGACGGCATCACGGTCGCCGTCCTCACCAGCGGGGTGCACGGGGCGGCCGGGCGCGACCCGCGCCGCGCGGCGGCGATACGTGACGCCATCGTCGCGCGGCTCGGCGACGGCTCTCTGGCGGCCGGCGCGCACGGGCCCCGCAGGGCGGGCGTCGCGCTCGTCGGCGGGGGGCCGGGCGACCCGGATCTGATCACCGTGCGCGGGCGGCGGCTGCTGGCGCAGGCGGACGTGGTCGTCGCCGACCGGCTCGGCCCGCGCGATCTGCTGGCCGAACTCCCGCCGCACGTCGAGGTCATCGATGCGGCGAAGATCCCCTACGGCCGGGCGATGGCGCAGGAGGCCATCAACGCGGTGCTGGTCGAGCACGCCAAGGCCGGCAGGTCCGTGGTGCGGCTCAAGGGCGGTGACCCGTTCGTCTTCGGGCGGGGCATGGAGGAGGCCCAGCAGCTGGCGGCCGAGGGCATCGAGGTCACGGTGGTGCCGGGCATCTCCAGCTCCATCAGCGTGCCGGGCTCGGCCGGCATCCCCGTCACGCACCGGGGTGTGGCCCACGAGTTCACGGTGGTCAGCGGCCATGTGGCCCCCGACGATCCGCGGTCGCTGGTGGACTGGCCCGCCCTGGCCCGGCTGCGCGGCACCCTGGTGCTGCTGATGGCCGTGGAGAACCTGGGCGCCATCGCGGCGACCCTGCGCGCGCACGGCCGCCCCGACGACACCCCGGTCGCCGTCGTACAGGAGGGCACCATGGCCACCGAGCGCCGGGTGGACGCCACGCTGGCCACTGTCGCGGACCGGGCCGCGGCCGAGGGGGTGCGCCCGCCCGCCGTGGTGGTGATCGGCGACGTGGTGGCCGTCAACCCCCGGCAGGACGACGCGGAGTGACGCTCCGGTCCCCGAGCGCTCCGGCCCCTACGCGTCGGTAGCAACGCATTGGCACTTCGAGCACGACAAGGCAGTATCGGCCCGTGGCTACCCCATCCTCTGCATCCGCCCCGCCCCCGTCCGGAAGGCCGCGCACGGCACCGGCCGGCGGGATCGTCACCGTCGACGACCCCGACGACCCGCGGCTGAGCGACTACACGGGCCTGACCGACGTCGAACTGCGCCGCAGGCGTGAGCCCGCCGAAGGACTGTTCATCGCCGAGGGCGAGAAGGTCATCCGCCGGGCCCGGCAGGCCGGGTACGAGATGCGCTCGATGCTGCTGTCCGCCAAGTGGCTGGATGTGATGCGCGACGTGATCGACGAGGTGCCCGCACCCGTCTACGCCGTCAGCCCGGAGCTGGCCGAGCGCGTCACCGGCTACCACGTCCACCGCGGCGCCCTCGCCTCCATGCAGCGCAAACCCCTGCCCGACGCCGCGGAACTGCTGGCCGCCGCACGCCGGGTGGCGATCATGGAGGCGGTCAACGACCACACCAACATCGGCGCCATCTTCCGCAGCGCCGCGGCCCTGGGCATGGACGCCGTCCTGCTGTCACCCGACTGTGCCGACCCCCTCTACCGCCGCTCGGTGAAGGTCTCGATGGGGGCGGTCTTCGCCGTTCCCTACGCCCGTCTGCCCGACTGGCCGCGCGGGCTGGAGACGGTGCGGGACGCGGGCTTCCAACTGCTCGCGCTCACCCCCGACGAGAAGGCCGTGCCCCTCGACACCGTGCCCACCGGCGGCGAGCGGCGCACCGCCCTGATGCTCGGCGCGGAGGGTGACGGGCTGACCGCCCGCGCCCTGCGCGCCGCCGACGAGTGGGTCCGCATCCCGATGGCCCACGGGGTCGACTCGCTCAACGTCGGCGCGGCAGCAGCCGTCGCGTTCTACGCGGTGACCCGCTGACCCGACGCACCATCCCGCGGTCCGCCGCGCAGGCCCCCCGCGCGCCGCGGCGGCCCGGTGGCCGCCTCGCGGGCGCTCCACGGGAGAGGACGGGCCCCGGACGGTCCCGGCGCACTCCGCTCCGGGCGCACCGACGGGCCGCCCCCAGCGGCCCCGGGCCGCAGCGAGCGGCCGGGACTCAGCCGTCGTAGGAGGAGGAGTGCACCGGCACGCGTTCCGTCATCCGGCCGAGGCCGCGGGAGGGCCCCTCGCAGCCCTGGGCAGCGGCGATGCCGAGCGCCACCAGCAGTGTCACCGTCACGAACACGATCAGCCGCTGCCGCAGCAGCCGCCGTTTGCGGGCCGCCGGGCTGAGCCCCGCCCGTGGCCGGCCGCCCTCACCGCGCGCCGGGCGCGGGGGACCGGAACGGCCCGCTGCGGGCCGCCCGCTCCCGGACCGTTCACCGCCGCGGGGCTGGGGCGGCCCGGCGGTGCGCCGGGCGGCGCGTTCGGCACTCGGACGCGAGCCGTTCCCGGAGGCGTACCCGCTCTCCCGTACGTCACGGCCCTCCCGTCCCTCTCTCGGTACCCGGGAAGGGCGCGGCGTGCGGCCCGAGTGCGGCGGCGCCGAGCGGGGCGTACGCGGCGTCGAGGCGCGGGGCGCGCTCGCCGCGCCCTCCCGCTCGCGTCCCGTACCGTCCGGCTGGGTGCGCTGCTGTGCGTGGTCACGGGCCCGGCGCTGCCCTGAGAGCGGTTCGCGACGGCTGCCGGCCGCAGGGCGCGGGCCGGCACCGGAGCGCTCTCCCGTCCGGCCCCCCGCAGGACCCCGGCCCCGGCCGAGCGTGACCGCGCCCTCGCCGCCGTCCGGAAGGCCCCGCGCCTCGCGCGCCGCGATCTCCTTGAGCCGCAGGGACAGCTGGAGCGTGCTGGGCCGGTCCTCCGGGGACTTGACCAGGCAGGCACGGATGAGCGGTGCCAGCGCCGCGTGCACGGTGTCGAGCTGCGGCTCCTCGTGCACCACCCGGTAGAGCATCACATCCGAACTCCCCTGCCCGAAGGGGGAGTCGGCAGTCGCGGCGTACGCCAGCGTGGCGCCCAGCGCGAACACGTCCGTGGCGGGGGTGACCGCCGCACCCCGCACCTGCTCGGGCGCCAGATAGCCGGGCGAGCCGACGGCGGTGCCCACGTGGGTGAGGGTGCTCGCGCCGGTCGCCCACGCGATGCCGAAGTCGATGATGCGCGGCCCTTTGGGCGACAGCAGGATGTTCGACGGTTTCAGGTCACGGTGCACGACCCCCGCCTCGTGCACGGCCACCAGGCCCTCGGCGAGGGCCGCGCCGATCGAGGCGACCTGAGCGGCGGGCAGCGGCCCCTCCTCGTTCACCTTGTCGTGCAGCGAGGGTCCGGGCACGTACTGCGTGGCGAACCAGGGCCGGTCCGCCTCCAGATCGGCGGCGACCAGCCGCGCGGTGCAGCCGCCCCGGATCCGCCGCGCGGCCGACACCTCGCGGGCGAAACGGGAGCGGAACTCCTGGTCCTCGGCGAGATCCGGCCGGATCACCTTGAGGGCCACCCGCTGTCCGCGCCGGTCGGAACCGAGGTAGACCACTCCCATGCCCCCGGCGCCCAGGCGGCGGTGGAGCCTGAACGAGCCGACGACTCGCGGGTCCTCGCGTCGGAGCCGCATCATCGCCATGTCCGTTCCCTACCTCCGGTGTCCGGTGGGTGAGTGCCCCACCTCCGGCGCCCGGCGGGGACTGCCCCACCCGCTGACCGGTCCGTCTGACGACCACAGCTTACGGACTGCCGCCACGAGCCGACGATAGGCCGCGCACGCCGCGCCAGACGGAATGTCAGCGCACTCGAGACGACGGGAAATCGGCACAACGCGCCGGGCCCACGCACCCGCGCGCCCCCTGTTGCCGCCCCCAAGGCTCCTGTCACCGGCGGGGATTGACGGGGCGACGGACGGCGACCCGTACCGGGCCCCGGCCCCCGACCGCACCGTCCGGCAGCCGGACGGCACCGCCCGTCCTCGCCCGCGACGCCGTCCGGCAACGGGGCGCGCGCCCCGGCGGAGTGAGCGAACTCACCCGGAGCGGACCGTTCCGGTGCCCCCTGGGGGAAGACCCGGGGAAAGCCGGACGGACGTCCACCCTGGGGAGTAGTCCGCGCTGTCCCACGTCATCCTGCGGGAGGCCCCCGAGTCGGTACGCGCGCATGACGCAGCCCGGCACGCCCGTGCCTAATGTTGTGGTCAAGCGGCGGACGCAGCACTCGTCCCCCGAGGTCAGACGTCCGCCGCCCCACACGACGACAGGAGCGGATCATGGCGGACACCGCCGGGCGTTCGACGCCCAGAGGGAAGGGAAAGCTGGCGGCTCTCGCCGCCCTCGGCACCCGTCCCGGCGGGCAGCGCCATCCGCTGGTGGCAGTCGCCATGGTGCTGCCGCTCGCCGCCCTCCTCGGCCTGGTCTCGGGCTGGGGCAGGACGGTGCTGGTACAGGCGTCGTCCGTTGCCGGAATGCTGGGGTCCTGAGCGGCCCCGGGCCCGGTGGAGCGGACCGGGTCGGGGACTTCCGGTGGTTACAGCCCCGTGGGGACGGGGGTGCGGCGGACGGCAACGAGGCCCGGGCAGCTGGGGAGCTGCCCGGGCCTCAGCGCGTGCCGGGGCACCGCCACCGCCACCACCCGCCCTGGGCACGGCCCCGTACGCTGCCTCCTCGTGACCCCCTCCCGCTCCTCAGCCGCCTCCCCGCCCGCCCTCCGCCGTGCGCTGGCGAACCTCGCGGGCGGGGCGGGCGCCCCCGGCGAGCTGCTGGCCGACCGGCCCGACGGGACCGTCGTACGCGTGGGGGACAAGGTGGCCAAGGCGCACGCGCCGGACACCGACGTGCCCGCCCTCGCCGTCCGCCTGCACCTGGCCTCCTCCGTCGTCTGCCGGGGCATCCTGCTGCCGCCGCTGCCAGGCCCGTGCCCCGCCCCGCTGCCCGGCGGCCGGGTCGCCAGCCTGTGGCCGCACGGCCGTCCCGTGGACCCGCACGACGCGGCCCAAGCCCCCTGGGAGGCGGCCGGCACCCTGCTGGCCCGGCTCCACGAACTGCCCCTGTCCCACCAACTCCCCGGCCCCCTCCCGGTGATGCGCGGCCCGGCCAAGGCGGCCCGGGCGGTGGCCCGGATGCGCGGGGCTCCGCACACCGCCCACCGGGCAGCCGCCCGCACGGTCGAACGCGCCTGGGCGACCCTGCCGGCCTGGTGCCGCGACGAGGAGCCGGCGCCGTACACCGGCACGCTGTGTCACGGCGACTTCCACCTGGGCCAGCTCGTCCGTCACCCCGCGCCGGCCGGCCCCTGGCACCTGATAGACGTCGACGACCTGGGGCTGGGGGACCCGGCCTGGGACCTGGCGCGGCCCGCCTGCTGGTACGCCGCCGGCCTGCTGGAGCCGGCCGCCTGGGCACGCTTCCTCGGCGCCTACGCGTCCAGCCGCCGCGCGGCCGGTACCACCACCGGCCTGGCCGCGGCCGACCCGTGGCCGCACCTGGACGCCGCCGCACGGGCGTTGACGGTGCAGAGCGCGGCGCTCGGCGTCGCAAAGGCAACCGCCGGGAACCGGGGCCTCGACGACGCGGAGGAGGCGGTCGTGGCCGCCTGCGCCCGCATCGCCGGCCTCCATGACCGCACCGAACAGCCCTTCGTACAGGGGCCGTAGGGTGGATGCGCCCGGCACGGACGGGCCGGCACCCGTCGCCGGCCCGCGACGGCCCCGGGCACCGGAAGAGAGGAAGCAGACAGATGGTGTGTCCGAAGTGCGGCGCCCCCATGCGCACGTACAACCGCAACGGTGTGCAGATAGAGCAGTGCGACAACTGCCGGGGAATCTTCCTCGACTACGGGGAACTGGAGGCCCTCACGAGGCTGGAGGCCCAGTGGGCGCAGTCCGCACCCCCGCCGCCCCCCGGCCCGCAGGCGTACCCGTCCGGTCCCGCCTGGGGCGCCCCGCACCACGGTGCGCACGGCCACTACGGGCACCATGGACACCACGGGCACCGCGGCGGCTTCGGGCGGATGCTCTTCTCCTCCTGAACCCCGCACCGGCCGGCATACGCCGAGGGCCCCGGCCGGTGCGGCCGGGGCCCTCGAAGGATGGTGGACGATACTGGGATTGAACCAGTGACCTCTTCCGTGTCAGGGAAGCGCTCTCCCGCTGAGCTAATCGTCCGTGCGCGGTACTGGGATTGAACCAGTGACCTCTTCCGTGTCAGGGAAGCGCTCTCCCGCTGAGCTAACCGCGCGCAAGGCCCTTGCGGACCAGGGTCCGGTGGGACCCGGTGGACGATACTGGGATTGAACCAGTGACCTCTTCCGTGTCAGGGAAGCGCTCTCCCGCTGAGCTAATCGTCCTTGGAGGTGGAGACGGGATTTGAACCCGTGTAGACGGCTTTGCAGGCCGTTGCCTCGCCTCTCGGCCACTCCACCGAGTGCGGGGGCCGGGAGCCCCCACGTCGAGCGGACGACGAGATTCGAACTCGCGACCCTCACCTTGGCAAGGTGATGCTCTACCAACTGAGCCACGTCCGCAGGTGCCCTTTCCGGGTGACAGCCCGGGGGGTACCTCGCCTCCGGAGCGCTTGCGCGCCGCGGCGACGTGTTGAACTTTAGCGGATTCCCGGGCCAGCTCAAATTCCGTTTCCGCAGCGTGGCCGCTCAGCGGCCTCCATAGACTCGCACCCGTGTCCGATCTGACCCCCCTCGCCCGCTTGGGCGGGCTCCTCGCCACCGATCTCCGTGACGTCACCAGCGACCCCGAGGCCCTCGACTCCTCGGGCTGGTGGGCCGTCGTCGCCGACTACGAGGGAGGGCTGCGCTGCGCCCGCTTCGGCGACGTCCGCCCCGCACCGCCGCCGGCCCCGGTCCCCGGCCGCTGGCGCGGGCCGGCCCCGGACAGCTGGGCCGGTTCCCTGGACCGGGCCGCCTACATGGAGGGGGTACGGCGCATCCGGGCGGCCATCGCCGCCGGTGACGTCTACCAGGTCAACCTCTGCCGCGTCCTGTCCGCGCCGCTGCCCGACCCGGCGGCGGCCGACATCGACCAGCTCACCGCCCGGCTCGCCCAGGACGGGCCCGCGGCCTACGCCGGCACGGTGCGGCTGCCCGCGCACGGCATGGAGATAGCCACCGCCTCGCCCGAGCTCTATCTGCGCCGCGACGGCCGCACCGTCGAGTCCGGCCCGATCAAAGGCACCGGCCGGACCGCGGCCGACCTGGGGGCCAAGGAGCGGGCCGAGAACGTGATGATCACGGATCTGGTCCGCAACGACCTGGGCCGCGTCTGCGAACCCGGCTCCGTCACCGTGCCCGCACTCTGCGCCGCCGAGCCGTACCGCGGCCTCGTCCACCTCGTCTCCACGGTCCGCGGCGAACTGCCCGCGGGCGCCGAGGACGGCTGGGCGCGGCTGCTGGAGCACACCTTCCCGCCCGGCTCGATAACCGGCGCCCCCAAATCGAGCGCCCTGCGGCTGATAGCGGAGCTGGAGACCTCGCCGCGCGGCCCGTACACCGGAGCCGTCGGCTGGGTGGACGCGGACCGGGGCGTGGGGGAGCTGGCCGTGGGCATCCGCACCTTCTGGATCGAACGCGACCACCCCGCGCCCCTGCTGCGGTTCGGGGCGGGCGCCGGGATCATCTGGGACTCCGACCCGGAGCAGGAGTGGCGCGAGACCGAACTGAAGGCCGCCCGGCTGCTCGCGGTAGCGTCGGGGGAGTACGAGAACGACGAGACCGCGACACGGGAAGCGCACACCCCCCCGGTGACGCAGCGGCCCCAGAGGCTCCCTGAGGTGAAGCAACAGTGAAGATCTGGCTCGACGGCGGACTACGGGACGCACACGGCGCGAACGTCTCCGTGCTCGACCACGGGCTCACGGTCGGTGACGGCGTCTTCGAGACCGTCAAGACCACCGAGGGCACCCCCTTCGCCCTCACCCGGCACCTGCGCCGGCTGGCCGCCTCGGCCCGGGGCCTCGGCCTGCCCGAGCCCGACCTGGACGAGGTACGTCGGGCCTGCGAAGCCGTCGTCGCGGCCAACCCGATGCCCTACGGCCGGCTGCGGATCACCTACACCGGGGGGCTGTCCCCGCTCGGCTCCGACCGCGGTGACGCGAAGCCCACCCTCGTCGTGGCACTCGGCGAGGCCACCCGCAGGCCCGACGTCACCTCCGTCGTCACCGTGCCGTGGACCCGCAACGAACGCGGCGCGGTCACCGGGCTGAAGACCACCTCGTACGCCGAGAACGTCGTCGCCCTCGCCCGGGCCCGGCAACAGGCCGCCAGCGAGGCGCTGTTCCCCAACACGCACGGCATGCTGTGCGAGGGCACCGGCTCCAACGTCTTCGTCGTCCTCGACGGTGAGCTGCACACCCCGCCGCTGGCCTCGGGCTGCCTGGCCGGCATCACCCGTGCCCTCGTCCTGGAATGGACGGACGCGCGGGAGACCGAGCTGCCCATGGACGTGCTGGAGCGGGCCGAGGAGGTCTTCGTGACCTCCAGCCTGCGCGACGTCCAGGCCGTCTCCCGTATCGACGGCCGCGCCCTGCCCGGCACGCCCGGCCCCGTGACCACCAAGGCGATGCGCGTCTTCGAGGAGCGGTCGGCCGCCGACATCGACCCGTAACCCGGTGGCCGCAGCCGTCACCGGAGGGGTAGAACCTCAACCGTGACGACGACTTTGCGCCCCACCGGACCCGAGCACCGCACCGCCGACGGCCGGCGCTCCCGCACCTACGAGATCTGCGTCAACTCCCGCCCGGTCGGCGGCCTCGACCTGGCCGGGCCTCCCGAGGGCGGCCCCGCCTCCGGGCGGATCGCCGGGCTGACCGTCGAGCCCGGCGAACGCCGCCGGGGGAGGGGGACGGTGGCGGCGCTCGCCGCCGAGGAGGTACTGCGCGACTGGGGCGCCGTGTACGTGGAGACGAGCGTCCCGGTGACGGGCGAGGAGGACGCGGCGGGCACCGGCCTGCTGGCGTCCCTCGGCTACACCGAACGCAGCCGGCACATGGTCAAGGACGTGGACGCACCGCCGTCCCTGCCGCCCGGCAGTGTGCCCCGGCCGCTGACGGCGGACGAGTTCGAGCAGTGGTGGGACAAGAGCGCGGCCACCTTCATCGACGGCATGACCGCCCGCGGTGCCACCCCCCAGGAGGCGGCGGTCAGGTCCGAAGCCGCCAGACGGATCCACCTGCCGGACGGCGCCGCGACCCGGACGGCCGCACTGCGGGTCCTGACCCGTGACGGCGTGGACGTCGGCGCGATATGGCTGGCCTTCGCCGGGCTGCCCCGCGACGACGTGGACGCCTGGGTCTTCGACGTCCACGTGGAGGCCGAGCGGCGCGGCGAGGGCCACGGCCGCACCCTGATGCTGGCGGCCGAGCAGGTGTGCGCAGAGCGCGGCGCCCGGCTCCTCGGCCTCAACGTGTTCTCCGACAACACCCCGGCTCTGCGGCTCTACACCTCGCTGGGCTACCGCCTGGTGGAGCTGTGCTACGCCAAGCGGCTCGTATGACGGAGAGCGACGGCCGGGCCATCCGCCAGAGGTGCGGTGGCGGCGCGAGCGGAAGCCGTGAGGCAGCCGTCCGGCCCGCTCAGCGCCCCAGCAGCCGGTCGGCGATCTCCTCGATCCGCTCGCGCAGCCCCTCCTGGCTCTTGCCGCCGTCCAGCCGCTGACCGTCGATGACGTACGTGGGCGTCCCCGTCACCCCGATCGCCTTGCCCTCGGCCTGGTCGGCGTCCACCACCAGCAGATGCCGGCCGTCGATCAGCGCCGTCTCCAACTCGTCGGCGTCCAGGCCCAGTTCCCGGGCGACCTCCACCAGCAGCTCCTCGCCGCGCTCGCCCAGCTCGGCGGTGCGCCCCAGCACGGCCCGGGCATACGGTGCGCCCTTGCCCTGCGCGTAGGCCTCCTCGAACGCCTGGGCGGCGGCGTAGGCGTGCTTGTGCTTCTCCAGCGGGAAGTGCCGCAGCCGGATCTCCAGCGCGTCGCCGTACCGCTCGTGCAGCGCCCTCAGGTCGCCCTGGGCCCGGTGGCAGTCGGGGCACTGGAGCTCGCACCACACGTCGAGGGTGACACGGGGGAGGGCGGTGCCGGAGTCGGTGGTGTTGTCCATGGCCCCCAGTCTCTCAGCCCCCGGGAGGGCTTCCGACCCGGAGATGACCCTGATCCGGGGTCCGGCCGTGGCCGCCGGCGCCCCCGCGGTGCCACGATGGAGACATGCTCACCACGACCGTCTGCGCCGCGCTCTCCGCCGCGGGCCTCGCCATCGCCTTCCTGACGGCCTGGCGCCGCCGCTTCGCCGCCGCGACGCGCATCGCCGCCGTCGCCCTGGTGCCGGTCGGCCTGGCGATGTCCGGGCTGGTCGGGCTCGGCGGCAAGATCGTCAGGGCGTTCGGCAGCTGGGCGGCCGACCTCGTCCTCAAGCCCAGCGTGTGGGGCGGATTCGCCGTTCTGGCCTGCGCGGTCGTCCTGTGGATCGCCGCCCGCCTCGCCTCGGGCAGGGGCGGCGGCAAGGAGGGCCGCGCCGCCGGTGGGCGGCAGCGGGGCAAGCGGCCCCACGCCAGTGAGCCGGCCGCCGGCACCCCGGCCCTCGGCTCCCCGGCGCCCGCCGCGTCCCGCCCGGCCGGCGCACCGGACGAGGTCTTCTCGGACATCGAGGCGATCCTCAAGAAGCACGGCATCTGACGACCGGGTGGCCGGGCCGCCCGGCCCGTCACCCGGGCGCCGCCATCGGCCGGGAAGCCGGCGCCGCCGCTCACGGCGGGCCGCTCACGGCAGAAAAAGGCGCCACTTCGCCAGCTCCGCGTCGTGCTCGCGGAGCGTGGCCACCGCCTGCTCCAGCGTGCGGCCCTCGGTCAGTTCGTAGAACAGGTACAGAACGGCGAACACCGCCGCATGCCCGAAGGGCTCGCTCTCCGGTGCCAGATAGGCGCTGCCGCCCGCGTCGAAGACCGCGTCGGCCAGCGCTCGGGTACCGGTGTCGCACCCGGTGGAGATGACGACGCTGCCCGGGAACCGCAGATGGGCGCGGATCTCGTCGGGGCCGGCCGATCCCAGGAACGGCTGGTTCCGGGCGACCTCCGGTATCAGCTCGTCCAGCAGGATGCCGCCGTCCGCACCGTGGCAGGAGAGCACCACGTAGGGCGCCGCCTGCCGCACGCCGCCCAGCGCGGCCACCAGGTGACGCGGCTGCCCGACGGGGAAGCGGTTGACGCGGACCCCGTAGGTCTCCAGTACGGACCGCAGTGCCTCCGTCTCGCCGCCCGCGAGGTCGACGAGGTCCACTTCGGTCCAGCTCAGCTCTCCCGAGACGACCGCGTCGATACGTGAGGGGCCGGGGTGCTGTCCAGTCGGCGGTGCGAAGTGCTCCATGGGCTTTAGCATGTCAGTGCCGTCAATGCCGGATGTTCCCGCTAACTCCACCAGAAAAGGGGCGTGTTGGAGCAGTCCGGACGAAGCTCTGCGACATGATCACGGCGAGATGGACACGACGCCGAACTCCACCGTAGAGCTCGACGAGCTGCCGCCCCCCGAGCGCAAAGGGTGCCTGTACGCGCTCTCCCAGCCCCCGCTGATGTTGTTCCTGACGGTGATCGCCGTGCTGCTGGCGGTCGCCGGGGTGCACGACCTGCTGCTGCTGTGACCGCCCCGCCGCGGCACCCGTGCGGTGCCTCTCCGTGCGCCTCGTCGGCACGGTGCGTGCCCGGCGTACCGCTGGGCGGGTGCCGTCGGGTCAGCCGTCCGCCGCCGACTCGCGCCGCCGGGCGCGGTAGGCGGCGACGTGGAGCCGGTTCCCGCAGGTGCGGCTGTCGCAGTAGCGGCGGGAGCGGTTGCGGGACAGGTCGACGAAGGCGCGTCGGCAGTCCGGTGCCGAGCAGCGCCGCAGCCGGTCGAGCTCGCCCGCGACCAGAACGAACGCCAGCGCCATCCCGCAGTCCGCCGCCAGGTGCTGGGCCACGGAGGCGCCCGGCGCGAAGTAGTGGACGTGCCAGTCGTACCCGTCGTGATCGGTCAGCTGCGGGGTGGTCCCGGCTCCCGCGACCAGGGTGTTGATCAGCTGCGCCGCGGTCCGTGCATCGGGAGCGGCGAACACCCGTGAGAACTGCTCCCGTACCGCGCGTACGGCCCGCAGATCGTCCTCCGTCAGGGCGCCGACACCGCTGACCTTGTTCCGTACGAGGTAGTCGCGCAGGTCCGCCACGGACACCAGCGTGTCGGGGGTGTCGCCGTCCGGCATGGTGTTCAGCAATTCGACCGCCTGGTCGAGTGCGCACCGGGTGTCGTGGTTGATCCGCACGGGCCGCTCCTGCAGGGTCTGTGCGCACGAAGCGTAGTCCCTCCACCCCGGGTGCCCGTGGCTGGGGCACCGGCGCCCTCGCCGCCCCGGTCGTGGGGCTCGGGAGCCGCAGCACCCGGTGGCGGAGCCTCTACGCAGCGACGCCGCCGCCGCGTACGGATACGCGGCGGCGGCGTCGCAGTGTGCCGTTACACGAAGCGGTGCCGTGGCACACGGCTGCCGGACCCGCCGGCCGTCGCCCCGAGTCGGACGGCGGCGGGAACCGGCGGTCTCAGCTCTCGGCGAGGATGTGCGAGAGCTCCGTGTCGAGGTCGAAGTGACGGTGCTCGGTTCCGGGCGGCACGGCCGCGTCTGTTCGCTTCAGGAAGGATTCCAGCGCCCGCGCAGGGGCCTCCAGCAGGGCCTCGCCCTCCGGGGAGCTGAGGGCGATGCAGGCCACGGCCTGTCCGTGGCTCCGGGACGGCCAGACTCGGACGTCCCCGGTGCCCGTGGGCCGGTGGAGGCCCTCGGCCAGGAGATCGCGGGCGAAGACCCACTCCACGGTCTCCTCGGCACCGGTGTGGAAGGTGGCGTGCACGGCGTAGGGGTCCGCCGTGTCGTACCGCAGGCCCGCTGGTACAGGCAGTGAGGACTCGCTCGAAACAACGAGGCGCAGGTGCAACTCGCAGCTCACCGTTGTGTTCATAAGCGCCAGGGCCTTTCGCTCAGTGTGCGCTCGGGGATTCGCACGTCGGCGCAATCGACATGCCACCTACGCGCCGGTTGTAAACCCCTCTGAGGGATTTGCCCGGAATCGAATCCTTCATACGGCTCTTGTACGTTTGTGAGAGGGGGCCGAACGAGTGAACCGTCAGAACACGAAGGGGTCGGGTACCTTGTCCCACATGAGTGCGCAGAGTGACGAAAAGCCACTTGGCACCCGCGAAGACAAGCCACTCGGCTCCCGGGCCCCGGCGTTCATCCAGGCGTCCCGGACCCTGCACGTGAGCTGGCGGGCCGGAATCTTCCTGGTCGGCCTCGCGATCGTGATCGGCGGCGTGATCATGCTGCCGCTTCCCGGTCCCGGGTGGCTGGTGATATTCGGCGGTATGGCGGTGTGGGCGACCGAGTTCGTCTGGGCGCAGCACGTCCTTCGGTGGACCAAACGCAAGTACCACGAGGGCACCCAGTGGATGAAGGAGCGCCGGGCCGCCCGCAAGGAACGCAAGCTCGCCCGCCGGCAGGGCTGACGGCCGACAGGGGGCCGCCGGCGCTCCGCGGTCCGCGGTCGATGGTCATGAGCACCCTCTGACATGGGGTAATGTTGATCCGGCCAGCGGGCGATTAGCTCAGCGGGAGAGCGCTTCGTTCACACCGAAGAGGTCACTGGTTCGAACCCAGTATCGCCCACCAACGCACCCGGGGCCCGGAAGCGATCAGCTTCCGGGCCCCGGCGTGTTTCCGCCCCGAACGCCCGTCCGGCCGCTGCCGGAAAGGGGTTTGGATGAAGGGCGCGACGCACTGTATGGTTCTGCACGTGCCGCCGGGCGACCGGCGGAGACCCCGGGGCGATTAGCTCAGTGGGAGAGCGCTTCGTTCACACCGAAGAGGTCACTGGTTCGAACCCAGTATCGCCCACCCCGATCCAGCGTGAGATCACCGAGGCCGCACCGTCATTCCGACGGGGCGGCCTCTTCCTCGTTTCCGCCCTCTTCGATCTCCTCCGGGCCTCGGCCGCCCGCTCCGCGGTCCGGTCGCCGGTGCCCGCGGGGCTGTTCCCGTTCCGGCTCCGTTTCGCGGGTGGGGGCCGTGGCTCGGTACGATTCGACGGCGCGGCCCCGAGCCGCGCCGACCGCGCGGCGACGGCCGCGTACCCCAGGTGAGAGTCAGGAGAGACCGGTGTCAGATGCCCGTGTGACCATCCAACGCGATTCCGAGCGGGAAGAGCGCGTGGTGACGACGGGCACTACGGCCGCCGCGCTCTTCGAGGGTGACCGCTCCGTGATCGCCGTACGTGTCGACGGTGAACTCAGGGACCTGGCCTACGAGCTCGCCGACGGACAGGTCGTCGAGCCCGTCGAGATCACCAGCGATGACGGACTCGCCATCCTGCGGCACTCCACCGCACACGTGATGGCGCAGGCCGTCCAGGAGCTGTTCCCCGAGGCCAAGCTCGGCATCGGCCCGCCCATCAAGGACGGCTTCTACTACGACTTCGACGTCGCCGAGCCCTTCACCCCGGACGATCTCAAGCGCATCGAGAAGAAGATGCAGCAGATCCAGAAGCAGGGGCAGCGCTTCTCCCGCCGGGTCACCACCGACGAGGACGCCCGCCAGGAGCTGGCCGGCGAGCCGTACAAGCTGGAGCTGATCGGCCTCAAGGGCAACGCGGCCAACGCCGCCGAGGGCGCTTCTGCGGAGGTCGGCGCCGGCGAGCTGACGATCTACGACAACCTCGACGCCAAGACCGGCGAACTGTGCTGGAAGGACCTGTGCCGGGGTCCGCACCTGCCGTCCACCCGGATGATCCCCGCTTTCAAGCTGATGCGGTCCGCCGCCGCCTACTGGCGCGGCAGCGAGAAGAACCCGCAGCTCCAGCGGATCTACGGCACGGCGTGGCCGACCAAGGACGAGCTCAAGCAGTATCTGGAGTTCCTCGCCGAGGCCGAGAAGCGCGACCACCGCAAGCTGGGCACCGAACTGGACCTCTTCTCCATCCCCGAGGAGCTGGGCTCCGGCCTGGCCGTCTTCCACCCCAAGGGCGGCGTCATCCGCAAGGTGATGGAGGACTACTCGCGCAGGCGGCACGAGGAGTCCGGCTACGACTTCGTCAACACGCCGCACATCACCAAGGAGCGGCTGTTCGAGATCTCCGGGCACCTGCCGCACTACGCGGAGGGCATGTTCCCGCCGCTGGAGTTCGACGAGCAGAACTACCGCCTCAAGGCGATGAACTGCCCGATGCACAATCTGATCTTCCGGGCGCGGGGGCGGTCCTACCGGGAACTGCCGCTGCGGCTGTTCGAGTTCGGCACCGTCTACCGGTACGAGAAGTCCGGTGTCGTGCACGGTCTCACCCGTGCCCGGGGCTTCACCCAGGACGACTCGCACATCTACTGCACCAAGGAGCAGATGCCGGACGAGCTGGACAACCTGCTCACCTTCGTCCTCGGTCTGCTCCGCGACTACGGCCTCTCCGACTTCTATCTGGAGCTGTCCACCCGCGACCCCGAGTCGGACAAGTTCCTGGGCACCGACGAGGAGTGGGAGGAGGCCACCGAGGCGCTGCGCCAGGCCGCGGGGAAGCAGGGCCTGGAACTGGTCATGGACCCGGGCGGTGCCGCGTTCTACGGGCCGAAGATCTCCGTCCAGGCCCGGGACGCCATCGGCCGTACCTGGCAGATGTCCACGATCCAGGTCGACTTCCAGCAGCCGCAGCGGTTCGAGCTGGAGTACACCGCCGCCGACGGTTCCCGCCAGCGGCCGGTGATGATCCACCGTGCGCTCTTCGGCTCCATCGAGCGGTTCTTCGCCGTCCTGCTGGAGCACTACGCCGGGGCGTTCCCGGCGTGGCTCGCCCCGGTGCAGGCCGTCGGCATCCCGATCGGCGACGACCACGTGCCGTATCTGACGGAGTTCGCGGCGGCGGCCAAGGCCAAGGGTCTGCGGATGGAGGTCGACTCCTCCTCCGACCGGATGCAGAAGAAGATCCGCAACGCGCAGAAGGCCAAGGTGCCGTTCATGGTCATCGCCGGTGACGAGGACGTCGCCAACGGCGCGGTCTCCTTCCGCTACCGGGACGGCTCGCAGAAGAACGGCATCCCGAAGGAGGAGGCGCTCGCCGAGATCGCCGACGTGGTGGAGCGCCGCGTCCAGGTGTGACGGCGGCGTCACGCGCGTGACCGGAGGGGGCGGCCCGGGGCCGCCCCCTCGTCGTGTCAGGCGCTGCCAGGAGAATAAGCTGGCGGGTATGACGAGTGAGCCGGAGCAGCAGATCGGAGTGGGGGCGCCGGACGCGTTCCAGCGGCTGTGGACCCCCCACCGGATGGCCTATATCCAGGGTGAGAACAAGCCGAGCGGCCCCGGGGCCGAGGACGGCTGTCCCTTCTGCTCCATCCCGCAGAAGTCCGACGAGGACGGTCTGATCGTCGCTCGCGGTGAGCACGTCTACGCAGTGCTCAACCTCTACCCCTACAACGGCGGCCACCTGATGACCGTGCCCTTCCGGCACGTGGCCGACTACACCGAGCTGGACGACGCCGAGACCGCCGAGCTGGCCGAGCTCACCAAGCGTGCGATGACGGTGCTGCGCCGGGTCTCCGGGGCCCACGGCTTCAACATCGGCATGAACCAGGGCTCGGTCGCCGGCGCCGGCATCGCCGCGCACCTGCACCAGCACGTGGTGCCGCGCTGGGGCGGCGACACCAACTTCATGCCGGTCGTGGGCCACACCCGGGTGCTGCCGCAGCTGCTGGCGGACACCCGGGCGATGCTGGCCCGGGAGTGGTGAGAAGCCCCACCGCTCCCGGCGCCCGCTACGCGTCGTAGACGTCGGCCTTCCCCGGCTTGGCGTCCTGCACCGCCGCGCTGAGGCTGAGCGAACGGCTGCCGAACTTCTCCACGTTGCAGCCGTTCTCCTCCAGCACCTTGATGGCCGCGGAGTGCACGACCCGCAGCACGGGCGTGGCGGCCCGCATGGCGTCGTCCGCCATGAAACGGTGCCGCCACGGCTTCTTGGCCCAGGCGTGCCGCAGCCCGAACGGCTCGGGCAGCGACAGCTTGCCGCCGAGGAAGTCCAGCACCGGCGGGAACCAGGTGAAGGGGGCGCGCGCGGCCAGCCGCACGACCTCCTTCGTCTCCACGAGCGGCAGATTGACCGTGCGGGTCTCCCAGAACTTGATGCTCTTGGAGACCTGCTTCGTCTTCGGGGAGGGCCCGCTGGTGAACAGGCCGTCCACCGGGCCGAGCGCGTGCCCGGTGACCTCGATGCGCAGCGTGTGGTGCAGCACGGTGACGCTGATCAGCAGGGTGATGACCAACTGGCCGTCCCACAGCACGAACTGCACGCCCAGGTAGTGCCGGTTGCCGGCGCCGAACTGCTGCTCGTTGCAGATCCGCTGTATCTCGAAGTCCTTGATGCGGTAGCCCTCGACCTCCTGGCCCTCGGGGCGCTTGACCGCCTTGGCGCCCTCGGCGATGGGGGAGACGATCCAGTGCCGTATCGAGGGCGTGGGGAAGCCGCCGGTGTGCAGCGGGCCGCGCTCCAGCATGCGGAGCTGGTCGTGGATGGCGCGGATGACGTCCCAGCTGCGGAAGGGGTTGATCTCCCCGCCGGGCTTGGCGGGGACGAGCTCCTCCGCGAGCTGCCAGCTTCCCCAGCGGGTGCCCATGCCGAGTATCCCCTTGGGGCCGGCGTAGTAGACGAGGTTGCTGGCCTGCTCGGCGGCCACCTTGGCCAGGCCCAGCCGGATCCGTTCGGCGCCCGCGTCGCCCGGGTCCTGCGGCACCGCCTCGGGGATCTTGGCGCCGACCCCGGAGCCGCCCAGCAGGCTCTGCCAGCGGCTCCGCAGATCCTTGGCGTATCGCTCGCAGATCTGCTTGGCCCACACCCCGCCGATCAGCGGTGCGACCAGCATGGCCCGCAGATAGATGCCCCAGAAGCCGTTGAACGGGAGTTTGACGGCGAACAGCACCACCAGCGCCCCGACGGCCACCAGCACCACCATGCCGATGGCCCCGGCCCGCCGGTCCTTGGACCCGGCGAGCATGCGCCGCAGCTGGAAGGCGAACAGCCACAGCACCACGCCGGGCAGGAACAGCAGCCCGAAGATCACCATGACCAGCGTCAGCCGTGCGTCGCGGTGCTTGCGGACCCGGGTGGCGGCCAGGCAGTGCTCGACGACCGTCTGCGGTTCGATGCCGAACGACTGGATGAGCGGGGCGCGGGCGCCGCCCAGCAGCCGGGTCTGGACGGCCCGCGCGAACGCCTCGCCCAGGTTCGGTTCGAACAGGGAGATCTTGGGTTTCTTGAAGCCGGCCTCGGGGTTGGCCTCGATCAGCTTCTCGACCTCGTCGTCACGGTAGGCGGCCGAGGCGAGTGCCTGGGTCGCCGCCGTCTGGCCGCCCTGGCCCGGTCCCGAGAGGGGTACTTGGGCGCCCGGGGAGAAGTCGGACGCCGCGTCGGGCTGACTGCTGCGATCGTCGAATCCGGCCACTGGGCCCCCACTCCGTTCGGCTCTGGCTCACGGCGCCCCCGGTCCCGTGCGTTCCGGTGAGTGCCGCCGACCACGACGGCTTCCCAACTGGCGCGGTCCGCACACATCTTGCCTCAGTACGGGTGTGCTCAGCGAGTGCTCTCCGGGCTGCCCGCCGCTTCCCGGACACGGGCCGCCTGCTGCCGCGGCATCGGCTCGTGCCGCGCGTAGCTGCGGCGGAAGCGGCCGGTGCCGTGGGACATCGACCGGAGGTCCACCGCGTACCGGCTGATCTCGATCTCGGGCACGCAGGCACGCACCGCCGTACTGCCCTCCGCGGCCTGCTCGGTGCCCAGCACCCGGCCGCGCCGGGAGGACAGATCGCTCATCACGGCGCCCACGTAGTCGTCGGGGACGGTGACCTCCACCTCCGCGACCGGTTCCAGCAGGTGCAGCGTGGCCTGCGCCGCACACTCGCGCAGGGCCAGCGCACCGGCCGTCTGGAACGCGGCGTCGGAGGAGTCCACGGAGTGCGCCTTGCCGTCGACGAGCGTGACCCGTACGTCCACCAGCGGGTAGCCGGAGGCGAGCCCGCGGGCGGCCTGGGCGCGGACGCCTTTCTCCACCGAAGGGATGAACTGGCGCGGCACCGCGCCGCCCACGACCTTGTCCACGAACTCGATGCCGGAGCCGCCCGGCAGCGGCTCGACGGTGATCTCGCAGATGGCGTACTGGCCGTGACCGCCCGACTGCTTGACATGCCGGCCCCGCCCGGCCGCCGCGGAGGCGAACGTCTCACGCAGCGCCACCTTGTGCTCGACGGTGTCCACCTGGACGCCGAACCGGGAACGCAGCCTCTCCAGAGCGACGTCCCGGTGCGCCTCTCCCATGCACCACAGGACGAGCTGGTGGGTGTCCGGGTTCTGCTCCAGCCGCATCGTGGGGTCCTCGGCGACCAGTCTGGCCAGTCCCTGGGACAGTTTGTCCTCGTCCGCCTTGCTGTGCGCCTCGATGGCGACGGGGAGCAGCGGCTCGGGCATCTCCCACGGCGCCATCAGCAAGGGCGTGTCCCTGGCGGAGAGGGTGTCGCCCGTCTCGGCGTGGCCGAGCTTGGCCACGCACACCAGATCACCCGCGACGGCCGACTCCACGACCCGCTGCTGTGTGCCGAGGGGCGCCGAGAGGGCGCCGACGCGTTCCTCCACGTCGTGGTCCTCGTGTCCCCGGTCCGCCAGACCGTGCCCGGAGACGTGGACGGTCTCGTCGGGGCGCAGGGTGCCGGAGAAGACCCGTACGAGGGAGATACGGCCCACATACGGGTCGGAGGAGGTCTTGACGACCTCGGCGGCCAGCGGACCGGCAGCATCGCAGGCCAGGGCCGGGCGGGGCGCGCCCTCGGGGCTGGTGACCGGGGGGATGCCGTGCTCCTCGGGGGTGGGGAACCCGCCGGTGATCAGCTCCAGCAGTTCCACGGTGCCCAGCCCCTGCGAGGCGCCCTCGGGGGCGGGTGCGGCGGCGAGCACGGGGTGGAAGACCCCGCGGGCGACGGCCTTCTCCAGGTCCTCGACGAGCGTTTTGACGTCACAGTCCTCGCCGCCCAGATAGCGGTCCATCAGTCCCTCGTCCTCGCTCTGGGCGATGATCGACTCGATGAGCCGGTTCCTGGCCTGTGCGAGCAGCGGCAGCTGGGCCTCGTCCGGGTCGCGTTCGGTGCGGGTCCCGTCGGTGTGGTCGAACAGCCGCCGGGTGAGCAGTCCGATCAGACCGGTGACCGGAGCGCTGCCGTCGGCGCGGCGTTCGCCGTGCGCGGGCAGATAGAGGGGGACCACGGCGTCCGGGTCGTCGCCGCCCAGCTCCCGCCGGCACGCCCGGGTCGTCTCGTCGAAGTCGGCGCCGGCCGCGTCGAGATGGGTGACGACGATGGCGCGGGGCATGCCCACGGCGGCGCACTCCCGCCACAGCAGACGGGTGGCGCCGTCCACGCCGTCCGCGGCCGAAACGACGAAGAGGGCGGCATCCGCCGCCCTCAGACCCGCCCGCAGTTCCCCGACGAAATCCGCGTACCCGGGGGTGTCCAGAAGGTTGATCCGGATGCCGTTCCAGGTGAGCGGCACCCAGGACAGCTGCACGGAGCGTTGCTGCCGGTGCTCGATCTCGTCATGGTCGGAGAGCGTGGTGCAGTCCTCCACCCGGCCCGGCCGGCTGATCGCGCCCGAGGCCAGCGCCAGGGATTCCACCAGGGTCGTCTTGCCGGCGGAGCTGTGGCCGACCAGCACCACGTTCCGCAGCGCCGAGGGGTGGTCGGCCGCCGCTGCCCTGCCGGCGGCTCCGGAGTGTGCGTTCGCTTTGCCGGCCATCTGTCCGCCTTCCGTCGTCACCTGATGGAGCACGCTGGAGGGGCCGAGGGGTCGCGAAGACCACCGGTTCCTCCGAGCTTTCCACCGCTGCCGTGAGGCGTCCATACGTGGAACGCGGCACTACCCGACCGTGTGCGCCGTGCGTCGGCGGGGCGTGACTACGATGGGCCACCCGGTGGCCACACCGTCATCCGGCTCGCCCTCGACGCATCAGGGACGGTCATGCTGAACAAGTACGCGCGTGCTTTCTTCACGCGTGTCCTCACCCCCTTCGCCGCGATGCTGCTGCGTGCGGGGGTGAGCCCCGACGTCGTCACCCTGGTCGGCACCTGCGGGGTGATGGCCGGGGCCCTGGTCTTCTACCCGATGGGGGAGTTCTTCTGGGGCACGGTCGTCATCACCCTGTTCGTCTTCTCGGACCTGGTGGACGGCAACATGGCCCGCCAGCTGGGCCGCTCCAGCCGCTGGGGCGCCTTCCTGGACTCCACACTCGACCGGGTCGCGGACGCGGCCGTCTTCGGCGGGATCGCGCTGTGGTACGCCGGGCGCGGCGACAGCCTGCTGCTGTGCGCGGTGACGATCTTCTGTCTGGCCAGTGGCCAGGTCGTCTCCTACACCAAGGCGCGCGGCGAGAGCATCGGGCTGCCGGTGAACGTCAACGGGCTGGTGGAACGGGCCGAGCGACTGGTGATCACCCTCGTGCTGGCCGGCTTCTCGGGCTTCGAGACCACCTTCGGCGTCCCGCACATCGGCGTGCTGCTGCCGATCGCGCTGTGGGTCGTCGCGGCCGGCAGCGCCGTCACCCTCGGCCAGCGCGTGGTGACGGTACGCCGGGAGGCCGCCGAGGTGGCACAGGCCGAGGAGCAGGGGAGGACCGCGTGAGCGAGCTGCGGGACCAGCTGACCGACTCGCTGTACGGACTGGGCTGGGCCGGTGTCAAGAAGCTGCCCGAACCGGCGGCGCAGGCACTCGGCCGCCGGATCGCCGACCAGGCGTGGCGGCGGCACGGCAAGGGCGTCCGGCGGCTGGAGGCCAACCTGGCCCGGGTGGTGCCCGACGCCTCGCCCGCACAGCTGCGGCGCCTCTCGCACGCCGGGATGCGCTCGTACATGCGCTACTGGATGGAGTCCTTCCGGCTGCCGTCCTACAGCGAGGGGCAACTGCTGCGCAGCGTCTCCGTCGAGGGGCTGCACCATCTGACCGACGGGCTCGCCGCCGGGCGCGGCGTGATACTGGCGCTCCCGCACCTGGCCAACTGGGACCTGGCCGGCGCCTGGGCGGTGACCGCCGTGCGGACGCCCTTCACCACCGTCGCGGAGCGTCTGAAGCCGGAGAGCCTCTACGACCGGTTCGTCGCCTACCGCGAGAGCCTGGGCATGGAGGTGCTGCCGCACGGCGGCGCCACCGCGTTCGGCACCCTGGCGCGGCGGCTGCGCGCGGGCGGCCTGGTGTGCCTGGTCGCCGACCGCGACCTGTCGGCCACCGGCATCGAGGTCAGCTTCTTCGGCGAGGCCGCACGGATGCCGGCCGGCCCGGCCCTGCTGGCGCAGCAGACCGGAGCCCCCCTGATGCCGGTCACGCTCTGGTACGACGACGCCTCCCCGGCCATGCGGGCACGGGTCCACGAGCCGATCCCGGTGCCCGGTATCGAGGGCCGGATGGAGCGCGTGGCGGCCATGACCCAGAAGCTGGCCGACGTCTTCGCCGCGGGCATCGCCGCGCACCCCCAGGACTGGCACATGCTCCAGCGCTTCTGGCTGGCCGACCTCGATCCCGCCGCGGCCGTGAAGGGGCGCGGATGAGGATCGGCGTTGTCTGCCCCTACTCCTGGGACGTGCCCGGCGGCGTCCAGTTCCACGTGCGTGACCTGGCCGAACATCTGATCCGGCTGGGCCACGAGGTGTCCGTGCTGGCCCCGTCCGACGACGAGACGCCGCTGCCCTCCTACGTGGTCTCCGCGGGCCGCGCCGTCCCCGTTCCCTACAACGGGTCGGTCGCGCGGCTGAACTTCGGCTTCCTGTCGGCGGCGCGGGTGCGCCGGTGGGTGCACGAGGGCGACTTCGACGTCCTGCACATCCACGAACCGGCCACCCCCTCGCTGTCCCTGCTGGCCTGCTGGGCGGCGCAAGGGCCCATCGTGGCCACCTTCCACACGTCCAACCCGCGCTCCCGGGCCATGATCGCCGCCTATCCCATCCTCCAGCCGGCGCTGGAGAAGATCAGCGCCCGGATCGCGGTGAGCGAGTACGCGCGCCGCACCCTGGTCGAGCACCTGGGCGGCGACGCGGTGACCATCCCCAACGGAGTGGACGTCGGCTTCTTCGCCGACGCCGAGCCCAAACAGGAGTGGCAGGGCGGGCCCGAGGGGCACACGATCGGCTTCATCGGCCGGATCGACGAGCCCCGCAAGGGCCTCCCCGTCCTGATGAAGGCGCTGCCCGCCATCCTCGACCAGGCGCCCGGCACCCGGCTGCTGGTCGCCGGCCGGGGCGACGAGCAGGAGGCCGTGGCCGGTCTGCCCCGCGAGATGCGCGGCAGCGTCGAGTTCCTCGGCATGGTCAGCGACGAGGACAAGGCCCGGCTGCTGCGCAGCGTCGACCTGTACGTGGCGCCCAACACCGGCGGCGAGTCCTTCGGCATCATCCTCGTCGAGGCCATGTCCGCCGGGGCGCCCGTGCTCGCCAGCGACCTGGACGCCTTCGAGCAGGTGCTCGACGGGGGAGAGGCCGGCGAACTGTTCCCCGTCGGCCGGGCCGATGCGCTGGCCGCCTCCGCCGTGCGCCTGCTGACCGACCCCGGACGCCGCGCCGGGCTGCGGGAGCGCGGCACCCGCCACGTGCGGCGGTTCGACTGGAGCACCGTCGGCGCCGACATCCTCGCCGTGTACGAGACGGTCACCGACGGCGCCGCCTCCGTCGCCCCGGACGAGCGCACCGGGCTGCGCGCGCGCTGGGGCCTGGCCCGCGACTGACTCGCGCACCCTGACACCGCGGACCGACACCCCGAGGACCCACAGTGACGATGCCGACCCTCACCACCGCCATCTGGATCGTCGTCGCGCTGCTGCTCGTCGGCGTCTACCTGAGCTGGACGGCCGGCCGTCTGGACCGGCTGCACGCGCGGATCGACGCCGCGAAGGCCGCCCTCGACGCCACCTTGCTGCGGCGCGCCTCCATCGCGCAGGAACTGGCCACCGCCGGCGTGCTGGATCCGGCCTCCTCTATGGTGCTCTACCAGGCGGCGCACGACGCACGGCAGGCCGAGGAGGAGCACCGTGAGGTCGCCGAGAGCGAACTGAGCCAGACGCTGCGCGCCGTCTTCGCCGACCCCGCCCAGCTGGAGGCGGTGCGGGCGGCACCCGGCGGAACCGAGACGGCGCAGGAGCTGAGTGCCGCCGTGCGCAGGGTGCCGATGGCCCGCCGTTTCCACAACGACGCGGTGCGGGCGGCCCGCGCCCTGCGCAGCCACCGCACGGTCCGCTGGCTGCGGCTGGCCGGCCACGCCGCGTTCCCGATGGCTTTCGAGATGGACGACGAACCCCCGTTGGCGCTCGCCGACCGGGGCCACACCGGCGCGGACCGGGAGCCGGGCGGCACCGACCCTGCGCAGGAAGGCACCGACCGGGGACAGGACGGCGCCGACCGTGGGCAAAGGGGCGAGGACTGACCGGCGGAGTCCACCGGGGAGGACGCATACGCGGGCACTGACCGGCGGGGCCGAGCGGCCCGTTCGGGAGCCGGCAAGGGGCCACTGCGCCCCGGGAGCGGGCCACGGCAGGCCACAGCACCACAATTGGCCCTTTTCGCCGGTGGCGGTGGTCCTGGACAGTGGCGGACGGACCCGCCGGGGTCCGTCCGTACATCCCCTCATCGCCGTCAGCGAGGTCGAACGTGACAACTCCGTCCACCGCCAAGCAGTCCGCCGCTCCGCAGCCCGAGACCGGCACCGCCCGCGTGAAGCGGGGCATGGCCGAGCAGCTCAAGGGCGGGGTCATCATGGACGTCGTCACCCCCGAGCAGGCCAGGATCGCCGAGGACGCCGGCGCCGTGGCCGTCATGGCACTGGAGCGGGTGCCCGCCGACATCCGCAAGGACGGCGGCGTGGCCCGGATGTCCGACCCGGACATGATCGAGGGCATCATCGAGGCCGTCTCGATCCCGGTGATGGCCAAGGCCCGCATCGGCCACCTCGTCGAGGCCCAGGTCCTGCAGGCGCTCGGCGTCGACTACATCGACGAGTCCGAGGTCCTCACCCCCGCCGACGAGGTCAACCACAGCGACAAGTTCGCCTTCACCACGCCGTTCGTCTGCGGTGCCACCAACCTCGGCGAGGCGCTGCGCCGGATAGCCGAGGGCGCGGCCATGATCCGCTCCAAGGGCGAGGCAGGCACCGGCAACGTCGTCGAGGCCGTTCGCCACATGCGCCAGATCAAGAACGAGATCGGCAAGCTGACCGTCCTGGACGACAACGAGCTGTACGCCGCGGCCAAGGAGCTGCGCGCGCCCTACGAGCTGGTCAAGGAGGTCGCCGTGGCGGGCAAGCTGCCGGTCGTCCTCTTCTCCGCGGGCGGCGTGGCCACCCCCGCCGACGCCGCGCTGATGCGCCAGCTCGGCGCGGAGGGCGTCTTCGTCGGCTCCGGCATCTTCAAGTCCGGCGACCCGGCCAAGCGCGCCGCCGCCATCGTGAAGGCCACCACCTTCTACGACGACCCGAAGGTCATCGCCGACGCCTCCCGCGGGCTCGGCGAGGCCATGGTCGGCATCAACTGCGACACCCTGCCCGAGGGCGAGCGGTACGCCAACCGCGGCTGGTGACGGCTCCGCCGTCCCGGTGCCCGCCGCGCACCAGCGCCCGGCGGGCACCGGGACGGCGCACCCGGCCGGCCACCGCCCACCGGCAGTGGGCACCATCGAGAAGGACACCACCATGACCGACCCCACCATCGGTGTGCTCGCCCTCCAGGGCGACGTCCGTGAGCACCTGGCAGCCCTCCGCGCTGCGGGTGCCGACCCCGTACACGTCAGGCGGCCCGAAGAACTGGACGACGTGGCCGGCCTGGTCATCCCCGGCGGCGAGTCGACCACGATCAGCAAGCTCGCCGTCACCTTCGGCCTCATGGACCGGCTCCGTGAGCGGGTGTCCGCGGGGATGCCCGCGTACGGTTCCTGCGCCGGCATGATCATGCTGGCCGACAAGATTCTCGATCCCCGTTCCGGGCAGGAGACCATCGGCGGAATCGACATGATCGTCCGTCGCAACGCGTTCGGCCGCCAGAACGAGTCGTTCGAGGCGGCGGTCGAGATGGCCGCCGTCGAGGGCGGACCCGTCGAGGGCGTCTTCATCCGGGCCCCCTGGGTGGAGTCCACGGGTGCGGCGGCCGAGACGCTGGCGACGTTCGACGGGCATCCGGTGGCCGTCCGGCAGGGCAATCTGCTGGCCACGGCCTTCCACCCGGAGCTGACGGGCGACCACAGGGTGCACGCACTGTTCACACAGATGGTGCGGTCAGCACACTGAGTTGCTGACGGTAGGATTCCCGCGTCGAGAGAAGTTGGGACTGTGAAGGAGCGAGGCTGTGTCCGGCCACTCTAAGTGGGCTACCACCAAGCACAAGAAGGCCGTGATCGATGCCAAGCGCGGCAAGCTCTTCGCGAAGCTGATCAAGAACATCGAGGTCGCGGCGCGGATGGGCGGCGCCGACCCGGATGGCAACCCCACCCTGTACGACGCCATCCAGAAGGCGAAGAAGCAGTCGGTTCCCAACAAGAACATCGACAGCGCGGTCAAGCGCGGCGCGGGCCTGGAGGCCGGCGGCGCCGACTACGAGACGATCATGTACGAGGGTTACGGCCCCAACGGTGTCGCCGTCCTGGTCGAGTGCCTGACCGACAACCGCAACCGTGCCGCCTCCGACGTGCGTGTCGCCATGACCCGCAACGGCGGTTCGATGGCCGACCCGGGTTCGGTCTCCTACCTGTTCAACCGCAAGGGCGTCGTGATCGTGCCCAAGAACGGCCGCAGTGAGGACGACGTCCTGGAGGCCGCGCTGGAGGCGGGCGTCGAGGAGGTCAACGACCTCGGCGAGAACTTCGAGGTCATCAGCGAGGCCACCGACCTGGTCGCCGTGCGCACCGCGCTGGTCGAGGCCGGGATCGACTACGACTCGGCCGAGGTCAGCTTCGTGCCGAGCATGCAGGTCGAGCTGGACGAGGACGGCGCGCGCAAGATCTTCAAGCTGATCGACGCGCTGGACGACAGCGACGACGTGCAGAACGTCTTCGCCAACTTCGACGTGCCCGACGACGTGATGGCGAAGGTCGACGCGTAACCGCCCGGCCGTCACCGTCACCGTCGCCACGCCGCGCTGCCCGGCCGGGCAGCGCGGCGTGGCGCATCGGGCATGACCCGCGCACGACCCGTGCCGGCCGTGCCCGGCCGGTGTCCCTCCCGGTACACGGCCGTGCCCCCGCACTCGGGCACCCGCTCCGGACACGCCCGGCGGTGCTGTTGCCGCCGCCGGGTCCGCCGGCTCTGTCGGTGGTTCCCGATAACCTGCGGGAACATCAAGACGGGTACACCGGGAAGGGGAGAGGCCGTGCGCGTGCTGGGGGTGGACCCGGGGCTGACCCGTTGCGGCATCGGCGTGGTGGAGGGCGTCGCCGGCCGGCCGCTGACGATGGCGGGCGTCGGCGTGATCCGTACGCCCGCCGATGCGGAGGTCCCCGAACGGCTCGTGCTCATCGAACGCGGCATGGAGGAATGGCTGGACACCCACCGCCCCGAAGCGGTGGCCGTTGAACGGGTGTTCAGCCAGCACAACGTCCGCACGGTGATGGGCACCGCGCAGGCCAGCGCCGTGGCGATGCTCTGTGCGGCCCGGCGCGGGCTGCCGGTCGCACTCCACACCCCCAGCGAGGTCAAGGCCGCCGTCACCGGCTCGGGCCGCGCCGAGAAGGCCCAGGTCGGCGCGATGGTGGCCCGCGTACTGCGGCTCGCCGGACCGCCCAAGCCCGCCGACGCGGCGGACGCGCTCGCCCTCGCCGTCTGCCACATCTGGCGGGGCCCGGCCAAGAACCGCCTCCAGGAGGCGGTCGCCGCCCAGCAGGCCGTCTCCGCCCACCGTTCGCAGCGCAGGAAAGGCACCGTTCGATGATCGCCTTCGTCTCCGGACCCGTTGCCGCGCTCGGCCCCGACTCGGCAGTGGTCGAGGTCGGCGGGGTCGGGATGGCGGTCCAGTGCACGCCGGCCACCCTGGCCGGCCTGCGGATCGGCGAGCCCGCCCGGCTCGCCACGTCGCTCGTCGTGCGCGAGGACTCGCTGACCCTCTACGGCTTCGCCGACGACGACGAGCGCCAGGTGTTCGAACTGTTGCAGACGGCGAGCGGGGTGGGGCCCCGGCTGGCCCAGGCCATGCTGGCCGTGCACAGCCCCGACGCCCTGCGCACCGCCGTCGCCGGCGGGGACGAGAAGGCACTGACAGCGGTGCCGGGCATCGGGAAGAAAGGTGCGCAGAAACTGCTGCTGGAGCTGAAGGACCGGCTCGGGGCACCCTCGGGCGCGGTCCCCGCCTCGCGCGGGGCGGCTGCCGCGGGCCCGCCCGGCTGGCGGGAGCAACTGCACGCCGCCCTCGTCGGGTTGGGGTACGCCGGCCGGGAAGCGGACGACGCGGTCGCGGCCGTGGCGCCGCAGGCCGAGGAAGGCGGCGGCACGCCCGATGTGGGTGTGCTGCTGAAGGCCGCACTTCAGACGCTGAACCGGGCCCGGTGACGCCATGAGTTCGGAGGAACGTCTCGTCGACGCCTATGCGGACGGTGAGGACCAGGCGGTCGAGGCCGCGCTGCGCCCCAAGCAACTGGCGGAGTTCATCGGCCAGCCGAAGGTCCGCGAACAGCTCGACCTGGTGCTGAGGGCGGCGCGTGCCCGCGGCGGCACCGCCGACCACGTGCTCCTGTCGGGTGCGCCCGGACTCGGCAAGACGACCCTGTCGATGATCATCGCCGCCGAGATGGGCGCCCCCATCCGCATCACCTCGGGCCCCGCCATCCAGCACGCCGGCGACCTCGCCGCGATCCTCTCCTCCCTCCAGGAGGGAGAGGTGCTCTTCCTGGACGAGATCCACCGGATGTCCCGCCCGGCCGAGGAAATGCTCTACATGGCCATGGAGGACTTCCGAGTCGACGTGGTCGTGGGCAAGGGACCGGGCGCCACGGCCATCCCGCTGGAACTGCCGCCCTTCACTCTCGTCGGCGCCACCACCCGGGCCGGGCTGCTGCCCCCGCCGCTGCGGGACCGCTTCGGGTTCACCGCGCACATGGAGTTCTACGAGCCGGAAGAGCTGGAACAAGTGGTGCGCCGCTCGGCGCAGCTGCTGGAGGTGCACACCGACGCGGAGGGCGCCGTGGAGATCGCCGGCCGCTCCCGGGGAACACCGCGTATCGCCAACCGCCTGTTGCGCAGAGTGAGGGACTACGCCCAGGTGAAGGCGGACGGTGTCATCACCAAGGAGATCGCCGCCGCCGCCCTGGAGGTCTACGAGGTGGACGGGCGCGGTCTCGACCGGCTCGACCGCGCGGTGCTCGGCTCGCTGCTGAAGCTCTTCGGCGGCGGTCCGGTGGGCCTCTCCACGCTGGCCGTGGCGGTTGGTGAGGAGCGTGAGACAGTGGAAGAGGTGGCCGAGCCGTTCCTCGTCCGTGAGGGACTGCTGGCCCGCACTCCCCGTGGTCGCGTCGCCACGCCCGCCGCATGGGCTCACATGGGGCTCACCCCGCCCCAGCAGTCCGCGCGGGGGGCTTCCGGAGGACCTGGGCAACAGGGCCTGTTCGGAGCGTGACGGCGCGGAGACTCGTCGGGCCAGGAACCTCGGTGCCATGCTTGACGTTGTTCCATCGGCGGAGGCTCGCTTAGACTCCGCCGACGCCCTCCCTCCGCGGAGGCCTGCCCACCCCGAATACCCAGGCCGCTGAGACGCGGCCATGCGAAGGAATATCTTCCGCCGTGGATCCTATTGCTCTGCTCCCGTTCATCGTGATCATCGGGGCCATGTTCCTGATGACCCGCTCCGCCAAGAAGAAGCAGCGTCAGGCCATGCAGATGCGTGACCAGATGCAGCCCGGCACGGGCATCCGGACCATCGGGGGCATGTACGCCGTCGTGAAGGAGATCCGGGAGGACACCGTCCTGCTGGAGATCGAGCCGGGCACGCACGCGCTCTTCGCCAAGAACGCCATCGGCGCGGTCCTGACCGACGAGGAGTTCGACCGCATCACCAACGGTCCGGAAGGTGAGGACTTCGACGTCGACACCGTGGTCCCGGACGACGCCTCCTCGCTGACCGAGTCCGAGGAGACCCCCTCCGAAGCGAAGCTGGACCTCGGCAAGAAGCCCGCCGCCGACGCCGAGGACGCGGACGCCGCCAAGGGCTCCGAGAAGCCGGAGGCGGAGGCGGCCGAGGCCGACACCGCCGAGGCGAAGGACGCCAAGCGGGACGAAGACGCCGACTCCAAGTAGGGTCAGCGCCGCCGGGTCACCGATCAGGGACCTGGCGGCGTAGCACGTCACAGACCACTTCGCGCGCCGCTGTGCCGCGCCCGGCCGAACTCGCGGGGCGGCACGGGCGGTTGGACAGGGAGAGACGACAAGGTGGCAGCACCGAAAAGGGGGCGCAGGGCCTCCGGCGCCAAGGGGAGGCCATGGCGCTCCCTCGTGCTCATTCTGCTGGTCATGGGGGGCCTGGTCGGAGGCATGTTCGCCTCCGGTCACAAGGCCCCGCGGCTGGGTATCGACCTCGCGGGCGGCACCAGCATCACGCTTGAGGCCAAGAACCAGCCGGGCAAGCCCAACGCGATCAACAAGACCAACATGGACACCGCCGTCAGCATCATCGAGCGGCGTGTCAACGGTCTCGGTGTGTCGGAGGCCGAGGTCCAGACCCAGGGCGACCGGCACATCATCGTCAACATCCCCAAGGGCACCAACTCCCAGCAGGCGCGTGAGCAGGTGGGCACCACCGCGCAGCTCTCCTTCCGCCCGGTGCTGACGCTGGCCCAGGTGGACAAGGGGCAGCCGACACCGACGCCGTCGTCCTCCTCCAAGTCGCCGAGTACGGGCAAGAGCCCGGGACAAGGCGGTGACAGGGGGGAGAAGGCCGGCAGTTCGGACGGCAAGGGGTCCGGAGGCGACGACGGGAAGAGTCCCGATGGCGCCTCCGGAGACAAGCAAGGCGACTCCGACGGTGCCGGCAAGGGGGCCGGCCAGCAGGGCCGAGCCGTCACCGAGGGCCTGACCGCCAAGAACGACCCGGCGGACAAGAGCCCCAGCCCCGATCCCAGCAAGTCGGGCGAGCAGAGCCCGCCGCCCACTCAGCAGCCGCAGCAGCCGGGTGTCCCGGCCGATCTGGCCAAGAAGCTCAACGCCCTCGACTGCTCCACCAAGGAAGCCCGGGCCAAGGCGAGCGAGAAGGCCGCCAACACGAGGAACTCCGAGCCGATCGTCGCCTGCGACGCCAAGGACCCCATCAAGTACGCGCTCGGTCCCGTCGCCGTTCCGGGCAAGAACGTGAGCAAGGCCAAGGCGGTCTTCGACCAGCAGCGCAGCCAGTGGATCGTCCAGATGTCGTTCAGCGACAAGGGCTCCGACCAGTTCGGCGACATCACCGGCAAGCTGATGAGCAAGCCGCAGCCGCAGAACCAGTTCGCGATCACGCTGGACGGTGAGGTCCAGTCCGCGCCGACCGTGCGCGAGCGGCTGACCAACAACGCGGAGATCTCCGGCAGCTTCGACCAGCAGTCCGCCGAGGAACTGGGCAACATCCTCTCCTACGGTGCGCTGCCGCTCTCCTTCGAGGAATCCGACGTCACCACCGTCACCGCCGCGCTGGGCAGCGACCAGCTGACGGCCGGTCTGATCGCGGGAGCCATCGGCCTCGCCCTGGTGGTCGTCTACCTCGTCGTCTACTACCGCGGTCTGTCGCTGATCGCCATCGTCAGCCTGATCGCCTCCGCGATCCTCACCTACACGATCATGACGCTGCTGGGTCCGGCGATGGGCTTCGCGCTCAACCTGCCGGCCGTCTGCGGTGCGATCGTGGCCATCGGTATCACCGCCGACTCCTTCATCGTCTACTTCGAACGGATCCGGGACGAAGTGCGTGAGGGTCGTACGCTGCGGCCCGCCGTCGAGCGGGCCTGGCCGCGGGCGCGGCGCACCATCCTCGTCTCCGACTTCGTGTCCTTCCTCGCCGCCGCGGTGCTGTTCATCGTGACCGTCGGCAAGGTGCAGGGCTTCGCGTTCACGCTGGGCCTGACCACCGCGCTGGACGTCGTCGTGGTGTTCTTCTTCACCAAGCCGGTCATGACGCTGCTCGCGCGCAGGAAGTTCTTCGCCGACGGGCACCCCTGGTCCGGCCTCGATCCCAAGCGGCTCGGAGCCAAGCCACCGCTGCGACGCGGCCGTCGTACCGTCAGCACCGACACGAAGGAGGCCTGAGATGTCCCGTCTCGGTACTCTCGGCGCCCGGCTCTACCGCGGTGAGGTCGGCTACGACTTCATCCGCCACCGCAAGATCTGGTACGGCGTCTCCATCCTGATCACCATCACGGCGATCGTCGGTGTGGTCGTCCGCGGCCTCAACATGGGCATCGAGTTCGAGGGCGGCGCGGTCTTCACCACGCCCAAGACCACGGCCTCCGTGCAGCAGACCACCGAGGCCGCCGAGAAGGTCTCCGGCCACACCGCCATCGTCCAGGCGCTCGGCGACGGCGGGAAGCGCATCCAGATCGCCCAGGTCGACACCAAGACCTCCACGAAGGTCAAGGAGGAGCTGGCCGACGAGCTGAAGGTCGACGCGGAGAAGATCGACGCCCAGCTCGTCGGACCGAGCTGGGGCGAGCAGATCGCCAACAAGGCGTGGCAGGGCCTGGGGATCTTCATGATCCTGGTGGTGATCTATCTCGCCATCGCCTTCGAGTGGCGGATGGCGCTGGCCGCGCTGATCGCGCTCATCCACGACCTCACCATCACCGTCGGTGTCTACTCCCTCGTCGGCTTCGAGGTGACGCCCGGTACGGTCATCGGTCTGCTGACGATTCTCGGCTACTCGCTCTACGACACGGTCGTCGTCTTCGACGGTCTGCGGGAGAGCAGCAAGAACGTCACCAAGCAGACGAAGTTCACCTACAGCGAGATCGCGAACCGGAGCATCAACGGCACGCTGGTGCGGTCGATCAACACGACGGTCGTCGCGCTGCTGCCGGTCGCCGGACTGCTGTTCATCGGCGGCGGCATGCTCGGCGGCGGCATGCTCAACGACATCGCGCTCTCCCTGTTCGTCGGTCTCGCGGCCGGTGCCTACTCCTCGATCTTCATCGCCACTCCGCTGGTCGCCGACTTCAAGGAGCGCACTCCCCAGATGAAGGCGCTGGCCCGCCGGGTGCACACCAAGCGCCTCAAGGCGGCCCAGCGGGAGGCGCACGAGCAGGACGGCGAACAGGACGATGAACCAGGCGACGAGCCGGACGACGGCGACGACGCCTCCGCCGCCGGTCCCGGCGACGGCGGGCGGCCCGCCGCCGCGGTCGGCGGACAGCGGCGGCAGCCCTCCTCGCGCAACAGGCGCGGGAAGCCGTCCGGAAAGCGCAGGTGAACCGGTGAGCACGACCCAACCCCCGGCAGCGTCCCCGGCCGGCCCGCAGGTTCCCGCCGATGTGCGGGAGCTGCTGGCCAGCCGCATCCACGACGTGCCGGACTACCCCAAGCCGGGCGTGATGTTCAAGGACATCACCCCGCTGCTCGCCGACGCGCAGGCGTTCTCCGTCCTCACCGACGTGCTGGCGGGCATCGCCGCCAAGCAGCGGGTCACCAAGATCGTCGGCCTGGAGGCGCGCGGCTTCATCCTGGGCGCCCCGGCGGCCGTGCGCGCCGGGGTCGGCTTCGTGCCCGTACGCAAGGCGGGCAAGCTCCCCGGGGCCACGCTCTCCCAGTCCTACGACCTCGAATACGGCAGCGCCCGGATCGAGGTCCACGCCGAGGGGCTGGCCGAGGGGGACCGCGTCCTGGTGATCGACGACGTGCTGGCGACCGGCGGCACCGCCGAGGCCTCCGTGCAGTTGCTGCGGCGGACCGGGGCCGAGGTCGTGGGGCTGGCGGTCCTGCTGGAGCTGGGGTTCCTCGGCGGCCGGGAAAGGGTCGAGCGGGCCCTGGCCGGCGCCCCTCTGGACGCCCTGATCGCCGTCTGACCCGCCAGCCCCTCCCGGCGGCCGGGTCACAGTCCGGGCACACCCTGACGCGGGGCGCAGCGGCATAAGGCGGCCACCCGATACGTTCACCATGAACGGGTGGCCGCCTCTCCTGTACCGCGCCCGCCCTCTCCGGGAGGGCCCGGGCGGCCCGGGTGGCTACCATGGCAGTCCGACCTGCGGTCCATCGAGGAGTGCTCTTGCCAGACGAGGCCCAGCAGCTCACCGCCGCCCAGCGGCGGCGTCAGGAGGCGAAGGCCGCGGGCGAGGCCGCCCAGCGCCGGTCAGGTGCCGCGGCCGACGACGGGCTGCCTGCCAAGAGCTCGGGCGGGGGCCGCTCCCGCGCCGCGGACACGGCGGCCCGGTCCGGGGCCGCGCCCCGCAGCGCCTCCGCGCGTGGCGGGAAGGGCGCCGAGAACGGCTCCAAGGACCGTGTGGCCCCCGCGCGGGCCGTCTCCGGGGTCTCGGGCCGCTCCGGCTCCTCCAACCGCGTACGCGCCCGTCTGGCCCGCCTCGGGGTGCAGCGCTCCAGCCCGTTCAATCCCGTCCTGGAGCCGTTGCTGCGGATAGTCCGCAGCAACGATCCCAAGATCGAGTCCTCGACGCTGCGCCAGATCGAGCGCGCCTACCAGGTGGCCGAGCGCTGGCACCGCGGCCAGAAGCGCAAGAGCGGCGATCCGTACATCACGCATCCGCTCGCCGTGACCACCATCCTGGCCGAGCTGGGCATGGACCCGGCCACCCTGATGGCGGGCCTGCTGCACGACACCGTCGAGGACACCGAGTACGGCCTCGACACACTGCGCCGTGACTTCGGCGACCAGGTGGCGCTCCTGGTGGACGGCGTCACCAAGCTGGACAAGGTCAAGTTCGGTGAGGCGGCGCAGGCCGAGACGGTGCGCAAGATGGTCGTCGCCATGGCCAAGGACCCGCGTGTCCTGGTCATCAAGCTGGCCGACCGGCTGCACAACATGCGCACCATGCGCTTCCTGCGGCGGTCCAAGCAGGAGCAGAAGGCCCGCGAGACGCTGGAGATCTTCGCTCCGCTCGCCCACCGGCTCGGCATGAACACCATCAAGTGGGAGCTGGAGGACCTCGCCTTCGCGATCCTCTACCCCAAGATGTACGACGAGATCGTCCGGCTGGTCGCCGAGCGGGCGCCCAAGCGGGACGAGTACCTGGCGCTGGTCACCGACGAGGTCCAGGCCGATCTGCGGGCCGCGCGCATCAAGGCCACCGTCACCGGCCGGCCCAAGCACTACTACAGCGTCTACCAGAAGATGATCGTCCGCGGCCGTGACTTCGCGGAGATCTACGACCTGGTGGGCATCCGCGTCCTGGTGGACACCGTGCGCGACTGCTACGCCGCGCTGGGCACCGTCCACGCCCGCTGGAACCCGGTTCCGGGGCGGTTCAAGGACTACATCGCGATGCCCAAGTTCAACATGTACCAGTCGCTGCACACGACGGTCATCGGCCCCGGCGGCAAGCCCGTCGAACTCCAGATCCGCACCTTCGACATGCACCGCCGTGCCGAGTACGGCATCGCCGCGCACTGGAAGTACAAGCAGCAGGCCGTCGCCGGCGCCTCCAAGGTGCGCACGGACGTGCCACGGAGCAGCGGCAAGGGCGGCGCCGCCGACGACACGATCAACGACATGTCGTGGCTGCGGCAGTTGCTCGACTGGCAGAAGGAGACCGAGGACCCGGGTGAGTTCCTGGAGTCCCTGCGGTTCGACCTGTCCCGTAACGAGGTCTTCGTCTTCACCCCCAAGGGCGATGTGATAGCGCTGCCCGCCGGGGCCACGCCCGTCGACTTCGCGTACGCGGTGCACACCGAGGTCGGGCACCGCACCATCGGTGCGCGCGTCAACGGGCGCCTCGTGCCGCTGGAGTCCACCTTGGACAACGGCGACACGGTGGAGGTCTTCACCTCCAAGGCGCCGGGTGCGGGCCCCTCCCGGGACTGGCTGAACTTCGTGAAGTCGCCGCGTGCCCGCAACAAGATCCGCGCCTGGTTCACCCGTGAGCGGCGGGACGAGGCGATCGAGCAGGGCAAGGACGCCATAGCGCGGGCCATGCGCAAGCAGAACCTGCCCATCCAGCGCATCCTCACCGGGGACTCGCTGGTCACCCTCGCGCACGAGATGCGCTACCCCGACATCTCCGCGCTCTACGCGGCCATCGGGGAGGGCCACGTCTCGGCGCAGAACGTCTGCCACAAGCTGGTGCAGGCGCTCGGCGGCGAGGACGAGGCCAAGGAGGACATCGCCGAGACGGCGCCGCCGATGCCGGCCCGGGGGACCCGCCGGCGCTCGACCGCCGACCCGGGCGTCGTCGTCAAGGGCGCCGGGTCCGACGTGTGGGTCAAGCTGGCCCGCTGCTGCACCCCGGTGCCGGGGGACCCGATCATCGGGTTCGTCACCCGCGGCAACGGTGTCTCGGTGCACCGCACCGACTGTGTCAACGTCGACTCCCTCACCCGGGAGCCGCAGCGCATCCTGGACGTGGAGTGGGCACCCACCCAGTCGTCCGTCTTCCTGGTCGCCATCCAGGTCGAGGCGCTGGACCGGTCCCGGCTGCTGTCCGACGTCACACGGGTGCTCTCGGACCAGCACGTCAACATCCTGTCCGCCGCGGTGCAGACCTCCCGCGACCGCGTCGCCATCTCCCGCTTCACCTTCGAGATGGGCGACCCCAAGCACCTGGGGCACGTGCTGAAGGCCGTGCGCGGTGTGGAGGGCGTCTACGACGTCTATCGCGTGACCTCGGCCCGGCGCCCGTCGTAACTGCTGCCCGGGCGGCCGTCACGACGGATTCCGCGGCTGCCCGGGCCTGTTGGCCTGCTGCCGGGAGAGGCCGCCATCGTCGGTCCCGCGACGGTGCGCAGGGCGCAGGACGGCGAAAGCTCGCGGAAGGCCGCCGCCACGGCAGTGCCGGCCCGGGGAGGCGGCTGCCGGGAGGGGCGGCCCCGGCCGCGGCGTTCGGCCACCCCCTCCCGGCCGCAGCTCAGCCCCCGAACTCCTGCAGACCCTTGAGGGCCTGGTCGAGCAGGGCCTGGCGACCCTCCAGCTCACGCTCCAGCTTGGCCGCCTTGGCGGCGTTGCCCGCCGAACGCGCCTTCTCGATCTGGGCCTTGAGCTTGTCGACGGCGTCCTGGAGCTGACCGGTCAGCCCCTCGGCGCGGGCCCGCGCCTCGGGGTTGGTGCGGCGCCACTCGGCCTCCTCGGCCTCCTGGATCGCCCGCTCGACGGCGTGCATCCGGCCCTCGACCCGGGGCCGGGCGTCCCGCGGCACATGGCCGATGGCGTCCCACCGCTCGTTGAGGGCGCGGAACGCGCTCCGCGCGGCCTTCAGATCGGTGACCGGCAGCAGCTTCTCCGCCTCGGCGGCCAGTTCCTCCTTCCGGGCCAGGTTCTCGCGCTGCTCGCTGTCGCGCTCCGCGAAGACCTCGGCCCGGGCCTGGAAGAACACGTCCTGCGCGCCCCGGAAACGGGCCCACAGGTCGTCCTCGTGCTCCCGCTGGGCCCGCCCGGCCGCCTTCCACTCCTGCATCAGCTCGCGGTACTTGGCGGCGGTGGGGCCCCAGTCCCGCGAGCCGGAGAGCGCCTCGGCCTCGGCGACCAACTTCTCCTTGCGCCGCCGCGCCTCCTCCCGCTGCGCGTCCAGCTGCGCGAAGTGGGCCTTGCGGCGCTTGGAGAACGCCGAGCGGGCGTGCGAGAAGCGGTGCCACAGCTCGTCGTCCGTCTTGCGGTCCAGCCGGGGCAGGCCCTTCCAGGAGTCGACCAGTGCCCGCAGCCGTTCCCCGGCGGCACGCCACTGGTCGCTCTGCGCGAGCTGCTCGGCCTCGGCGACCAGGTCCTCCTTGGCACGGCGCGCCTCCTGGGACTGCTGCGCCTTGCGGGCCTTGCGCTCCTCCTGGCGCTTGCCGACCGTCTCGGTCAGTCTGTCCAGTCGGGTGCGCAGGGCCTCGAGGTCGCCGACGGCGTGGTGCGCGTCGACCTGCTCACGCAGGTGCTCGATCGCGGCCGTGGCGTCCTTGGCCGACAGGTCGGTGGTGTTCACCCGGCGCTCAAGCAGGTCGATCTCCACGACCAGACCGTCGTACTTGCGCTTGAAGTAGGCGAGGGCCTCGTCGGGCGAGCCCGCCTGCCACGAGCCGGCGACCTTCTCGCCGTCCGCCGTACGCACGTACACAGTCCCCGCGTCATCGACGCGGCCCCACGGGTCGCTGCTCACAGCGCCTCCTCCACAAGATGCCCGCCAGGGGCGTTGTGGCCCCCCGGCATCGTCCACGGTTCTCGTCACAGCCAACATAGGCGACCGGCGCCCGCGCTGTCCGCATCCGGCGAGGGGCGAATTGCCCGGCTCGGGCGGCGGACGGGCGGGCCGGCCCTTCCAGGTCCGTCAGGACTTACGGACCGTAGCCTTGTCGATCACCACAGTGGCGTTGGGCATGCCGTCGCCCTGCGGCGATGCCACTCCCGCCTTGGCGATCTTCTTGAGCACCTTCATGCCCGAAGCGGAGATTTTGCCGAACGGTGTGTAGCGGGGCGGGAGCTTGCTGTCCTCGTAGACGAGGAAGAACTGGCTGCCGTTGGTGTCCGGCCCGCTGTTGGCCATCGCCACGGTGCCCGCCGGGTAGGTGGCGCCCTTGAGGTTCTCGTCGTCGAACTTGTAGCCGGGGCCGCCCGCCGGGTTGCCGTCGGGGGAGCCGCACTGGAGCACGTGCAGCGGCTGGGGCTCGGGCAGATCGGTCAGCCGGTGGCAGGGCGTGTGGTCGAAGAACTTCTCACCGGCCAGGAAGGCGAAGGAGTTGACCGTGTGCGGCGCCTCGGCGGCGTCGAGCTCGATGGGGATGTCACCGCAGGTGGTGCTCAGCTCCATCGTGTAGGAGGCCGACTTGTCGACCGTCATGGCCGGCTCCTTCTTCCACTGCTTGCCGTTCGGCTTGCCCTTCGCGGGCTTGTCGCAGGGGTCGGGGGCCTTGCTGGTGGCCGACGGGTCGGGGGCCTTGGGCGCCGCCTCGTCCTTCTTCTCCTTGTCCCCGTTCAGCCCGCCGGAGGCCGCGTACGCGCCCCCCGCGGCCAGCACCAGCACCACACCGACGGCGATCAGCCCGTTGCGGATCCGGGCCTTGCGGCGTGCGGCCTCCCGCCGCCTGAGGTACCGCTCGTACTTCTCACGGGCGAGCTGCTTTCTGCGCTGCTCACTGCTGACCACGGTCTCGTCTCCTTCGAGGCGTCGGTGAGGGTCGCTTCTGAGAGGCGTCGTCGGGGCGTCGCACCTGCGGACCTCACGTACCGTATACGCCCCGCCCATGGGTTCGCCCCGTGCGTACCGGCGCCGGTAGGCTGAGGTGCCTGAGCGGTGAAGCGCCTGCTCGACCGCTTCACCACTGCCCGCTGTCGGACGAATGAAGGACGATCGTGCTCGTTGCCGGGTTCCCCGCCGGGGCCTGGGGGACCAACTGTTATCTGGTCGCCCCCGCCGCCGGTGAGGAGTGCGTGATCATCGACCCGGGCCACCAGGCCGCGGAAGGGGTCGCGGAGGCCGTCGCCAAACACCGGCTCAAGCCGGTCGCGGTGCTCCTCACGCACGGCCACATCGACCACGTCGCCTCGGTCGTACCGGTCTGCGGTGCGCACGACGTGCCCGCCTGGATCCACCCGGACGACCGCTACATGATGAGCGACCCGGAGAAGGCGCTGGGCATGACCATCGGGCAGCCGCTGATGGGCGAACTGGCCGTGGGCGAGCCCGACGACCTCCGCGAACTGACCGACGGCACCACGCTGAACCTGGCGGGCCTGGAGCTGACCGTCGCGCACGCGCCCGGCCATACCAAGGGGTCGGTGACCTTCCGGATGCCCGAACAGGCCGACGTACCGCCGGTCTTCTTCTCGGGCGACCTGCTGTTCGCCGGCTCCATCGGACGCACCGACCTGCCCGGCGGCGACCCGGAGGAGATTCTGCGGTCCCTGGCCCGCGTGTGCCTGCCGCTCGCGGACGAGACCGTGGTCCTGCCCGGGCACCAGCACCAGACGACCATCGGCCGTGAACGCGCCACCAACCCCTTCCTGAGGCAGGTGGCGGAACACGGCCCGGGAGGCGGCGGCATGGGCCCGGCCGCCTCCCCGCGACGAGGATTGTGACGAGAAGCGACGTGAGCACCTTCAAGGCCCCCCGGGGCACCTACGATCTGCTGCCGCCCGACTCCGCGACGTATCTGGCGGTGCGCGAGGCCATCGCCGCGCCGCTGCGCAGGTCCGGCTACGGCTACGTGGAGACGCCCGGGTTCGAGAGCGTCGAGCTGTTCGCACGCGGTGTCGGCGAGTCCACCGACATCGTGACCAAGGAGATGTACACCCTCACCACCAAGGGCGGCACCGAGCTGGCCCTGCGGCCGGAGGGCACCGCCTCGGTGCTGCGCGCCGCGCTGGAGGCCAACCTGCACAAGGCGGGCAACCTCCCGGTGAAGCTGTGGTACTCGGGCTCGTACTACCGCTACGAGCGCCCGCAGAAGGGCCGCTACCGGCACTTCTCGCAGGTCGGCGCGGAGGCGCTGGGTACCGAGGACCCGGCGCTGGACGCCGAACTGATCGTCCTGGCCCACGACGCCTACCGCTCGCTCGGGCTGAGCGGCTTCCGGCTGCTGCTCAACTCGCTGGGCGACCGCACCTGCCGGCCCGCCTACCGGGCGGCGCTCCAGGACTACCTGCGCGGCCTGGACCTGGACGAGGACACCCGGGCCCGCATCGAGATCAACCCGCTGCGGGTGCTGGACGACAAGCGGGAGAGCGTCCAGCGGCAGCTCGCGGACGCGCCCATGATGCGCGACCACCTGTGCGAGGAGTGCAAGGCCTTCCACGAGGAGGTGCGCACCCTGCTGACCGAGGCCGGTGTCCCGTTCGAGGACGACCCGCGCCTGGTGCGCGGCCTGGACTACTACACGCGCACCACCTTCGAGTTCGTGCACGACGGTCTCGGGTCGCAGTCCGCGATCGGCGGCGGCGGCCGGTACGACGGCCTCTCCGAGATGATCGGCGGACCGGCGCTGCCGTCCGTCGGCTGGGCGCTGGGCGTGGACCGTACGGTGCTGGCGCTGGAGGCGGAGGGCATCGAGCTGGAACTGGCCCGGCCCACCGAGGTGTTCGCGGTGCCGATCGGCGACGAGGCGCGGCGCCGGCTGTTCCACGTCGTGACCGGGCTGCGCCGGGCGGGGGTCGCGGCCGACCTCGCCTACGGCGGCAAGGGCATGAAGAACGCGATGAAGTCGGCCAACCGCTCCGGGGCCCGCTTCGCACTGCTGCTCGGCGAACGCGATCTGGCCGAGGGCGTGGCCCAGCTCAAGAACCTGGACAGCGGCGAACAGAAGTCCGTCGCACTCGATCGGGTGGTGGCCGAAGTGCAGACCGAGCTGCGGTGACGGGACGGCCAGTTGGGGCAGAATGTGCCCCGTACCGGCCATGGACCAGATGACGGGACGAAGAAGGCTATGACGACGACGGCACCCCCCGACGAGGCGCACGCGGCTGCGGACACAGCGAAGGGGGGTGCCGTCGGCGCCAGCCGGGCGTTCGGCTGGATGCTGATCGTCACGGGGGCCGCGGGGCTGCTCGCCGCCTGGGTCATCACGCTGGACAAGTTCAAGCTCCTGGAGGACAAGAACTTCAAGCCGGCGTGCAGCATCAACCCCGTGGTCTCCTGCGGCAACATCATGCAGAGCGACCAGGCGTCCGCCTTCGGCGCCCCCAACCCGATGATCGGGCTCGTGGCGTACGGCATCGTCATCTGCGTCGGCGTCACACTGCTGACCCGTGCGACGTTCCCCCGCTGGTACTGGCTGACCTTCAACGCCGGCTGCCTGTTCGGCGTCGGTTTCGTCACCTGGCTCCAGTACCAGTCGCTCTACAACATCGGGAACCTGTGCCTGTGGTGCTCCCTGGCCTGGGTCGCCACGATCATCATGTTCTGGTACGTGACCGCGCACAACGTCCGCAGCGGCTTCCTGCCCGCCCCGGCGGGGGTGCGCTCCTTCGCCGACGAGTTCCCCTGGGTGCTCCCCGTCCTGCACATCGGCGTGATCGGCATCCTGGTGCTGACGCGCTGGTGGGACTTCTGGACCAGCTGAGAAGCGCGCTCGCCGCGGGCCGCCGGGGCGCAGACCGGCCGGGACGGGCCGGGCGGCGTTTGTCGGAGGGCTGACTTAGGGTTTCCGACGTGGAGCCCGATCTTTTCACCGCAGCAGCAGAGGACCGCCAGGCCAAGGACCCGTCCGCCAGCCCCCTCGCCGTACGGATGCGCCCGCGCAGCCTGGACGAGGTGGTGGGCCAGCAGCATCTGCTGCGCCCCGGATCTCCGCTGCGCCGCCTGGTGGGCGAGGGCGGCGGCGGACCGGCCGGGCCGTCCTCGGTGATGCTGTGGGGGCCGCCCGGCATCGGCAAGACGACGCTCGCCTATGTGGTCAGCAAGGCCACCGACAAGCGGTTCGTGGAGCTGTCGGCGATCACCGCGGGGGTCAAGGAGGTCCGCGCCGTCATCGACGAGGCGCGCCGCTCCTCCGGTGCGTACAGCAAGGACACCGTCCTGTTCCTGGACGAGATCCACCGCTTCAGCAAGGCCCAGCAGGACTCCCTGCTGCCCGCCGTGGAGAACCGCTGGGTGACGCTGATCGCCGCCACCACCGAGAACCCGTACTTCTCGGTCATCTCCCCGCTGCTGTCCCGTTCCCTGCTGCTGACGCTGGAGCCGCTGACCGACGACGACATCCGCGGGCTGCTGCGGCGTGCCGTCGCCGACGAGCGCGGGCTGGCCGGGCAGGTGACCTTGCCCGAGGACGCCGAGGACCATCTGCTGCGCATCGCCGGCGGGGACGCGCGACGGGCGCTCACGGCCCTGGAGGCGGGCGCGGGCGCGGCCCTCGCCAAGGGGGAGACGACGGTGACGCTGGCCACCGTCGAGGAGGCCGTGGACCGCGCGGCCGTCAAGTACGACCGGGCCGGTGACCAGCACTACGACGTGGCGAGCGCCCTGATCAAGTCGATCCGCGGTTCCGACGTGGACGCCGCGCTGCACTATCTGGCGCGCATGATCGAGGCGGGCGAGGACCCCCGGTTCATCGCGCGCCGGCTGATGATCTCCGCGAGCGAGGACGTGGGCCTCGCCGATCCCTCGGCCCTGCAGACCGCCGTCGCCGCCGCCCAGGCCGTCGCGATGATCGGCTTCCCGGAGGCGCGGATCACCCTCTCGCAGGCCACGGTGGCGCTCGCGCTGGCGCCCAAGTCGAACGCGGCGTACATGGCGATCGACGCCGCGCTCGCCGACGTACGGGCCGGTCTGGCCGGACCGGTGCCGGCGCACCTGCGGGACAGCCACTACAAGGGCGCGCAGAAGCTGGGGCACGGCAAGGGGTACCAGTACCCGCACGACCTGCCCGGCGGGATCGCGGCCCAGCAGTACGCGCCGGACGCGGTGCACGGCAAGCGGTACTACGAGCCCACCCGGTACGGCGCGGAGGCGCGGTACGCGGATGTCGCCGAACGCGTCCGCGCCCGGCTGCGGGGCGAGCCGGACTAGCCGGGAGCGGCCCTCCCCGCGCGGACGCGGGCGGACCGCTCCGGGCCCGGTACGGAGGGCTCAGCCCGCGCTGAACAGGGCGTGCATGGCGTGGCGGAGCTCGTCCACGCTGCCGACGGGCTCCGGGAACTCGAAGCGGGCGTCCATGCAGGAGCCCTCGGCGCTCCAGCCGCGTACGCGGAGTCCGAACCTGTCGAGGGCCACGGGGACGGCCTGCTCCCACTCCTGGCAGGCGCACAAGTCGCGGATCTGCGCGGAGTGGGCGGCGGCGAGGTGCTGGAGGAGTTCGGCCTCGTGCCGCGCCAGGGGGTCGGGGGAGGCGGCGGCGAAGGCGTCGGGTTCGACGTCCTCGGCGCCCCACAGATCGTCCACGTAGGCCTCGCCGACCTCCAGACGCAGCACCTGGCGGGAGTCGCCGGGGGCGGGCGCGGAGGGTGCGGCCTGGGCCAGGAGCCGGGCGCAGGCGGCCCGGTCCGCGCCGTGGACGGGGGTGAGCCAGCCGGCGATCCAGGCGCGTCCCCGCACGCGGTGGGGCACCGAGACGGGTGCCACATCCGTGATCTCCATCACGGCGGCGAGGTCGTCGTCCTGGGCCCAGGTGCAGGCGCGGGCCTCCACCGAGTCGGCCGGAACCAGCAGCAGAACGTCTCCTTCGGGGCCGACCGTGCGGGTCCGCATCAGGTCGGCGGCCGGCTGCGGGGCGCCCTGCTCGGTGCCGGGAATGGTGAGCAGGGCCGATACGCTTGACTGTGCGAGGGTTCGTACACGTTCGGCGGCCGAGGGCCGGCGGACGTCTTCCACGGGACGCGGCTGTTCCCCCTCGGCGTGCTCGCCAGGCAGGGAAATCCCAGGTCGAAACATACGTACTCCTCAGCTAAGGTAAGGCTCACCTAACTTACACGGAGGTCCGTTCAACGTGAACCAGTCGCGTCCCAAGGTCAAGAAGTCGCGCGCCCTGGGCATCGCGCTGACCCCGAAGGCCGTCAAGTACTTCGAGCAGCGCCCCTACCCGCCCGGGGAGCACGGCCGGGGCCGCAAGCAGAACAGTGACTACAAGGTCCGTCTGCTGGAGAAGCAGCGCCTGCGCGCGCAGTACGACATCAGCGAGAGCCAGATGCGCCGCGCCTACGAGCGTGCCCGCAAGACGGACCTCAAGACCGGTGAGGCTCTGGTCATCGAGCTGGAGCGCCGGCTGGACGCGCTCGTGCTGCGGGCCGGTCTCGCCCGCACCATCTACCAGGCCCGCCAGATGGTCGTGCACGGCCACATCGCGGTCAACGGCCGCAAGGTCGACAAGCCGTCCTTCCGCGTCCGTCCCGACGACGTGGTGACGGTCCGCGAGCGCAGCCGTGACAAGCACCCCTTCCAGGTCGCCCGCGAGGGTGGCTACGCCCCCGAGGGCGAGACGCCGCGCTACCTCCAGGTGAACCTCCAGGCGCTCGCCTTCCGCCTGGACCGGGACCCCAACCGCAAGGAGATCCCGGTGATCTGCGACGAGCAGCTGGTCGTCGAGTACTACGCCCGCTGACCTGCCGCCGCGCACCCGGCATTCCGCAGCCCGCCTGTCCGGCACCGGCCCATCCGGTGCGGGCACGGCGGGCCGCGGCGTTCCCGGGCCGGAACGGCGGGACGGCGGCACGGTCCGCATGGCCCGACGGACCCGGGGCGCGGCCCGCGCGGAATGCGGTACGGAGGCGGTGGCCGGGCGCGATAAGGTCGGTACCTCATACGCCGCCGCGGTCGGCCACCCGGCGAGCGGCGGCCGACCCCATGACCATTCAAGGGAAGCGGTGCAGCGTGTCCGGTGGAGAAGTGGCCGGCCTCCTCGTGGCCGTCTTCTGGGCGATCCTGGTGTCGTTCCTCGCCGTGGTGCTGGTGAGGCTCGCCCAGACGCTCAAGGCGGCGACCAAGCTGGTGACGGGCGTGACGGAACAGGCGGTCCCCCTCCTGGGTGAGGCGTCCGCGACCGTCCGCTCCGCACAGACCCAGCTCGACCGTGTCGACGCCATCGCCTCGGACGTCCAGGAAGTCACCCAGAACGCCTCCGCGCTCTCCTCCACCGTCTCCACCGCCTTCGGCGGCCCGCTCGTCAAGGTCGCGGCGTTCGGCTACGGCGTACGGCGGGCGCTGGGCCGCAGGCAGGGCGAGACCCAGGACGACTCCCGGGCCCGCAGGGTCGTGGTCGGCCGTACCGTTCCGGCCGCCCGGCGCGGCGCCCGCAAGCGCGGAAGGGGCTGAACCGCACATGTTCCGCCGAGCTTTCTGGTTCACCACCGGCGCAGCCGCCGGTGTCTGGGCCACCACCAAGGTGCAGCGCAAGATCCGCAGCCTCGCCCCCGACGCGCTGGCGCTCCGCGCCGCCGACAAGGCCGTCGAAGGCGGCCACCGGCTCCGCGAGTTCGCCCAGGACGTGCGCGCGGGCATGGTGCAGCGCGAGAGCGAACTGAAGGACGCGCTGGGCCTGGCGGCACCCGACGAGGGTGCCCGGCCCCGGGCGCTGCCCGCCCGCCGGGCCGTCGCCGCGAGGCGGCAGCCCTCCGCGCTGCCCCGGCAGCAGACCGTGCGGCAGCTGGGCACCGTCCGGGCCGACGGCCCGGGCGAGCAGCCCGATCCCACCCACCCGAACGACCGGAATGAGGACCACTGATGGAGTCGGCTGAAATCCGCCGCCGCTGGCTGCGCTTCTTCGAGGAGCGGGGGCACCACGTCGTGCCGTCGGCGTCGCTGATCGCAGACGACCCGACGCTGCTGCTGGTCCCCGCGGGCATGGTGCCCTTCAAGCCGTACTTCCTGGGCGAGGTCACCCCGCCGTGGCCGCGTGCCACCAGCGTCCAGAAGTGCGTGCGCACCCCGGACATCGAAGAGGTGGGCAAGACCACCCGGCACGGCACCTTCTTCCAGATGTGCGGCAACTTCTCCTTCGGGGACTACTTCAAGGAGGGCGCCGCCAAGCTGGCCTGGGAGCTGCTGACCACCCCGCAGGACAAGGGCGGTTACGGACTGGACCCCGAGCGCCTGTGGATCACCGTCTACGAGCAGGACGACGAGGCCGAGCGCATCTGGCGCGATGTCGTCGGCGTGCCCACCGAGCGCATCCAGCGCCTGGGCATGGAGGAGAACTACTGGTCGATGGGCGTCCCCGGCCCGTGCGGACCCTGCTCGGAGATCAACTACGACCGCGGGCCGGAGTTCGGCCGCGAGGGCGGCCCGGCCGTCAACGACGAGCGGTACGTGGAGATCTGGAACCTCGTCTTCATGCAGTACGAGCGCGGCGAGGGCTCCACGAAGACGGACTTCGAGATCCTGGGCGAGCTGCCCAGCAAGAACATCGACACCGGTCTCGGCCTGGAACGCCTGGCGATGATCCTCCAGGGCGTGCACAACATGTACGAGATCGACACCTCGCGCGCCGTCATCGACAAGGCCACCGAACTGACCGGTGTCGCCTACGGCGACGCCGAGCAGAGCGATGTGTCGCTGCGCGTGGTGTGCGACCACATCCGCACGTCCGTCATGCTCATCGGCGACGGTGTCACCCCCGGCAACGAGGGCCGCGGCTACGTGCTGCGCCGCATCATGCGCCGCGCCATCCGCAACATGCGCATCCTGGGCGCCACCGGCCCGGTCGTGCAGGACCTGATCGACGTCGTCATCGAGACGATGGGCCAGCAGTACCCCGAGCTGATCAGCGACCGCAAGCGCATCGAGACCGTCGCGCTCGCCGAGGAGGCCGCCTTCCTCAAGACGCTGAAGGCCGGCACCAACATCCTCGACAGCGCCGTCGCCGAGACCAAGCAGTCCGGGGGCAGCGTGCTCTCCGGCGACAAGGCGTTCCTGCTCCACGACACCTGGGGCTTCCCCATCGACCTCACCCTGGAGATGGCCGCCGAGCAGGGACTCTCGGTGGACGAGCGGGGCTTCCGCCGGCTGATGAAGGAGCAGCGGGAGCGCGCCAAGGCCGACGCCAAGGCCAAGAAGACCGGCCATGCCGACATGTCGGCCTACCGCGAGATCGCCGACACCGCCGGCACCACCGACTTCACCGGCTACTCCGACACCTCCGGCGAGGCCACGATCGTCGGCCTGCTGGTGGACGGCGTCTCCTCGCCTGCCGCCACCGAGGGCGACGAGGTCGAGGTCGTCCTGGACCGCACCCCGTTCTACGCCGAGGGCGGCGGCCAGCAGGCCGACACCGGCCGCATCAAGCTGGACGGCGGCGCCGTCATCGAGGTGCGTGACGTCCAGCAGCCGGTGCCCGGCGTCAGCGTGCACAAGGGCGTCGTGCAGGTCGGCGAGGTCACGGTGGGCTCCGCCGTGCACGCCCGGATCGACGTGGACCGGCGCCGGTCCATCGCCCGCGCCCACAGCGCCACCCACCTGACCCACCAGGCGCTGCGCGACGCGCTGGGCCCGACGGCCGCGCAGGCCGGTTCGGAGAACGCCCCCGGCCGCTTCCGCTTCGACTTCGGCTCGCCCGCCGCCGTTCCCGGCACCGTGCTCACCGACGTCGAGCAGAAGATCAACGAGGTGCTCGCGCGGGAACTGGACGTGCACGCCGAGTACATGGGCATCGACGAGGCCAAGAAGCAGGGCGCGCTGGCGGAGTTCGGTGAGAAGTACGGCCAGACGGTGCGTGTGGTGACCATCGGCGACTTCTCCAAGGAGCTGTGCGGCGGCACCCACGTGCACAACACCGCGCAGCTGGGACTGGTCAAGCTGCTGGGCGAGTCGTCCATCGGCTCCGGCGTGCGCCGCGTCGAGGCGCTGGTCGGTGTGGACGCCTACAAGTTCCTCGCCCGTGAGCACACCGTCGTCTCCCAGCTCACCGAGCTGCTCAAGGGCCGCTCCGAGGAGCTGCCCGAGCGGATCTCCGGCATGCTGACCCGGCTCAAGGACGCCGAGAAGGAGATCGAGCGGTTCCGCGCGGAGAAGGTCCTCCAGGCCGCGGGCGGGATCGCCGACGGCGCCAAGGACGTGCGGGGCATCGCGCTGGCCGCCGCCCGGGTGCCCGACGGCACCACGGCGGACGATCTGCGCACCCTGGTGCTGGACGTGCGGCAGCGGCTGGGCAGCCGCCCTGGTGTGGTGGCGCTGTTCACCGTCACCAACGGCCGCCCGCTGACGGTCATCGCCACCAACGAGGGTGCCCGCGAGGCCGGGCTGCGCGCCGGTGATCTGGTGCGTACCGCCGCCAAGACGCTGGGCGGTGGCGGCGGCGGCAAGCCGGACGTGGCCCAGGGCGGCGGCCAGAACCCGGAGGCCGTGGACGAGGCCGTGGCCGCGGTGGAGCGCCTGGTCGCCGAGGCCGGGGGTAACGCCTGATGGACGCGGCCGGCGCTGCGGAGCCGGCCGCCTTCCGGCGTGGCAGGCGGCTGGCCGTGGACGTGGGGGACGCCCGGATCGGGGTCGCCAGCAGCGACCCCGACGGGGTGCTGGCCACCCCGGTGGAGACGGTGCCGGGCCGTGACATCCCGGCGGCGCAGCGGCGGCTCGCCGCGCTGGTCGGGGAGTACGAGCCGCTGGAGGTGGTCGTCGGGCTGCCCCGTTCGCTGAACGGCGGGGAGGGCCCGGCGGCGGCCAAGGTCCGGGAGTTCGCCCGGCAGCTCGCGAAAAACATCACACCGGTCCCGGTGCGGCTCGTCGACGAGCGCCTGAGCACGGTGACCGCCGCCCAGGGGATGCGGGCCTCCGGGGTCAGCGCCAAGAAGGGGCGTGCGCGCATCGACCAGGCGGCGGCGGTGGTGATCCTCCAGAACGCGCTGGAGACCGAACGGGTGTCCGGCCGGCCGCCGGGGCAGTGCGTGGAAGCGGCTGCCTGATGGCCGTACGGTAACGTTCCGCGCGACACGGCAGCCGCCGACCATCGTTCGCCCCGCTCCCACCGCCTGGTCCAGCATGGGCCCGCGGCCGGGCGTCCGGTGGCGGACCGGCTGCCGCTCTCGCGTCTCAAGGGGATCGATGACTGAGTATGGCCGGGGCCAGGGCTCCCATCCGTGGGACCCTGATGACCCCCTCTACGGGGATCAGGAATGGGGCGGGGCCGAACGGCCTGGGCACCAGGACGGTTGGCAGCAGCCTCAGCAGCAGCACACCGGCCACCCGCAGCACATCGAGCAGCAGCAACCCCAACAGCACCACCACCCCTACCAGCAGCAGTACGACGGGGGCTGGCACACCGGCGGGCAGGCGACGCAGGCGGTCCCCGGTGCCCAGCAGCAGTACGGGCACGCGCCCTACGACACCGGCGCCCAGCAGCAGTACGGGCACGGCGTGGACCCCTACGGCACGGGGGACTACCCGTCGGGCGAGTACGCCACGGGTGAGTACGCCACGGGTCAGCACCACGCGGGGAACTACGGGACCGGCGAGTACCCGGTGGGGGACTACGGGACCGGCGAGTACCCCGTGGGGCAGCAGGGTGCCGGGCAGTACGGAACGGGCGAGTACCCGGTGGGGGAGTACCCGACGGGTGAGTACGCCACGGGCCGGCGCCCCGCGGGGGATTACGGGACCGGGGAGTACCCGGTGGGGGAGTACCCGACCGGTGAGTACCCGGCGGGGGAGTACGGCACCGGCGAGTACCCGGCGGGCGGCTACCACGGCGGCCCGGCACAGGGCACCGGCGAGCACCCCGCCCCCTACGCCCGGCAGGAGCACCCCGCGCCCGGCGCCTACCAGCAGCCGCAGCAGGCGGGCGCTCCCGTGCCCGACCCCCGGCAGGAGCCCGGACCGGGGGCCGACCCGGAGACCGGCTGGGACCCCGGCCCGGACCAGGGCGAACGTGCCTTCTTCCTGGACCGTGACGACGACCGGGCCGAGGAGGACGACCCGTACGAGGACGACGCCGACGGCGCACGCCGCCGGGACCGCCGCGGCGGCCCCGCGGCCAGACGCGGGCGTGGCTGCGGCCTGGTGATCTCGGCCGCGCTGGTCGCCGGCGTCGGGGTCGTCGGCTACGTCGGCTACGGCTTCTACCAGTCCCACTTCGCCTCCTCGCCCGACTACGAGGGCGAAGGCACCGGCAACGTCATGGTGGACATCCCCGACCACGCCTCCCTCGGCGAGATGGCCCGGGTGCTCCACAAGGCCGGCGTGGTCAGGAGCCCTGGTGCCTTCGTGGAGGCGGCCGACGACAACCAGAAGTCACGGAGCATCCAGCCGGGCACCTACATCCTCCGCAAGCGGATGTCCGGCGCCAGCGCCGTGGCGATGATGCTCGACCCCTCCAGCCAGAACGGCATCATCATCGCCGAGGGCTGGCGGGCCTCCCGGATCTACGACGAGATCGACAAGAAGCTCGAGGTACCCGAGGGCACCACCAAGAAGGCCGCCACCTCGGGTGACATCGGGCTGCCGAAATGGGCGCACGGCGAGCCGGAAGGGTTCCTCTTCCCCTCCAAGTACAGCGTCGGCGAGAAGAGCAAGCCCGAGGACGTGCTGCGCAAGATGGTGCAGCGGGCGGAGGCCGAGTACGCCAAGGCCGGGCTGGAGGACGCGGCGAAGAAGCTCGACAAGACGCCCGAGCAGATCATCACCATCGCCTCCCTGGTGCAGGCGGAGGCGCAGGAGGACCACGAGTTCGGCAAGGTCGCCCGGGTCGTCTACAACCGGCTCGACAAGGACATGGCGCTCGGCTTCGACTCCACCATCAACTACGCGATGGGCCGCTCCACCCTCGACGTCTCGGTGGCGGACACCAAGTACCCCTCGCCGTACAACACCTATCTGCACAAGGGTCTGCCGCCCGGACCGATCGGCAACCCCGGGCACCAGGCCATAGAGGCCGCGCTCAAGCCCACCCCGGGCGACTGGCTGTACTTCGTGACGGTCAAGCCGGGCGACACCCGCTTCACCGACAGTGCGTCCGAGCACCAGAAGAACGTCGAGGACTTCAACACCGAACAGCGCAAGAAGAAGGGAAACGGCGGCTGATGCCACACTCCCCCTCACGGACCACCGGGCGTGCGGCCGTCCTCGGCTCCCCGATCACGCACTCCCTCTCCCCGGTGCTGCACCGCGCCGCCTACGCCGAGCTGGGTCTCGACGGGTGGACGTACGAGCGCCACGAGGTGACCGAGGACGGTATCGCCGGCTTCCTCGCCGGCCTCGACGAGAGCTGGGCCGGGCTGTCGCTGACCATGCCGCTCAAGCGGGCCGTCATCCCGCTGCTGGACGGCATCAGCGAGACGGCCGCCTCCGTGGAGGCCGTCAACACCGTCGTCTTCGGTCCCGACGGGCGCCGCAGCGGCGACAACACCGACATCCCCGGCATGATCGCCGCCCTGGAGGAGCGCGGGGTCCACAGCGTCGAGTCCGCCACCGTGCTGGGCGCCGGCGCCACCGCCTCCTCCGCGCTGGCCGCCCTCGCCCGCGTGTGCAAGGGCGAGGTCACCGCCTATGTGCGCAGCGAGGAGCGGGCCCGCCAGATGCGCAGGTGGGGCGAACGGCTCGGGGTCGAGGTCCGTACGGCCGACTGGGCGCGGGCGGCCGAGGGGCTGCGCGCTCCCCTGGTCATCTCCACCACGCCTTCGGGCGCCACCGACGGGCTCGCCCAGGCGGTACCGGCCACCGGCGGCACCCTCTTCGACGTGCTGTACGACCCCTGGCCGACAGCGCTGGCCGCCGCCTGGCACGGCCCGGTGCTGGGCGGTCTCGACCTGCTGGTGCACCAGGCGGTGCTCCAGGTCGAGCTGATGACCGGCTGCCGGCCGGCGCCGCTCGCCGCCATGCGGGCCGCCGGCGAGCAGGAGCTGCGCTCCCGCGCGGGCTGACCCCGCCGCGGGGCACCCGCGCCCCGAAAGAAACGGGAAGGGGCGAGCGGGCGGGACCGCCCGGCATGGGAGGATCGGTCCCAGGAAAGTGGACGGGCCGCAAGGCGGCCGAGAGGAGCACCGTTGAGCAGGTTGCGCTGGCTGACCGCAGGGGAGTCGCACGGCCCCGCACTCGTGGCGACCCTGGAGGGCCTGCCCTCCGGAGTCCCGGTGACCACCGACATGGTCGCCGACGAGCTGGCGCGTCGCCGCCTCGGTTACGGCCGCGGCGCCCGGATGAAGTTCGAACGTGACGAGGTGACCTTCCTCGGCGGGGTACGCCACGGGCGGACCCTCGGCTCACCGGTCGCGATCATGGTCGGCAACACCGAGTGGCCCAAGTGGGAGAAGGTCATGGCGGCCGACCCGGTCGACCCCGCCGAACTGGAGTCGCTGGCCCGCAACGCCCCGCTCACCCGCCCCCGTCCCGGCCACGCCGACCTGGCCGGCATGCAGAAGTACGGCTTCGACGAGGCCCGTCCCGTCCTGGAGCGCGCCTCCGCGCGGGAGACCGCGGCCCGGGTCGCGCTCGGCACGGTCGCACGCTCCTTCCTGCGGGAGACCGCCGGTGTCGAGATCGTCTCCCACGTCGTGGAACTGGGCGCGGCCAAGGCGCCGTACGGGGCGGTCCCGAACCCGGAGGATGTCGCGCGGCTCGACGCCGATCCGGTGCGCTGCCTGGACGCCTCGGCGAGCGAGGCGATGGTCGCCGAGATCGACCAGGCCCACAAGGACGGCGACACCCTCGGCGGTGTCGTCGAGGTCGTCGCCCACGGGGTGCCCGTCGGCCTGGGCTCGCACGTGCACTGGGACCGGCGGCTGGACGCGCGGCTGGCCGGCGCGCTCATGGGCATCCAGGCCATCAAGGGTGTGGAACTGGGGGACGGTTTCGATCTGGCGCGGGTGCCCGGCTCCCAGGCGCACGACGAGATCGTCACCACCCCCGACGGCATCCGCCGCGCCTCCGGGCGCAGCGGCGGCACCGAGGGCGGCCTGTCCACCGGCGAACTGCTGCGCGTACGGGCCGCGATGAAGCCGATCGCCACGGTGCCGCGGGCCCTGGCCACGGTGGACGTGCGCACCGGTGAGCCGGACAAGGCGCACCACCAGCGTTCGGACGTGTGCGCCGTACCGGCAGCCGGGATCGTGGCCGAGGCCATGGTGGCGCTGGTGCTGGCGGACGCCGTGGCGGAGAAGTTCGGCGGTGACAGCGTCACCGAGACCCGCCGCAACGTGCGCGGCTTCCTCGACAACCTGGAGATCAAGTGACCGGGCCCGTCGTGGTGCTCGTCGGCCCCATGGGGGTCGGCAAGTCGACCGTCGGCGCGCTCCTGGCCGAACGCCTCGGTGTGGAGTGCCGCGACACCGACCAGGACATCGTCGAGACGGCGGGCAAGCCCATCTCGGAGATCTTCCTGGACGAGGGTGAACCGCACTTCCGCGCACTGGAGCGGGCCGCCGTCCGGGACGCGCTGGCCGAACACACCGGCGTGCTCTCCCTGGGCGGCGGCGCGGTGCTCGCCGAGGAGACCCGGGCCCTGCTGGCCGGGCACCCCGTGGTCTTCCTGGAGATGGGCGTGAACGAGGCCGTCAAACGCGTCGGCCTCGACGCCCCGCGCCCGCTGCTCGTGATCAACCCGCGCCAGCAGTGGCGCAAGCTGATGGAGGAGCGCCGGCCGCTCTACACCGAGGTGGCCCGCGTCGTCGTCAGCACCGAGGACCGCACCCCCGAGGAGGTCGCCGACGAGATCCTCGCCGCGCTCGGCCTCCCCTCCACCCAGCCGCAGAACCCGTCCCCCCAGCCGGAGAAGCAGCAATGACCACCCAGGACCCCGCCGTGACCCGTATCGCCGTCGGCGGTACCGCGGGCACGGCACCCTACGACGTGCTCGTCGGCCGGCAGCTGCTCGGCGAACTCCCCGGCCTCATCGGGGAGGCCGCGCAGCGGGTCGCCGTGCTGCACCCCGAGGCGCTGGCCTCGACCGGCGAGGCGCTGCGCGAGGACCTGGCCGGGCAGGGCTACGAGACCATCGCCGTCCAGCTCCCCAACGCGGAGGAGGCCAAGACCGCCGAGGTCGCCGCCTACTGCTGGAAAGCACTGGGCCAGTCCGGCTTCACCCGTACCGATGTGATCGTCGGCGTCGGGGGAGGGGCCACCACCGACGTGGCCGGTTTCGTGGCGGCCAGCTGGCTGCGCGGCGTGCGGTGGATCGCCGTGCCCACGACCGTGCTGGGCATGGTGGACGCGGCCGTCGGCGGGAAGACCGGCATCAACACCGCCGAGGGCAAGAACCTGGTGGGTGCCTTCCACCCGCCCGCCGGTGTGCTGTGCGACCTGGCGGCGCTGGAGTCGCTGGGCGTGCACGACTACGTCAGCGGGCTCGCGGAGATCATCAAGGCGGGCTTCATCGCCGATCCGGCCATCCTGGAGCTGATCGAGTCCGATCCCGCCGCGGCCCGCACCCCGCAGGGGCCGCACACCGCCGAGCTGATCGAGCGGTCCGTCCGCGTCAAGGCCGAGGTCGTCTCCGAGGACCTCAAGGAGTCGGGCCGCCGCGAGATCCTCAACTACGGTCACACGCTGGGCCACGCCATCGAGAAGAACGAGCGGTACAACTGGCGGCACGGCGCGGCCGTCTCCGTGGGCATGGTCTTCGCCGCCGAGCTGGGCCGGATCGCGGGCCGGCTGGACGACGCGACGGCCGACCAGCACCGCGCGGTGCTGGAGTCGGTGGGGCTGCCCGTCACCTACCGGGGTGACCAGTGGCCCAAGCTGCTGGAGACGATGAAGGTCGACAAGAAGTCGCGCGGCAACCGGCTGCGTTTCATCGTGCTGGAGGGCCTGGCCAAGCCGGCCGTCCTGGAGAGCCCCGACCCGGCGATGCTGCTGGCGGCGCACGCCGAGATCGCCGCCTGAGCCGGCTCCCCGGCCCCTCCGGAACCCGGGCGGCCCCGGTGTCCCGCACGACGGGAACCGCGGGCCGCCTTCGTGCGTCGGGCACTGCGGAGCGGACCCGGCCGTTCACACCGTGACGGGCGGGGGAGGTACCGTCAGTGGTCGAACGCTCAGTACAGCACCCGGCGTTGGCGTCCGCCGCCAGCGCCCGCACACGGAGACGGAGTTGGGGTCCGGATGCAGCACGCAGGTGCCCAAGGCGCCTATGGAGGCTTCGGGGCACAGTGGCCCGGTCACGCACCGTCCCCGCAGGCCGGCGAGGCGGCCGGGCACACGCCGCCTTCCCCGCCGCAGGGGCACGCCCAGCTCCCTCCGCCCCACCCCCCGCACCCGCATCCGCACCCCCAGGCGCCGGCACCCCAGCCGCCTCCGCAGCCGCCGGCGCCTCCGCACCAGCACCCGCAGCACACCGGGCACCCGCACCAGCAGCCCGTCCCGGCCCGTCCGCCGGCCGCACCCGCCCCGCCGCACGGGGCGCCGCAGCAGCCGGGCGGCAGCATGCCCCCGGCGGAGGCGACCGGCCATGTGAAGCTGCCCCCGGGCGGCCCCGTCGAGATACCGGCCCCGGACGCCACCCCGGCCCAGCTGGACGCCACGCGCGCCGCCGTCGCGGTGCTGCTGATCGGCCCGGCCGGCGCGGGCAAGACCACGGTGGCGCGCTACTGGGCCGACCACCGGGCCGTGCCCACGGCCCACATCAGCCTGGACGACGTCCGTGAGTGGGTGCGCTCCGGTTTCGCCGACCCGCAGACGGGCTGGAACGAGAACTCCGAGGCCCAGTACCGCCTCGCCCGCCGCACCTGCGGCTTCGCCGCCCGTAATTTCCTGGCCAACGGCATCTCCTGCATCCTCGACGACGCCGTCTTCCCCGACTGGCCCGTGATCGGGCTCGGCGGCTGGAAGCGGCACGTGGGCCCCGGCCTCATCCCCGTGGTGCTGCTGCCCGGCCTCGATGTGGTGCTGGAGCGGAACGCGGAGCGCACCGGCAACCGACGGCTCGCCGACGAGGAAGTGGCGCACATCCACGGCCGGATGGCCGGCTGGTACAGCTCCGGACTGCCGATCATCGACAACTCCCGGCAGGACGTGGCCAGCACGGCACGGATGCTCGACAACGTGGTCGCGCGCAGTCTCGCCTCCCCCGTGAGCTGGTGACCGGGCCGGGCGGCACACCCGCCGCCCGGCCCGGCCGCCGCCCCGTCGCCCGGCTGGCCGTGTCCACCCGGCCCCCGCGCCCGGCGCTGCGTACCCTCGGCATATGTCCGAGGTGCATGTGTCCCGCCGCGCGAGGCTGCGCGACCGCTGTGCGGCGAGCACCGCCCACGACGGTCCCGCCGACGCGGTGCTGGTCTCCAGTCCGGCCAACGTCCGCTATCTGACCGGCCGTGCGGCCCCGGGCAGCGTGCTGCTGCTGGGTCCGGACGGTCACGACACCCTCGTCTCGGCGCCGGGCGAGGGCCCCGCCAACGGCGCTCATCCTGCCGACGATCTGCGCGAGCTGGGTGTCGAGGCGCCCGGCTCCCCGGCCGCCCGCGGGGAGGCCGGTACGGACGGTGACGCCGCCGTGGCCGCCGCCCGGCTCGCCGAGCGCGGCGGCGCCAGGGCGCTCGCCGTCGAGGAGCACCATCTGACCGTCGCCCGGCACCGGGCACTGACGGCCGCCGCGCCCTCACTGCACCTGGCCGACCTGGGACCGGCCGTCGAACAGCAGCGGGTGGTCAAGGACGAGGAGGAGATCTCCGCGCTGCGCGTCGCGGCCGAGATCACCGACCAGGCCCTCGGCGAGCTGCTGGAATCCATCCTGGTGGGGCGCACCGAGCGGCACCTGGCGCTGGAACTGGAGCGCCGCCTGATCGACCACGGGGCGGAGGGCGCGGCCTTCCCCACCTCGGTGGCCACCGGGCCGAACGCGGGTCTGCCCGGGCACCGGCCCACGGACCGGCGGGTGGAGGAGGGGGACTTCCTCTCGGTACGGCTGGGTGCCCGCTACCGTGGTTACCGCTGCCAGATCGGGCGCACGTTCGTGATCGGCACCGCCCCGGAGGCGTGGCAGATCGAACTGTACGACCTCGTCTTCGCCGCTCAGCGCGCGGCGCGGGAGGCGCTGGAGCCCGGTACGGAGTGCCAGGAGGTGGACCGCGCGGCCCGCCAGGTGCTCACGGCGGCCGGCCACGGCACGGCGCTGGGCGAGTCCACGGGCCACGGTGTGGGGCTGGAAATCGGTGAGGACCCTCGGCTGTCGCCGGGGGCCGTGGGTAAACTGGACGCTTGTGTGCCGGTCACCGTCGAACCGGGGGTCCATCTCCCGGGCCGGGGCGGCGTCCGGATCGACGACACGCTCGTCGTCCGCCCGCAAGCGGACGGCGGACCCGAGCTACTCACCATCACGACCAAGGAGCTGCTCGCCCTCTAGCTCCCCCAGGGGGAGGGGCCCACGGGCCGCGGAGGCGCGGCAGCCGCTTTGGTCTCCGCAGCAGTCTCAGGAGATTCCGCGACCGTGGCTTCCACGAACGACCTCAAGAACGGCATGGTGCTCAAGCTCGACGGCGACCAGCTCTGGTCCGTTGTCGAGTTCCAGCACGTCAAGCCGGGCAAGGGCCCCGCCTTCGTCCGCACCAAGCTGAAGAACGTCCTGTCCGGCAAGATCGTCGACAAGACGTTCAACGCGGGCACCAAGGTCGAAACGGCCACCGTGGACCGACGGGACATGCAGTTCTCGTACATGGACGGCGACTACTTCGTGTTCATGGACATGCAGACCTACGACCAGCTCCACGTGGACCGCAAGACCGTCGGCGACGCGGCCAACTACCTGATCGAGGGCTTCGACGCCACGGTCGCCATGCACGAGGGCGAGGTCCTCAACGTCGAGCTGCCGGCCGCCGTCGAGCTGACGATCAAGCACACCGAGCCGGGCGTCCAGGGCGACCGCTCCACCGGCGGCTCCAAGCCCGCCGAGCTGGAGACGGGCTACCAGATCCAGGTCCCGCTCTTCATCACCACCGGCGAGAAGATCAAGGTGGACACCCGCTCCGGCGAGTACCTCGGCCGGGTGAACAGCTAACCGTGGCCGCACGCAACAAGGCCCGCAAGCGCGCCTTCCAGATCCTCTTCGAGGCCGACCAGCGCGGCGCCGACGTGCGCACCGTGCTCGCGGACTGGTTGCGGCTCGCACGCACGGACAGCCGGCAGCCGCCGGTCTCCGAGTACGCGATGACCCTGGTCGAGGGGTACGCCGAGAACGCCGCGCGGATCGACGAGCTGCTCTCCACCTACGCGGTGGGCTGGACGCTCGACCGGATGCCCGACGTGGACCGCAGCATCCTCCGCCTCGGCGTCCAGGAACTGCTGTGGGTCGACGACGTGCCGGACGCCGTCGTCATCGACGAGGCCGTCCAGCTGGCGAAGGAGTTCTCCACCGACGAGTCGCCGGGCTTCGTCAACGGCCTCCTGGGCCGGCTCAAGGAGCTGAAGCCGACGTTGAAGCGGTGACCGCGCCCGACGCCCGACACCGACAAGGGGGTGTCTCCTCACCGGACGGTGAGGAGACACCCCCTTCGTCGTGGCACCGGGTGTCTCAGACCTCTTCGTGCGAGACGGCCCGCCGTGCGTCGGCGTCGAGGACGCCCCAGCTGATCAGCTGCTCCGTCAGCACGGACGGCGACTGGTCGTAGATGACGGCCAGGGTGCGCAGGTCGTCCTGGCGGATGGAGAGGACCTTGCCGTTGTAGTCCCCGCGCTGCGACTGGATCGTCGCCGCGTACCGCTGGAGCGGACCCGCCTTCTCGGCCGGGACGTGGGCCAGGCGCTCCAGGTCGAGCACCAGCTTCGGCGGCGGCTCGGCGGCCCCGCCCGGAGTGGTGCCCGGCAGCAGTTCCTGCACCGGCACCCCGTAGAAGTCGGCCAGCTCGGCGAGGCGCTGCACGGTCACGGCCCGGTCGCCGCGCTCGTACGAGCCCACCACGACCGCCTTCCAGCGGCCCTGGGACTTCTCCTCGACACCGTGGAGGGAGAGGCCCTGCTGGGTGCGGATGGCGCGGAGCTTGGCTCCGAGCTGTTTGGCGTATTCGCTGGACATATGGCTCCCCGGACGCTGTTTCTCGCTGAGCGGCTGCGCCGCACGCATCGCTGCGCCGCGCTCTTCGTAACTCACTGTGAGGTTACGCAGCGTAATGTGCCGCGTCAAGCCGAGGGGGTCCAGACGGCTGGTGCGGCCCCCGCGCCGACTTCCGCACGCCTCCTGGTAGCGTTGAGCAACGACAGACAGACGTCCTTTAAGGCCCGTCCCGTGAGGCGGGGAAGGAGGTCCGGTTTTCATGGACGACAGCAGCGCGAACCTGCAACCCGCGCGCCCCGTACTGGAGGCGCCGGACATCAAGCGGGTGCTCACCCGCATCGCCCACGAGATCGTCGAACGCGCCAAGGGCGCCGGCGACGTGGTGCTTCTCGGCATTCCCACCCGCGGTGTCTTCCTCGCCCGGCGGCTGGCCGCCAAGCTGGAGGAGATCACCGGCAGCGCGATCCCCGTCGGATCGCTCGACATCACGATGTACCGGGACGATCTGCGCCTGGGCCCCGCACGCGCCCTGGCCCGCACCGAGATCCCGGCCGAAGGGGTGGACGGACGGCTCGTCGTCCTCGTCGACGACGTGCTCTACTCCGGCCGCACCATCCGTGCCGCGCTCGATGCCCTCGGTGACATCGGGCGGCCCCGCGCGGTGCAGCTCGCCGTCCTCGTGGACCGCGGTCACCGTGAGCTGCCCATCCGCGCCGACTACGTCGGCAAGAACCTGCCCACGTCCCAGCGCGAGACCGTCAAGGTGCAGCTGACCGAGGAGGACGGCCACGACGGCGTGCTGCTCGGGCTGCGCGAGGACGCCGCCGACAGTGCCGGGGCCGACCGCTTCCGCCACGGCACGGCCCCCGCGGGCTGACCGCCCGCACCCCGCCGACGCGTATCCGCCCCACCCGCCCCTGCCGCACCGGCGCACGGAGCGCCGCACCGGTGTGCCCCGCGCCCTCGCGTGCCCGCTTTCGGGGGATGCGGGCGGATAAGCCCGGCACCGTACGCCCACGCGCGGAGCCCCGCGGCCCCTCGCGGCCCCCGAGACGATCTCCCTCCCACCCAGGAAGGCTCCAGGCAACAGATGAAGCGTCACCTCATCTCGGCCGCCGACCTCACCCGCGACGACGCCGTCCTCATCCTCGACACCGCCGAGGAGATGGCCAGGTTCGCCGACCGGCCGATCAAGAAGCTGCCCACCCTGCGCGGTCGCACCATCGTCAACCTCTTCTTCGAGGACTCCACCCGCACCCGGATCTCCTTCGAGGCAGCCGCCAAGCGGCTGTCGGCGGACGTCATCAACTTCTCCGCCAAGGGCTCCTCCGTCTCCAAGGGCGAGTCCCTCAAGGACACCGCGCTCACCCTGGAGGCCATGGGCGCCGACGCCGTCGTCATCCGGCACGGCGAATCGGGCGCCCCCCACCGGCTGGCCACCTCCGGCTGGATCGGCGGCTCGGTCGTCAACGCCGGTGACGGCACGCACGAACACCCCACCCAGGCACTGCTGGACGCCTTCACGATGCGCCGCCGCCTCATCGGCGAGGAGGGGGCCGGGCTCGACGGCAGGCGCATCACGATCGTCGGCGACATCCTGCACAGCCGCGTCGCCCGCTCCAACGTCCATCTGCTCTCCACCCTCGGCGCGCACGTCACTCTCGTCGCACCGCCGACACTGCTGCCGATCGGTGTCGAGGGGTGGCCGTGCGAGGTCTCCTACGACCTGGACGCCGTACTGGCCAAGACGGACGCGGTGATGATGCTGCGCGTCCAGCGCGAGCGGATGAACGCCGCCTTCTTCCCCACCGAGCGTGAGTACGCCCGCCGCTACGGCCTGGACGGCGAGCGCATGGCGCGGATGCCCGAGCACGCCATCGTGATGCACCCGGGTCCGATGAACCGCGGTATGGAGATCACCGCGCAGGTCGCCGACTCGCCCCGCTGCACCGCCGTCGAACAGGTCGCCAACGGCGTCAGCATCCGGATGGCCGTGATGTATCTGCTGCTCGGCGGCGCCGAGCCGGCCCGCCCCGCACCCGCCCCGGAGAGCGGCGCCGCACGCCGCCCCCACGTCGGCGAGTCCCGTACAGAGGAGAACCACTGAGATGACCGAGCCGGACGACAAGACGCTGATCCGCGGCGCGCGGGTGCTGGGCGGCGAGCCGCAGGACGTACTGCTGGCCGACGGCACGATCCAGGAGATCGGCCGCGGCATCGAGGCGCCCGGCGCCCAGGTGGTCGAGGCCGAGGGCCGCATCCTGCTGCCGGGCCTGGTGGATCTGCACACCCACCTGCGCGAGCCCGGCCGCGAGGACTCCGAGACGGTGCTGACCGGCACCCGGGCCGCCGCCAAGGGCGGCTACACCGCCGTGCACGCCATGGCCAACACCTTCCCCGTCGCGGACACCGCCGGCGTGGTCGAGCAGGTGTGGCGGCTGGGCAAGGAGCACGGCTACTGCGATGTGCGCCCCGTCGGTGCCGTCACCGTCGGGCTGGAGGGCAAGCAGCTGGCCGAGCTGGGCGCCATGCACGAGTCCGCCGCCGAGGTGCGGGTCTTCTCCGACGACGGCAAGTGCGTGGACGACGCGGTGATCATGCGGCGGGCGCTGGAGTACGTGAAGGCGTTCGACGGTGTCGTCGCCCAGCACGCTCAGGAGCCCCGGCTGACCGAGGGCGCCCAGATGAACGAGGGCACCGTCTCGGCCGAGCTGGGCCTGGCGGGCTGGCCCGCCGTCGCCGAGGAGTCGATCATCGCGCGGGATGTGCTGCTGGCCGCCCACGTCGGCTCCCGCGTCCACATCTGCCACCTGTCCACGGCCGGCTCGGTGGAGATCGTGCGCTGGGCCAAGTCCAAGGGCTGGGACGTCACCGCCGAGGTCACCCCGCACCACCTGCTGCTCACCGACGAGCTGGTGCGCTCCTACGACCCCGTCTACAAGGTCAACCCGCCGCTGCGCACCGAGGCCGACGTGATGGCGCTCCGCGAGGCGCTGGCCGACGGCACCATCGACTGCGTGGCCACCGACCACGCCCCGCACCCGCACGAGGACAAGGACTGCGAGTGGGGCGCCGCCGCCATGGGCATGGTCGGGCTGGAGACGGCCCTGTCCGTGGTGCAGCACACCATGGTCGAGACCGGGCTGCTGGACTGGGCGCAGGTCGCCGACCGCATGTCGCAGCGGCCCGCCGCCATCGCCCGGCTGGCCGGCCACGGCCGCCCCGTCTCACCCGGCGAGCCAGCCAACCTGGTCCTCGTCGACGCGGCTTACCGTGGACGGGTGGACCCCGCGGGCTTCGCCTCCCGCAGCGCAAACACCCCCTACGAGGGCCGTGAGCTGCCCGGACGCGTCACCCACACCTGGTTGCGGGGCCGCGCGACGGTTGTGGACGGGACATTGGTGTGAGCACGTTGAACCACCCGGCGGTCGCCTTCGTGGCCGCCCAGAAATCGCAGGAAGTCACCGACTGGGCCGCCCGGATCGGCTGGGTCGTCGGTCTGGTGCTGTTCATCGCGCTGCTGTACTGGCTGATGCGCCAGGGCTGGAAGTGGCGCGGCACCCTCCAGGGTGACCTTCCCGAACTGCCCCAGCGGCCCGAACAGCCCGGCGAGCCGCTGCTGACGGCGGCCGGCCGCTACCACGGCTCCACCAGCGCGGGACAGTGGCTCGACCGGATCGTCGCCCACGGCCTGGGCACCCGCAGCCGTGCCGAGCTGACCTTGACCGCACGCGGACTGGACGTCGCCCGGCCCGGCGCCGCGGACTTCTTCGTCCCCGCCGACCGGCTGCGCGGCGCCCGGCTGGACACCGGCATCGCGGGCAAGGTGCTCACCGAGGGCGGCCTGCTGGTCGTCACCTGGGAGCACGGCGGACGGCGGCTGGACTCCGGATTCCGCTTCGACCGCTCGGCCGAGCAGGCCGCGTGGGTCGAGAAGATCAACGCAATGAGTGGCGACGACGCCGTCGCGGCCACACAGCAGCACCACGAGGAAGGCGCATGATGACGACCTCCGCCAGGGGAGCGACGGATACGACGGCGAAGGACGCCCTTCTCGTCCTGGAGGACGGCCGCACCTTCCGCGGACGGGCCTACGGGGCGGTGGGGGAGACCTTCGGCGAGGCCGTGTTCTCCACCGGCATGACCGGCTACCAGGAGACCCTGACCGACCCCTCCTACCACCGCCAGGTCGTCGTGATGACGGCCCCGCACATCGGCAACACCGGCGTCAACGACGAGGACCCCGAGTCCGCCCGCATCTGGGTGGCCGGCTATGTGGTGCGCGACCCCGCACGCACCCCCTCCAACTGGCGCGCGACCCGCACCCTCGACGAGGAACTGCGCAACCAGGGCGTGGTGGGCATCAGCGGGGTCGACACCCGCGCCCTCACCCGCCACCTGCGCGAGCGCGGCGCCATGCGGGTGGGCATCTTCTCGGGCGAGGCCGCCGCGCACAGCGAGGCCGACCTGCTGGCCCGCGTCCAGGCGGCGCCCGCGATGAAGGGCGCCGACCTGTGCGGCGAGGTCGCCACCAAGGAGCCCTACGTCGTCCCGGCGATAGGCGAGAAGCGGTTCACCGTGGCCGCCGTCGACCTGGGCATCAAGGGCATGACCCCGCACCGGATGGCGGAGCGCGGCATAGAGGTGCACGTACTGCCCGCCACCGCCACCGCCCAGGACATCGAGGCGATCGCCCCCGACGGGGTGTTCTTCTCCAACGGCCCGGGCGACCCGGCCACCGCCGACCATCCCGTCGAGCTGATGCGCGGCGTCCTGGAGCGTGGCACCCCGCTGTTCGGGATCTGCTTCGGCAACCAGATCCTGGGCCGGGCGCTGGGCTTCGGCACCTTCAAGCTCAAGTACGGCCACCGCGGCATCAACCAGCCGGTCCAGGACCGCACCACCGGCAAGGTCGAGGTGACCGCGCACAACCACGGCTTCGCGGTGGACGCACCCGTCGACCGGGTCAGCGACACCCCGTACGGCCGTGCCGAGGTCTCGCACGTCTGTCTGAACGACGGGGTGGTCGAGGGGCTGAGGCTGCTCGACAAGCCCGCGTTCAGCGTCCAGTACCACCCCGAAGCGGCAGCGGGTCCGCACGACGCCGCCTACCTCTTCGACCGCTTCGTCACCCTCATGGAGGACCAGCGTGCCTAAGCGCACCGATATCCAGTCCGTCCTGGTCATCGGATCGGGCCCGATCGTCATCGGGCAGGCCGCCGAGTTCGACTACTCCGGCACCCAGGCGTGCCGCGTGCTCAAGGCCGAGGGCCTGCGCGTGATCCTGGTCAACTCCAACCCGGCCACCATCATGACCGACCCGGAGATCGCCGACGCCACCTACGTCGAGCCGATCACCCCCGAGTTCGTCGAGAAGATCATCGCCAAGGAGCGCCCCGACGCGCTCCTGCCCACCCTCGGCGGCCAGACCGCGCTCAACACCGCGATCTCCCTCCACGAGTCCGGTGTGCTGGACAAGTACGGCGTCGAGCTGATCGGTGCCCGCCCCGAGGCCATCCACAAGGGCGAGGACCGCGACCAGTTCAAGGAGGTCGTCGAGGCCGTGCGCCGCAAGATCGGCCACGGTGAGTCCGCGCGCTCCTACATCTGCCACTCCATGGACGACGTGCTGCGCGGCGTCGAGGAGCTGGGCGGCTACCCGGTCGTCGTCCGGCCCTCCTTCACCATGGGCGGTGCCGGCTCCGGCTTCGCGCACAACGAGGAGGAGCTGCGCCGCATCGCCGGGCAGGGCCTCACCCTCTCGCCGACCACCGAGGTGCTCCTGGAGGAGTCCATCCTCGGCTGGAAGGAGTACGAGCTGGAGCTGATGCGCGACAAGATGGACAACGTCGTGGTCGTCTGCTCCATCGAGAACTTCGACCCGATGGGTGTGCACACCGGTGACTCGATCACCGTCGCGCCCGCCATGACGCTCACCGACCGCGAGTACCAGGTCCTGCGCGACATCGGCATCGCCGTCATCCGCGAGGTGGGGGTGGACACCGGCGGCTGCAACATCCAGTTCGCCGTCAATCCGGAGGACGGCCGGGTCGTCGTCATCGAGATGAACCCCCGCGTCTCCCGCTCCTCCGCGCTCGCCTCCAAGGCCACCGGCTTCCCGATCGCGAAGATTGCTGCGAAGCTGGCCGTCGGTTACACCCTGGACGAGATCCCCAACGACATCACCCAGGAGACCCCGGCCTCCTTCGAGCCGACGCTCGACTATGTGGTGGTCAAGGCCCCGCGCTTCGCGTTCGAGAAGTTCCCGGCGGCCGATCCCACCCTCACCACCACCATGAAGTCGGTCGGCGAGGCCATGGCCATCGGCCGTAACTTCACGGAGGCGTTCAACAAGGCGCTGCGCTCCCTGGAGAAGAAGGGCAGCCAGTTCGACTTCGCCACGCCGGTGGCCGAGCTGGGCGACAAGGACGAGCTGCTGGAGCGGGCCGCCCGCCCCACCGACGGCCGGATCAACACCGTCATGGCCGCCATCCGGGCCGGCGCCACCCAGGAGGAGGTCTTCGAGTCGACGAAGATCGACCCCTGGTTCGTCGACCAGCTCTTCCTGATCAAGGAGACCGCGGACGAGATCGCCGCGGCCCCCGAGCTGAGCCGCGAACTGTTCGCCGAGGCGAAGCGGCACGGTTTCTCCGACGCCCAGATCGCCGCCATCCGCTCGCTGCGCGAGGACGTGGTGCGCGAGGTGCGGCACGCCCTCGGTGTCCGCCCCGTCTACAAGACGGTGGACACCTGCGCCGCCGAGTTCGCCGCCAAGACGCCGTACTTCTACTCCTCCTACGACGAGGAGACCGAGGTCGCCCCCCGCGAGAAGCCCGCGGTGATCATCCTCGGCTCGGGCCCCAACCGCATCGGGCAGGGCATCGAGTTCGACTACTCGTGCGTCCACGCCTCCTTCGCCCTGCGCGACGCCGGCTACGAGACCGTCATGGTCAACTGCAACCCGGAGACCGTCTCCACCGACTACGACACCTCCGACCGGCTCTACTTCGAGCCGCTCACGCTGGAGGACGTCCTGGAGATCGTCCACGCCGAGCAGCAGGCCGGACCCGTCGCCGGTGTCCTCGTCCAGCTCGGCGGCCAGACCCCGCTGGGCCTGGCCCAGGACCTCAAGGACAACGGCGTGCCCGTCGTCGGCACCTCGCCCGAGGCCATCGAGCTGGCCGAGGAGCGCGGCGCCTTCGGCCGGGTGCTCACCGAGGCGGGGCTGCCCGCGCCCAAGTACGGCACCGCCTTCTCCTTCGAGCAGGCCAAGGGCATCGCCGCCGAGATCGGCTACCCGGTGATGGTCCGCCCCTCCTACGTGCTGGGCGGCCGGGGCATGGAGATCGTCTACGACGAGCCCTCCCTGGAGTCCTACCTGGAGCGCCACGCAGGCCTGATCGAGAAGCACCCCGTCCTCATCGACCGCTTCCTCGACGACGCCATCGAGATCGACGTGGACGCCCTCTACGACGGCCAGGAGCTCTACCTGGGCGGCGTCATGGAGCACATCGAGGAAGCCGGCATCCACTCCGGCGACTCGGCCTGCGCCCTGCCGCCGATCACCCTGGGCGGCTACGACATCAAGCGGCTGCGCACCTCCACCGAGGCCATCGCCCGCGGCGTGGGCGTCCGCGGCCTGATCAACATCCAGTTCGCGATGGCCGGGGACATCCTCTACGTCCTGGAGGCCAACCCCCGCGCCTCCCGCACCGTGCCCTTCACCTCCAAGGCCACCGCCGTACCGCTCGCGAAGGCCGCCGCCCGCATCTCGCTCGGCGCCACCATCGCCGAGCTGCGCGGCGAGGGCCTCCTCCCGGCCGAGGGGGACGGCGGCGACCTGCCGCTGGACGCGCCGATCTCCGTCAAGGAGGCGGTCCTGCCCTGGAACCGCTTCCGGGACGTGCAGGGGCACGGCGTGGACACCGTCCTCGGCCCGGAGATGCGCTCCACCGGCGAGGTCATGGGCATCGACTCCGTCTTCGGCACCGCCTACGCCAAGTCGCAGGCCGCCGCGTACGGGGCCCTGCCCGGCAAGGGCCGCGCCTTCGTCTCCGTCGCCAACCGCGACAAGCGGGCGCTGATCTTCCCCGCGCGGGAGCTGGTCGCCATGGGCTTCGAACTGCTGGCGACCTCCGGCACCGCCGAGGTGCTGCGCCGCAACGGCATCAACGCCACCCTCGTGCGCAAGCACAGCCAGGGCCCCGGCCCGCAGGGCGAGCCGACGATCGTGCAGCTCATCCACGACGGCGAGGTCGACCTGATCGTCAACACCCCGTACGGCACCGGAGGACGGCTCGACGGGTACGACATCCGCACCGCCGCCGTCTCCCGCGCCGTGCCGTGCCTGACGACGGTGCAGGCACTGGCCGCAGCGGTCCAGGGCATCGACGCCATGGCCCGCGACGAGGTGAACGTCCGCTCCCTCCAGGAGCACGCCGAGCACCTGATCGCCGCCCGCGAGAGCTGAGCCCGTCCCCGCCCCCGCCGCCCCCAGGCCGGGCGGCCCCCGCCCCGTCCCCGCCGAGGGGGCGGGGCGGGGCCCTGACCACCACAGGAACCCATCACCTCCATGTACGGACTCCTCTTCCGCACCGTCTTCTGCCGGATGGACCCGGAGCAGGCCCACCACCTGGCCTTCTCCTGGATCCGCGCGGCGGCCCGCATCCCCGTCCTGCGCACGTACGCCGCAGCCGTCCTCGCCCCCCGCCACAAGGAACTGCGCATCGAGGCCCTGGGCCGCCGTATGCACGGCCCGCTCGGTCTGGCCGCCGGGTTCGACAAGAACGCGGAGGGCATCGACGGTCTGGCGATGCTCGGCTTCGACCACGTCGAGGTCGGCACCGTCACCGGCAGCGCCCAGCCGGGCAACCCGAAGAAGCGGCTCTTCCGCCTGGTGCCGGACCGGGCCCTGATCAACCGGATGGGCTTCAACAACGAGGGCTCCGCGGCGGTCGCCCGCCGGCTGGCGACCCGCAGGCCCGTCTTCCGCACCACCGTCGGCGTCAACATCGGCAAGACCAAGGCGGTGCCCGAGGCCGAGGCGGCGGCCGACTACGTCACCTCCGCCGAAGCGCTCGCCCCGCACGCCGACTACCTCGTCGTCAACGTCTCCTCGCCCAACACGCCCGGACTGCGCAACCTCCAGGCCACCGACCAGCTCAGGCCGCTGCTGACCGCCGTCCGCGAGGCCGCCGACCGGGTGGTGACCACGCGCCGCGTCCCGCTGCTCGTCAAGATCGCCCCGGATCTCGCCGACGAGGACATCGACGCGGTCGCCGACCTCGCCGTCGAACTGGGACTGGACGGCATCATCGCCACCAACACCACCATCGCCCGCGACGGACTGGGGCTGCGCTCCCCTTCCGCCCTGACCGCCGAGACCGGTGGTCTGTCCGGGGCCCCGGTGCACGACCGCTCCCTGGAGGTGCTGCGCCGGCTGTACGCCCGGGTGGGGGACCGGCTGACGCTGGTCGGGGTCGGCGGTGTGACCACCGCCGAGGACGCGTGGCGCCGCATCCTGGCGGGGGCCACGCTGGTGCAGGGCTACACGGCGTTCCTGTACGAGGGCCCCTTCTGGATGCGCAGGATGCACAAGGGCCTCGCCGCCCTGCTGGCGGCCAGCCCCTACGCCACGCTCGCCGAGGCGGTCGGCGCCGACCACCGCGCACAGCACGCGAAGGAGGGTGCCGCATGAGCGCCCCGGAACCTTTCGGCGCCCGGCTGCGCCGCGCCATGGACGCCCGCGGCCCGCTGTGCGTCGGCATCGACCCGCACGCCTCGCTGCTGCACGACTGGGGCCTGGACGACGACGTCGCCGGCCTGGAGCGGTTCAGCCGCACGACGGTGGAGGCGCTCGCCGACCGGGTGGCGGTCCTCAAGCCGCAGGCGGCGTTCTTCGAGCGGTTCGGCTCGCGCGGCGTGGCCGTACTGGAGCGGACCGTCACCGAGGCACGGGCGGCCGGCGCACTGGTGATCATGGATGCCAAGCGGGGCGACATCGGCTCCACCATGGGCGCCTACGCCGCCGCCTTCCTGGACGCGGACAGCCCGCTGTTCGCGGACGCCCTCACCGTCAGCCCGTACCTCGGCTTCGGCGCGCTGGCCCCGGCACTCCAGGCGGCCGAGGCGAGCGGCGCCGGGCTGTTCGTCCTGGCGCTCACCTCCAACCCGGAGGGCCGGGAGGTGCAGCGCGCGGTCCGCGACGACGGCACGACGGTCGCGGCCACCATGCTGCGCCATCTGGCGGAGCACAATGCGGGGGCCGAGCCGCTGGGGTCCTTCGGGGCGGTGGTCGGGGCGACGCTCGGCGACCTGTCCTCCTTCGACCTGGCGGTGAACGGCCCGCTGCTGGCGCCGGGGATCGGGGCGCAGGGCGCGACCCCGGCGGATCTGCCGGCGGTCTTCGGGCCAGCTGTCCGGAATGTCGTGCCCAGTGTGAGCCGGGGTGTGCTTCGTCACGGACCCGACCCAAGCGGACTGCGGGATTCCGCGGCCCGCTTCGCCGACGAGGTGCGCGCCGCGCTGGACTGATCGCGGCCGGCGGCGGGCCACGGACGTAGTGGAGCTGTAAAAATTGGGTCTGCTATGTCCAGAAATGTCCTGGTCGAGCGAGGCTGACCAGGACTTTTCGTCTGTTCTCGCTGACTCCTGCGCTCCCGCCCGCTAGTCTCCGTCGAGAGCACCGCGAACAGGCGCGTTGCTCATTGCTCCGCAGGTGGGGAGTGACTAGGTTCCTCACCGATCCGTATCCGACAGTTCGACATCCGAGGTGACGTAGGCGTGGCTCTTCCGCCCCTTACCCCTGAACAGCGCGCAGCCGCGCTCGAAAAGGCCGCCGCGGCTCGCCGGGAGCGCGCCGAGGTCAAGAACCGGCTCAAGCACTCCGGCGCGTCCCTGCACGAGGTCATCCAGCAGGGCCAGAAGAACGACGTGATCGGCAAGATGAAGGTCTCGGCTCTTCTGGAGTCCCTGCCCGGCGTCGGCAAGGTCCGCGCCAAGCAGATCATGGAGCGTCTCGGGATCTCCGAGAGCCGCCGGGTCCGTGGCCTCGGCTCCAACCAGATCGCCGCCCTGGAGAAGGAGTTCGGCGGGACGCACGCCTGAGGTCTCAGGCACTCCCGTTAACCGGGATAATCGCTGCATGAGTTCTGCAGTTCCCCGGGGGGAGACCCCGGCACCCCCGGTCAGCACGTCGCGGCTGACCGTGCTCTCCGGTCCCTCCGGGGTCGGCAAGAGCACGGTCGTCGCGCACATGCGCAAGGCCCATCCGGAGGTCTGGCTCTCCGTCTCCGCCACCACCCGAAAGCCCCGTCCGGGCGAGCGCCACGGAGTGCAGTACTTCTTCGTGGACGACGAGGAGTTCGACAAGCTGGTCGCCAACGGCGAGCTGCTGGAGTGGGCCGAATTCGCGGGCAACCGCTACGGCACACCCCGCCAGGCGGTGCTGGAGCACCTGGAGCGCGGGGAGCCGGTCCTGCTGGAGATCGACCTCCAGGGGGCCCGGCTCGTCAAGCAGTCCATGCCCGAGGCGCAGCTCGTCTTCCTCGCCCCGCCCAGCTGGGAAGAGCTGGTCAGGCGGCTGACCGGCCGCGGGACGGAGCCGCCGGAGGTCATCGAACGGCGGCTCGCGGCGGCCCGCACCGAGCTGGCGGCCGAGGCGGAGTTCGACCGGACCCTGGTCAACACCTCCGTCGAGGAGGTCAGCGCCGAGCTGCTAGCCTTGATGCGTATCGATTGATCTCGATGCGTATCGATCGGCCTCGCAGCGCCCGGCCTCGTACCATCCAGCACGACGTCGCAGCGTTGGCGCGCACATCGATTCCTCCTCTATTCACCCTTCGGAAGGCAGAGAGTGTCCTCTTCCATCACCACGCCCGAGGGCATCATCAACCCGCCGATTGATGAGCTGCTCGAGGCCACCGACTCCAAGTACAGCCTCGTGATCTACGCGGCCAAGCGCGCGCGCCAGATCAACGCGTACTACTCGCAGCTCGGTGAGGGCCTCCTCGAGTACGTGGGCCCGCTGGTGGACACCCACGTGCACGAGAAGCCGCTCTCCATCGCGCTTCGCGAGATCAACGCCGGCCTGCTCACCTCGGAGTCCGTCGAGGCTCCGCCGGTCGCCCAGTAGGCCGGTCGGCGCCACTTCCACCAGGGGCCCGGCAGCGCGGCTGCCGGGCCCCTGGTGTGTCATATCCCTGTGTGCCACCGGGGCCACAGCGACGCGCGTGGGGAGAGGAACGAGTGACGCAGCAGCGGGACGAGACGGCGGCCGGGGACGAGACGGCCGGCGGCCGGAAGGCCAGGCCCAAGGTCGTACTCGGTGTCAGCGGCGGTATCGCCGCGTACAAGGCGTGCGAGCTGGCGCGGCGGCTGACCGAGAGCGGCCACGACGTGCGGGCCGTGCCCACCGAAGCGGCGCTGCACTTCGTCGGCGCGGCCACCTGGTCGGCACTGACCGGGCACCCCGTGGCGACCGAGGTGTGGGAGTCCGTCCACGAGGTCCCGCACGTACGCATCGGACAGAGCGCCGATCTCGTCGTGGTCGCACCCGCAACCGCGGACCTGCTCGCCAAGGCCGCCCACGGGCTCGCCGACGACCTGCTCACCAACACACTGCTGACCGCGCGCTGTCCCGTCGTCTTCGCACCCGCGATGCACACCGAGATGTGGGAGCACCCGGCCACCCAGGAGAACGTCGCCACGCTGCGGCGCCGCGGTGCCGTCGTCATCGAGCCCGCCGTGGGCCGGCTGACCGGGAAGGACACCGGCAAGGGGCGGCTGCCCGACCCCGACGCGATCTTCGACGTCTGCCGCCGGGTGCTGGCCCGGGGCGCGGCGGGCGCGGCCACCGATCTCGCGGGCCGCCACGTCGTCGTCAGCGCCGGCGGCACCCGCGAACCCCTCGACCCGGTGCGCTTCCTCGGTAACCGCTCCAGCGGCAAGCAGGGCTACGCGCTCGCCCGGACCGCCGCCGCGCGCGGGGCCCGGGTGACGCTGGTCGCCGCGAACAGCGCCCTGCCCGACCCGGCCGGTGTGGACGTCGTCCGCGTCGGCAGCGCCGTCGAGCTGCGGGAGGCCGTCCTGCGCGCCGCCGCCGACGCGGACGCCGTGGTGATGGCCGCGGCCGTCGCCGACTTCCGGCCCGCCGTCTACGCCACCGGAAAGATCAAGAAGAAGGACGGCCAGGAACCGGAACCCCTGGCTCTGGTCCGCAACCCCGACATCCTCGCGGAACTGTCCGCCGCCCGGCTCCGCGCAGGGCAGGTCGTGGCCGGGTTCGCCGCCGAGACCGACGACGTCCTCGCCCACGGCCGCGCCAAGCTCGCCGCGAAGGGCTGCGACCTCCTCGTCGTCAACGAGGTGGGGGAGAGCAAGACCTTCGGCGCGGAGGAGAACGAAGCCGTCGTGCTGGGGGCGGACGGCACCGAGACGCCGGTCCCGTACGGCCCCAAGGAAGCACTGGCGGACACCGTCTGGGACCTGATCGCGGCGCGTCTCCCCGCCGGCGGTTCGCCCTCCTGAGTTCCGCGGGCCCCCGCCCGGGTGAGGCGGGGGCCGCCCGCGCGGGGCCTTTCCGCGGACGCTGACGCGGCGAAGCGGTCACGCCGGGTGACCAGGAGGGGTGTACCGTCGGGGCGGGAAACCACTCCATCCCCTCCCGCTCCGTCCGTTATCCGGGTGCTTCGTCCGATTTCCGGAGAGCGTGACGCGGTGTCCGGCTGATCCCCCGCCGGGCCGGGAAGCGGTAGCGGGGTGCTCCGGGGGCACCCTCAAGGGGGGCGCGCGGGGGAATGTGCCGCCGGACACGGCTGTCCCCCGACTGGGCCGGAATTGGTCGAACGGGGCCGGAAAGGCGCTCTTGACGGGCAATCCGGGCACCCGACACGCCCCGACTTGTCCGGATCTCCGGTCATCTTCGGTTGGTGCTGGAGTTCGGATCGAGGGGCTCGTGGTCGTCTCGGAGTTCGAGAGTCCGTGATTGGATGCAGGCGGAGATGGATAAACTGGCCGCGGACCGTGCTTGGGCGCAGCCCCCGACCGGTCCGCCCCATGCTCAGCCAGCAGCCGCTGCAACCCCAGGGAGCGATGTGTCGCGCCGCTTGTTCACCTCGGAATCCGTGACCGAGGGTCACCCTGACAAGATCGCTGACCAGATCAGCGACACGATCCTCGACGCCCTCCTCAAGGAAGACCCGCACTCCCGGGTCGCCGTCGAGACGCTGATCACCACCGGCCTCGTGCACGTGGCCGGAGAGGTGACGACCAAGGCCTACGCGCCGATCTCCACGCTCGTCCGCAACAAGATCCTGGAGATCGGCTACGACTCCTCCAAGAAGGGCTTCGACGGCGCCTCCTGCGGCGTCTCGGAGTCCATCGGCGCCCAGTCGCCCGACATCGCGCAGGGCGTCGACACCGCCTACGAGCGCCGTGTCGAGGGTGACGAGGACGAACTCGACGAGCAGGGCGCCGGCGACCAGGGCCTGATGTTCGGCTACGCCTGCGACGAGACCGCCGAGTACATGCCGCTGCCCATCACGCTGGCGCACCGGCTCTCCGAGCGGCTGTCGGCCGTCCGCAAGAACGGGACGATCCCGTATCTGCGCCCCGACGGGAAGACCCAGGTCACCATCGAGTACAACGGCGACAAGGCCGTGCGGCTGGACACCGTCGTGGTCTCCTCGCAGCACGCCGCCGACATCGACCTGGACTCCCTGCTGGCACCCGACATCCGCGAATTCGTCGTCGAGCCGGAGCTGAAGGCCCTGGTCGACGAGGGGATCAAGCTGGAAACCGAGGGCTACCGGCTGCTGGTCAACCCGACCGGACGCTTCGAGATCGGCGGCCCCATGGGCGACGCCGGCCTCACCGGCCGGAAGATCATCATCGACACCTACGGCGGTATGGCCCGCCACGGCGGCGGCGCCTTCTCCGGCAAGGACCCGTCCAAGGTGGACCGCTCCGCCGCGTACGCCATGCGCTGGGTCGCCAAGAACGTGGTGGCCGCCGGCCTGGCCTCCCGCTGCGAGGTCCAGGTCGCCTACGCCATCGGCAAGGCCGAGCCGGTCGGCCTCTTCGTGGAGACCTTCGGCACCGCCACGGTGGACGTCGAGAAGATCGAGCAGGCCATCTCGGACGTCTTCGACCTCCGCCCGGCAGCGATCATCCGCGACCTCGACCTGCTGCGGCCGATCTACGCGCAGACCGCCGCGTACGGCCACTTCGGCCGTGCGCTGCCCGACTTCACCTGGGAGCGCACCGACCGGGTGGACGCCCTGCGCAAGGCGGTCGGGCTCTAGCCCTCCCGCCCGCACCGGGCACCTGACCATGCCGGAGACCCGGCACCCCATGCTGGCGGGGTGCCGGGTCTTCCGTATGCCGGGGCGGCCGGATCAGACGGGAGAGCGGACAGTGGCCGGCGGGTCCTCGTCCGGTTCTTCCCCGCGCTTTCCGTTCTGCCCGCCCTCACTGTTGTCCCCGTCCTGCCGGGGCTCCCCGTCCTGCCGGGGCTTCTCGTCCTGCCGGGGCTTCTCGTCCTGCCGGGCCTCCCCGTCCTGCCGGGGCTTCTCGTCCTGTCGGGACTCCTTGCCCTGCCGGGCCTCCTTGTCCTCCCAAGCCGGGGGGTCGAAGGTGTCGAGGATGTCCTGCGCCGTGGCGCTTCCACCCGAGGCGCGCACGACGTGTGCCACGCTTCGGGCCACCATGGAGGCCCGGTCGTCGCCGGGCTCGAACCCCAGCCGCTCCAGCAGCAGGCCCAGCAGGTCCGTCGCCGAGGCAGTGGTCGCGGCGGAGGAGCCGTTGACGGAGTGGCCGAACACACCGGGCGCGTCGTTGGCGTACGCGTGCGAGAACGGGCTCCCGTCGGTTCCCGGGGCGGGGAACGGATCTTTGACATGCTCCTGTTCCGGGGTGGGCACCGGGTAGGGCACCATGTGCCGGAAGAGTTCCGGCACGTCCTCGTTGTTGGCGGCGGACGAGAGCTGTGCCAGGACACCGATGTCGTCGACGGCGCGTTTGATCTGGTCGTCGTTCTTCGCAAGCCACCACACCACGGCGCTGCCGGTGTCCTTGAGCACATCGTCACCCAGATAGGCGCGCTTGTCGCACTCCGCCTTGCGTTCGTGCTCCCACACGGCCTGCTCCTTGCGGACGGTCGACAGCCGGCTGAGCCGCTCCGCGTCGGCCTCGGCCAGGACCAGCGAGACATCCTCCGCCATCACGTCGAGACGGCCGGTCGGGTCGGGGAGCATGGTGCCGAGCGCGCCGTTCAGCTGGTGCTGCGCGAGCGAGTGCCGGTGCGGCGGGAACTGCCGTGTGAGCTCTTCGGCCCGCTCCAGCAGGGCGCTCACGGCGACGCCGGCCGGGTTGATGGCGGGCGCGTTCGGCGGCTCGGGCAGCGGACACCAGCGGACCGTCGCCGAGAAGAGGAATTCGTAGTCCGGCAGCGCACTGCGCAGGGACACCTCCCTGATCTTCTGTGCCCGGCGTTCCGGAGGCGGGACCGGAAGATCCGGTTCGGTGTCGTACTGCTGTGCCAGCGGGTGCGGACGGGGCGTTGCCACCTTCGCCAGGACGATGCCCGCACACACCACGCCCACGAGCGCCGCCGACCACGCCCACAGTGGCCAGCTTCCCAGCAGGCCGAGGATCAGCACCAGCAGCCCGGCCAGCACCGTGAGAAAGGCTGTCGCTGTCCTGTGTCCCGAACTCATACCCGCGCCTCCCGCCCGGTCACCGAGGGTTCGAGCCCCAGCGCTGCCGCGCACGCCTCCCAGAAGGCGTCGAACACGCAGGAGCGGTCCGCCGCAGCGGACGCCCACTTCCGCACGGCGCCGTACAGATCGGTCAGCGCGGAGCCCTGCGGACCGCACGAGCCGACCAGAACGTGGAGCAGCGCCTCACGCTCGGCCGGGCTGCGCGCGGCCTCGTCCAGCCAGTCGGCCAGTCGCCGCCTCCACGCCTCGGCCGGCAGCTGGGTGAACGCCCGGCGCCACCCCTCGGACAACTGCTCCCTCACTCGTCGGCCGCGGATCAGGGCCGGTGCGCCGTCCCGCGGGGCGGTGAGCCGTTCCGGCGCGGCCAGGGCGATGAAGAGCCGGGAGTCGACGGGCTGCGGGGCGCCCGCGTCGCCGACGAGTGCCGACAAGGCCCGCCGGTACAGCCGGGCGTCCTCACCCGTCAGCTCGAGCAACTTGTCGCGCGCCTCGCCCGCCGCAGTGCCCCGCTGCCGGCGTGCCAGGTGCAGGAGCCTGGTCACGGCCTGGTCCGGGTAGGACGCCGCCAGGGCTCCCCGGCACACCCCGATCAGAACGTGCGCCCGGGCCGGTTGCAGTCCGGGCTTCCGTGCCCAGTCGTAGATCTGGCGGCGGAAGCAGGAGCCGTGCCGTCGGTCCAGCACACCGAGGGTGAGGGCACGCGCGGCCATCGACGCCTCGGCCTGCGTGCTGTCGGGCCGCGTCCACCTGTCGACGAGATCCTGCACCGGCTCGGGTGTTCCGACGCGCAGACACTGCTCCACGTAGCGGTCCACGAACGCGTAGCGCTCCTCCTTGGCGAGTGCGGGGGCACTCACCGTACGTTCCGCCCAGGGCACGAGCTGATGCCTCAGAGCCGGGTAGTTGTCCCAGAAGTAGTCGCGGGCGGCGGCGGCGAAGCCGTCGGACAGCTCCACGCGGTTGCCCTCGCCCAGCCGGGCGTCGAACGCGTCCAGCCGGGTCGTGAGGGCGGTCCGGCCGAGGACCGGTTGGTCGTCGGCCGGGTGGCGCAGGACGGCCAGCATGTCCTCCGCGGCCGACTCCAGGAAGTCCGCGCGTGCACCCGGCAGCAGCGCCGTCGTCAGCACCAGCGCCGCGTCCGTCCCGCCGAGCAGCCGCTCGATCCGTGCGACGACCTCTTTTCGTTCCAGGGGCGCGAGCTTGGCCAGTGCTCGGTCACGCCAGAGGGCGAAGGTATCGGCAGGACGTCCGTGCTGCCGCTCGTGCAGGATGGCGGCGGCCAGTTCCGCGACCGTGCCGGTTCCCGCACTGCTGAGGAACGCCGTGAGACGCGGGGCTTCCCACTCCCGGGCGTCCGGTTCGACACCCTCGTACAAGAGCGTCCTCTTCAGCACCCGCAAGGGCTCTGGGTTTTCGACCTCGACGACGAAGGAGGCGAATTCCGCGGGCACCAGCTGACGCTGACGGGAGTCCATCACGATCGCCAGCGAGGCCCCCCGCTCCCGCAGCGCCGCCCGGAAGTGCGGCAGTGCGCTGAGCTGTTGGCGGACCCGGTCGTCGTCGGCGGAGGTCAGATCGAGCAGCATACGGTCCTCGGCCTCGATCTGGTCGGTGTCCAGGACGGAACCGTTCGCCTCCGTGTCCTGCTCGTCGAGCTGATGCAGACGTCCCGGACCGCGATGCGGTTCCCACAGCAGCATCAGAGCGGCACTGCGGCGCCCCGATCCTGGGGCGCCGCACAGCAGGACCGTTCCGCGCTCGGAGAGCTTCGCCCTGGCGGTCCCCAGGCCGGAGGGAGGAACGAAATGCCGCCGCAAGCGGGAGAGGTCATCGGGCGCGAGTGTCTGTGTCGCCTTTTTCGTGGACACGCTCAGCGCTGAGTGATCGATCCTCAAGCCGTAATAGTGATGCGAATTGTTGTACTGGGGTCCGCTCCCGGTGTGGACGTTCCCGGAGGGATCGGTGACCCGTGTGTGGGGCTGTTCGTTCACCGGGTGCCGTCTCCCTCCGCCGGCCCGGCGTTGCCCGTGTCCCCGCCCTGGTGCATACCGCCGTTGTTGGTTCCCGCGACGTAATTGACGCGGTCGCCGTGGAAGTTGACGTTGTGCGAGCCGGCATGCGTGGTGTTGTGATGCGTCGTGTTGTTGTGCGTGGTGTTGTGCTGTGCGCCTGAGCCCGTGTGCACCGGCCCCTGCGGGTTGCTCACGAAAGAGCCGAGCGAGCCGGAGACATCCCTGGCCTGGACGGTGATGGAGCCCTGCCCGGTGTCTTCGACGATGTTGCGGGTGCTGGTGGCCGACGGCGCGGCCGGAGCGGTTGGTGCGGCCGGGCCGTGGTCCGTGGCGGCGCCGGGCAACAGCTCGGCGAGGTCGCGGCAGAGCGTGGCGATGTCCTGGTCCCTCGTCCGCGGGTTGAACTGCCGGAACTGGAGATCCGCGAGCTCCGCGAGACCATCGGGGAGTTCCGCGCGGACCAGCGGCGATGTCCGAGGAGCCACCAGGACGGGGATGACGTGTGCCCCGCGGTCCAGGACTTCCACAATCTCCCTCCGGGTCCAGTCGTCCGGGTTCTCCAGCCGTAGCCGGCCGCGGGCGTCGCGCGCCTCGAGCCACCTCTCGCCGATGACGACGACGAGCACCCGGCAGGTCCGGGCGGCGGTGCGCAGCAGCTCCGGGTACTGCCGCCCGGCGCCGATGGATTCGTGGTCCCAGAAGACCCGGTCCTTACCGAAGGACGCGGCGAGACCGTCGGCGATGAGACGGGCACTGGCCGGCTCGTCGCTGGTGCGGTAGTTGACCAGGATGTCGGTACGGGACACGCGGTACTTCCTTTCCGTCGGTGGTAGGAGGAGACGGCAGCGCGCACCGGCACTCCGGTGCCGCGTGCGGAGTGCGTCACATGTGCAGCGAGGCGGTGAGCCTGTGGTCGAGCTCGCGTACGGATCTCACGGAGGGATGACGTGCCAGGACGCGGGCGAGGCGGCGCAGATCGGTACGCACGGTCGCCGAACCGACCGTGTCCACCGTGTCGAGGAGCCGCTCCGTCAGCGTGCAGGCGTGCTCGATCTCACCCGCCTGGGCGTGGGCGAGGGCCCGCCGTACGCCATAGCGGGCCTGGGTGCGCAGTGCGTGCGCCGGCAGCCGTGAGACCTGCTCGTCCAGGATCTCCGCCGCGCGCTGCGGCCTGCCCAGATCGTGGAGGCACCAGCCTGTGATCATGGAAACCGGATCGCTGAGATTCGTGGTGCCGATGACCGGTGCGCCCGACCGGTCCGGCTGGGACAGCAGCGCACGGGCCCGGTCGAGGGCCTTCATACAGGCGGAGTGGTCGCCCAGAAGCGCGTATCCCTGCGCCTCCTGTTGTGCGGCCAGCCCGGCGATGCGCTCCTGCGGCTCCGCCGCCTGAGCCCGGCGCGAGAGACCCACCGTCGTGGAACCGTCCTCGGCGTAGAAGGCGACCAGCGCCCGGCGTACGAGTGCGTAGGCGGCCAGGCCCTCGTCGCCTCCCCGGCGTGCCGTCCGGACCGCGAGATCGGTCCACCACAGGGCAGCGCGGTCGTCGCCGGTCTCCTGCACCAGCCAGCCCACGAACTCCGCGTAGCGGGAGGCCAGCACGAACGCGTCCCGCCGCAGGGGCGGTTCGGTGCGTTCCGCCAGGGTGCGGAGCGCGTGTGTCTGCGCCACCAAGGCCGGGAGAACGAGGCCGGGAGCAGTGGTCTGGCCCATCGCCCGGTAGAAGAGCGAGCGGGCCTGCGACAGGAAGCCCGGTGTGTGCCCCTGAGCCGGGGCGGCGGGCATCCCGAGGGCCATGGCACCTGCCGCTCCCGCCGCCATCACACTGCGACGGGCCACCGGACGGAACCAGGCGGAGCCGGTCGGATCGAATTGCATCAGCCAGAACTCGCTTTCTTCCGCTTCCGTCGCGGCACAGTGCTCCGGTGTTGGTGCCGGTGCCGGTGCTGAAGCGGAACGGGCCGGCGGGACAAGTGAGATGAGGGCGCCCTCGGCCTTGAGGGCGTTGTCGCACAAGCGGGCCAGATCGGAGGAGGGGGCCTTGAGGCCCCGCTCGACCTTGCTCAGCTGGCTCTTGCTGTAGTGCACGAGGGCGCTGAGCCCTCCGAGAGTGACTCCTCTGGCCGTACGCAGGCGGCGCAGTTCGGGCCCGAACCGGGACGACCGCGGGGCGTTTTGAGCCTGCTGGAGCATTGCTGACCTCCGTCTCTTCCGCTCCGGGCAAGCCGCCCTCGCAGCAACCAGCTTGGGTCGCGCGTGCCCGGACCAACAAGGCGTGAGGGGCGTTTCCCGTTTCCCCTTCGAGAAGGCAACAGTGAGAGCGGGGGGCCGTCGAGACGGCGTCGGGAGTGAGGGCTCACTCATTGACGGAGTGAGTGCTCACTCCGTACGATGGGTGCATGAACGAGTCCCAGGCCAGGCGCAGGGCGCCTGCGATGAGCGCGGAACAGCGACGGGCGATGATCGTGACGGCTGCGCTGCCGCTCGTCATCGAGTACGGACCGCTGGTCACCACGGCGAAGATCGCGCGGGCGGCGGGGATCGGGGAGGGCACGATCTTCCGGGTCTTCACCGACAAGGAGGCACTCTTGGCGGCGTGCATGGAGGAGGCGCTGCGGCCCGACGACACTGTCGCGCACCTGGAGGGCATCGCCCTCGACCAGCCTCTGCGGAGCCGGCTGACGGAAGCGGCCGAGGTCATGCGCGGTTATATGAACCGGATAGGGGATGTGGCCGGGGCGCTGGCCCCCGTCGGAAAGGCGGCCCGGATCTCGGATGCCGAGGACATGGAGGAGGGCCGACGACAGCGCGAGGAAGGGCTGGCCGCACCCCGTGCGGCGCTCGCCGCGCTGCTGGAACCCGACCGGGACGTGCTGCGCCTCGAGCCCGAACGGCTCGCCGACCTCTTCCAGTTGATGCTGATGAGCGCCGGAAGGTTGGTCGCGTCGCAGCCGCTGGACGATGAAGAGCTCGTGGACCTCTTCCTGAACGGCGCGGTCACCTCCGGGGGAGACGAGCGGGGCGGTGCGGGGTGAGCGGCGTCGCCGTCCTCGGGGGAGCGGACCCCTATGCGACGCTGGGGCGGCCCGGTCGCCGTCTGGTGGCCTGCGCTCTGCTGGGCTGCGCGTTCCTCGCCATGCTCGACGGCACGGTCGTCGGTACCGCGCTGCCGCGCATCGTCGAGCAGCTCGGGGACGGCTCGTCCTGGTACGTCTGGCTGGTCACCGCTTACCTGCTGACGTCCTCCGTCAGCGTGCCCGTCTACGGCCGGTTCTCGGATCTGTACGGCCGGCGCAGACTGCTGCTGGGCGGGCTGACGCTCTTCCTCGTCGGCTCGCTGGCCTGTGGGTTCGCCGGCACGTTGTCGGCGCTGGTGATAGCCCGTGCCGCACAGGGGCTGGGGGCGGGTGCGCTGCTCACGCTCGGCATGGCGTTGCTGCGCGATCTCTTTCCACCGGAACGCGGCGGCGGGCTGCTGCGGATGCAGACGGCACTCGCCGGAATGATGATCGTCGGCATGGTCGGCGGACCTCTCATCGGTGGTCTGCTCGCCGACCACGCCGACTGGCGCTGGGCCTTCTGGCTGAACCTGCCACTCGGCCTGGCCGCCGCCTACGTCCTGCTCAGAGTGCTGCCGGAGCACAGACCTTCCGACCACCCGGAGCAGAGCCGGTGTCTGGACGTAGCGGGCATCGGGTTGCTGACGGCCGGGCTGTCCCTGGTACTCATCGGGCTGAGCCTCAAGGGGAACGCGCAGGCGGGGCGGCCGGTCGGCTGGGACGATCCTGCCGTGGCGGGCACGCTCGCCGTCGGCCTGCTGCTCCTTGTCGCCCTCGTTCCGGTTGAACGCCGCGCCGCTGTACCCGTACTGCCGTTGCGGCTGTTCACCCACCACTCGTACGGGGCGTTGCTCACCGCCGGCTTCTTCTTCCAGGCCGCAGCCCTGCCGCTGGGCATCCTGACACCGCTTTACTTCCAGCATGTGCGGGGATACTCGGCGACCGTCTCCGGGCTGATGCTGCTGCCCCTCCTCATCGGCATGACGCTGGGCAACCGGCTGACGGCCGCCCTGATCCTGCGCAGCGGCCACACCAAACCCGTTCTTCTGGCGGGCGCGGGCCTGCTCACCCTGGGCACGGCTTCCTTCGCCGCCCTGGGGCCGACGACGCCCCCGCCGCTGACCGGGCTGTGGCTGCTGCTCGCGGGGCTCGGCACCGGCCCGGCCATGGGAGGACTCACCATCGCCACGCAGAACGCCGTTCCCCGCGCCGACATGGGAACCGCGACGGCGGGCGCCGCCCTCACCAAACAACTCGGCGGTGCGGTGGGCCTGGCGGTTGCCCAGACGCTGCTCGTACGCCGGTCGGCGGCCTTCGGCGCCACAAGCGGCTCGGCCCCGGCCCCGACGGACGGCCGTCCCGGCGGGCATCCGGGCGGCGGCCCGGGCGTGGCCGCGTTGGGTGAGGCGCTCGGCCACACCGTCGCCTGGGCCGGTGCCGTGGGCGGACTGCTCGCCGTGGCCGCGCTGGTCTCCATGCGCGACGTCACACTGCCGTCCAAGAGCCCACGCGCCGGCGCGGGAAAGCCCGCCGGCACACCGACGGTGACGCGGTGAGCATGCCCGGCTGCGGCGGACGGGGCGGTGCGGATGCCGCTGCCGGGAACGGCTCCGGTGTCGGAGCGGTCTGCGAGACTGGCCCCGTGAGCAGGGACGACGCCGAGAGCGAGGAGCCGCAAGGGCAGCCGGAACAGTTGGCGCTGATCCGGGAGACGGTACGGGAGCACAAGGCCCGCCGCCCCCGGGCCAAACCCCGCACATGGCGGGGCGCGGAGCTCGCCGCACGGCTGCCGGTGGCGCGTGTCCTGGTCGACAAGGGCCTGGCCCATCTCGACCGGTTCTTCGACTATGCCGTCCCCGCGGCGATGGACGAGGAGGCCCAGCCGGGCGTCCGCGTCCGGGTGCGGTTCGGCGCCGGGGAACGGGAGGGACGCCGCGAGGGCGGGGGACTGATCAACGGGTTCATCGTGGAGCGCCGGGCCGACACCGACTTCACCGGGCGGCTCGCCCCGCTGGCCCAAGTGCTCTCACCGGAGCCGGTCCTCGGCCCGGAACTGCTCCAGCTGTGCCGGGCGGTCGCCGACCGCTATGCCGGCTCGCTCGCCGACGTCGTGCAGCTCGCGGTGCCGCCGCGCCGGGCCAGAGTGGAGAAGCAGCCCTCGCCGCGTCGCCCGCCCAGACCGCAGCCACCGGCGCCGGGCGGCTGGACACGCTATCCGCAGGGGCCCGCCTTCCTGGAGGCGCTCGCGGGGAAGGGGGCGCCCCGCGCGGTGTGGACGGCGCTGCCCGGACCGCACGGCTGGGCGGACGAACTGGCCCGGGCGATGGCCACCACGCTGGCGGCGGGGCGAGGCGCACTGGCGGTCCTGCCCGACGGAAAGTCCGCAGCGCGGGTGGACGCGGCGCTCACCGCCCTGGTCGGGGAGGGGCAGCACGTCCTGCTGACCGCCGACGCCGGGCCCGAGCCGCGGTACCGCCGCTGGCTGGCCGTCAGCCGGGGCGCGGTGCGCGCCGTGGTGGGCACCCGCGCGGCGATGTTCGCACCGGTGCGCAGGCTCGGGCTCGCCGCGATCTGGGAGGACGGCGACAGCGGCCACAGCGAGGAGCGCGCCCCCCAGCCGCACGCCCGCGAGGTGCTGATCCAGCGTGCCGTCACCGAACAGGCGGCGTTCCTGCTGGGGGCGCACGGTTGCACCGTGGAGGCGGCGCAATTGGTGGAGTCGGGATTCGCGCGTCCGCTGGCGGCCGACCGGGAAACGGTGCGGGCGGTGATGCCCCGGGTGCGTACGGCGGCCGAGGGCGACGAAGGCCGGGACCCGGCGGCGCGCAGCGCCAGATTGCCCAGCATGGCGTGGCACACGGCGCGGGACGCGCTGGAGCGGGGCCCGGTGCTGGTCCAGGTGCCCCGGCGGGGCTACGTCCTGCGGCTGGTGTGCGAGCGCTGCCGGGAGCCGGCGCGCTGCGCTCACTGCGCGGGCCCCCTCCAGGCCACGGGAGAGGGCACGGCACTGCGGTGCGCGTGGTGTGCCCGGGAGACACCGGAGTGGCGCTGCCCGATGTGTGCGGGCACCCGGCTGCGCGGCAGCGTCATCGGGGCCCGCCGGACGGCGGAGGAACTGGGCCGCGCCTTTCCGTCGGTGCCCGTACGGACGTCGGGCGGGGAGCACATCCTTGAGTCGGTGCCGGGGCGCCCCGCACTGGTCGTCGCCACACCCGGCGCTGAGCCGGTGCCGGAGGGCGACGGGTACGCGGCGGCGCTGCTGCTCGACGGGTGGGCACTGCTGGGCCGCCCGGACCTGCGGGCCGGTGAGGAGGCGCTGCGCCGCTGGATGGGGGCCGCCTCGCTGGTGCGTCCGCAGGGTGAGGGCGGCACGGTGGTGCTGGTGGCCGAGGAGGGGATGCGGCCGGTGCAGGCCCTGGTGCGCTGGGACCCGGCCGGGCACGCGTTGCGGGAGCTGGCCGACCGGGCGGAGCTGGGCTTCCCGCCGGTCTCCCGGATGGCGGCGGTCACCGGCCCGCCCGACGCCGTCGAGGCGCTGCTGACCTCCGCGCAGGAGGCCGGACTCCCGGAGGGGGCACAGGTGTTGGGTCCCGTCCCGCTGCCGGTGGTGGAGCCGGGGCGCCCCCGCCGCCCCGGCGACCCGCCGCCCGGTGAACTGTGGGAGCGGGCGCTGGTGCGGGTGCCGCGAGGCAGTGGGGCACCGTTGGCGGCGGCGTTGAAGACGGCTCTGGCAGGACGGCTGGCACGCCGGGAGGGCCCGGTACCGCACGTCCGCGTCGATCCCCTCGACATCGGCTGAGCGCGGCCCTCCCGGATGGGGGCGGGTGGTCGGTGGCCGCAGGGTGGTTGGGGGCCGGTTCCGGGCCGTCCGGTCGGTGGTTGGGCGCCGGCCCGGGCCGTCCGGTCGGTGTTCGACGAACGGCAGTTGGCGGTCGGCGGCTGGTGGCGGCGGCTCGGTGGATGCAGCGGCCGGCGGCTTCCGGGCACGGCGCTGCCCGGTGCGGAGGGCACCGGGCAGGGGGTGTTGCCGGCCGGGAGGCGTCAGCCGTTGCGGGGGGCGGGCAGCGCGCCGGCGCGTGGATCCCGGCGGGCCGCCTCGGCCCGCGGGTCGTGCCGGGCCTCGTGCCGTGGGTCGTTCCGCGGGTCGTGCCGGTCATGACGGTCGTGACGCGGGTCGTACCCGGAGGGCGACGGGGGCTGCGCGGGAATGGAACGGGCGGCCGGCACCGAGGGCCGTGCCGGTACGGCGGGGAGCGTGCGGGTCCCGGCGGGAACCGGCTCGGGCTGGCGGGCCGGCGCCGCGGCCTCGGCGTTCTCGGGGTTGCGGGGGGCGGCGCGCCGTGCGGAGCCGTACCTGCGGTGCACGGCCTGTTTGGTGACCCCCAGCGCCGAGCCCACGGCGTCCCAGGAGAAGCCGAGCGAGCGGTCGAAGTCCACCGCCGCGGTCACCAGGGTCTCGACGCTGTCGCGGAGTTCCTGGGCGAGTCTCACGGTCGGTGCCGGGGCCCGGCCGTAGACGACGAAGCCCGTGGACGGGCCGGTGCGCCGCGGGCGATAGACGTTGCCGAGCTGCGCCGTGAGGGTGCGCAGCGCGTCCACCTGCCGGCGGACCCGCTCGATGTCCCGCACCAGAAGGTGCAGGCTGGCCCGCGCCTGGGCGTCGTGGGTTGCGTGGTCGGCCATGAAGAAGCCTCTCGAACCGGCTGACATTGGGCTGTTCAGCTGTGGTGCTGGATGGGGTGTGTGGCTGTGCGAAGCCCTCGGGAGGAGGGAACGGAGCGAGGCCGCGGTGCCTGGGCGAAGCGGCACTCGATTCGGTCAATCTGACTTGACCAACGCCATGGGAGGGCTTCTGGTCACGGTGCGGGGGCGCGGAAGAGGCTCGGGCAGGGCGCGTGGAAGCCCGTACGCCCCCTGGGGTGCGGGCGGCCTGCTGACCGTAAACTGGGCTGTCTTTCCCCGTGTGAGAGGTAGTTCGCCACCGATGAGGCTCGTCTTCGCAGGCACCCCCGAGGTCGCCGTTCCCGCGCTCGACACCCTGATCGCCTCCGAACGGCACGAGGTCGTCGCCGTGGTCACCCGGCCCGACGCGCGGGCGGGACGCGGCAGGCGGCTGGTGCCCAGCCCGGTCGCCCAGCGGGCGGAGGAGGCGGGGATCGAGGTCCTCAAGCCCGCCCGGCCCCGGGAGGAGGATTTCCTGTCCCGGCTGCGCGAGATCGGTCCGGACTGCTGTCCGGTGGTCGCCTACGGTGCGCTGCTGCCGCGCGTCGCTCTCGACGTGCCGCCCAAGGGCTGGGTGAATCTGCACTTCTCGCTGTTGCCGGCCTGGCGTGGTGCGGCCCCCGTGCAGCACGCGCTGCTGGCCGGGGACGAGATGAGCGGCGCCACCACCTTCCTCATCGAGGAGGGGCTCGACTCCGGCCCGGTCTACGGCGTGGTGACGGAGGAGGTGCGTCCCCGGGACACCAGCGGTGACCTGCTGACCCGGCTGGCGTTCGCCGGTGCGGGGCTGCTGGCCGCCACCATGGACGGCATCGAGGACGGTTCCCTGGAGGCGGTGCCGCAGCCGGAGGAGGGAGTCTCCCTCGCTCCGAAGATCAGCGTCGAGGACGCCCGGATCGACTGGACCGCGCCCGCGTTGCGGGTCGACCGGGTGGTGCGGGCCTGCGCACCGGCACCCGGGGCGTGGACCGTCTTCCGGGGCGAGCGGCTCAAGGTCCGTTCCCTGATGCCGCCGGTGGCGGACGGCGCGGAGGGCGACGGGCCGGCGCCCGGCGAGCTGCGCGTGGGCAAGAACGCGGTGCATGTGGGTACGGGGTCGCACCCGGTCGAGCTGGAGTGGGTGCAGCCGCAGGGCAAGAAGCCGATGCGGGCCGCGGACTGGGCCCGCGGCACGCGGATCGAGGCGGGCGCCCGGTTCGACGCGTGACCCTTCTCCGGTGACGGGTCGGGCTCCGGGACCGGTCCCGGAGCGCCGCTCCGCGGGGACGGGCACCGCGACGGCACAGCCGCCCCGGTACAGCGATGTCCGCCCTCCCGGGGGGGCGGAGGCCCGGGGCCCGGCCCCCATGGGAGAGCGGCCGGCCCCCGGCCCGCCCCCTCGGTACGGGCGAGGGCGGGCGGCGGTCGGGGACAGCCGTGCGGGGTCGTAGGGTGGAGGTCTTGATCCCTCATCCAGCGGAGCACCTTCAGCAGTGAGCACCCAATCCCGCAGGGGCGGCAGGCCCGGCAAGCCGTACCGGCGGCCTCGTAAGGACCCGGTCCGCATCCTCGCGTTCGAGGCGCTGCGCGCGGTCGACGAGCGTGACGCCTACGCGAATCTGGTGCTGCCCCCGCTGTTGCGCAAGGCCCGTGAGAAGGACCCTGCGCAAGGCGGTCTCGACGCGCGGGACGCGGCGCTGGCCACCGAGCTGGTCTACGGCACGCTGCGCCGCCAGGGCACCTATGACGCGATCATCGCCGAATGCGTCGACCGGCCGCTGCGCGAGGTGGACCCGCCCGTGCTGGACGTGCTGTCGCTGGGGGCCCACCAGCTGCTCGGCACCCGTATTCCGCAGCACGCGGCGGTGAGCGCCACCGTGGAGCTGGCCCGGGTGGTGCTGGGTGACGGGCGGGCGAAGTTCGTCAACGCGGTGCTGCGCCGGATCACGGCCGACGATCTCGACGGCTGGCTGGAGCGGGTCGCGCCGCCCTACGACGAGGACCCGGAGGAGCATCTGGCGCTGTGGCATGCCCATCCGCGCTGGGTGGTGTCCGCGTTGTGGGACGCGCTCGGCGGCGGCCGTGAGGAGATCACCGCGCTGCTGGCGGCCGACAACGAGCGCCCCGAGGTGACGCTGGTGGCGCGGCCGGGACGGGCCACCACCGAGGAGCTGACCGGCACGGGTGCCGACGCCGTGCCGGGCCGCTGGTCGCCGTACGCGGTGCGGATGACGGAGGGCGGCGAGCCCGGCGCGCTGGACGCCGTGCGCGAGGGCCGGGCCGGGGTGCAGGACGAGGGCAGCCAGCTGGTGGCGCTGGCGCTGGCCGACGCGCCGCTGGAGGGTGCGGACTCCCGCTGGCTGGACATGTGCGCGGGGCCCGGGGGCAAGGCGGCGCTGCTCGGTGCGCTGGCGGCCCGGCGGGGTGCCGCGCTGCTGGCGGCGGAGAAGCAGCCGCACCGGGCCCGGCTGGTCGCGCGTGCGCTGGAGGGCAATCCGGGGCCGTGGTCCGTGGTCAGCGCGGACGGGACGCGGCCCGTGTGGCGGCCGGGCAGCTTCGACCGGGTGCTGGTGGACGTGCCGTGCACCGGGCTGGGGGCGCTGCGCCGCAGGCCGGAGGCGCGTTGGCGGCGCCGGCCGGAGGATCTGGCGGGGTTCGCGCCGTTGCAGCGCGGACTGCTGCGCGAGGCCGTGGCGGCGGCCCGTGCCGGTGGTGTCGTGGCCTATGTGACGTGTTCGCCGCATCTGGCGGAGACCCGCGCCGTGGTGGACGACGTGCTGCGCGGCCTGGAGAGGGAGCCGCAGGGTCCGGCCGCCGAACTGGTGGACGCCCGTCCGCTGCTGCCCGGGGTGCCCGGTCTGGGCGACGGGCCGGACGTGCAGTTGTGGCCGCATCTGCACGGCACCGACGCGATGTACCTCGCGCTGCTGCGCCGTACCGCCTAATCCGCCCGGGCAGGCTCCGCCCGCCCCACCGCGCGTCATCACCTCGAACGCTCACACGGAATACTGGTAACCATGGCTCAGATCAACCCCAGCATCCTGTCCGCCGACTTCGCGCGTCTCGCCGAGGAGGCGCGGCGCGTCGGCGGTGCCGACGGCGCCGACTGGCTCCATGTCGATGTCATGGACAACCATTTCGTGCCCAATCTGACCCTGGGCGCGCCCGTCGTCGAGTCGCTGCGGGCGGCCACGGACATTCCGCTGGACTGCCATTTGATGATCGAGGAGCCGGACCGCTGGGCGCCCGCGTACGTGGAGGCCGGGGCCGGCTCGGTCACCTTCCACGCGGAGGCCGCCGCCGCCCCGGTGCGGCTGGCGCGGGAGATCCGCGCCAAGGGTGCCCGCGCCTCGATGGCGCTCAAGCCGGCCACCCCGATCGAGCCGTACGAGGACCTGCTGCCCGAGCTGGACATGCTGCTGGTGATGACGGTCGAGCCGGGGTTCGGCGGGCAGGCGTTCCTGGACATCATGCTGCCGAAGATCCGCCGTACCCGGCAGCTGATCGACAAGCACGGTCTCGAACTGTGGCTGCAGGTGGACGGCGGTGTCTCCGCCGCCACGATCGAGCGGTGCGCGGAGGCCGGCGCGGATGTGTTCGTGGCGGGTTCGGCCGTCTACGGCGCCGAGGACCCGGCGGAGGCGGTGCGGGCGCTGCGCCGGCAGGCGGAGCGGGCGGCTGCGGCGGGAGGTCCGGCTCGGGAGAGCTGAGATGAACGCTGGGTGACCACGGTCACGAAAGTCGGGGGATCTGCAAGGATGAACGCGCGGCGCGTCAGTGCCAGCAGCGCGGACACGGCAAGACAGTGAGGTGAGAGCGGTGTCGTCGGGGCGAGCCACGCGAATGGGACCCGCCGAGCTCATGCAGGCGGCGGCGATGGCCCGCCGCTTCTACCTGGAGGGCAAATCCAAGATCCAGATCGCGGACGAGTTCGGGGTGAGCCGCTTCAAGGTGGCCCGGGTGCTGGAGACCGCCCTGGAGCGTGACCTGGTCCGGATCGAGATCCGGGTGCCCGCGGAACTCGACGCGGAGCGTTCCGACGCGCTGCGTGCCCGTTTCGGGCTGCGGCACGCCGTCGTGGTCGAGTCGCCCACCGAGGCGGTGGACGACGCCGCCGATCCGGAGAATCTGGGCGAGGTGGCCGCCGATCTGCTCGGCGAGCTGGTCACCGACGGCGATGTCCTGGGGCTGGCCTGGGGGCGTTCGACCATCCATATGGCGACCGCGCTCCGTCAGCTTCCGCCGTGCACTGTCGTGCAGCTGACGGGGGTCTACGACGCTGGGACGGCCGACCGCGGATCGGTGGAGGCCGTACGGCGGGCGGCCGAGGTCGCCGGGGGTGAGGCGCACCCCATCTACGCGCCGATGCTGCTGCCCGACAGCGCCACCGCGGCGGCGCTGCGCAACCAGACCGGTATCGCGCGCGCCTTCGAGTACTTCGACAAGGTCACCGTCGCCGCCGTCTCCATCGGTTCCTGGGAGCCGGGGATCTCCACGGTGCACGACATGCTCAGCCCGCAGGAGCGCGACCACTACTCGTCCCTGGGCGTGGCCGCCGAGATGTCCGCGCACCTGTTCGACGCGCGGGGCCGGCGGATCGGCCGGGACCTGGGCGAGCGCTGCATCACGGTCGAGGCCGAACGCCTCCGCCGCATTCCGGAGGTCGTCGCCATCGCCGGAGGCCACCGCAAGGCCGCCGCGATCGGCGCGGTGCTCCGTTCCGGACTGGTCACCAGCCTGGTGACCGACACGGCAGCCGCCGACTGGCTGCTGAACGAGGAAGAACCGGGACCCCGTCCGGCGTTGGAGCGTACGGACCCGGACAGTACCGCCGCTAGGTAGCAGGAGCCACGCAGACCTCATGGAAGGTTCCCAGAAGGGCAGCACGCCATGACGACCAAGAGCACCAAGCTGCCGGGGTTGGGCAAGCAGTACGACATCACCACCCGGAACGGACGGCACATCTCCGTCGTGGCCCATCAGGACGGCCGCAGGTTCCTCGGCTTCTACGACGAGGACGACCCGGACGCCTGTCAGGGCACGGTGCAGCTCGACCGGGAGGAGGCCGAGTCCCTCGCCGAGATCCTGGCCCCGGGGGAGAATCCCAGGCTGGGCACTTGCGAGATGGAGATCGACCTGGTCACCGCCCGTATCCCGATGTCGGGCCAGTCCCCCTACAGCGGGGAGCCACTGGGCGCGACGCGGGCGCGGACGAGGACCGGCGCCTCCATCGTGGCCGTCCTCCGACGTACCGGGGCCGTGCCCTCACCAGGCCCCGACTTCCGGCTGGAGGCGGGCGACACCCTCGTCGCCGTCGGCACCCGGGAAGGGGTGGACGAGTTGACCCGCATCATCTCCGGCACCTGAGCCATGGCAAAGCCGCTGGACAACTGAAAGGCCCTCCGTGCACGACACCACCGTCCTGCTGATCGAACTCGGCGCCGTCATCCTGGGTCTGGGCCTGGTGGGCCGCTTCGCCGGCCGCATCGGGCTCTCGCCGATCCCCCTCTATCTGCTGGGCGGTCTCGCGTTCGGGCACGGAGGCCTCTTCCCGCTGACGGCCAGCGAGGAGTTCATCGAGGTCGGAGCCGAGATCGGGGTCATCCTGCTCCTGCTCCTGCTCGGTCTGGAGTACAGCGCCTCGGAACTGGTCACCAGTCTCAAGACGCAGTACCCGTCCGGCCTGGTGGACTTCGCCCTGAACGCGGTGCCGGGCGCGGTGGCCGCACTGCTGCTGGGCTGGGGCCCGGTGGCCGCGGTGGCGCTGGCCGGCGTCACCTGGATCTCCTCCTCCGGGGTGATCGCCAAAGTCCTCACCGACCTGGGCCGGCTCGGCAACAAGGAGACGCCGGTCATTCTCGGGGTCCTGGTCATCGAGGATCTGTCGATGGCGCTCTACCTGCCCCTGCTGACGGCGCTGGTGGCCGGGCTCGGACTGGCCGGGACGAGCGTCGCCATGGTCATCGCGGTGGGCACGGTCGGGATCGTGCTGCTGGTGGCGCTGCGCTTCGGACGGCACATCAGCCGCGCCGTCAGCTCGGACACCCCGGAGATGCTGCTGCTGGTCGTGCTCGGCCTGGCCCTGCTGATCGCCGGGATTGCCTCCAAGCTCCAGGTCTCGGCCGCCGTCGGCGCCTTCCTGGTGGGCATCGCGCTGTCGGGGGAGACCGCGGAGAACGCCCGCAGTCTGCTGTCCCCGCTGCGTGATCTGTTCGCGGCCGTCTTCTTCGTCTTCTTCGGGCTGAACACCGCGCCCTCGCAGATTCCGCCGGTGCTGGTGCCCGCCCTGGTGCTGGCCCTGGTCACCGCCGTCACCAAGGTGATCACCGGCTGGTACGCGGCCGGGCGTGCGGGCGTGGGCAGCAGGGGCAGACTGCGCGCGGGCGGGGCGCTGGTGGCGCGCGGGGAGTTCTCCATCGTCATCGCGGGGCTGGCTGCGGGCACCGATCCGCGGATCACACCGCTGGCCACGGCGTACGTGATGATACTGGTGATCTTCGGGCCGCTCACTGCGCGCTGGACGGAGCCGGTCGTGCGCCGGACCAAGGGCCTCATCGACGCGCGCAAGGCCCGCCGCGAGGGCGCCGCCGAGGAGAGTGGGAGCACCCCGCCCCCGGTGGAGGCCGAGACCGTGTCCGGCCCGGCGGGCGCGAGCGGACACGGCGCGTAGCGGCCCGCCCGGCGGTGGGTGACCGCTTCGTACGATGCCACGACGGGTACCCGTGGAGTCCGGCGGATCCGCCGGAGTCGCATGGATGTGCGGGCGTGGGAGAATGAAGTACGTGCGTTTTCTCAATGATCAGCGGCCCCCGTACGACTTGACGTACGACGACGTCTTCATGGTGCCGAACCGCTCCGCGGTCGGCTCCCGGCAGGGCGTGGACCTGTCCTCGCCCGACGGCACGGGCACCACCATTCCGCTGGTGGTCGCCAACATGACCGCCATCGCCGGACGCCGTATGGCCGAGACCGTGGCCCGCCGCGGCGGTCTCGTGGTGATCCCGCAGGACATCCCGATCGACGTCGTCACCGAGGTCATCGGCTGGGTCAAACAGCGGCACCACGTCCTCGACACCCCCATCACCCTCGCACCCACCCAGACCGTCGCCGACGCGCTCGCGCTGCTGCCCAAGCGCGCCCACGGCGCCGGCGTCGTGGTGCGGGACGGGCGGCCCGTGGGCGTCGTCACCGAGTCCGACCTGACCGGTGTCGACCGCTTCACCCAGCTCTCTCAGGTCATGTCGAGCGAGCTGATGGTGCTCGACGCGGACATCGACCCGCGTGACGCCTTCAACCAGCTCGACGCCGCCCACCGCAAGTTCGCCCCCGCCGTCGGACCGGACGGCAGGCTGGCGGGCATCCTCACCCGCAAGGGCGCGCTGCGCGCGACCCTCTACACCCCCGCCGTCGACGCCGGCGGTGCCCTGCGCATCGCCGCCGCCGTCGGCATCAACGGCGATGTCGCCGCCCGTGCCAAGGCGCTGCTGGATGCGGGGGTGGACACCCTCGTCGTGGACACCGCCCACGGTCATCAGGAGCGCATGATCGAGGCGCTGGGTGCCGTCCGTGCCCTTGACCCGGGCGTCCCCGTGGTGGCCGGCAACGTCGTGGCGGCCGACGGGGTGCGCGACCTGATCGAGGCGGGTGCCGACATCGTCAAGGTCGGCGTCGGTCCGGGCGCCATGTGCACCACGCGCATGATGACCGGTGTCGGCCGGCCCCAGTTCTCCGCCGTCCTGGAGTGCGCCGCCGAGGCGCGCAAGTACGGCAAGCACGTGTGGGCCGACGGCGGTGTCCGCCACCCCCGTGACGTCGCCATGGCGCTCGCCGCGGGCGCCTCCAACGTGATGATCGGCTCCTGGTTCGCCGGTACCTACGAGTCCCCCGGCGACCTCCAGCAGACCGCCGACGGCCGGTTCTACAAGGAGTCGTTCGGCATGGCCTCCGCCCGTGCCGTGCGCAACCGGACCGCCGAGGAGTCCGCCTACGACCGTGCCCGCAAGGGCCTGTTCGAGGAGGGCATCTCCACCTCCCGGATGTTCCTGGACCCGGCGCGGCCCGGTGTCGAGGACCTGATCGACTCGATCATCGCCGGCGTCCGCTCGGCCTGCACCTACGCGGGTGCCGCCACCCTGGAGGAATTCGCCGAGCACGCCGTCGTCGGTGTCCAGAGCGCCGCGGGCTACGCGGAGGGCAAGCCGCTGCACGCCAGTTGGTGAACCGTTCCTTCAGCGCCGCCGGCGCTGTGCGGACGCCCGCTCGCGCCCCGGCGCGGGGTGCCCGGTGCGAGGGCCCGGCCGTCTCCTGGCCGGGCCCTCGCGCATGGGGGCACACGGCCACTCCGCCGCCCGCTGCGGTGACGCGCCTGCCGGCCGGACAAAAACTGATTTTGCCGTAAATCTGTTTTACTGTGCTGTTCGCTGCGGTGAACCTCAGGAAAGGCGGCAGGGCGGCCGTGCCCGGACCCACCATGGACCTTGCGTTCCTCCAGCCCCTGTACGAGGGCGACGCCCCCGTCGTCTCCGTCCATCTGGACACCTCGCGAGTGGCTCACGACGCCGACAAGCAGATCGAACTGCGCTGGCGGGCGGCGCGGCGCTCCCTGAGCGAGCAGGGCGCCGAGGAGGCGGATCTGTCCGTCCTGGACGAGGTGGCCGGCGGCGCTCCGGAACTGCCCGGCCCGCAGGGCGAGGCGCTGTTCGCCTCGGCCGGCCGGCTGCTGGGGGCCTTCAGCCTCGCGGAGCCGCCCGCCGCCGACAGCGCGCGGGTACTGCCGGTGCCCGACGCACTGGGCGTGGCCATCGACCGCGATCACCAACTGCCGCACGTGGTGGTCGCGGTGGACCGGGAGGGCGCCGACGTGGAGGCCTATCCGGCCGCCGGACAGGAGCCGGCTTCGCGGCGTACGTTCAACGGGAGCACCCTGCACATCACCCGGGTGCGGGGCGGAGCCGAGGCGCAGGCCTCCTACCACCGGCGCAGCGCCAATCTGTGGGCCGAGAACACCGGGCAGGCGGCCGACGACGTGCGGGCAGCCGCGGCGGACGTCGGAGCCGCCCTGGTGCTGATCGCCGGCGACCCCAGGGCCGTGGGCCTGCTCCGCGAACACCTCGGTGCCCGCCCGCCGGAGGGGGACGCGGAGGTCGTGTACGTCGAGGGCGGGCGCACCGACGCCTCCGCCAGGGAGAGCCTTCGCGCCGCTGTCGACTCCGCGATGCGCGAGGCCATGGCCCGCCGTCACCAGGACGTGCTGGAGCGCTTGGCGGGAGAGCTGGCCGGCGGCCGGGCGCTCCAAGGCATCCCGGCCGTCAAGGAGGCCCTGGCCGAGGGGCGGGTGGAGACCTTGCTGATGGCCGCCGACCGCAGCGCGGACCCCCTCCTGTTCGCCTCCCGCCGTGACCCGCGCGTGCTCGGTACGGAACCGGCGGCACTCGGTGAGGACCCGACGGCCTTCAGCGCCCCGGCGGCGCCGCTCCTGCTGCGGTCCGCGGTGCTCGGCGGCGCCTCGTTCACCGAGATCCTGCCCCCTGTCCGCTGCACGGACGGTGTCGCGGCGCTGCTGCGCTACTGATCCGCGTCGCTCGGGAGCGGCCCGTGCCGGCCCGCCGCCGTGGTGCGCGACGGGCACCGCACGCCGGCCTGGCCTTCGAATGACCGTCGTCGCGGTCGTCAGCGAGTGGCTGTGACCGCTCGCGGCGTCGCCGGGACGGCGAACCGCAGCTCAGGGCGTTCCCATGTGACCTTCGGCGGCGACGGGGCGACCGTCCCGACGCGCTGTGCGCCCATGCGCCGGTAGAAGCTCTCCGCCGGAGGGTGGGCCACCACGCGCACGCTCGTCAGCCCGGCCTCCTCGGCCTGGGTGATCATGTGTCCGATCAGACGGCGGCCGATGCCCAGCCCCTGCGCGTCGTCCGCGACGAACGCCAGGTCCAGCTCCGGCGGCTCCAGCACGAGGGAGTAGAAGCCCAGTATCCGCTCGGAGGCGTCGACGGCCACGAACACCCGGTGGCGGGCGAGATACTCCGCCGTGACCCGGTATCCCGAGACGATCGAGGCGTACCGCCCCTCATAGGCGCCGGACTGCTGGATCAGCGAGGTGAGGCGCTGCGCATCCTGGGCGACGGCACGCCTGATCGTCGTGGACTGCATCCGCCAGAGTATAGGGGTGCCCTCGACCTGTGACTATTACACCCCGGCTCGGGGTCCGTCTGTACGGCCCTCACCGCGGCCGGCCGGTCCCCGTTGCGGCAGCGGCAGCGGCAGCCGGCGCAGGGTGCGGGTCACCGCGTCGGCGATCAGGGCGTGACCGGTGTCGTCGGGGTGGACCCCGTCCACCAGATGCTCGGGGCCGACGAGGTCCGCGCCGGACAGCAGGGTCAGCCGCTCGTCACCGGCCGTCTGGCGGGCCCGGACGGCGCCCTCCATGGCGGCGCGCAGCTCGGCCAGTGTGGCGCCCAGCGGATTGGGCGTCCGCTCCGCCTCCGGGCGCGGCAGCGGCGAGAGCACCAGCAGCGGGGTGCGGGGATGCCCCGCGCGGACCAGGCGGAGGAACGCCGTGACGGTCTCGGCCATCAGGCCCGCCGAAAAGGGCACGCCCGTCCAGCAGTTGCAGCCGAACGCGACGGTGACGGCGTCACCCGGCAGGGAAGCCAACTGCTGGGCGGCGGCCGGCTCGCCGTGCGCCGAGCCCGAGTAGCCCAGGTTGACGGTGTCCAGGCCCAGCGCGCGGCCGGCGCGGGCCGGCCAGCCCAGGGACGGCGCCGAGGCCGACCAGCCCTCGGTGATCGAGTCGCCGTACACCAGCCAGCGCGGCTGCCGCGGTGCGGGACGGGCGCCGCGCACCCCCAGCAGCACCGGCGCGTACCCCTCCGGCGGATGCAGCACGCCCTGCCCGCCCGGCCAGTCCACGCGCAGCACGCGTACCTCTTCGCTCGGTGTCTCCGGGATGCGGGCCACCCGCTCACCGTCCCGCAGGACTTCCCAGGCCCGGCAGCCCTCCCGCAGTGCATCCACCGTGCCCAGGGCGCCCGTGCGGTAGCGCACCTCGAAGGGGCCGTCGGCGGTGAACTCCAGCCGGACCCCCACCGGCATCAGCGCCCGCGCCCACGTCTGCACCGGCAGGCGTGCGCTGTCGGCCGGGTCCGCGCGCACGCACCGGTCGCCGTCCCACCAGGCCACACCCCGTACGAAGGGCTCGGCGTCCTGCCACCCCTCGCTCCCGTCCCGCACGCTCCCACCAGGCCCTTCCGCTGTTCCTTGCCGCGTTCCGTCCCGTGTTCTACTGGCGCCGTGCCACAGAACGATCTCGACACCCTCGACGAACGCATCGTCCACGCCCTGGCCGAGGACGCCCGCCGGACGTACGCCGACATCGGAGCGGAGGTCGGCCTGTCGGCGCCCGCCGTCAAGCGGCGCGTGGACCGGCTGCGGGAGCGCGGCGCGATCATGGGGTTCACCGTACGGGTCGATCCGGCCGCCCTCGGCTGGCAGACCGAGGGGTTCATCGAGATGTACTGCCGCTCCCGTACCTCGCCGGGCGACATCCACCGGGCGCTGGCCCACTATCCGGAGGTGGCGTCGGCGTCCACGGTCACCGGGGACGCCGACGCGCTGGTGCAGGTGTTCGCCGCGGACATGCGGCACTTCGAGACGGTGCTGGAGCGGATCGCCGGCGAGCCGTTCGTCGAGCGCACCAAATCGGTGCTGGTCCTCTCGCCCCTGCTGCGCCGCTACAACGCGGGTCCTCCGCTGTGAGGAGGCCGGCACTTCCGGGCGCCTCCTGCGGGAAGCGCGCAACGGATCGCCGCTGCTGCCACTCCACGCGCAACAAAGCGGGGGTGGCCCCGCAAGATCGACGGCTTGTCGCCCGGCGGGGCGCTCCGTAGCGTCGTCGATGTGCGTATCGCCCTTCACCAGAGCGGGGTTCCCGGCCCGGAGACCCTCGACGACGCCGCGCGGCGGGCCGCCGCGCGGAGTGCCCGTCTGCTGCTGACGCCCGAACTGTCGCTGACCGGCTACGCGCTGGCCGACCCGGCCGAGGCCGCGCAGCCCGCCGACGGGCCCGGCCCCGCGGCCGTCGCCGCCATCGCGCGCCGCCACGGCGTGGCCGTCGTCCACGGCTATCCGGAGCGTGGCGAGGACGGCGCCGTCCACAATTCGGTGCAGCTCATCGGACCGGAGGGCGACCTTCGCGCCAACTACCGCAAGACACATCTGTACGGTCCCTACGAGAGCGCGCACTACACGGCGGGCAGCAACCTGTGCGTGCAGACGGAGCTGGACGGGCTCACCCTGGGACTGCTGGTCTGCTACGACGTCGAGTTCCCCGAAGCCGTCCGGGCGCACGCCCTGGCCGGGACGGACGTGCTGCTGGTCCCGACGGCGCTGATGCGGCCGTACGACACCGTCGCCACCACCCTCGTACCGGCACGTGCGGTCGAGAGCCAGCTGTATGTGGCGTACGCCAACCGCGTCGGCCGCGAAGGGGAGTTCGACTTCGCGGGGCTGAGCTGCCTGGCGGCCCCCGACGGCACCGTGCCGGCCCGTGCGGACGGCAGTTCCTCCGCCCTGCTGCTCGCCGACGCCGACCCCGCGGCCCTGCGTGCCTCCCGCGAGCGCAACCCGTATCTGGCCGACCGCCGCCCCGAGCTGTACCCGGCCTGGTCCCGCACCGACCGGACCCCGTGAACCCCAGGAGCACCACCCCATGACCTCCACCGTGCCCACCGCCGCCCGCGAGCAGGGCGGGCGCAACAGCGAGAACAGCAGGATCAGCAGGAACGTCAAGCACAGCGAGAGCACCGAGCGGAGCGGTATCCCGAGGGATGCCGAGCCGCCGCTGACGATGTTCGGCCCCGATTTCCCCTTCGCGTACGACGACTACCTCGCGCACCCGGCGGGTCTCGGCGCCGTGCCGCCCACCGAGCACGGCACCGAGGTCGCCGTCATCGGCGGCGGCCTGTCCGGGCTGGTGACGGCGTACGAACTGATGAAGATGGGGCTCAAACCGGTCGTCTACGAGGCCGACCAGCTCGGCGGCCGGCTGCGGACGGCGACGTTCGAGGGCGGCGACGCGTCACTGCGCGCCGAGATGGGCGCCATGCGCTTCCCCCCGTCGTCCACCGCGCTCCAGCACTACATCGAGCTGACCGGGCTGGAGACCAAGCCGTTCCCCAACCCGCTGGCCCCGGACACCCCCTCGACCGTGGTCGATCTCAAGGGTGAGAGCCACTACGCCCGCACCCTGGAGGACCTGCCGCCCGTCTACCGCCAGGTGATGGAGGCGTGGAACGCGTGCCTGGAGGAGGGCGCCGACTTCTCCGCGATGCAGCGCGCCATCCGCGAGCGGGACGTGACCCGCATCCGGGAGATCTGGTCGGCGCTGGTGGAGAAGCTGGACAACCAGACCTTCTACGGCTTCCTGTGCGACTCCCCGGCCTTCTCCTCCTTCCGGCACCGGGAGATCTTCGGCCAGGTCGGGTTCGGCACGGGCGGCTGGGACACCGACTTCCCCAACTCCATCCTGGAGATCCTCCGCGTCGTCTACACCGGCGCGGACGACGACCACCGCGGCATCGTCGGCGGCTGCCAGCAGCTGCCGCTGCGGCTGTGGGAACGGGCGCCGGGCAAGCTCGTCCACTGGCCGCAGGGCACCAGCCTGGCCGCGCTCCACCCCGGCGGCGAGCCCCGCCCGGCGGTCACGCGGCTGCACCGGACCGCGGGCAACCGCATCACCGTCACCGACGCGGCGGGCGACATCCGCACCTACCGGGCGGCGGTCTTCACCGCCCAGTCCTGGATGCTGCTCAGCCGCATCGAGTGCGACGACGCGCTGCTGCCCATCGACCACTGGACGGCGGTCGAGCGCACCCACTACATGGAGTCCTCGAAGCTGTTCGTGCCGGTGGACCGGCCGTTCTGGCTGGACAAGGACCCGCGCACGGGCCGGGACACCATGAGCATGACGCTCACCGACCGGATGACGCGGGGCACTTATCTGCTGGACGACGGGCCCGACAAGCCCGCGGTGATGTGCCTGTCGTACACGTGGTGCGACGACAGCCTCAAATGGCTGCCGCTGGACGCCAACGAACGGATGGAGGTCATGCTCAAATCGCTGGGCGAGATCTATCCGGGCGTGGACATCCGCAAGCACATCACCGGCAACCCGCTGACCGTCTCCTGGGAGGACGAGCCCTACTTCCTGGGCGCGTTCAAGGCGAACCTGCCCGGCCACTACCGCTACCAGCGGCGGCTGTTCACCCACTTCATGCAGGAGCGGCTGCCCGCCGACCGGCGCGGTCTCTTCCTGGCCGGGGACGACATCTCCTGGACCGCCGGCTGGGCCGAAGGAGCCGTGCAGACCGCCCTCAACGCCGTCTGGGGCGTCATGCGGCACCTGGGTGGTGCCACCGACCCGGCCAACCCGGGGCCGGGCGACGTCTTCGACGAGATCGAACCGGTGCGGCTGCCCGAGGACTGAGGGCCCGCCCTACAGCCCCGCCTGCGAGACGGCCTCCCGCAGCTGCTTGGCCGACTCGATCAGCTCCTGGGCGCTCCCGCACGTCAGCTGGTTGTCCAGCAGCACCTCGTCCACCCCTGCCCGGGCGGCCCCGCGAAGGTCGTCCACGATCTGTTCCAGGCTGCCCTGGCAGGGACGCCGGTCGCCGTCCAGCGGGCGGTCGGTGAGCTTGACGGAGGCGCGGACGGTGGTGGTCAGCTCCGCCGGGTCCCGGCCCTCCTCGCGGGCCAGTTCGGCGATACGGGCACGGGCCGCGGCCACCTGCTCGTTGGTCACCATCGACGGCAGCCACCCGTCGGCCCGCCGCACCAGCCGGCGCAGCGCCCGGTCGGTGCTGCCCGCCAGCAGCACCGGTATGCGGCCCGCGGGCTTGGGGCCGACGGCCGAGGGCGTGAACCGGGTGCGCCGGCCCTCGTAGGAGACCGGGTCCGGTCCCCACACGGCGGCGCACACGTCCAGCAACTCGTCCAGGGCGGCGCCGCGCGAGTCGTAGTCCACGCCCGCGGCGGCGTATTCGTCGCGGGACCAGCCCGTGCCCAGTCCGGCGACGATCCGGCCGCCGCTGGCCGCGTCGAGCGTGCCCAGCGCACGCGCCAGCAGGAACGGCTGGTGCAGCGGGCCGACCAGCACGGCCGATCCCAGCTTGACCCGTTCGGTGACGGAGGCGGCCAGCGACAGGGTGACCAGCGGGTCGGCGACCGACCGGAAGTAGTCCGCCCAGGGCTGACCCGGGATCAGATACATGTCGTCCACGGGCTCTTCGGGCCGCATGATGCGCTCCAGCACCCAGACGCTGTCGTAGCCCATCTCGTCGGCGGCCCGGGCCACGGCCGGCACATCGGTGGCCAGGTCGTACGTTCCCGTCTGTGGCAGTCCCAGCCCCAGTCGCAGTGCCATTTCGCCTCCATACGCGCGCACGCGGGTCGTGTCACGTCCGGCACTTCCGCACCGGACGTCCCCTGCCTACGCGATTCGCGCCCGCACGGCAATGGTGTCTCCCGGCTCCCGGTGCCCGCTCAGTGCCACAGAGGTGTCAGCAGACAGCGGCCCGCCACCCCCACCGTGGCGTCCAGGCCCTGGGCCATCTCCTCCAGCAACTCCCCGAAGGCCCGCAGCTCCCACAGCCCGCGGAAGGCCGCCCAGGCACCGCAGCGCGCCCGCTCCAGGCTCCAGGCGCCGATCAGATGGGTGAGCGGATCGGCCACGTCCAGCAGGTCGGGCCCCGGCATCAGGTCCTCCCGGATGCGTTCCTCCAGGCCGGTCAGCAGTTCGCCGATCCGCTCGAAATCGGTCTCCAGGTCCTCGGGGCGGGCGTCCAGCACCCGGCAGGTGTCCAGCAGCGCGAGCGGCAGGTCATGACCGATGTGCGCGTTGACGCCGGCCAGCGCGAACTGCACGGGGTGCACGGACGGATGGCGCCGGAAGCGGAAGAGCGGACGCCAGCACGAGGGCGTCCGCAGACCGGCGTCCTCGGCGTCCACCGCGTCCAGGAACCGCCGCGCGAACCGGGTGCCCAGCTCGCCGGTGGCGGCCCGGCCCTCGAAGTGGCCTGCGGCGAGGCGCCGTTCCAGTTCCCCGGTCACCGACAGATACACCCGGTTGAAGACGGCCACACCGTCCTGGCGCGGCAGCGCCGCGCCGATCTGCCGCATCCGGGCCGTCACTTCGGCGACGGATGCCGACATCGCCGCGCGCTGCGCGGGCACCTGCTCCGTGAAGGTCATGTCCCGCAGGGTGGCAGCCGGCCGCACCGGGTGCGGGCAGCCCGCACCGCAGGGCCCCCGGACGGAGGACGCGCGAATCCGGCGTCCGCCGCAGACCGGCCCGATCGCATGCGGCCCGGCCGGACACGTGGTATCCCACCGGGCACGGCCGGCTTGCCGGGTGGAGGGGGCGCGGTACGCCGAGCGGGCCGTGCCCTGGCGGCCGGGGCCGTGAGCGGCGTCAGCTCTTCTCGTCGTAGTCGCTGGTGCCCTCGTCCAGCAGCGGCTCCTGCGTCTTCAGATGCGGCGGGGCCAGCGCCTTGAGGACGTGGTAGCCGGTGAGGACGACGAGGGTGCCCAGTGCGATGCCGCCCAGCTCGAAGGTGTCGGTGAACTTCAGCGTCACATTGCCGATGCCGATGATGATGCCGGCGGCCACCGGCACCAGATTGAGCGGATTGCGCATGTCGACGCCGTTGTTGATCCAGATCTGCGCGCCGAGCAGCCCGATCATGCCGTACAGGATGACGGTGATGCCGCCGAGCACCCCGCCGGGGACGGCCGCGACGACCGCGCCGAACTTGGGGCAGAGGCCGAACAGCAGGGCGAAGCACGCCGCCGCCCAGTACGCCGCCGTCGAGTAGACGCGGGTGGCGGCCATGACGCCGATGTTCTCCGAGTAGGTCGTGGTGGCCGGTCCGCCGACCGCGGTGGACAGCACGCTGCCGACCCCGTCGGCGGAGATGGCCGTGCCCAGCTTGTCGTCGAGCGGGTCGCCCGTCATCTCGCCGACGGCCTTCACATGCCCCGCGTTCTCCGCCACCAGCGCGATCACCACCGGCAGCGCCACCAGGATCGCCGACCACGAGAAATGCGGCCCGTGCACCGACGGCAGACCGAACCAGTCGGCCTCGCGCACACCGGACAGATCCAGCCGCCAGTGGTCCACCGTCCTGCCGCTCGCGTCCGGCGCGTGGATGCGGCCGAAGATCCGGTCGAAGGCCCACGACATGACATAGCCGGCGACCAGCCCAAGGAAGATCGCGATCCGTGACCAGAAGCCCCGCAGGCACACCACGGCCAGCCCGGTCAGCAGCATCGTCAGCAGCGCGGTCCACTGGTCCTGCGGCCAGTAGGTGCTCGCCGTCACCGGCGCCAGGTTGAAGCCGATCAGCATGACGACCGCGCCCGTCACCACCGGCGGCATCGCGACGTGGATGATCCGCGCCCCGAACTTCTGCACGGCCAGCCCGACGAGGAGGAGGGCGACGCCCACCACGAGGATGGCGCCGGTCACCGTGGCGCTGCTGCCGCCCTGCCCGCGGATGACCGCGGCCACCCCCACGAAGGAGAGGCTGCACCCCAGGTAGCTGGGCACCCGGCCGCGGGTCGCGAGGAGGAAGAGCATCGTCGCGAAGCCGGACATCATGATGGCCAGATTCGGATCCAGACCCATGAGCACGGGGGCCACGAAACTGGCGCCGAACATCGCCACCACGTGCTGGGCGCCCAGGCCCGCCGTACGCGGCCACGACAGCCGTTCGTCCGGCCTGACGACGGCGCCCGGGGCGGGGACGCGTCCGTCGCCGTGCACCTTCCACCGCACGCCGAGTCCGCCACCCATCACTGCTCCCGCCCACTTGGCCGATTCCGATCGCTCCACATCCTAGTTCGGCCCGAACACTGCTCGATCACGCCGGGACAGCGCCCCGTACCGCTGCCCGGGGCGCGGGTCCGACGAGGCCGGAATCGGTCCCCTCCGGCGGAGCCGGACCCGGCCGAGGGGCGGTCGGCGCCCAGGCGCGCGGGGTGAGCGCCTCAGCCGTGCGGGATGCGCGCGCTCATGTGCGCAGGACGTGCGCGGTGGCCACCAGGCCGACGAGGAGCGCGGTGACGACACCGAAGGAGACGGACAGCGAGGTCGTCTGGGCGATCCATCCCACGATCGCCGGAGCCGCCAGTCCCGAGGCGTAGGCGAGGGTCGCCACTCCGGCGATGGCCTGCCCCGGCGCGGTGGCCGCCGTCCGTCCGGCCGCCGCGAAACACAGCGGGACCACCACGGCGATGCCGACGCCGATGAGGGCGAACCCGGCGACCGCGACCGGGGGTGTCCGGGCGGTGACCACCAGCGCGGCCCCCACCGCCGCCAGCACACCACCGGTCCGCACGGTCACCACCGGCCCGAAGCGGCGCACCACGGCGTCGCCCGACAGCCGGGCCAGTGCCATCGTGCAGGCGAACGCGGTGTAGGCGGAGGCGGCCAGCCCCGGCGCCGCACCGGTCACATCGGCCAGGTAGATGCCGGACCAGTCCATCGAGGCGCCTTCGGCGAACACCGCGCAGAAGCCGAGCAGTCCGATGGCCAGCACCCCGCGCGAGGGCAGCGCGAACCGGGGCGGCGCCTCCGCCTCGTCCCGCGTCGTGGTCTCCTCGGCCGCAACGGGCGCCTCCGGCGGGGGCTCGCCGGGTGTCCAGCGGGCCGCGGCCACCGCCACCAGGGCCAGCAGGGGCGCCGCCAGCCCCAGATGGAGCCGCGCGTCGAGCCCCGCGTGGGCGGCGAGGGCGCCACCCGCGCCGCCCACCAGCGTCCCCACGCTCCACAGCCCGTGCAGCCCGGACATCACCGAACGCCCGTACGACTCCTCCACCCGCACGCCCTGCGCGTTCATGGCGACATCCATCAGGCCGAGGCCGCACCCGTACAGGAACAGGGCCAGGCACAGCCAGCCCAGCGCGGGCGCCAGCGGCGGCAGCACCAGACCCGCGCAGCACGCCACGGAGACCCCGGCCAGCGCGCGCCGGTCGCCGTACCGGTGGGCGAGCCGGGCCGAGAGGGGCATGGCGGCGGAGGCGCCCGCCGTCATGAAGACCAGCGCGAGCCCCAGCCAGCCCGGGCTCAGGCCGAGGTGTTCCCGCAGCCAGGGGATGCGGGTGGCGAAGGTGCCGCTCGCCGTCCCGTGCACGGCGAAGACGAGGGAGACGGCCACCCGGGCGTGCCGGACCCGCCGGCCGGGCCGGTCCCGGGGGTGCGCCGCTCCCGCACCGCCCCTGCCGTCACCGGGCGGGACGTCCCGCCCGGGAGCCAGCGCGCCCGTGGCGGCCCTCACCGTCTCGGTGCCCGCTGCCCCCGCCGCGGCGCCCCGCCGCGTTCCGTCGTCGCCCGTGCCCATTGCCGTCTCCCTGCGCACCCGTGAGCCGTTCCGTCGTGACAACGCCGGCCGCTCGCTGTCTGTCACCGTCCGTGGCCGTTCACCCGGTGTCACGGCGCCGGGTGAACGGCCACGGACGGTGCACGGACCCGCCTCGTGCGTGGCCCGCCTGCTGATCGTGCCCGGCTCATGCCGGCCTGGAACGCGGGCGTACGCAGGGAACACGTGCGCCCCTGCGGGACTGCTGTGAGTCAGCCCACAGGCTCCGGTCGCATAGCCCCCACCCGTGCGTGGCAGACTGGACGCGTACCAGTGACGTCAGCGCACTCCGGGGTCGGTGAAAGTCCGAACCGGCGGTTACAGTCCGCGACCCGGCCGCAGCCAGCGGCCGGTTGACCAGGTGAGATTCCTGGACCGACGGTGAAAGTCCGGATGGGAGGCAGTGCGCGGCGGGCCGCATCCGGTACACCGCCGTCGGCGGGCCCCTCCGGGCAGTCCCGGAAGAAGGGGCCTTCTCCCGTCGGGGGCCTCCCGGATACGCGCTCGTCATCCGTCCTTCGAAGCCCCGGAGTCCGTGCCCGTAAGAGGCAGGAGGACCCGGTGGCCCCCCACCCCCCAGTGCCGGCCGCGCCGCAGGCCGAGCGCGACGCGATGCGCCGCGCCATCGAGCTCGCCGCGCGCGGTCTCGGCTCCACCAGCCCCAACCCGGTCGTCGGCTGCGTCGTGCTCGACCGGGAGGGCCGCACGGTGGGGGAGGGCTGGCACCAGCGGGCCGGCGGTCCGCACGCCGAGGTGCACGCGCTCGCCGAGGCCGGTGCCGATGCCGCGGGCGGCACCGCCGTCGTCACCCTCGAACCCTGCAACCACACCGGCCGCACCGGCCCCTGCGCACAGGCGCTCCTCGAGGCGGGGGTAGCCCGCGTCGTCTACGCCGTGCCCGACCCCAGCCCCGGTGCGCAGGGCGGTGCCCGCACGCTCGCCGCGGCCGGCGTCGACGTCGAGGGCGGGCTGCTGGCCGACGAGGCCGCCGCGGGCAACGTGGCATGGCTGACCTCCGTCCTGCACGGCCGCCCGTACGTGACCTGGAAGTACGCCGCCACGCTGGACGGGCGCACCGCCGCGGCCGACGGCTCCAGCCGCTGGATCACCTCCCCCGAGTCCCGCGCCGATGTGCACCGGCTGCGCGCCGAGTCCGACGCCGTGCTCGTCGGCTCCGGCACCGCCCGCGCCGACGACCCGCACCTGGCGGTGCGGAAGGTGCCCGGCGCCGTCCAGCCGCTCCGCGTCGTCGTGGACACCGACGCCGCCGTCGTCCGGCAAGGCGCGCGGGTGCTGGACGACGCGGCCCCCACTCTCGTCGCCGTCGCGGACGACGCCGAGACCACAGCACTCCAGGCGGCCCTGCGCACCGCGCAGGGCACCGCCCAACTGGTGCGGCTGCCCCGCGCCGGCGACGGAGCGCCCGGGCTCGACCTGCGGGCGCTGCTGGGGGCCCTGCACGAGCGCGGGGTCCGCTCCGTGCTGGTGGAGGGCGGCGCCACTCTCGCCGGGGCGTTCGTCGCCGCCGGACTGGTCGACCGGGTGGTCGGCTATCTCGCCCCCGTCCTGCTGGGGGCCGGCCCGCAGGCGCTGGGAGACGCCGGAATCAGCACCCTCGCGCAGGCGTTGCGGCTCACCGTGAACGACACCGTGCGGCTGGGCCCCGATCTGCGGATCACCGCCGTGTGCGGCGCGCCACGGGCGGCGCCCGCAGGGGGGCGGCCCGCGCAGTCAGACCATCCCGAGCAGTCCGAGGAGTCCTGAGTGTTCACCGGAATCGTGGAAGAACTGGGCCGGGTCGTCGCCGTCGAGGACCACGGGGAGTCGGCCCGGCTGCGGCTGCGCGGACCACGCGTCACCGCGGACGCCGGCCACGGCGACTCGATCGCCGTCAACGGCGTGTGCCTGACCGTCGTGGAGACGGGTGACGGAGAGTTCACCGCCGATGTCATGGCCGAGACCCTGCACCGCTCCAGCCTGGGCGCGCTGACCGTCGGCTCGCCCGTCAACCTGGAGCGACCCATGGCGCTCGGCGGCCGGCTCGACGGCCACCTGGTGCAGGGGCACGTGGACGGCACCGGCACCATCACGGCCCGCCGCGACGCGGACAGCGGCACCGAGCTGACCGTCGCGCTGCCCGACGGACTGGGCCGGTACCTGGTGGAGAAGGGCTCCATCACCGTGGACGGCGTCAGCCTGACGGTGGTCGAGGCCGCCGACGACCGGTTCACCGTCTCCCTCATCCCCACCACCCTGGCGCTCACCACGCTGGGCACCAAGCAGCCCGGCGACCCGGTGAACCTGGAGGTGGACGTACTGGCCAAGTACGTCGAGCGGCTGCTGAAAGCCGGCGCATCCCCTGCCCGCGCGGCAGGGGAGACGGCCACACCGTACGGCGGGGCGCAGCGGGAGGAACACGGCGGGACGCAGCGGAAGGAAGAGATCCGGTGAACGTCTTCCAGTGGCTCAACACCGAGGCGTTCACCGTCTTCGGCCAGCACGTCATCTGGTCCGACATGCTGGGCAACACCATCGGTCTGGCCGCCCTCGCCCTGGGCTGGCGGCGCTCCATCGTCACCTGGCCAGCCCAGCTGCTGTCCGGGCTGATACTCGTCGGCGCCTTCGCCTTCGCGCACCTGGCCGGCGGCGTCGGCAAGCAGCTCCTGGTGATCGTCGTGGCGCTGTGGGGCTGGTACCAGTGGCGGCGCGGCAACCAGCAGGCACAGGACGGTTCCATCGCCGTTCGCTTCGCCACCTGGCGCGAGCGCGGCGTCCTCGTACTGGGCACCGCGCTGGGGACGGTGGCCGTCGGCACCCTCTTCAGCCTCGTCCCGGCCCTCTCCTGGAGCCCGTGGGCGGACGCCTACATCTTCGTCGGCACCCTGGCCGCGATGGTCGCGCAGGCCCGGGGCCTGGTCGAGTTCTGGTTCGCCTGGCTGCTGGTCGACGTGGTGGGCGTGCCGCTCGCCTTCCGCAGCGGGCTGGCCTTCTCGGGTCTCGTCTACGTCGTCTACCTGGGCCTCGTCCTGTGGGGGCTGCGCTCGTGGTGGCAGCGCTCCCGCATCGACGCCCGCGCCGCCCGCCCGGAACCCGCGCTGGGCGGCGCCGGAGCCGCGCTGTGACCGGGACGTCGCGGCACACCGGCCGCACCCCGGACCGGATGCCGGCCACCGAAGCCCACCGCATGGAAGGAGCCCGCTGATGACCGCAGTGCCGAACCGGTATGAGGTGCCCCCAGGCCCGCGACCCGCGGCCCCCGAGCGCCCCGCGCGGCTGCCCGCCGCCGAGGAGGAGTACGCCCTCGCGCTGGACGCGGTGGAGGACGCCGTCCGCGACATCGGGGAGGGCCGTCCCGTCGTGGTCGTGGACGACGAGAGCCGCGAGAACGAGGGCGATCTGGTGGTGGCGGCCGAGCTGATCACTCCCGAGACCGTCGCCTTCATGATGAGCGAGTGCCGCGGCCTGATCTGCACCCCCATGGAGGCCGCAGACCTGGACCGGCTGGCGCTGCCGCAGATGGTCGCGGACAACACCGAGTCCATGGGCACCGCCTTCACCGTCTCCGTGGACGCGACCGGCGCGCACGGCGTCACCACCGGCATCTCCGCCGCCGACCGGGCCGCCACCATCCGGCTGCTCGCCGACGCGGAGGCCACCGCCGACGACTTCGTCCGCCCCGGCCACGCCTTCCCGCTGCGGGCCCGGCCCGGCGGGGTGCTGGCCCGCGCCGGACACACCGAGGCGGGCGTGGACCTGGCCCGGCTGGCCGGGCTGCGGCCCGCCGCCGCCATTGTCGAGATCGCCGGTGAGGACGGTGCCATGCTGCGGCTGCCCGAGCTGGTGCCGTTCGCGCGCAAGCACGGGCTGCGGATCATCTCCATCGAGGACCTGATCGCCTACCGCCGCTCGGCCGAGCCCACGGTGCGCCGCGAGGCCGCCACCCGGCTGCCCACCCGCCACGGCGAGTTCCGCGCCTACGGCTACCGCTCCACCGTCGACGGTGTGGAGCACATCGCCCTGGTCACCGGGGACATCGCCGGCCCCGGGGAGGGAGACGGTGAGGCCGGGGGCGAGGACGTCCTCGTCCGGGTGCATTCGGAGTGCCTGACGGGTGATGTCTTCGGCTCCCAGCGCTGCGACTGCGGCCCCCAGCTGGAGGCGTCGTTGGCCAGGGTCCAGCAGGAGGGCCGGGGCGTCGTGCTGTATCTGCGCGGGCACGAGGGCCGGGGCATCGGGCTGCTGTCCAAACTGCGTGCCTACGAGCTGCAGGAGCAGGGCCGTGACACCCTCGACGCCAACCTGGAGCTGGGGCTCCCGGCGGACGCCCGGGACTACGCCGCCGCCGCGCAGATCCTCACCGACCTGGGCGTGCGCTCCCTGCGGCTGATGACCAACAACCCGGACAAGACCGCCGCCATGCTCCGGCACGGTCTGCGCGTCACCGGACGGGAGCCGATGCCCGTGCAGGCGGGCGAGCACAACCTGCGCTATCTGCGTACCAAGCGGGACCGGATGGGGCACGACCTGCCCTGGCTGGACGCCGGCCGTACCTCCCCCTGCGGCAGCCAGTGACCCACCCGTCCCCCTGATCCCTGATCCCCCATCCACCGACCCGGGCGCGGACCTCCGCCGTCCGGACACCCGACAACGCACGAGGAGCACCGTGAGCGGCAAGGGCGCACCCGAACTGACCGTCAAGAACTGCCACAATCTGCGGGTGGCGGTGGTCGCGGCCCAGTGGCACCAGCAGGTGATGGACGGACTGGTCGACGGCGCCCTGCGGGCGCTGCGCGAACTGGGCATCGACGAGCCGACCCTGCTGCGGGTGCCCGGCAGCTTCGAGCTGCCCGTCGTCGCCAAGGTGCTGGCCGGGCGGGGCTACGACGCGATCGTGGCCCTCGGCGTGGTCATCCGCGGCGGCACCCCGCACTTCGACTACGTCTGCCAGGGGGTCACCCAGGGCCTCACCGAGGTGGCCGTCAGCACCGGGGTCCCCATCGGTTTCGGCGTGCTGACCTGCGACGACGAGGAGCAGGCCGTGGCCCGCGCGGGGCTGCCCGGATCCACCGAGGACAAGGGCCACGAGGCGGTGACCGCCGCCGTGGCCACCGCGGCGGCGCTCCGCACGGTCGCGGAACCCTGGCGCTGAGCGGCCCGGGGGACGGCGTAGGCTGGCAGACACCATGGCGAACAAGACTTTCGAGCAGCTCTTCGCCGAGTTGCAGCACAAGGCCGCCCACGGCGACCCCGCGACCTCCCGTACCGCCGAGCTGGCCGCGCAGGGCGTGCACGCCATCGGCAAGAAGATCGTGGAGGAGGCCGCGGAGGTCTGGATGGCCGCCGAGCACGAGGGTGACGAGCGGACCGCCGAGGAGATCTCGCAGCTCCTCTACCATCTCCAGGTCCTCATGGCGGCCAAGGGCATCGCCCTGGACGACGTATACGCTCACCTCTGAGCGCCGCCAAGGCCGCTCACCAGCCCCGACCTCACCGCACGACTGACCGAAGGAAGCCTCTTCATGCTGCGCATCGCCGTCCCCAACAAGGGTTCCCTCTCCGGCCCTGCCGGGGAGATGCTGCATGAGGCCGGGTACCAGCAGCGCAAGGCGTCCAAGGAACTCGTCCTGGTGGACCCGGAGAACGAGGTCGAGTTCTTCTACCTGCGCCCCCGCGACATCGCGATCTACGTCAGCTCCGGGCGGCTCGACATCGGCATCACCGGCCGGGACCTGCTGCTGGACTCGGGGGCCCGGGCCGAGGAGCTGCTGCCGCTGGGCTTCGCCCGCTCCACCTTCCGCTTCGCGGCCAAGCCGGGCACCATCTCCTCGCCGGCCGACCTGAACGGGCTGACCGTCGCCACCTCCTACGAGGGGCTGGTGGCCAAGCATCTGGCGGACAAGGGCATCGACGCCTCCGTCGTGCACCTGGACGGCGCCGTCGAGACGGCCATCGAACTGGGTGTCGCGCAGGTCATCGCCGACGTCGTGGAGACCGGCACCTCGCTGCGCAACGCCGGTCTGGAGGTCGTCGGCGAGCCGATCCTGGAGTCGGAGGCCGTCGTCGTGCGGCGCAGCGGCACCGAGGAGCAGTCGCCGAAGGTGCAGCAGTTCCTCCGCCGCCTCCAGGGCGTCCTGGTCGCCCGCAGCTACGTGATGATGGACTACGACATCCGCGCCGAGCACCTGGAGGAGGCCGTCGCCCTCACCCCCGGGCTGGAGTCGCCGACCATCTCCCCGCTGCACGACCAGGGCTGGGTGGCCGTCCGTTCCATGGTGCGCACCACCGACGCCCAGCGGATCATGGACGATCTGTACGACCTGGGCGCCCGCGCCATCCTCACCACCGGCATCCACGCCTGCCGTCTGTGACCGGAGCCAAGCTCATGACCGACAGCTCACGTCCGCCCGCGCTGCCCGTCACCTTCCGTCCCACCCACACCCGTGTGGTGCTGCTGACGGCGGGGTTCACGGTGTTCGTGGCCCTCACCGTCGTCGCGCTGATGCTCGACATGGGCGGCGGTGAACGCGCCAGCTTCGTCTTCACCGGCGCCGTGTTCCTCGCCGTCCTCGTGCTGCTGAGCCGGCCGAGGGTGACGGCCGACGCCGACGGGATCACCGTCGTCAACCTGACCACCAAACGCCGCCTCGCCTGGGCGCAGGTCCTCGGAGTGCGGTTGCGCCCCGGCGACCCGTGGGTCTCGCTCGACCTGTCGGACGGCACCAGCCTGCCCGCCATGGGCATCCAGCCCGGCATCGCCAAACAGCAGGCGCTCGCGCACGCCCGCGCCCTGCGGTCCCTCGTCGACGAGGGCGGCCCCCGGCAGGAGGCCCACGGCGGGGCGGCGCGCTGAGCCGGACGTGAACCCCGGCGCGGTGCCGCGCGTCTTCGCGGGGTGAGGGGCAGTGTCTACTCTGTTCCCACCGGCTCCACAGGCCGGAGCCGCCCCGCGCTCTCGCGGGCACCTGCGAACCGAGGAGTGACCACCTCCAGCGATGGACGGATCGTCCTGTAGTACGTGCGCCGCGTTCCCCACCGCGGGGGGCGCGGCATGACCCTCCCGCTCCTGCTGCTCGGCGTTGCCTTTCTGCTGATCCTCGCCAACGGCTTCTTCGTCGCCGCGGAGTTCGGGCTCGTCACCGTCGAGAAACCCGAGGCCGAGCGGGCCGCCGCGCAGGGTGACCGCAAGGCCCGCGCCGTCGTCCGCGCCCTGCGTGAGCTGTCCTTCCAGCTGTCGGGCACCCAACTGGGCATCACTCTCACCTCCCTCGTCACCGGCATGCTCGCCGAGCCGGCCCTCGCCCGGCTGCTGGACGCACCGCTGACCGCCTGCGGACTGCCGCCCGGCGCGGTCCACGGCATCGCCGTCGCCGCGGGCATGCTGATCGCCGCGGCCGTGCAGATGGTCGTCGGCGAACTGGTCCCCAAGAACTGGGCGGTCTCCCGTCCGCTGGCCGTCGCCCGGTTCGTGGCGGGCCCCCAACGTCTCTTCTCCCGGCTCTTCCGGCCCGTCATCGCGGCGCTGAACGCGGCTGCCAACCGGATGGTCCGCCTCTTCGGGGTGCAGCCCGCCGACGAACTGGCCTCGGCCCGCACCCCCGGCGAACTCGTCTCGCTGGCCCGGCACTCGGCCCGCGCCGGCGCCCTCGAACAGGACACCGCCGACCTGTTCGTACGGACCCTGGCACTGGGCGAGCTGACGGCGCAGCAGGTGATGACCCCCAGGGTCCGCGTCAGCGCCCTGCAGGCGCGGGCGACCGCGCAGGACGTGCTCAACCTCAGCCGCGCCACCGGTCTGTCGCGCTTCCCCGTCTACCGCACGACGCTCGACGAGGTCACCGGCATGGTGCACCTCAAGGACGCCCTGTCGGTGCCCGCCGAACGCCGTCTGCACACCACCGTCGCCCGCGTGGCGGTGCCGCCGCTGCTGGTGCCGCAGACTCTCCCGGTGCGACCGCTGCTGGCGCGGCTGCGCAGTGAACAGCCCATCGCCGTGGTCGTCGACGAGTACGGCGGGACGGCGGGCGTCGTGACGCTGGAGGACATCGTGGAGGAGATCGTCGGGGAGGTGCGCGACGAGCACGACGGGCAGCTCTACGACGAACTGCCCGAACTGGCCCCCGCGGCGCCCGAAGCGGACGGCCGCCCCTGCTGGGAGGCGGACGGCAGCTGCCGGGTCGGTGAACTGCGCCGCATCGGGCTGGAGGTGCCCGAGGGACCGTACGAGACGGTGGCGGGGCTCGTCGCCGACCTGCTCGGCCGCATCCCCGCACCGGGCGACACGGTGCGGCTGAGGGCGCCCGGCGGTCAGGAATGGGAGCTGCGGGTACGGCACGTGGCGCACCACCGCGCCGAGCGGGTCCGCATCACCGCCCCGCACCGAGCACAGGGCGAAGCCCCGCGGGCCGCCCGCGACATGGAGGCGGCGGCCCGATGAGCGTGCTGCAACTGCTGTTCGCCGCGGTGCTGGTGCTCGGCAACGGCTTCTTCGTCGGCGCCGAGTTCGCCCTCGTCTCGGTGCGCCGCAGCCAGATCGAACCCCTCGCGGCCGAGGGCTCCGCCCGCGCCCGGCGGGTGCTGCGCGGGCTGGAGACGCTGCCGCAGATGATGGCCGCCGCCCAGTTCGGCATCACGGTGTGCTCGCTGACGCTGGGCGCGGTGGCCGAGCCGACGGTGGCCCATCTCCTGGAGCCCGTCTTCCACGCCGTGCGGATGCCGCAGGCCCTCGTGCATCCGGCCGGGTACGTCGTCGCGCTGGCCGTGGTCGTCTTCTTCCACCTGGTGGTGGGGGAGATGGTGCCCAAGAACCTCGCCATGGCGGCGCCCGAACGCACCGCCCTGTGGCTGGGGCCCACGCTGGTCGCCTTCGCCCGGCTCACGCGTCCGGTGACGGTGGCGCTGGGCGCGTGCGCCACCGTCGTGCTGCGGCTCTTCCGTGTCGAACCGAAGGACGAGGTGGCGGCGGTGTTCACCAGCGAGCAGCTCAACCGGCTGGTCGCCGACTCGCGGCAGGCCGGGCTGCTGGAGGCGGACGAGCACGAACGGCTCGCGGACGCGCTGGAGCTGGGGTCCCGCCCGCTGACCGACGTGATGCTGCCCACCACCGGGCTGGTCACCGTGGGGCCGGGCGTGACGCCGCGCGAAGTGGAGGAACTGACGGTACGCACCGGGTTCTCGCGCTTCCCGGTACGCGCCGGCGACGGCGGCTTCCTCGGCTATCTGCACGTCAAGGACGTGCTCGACCTGGAGGAGAGCGACCGCCCGGTGCCGCGCCGGCTGTGGCGGCCCATGACGACGCTGCGGGCCCGCACCCCGCTGGACGACGCGCTGACCGCCATGCGGGCCGGCGCCTCGCACCTGGCCGCCGTCTCCGACGACGCGGGCCGGGTGGTGGGGGTGGCAGCGCTGGAGGACGTGCTGGAGATGCTCGTCGGCGAGGTGCACGACCCGGCGCACGCGCTGCCGCCGGCCCGGCCCCTGCCGGACGGGGAGCGTGCGAACGGGCAGCAGGCCGAGACCGTCGGTCCGCTCGCCCCGTAGCCGCACCCTTCCGTCGCGACCGCCGGCGGCCGGGGGAGTGGGAGAAACGGAAGAATCTTTGGATCCGTGTCCTCCCGGCCGCCCGCGGGCGCAACACATCAGTGGACGGAGCGTTCCGCTATGAGCGACGGATGGGTTGATGGCTGAGAGCGCCGTGATCGCGACCCTGGTGGCGGCGGTTCTGGGAGGAGCATGGTTTCTCGCTGCGCCCGCAGGGGGTGTGGCGGCGGCCGTACCGGATGTGCGGGCCGCCTGCCGGTACGGCGGCGGCCCGCACGGTGCGGTCGCCGGTGGTCCGCCGGGTCCGCGCCGCCTGAGGGACGGCCCCCGGGCCGGTGCGTTCGGCGGCGCCGTGTGCCCTCCCCGGGCGGGTGAAGGGCTGCCGCGGGTGCGCCCTCGGCGAGGCGGACGGCGGCCACCGCGCTGCCGGTTGTTCCCGCCGTCCGGCAGCGGGAGCGGACCGGGGGTCCCACCGGGCCGCGCGGGGCCGTCGCGCGAAAAAACTTACTGAGCGGTTTTTCTTTTTCCCCAGCGCGGTCGCTGTCTTTTCCCGGTGCTTTCCCCGTACCCCCTTCCGGGGGTACGGGCGGTAAGTGCCGAAGGCTTCGAAAGCATGGCGGCGTTCTACTGTCAGCGGCTGCCATGAGCTGCGCTTCGACAGGGTGTCGGCGTTCGGCTTCCCCGACGGTATACCGGTGGTTACGAGTAATTTTCCTTGCGTCACGGGTGATTGCTGAGATATTTGATTGACGCAGGGCGAGGTTCAGGGAGTTGACCAGGCCGCCGCCCCGCTTGTGTTTCAACGATCAATAATCGGCCACGGGGGAGCGAACTGCTCATGGAATCAGCCAGGCCGCATGTCCATGCCGAGGTGTTCCGCGCGGCGCGGCTGTCGCCGGCCGAGTACGGGAGGCGAAAGGAGAGCGCCCGGCCGGAAAACGCGGAGGCGACCCGCGAAGGGCAACTGGCGAAACTCTTCGAAGAGCGGTACACGCGCATGCTCAGGCTGGCCGCGCTGCTCGGTGCCGACGACCCCGAGAACATCGTCGCCGAGGCCTTCTACCAGATGTACCGGGAGTGGTGGAAGCTGCGCTCGCCGCAGAAGGCCGAGGCGTACCTGCGCTCGATCGTCTGCAATCTGACCCGCATGCGGATACGGCACCTCCAGGTCGTCCGCCGGAACGCGGTGACCCGCACGGAGTGGGTGGCCTCCGCCGAGAGTTCGGCCCTGCTCCGGGACGACCAGCGGGCGCTGTTAAGAGCCCTGCGGCGCCTGCCCGCCCGGCAGCGCGAGGCACTGGTGCTGCGGCACTGGCTGGGGCTTCAGGAGAGGGAGATAGCGGCGACGATGGGCATCTCGGCGGGCTCGGTCAAAACGCACACCGCGCGGGGGATCGCCGCCCTCACACAGGCCATGGAGGCACGCAGGTGAACTCGGTGAGGGACCGCACGGTGCACGGGCTCAAACAGGCGCTGGAGGTGGCCGCGGAGCAAGTGCCGCCCGTAGACCGCTCCTTCGACAGTGTGCTGGGGGAGTGGCAGCGCCGCGAGCGCCGGCGCCGTCTGGTGCTGACGCTGCTGGTCTGGGCGGCCTTCGTGCTGTGCGCCACGGTGGGGCTGTGGGTGCTGGGCCGGCACGCCGCCCACCGCGCCTCCTGACCGCACGGGGTGCTGCGACCGCACCGCCTCCCGGCCCGGCCCGGCGGGGTGGTGCGACCTGCCCGACCAGTGTGCCGGGCCGCGGTGGTGGCTTGCTGGAGCCCGACTGGAACGCCGCTGTCAACCGACCACCCGCCTCGCACAACTCAATGAGGGAGGCCGCGCCCCACGCGTACCGCGCACGGCGTCGCGCCCCCCTCCAGCACGACACGGACGAACGGGGAGAAGAGTGCTCATCGAGATACTGGGACCGCTGCGGATCCGGCACGGTGAGGGATCGGTGCAGGTGCCCGGCGAGAAGCTCAGGGCCATCGTCGCCACCCTCGCCCTGAGCCCAGGCGCGGTCGTACCCGGGGAGAAGCTGCTGGACGAGTTGTGGGGCGAGAACCCGCCGCGCACCGCCGCCAACACGCTCCAGGGGCACATCGCCCGGCTGCGGCGCACCCTGGTGCAGCAGACCAGGAGCCCGTACGCGCGGGAGCTGATCCGCACCTCCAGTTCCGGCTACATCCTCGACCTCGACGCGGAGAACATCGACGCCGTCCGCTTCACGCGGATCGTCGAACACCTCGGGAGCCGGGTGAGGACCGATCCCGAAGCCTGCATCCCCCAGCTCACCGGTGCGCTGCGGATGTGGCGCGGCGCCGCCCTCTCGGACGCCGGCCAGGGCATCGCCTGCCGCACAGCCGCCGCCCACCTGGAGGAGATGCGGCTGATCGCCCGGGAGTTGCTCATCGAGGCCAGGTCCGCCCTGGGGCAGCACCGCGAGGTGGTGCCCGAACTGGAACAGCTGCTCACCCGCTATCCGCTGCGGGAACGCTTCTGCGAGCAGCTGATGCTGGCGCTCTACCGCTGCGGCAGGCAGGCGGACGCCATCGGGGCCTACCACAGGGTGCGCCGGCAGCTGTCCGACGACCTCGGGCTGGAGCCGGGTCCGGGCATGCAGGCACGGCTGTCGGAGATCCTGCGCCAGGAGCCGAGTCTGATGGCGTGAGGGGTGGCGCACGGCCGGCGGGCCGTGCGCGCCGTGCCGAGGCCGGGTGCGCGGCCGGTTCCGCCGGTCGCGCACCCGGCCTCGCGCGTGCCGGGCTGCGGGGCGCCCGGGCGCGGCGGGTGCGAGGGCGCGGGGTGCGGGCGGTGCCCCGGCGCGGCTCCACCGACTTGCTCGGACGACTAAGTTAGTCACGCGACCAAAATAACAGTCGGGGCGGACCGTGTCACCCCGGCCGCCGCTGTCCGCTCCACGCGCCGACGCCGGGTGACCGGTCAGCGACGGCCGACGGCCGACGGCCGACGCTGACCGGCTTGCCGGGCGCGTCCGGCCGCTGCCCTGCCGCCGTCCCCTTCGCTCTCCGGCCGCCCTCCGGGAAAGGGGCGGGAACCGGACGTCATCGAGATTTCAGTGCCCTATCAGGAAGCACTGGAAATATATTCCGCGTCCCGTTTCGGCCGGTGCACCCGGAAGACCGGAGTCCTTACACGCAAGGGGAGCGGCGTGCGCAGTACGGATGATTCCAGTACGCAAACCGAGTGGCGGTCCGCAGGGCCCGGAAAACCGGAACCGCCGCGCACCTACCACTCATATGTCAACGGCAAGCAGGTGAGCGGAAGCGACTGGGTCTACGTACTGGATTCCGAGTCACTGCTCGACGACGTCTTCGCGAGCCTGCGACTGAAACGGCAATTGGAGCAGGGCAGGACCGCACCCGGGGAACTGCCGCCCGCCATCGTCGGGAAAGTCGCAAAGGCGGACCGGGAAACCGTCGAACTGGCTGTCAAGGCAGCCGCTGCCGCCGCTCCCGAATGGTGTGCGGTGCCACTGGACACCCGTCTCGTCCGGTTCGCGGAACTGCTCCGCGTCCGGCTGGCCGACCGGGCCCGGGACATCGCCCGGGTGCTCGTCCAGGAAGGGCACCCGCTGCCCCTCGCGCGCTGGCAGGTCTCCGGCATGCTGGACGCCTTCGGTCCCGAATCGGTCGCCTTCTACCGCTCGCGGATGCTCCAGGAGTTCACCCACGGCGAGCGCCGGCTCCAGGTGCGCAGGCAGCCGGACGGTGTGGTCTGCCTCAACCCTCCGCAGAACGCCCCGCTCTCCAGCGCCGTCCTCGGCGTCACCTCCCTGATGGCCGGCAACTCGCTGGTGGTGCGGGCACCGCGCAGCGGCCCGCTCGGAGTGATGTACGTGCTCCAGGAGATCGTCGTTCCGGTACTGGAGGAACTCGGCGCACCGGCCGGGGTGCTCAACGTGGTGTGCGGCGATCCCGCGCCGATGCTCAACACCTGGCTGGAGAGCCCCGAAGTGGACGACATCATCTACTTCGGCAGCAGCGAGAACGGAATCGCCTTCGAAAAGCGCTGCGTCGAACACGGCAAGAAACCGATCCTCGAACTGGCCGGGAACGACGTGGTGACGGTCTGGAAGGACGCCGACGCGGCACTCGCCGCGGAAGCACTGACCGAGAGTTTCTACGGCTCCGGACAGCTGTGCATGATTCCCAATCAGGTGCTGGTGCACCCTGACGTCGCGCCCGCGCTGCTGGACGAACTCACCCGGCAGGTACGCCACATACGGCCCGGCCGGCCCGGGGACCCCGACGTCCTGCTCACCCCCGTGCTGCGTAACGAGAAATTCTTCCAGTGCCTGGAGGACGCCCGCGCCAAGGGCGCCGAAGTGCTGTGCGGCGGGCACGCGATGCAGCTGGACGGTACACGCGACCCGTACGGCATCTTCCTGGAACCCACCGTCCTGGTGGTCCGGGGCCTGGCCGGGGCACGCGAGATGGACGCCGTACGTCACGAGACGTTCTTCCCGCTGCTGCCCGTCGTCGTCGCCGAACCCGCCTCCGACGAGGAACTGCTGCGGCTGTTCACCGAGTTCGTCGACTCCAACGCCTACGGGCTGCGCAACTCGCTGTGGGCCCGCGACCCCGCCGTCGTCGAGCACTTCACCGCGCGGGTCCGCAACGGCGGCCTGCTGAAGGTGAACGACTCGCACATCGGCTTCCTGCCGTGCCTGCCCACCCACGGCGGCACCGGACTGACCGGAGGCGTCTTCGGCGAGGCCAACTACCCGATCCTGCGCACCTCCCACATCCAGGGCGTCAGCATCAGCAGCGGTTCACGGCCCCGGGACGCGGTGTTCGGCGCCTGGCGGGCCCTGTTCGGCGACGCGGACGCGAGCGAGCCCCGCGACGCCGGTGCCGCCGACGCCCGCCCCTCCCACGGAGCCGCCTCGTGACGACCGTCCCGACCTCCGCACCCGCCTCCGCCCCGGCCGCCGCCGCTCCCGCCGGGACCCAGGACGACGCGGACACCCTGATCCGGCTCTACCGCACCACCATGAGCAAGGGCCGGGCCACCCTCGGCGAGCTGTTCGGCAAGCACGTCGAGCTGGAGTCCGAAGGGGCCTGGGTCACCGGGGAACAGGGCCGCCGCTTCCTCAACTGCGGCGGCTACGGCGTCTTCCTGATGGGCGCCCGGCACCCGACCGTCGTCCGGCACGTCGAGGCGCAACTGGCCAGGCACCCGGTGGCCACCCGGCTCTTCCTGGAACCGCAGGCCGCCCGGGCCGCCGAGGCGCTGGTCGCCCGCACCCCGCGAGGACTGGAGCGGGTCCACTTCGCCTGCGGCGGGGCCGAGGCCGTCGAGGCGGCGATCAAACTGGCCCGCACCCTGGGCCGCGACCGGCTGGTGGCCGCCCACCAGGGCTACCACGGCAAGACCACCGGCGCCCTCAGCCTCACCGGCAAGGACGTCTTCCAGGAGCCGTTCCGCCCGCTGCTGCCCGGCGTCGATCACGTCCCCTACGGCGACGCGGCGGCCCTGGAGGAGATGCTGCGGACCCTGCCCGCCGGCCGGGCCTGCGTCGTGCTGGAACCGGTGCAGGGCGAGGCCGGGGTGATCGTCCCGCCGGACGGCTACCTCAAGGACGTGGAGCGGCTGTGCCGCCGCCACGGGGCCCTCTTCGTCCTCGACGAGATCCAGACCGGCCTGGGACGGCTGGGCACCTGGTGGGGTGCCGACCGCGAAGGCGTCACCCCCGACATCCTGCTCACCGGCAAGGGGCTGGGCGGCGGAGTGCTGCCCGTCTCCGCGCTGGTGGCCACCCCGGAGGCGTTCGCCGCCTTCGACAAGGACCCCTACCTGCACACCTCCACCTTCTCCGGCACCCCCCTGGCCATGGCCGCGGTACGCGGCGCGCTCGCCGCCACCGAGGAGGACGGTCTGGTCGGCCGTGCCCACGAGCTGGGGGAGCGGCTGCTGCCCGAACTGCGCCGTATCGCCCACACCCACCTGGCCGGGCTGGTGCGCGAGGTACGCGGACGCGGCCTGCTCATCGGCGTCGAGTTCACCGAACCCGGACCGGCCGGGGAACTGCTCATCGAACTGATCGAGCAGGGCGTCATCGCCAACCACTCCCTCAACTCGCACATGGTGCTGCGCTTCACCCCGCCGGCCGTCCTGACCCCCTCCGACGAGGAGTTCCTGTGCGAGGCGTTCGACCGTGCCTGCCGCGCGCAGGCAGCCCGTTCCCTCCCGACCCAGCAAGGCGGTACCGCACATGCGTAGCGTTCAGTTGACGATGGACCTTCCGGGCACCGCACCGCGGGAGGCGTTCGACGCGGTCCGCGCCTTCGACCGCTACCCGCAGCTGGCGCCCGACATCCGCGCAGTGGTGACCCACGGGGACAGCAGCGACTGGGAGGTGTACTTCCGCAACGGCATCCTGCGCTGGACCGAGACCGACCACGCCGACCCGGAGGCCGGCACCATCGTCTTCGCCCAGCAGGACGGCGACTTCGAGGACTTCACCGGCGAATGGCGCGTCACCGCGCGGGACGGCGGAGGATCGCGGATCACCTTCCGCGCCGGCTTCGACTTCGGCATCCCCAGCCTCGCGGGCATCCTCGACCCGGTGGCCGAGCGGGTCATCAAGGAGACCATCGCCTGTGTGGTGCGCGGCATGTTCGCCGACGCCCGGTCGGTCGCCGACGACCAGAGCGCCGGTGACGAGGAGCCCGGCCGGACGCCGGCGGCCGTGGACCGCTGAGGGGAACCGCGATGGCGTCTGCGCACCCTCCCACACCCGTCCTGTGCGGTCTGGGCGGCTGGCTGCCCCCACGGATCGTCACCAACGAGGAGCTGAGCCGCGGACTGGATACCTCCGACACCTGGATCCGCACCCGCACCGGCATCGGGCGCCGCCACGTGGCCGAACCCGGTACCGCGACCTCCGACCTGGCCGTGGAGGCCGCCCGGCGGGCGCTCAAATCCGCCGGCACGGACCACGCCGACGCGCTGATCCTGGCCACCACCACACCCGACCGGCCGTGCCCGGCCACCGCGCCGCTGATCGCCGCCGAACTCGGACTCGGCACCGTCCCCGCCCTCGACGTGGGGGCGGTGTGCACCGGATTCCTGTACGCGCTGGCCACCGGCGCCGGATTCCTGGCGGCCGGCCTGGCCGGCACCGTACTGGTCGTAGGGGCCGACACCTACTCGCGCATCCTCGACCCGGCCGACCGCTCCACCCGCGCCCTCTTCGGCGACGGCGCCGGAGCCGTCGTGCTGCGGGCCGGCACCGCCGACGAACCCGGCGCGCTCGGCCCCCTCGTGCTCGCCAGCGACGGCACCGGCGCCGACCTGATCCGGGTGCCCTCCGGCGGCTCCCGCGACCCGGTGCGGCCCGGGACCGCCCACCTGAGCGACCCGTACTTCCGGATGGAGGGCAAGAAGGTCTTCCGCAACGCCGTGGAGCGGATGGCCGCGGCCTCCCGACAGGTGGCGGAGCGCCGCGGCTGGGGCGTCGAGGGCATCGACCTGCTGGTCGCGCACCAGGCGAACGTGCGGATCCTCTACGCCGTCGCCGATCTGCTGGGACTGCCCCGGTCCCGCTGCCACGTGCACCTGGACCGGGTGGGGAACACCGCCGCCGCCTCCGTGCCGCTCGCCCTCGCCGACGCCGCCGCCGGCGGTGCGCTGCGCCCCGGCGACCGCGTGGTGACCTGCGCCTTCGGCGGCGGCCTCACCTGGGGCGCCGCCGCCTTGAACTGGCCCGGCATCAGCCCGCACTGACCCCGGCGGGCCGCCGTGCCGCCCCGCGCACCGCGGCCCGGCGCGCACCCGGCCCGCCGTCCCCCGACCGACCGCATGCACGCACGACCGACCCGAAGCTACGGAGTGAAGACGATGAGCGATGTGTACGAGCGTTTCGTGGGCCTGCTGAGCGGCTTCGGCATCGGCGCCGACGAGGTGGAGCCCGACCACACCTTCACCCACCTGGAGTTCGACTCGCTGGCCCTGGTCGAGCTGACGCTCGCCGTGCAGCAGGAGTTCGGCGTCTCCGTCGGCGACGACGAGCTGGGCCCGGAGGACACCATGGCCCGGGCCGCCAAGGTCATCGAGTCCAAGCTGGTGGGCGTCTGATGCCCGGCACTCCGCGCGAACCGTTCGACGCGGCCGTCACCGGAGTGGGCATGGTGACGGCCGCCGGAGTGGGCACCGCGGTCTGCTGGGAGCGCGTGTGCGAGGCCGCCGGCACCGCGGCGGCCCAGGTGCCCGGTCTGGCGGCGGTACCGGCCCGGTTCGGCTGCCCGGTGCCCGGCTTCGACGGTGCCGCACTCATCGGCCGGCGCAAGGCGTGGCGGCTGGACCGGTGCAACCAGTTCGCCCTCGTGGCCGCCGCCGAGGCCGTTGCCGACGCCGGGCTCGACACGGACACCTGGGACGGCGCCCGGGTGGGGGTGGTGCTCGGCTGCGGCCTGGGCGGCGCCGCGAGCTGGGAGAAGCAGTACGACGTGCTGCGCGAGCAGGGCCCCGAGCGGGTGTCGCCGCTCCTCATCCCCCTGCTCGCCCCGAACATGTCCGCCGGGCACATCGCGCTGGAACTCGGCGCCCGCGGCCCCAACCTGGTCACCGCCACCGCCTGCGCCTCGGGTACCACCGCCGTGGGGACCGCCCGTGAACTGCTGCGCAGCGGCGCCTGCGACGTGGTCGTGACCGGCGGCACGGAGGCGTGCATGACACCCTCCCTCGCCACCGGCTTCAGCCAGATGGGAGCACTGTCCGCCCGCCACGACGACATCACCGGCGCCTCCCGCCCCTTCGACGCGCAGCGGGACGGCTTCGTCCTCGCCGAGGGCGCCGCCGTACTGGTGCTGGAACGCCCCGAGGACGCCCGCGCGCGGGGCGCCCGTGTCCGGGCCCGGGTGAGCGGCTACGGCGCCTCGGCGGACGCCCACCACCCCACCGCGCCCGACCCCGAGGGCGCCGGCGCCGAACTGGCCCTGCGCGCCGCACTGGCCGACGCGGACCTGGGCCCGCAGGACATCGACCACGTCAACGCGCACGGCACCTCCACACCGCTCAACGATGTGACGGAGGCCCGGCTGGTCCGCCGTGTGCTGGGGGAGCGGCCTTCGGTGACCTCGGTCAAGGGAGTGCTCGGGCACGCGCTGGGCGCGGCCGGGGCCATCGAGGCGGCCCTCACCGCGCTGACGGTCGAGCACGGACTCGTCCCGCCGACCGCGAACCTGGACAGCCAGGACCCGCAGGCGGAGATCGACGTGGTGGCCAAGGCGCCCCGCGAGGGCGAGGTGCGGGCCGCCGTCAGCAACTCCTTCGGCTTCGGCGGGCAGAACGCGGTGCTGCTGCTGACAGCCGCCTGAGCGGCGTCGGCCGCTCCCTTCCCCGGCCCGCACGGGCACACGTCAGGGCCCCGACCCGGAATCCGCCATCCCGGGTCGGGGCCCTGGCCGCTGTGCCGGCGGCGGGCGGGCCGCGGTTCAGCCGGCGGCGTACCCCGCGCCGACACGCTCGCCGGCCAGTTCGTCCACGACCTCGGCCATCGTGCCGAACTCCGCCTCCAGACCGCGGAAGACGTCCCCGGCCGCGTCCGCCGCGAAGGCGGCCTGTGACGTCACCTGGATGACCTCGAAGTAGTGCACGGGCGCGTCCGCCGCGAGCGAGACCCGATGAACGGAGAAGGAGACCACACTGGGCAGCTGCGGACAGGCCGCGTAGTCCACCTCCCGCACCCACTTCTCGAACCGCTCGTGCTCGGCCGCCTCGCGCAGCCGGATGCGGTGGACGACGCACTCCATGTGTGACCTTCTTCCTGACGGAGGGGAGCGCTCCCGCCGGGGGAACGCGTTTCCTGAGCGGGCGAATGGCTCTCTGGTGAGGGAAGGGTGAGGGCAGGGGCGCGGGCCCCGCTCAGCGGCGGGAGAGGCCCAGCGCGCGGGCGATGTTGTTCTTCTGGATGTCGTTGGTGCCCGAGAAGATCCGCGACGGCAGCGCGTCCCGCAGCAGCGTCTCCGCCTCGCCGTCGAGGATGCCCAAAGCGCCGCGCACCTGGACCGCGTCCAGTCCCAGCTGGACAGCCGCCTCGCTGACCGCCAGCTTGGCGAGGGCAGGCGCCACCTCGTCCTGGGAGCCGGCGTCGATCCCGGCGGCGGCCTTGAACAGCAGCAGCCGCGCGGACTCCAGCCGCAGAAGCATGTCCACGATGCGGTGGCCGACCGCCTGGAAGCTGCCGATGGGCGCGCCGAACTGGCGCCGCTCCCTGGCGTACTCCGTCGTCGACTCCAGCACCCTGCGCATCGCGCCCAGGTACCCGGCGAACAGACAGGTGCGCTCCCACTTCATCGACGCGGTGAACACGCTGGCGCCCACGCCTTCCGAGCCGAGCATCCGGTCGGCCGGGACCCGCACGTCCGCCAGGTGGACGTCCGCCATCGGCGAGCCGCGCAGCCCCACCTTGTCGTAGTGCGGCCCGACCGACAGTCCGGGCGTGCCGGCCTCCACCAGGAACGTCGACAGGCCGAAGAAGCCCCCGCCGGGCCGGGTCACCGCCTGGATGACGAAGACGTCCGCGACGGGTGAGTTGGTCGTGAAGCACTTCTCACCGTTCAGCACGTAGTGGTCGCCGTCACGGACCGCGCGGGTACGGATGCCCAACGCGTCCGATCCGGCCTCCGGTTCGGTGATGCCGTGCGCGGCGATGCGCTCGCCGGAGGCGAGGGCCGGCAGCCACCGCCGCTTCTGCTCCTCGGTGCCGAACTCGACGATCGGCATGACGCAGGCGAACAGGTGCGCGCCCACGGAGAAGGTGAAGCCCGTGTCCCGGCAGCCGCTGCCCAGGGCTTCCATCAGCGCCGCCGCGGTCACCGCGCCCGCACCCAGCCCCCCGTACTCCTCGGGAACGGTGGTGCCCACCACGCCCTGCCGGCCGGCCAGCAGCCAGCGCTGCCGGAACTCGTCCGGGTCGAAGCGCTCGGGCGGGTCCAGCTTGTGCCGGGCGAATCCCGAGAGCGCCGTGCACATCTCTTCGGTTTCCGGATCGAGAGCGAAGTTCATGCGGAGTCCGTCCGTGAGTGCGGGAGGTCTTCCTCGATGAGCAGGTGGTAGTTGATGCCCCCGGTCCCGAAGGAGCTGACCCCGGCCCTGCGGGGCCGGCCCTCCGGGCGGGGCCAGACGCCCGCGCGGGTCGAGACCGTCGCGGGGATGTCCGACAGCCGCAGGGCGGGGTTGAGCCGGTCGAGGTTGGCGTTGGGCGGCAGCTTCCCCGCCCGCATCGCCAGCAGTGCGCGCAGCAGACCGGCGCCGCCCGCCGCGGCGAAGGTGTGGCCGAAGAAGGACTTGGCCGAACCGATGTCCAGCGGGCGTGAGCGGCGGGGGCCGCCGTACACCTCACCGGTGGCGGTGATCTCCACCCGGTCGCCGACCTTGGTGCCGGTGCCGTGCGCCTCCAGGTAGTCCACGTCGGCGGGCGCGAAGTCCACCTGCCCGAACGCCTGGCGCATGGCCCGGACCTGACCGTCCGCGTCCGGCGCGATCAGCGATTTCGCGTCGTTGGACCCGCCGATGCCGCGGACCACGCCGAGCACCTCGTCGCCGTCCCGGCGGGCGTCGGACAGCCGCTTGAGGAGGAAGAGCGCGCAGCCGTCACCGGGTGTGAAACCGTCGGCCGCCTCGTCGAACGGGGTGATGCGGTCGTGCGACAGCAGGCCCAGTGCCGAGCACAGCACCAGGTCCCGCTCGTTGCAGGGCAGTTCCACCCCGCCGGCCACCGCGTAGTCCACCGCGCCCGAACGCAGCGCACCGACCGCGAGGTCCAGTGCCGCCAGCGACGAGGCGCAGGCCGCCTCCACCGCCACCGGAACCGCGTCCAGCCCGAACTGGCCGGCGATCAGCGCCGCGCTGCCGCTGGCCAGCGCCTCGTCGAACAGGGTGGGTGTGACGAGGGCGGCCTGCTCCGGATACCGCCGGTGCACCTGGGCGAGCAGGCGGGCCGACTCCTGGGGCGACAGATGCTTGAGCGCGGTCAGTTCCGACGCGGCGGCGTCCAGGCGGGGGAGGGACGCGAGGGTGTGCGCCTGCCGGTCCCGGCCCAGCCCCAGAGTGCTGCCCAGCGCCACCATTCCCGGGCGGCCCCTCAGCCCCGCCTCGCCCGGGGAGCGCCGTCCGAACAGTTCGGCGGCGACCGTCAGCGCCAGCCGCTGTGCCGCGTCCAGCGCCGCGTACCGCGCCGGGTCCATGCGCACCCCGGCCGGCGGGGTGGCGGGCACCCGCACAGCGGCGCCCCGGTCGGTGTAGCTGCTGTCGAGGCTGAGCGCCCCGGGCGCGTGGAACAGGTCCCTGTCCAGCACGTTCTCGTCGAACGGGGCGAAGGCGTCCCGCCCGGACAGCACGGTGCGCCAGAACGCCCCGGCGTCCGGCGCCCCCGCGAACCGCCCGCCCAGCGCCACCACGGCGACCGGCTCCGCGACGGCCGGCCGGGCGGGCACATGGGGCCGGGCCCTCCTGGGCCGGTACTCCTCCAGCACCACGTGGCACACCGTCCCCGTGAGTGAGGAGCCGGCCACCACCGCGCGACGGGGTGCCCCGCCCTCGGGTGCGGGCCACGGCACGGCCCCGGCGTCCGGCGAGGCGGCCGGCACGGTGCGGTGCCGCAGCGCCAGCGCCACCGTGCTGACGGCCGCCACCCCTGCGTTGGCCAGGGTGTGCCCCAGCCGGTCGGCCGTACGGCGTACGAACGGTACGGGGCCGGGGCCCGCACCAGGCTCCGCCGCGTGCGGGCACGCGGAACCGGGCTGCGCCGGGGCTCCCTCGGCGGAGGGAGCCGCGGGCAGGGGCCCGATCAGGGGGTCCGGGCCGGTCTCGTCGGGGGAGCCGTCGGGGGAGTCCGCGGAGAGCTCCCCGCGTGCGGGCCCGGCCGTGCCGCCGCCCGGAAGGGGCCAGGCGGGAGGCGGAGTGGCGTGCTCCACGTACTGGACGGGCGCGCCCCGGCCGGCCTCGCGCAGGGCCTGCCGCAGGTTGGCACGGTGCCGTACGGCGGAGGTGGAGCGGCCGAACGGGCCGGGCCGCGCCTCGTGCGTGAGGGAACAGCCGCGCACCAGTGCGTGGATGCGGTCGCCGTCCCGCTCGGCGGTGCCCAGCCGTTTGAGCAGCAGGGCCCCGACTCCCTCGCCCAGCCCGTGCTCCAGCCCCTTGGCGGCCAGGGTGCGCTCCAGCAGCGGGCTCTCCCGGCGCTGCCCGGTCACCACCAGCACCGCGTCGCAGGCGCCGGCCCGCAGCGCGGTCAGCGCGTGCGCGAGGGCGACGAAGGAGGTCGCGTCGGAGGACTCCAGAGCGAGGGTGCGTCCGCGCAGCCGGAACGCCGAGGCGATCCGTGCGGGGATGGTGCTGGCCATCTCCCCGACCCGGTCGTGCGGGGAGGCACCCAGCCGCCGGCGCAGCACCGAGCGCAGCTCCTCCTCGGCCTGCGCGGCGTTCTCCCGCGTACGGGGATCGGACGAGCCGGCGGCGGCCCGCCGCAGTTCGCGGGCGTAGCGGCGGCCTTCGACGCGCAGCGCGTTGGCGTACTGCCGGTCCAGTCCGAAGCAGGTGCCGACGACGACGTCGGTGCGGTCCCGGTCCAGGGCGCGGTCCGCGCCGCCGGCGTCCTCCAGGCAGCGGCGGGCCGCCTCCAGCATCAGCAGCTGGAGGCGTGCCATCGCCCCGGCCTGGGCCGGCGGGATGCGGAAGCGGGCGACGTCGATCCTCACCCCGTCCAGCCCGGGACCGGGCACCTCGCTGTCCGCGCCGCCGGTGCCGCCCACGGTGTCCGGGCGGCCTTGGCCGTCCCTGCCGTCCGCGGGGCCGGCGCCGTCCTCGGCGGCCGAGTCGTCGGCGTCGTCGGCGTCGTCCGCGACGTTCGCGTCGTGCGGGCCGCCGGTCAGCAACCGCCAGAAGTCGGTGAGGTTTCCGGCCTCGGGGTGCAGAGCGGCGATCCCCACGATCGCCACGGGCTCTCCGGCCGTTTCCGTGTTCTTTTCCGTCGTGCCGCTCGGCTCCGCTGTGGAGTGCATGAGGTGGCGACCCCCGAATCGGTCCGATGGTGTGCCGAGTGGTTACGCCGAAAAATGTGGGTGAGGGGGCGTCGGAAAACAGATCCACTCGGATGTCCGCACGCTGGGCGTGCCGCGTCGAAGCGGCCGTCGACCAGTTCGAGCGAGTGAGCAGGGAAGCAAGTGACGAGGGCCTGTTTACCCGAGCGGCCTTCGCCGTGTCCACCCCGTACCGTGTCCGAACAGCGGTAAGGGTTCTGTCCCGATGCAGGTCACAGGGGGTGTGGCCGGAAAGGTGCGGCAGCGACAGCCGGTTGTCATTCCCGTCTCAGCGGCGTGCAAGCCGCCGGTGGCATCGTATTGCACGCGAATCCGCTGCTTTTCGAGTGAGTACCGGCCGATGGCTGTTGCTGCGGCGATTCCCAGAATTCCGAGTCAAGGACGGTCAAGAACGCCCATGAATACGGAGCAGTCGATCATCAATCACATCGCCACGGTTCTGCTGGACGGCGACAGCGAAGGACTGGACAGCGAAACGCCCTTGACCGAGCTGAACATCATCGATTCGGCGGGAATCTTCGACCTCGTGCACCATCTGCAGGACGAGTTCCGCATCACCGTGCCCCTGCCGGAGGTCTCCCCGGAGAACTTCGCGACCGTGCACGCCATGGCGGCGCTGGTGGACCGGCTGCGCGCGGAGCAGGAGGGCGTGCGATGACGGGCCGTACCGGGACCGGACCCGACAGCAGGCCCGGGACCGGGCAGGGGACCGGTCCGGTGGAGGAGCAGGTGCTGCGGATCGTCGCCGAGCACACGCTGTACGACCTCGGCACGCTCTCCTTGGACGCCGACCTCGAGGGCGAGCTGGGCATCGACTCGATCGTCCTGGAGACCGTGCTGGGCTCCGTGCAGGACCACTTCGGCCTCGCCGAACGGCCCACCGGCGAGTTCACCACGCTGCGCCCGCTGATCGACGCCGTGCGGGAGGCCGTCGGCGACGGCCCGCCCGCCGGCACCGGCGCGGACACCGGCACCGCGGCCCCCCACCCTCCGGAGGCCGAAGGAGACGCGCTCCTGGAGGCCGTCGTCGAAGCGGCGATGCGGCACACCCACTACGCACGCCACCAGCTCGACCCGGACGCCGACCTGGAGAGCGAACTGGGCGTCGACTCGGTGGTCCTCACCTCCCTCACGGGTGAGGTGGCCGACGCGTTCGGGCTGCCCGACAGCGTGACGGGAGAGGTCACCGCCACCACCCTGCGCAAGCTCGCCGCCGAACTCGACGCGCTCCGCGCCGTCCACGGCACGGCCGACGGGACCGGGGCCGGCACCTGGGACCCGCGCTCCATGAAGGACTTCCTGGAGGAACGCGACCCGGACCTGTTCGCCAAGGCCCGCTCCTTCGCCGCCTACCGCCGCAAGCGGGAGGAGGACCGGCTCTACTGGTACGGCATGCCGATGCGGGCGCGCAGCACCAACAAGGCGGTCGTATTCGACGAACTGGAGGGCCGCGAGCGGGAGTTCCTGCACTTCGCGTCCAACAACTACCTCGGTCTGGCCAACCATCCCGAGGTCGTCGAGGCCGTCTGCGAAGCGACGCGCTCCTACGGTGCCACCCACACCGGCTCCCGCATCATCGGCGGCACCAACCAGCTGCACAAGGAGCTGGAGCGGCGGCTGGCCGCCTTCAAGAAGCGCCCGGCCTGCGCCGTCTTCCCCGGCGGCTACTCGGCGAACCTGGGCGTCATCTCCGGACTGGTCAAGAGCTACGACGCGCTGGTCGTCGACAGGCTCAACCACATGAGCATCGTGGACGGCTGCAAGCTCTCCGGCGGCACCCGCAAGATCTTCCGGCACAACGACATGGAGGATCTGGAGCGGGTCCTGCGGCGCTGTGCCGAGCCCGGCTCGGGTGTCCTGGGCAGACTCGTCGTGGTCGACGGTGTGTTCAGCATGCACGGGGACATCTGCGACCTGCCCGGGATCGTGCGGCTGGCCGAGGAGTACGGCGCCCGGGTGCTGGTGGACGACGCGCACGCCACCGGGGTGCTGGGTGCCACCGGTTCGGGCACCGCCGAGCACTTCGGGCTCAAGGGCCGGGTCGACCTGGAACTGGGCACCATGAGCAAGGCACTGGCCGGCATGGGCGGGTTCGTCGTCGGTGACGAGGAGGTCATCGACTACCTCCGCTTCTACGCCAACTCCTATGTGTTCGCCGCCAACATCCCCGCCGGGGTGGCCGCCGGGCTGATCGCCTCCCTCGACGTGCTGGAGCGGGAACCGGAGCGGCTGGAGCGGCTGTGGTCGAACATCCGCCTGCTGCGCGAGCTGCTCCGCGAGGCCGGCTTCGACCTGGAGCGCTCCGACAGCGCGATCCTGCCCCTCGTCGTGGGCGACGAGCGCCGCGCCATGGAGTTCGGCCGCGCGGTGCGCAGGCGGGGCCTGTTCTGCCAGACGGTGGTCTTCCCCGGCGTACCGCTGGGCGACGCGCGGCTGCGGGTCAGCGTCACCAGCGAGCACACGCCCGAGGACCTGCGCGAGGCCGCCGGCATCTTCGTCGAGGCGGGCCGCGAGACGGGTGTGCTGCACCCCGGAGCCGGTGAGTGAGGGGCCCGGGAATGACGGACACCACCGCCACCGCCACCACTGTGACGCCCCGCCGCACCGCCCCGCTGCGGCTCGGGCTGCCCGAGCCGCTCACCGCCGAGCAGGCCGCCCGGCCGGCGCTGCTGGGCCGGGAACGGGTGACGTACGGCGTGCTGGCCGAACGCGTCCGCGCGCTGGCCGCCGCACTCGACCGCCTGGGCGCCGCACCCGGCGACCGGGCGGCCGTGTGGATGGACAAGCAGCCGCGCTACGTCGAAGCCGTCCTCGGTGCCCTGCGCGCGGGCTGCGCCTATGTGCCGCTGGACGGCAACCAGCCGGTGGCCCGGGTGCGCACCGTCCTGCACGACGCCGAGTCCGTCGTCCTGTTCACCGACGGCCGCCGCCTTGCGGCGCTGTGCGCGGCCGGACTGCCCGCTTCGCTGCGCGCGGTCGTCGTCGCGGACGCCGAGCCGCCGCCGGCCGACCTCCCGGCGGGCGTGCCGGTCCACACGTTCTCCGCGTTCACCGACGCCGCCCCGGGGAGCGCCCCGGCAGCCGCCGCCGCGCCCCACCCGGACGCACTCGCCGCGCTGCTGTACACCTCCGGCTCCACCGGGGTGCCCAAGGGCGTGCGGATCTCCCACCGCAATCTGACCTCCTTCATCGGCTGGGCGCGCGACGAGTTCGACGTCGGACCGCGGGACGTGTTCTCCAACCACGCCTCCTTCAACTTCGACCTGTCCACCTTCGACCTGTTCACCGCGCTGTCGGCCGGCGCCGCCGTGTGGGTCGTCGAGGACGCGGAGGCCCGGGACGTGACCGCGCTGGCCCGGGGCATCCGCGAACACGGCGTCACCGTCTGGTACTCGGTGCCCTCGGTCCTGGCGCTGCTCACCCGTTCCGACGCGCTGACCCGCGAGACCGCCCGGAGCCTGCGGTACGTGCTCTTCGCGGGCGAGCCCTTCCCCCTGCCCGGGCTGCGGGAGCTGGCCGCGCGGCTGCCCTCCGGCACGGCCCTGTACAACCTGTACGGCCCCACCGAGACCAACGTGTGCACCTACCACCGGGTGCGCCCGGAGGACCTGGCCGCCTCCCGTACACAGCTGCCCATCGGACGGCCCGTCACCGGGGCACGCCTCCGAGTGGTCGCCGAGGACGGCGGCGAGATCACCGCCGAGGGCGTGCCCGGCGAACTCGTCGTCGCGGGGGACTGCGTCACCCCCGGCTACTGGCGTCGCGAGCACGAGCCGGCCGCCGCACACCACCGCGCGGGCGAACACCCCACCGGGGACGTCGTCAGCATCCAGGACGGGCTGCTCGTCTACCACGGGCGCAAGGACCGCATGGTCAAGCTCAACGGCTACCGGCTGGAACTCGGCGAGATCGAGGCCGCCGCACTCCGCCATCCCGGCATCCAGGACGCCGCGGTGGTCGTGCGGGGCACCGGCGGCGACGCCCGGCTGGTGCTGCATTACACGCTGCGGGAGGGCGCGGCACCGCCCGGTCTGCTCGCCCTCAAACAGCACTGCGCGCGGCATCTGCCCGCCTACATGGTCCCGCACTCCGCGGTGCGGCTGGAGCGGATGCCGCGCAACGCCAACGGCAAGACCGACTACCGTGCCCTGGCCGCCGACCCCGGCCGGGGCTGACGGGGGAACACACGTGCCCGACACCCCGACCCGTCCCGCACCCGGCGACCACCGGCGCCCCGGCCCGTGGTTCCCCGGCCTGCCAGGCGCCGCCACCGCGGCGCGGCAGGACGGCACGGTGCCGCTGATCTGCCTGCCGTACGCCGGCGGCACCCCCTCGGTCTTCCACGGCTGGCAGCAGCGGCTCGGCACCCGTGCGACCGTCGTCCCGGTGCTGCTGCCCGGGCGCGGACTGCGCCTGCGGGAAGCCCCCTACAGCGCGCTGGCCCCCCTCGTCCACGACCTGGCCGACGCCCTCCAGGAGCACGGGCTGACCCGGCACGGCTACGCCCTGTTCGGGCACAGCATGGGCGCCCTCGTCGCCTACGAGACGGCCCTGGAGCTGCGCCGCCGCGGCGCCGGGGAACCGCTGCACCTGGTGGTCTCCGGCAGCCGCGCCCCGCAGCTGTACGGCGACCGGCGAGACCATCTGCTGCCCGACGAGGAGCTGCGGGCCGTCATCGGCGGACTCGGCGGGTTCGGCGCGGGCGGCGGCACGGCCGACGCCTACTTCCGGCGCCGGCTGCCCGCCCTCCGCGCCGACCTGCGTGCCTGCGAGCAGTACCGCGCGCGGCCCCGGGCCCCGCTCCGCTGCCCCGTCACCGCCGTCTCCGCGACCGACGACCCGATCGCCACCGCCGCCCAGGTGGACGCCTGGCACACCTGCTGCGCCGGGCCCTTCACCCGCCTCCACCTGCCGGGCGACCACTTCTTCCTGCACGGACCGTCCAGCGCCCGCCTGCTGCACCTGATGCGCGAGGTCTGCGACCGGCTCCGGCCGCACCCCACCCAGCCGTCCGGGAGGACCCCTCGATGAACGCGCCGTCACCCGCCCGCACCTCCTCGCCGGCCGCCCAGCTGCGGACCCTGGTCAAGGTGGCCGGCGACTCGCGCATCCGGCTGCTGCTGTCACTCGGCCGGCGCCTGGCGATGCCGGTGTACCGGGCGTCCTTCCTGGCGGGCGCGGTGGGCAGCGGCCTGCTGCGGCTGCTGGAGCGGCAGCCCGCCGACGCGGAGACCGTCGCCCGGGAACTGGGCGTGCGCGAGGACACCCACCGGCTGCGGGTCTGGCTGGACGTGGGCGTAAGGCTGGGCGAACTGTCCTGCCGCGACGGCCGCTACGCGCTCCGCAGCCGGTACGCCAGGGCGCTCGCCCGGCCCGGCAACGACGCGCTGGCCGGCGCCCTCCAGGAAGTCGCCCACTTCCACCACCCCGTGCTGCGCGACGCGCCCGCCATGGCCCGGGACGGCCGCGCCTTCTGCCTCGGCGACCAGGACGGCGACATCATCGCCCGCTCCTCGCTGATCGTGCGGCCCTTCGTGGAGGAGGCCGTCAGCCGCCATCTGGAGCGGGACCGGCCGGTGCGGCTGCTGGAAGTGGGCTGCGGCACCGGGCACTACGTGCGGCACGCGGCACGGCTCAACCCCCGGCTGACCGCGCTGGCCGTGGACCTCCAGCCGGAGGTAGCCGCGCGCGCCGGGGAGAACATGGCCCGCTGGGGCCTGGCCGACCGGGTGCGCACCCGCCAGGGCGATCTGCGCAAGCTCGACGTGGAGGAGCGGTTCGACCTGCTCACCCTGCACAACAACATCTACTACTTCCCCGAGGACGAGCGGACCGAGGTGCTCGGCCGCGCCCGCGAACTGCTGGCACCCGGCGGCCGGCTGCTGCTCACCACCTCCTGCCAGGGCGGCAGCCCCGCCCTGGCCGCCCTCAACCTGTGGTTCGAGTACGCCGACTTCGGCGGACCGCTGCCCCACGAGGACCGGCTCCTCGACCAGATGAGGGAAGCCGGCTTCGCCGCTGTCGGGGCCTCGCGCATCGTCCCCGGCGAGCAGTTCCGCGCCTTCACCGGAACGCGGGCGCCCGACGCACACTGACACATCCCCAGGAGGGCCCACCATGACAGTGCAGAACGACAGCAGGGCAGGCGCGGAGTCCGCCGGGGAGCACGTCGTCGTCCTCGGCCGCGACACCGGAGTGCCGCCCGGGCACCTGGGCGGCAAGGGCGCCAGGCTGGCGGAGATGACGGCCGCCGGACTGCCCGTGCCGCCCGCCTTCTGCCTCACCACCGAACTCTTCCGCACCTTCCTCGAACTGAGCGGACTGGCAGGGGAGCTGCGCACCGCAGGGCCCGGCGGCTTCGCCGCGATCCGCAAGGAGATCACCGCCCGCGCCGTCCCGGAGGCCGTGGCCCGGCCGGTGCTGGACGCCTACGCCGCCATGGGCCGGCCCAGGGTGGCCGTACGGTCCTCGGCGAGCAAGGAGGACTCGGCGGCCCGGTCCTTCGCCGGGCAGCACGACACCGTGCTGGACGTGCAGGGCGACGAGGCGCTGCTGGAGGCCGTCCGCGAGTGCTGGGCGTCGCTGTGGTCCGACCGCGCCGCCGCCTACCGTCAGGACCCCGCCGAGGTCGGGTCCATCGCGGTCGTGGTGCAGGAGATGGTCCACGCGGACGCCGCCGGGGTGCTGTTCACCGTGGACCCGATGACGGGGCGGGAGCACCGCATGGTCGTCGAGTCCTGCTGGGGGCTGGGCGAGGGACTGGTCTCCGGGAAGGTCACCAGCGATCTGTTCGTCGTGGACGACCGGACCATGGAGGTCGTGGAGAGCCGGGTGCGGCACAAGGTCACCCGCTGCGCCGCCGTCGCACCGGGCCGCACCGGTCTGGTCAAGGTCGATCCCGGGCAGCGCAACGCGCCCAGCCTCACCGGGGAGCAGGTCGTCGAGCTGGCCCGGCTGGCCGCCCGCGTCCGGGAGGCGTACGGCGCCGAGCAGGACATCGAATGGGTGCTGCGCGACGGCACCTTCCACCTGCTCCAGACCCGGCCCGTCACCACCAGCCCCGGCGCCGAGACCAACCGCCGCAGCCCGTACGTGGTCGACGTCCCCGACCACGTGCGGCACAACACCCTGTGGTCGCGGATGGACATCGGCGAGATATTCGTCGGCCGGATGTCCCCGCTCGGTCTCAGCTTCGCCCGCTACTACCAGACCCACGTCCACGGCGGCTGCGCCGAGGCCATCGGCGTGCGCGACACCGGCGACATGGACCTGCACATGGGCTACCTCCAGGGGCACGTCTATCTGAACGTCTCCTACACCTCGCACGTCCTCAGCCAGTGCCCGGCCACCAAGGACCAGAGCGTCTTCACCGAGCGCTTCGCCAGCGAGGAGGTGGACCTGGCCGCCTACCGCAACCCGTTCGGGGACTGGGCCGGCGGTCTGACGGGGCTGCTGTCGGCCACCCACTGGCTGCGGGACACGGCCGTGGAGCTGGCGTCGATGAAGAAGCGGGCCCGCCGGATGGCGGCGTCCCGGCTGCGCGCCTACGACCACGCCAGGCGCACCGACCTGCGGGCCATGGACCGCCCGGAACTCGCCGCGGAACTGGACCGCTACCTGCGCTACCTGCGCGCGATGCACGTCGGCTACATGCCGTACTACATCAACGCGTTCGCCTTCTACGGGGTGCTCAGCGAACTGTGCGGCACATGGCTCGGCGACGAGGGCGACAACCTCCAGAACCACATCAAGACCGACATGTCCAATCTGCGGACCGTCGAGTCGGCCCGCGACCTGTGGCACCTGGCCCGGGAGGCCCGCAGGACACCGGAGGTGCTGCGCATCATCCGGGACACACCGCTGGACGAGATCGAGGGCGAACTGCACAAGTCGCCCGCCGGACGGGCCTACCTCACCCACCACCTCGACCCGTTCATGCGGATCAACGGCACCCGCGGGCGGCAGGAGATGGAGCTGACCCATCCGCGCTGGGTGGACGACCCCTCCTACGTCTTCCAGATGGTCCGCCGCTACGCCGCCGACGACGCCGTCTCCCCGGACAGCCTGCTCGACCGCAACCGCAGGCTGACCACGCAGGAGTCGGAGGCGGTGCTGGCCGGACTGCCCGCGGCCCGGCGCCGGGTGCTCAAGACGGTCATCAAGCTCTACTCCACGTGCAGCGAACTGCGCGAGATCACCCGCATGGCCATGATCACATCGGTGTGGCTGGTGCGGAACGTCGTCTACGAGGTCGGCCGCCGCCTGGTCGACGAGGGCATTCTGCGGGACCTGGACGAGGTCGCCCACCTCGACTTCGAGGACGTCCGCCGCTACCTGGCCGGTGACGCGCGCGCCACCGACGTCTTCAGCCGCACCCGGCTCGACGAGCGGCGCCGCACCCACGAGTACCACAACCGGCTGCCCGAGCCCCCGCTCACCTTCATCGGCGAGTACGACCCGGCCACCGCGCTGCGCCCCGCCGCGAACAGCACCCGGCTCCAGGCGCTGGGCGCCTCTCCCGGGCAGGTGGTCGGACGCGCCCGCATCATCGAGGATCTGGCCTGGCAGGCCGACGAGTTCCAGGCGGGCGAGATCCTCGTGGCCCGCTACACCGACGCCTCCTGGACGCCGCTGTTCGCCATCGCCGGCGGGGTGGTCACCGACATCGGGTCGATGCTCTCCCACAGCTCCATCGTCTCCCGCGAGTTCGGCATCCCCTCGGTGGTCAACACCAAGTGGGCCACCCAGCGGATCGCGACGGGCGACATGATCCGGGTGGACGGCGACGCGGGCGTCGTCGAAGTGGTCGAGGGCACCTGAGCATGACCGCTCCCGGCTCCGCCGCCCGCACACCGGCCCACCCGGCCCCGGCCGCGGCGCCGCACCCCCGCCGCGCGCGACCGCCCGCGACGGGGCGTCCGGTCCCGCCGGTGGTCCTCGACGCGGCCCGGCCCCTGTGGCTGGGCCGCCCGCCCGGCACACCGCTCACCCTCGCCGTCGTCTCCCTCACCTGGCTGCGGGCACTGTCCGCGCCGGACCGCCGGGCGCTGGCCGGGCGCCATCTGACACAGGAGGAGGCCGCGTTCGGTGCCGCGCTGCCGGTGCCCAAACGGCGGACGGAGTGGCTGGCGGGGCGGCTCGCGCTCAAGAGCGCCGTGCGGGCCCACCAGCGGTACCGGCTCAGGTGCGCGGCGACGCCCGGCGGCCGGCTCCCCGTGCGGACCCTGGCGGACGGGCTGCGGGCGGGCAAGCCGTACGTGGCGGCCCCCGTGGAGGTGGCCCTCACCCACGCGGGGGACTTCGCCGTGGCCGCCTGCGGACCCCGGCCGGTGGGCGTCGACCTGGAACGGCACCGGACGGTGACGCCCTACCTGGCCCGGCTACTGACGGTGCCGGACGGCCCGGGAACCGAACGGCTGCGGCGGATGCCGCTGACCCTGCGGTGGGCCGCCAAGGAGGCCGTGCTCAAGCACTACGGCTTCGGCCTGCGCATCGGCGGCGGCGCCCGCGAGGTCGAGCTGACCGGCTGGGCGCACGACGGCCGCTTCACCTGGCGCCCGAGCGCCGCGCTGGCGGACCACCTGCCGTACGACGGCGGCCGGACCGTCTGCCTGGCGCAGGACATCGACAACTACTCCTTCGCGATGGTGTGGCAGACATGACCGATACCGTTTCCGGCACTTCCGGCACTTCCGGCACTTCCGGCGCGCCCGGCGCCTCCGACCCCTCCGACGCCCCCGGTGCCGTCCGGCCGCCCGCGGACCCGGGGGCCGGCGGCTTCACCGAGGCCCTCGCCGAGGCGACAGCCGTCGCCTCCCTCGCCCCGTCCTCGCACAACTGCCAGCCCTGGGCGCTGGCCCGGCTGACCGGCGAGAGGGCACGCGCCGCCGCCCGCCTGTTCGCCGGCACCGGCAATCGCACCGGCCCGGCCGGCGACGGCACCGAGACCCTCGCCCTGGCCATGGACCGCACCCGCACCATCGGCGCACTGGCGGCGCACGACGTGGAGATGCGGGTGAGCTGCGGCGCGTACTGGCAGTTGCTGCTGAGCGCGCTGGCGGCGCAGGGCTGGCACCCGGAGGGCATCGAGTACCCCGCCACCGACGGCGAGGGGCGCCGGCTGGCGGGCGACCGGTGGCCAAAGAGCTGGAGCCTGCTGGGAGTCGCACGTGTGCGCCGTACCGGCGACGGTGACGGCTCCTTCCGGCGGTTGCGCGAGACCGCCGCCGCCCGCCGCACCAACCGGGGGCCGTACCGCGCGAGCGGCATCGGCACCGACGTGCTGGCGGAGCTGACCGGCCCCTCCGCGGGGGCTGCCGCCGACGCCCCCGTCGCCGTCACCCACCTGCGGGGCGAGACCGAACGGCGGGCCTTCGGCGACTTCGTGGCCCGGCACGGAGGCCGCGACTTCAGCCACGACGCGGCCTGGCGGGAAACCTTCGCCTACCTGCGGCCCAACGCCTCCGCAGCCGCGCTCCGCGGTGACGGCTTCACCCTTGAGCAGCTGTTCGGACCGATGTCCGCGGCCCGGCACCACCTCCTTCGGACCGCCCTGGCCCCGCGCACCATGCGCGTGCTGCGCTTCGCCGGCTACCCCGGGCTGCTGGCGTCCCAGCTGGCCGCGATCGTCAGGCGGACTCCGGCCGTCACCGTCATGCACTTCCTCGCCGACGAACCGTCCGGCGCCGACATGGTGCGTGCGGGCGCCCGGCTGGCCGACTACTGGCTGCGGGCCACACACGCCGGGCTGGCCCTGCACCCGGTGAGCGTGGTGGTCCAGCACGACGACGTACGCGCGGCACTGGCCGAGCGGTTCGGCCTGCGGGGCCGCGTCTTCTTCGTCGCCAGGCTCGGACACCCCACCGCGCAGTTCCCGGCCACCCCCCGGCACCGGGAGGCGGCGGCACACCTGCGTCTGTGACACCTGCCGCGATGTGCGCGGGGCCGCCGCCGGATCACCCGGCGGCGGCCCCGCGTGTTTGCCGCTGTGTCCTCGCGTCCGTCGCGTGGTTCAGTCCTGCCAGCTGTGCGGGGCGCGGAAACCGAGCCGGCGCTCCGGCCTGCGCCAGCCGGCCTTGGTGGTGCGGCGCCGCCGGGGCCGCGCCGCGTGCACGGCGGCGGCGCGGGCCAGCAACAGCGCCGTGACGGCGGCCAGTTCCTCCGGGGCGGCCCGGCCCCGCTCGACGCGGACGACTTCCTCCTTCGTGCCGTCGGGCTCCATGGACGCTCCTGTCCTCGTGGGGGCGCGTGGCGAAGGCGGGGCGCACCCGGCGGGCGTACCGGGGCGCCCCGCCCTCGTACGGGCGACCGCCGTGGCGGTCACCGGTCCGGTCCCACGCTGGCAGAGCGGCCTGATATCCGGCTGCCATCCGTGTGGCACCGGCGCGTGCGCGGGCGTCAGCGTGCCGCGGGCTGCGCCGGCTCCCGTGCGTCGGCCTGTGCGGTGGCGGGCTCGGGGGGTGCCTCGTGATGGAACCCGAACTTCCGGTACACCGTGCGCAGCGGAGCCGGTGCCCACCAGTTGGCCCGGCCCGCGAGCCGCATGAACGCCGGGACCAGCAGCCCCCGGATGACGGCGGCGTCCATGAGGATGGCGAGCGCGGTACCCAGCCCGAGAATCTTGACGGGGGTGAAGCCCGCGCTGATCAGCGCGATGAAGAACAGCGCCAGCAGCCCGGCAGCCGCCGTGATCAGGCGCCCGGTCGACTCCAGACCGTGGGCGACGGCAAGGGTGTTGTCACCCGTGCGGTCGTACTCCTCGCGGATGCGGGAGAGCAGGAAGACCTCGTAGTCCATGGACAGGCCGAAGATGATGCAGAACATCAGGATCGGCGTCGTCACATCGATCTGCCCGGTGACGGTGAAGTCACCCACCAGCCACCTCAGATGCCCGTCCTGGAAGACGAACACCATGGCGCCGAACGTGGCCGTCAGGCTCAGCAGGTTGAGCACGATCGCCTTGACGGGGATGAGCACGCTCCCGGTGAACAGGAAGAGCAGCACGAAGGTCAGCACACCGATGATCAGCAGGGCGTAGGGCAGCGCCGCCAGGAGCGCGTCCATGGTGTCCACGTAGCCGGCGGCCAGCCCGGCGACCTTGGCGTCGGTGCCGGACGGCGGGGAGATGCCGCGCACATCGGCGACCATCTTCTCGCCCGCCTCCGAGTACGGCTCGGTCTCCGTCTTCGCCGACATCCAGGCGCCCTTGCCGTCGGTGAAGGCCTTCTCGGCCCCGGGCACCGGGGGCGCCACCTGCCGGCCCTCGGCGAAGCTGCCGGTGGCGGTGTCCACCCGCTCGATGCCCGCCACCCGGGAGACCCGCTGCGCGTAGCCGCTGAGCGCCCTGTCGTCGGGCAGCCGGCCGTCCAGCACGATGTCGAGGCCGGCGCCCGCCAGGGAGGGGAAGTCCTCGCGGAGGGCCTGGCCGACGACGGCCGCGTCGGCGTCCTTGGCCATCGAGCGGTCGTCGGGCAGCCCGTACGACGCCTGGGTGAACGGTGCCACCAGTACGGCCAGGGCGAGCAGCACCACGGTGAGCACCGGCCAGGGCCGCCGCATGACGCCGGTTGCCAGCCGGTGCCAGAAGCCGTCCTCGGTCGCCTCGGGCTTGCGGCGGCGGCGCAGCGCGGCACCCAGGTCGAACTTGTCGATCCGGTCGCCGATCAGGGCCAGCAGCGCCGGCAGCACCACCAGCGCGCCCAGCACGGCGAACAGCACCACGCCGATGCCCGCGTAGGCGAAGGAGGTGAGGTAGTAGAGCGGGAAGACCAGCAGCGCGGCCAGGGAGAGCAGCACCGTCAGCGAGGAGAACAGGACGGTGCGGCCCGCCGTCGTCATCGATATCCGCAGCGCCGTGGCGTTGTCGCGGCCCTTGCCGCGCTCCTCGCGGTACCTGCTGACGATGAACAGCGAGTAGTCGATGGCCAGCCCGAGGCCGAGCGCGGTGGTCAGGTTGGTGGCGAAGACGGAGACGGGCGCGAACTGGGCGATGACCGTCAGCAGGGCCAGCGAACCGACGATGGAGACGCCGGCCACCGCCAGCGGCAGCAGCGCCGCCATGCCGGAGCCGAAGACCAGCACCAGCAGCACCAGGGTGATGGGGACGGCGACGCCCTCCGCGCGCAGCAGGTCCTTCTCGACCCGCTCCGACGCCTGCCGGTTCGCCTCGGTGCCGCCGCCGGAGACGACCCGCACGCCGTCCCGTTCGCCCGTCAGCTTGGGAGCGATCTTCTTGGCGGTCTTCTCCGCCCGGGTGTCGTCGCCGCTCAGCCGGGCCAGGACGAGGGCCGCTTTCCTGTCCTCGGCGCGCAGGTCGGCGGAGCGCCGGCCGGACCAGTAGGAGGTCACCGAGGCGACACCGTCCTGGTCCCGGAGTTCTTCGGTCAACTCACGGCCCACGCGGGCCGTTTCCGGGTCGTCGACCGTGCCCTGCCGGGGGGTGACGAGCAGGATGAAGTCCGGCTCACCGGTGTCGAACCGGTCCTCCAGGATGTCGGAGGCGACGGAGGACTCGGCGTCCGGGTCGGTGTAGCCGCCGGCCGACAACACGTTCATGACGGGTCCGGAGACCGCTGTGATCAGGATGAAGCCGACCGTGGACAGGATGAGCACGAGGCGGCGCCGGTGCACAGCGAGCGACGCCAGTCGGGAGAGCATCGAAAACCCCCAGGGAACGGGTGACCCGGCCGGATCGGCCCTGGTCATGAGCACTGTCAAAGAAGGCGGCAGCGGGCGGCGGACGTGACTTCCGCATCTCGCCCGGTTACCTTGGTCGTATGAGTAAACTAGACGACCGACCAAGTTCCTCGCTACGGGGTCGACGCCGTCGGCAGCAATTGGTCGACGCGGGGGTCGAACTGCTCGCCGAGGGCGGCTGGCCGGCCGTGACCACCCGCTCCGTCGCCGACCGCGCGGGCGCCAACCTCGGCCTCATCCACTACCACTGGGGCGGGCTGGCGGGCCTCAAGCAGGCCATCGCCCACCGGGCCGGAGAACTGGTCTTCGGACCGCTCACCGCCCGGCTCCTGGAAGCCGCCTCACCCCAGGACGTCCTCGACCGGCTCCCGGCGATGGTCTCCCCGCCCACCGACGACACCACCACCCGGCTCACCGTCGAACTCATCGCCGGAGCGGTCCGCGACCCCGCCCTCGGCGACGTCCTGCGCGAGAGCCTCGCCGAGGCCCGCACCCAGCTCGACGCCTGGCTGGCGGAACACCTGCCCGAGGCACCCCCGGGCACCGCCACCTTGCTGATCGCCCTGCTCGACGGGCTCTTCATGCACCACATGCTCGACCCGGAGATGGGCTCCGCCCAGGCCGTCGAGGCGCTCGTCAGGCTCGCCGGACACGCGCCCGCTCTCGCGGGGGGCGCGGGCGCGGCCGACGAGACCGCCTGACCGCGCTCCCACCCGCCCGGGCACAGAGCCCGGGCCGACCGGAGAGCGACGAGGAGACCGTGACGTGAGCAGTGCCGCGCAAACCGGCAAGCCCAACTGGACCTTCGGAACCGGTGCGACGACGAGGGAGAAATGCCTCGCCTACAGCGCCGCGGTGCTCGGCTGCGCCGCCTTCGCCCTCAACGGCCACGACAAGGGCTGGGCCTGGTGGCAGTGGCTGATCGGGCTGCTGATGGTCTGGGACCTGGCGGGCGGAGTGGTGGCCAACGGCCTCGATGCGGCCAAACGCTTCTACCACTCCCCGCTGGCCTTCCACGCCGGTGCGGTACCCCGCTTCCTGCACCACCCGGTCGGCTTCACCGCCGTCCACCTCCAGCCCGTCATCGCCTGCCTCGTCCTCGGCGGCACCCGCTGGTGGTGGTGGGGGGCCCTCTGGTACCTGTGGGCGCTGGCCGGAGCCGTGGCCGTCGAACTGGCCCGCGCCCGCTACCAGCGGCCCCTCGCCCTGGGCATCGTGGGCATCGGCGCGATGGTCGCTCCGCTGGTCGAGGCCCCGCCCGGACTGGCCTGGCTGCCCGTCGTGCTGCTGCTCAAGCTCGTGGTGGCGCACGCCGTACCCGAAGGCGTCGGCTCCTCCTCCCGCGAGGGGCGCTGAGCTGCGTCCATGCCCGCTGTGCATGCGTGCGGCGCTCCCGGCATTTCAGGCCGGGCCGCACGGTCCGTAGCGTCGGCGGCAGGCCGGGCCGGCAGCGCCCGCCCAGCACGACAAGGAGCACCCGCATGCCTCTGGTACGGATCGACCTCGTCCGCGGCCGTCGCCCCGACGAGGTGCGGGCCGTCGCCGACGCGACGCACCGCGCGCTGGTGGAGGTGCTGGGCATCCCCGAACGGGACAGGTTCCAGATCGTCACCGAGCACGAGGGCGACCACGTCGTCGCCCTCGACGCAGGTCTCGGCTTCACCCGCACCGACCGGCTCGTGATGATCCAGATCTTCACCCAGAAGGGGCGCACCACCCAGGTCAAACAACGCCTCTTCCGCGCCGTCGCCCAGCGGCTGGGAACCCTCGGCATCGGCGGCGAGGACGTCTTCGTCTCCGTCGTCGAGAACGGGCCCCAGGACTGGTCGTTCGGCTTCGGGCGCGCCCAGTACACCGAGGGCGCCCTGCCCGTACCGGGCCGCTGACCGCACCGAACCGCCCAGCGGCCCGCCCGACCTGCCCCCGCATGCGGCCGGACGGAGGCTCAGCCGGGCGGGGGACCGGGGCGGGGACCGTCAGGACCCCGCCCCGACAGCACCTCCCCGTACGCCTGCATCAGATCCGGCAGCCGCAGCGTCGCCAGGTCGTCCCGGGAGGGCGTACCGGCGTAACCGGACAGCCGCAGATCCCGGTAGGCGCAGCTCTTCTCGTACAGCGTCCGCAGGAACCGGCCGTTGCCCAGCTCGTCGATCCAGCCCTGCTCGACGACGTGACCGCTGATGCTGCGCAGCTCCTCCAGGGCCTCCTCGTCCCACACGTCCCCGTTGTCGGCGGCCAGCACCTCGCCGATCGCCGTCAGTTCGAGCGGCCGGTAGCTGGGGAAGTCCACCCTGGTGGTGAACCGGGAGGAGAGCCCCGGATTGGCCGCCAGCAGCCGGTCCATGCCCTCCGGATAGCCCGCCAGGATCACCACCAGCTGGTCCCGGTTGTCCTCCGCGCGCTTGAGCAGCACCTGCAGCGCCTCGTCGCCGTACGCGTCGCCCTTGCTGTAACCGGAGTTGGAGAGCGCGTACGCCTCGTCCACGAACAGCACCCCGCCCAGCGCCGAATCGATCAGCTCGTTCGCCTTGACCGCCGTCTGCCCCAGGTACTCGCCCACCAGATCGGCGCGCTGCGCCTCCACCAGATGATCGCCGCCCAGCAGCCCCAGCGCGTAGAAGGCCCGGCCCAGGATCCGCGCCACCGTCGTCTTGCCCGTGCCCGAGGGGCCGGAGAAGACGAAGTGCCGCTTGGGCGGCTGCACCGGCAGGCCCTGGCCCGCCCGCAGCCGCGCCATCCGCAACTGTGCCGACAGCGCCCGCACCTGCCGCTTGACCGGCTCCAGCCCGACCATGCGCTCCAGCTCGTCCAGTGCCTGCGCCAGCAGCACCGGGTCCGAGGGCCCGGCCGGCAGACTCCCGTCGCCGCTCCCGGGGCCGCCCGGCGGAGTCCTGCGCCGCAGCGGCGCGGCATCCACCCGGACCGGCTCGGCCGGGTCGCCGGAGTCCTCCAGGCGCAGCCCGTCGGCGTCCGGGTCCAGCAGCGGATCGGCGGACTCGGCCGCCTCCTCGGGCCCCTCCGGCACCGGGCCCGGCGGCGCCGCACCCATCGGACCGGCGGCGGGCGGACCGGCCACGGCACCGTCCGGCGGCCCTCCGGAGTCACCCCCGGGCTGCGGCACCGGCGGGGCACCGGTCGCGGCACCGTCGGCGGGGTCGGCCGGGTCCGCCGGCCGGCCCGGGTCCTCGGGCGGCTCGGGGCCCCGCTCGAAGAGTTCCGGTGCCGCCGCGTCGCCGGAGCCCCCGGGCCCGGCTATACCGCCGGTGAGGACGGCGGCGGCCAGATCCTCCGCCGAGCCGCCCGCACCGTCGCTCTCGGCGATCGTCGTCAGCCGGGCCGCCGTGTCCATGAACGTGGGGTCGATCCGGTGCACGGCGCGGTACAGGGGAAGCGCGGCGGCGCTGCGCCCGGTGCCCTCCCGGGCCCGGGCCAGCCAGTACCGCAGCTCCTTGCGCTGCGGCTGCTCGCTGCGGCAGCGCATCAACGCGGTGGCCAGCAGCGGCTCGGCCTGCCCGTACATCTCCAGCCGCACCCGGGCCATACCGGCGAACAGCCCCGCCTCGATACCCAGCAGCGGATCGTCCACCAGCGGTTCGGTGTGGGCGACCAGCCCCTCCCAGTCCTTGGCGAGATAGGCCCGGCACGCGTGCAGGAACCGCACCTGCGGGTCGGTGTCGACCGGCGGGCAGCCGGCCAGGGCACGGTCGAGCTCGGCGACGTGACGGCCGTCCAGCCAGTGCGAGGCGTGGGCCAGCAGCAGGTCCCGTTCGTTCTCCAGCACCGGCTGCACCCACCAGCCCAGCCAGTACCACGAGTTGAGGGTGCGTCCGTGGCGGCGGCGCTGCTCGCCGAACCGCTGCCGGTGGTGGTACATCCGCAAGAGCGCGGTGGCGGTGTCCGCGCGCAGGGCGTGCAGGCCCAGCCAGGCGTCGGCCATTCCCGGATCGAGACGCACCGCGGTGCGGAACTCCTCCTCGGCCTGGGCGTACCCGCCGACGGTGTACGCGTCCAGCCCGCGCAGCCAGGCGAGTTCGGCCGGGGCGTGCAGGCCCTGGGGGTCCTGCGTGCCGAAGTTCATCACGTCCCCCACGAAACGTCCCCCGTCATCTGCCGGTTATCACCCGGGGTTCCCACGCTGTTCCGCATCGTACCCGCGCACGGGGCCCCGCCGAAGGGCGGCGTACGGGCGGACCACGGGCGGATCGGGCCGCGCCGAGGGGCGCACGCGGGCGCCGGCGGAGGGCGGGCGGCGGCATCCGGAAGAGGAGGCTTCCGCAGAGCCATTACGAAGCGTGAGAAAAATGCGGAGAAGTGCTTCCGCTTGTCCGGCCGGAGGCAGAACGGAGCCCCCGGTCACGGGGGAACAACCGGGGGCTCCGTGTCTCTAGACGGCCCTGCGTAGGCCGTTGTTGGAAAAGTAATCGGTCCGAGGCGCGTGGGTCAAGCCGCGCGGTTGCACGCGGTGCCTTCGATTATCGTCAACTGCCCTTGCATATACGGAGGGTCATGTTCACCGGGGGTCGAGCGCCCCCGTGCGCCCCTCACGCACCGTGTACCCCGTGCGGTCCCCGCCGTCTCCTGCGTCTTTTGCCGCCTCGTCCTTCTCCAGCGCCCCGGAAGTCTCCCGCCCTCCGGGAGCCTCCCGCCCCTCGGAAACCTCCCGCACGAGGAAATCCGCCCACGGACGAGAGGGGTCGGCCGCGAAATGGGCCCGCTCCGCCGGGATCCATCCGGCCCAGAAACCCGCCTGCTCCGGCCCGTCCCGCTCCTGGCCACGGCGCCAGGCGTCCCCGGGCGGCATGTCCATCCACAGCAGGCAGGCCAGGTACGGCCGCAGCGCGGCCCGGCCCGCGCCCACCCCCTCCACCAGTACCACCGGCGCCGGCGGCAGCACCGCCCGGCCGGTGCGGGACCGCGCCACCCAGTCGTACACCTCGTAGTGCGCCGGCTCGCCCCGCTCCAGCGGACGCAGCACCTGCTCCGTCAGCCGTTCCGTCCAGTCGAACAGCGCCTCGTGGCTCGCCACGTCGTCCAGATGCAGCACCGGAGCCCCGCCCAGCAGCGCCGCCAGCCGCCGCGCGAGTGTCGTCTTGCCCGACCCGGCATGCCCGTCCACCCCCACCAGCCGCACCGGACCGCAGGAGGGAGGCAGCGCGGCGAGCCGGTGGGCGAGTGCGTCGAGGGACGAGGGAGCGGGCATTCCCCCAGCGTACGTCGCTGATCCCGGCTCTCCCGCGCCACCCGCACGGCCGTGCGCCTGCCCGCGAAAGGGGCGGGCTGCGGGGGCGGGCTGTCGGTGCCGGCTGGGCGGTGTGGTCGGTGCGGGGCGGTCGGTGCCGTGGGGGCGGTCGGTCCCGGCCCTGATACGGCCTGCGGGGCCGGGGCCGCCCGCCTTTGGGCCCGGCCCTGGGCGGGGCACGTACCGGGGGCCGGGCCCTTCCGCCACCGGACCGGCCAATGACAACGGCATGCCGGACGGACGCAACCCTGGCACGCGCCTGTGTGAGCCGTAATAGTGGGCTTCCCGCACCTGGCGCGGCGCGCGCGGGCCCGGCGCCGCACCCGCTTGGTGCGGGAACCGGTACCGCGTTGTGGCCCCGCCCGGCGTGGGGGACCGGTACCGCCCTGCGCGGGAACCTGTTCCGCCCTGCGCGGGAAAGAGCGCCGCGGCGTGGGGGCGACGGCCCCGCGACGGGCAAGGAAGAGCGACAGCACCACCGCCGGAACCACGAGCAGCACCACAGGCACCACCAGCACCGCCCGGAAAACACCAGCAGCCACGCCAGAACCGTCAGCACCACCCCGGAAGCACCGGACACCACGCCAGGAACACGAAGCACCGCCACGGGAGCACGAGGCACGACGCCGGGACGCGAAGCACCACCCCGGGCCCACGAGGCACCAAGCCGGAAACACAGGCGCCACCCCGGAATCACGAGCCATCACCCGAGAACCACCAGCAGTCACACCGGAACGACCAGCACCACAAGCATCATCAGCACGGCACCACCGGCACCACCAGCACCACAGCACCGTCAGTGCACCAGCACCGTCAGCGCACCAGCACCACCAGCGAACCAGGCACCACCAGGCACCACCAGTGACGACGACCGCCGTACGACCCACCGACTGGGGGCACCACGCATGACCAGCAGAACCACCGATCGCCGCACCGTCCTGGCCGCCGCCGTCGCGGTGGCCGCCTCGGCCGTAGCGGCCCCCGCAGCCCTGGCAGCCGACAACCGGCCGGCCGGTCCCACCGGCGCCGACGGCCGAGGACACCGGCCGACCGCACCCGGCCGGCCCGGGAAGGCAGGACACGTGGAACTCCGTACCTGGTCGGAGCGGCGCGACTGGGCGTCCGGCACGGGCAAGGGCACCAGGGTGACGGGAGGTGCCCGCGCCGGTGTCACGCTCGCGAAACCAGTCGGCACCACCGACTACCGCGACCCGCACACCGGCCGGACGGCCGCCTGGGAGTACGCCACCTGGACCTCGCCGCGTCACACCAGCAGGGTGCCGGCGGGGGAGATCATCGCCTCGTGGAACGCCCACACCCCCAAGGGCACCTGGATCAGGACCGAGGTGCGGGGCACCTACTCCGACGGCACCGACACCCCCTGGTACACCCTGGGCATCTGGACGTCGGGCGACGGCGACGACGTCCCGCGCCGCACGTCCGTGGACGGGCAGAGCGACGGCAAGAGCACCGTCTACACCGACACCCTGTCCGTGGACGACCTGTCCGCCGGACTGCGGATCACCTCCTACCGGCTGCGGCTCACCCTCTACCGCGCGCCCCGCAGCGGTGCGGCGCCGACGGTGTGGCGGGCCGCCACGATGTGCTCGGACGTCCCCGACCGCTTCGAGGTGCCCGCCTCCGAGCCCGGACCGGGGCGGGCCGTCGAACTCAAGGTGCCGCGCTATTCGCAGGAGATCCACAAGGGCCAGTACCCCGAGTACGACAACGGGGGAGAGGCATGGTGCAGCCCCACTTCCTCGCAGATGATCATCGAGTACTGGGGCCGCAAGCCCACCGCCGAGGACCTCGCCTGGGTGAACCCCGACTACGCGGACCCCCAGGTCTGCCACGCCGCCCGCCACACCTTCGACTACCAGTACCAAGGCTGCGGCAACTGGCCGTTCAACGGCGCCTACGCGAGCACCTACCGCGACATGAACGCGGTCGTCACCCGCCTCAACTCCCTCGACGAGGCGGAGGAGTTCATCGCCGCGGGCATCCCGCTGATCACCTCCCAGTCCTTCATCGCCTCCGAACTCGACGGCGCCGGCTACGGCACCGCGGGCCACCTGATGACCGTCATCGGCTTCACCAAGGACGGCGACGTCATCGCCAACGACCCGGCGTCCCCGGACAACCCGTCGGTCCGCCACGTCTACAAGCGTCGGCAGTTCGAAACGATCTGGCTCCGCACCAAGCGCAAGGACGCGAACGGCAAGGTCAGAAGCGGTTCGGGCGGGGTCTGCTACGTCTACTGGCCCACCGACCCGACACCGGCGCAGCGCCGCGTCCTGAAGAAGCACGGCATTCGCTGAGCGGGGGCCTGCGGCGGCCGACCGTGGCCTTGACCGAGCGGTGCCAGAGCCTGCGGGACACCGCCTGAACGGAGCCTCCGTTCGCCAAGGCCACGGCGGCCCACTGCGCCGCAGCTTGTGCGGGCTGTACGGCCGCAAGCCCGAGCGCTTGACGGTCCGATTCCATGCCGTCGTCGGCCAACCGCCGCCTGCCCTCGCCGGTTACGGCGTCATCGGCTCGACCAGGAAGCCCCCTCTGCCGGGACAACCGGCTTCAGCCGGTCACAGGTGGCTACGTCCCCGGCCTTCCCGAGTACGTCGAGAGCGTCCACCACGGCGTTGCGCCGCCTCTCTCGCGCCGCCCGGTCCGTCGGCACCAGCCCCGTGGCGACCTGCACGGCGCGAGCGTCCGGGTCTCCGAAGGCACTCCGCGGGGACCCTCCCGCAGCCGCGCAGTGCGCCGTGACCTCCTTGACCCCTTGGAGCACGACTGCCCGGTCCACGCCCGGCTGCATGGCCGGCTTCACCTGGAATCGGGCCATCCACTTCTCGCGGTCCTTCTCCGCCGCCGCTTCCGTTCTCCGGTCCTTTCCCGCCGTGTGCTCCCCTGGATGAAGGCGGCCGTCCGTCGCGGAGACAGACACCTGGGCAGCGCCGTAGGTTTCGCCGCTCCCCGCGCACGGCCAGAGCGTGGCCCCCATCCGGTCAGTCGGTGAACTCCCGGAACCGGTGGGGCAACCCTTCGCCGTGCTCGCGCACACTCTCACCGCCGCCCGCCCGGACAGGTTGTGCCCAGAAGCCCGCACCGACCGTCATCGGGTCGAGCCCGCGACGGCCGTTACCGACTGCCGACCACCCAAGGATCTCGGAACCGAGCCGCCATGTTGACGTTCAGCGGCGTTCACAAGTCGATCCCCGACGGATTCATGCCTCGAAATCGTGGTCCCCGTACTCGACCCAGCCTCGGTCGATCAGCTCGTCCTCCAGCTCCTCCTCGTCGAGTCCGACGAGGTCATCAAGGTCATCGTGAGGGCTGTCGCCGAGCTTGACGTAGTCACCGATGTCCGCGATCTCACCGATCAGCGGCGGGACGGGAACACTGTCCCAGTCGACAGTTACCTCGGTCCTGCCGTCGAAGTCACCGGCGACCATCCCGTCCGCGAGAAGCTTCTTCACCCTCTCCGGATCATCCGCGCCAACGACGGAGCCGGTCGTTTTACCCGGTCCGTGAAACACGATGTCCGGGTAGCCGTCGACCCGGATCGTGATGAAGGGGTGAAGGTCGATCGACTGGACCCTCTCACCCTGCTGATACACATCCAGAGCCAGATCAGCACCATCGCCGTAGCCGAACAGCAGCCATATGTTGCTGGACTCCTCGAGCTCGGCGTCCAGAGCGTGCATGGCTTCCTCGACACTGCCGCAGATGAAGTGTGCGTCCTTCCGGGCTCCGCCGGGAGACACGCCGAACCTCAAGTCGTAGAAACTCTTCAGGACCATGCGCGAAACCGTACTCAGGGGGACCGACAACCGGCTTGCGTCACGGCCTCACCGCCGAGGCCACAGCACTGCGGCCACCGACCACGACGCTCACTACAGGATCGAGCCAAAGCTGCCGCACCCGGCCGGTGTTCGGCGGCTCCAGGCCGGTGCGGCTGCTGTCCGCCCAGGACGTCGCACGCCCTCTTGGCTTCGTTCACGGCGCGGAGCAGCGTGGCGACAGCAGGGGAGGTCAGGGACGTGCCCCGGCGGGGGCCCGGAAGAGCCCTCCGCTGGTTGCCGGCTCAGCGCACGCGGCGGGGTACGACCTCCACCGTCACTGTCGCGCCCGGCCGTGCGTGCACCCGTGCCGTGGCCGTCCGGTCCGGCGGGAGCACGGGTGTCGCGGTCGCTCCCGGGCCCGTCACCCGGACCCGCCATCCCTCCGGGTGCGGCGGTACGCGTACTTCGGTGACACCGGGCCCCGCCCGGTAGGCCAGCCGGTAGCCGCCGGTGGCCGGAAGGTACTCCTCTTCGCGGATCGCGCCCGCCACGGCCGGGGCGTACGGGGTCGCCGTGCGCTCCTTGTTGGTGCGGAAGCGCCCCTTCTCGTCGAGGGCGCAGTAGCCACCCCCGTAGCACCAGACGTAGCCCGCCCAGCCCGAGCTGTAGCGGTTCATGGAGGCGAGCGCGTCACGGTAGAAGCGGCCCATGCCGGGCAGGGCGCTGTTGAGCGGACCCCACTCTCCGACGACCACCGGGACGCCGTAACGCGTCGGGTAGTCGGTCACGGCGGCCTCGTACGCCTCGATCCAGCCCGCGGCGGGATCGTAGTCGGCGCCCGCCTCCATCGCGGTGTTGTAGAAGTGCGGAGCGTAGACGGCCTTGGGATCGTGGATGCGGCCCAGCCCCGTCGGGACTCCCTCGCCGACGATCGGGGTCGGCTCGAAGAAGATCCAGTTGTCGTCGTCGACGGACCGGATCGCGTCCGCGAGGCGGTTGTGCATCGGGGTGAGCTGCTCGGCCTCGATACGCCGGGCTGCCGTCGGCAGGTCCTCGCCGGGCCGGACCTCGCCCATCGGCTCGTTGATCAAGTCGTAGCCGATGACGGCCGGGTGACTGCCCAGCCGGGCCGCCAGGACCCGCCACATGCGTTCGTGGGCCCGCCGCAGGTCGGCGTCGTTGTAGAGGTGGGTGAACGCACGCTGCACGGCCGGCTCGAAGTACTCCGAGAACCAGTCGTCAGGGTGCGGCTCGAAGGGCAGGCCGTCGGTCCTGGTCGCCCACGCGGGGATCCCGCGGTGACCGAAGGCGGGCCCGAAGACATCCTGGTGGGCGTCTATCAGCACCTGCACGCGGTAGCGGTGCGCCCAGTCCAGGATGCGCTCGATCCTCTTCAAGTAGTCCGTACGGTAGTGGCCGGGCTGTGGCTCCAGGTCGTCCCAGAAGACGAGCAGCCGCGCGAAGTTGAAGCCGTGGGCATGCAGATCCCGGAAATGGCGCTCGGTGATGGCGGACAGCGCCTGTTCGCCCCGGTGCGTCTTGTCCTCGATGTTCCAGCCACGCAGCGTCACCACGCGCCCTTGGTCGTCGGTCAGGCGGGGTGGCCGCGACGGCGCGGCGTCCGCCCTGGCGCCTCCCCCGGCGGCAGCCGCGGGGGTCACCGCCGCGGCGGCCCCGGCCCCGAGCGCGAGGGGGCAGACAAGCAGGGCGAGGGCGGCGAACAGTCGTCGGTTCACGGGCGGACCTCCGGCACGGTCGTCGTACGGTCGGTTCCTCGTGCGGCCGATCCCACCAGCGACCTGACGGCGCATCAAGTGGGCCTGCGCGTGGTCGTTTCGGGATCGGATGAACTCACCCGACGCCGCACTCTTCCTTTCGGGGCCGAGCGCGCCGAGAAGCCCAAGGACTGGCCCACCTCCCGCGGCTTCGTCGGCGGCGTCGACGAGACCAGGACCACCGGACTGACCCACCTGGGCGCCCGCGAGTACGACCCGGACACCGGCCGGTTCATCAGCGTCGATCCGCTGATGGACCCCGGGAACCCGCAGCAGCTCCACGGATACAGTTACGGCAACAACAGCCCCCTGGTCTACAGCGACCCCGATGGGCTGATGCCCATATGGGGAGCCATCGGCCGCGCGACCGGCAGTGCAGTCGGACACGCCACCCGCCACTCCGCCGGCAGACACCGGCCGGTGTGCGACACGGGCTGCCAGGCCCGGAAGCAATACCGCGGCGGCTCCATTCCCATCACCGGCTACGGGCCCTCCGCGGACCGGGCGGTCGCTCCCAAGCTCGCCGAGGCCGCCAGCCGCCCGGATCCGAAGTGGCTGGGCACCGCCGGTGCGGTCTTCGACGCGCTCATCCCCATCAGGCCCCTCCAAAGATGCATCGACGGCTCCGGCGAGGACTGCCAGGACGTGGCGATCAGCGCGGTGAGCAGCGTCAAGATGGCCAGTATCGCCATCAGAGCGGCGCGTGCCGCGGCCAAGGAGACGCGGGGCGGCGGCGGATCGGGCAAACCCTCGGAGGGAGGCGGCGCAGCAAAACCTGATCCCGAACCCGCCGCTCCCAGGACCTCGAACAGTCAGGGAGTCGGCCTGTCGAATGACATTGCGTCACCGGGCAGGAAAATCCTGGAGCGAAGGCGAGATGCCGAGAAATTCGAACAGCTTGAACTCTGGTAGGTGCCGCTCGAAGTGACTGATTTCTGGAAGGTTATCGGATCGAGCTCCGTTCAGGATGAGAGTGAGATCGACTCTGCCCTGGAGCGGATCTCTGGGCAGCTCAGTACGATGGCGCCCGATGTCTTGACTCGATTTGTTGAGCGACTCCGGGAGGCGCTCTATCGGATCGATAGGAGGGATCTGGCAGAAGTGCCGGTTGTGCTCGCCAATGGTTTGAAATTTCCGCAGACAAGCGACCATTTTCTCCATGCGCGATGCGCGTGCATCTTGGCGGGTGAAAAGACGTACGACGAGGTCCTGAGTTCTGGTGTCGGTTTCGATCGCTTCGTCGCTCCGTTTGCTCAGGAGGCTGAGGGGCTGCTCTACCTCGCGTCGGAGCAATACGAAAGGAAGACCGCCTCCAAGATGAACGTCGAAAACCATTTCCCGATCGAATCGGGGTCGAATATTCAGGGATGGGCCGCCTGATACCTGTCAGGGTTCGGGTGGCTGAGGAGGTGCTGAAGGCCCGTCGGAATGGGTCCGGCGGGCCTTCAGGGCCCATGTGACGGCAACGTCAGCGGACGACGGCTGCATCTGGTGGGTCGTCGTCGCCGTCGTTGGCTTCGCCGAGTGCGTTGTCAAGGGTGCCGATGGCTTGCCGTTGGAGGGGAGCCGTACGTGAGCGCGGCCGATGGCCGGCGAGGCCAGGCGGCGGTTGCGCAACAGGTCAGGTTGTGGCGGGCGGGGCGGTCGGGGTCGGCCGCCGTCTCGGGGGTGGTGAGGAACCGGCGGCACGCATCGGCTGCTCCGCTGTTCGCGCGCCGGGCCGCCGCCGAGGCGTGCGGCGAGGTGTTCGGGGCCGGGTGGTAGTCCCATTCGTCGTAGGGCCAGGGGCGAGTGCCGGGGGCCCAGGCGGTGCGGTAGCTCCTTCTTCGCATGCGGATCGCAGGGGTCGGCCCATCGTCACCGACCCCTGACGTCGTGCGCTACTCAGTGCTACTGTGTAGCGGTACTCGGTAGTACGTAGTACCGGACTGAGGTGAGCTTGTGATGGACGACCTGACGGAGATGCTGAAGGGCACGCTCGAAGGGTGCGTGCTCGAAATCATCGGCAGGGAGGAAACCTACGGGTACGCCATCACCCGCCAGTTGAACGACCTCGGCTTCACCGGTGTCGTGGAGGGGACCGTCTACACGATCTTGGTGCGGCTGGAGAGGAACGGGCTCGTCCAGGTGACGAAACGGCCGTCCGAGGCCGGGCCGCCGCGCAAGTTCTTCACCCTCAACGACGCCGGACGTGAGGAACTCGCGAAGTTCTGGGCGAAATGGCAGTACGTCTCATCGCGCATCAACAGGCTGAAGGAGGGTGGCAGATGAATTTCTGGGAGACCGTCACGGGAAGTGATCTCACCAGGGAATGGAAGTCTTTCGAAGCCCGGGCCGCAGTCCTGCCCGACGACCACCGGGCGGCGTGGGAGCAGATCAAGGGGCACCTGTTTCCCCATGGAGACTTCACCGGCCGCAACCTGTTGCCGATCTTCGACGCCGCCCTGGGTCTGCTCGAGGAAACGGCGGCGGACGGGCTGAGCGCCGGCGAGGTGCTCGGCGACGACGTGCGGGGCTTCTGCACGGCGCTGGCCGGCGGAGAAGGGGCCCGGACCTACCGCGACCGGTGGCGCGAGCAGTTGAACAGGAACGTCGCCAGGAAACTGAAGCGGCTGGAGGGCTGACGTGAGCATCCAGGACATCATCGAGGGCAAGAAGCAGTGGCGGGCGCACATGGCGCGGGTCAAGTCGCTGCCACGGGACTACCAGATCGTCTACAAGGAGATGCAGAGGTACCTGTTCAAGGTCGGGCCGGTCGATCTGCCCGACGGGCCCCTGCTTCCCGGGATAGTCGACTTCTTCGAGGAGGGCGTCGCCGCGGGCAAAGGGGTGCTGCAATTCATCGGCGACGACGTCGCCGCGTTCTGCGACGATCTGATCAAGGACTCACCCACGTTTGCGGACATCTATCAGGAGTCCGTCAGCGGAACATCCGGCACTGCCGGGAAGTAGCACCAGTCAGGCACGCTCGTGGGTGCGGCTCGCCTGTGCGGTTTGCCTGTGCTGTTCGTACCGACGGTGGGCGGACCGCGGGTGCGCCCCGCAGGCCCTCCGGGGGCGGCCCGGGAACGTGTCAGTGGTCGCGGACGCTGAGCAGGTCGCCGGGCTGGCAGTCCAGTTCGCGGCAGATCGCGGTGAGGGTGGAGAAGCGGATGGCCTTCGCCCGGTCGTTCTTGAGGACCGAGAGGTTGACCACGGTGATGCCCACCCGGGCCGCGAGTTCGGACAGGGTCATGCCGCGTTCGGCCAGCAGCCGGTCGAGGTGGACCTGGACCCGGTGCTCGTCCTCGGGGGGCATCAGACGAGCCCTTCGGTGTCGGCCCGCAGTTTCGCCCCGCGCCGGAAGACCTCGGCCAGGGCCAGAACCAGGAAGGCCAGCAGGACGTATGCGCCGGTGAAGGTGGCCGAGAAGGGCACCTGCTCGGCCAGGGGCGTGCCCCTCACCAGGAGTTGGGTGGTGAGGGCCGTCAGCACCGGGGCGACCACGGTCTGCACCAGGACCATGAGGCCGATCACGCTCAGACGGCGGGCGTTCACCGGTACGAAGACGTCGCCGTCGCGCAGGGTCCTGGCGATCTTGAGGAGGAGCGCCAGGACCAGCAGCAGGAACAGACTGTTGACGATGTCCGGCAGGGCGAGCAGCAGTCGCTGGGCCGCGGTGGGGGCCGCCAGGACGAGGTCGGCGTGGTGGGTGCCGGCGAGGGTCATCCCGTGACCCGCGACCGAGTCGGTGACGGTACCCGGTACGCGGGTCGTGGTCAGGGTTTCGGTCTCCCGGGTGTCCTGCGGGTCCACGAGGCCGGCGACTCCGAGCGCCGGCAGGAGTACCCCGAAGAGGCCGACCAGCGCAGCCGCCAGGACCAAAACCGCCTCCAGCAGCCGGCTGTCGGTCGGGCTCCACCAGGACTTGCCACGCACGGTCTCCCCGCCTTCCACGGTACGCATATCGTTTAACGATGGTATCGGTAAACGATATGCCTCGGCCGGGGGGGCTTCTGCTCAGCCGGTGCCCGGGCGGGCGCTCATTTCGATTCGAGCCGTCCCAACGGGTGGGAAGCGTCGGCGAGGACGGTCTGTGCGTGCTCCCAGTCGGTGCTGTCGGTGCCGGTGACGTGGCGGAGGTAGGCGAGGGTGACGTGCTGGATGAGGGCCACGCGTGCGGGGTCCTCGTCGGTGGTCTCCGCCGCGTCGTAGCCGGGGATACCGCCGAGCGAGTGCTGGCCGCCGTACACCGTCAGCAGGCTCTTGCCGCCGCGACTGAGGGTGTAGGGGTCGGCCATCCAGGAGGGGCCGCGGGTGGAGAGCGGGAGTTCGTCCTGGTCGCCCGCGATGACGAGTCCGGGTGCGGTGATGGGGGAGAAGTCCTGGTGGGCCAGCCAGGGGGCGTTCTCCAGGGCGAAGGGCGTCAGGTCGTCGCCGCCCTCACCGGCCGTGGCCAGCTGGATGGTGGCCATGACGCGCGGGTCGGACATGTCCTGCGCCCTCCCGGTCTCCGGGTCCGCGACGCGCAGCCCCACCAGGATGCCGGCGGTCTGGCCGCCGAAGGAGTGTCCGGCCGCGACGATGCGGCTGGGGTCCACCCGGCCGGCCAGTCCGGGTACGGCGGCCTCCAGCGTGCCGAGTTCGTCGAGGATGCGCCGCATGTCCTGTACGCGGTAGCGCCACAGGTGGGGCTTGCGGGAGGCGTCCGCGGCGATGCCGTAGCGCCTGGAGTCGAGGTGGGTGGCCTGGACCACCACGAAGCCGTGGGAGGCCCAGTGGTCGACCAGCGGGGCGTAGCCGTCCATGTTCGAACCGAACCCGTGCGCGAACAGCACGATCGGCAGACGGGTGCCGGTGACCGGTGCGGAGACGCGGACGTGCAGATCCTCGCCGCGCTCCGGGGCGGGCAGTACCACCGGCCTGACCGACAGGGCGGGGGTCGGGGCGGGGCCGGTGAGGCCGGTCGTCTCGTACGTGGGCATGCGTGTGCTTCTTTCCGGACGTGGGTGAGTGCGGCTGGTGCGGTGGAACCGCACCGTGGTGGAACCGAACGCGGCGCGCAGGGCGAAACAGCGCCGTGCGCTCGCGCGTGCGCGCCGGTCTGCGGCCGGAGCCGCGGAAATCCCCCGTGCGGCGCACGTCGGTTACGCTAAAACCTGACATTGATGTCAGAGGCAAGGCGCCTGATGGGCGCCCCTGGGAGGCGAGATGCGCGTCGGAGAACTCGCCGCCAGGACCGGTGTGAGTGTCCGGTCCCTGCGCTACTACGAACAGCAGCACCTGCTCACCTCCGAGCGCAGCCCCAGCGGTCAGCGCCACTACTCCGAGAGCGCGGTCGGCCAGGTCCGGCTGATCCAGCAGCTGTACGCCGCCGGGCTGTCGAGCAAGAAGATCGCCGAGTTCATGCCCTGCGTCGTCGACGGCCGAGCCACCCCCGCTCTGCTGGAGCGGCTGGCGGAGGAGCGCACGCAGGTGGAGCAGCGCATCACGGACCTCGTCGAGGTCCGGGGCCGCCTCGACGCGGTCATCACCGCCGCCACCGACAACATGCTCACCGGCGCCTCCTGCCGGAGGGAAACCAGCACCTGAGTCGGCGGACGCCAGTACCCCAAGGTCCGGCGGACGCCGGCGCCCCAGGCCGGGCGTAGGCAGCACTGAGGTCCGGCAGCGACGACCGGGTCCGCCGGTCGACGACCGGGTTCGGCGACGGGCGGCCGGGCCCGGCGGACGACGAGCAGGCCTGCTGAGGGTGACCAGCTCGGGGCGAAGGGCGAGCAGGCCCGGATGAGGCGACCAGCCTTGGGGAAGGGCGACCGGGCCCGCTGAGGACGCCCGGGTCCGGGGCCGGGCGACGGGTCACCACACGGGGCGGCCCCCGGCCCCGTACGGCCGGTCGCGTGCGGCCGTATCGGCGCACCGCACTCGGACGTGCGGGTGATCTCGGCGGGGCTCGCCGGGCCACCCCTTCGCGTGCCGGGGCCCACCGGGTTGTCTCAGGCTGTGAGCACTCTGCTGATGGCGACCGCCCGGACCGGCCTCAAGATCGACTGGGCCCGCATGCCGACCTACAACACCCTTATGTCCGTCGCCGCCGGAGCGGGGCTGCTCCTGGTCGTCGCGCTCGGCTTCCGGCTGCTGAAGGGGCAGAGCGTCGTGCCGGACAGCTGGGCACTCGCCTTCGGCACGCTCGGGCTCATCCTCTTCGCCACCGGACTGCACATGACCCTCACCTGGCCGCTGGCCGGGCAGGGCTTCCCCTTCGACAACATCATCTTCGGTGAGCCCGCACTCGCGTTCGGCACGCTGCTCCTGGCCGCGGCGTTCTTCCTGTGGAAGCGTGGCACGTCCCTCGAAGGACCGGCCGGCCGCCAGCGGACCGTCGCGGTACTCACCGGGCCCGTCTCCCTGTTCGTCCTCGGCATGGGCCTGGCCTGCTTCGCCATCGCCGCCGCAGGCTGGAAGTACACGCTGTTCGCCGCTCCGCCCGAGGAGCCGATCTCCGGCGAGTTCGCCGACTATCCGCTGCTCGAGGCCAGCTTCATCTCGGCCCTGTACGTACTGGTCGGCCTCGGCGCCATCCTCTTCCCGGCGGTGCTCCGCCGCCGTGGTGGTCCCGTCGCCTGGATCGTGGGCGTCTGCTGGACCATCGGCGGACTGGCGTTCCTCCTCTTCGGCGCCCTCAACTACTTCACCCACATCGGCCTCATCGTCAACACGATGTGAGGGCCGTACCGTCCGTGCCTCACACCCTCTCGCCGACGGCCTCCGCCGAAGGGTGATCCCGGTTCCGCGCCGTCCCGACCCGCTGCACCTCGCGGCGCGCCCCGGGGCGGCGTGGCCCCGGGGCGCGGGGCGGGGTCAGCGTCCCGTGCCTCCCGGGGCGGACGGCTCGCCCACGCGGAAGCGCTTGCGCCAGGCGAGGGCGACGTGGACGAGGGCGATCAGTACGGGCACCTCGATCAGCGGGCCGACGACGCCGGACAGTGCCTGGCCGGAGGTGACGCCGAAGGTGGCGATGGCCACGGCGATGGCGAGCTCGAAATTGTTGCCCGCGGCGGTGAACGCGAGGGTGGCGGTCCGGTCGTAGGCCAGGCCGAGGCCCTTGCCGAGGGCGAAGGCGCCGAAGAACATCACCGCGAAGTAGGCCAGCAGCGGCAGGGCGATCCGTGCCACGTCCAGCGGCTGCGAGGTGATCGTCTTCCCTTGCAGGGCGAAGAGGACGACGATCGTGAACAGCAGCCCGTACAGGGCGAACGGGCCGATCCTCGGCAGCAGGCGGCTCTCGTAGGCGGTCCGGCCCATCCTCGTCTCGCCCAGGCGACGGGTGAGGAACCCGGCCAGGAGGGGCACGCCGAGGAAGACGAGGACGTTGAGCGCGATGTGCCAGACCGAAACCTCCAGACCCTGCCCGTCGCCCAGGCCCAGCCAGCGGGGGAGGAGGTCGAGGTAGAACCAGCCCAGCAGTCCGAAGGCGAGTACCTGGAAGACGCTGTTGAGGGCGACCAGAACGGCGGCGGCTTCTCGGTCGCCGCAGGCCAGGTCGTTCCAGATGATGACCATGGCGATGCACCGGGCGAGTCCGACGATGATCAGTCCGGTGCGGTACTCGGGCAGGTCCGGCAGGAAGATCCAGGCGAGGGCGAACATCACCGCGGGCCCGACGAGCCAGTTGACGACGAGGGAGGAGGCCATCAGTTTCCGGTCGCCGGTGACCGCGTCCAGCTTGTCGTAGCGGACCTTGGCCAGCACCGGGTACATCATGACGAGCAGCCCGAGTGCGATCGGCAGGGAGATGCCGCCGATCTCGACCGCCGCCAGGGCGTCGCCCAGGCCGGGGACGAGACGGCCCAGGGCCAGACCGGCGGCCATCGCGAGGAGGATCCACACGGCCAGGTAGCGGTCGAGGGTGCCAAGCCGCCGGGCGACCGCGTCGTCGGCTGCCGTTCCGGATGCGGTGGGGGTGGCGTGTTCTGCGGAGGTCACCGGCAGGCCCTCTTGTTGTCGGCGGCACGGCGGGCGGATTCGGCGAGGCGTGCGAACTCCTGCGAGAGCCCGGCCAGTGCCTCGGGCCTGAGCCGGTAGTAGGTGTACCGGCCGCACGGTTCGGTCTCCACCAGGCCGGCTTCCCGGAGCACCTTCATATGGTTGGACAGGTTCGTCTGCTTGGCGCCGGTCTCCTCGACCAGGTGCGTGGTGCACAGCGTCTCGCGTGCCAGCAGTTGCACGATCCGCCAGCGGAGCGGATCGCCCAGCACCCGCATCACATCAGGCTCGACTGAAGTCAGCATGCGCTGATGGTTTCATGTCAGTCGCCGCTGATGCCAGGAGGGCGTCCGTACGGCCGGCAGCCGGGTCGCTCAGCGCCCCGAGCGGGTGCGCCTGCGGTTGCGGGTGGTCGTGCTGCGGCGGCGGCCCAGGGGGCCGGGGAGGTCGGCCGACGAGGTGCGCCGGCCCCTCGTGCCGAGGCTGTGCCGCCGGCCCCGCCGGCCGCCCAGCGTGACGGACCAGGAGCGGCGGCTGAGGTCGAGCCGCACCCCCGGCAGGATCCGGACGCTCTTGCGGAACGTCGGCGCCATTCGTCCCTCCTTCCCTGGGAGTGGTCCGTGCTCAGCGGTCCGTGCTCAGCGGTGCGTGCTCAGGCGGGCGCCTCGGTGCGGAACTCCAGTTCGTCTCCGGCCACGTCCACCATCAGCCGGGTGTGGGGCTCCAGTTCACCGCTCAGCAGCATGCGGGAGAGCCGGTTGTCGACCTCGCGCTGGATGGTGCGGCGCAGCGGGCGGGCGCCGTACTCGGGCTGGTAGCCGCGGTGGGCCAGCCAGTCGACCGCCTCGGAGGAGAAGTCGATGGTCAGGTCCTGGGCGTGCACCCGGCGCCGGGTCTCCTCCAGCAGCATGTCGGTGATCTGCCGCAGCTGGACGTCGTCGAGCCTGCGGAAGATGACGATCTCGTCGATGCGGTTGAGGAACTCCGGCCGGAAGTGTTCCCGCAGCGGGCGCAGGACGCGTTCGCGCCGGGCCTCCTCGTCGGCCGACTCACCCGATCCGAAACCGAGGACCGCGCCGCGGCCGGTGATCGCCTCCGAGCCGAGGTTGCTGGTCATCACGATGACGGTGTTGGTGAAGTCGACCGTGCGCCCCTGCGAGTCCGTCAGCCGCCCGTCGTCGAGGACCTGGAGCAGCATGTTGAACACGTCGGGGTGGGCCTTCTCCACCTCGTCGAGCAGCAGCAGGGAGTAGGGGTTGCGGCGTACCGTCTCGGTGAGCTGGCCCGCCTCCTCGTGGCCCACGTATCCGGGCGGGGCGCCGACGAGCCGGCTGACGGTGTGCCGCTCCTGGTACTCGCTCATGTCGAGCCGCACCATCTTCTCGTCGCTGCCGAACAGCGCCTCCGCCAGGGCGCGGGCCAGTTCCGTCTTGCCGACGCCGGTGGGGCCCAGGAAGAGGAAGCTGCCGATGGGCCGGTCGGGGCTGGAGAGACCCGCGCGGGAGCGCAGCACCGCGTCGGCGACGGCGGTGACGGCCTCGTCCTGGCCGATGACCCGGTGGCGCAGATGCTCCTCCAGGCCCAGCAGCCGGTCCTTCTCGTCCTGGGTGAGGTTGCTGAGCGGGATGCCGGTCTGGCGGGAGATGATGTCGGCGATGTCCTCGACGGTCACCTCGGGGATGCGGTGGTCGTGCCGCTGCTCCTCCCGCTCGCCGTCCTGCTTGATCGCCTCCTCCAGCTCGCCGAGCCGGTCGCGCAGCTCCTTGGCCCGCTCGTAGTCCTCGGCGGCCACGGCCTGGTCCTTGTCGCGGCGTACCTGTTCGGCCTCCCGCTCCAGTGCGCGGACGTCCGTGCCGCGGGTCGCCGACCGCAGCCGGACCCGGGCACCGGCCTGGTCGAGCAGGTCGATGGCCTTGTCGGGGAGGAACCGGCCGGTCAGATACCGGTCGGACAGTTCGACGGCGGCGACCAGCGCCTCGTCCGTGTAGCGGACCTGGTGGTGCGCCTCGTAGCGGTCGCGCAGCCCGCGCAGGATCTCGATGGCGTCCGCCGTGGTCGGCTCGGGGACGAGTACGGGCTGGAAGCGGCGGGCGAGCGCCGCGTCCTTCTCGATGTGGCGGCGGTGCTCCTCCAGAGTGGTGGCGCCGATGACGTGCAGCTCGCCCCGCGCGAGTGCCGGCTTGAGCATGTTGCTGGCGTCCATGGAGCCGCCTTCACCGCCACCGCCCGCGCCGACGACGGTGTGCAGCTCGTCGATGAAGACGATCAGCTGGTCGGTGCGGGCGCGGATCTCGTCGATGAGCCCGGTGAGCCGCTCCTCGAAGTCCCCGCGGTAGCGGGTGCCGGCCACGATGCTGCCGAAGTCGAGCTGGACGACGCGGCGGCCGAGCAGGTTGTCGGGCACGTCGCCCTCGGCGATGCGCTGGGCGAGGCCCTCCACCACGGCGGTCTTCCCGACGCCGGCCTCGCCGATCAGTACGGGGTTGTTCTTGCCGCGCCTAGCCAGGATCTCGATGGTCTGCTCGATCTGTTCGTCCCGTCCGATGACCGGGTCGATCCGCCCCTCGCGGGCCAGTTCCGTCAGGTCGCGGCCGTATTTGTCGAGGTTGGGCGTGCCGCGCTCCCGGGTGGCGGTCCCGCCCCGGGGCGGTGCCTCGGGTGCGCCCTGCCCGCCGGAGGGGCCGCCGCCGGGCGCTGCGGAGCCGGGGTCGAAGCGGGCGGCGTTGAGGATGCGCCCGGCCGTCGAGTCCCGGTTGGCGGCCAGCGCGACCAGGACGTGTTCCGCGCCGATGTACGAGGCGCCGCGCGAGCGTGCGATCTCGTGGGCGTCCAGCAGTGCCCGCTTGACGGCGGGGCTGACGGAGATGGAGGTGCGCGGCGGTCCCTCGTCGGCCACGCGGTCGATCTCGGCGGCCAGCGCGTCGGGGTCGGCGCCGGCCCGCGCCACCATCGTGTGGGTCGGTTCGGAGACGAGGGCGGCCCGCAGCAGGTGCTCGGTGTCCAGGTCGGTGCTGCCGTGCTGTGCGGCGTACGAGGCGGCCTCCGAGATGAGCTGCCGGGCGGGCTCGCTCAGCAGGCGGAAGAAGTCGAAGTACCGCGGATCACCGCGCTGCCCGCCGCCTCCGGACGGGGCACCCCCCAGGAAGCGTGCGACGAACTCTTCGAACGGGTCCCGACCGAAGCCTCCGGGACCTGTGTACCCGCTGGTCATTGAGTATCCGTCCCGCTGACCCGACCGTGCCGGGCCAGGCTGTGTCGACTGCGATGTGGCTACCGGACGGGGTTCCCGGGTGTGCCCGCGCGACACCCGAGCAAGTCCACCGGGGAGCCAGCGGGCATTCGTCCAGGGGGGCGGCGAAGAGGTCCATGGGGGCTGTGTCACCGTGTGTGGCCGCAGTGGTACGTACGGAGACGCGGCGCGCTATTCTGATTGACCTTTTTCGACCTGTTGGGGCGGTATGCCGGTGAGCTGGTGCCGCCCCGTGTGACGCACGGGCAGTGAGGGAGAGCGCGTGACGGGAACGGCGGTCTCCTGGCTGCTCACTGCCGGTCTGCCCCTCCTGCTGCTGGGAGTGAGCCTGAGCCTGCCGCGCCACTGGTGGCCGTGGCCGCCGCTGCGCGTCCTGCTGCGGGAGTCCGGCATCATCCTGGCCGTCTTCCTCGTCTGGCAGATCCCGGCCAGGACGACCGAGGGGGATCTCGCCGCAGCCGTGCACCGCGCGCGCTGGATCCACCACTGGGAACAGCGCCTCTCCCTCCCCGACGAAGCCGCCTGGCAGCGGCTCGCGCTGCCCCACCCCTGGCTCGTCCAGGCCGCGAACGGCTACTACGCGCTCATGCACTTCGGCGCGATGGCCGCCCTCCTCGCCTGGCTCGTCTGGCGGCACCGCACGGCCTACCCGCGCGTACGCACTGACATCGTGCTGGTCACCGTCGTCTCGCTGCTCCTCCAGACCGTCGCCGTGGCCCCGCCGCGCCTGGTGGCGGGGCTCGGGTTCACCGACACGGCCGAACGGTACGGGCAGTCCGTCTACAGCGCGGGGACGGGCAGTGTCGTCGCCGACGAACTGTCCGCCGTCCCGTCCGTGCACATCTCCTGGGCCCTCCTGGTCGCCCTGGCCGTCGTACGGGTGAGCCGCAGCCGGGCGCGCGGGCTGGTGGTGGCACATCCGCTGCTCACCCTGCTGGTGGTCATCGTGACGGCCAACCACTTCTGGTTCGACGCGCTCGCCGCCGTCGCCGTCGTGGCCCTGTGCACCTCGGCGCACCGGGTCGTAAGAGCCCGGCGCGTGCCCGCCCCCGCGCGGGGCACGCCCGTGCAGGACGCCCCCGCCGCGCAGAGCGAGGACGGGTGACGGCACGGCACGGCCCCCGCGCACTGCCCGTCCGTTCCCCGTACCGCCGCGTACGCACGGGGAAGCCCTGAGCCGGGTGCCGGAGCGCTCACACCTCGCCGGCCGGTGTGGGGGTTCTGCCGGTGTGCGGGGCCGCCGGTAGGTGGCGCGGCCCGGCCGGTTCGGGGAGGGTGCGGCACACCAGCCAGGCCAGCGCCGGCAGCGCGATCAGCGGCGTCAGAGCCGTCCGCAGCGACGTGGCGTCGGCGACGGCACCGATGAGGGGACCGGCCAGCCCGCCCACGCTGACCGTCAGACCGAGGGTGACTCCGCCCGCGGTGCCCACCCGGCTGGGCAGGTAGTCCTGCGGTCAGCAGGTACGACCACCGCACCACGGTGACCCGGTCCCACCTGCCCGCCAGCCTGCCGCCCAGCACGGTGCCCGCCGCACCGCCCAGATACAGCGTGAACAGCGCGGCCGTGCCCGCCGTCGTGCCCCCTCCCGTGCGCTGCTGCGCGTAGAGCGAGAGGAACGTACTGATGCCGACGAAGGTGACGGACCGGCAGACCACCGCCAGCGACAGCTTCACGAAGGACCGTCTGTCGTCGCCGCCGGCCAAAGGTCCCGCACCGGGCGCGCCGGTCCCCGGTGCGGCCTTGGCGCGCAACACCATCAGGCACAGGACGCTCCCGGCCAGGGCGGGCAGCACGAGCAGCGGGGTCAGCCGGAGTCCGCCGGCGGCGACGACACCGGCGACCAGCAGCGGCGCGGCGGCGAAGCCCAGGTTGCCGCCGAAGGAGAACCAGCCCATCGACGTGTGCCGCCCGCGGCTCACGAGCCGCGCCACCCGGGCCGACTCCGGGTGGTAGGCGGCGACTCCGAGCCCCGAGACGGCCATGAGCGCCAGCGTCAGCGCGTACGAACCGCTCAGACCGCTCAGTGCGATGCCCACCCCGCCCAGCAGGGAGCTGACCGGCAGCAGCCACGGCAGCGGCCACCGGTCGGTGAGCGCGCCGAACAGTGGCTGCGCCACCGAGGACAGCAGTGAAGCGGCCAGGACGAGACCCGAGGCGGCGGCGTAGGTGTAGGCGCGCTCGGCGACGAAGAAGGGGACGAGCGCGGCCACCGCGCCCTGGTAGAGGTCCACGCAGCCGTGGCTGAGGGACAGCAGCAGCACCGGTGCGGTGCGTGAAGGGTTTCTCGGCACGTCTTTCATGCTCGGCGCCCGGTGGCTGTCCGGCTTCCGATAATCTGCCATGTGCTGAGGGAAATCCGCCACGAACCGAACGCGCCGACACGGGTCCGCTCGCTGAGACCCGGCGCCGTCATCGACGCCCACCGCCACGACGACCATCAGATCGCCTACGCCGCCCGCGGGGTGCTGGCCATCACCACCGACGCCGGGTCGTGGGTGGCGCCGGCCAACCGCGCGCTGTGGATCCCGGCCGGTACGGTGCACGCCCACCAGGCGCACGGCGCGCTCCAGTTGCATCTGGTCGGCCTTCCGGCGACGGACAACCCGCTGGGTCTGGAGCGGCCGACGGCGCTGAGCGTCAGCCCCCTGCTGCGCGAGCTGATCCTGGCCTGCACCGGCATGCCACCCGACGAGACGCCGGAACGGCAGCGGCTGCGGGCCGTGCTGCTCGACCAGCTGCGGGCCTCACCCCAGCAGCCCCTGCACCTGCCCGCGCCCCGCACGCCTCGGCTCGCGGCGGTCTGCGAGATTCTCTACGCCGATCCTGCCGACAGTCGCACCCTGCCCGAACTGGGCAGAGCCGTGGGGGCCGGCGACCGTACGCTCTCCCGGCTGTTCCGCGCCGAACTGGGCATGAGCTTCCCCCAGTGGCGCACCCAACTGCGGCTCTACCACGCGCTCTTCCTGCTGGCGGAGCACACCCCGGTCACCACGGTCGCGCACCGCTGCGGCTGGTCGTCCGCGAGCGCCTTCATCGACGCGTTCCGCCGCACGTTCGGCCACACCCCCGGTGCGCATGTTCCGTGACCGGCCGACCGCCTGGGGGAGAGAGAAGCCGCCGGCCGCGTCCGGACGCCGGACATCCGGTTGCCCGCCGGCCATGGGTGGCGGTCACTTGGCGTCCGCGTAGCACTCGACGACAGCCGTGGTGAAGGGGAAGCGCACGCCGGTGGGGCCGAAGGCGGCCTCGGCCGCCTGCCGGCCCGCCGCGTCGATGGCCTCCCGTACCGCTTCCGCCTCGGCGGCGGGGCAGTGGACGATGACCTCGTCGTGCTGGAAGAAGACGAGCTCGGCGGCGAGGTCCTGGCTCATGAGCCGCTGCCGCAGTCCGGCCAGCATCAGCACCGCCCAGTCGGCGGCGCTGCCCTGCACCACGAAGTTGCGGGTGAACCGGCCGCGCGCCCGCGCCGCCCGCGCCCCGTGCGAGCCGTCGGCGGCGGCCTGGCCTGCGGCTTCCCCCGCTTCGGGGCCCGTAGTGGACGGCGGCTCGTCCCCCGGCGCCCGGCCGTCGTCCCCGCCCGCCTCCCCGTGCCCGCCGCGCCCGGCCGGCGGGCAGGTGCGGCCCAGGTGGGTGCGGACCAGGCGGCCCTCCTCGCCGGCGCGTGCCGCCTCGTCCACGTAGGCGACGGCGGCGGGGAACCGTCTGCGCAAGGCGGCGAGGTTCCTCAGGCCGTCCCCGCTGGTCTGGCCGTAGACCGCGCCCAGCAGCGCCAGTTTGGCCTGGGCCCGGTCGCCGGAGAACGCCCGTTCGGAGAGCGCCGTGTACAGATCGCCCGTGCCGCCCGCCACCGCCGCCAGCCCCGCGTCGCCGGAGACGGCGGCCAGCACCCGGGGCTCCAGCTGGGCGGCGTCGGCGACCACCAGCCGCCAGCCCGGGTCGGCGACCACGGCACGCCGCACCACCTTCGGGATCTGGAGCGCGCCGCCCCCGTTGGTCGTCCACCGGCCGGACGCGGCGCCGCTGGGCACGTACTCGGCGTGGAACCGGCCGTCGCGCACCCATGAACGCAGCCAGCTCCAGCCGTGCGCGGTGTAGAGGCGGTACAGCTTCTTGTAGCGCAGCAGCGGCGCGACAGCGGGATGGTCCACCTTCTTCAGCTCCCAGGCCCGCGTGGAGCCGAGCCGGACACCCGCGCGGGCGAACGCCTGGAGCACCTCGGCGGGCAGATCGGGACGCACCCGCACACCCGGCCCGAACGCGCGGGAGACCTCGTCCTCCAGCTCCACCAGGCGGCGGGGCAGTCCGCTGCCCGCGTACCGCTCGCCCAGCAGCTCCCGCAGCAGCTCGCGGTGGATCTCCGCGCTCCACGGCACACCCGTACGGCTCATCTCCCCGGCGACGAGCGTGCCCGCCGACTCGCCGGCCAGCAGCAGCCGCATCCGGTCCGAGTGCGTGGTCCGCGCGGTGCGCTCCAGCTGCGTCGCGTACACCTCCAGCAGGGCGTCCAGCGGGTCCACCCCGTCGGGCAGCGGCACAGGGCCCGCCTCGAACAGGGAGGGCTGGGGGTCGGTCTCGTGCGTGACCGGCTGCCGGTCGGGCGGCACCGGAAGGCCGTGCAGCCGGGCGAACGCGGCCGGCAGCGATCGGGGCTCCTCCGCCCGGCCCTCGTGGCCCAGCAGCAGGGCTTCGGCCGCTTCCACGTCGTAGCACCGCGCCACCCGTACCCCGGCCGCCAGCAGCTCGGCCTGTACGTCGCTCGTCGCCCGCCACACCCAGCGGCCGACCTGGGGCCGGGCGCGTACGGCCGCGGCTGCCGACTCCTCCGTGCGGACCGGACCTGCCGGCCGCCCGTCCGCGCCCAGCGGGCACACCCGCACCCGGCCTCCGCCTGCCGGGGCAAGCGCCCACCGGCCGTCGGCGGGACCGGGCCCCGTCCTGCCGTGCGCCCCCGTTGCCTCCTGCATGGGGCGAGTGTGCCAGCGGCCTCTGACAACGGCTGTCCGCCGCGCGACGGCGGGCAGCCGGAGCGGACATCGGACCGGTTCCCTCCTGCGGTCCATCACCGGCCGACATAACCGCGCCGTTCACGGACACTCGGAGGCGGAGGACATTCCTCCGGCTGAAAGGGAACCATGGACATATCAGGTGTGATCAGCGCGCTCGTCGTCGGCATCGTCATCGGTGCGCTCGGCCGGCTGGTACTGCCGGGGCGGCAGCGGATCGGGTTCCTGTGGACGATCCTGGTGGGTATCGTCGCCGCGCTCATCGGTACGGCGATCGCGGGTGCCGTGGGGGTCGCCGACACCCGCGGATTCGACTGGATCGAACTGATCATCCAGATCGCCCTCGCCGCGGTCGGCGTCAGCGTGCTGGACCGCGTGCGCGCCCGCAGATGACGGACGGACGAGATGTCGGGTGCCCCGGCGCGCGCAGCGCCGGGGCACCCTCTGTGCGCGGGGTCCCGCGGCGGTGCGCCGCGGGACCCCGTGGCCGGCCCGGCCCGGTGACGGTTCTGTGGCCGGGACGTCCGGGCCCGGGTGTTACTTGATGGCCTTGATCAGTTCGCCGTTCGCGGTGTCACCGCTCAGCTCCCAGAAGAAGGCACCGGCCAGGCCCTGCTGCGCGGCCCAGTCGCCCTTGGCGCTGATCGTCTCGGGGGTGTCGTAGCTCCACCACTGGTTGCCGCAGTGGGCGTAGGCCGTTCCGCCGACCTTGCCGGTGACCGGGCAGCGGGTCTTGAGGTCCTTGTAGTCCTCGATGCCCTGCTCGTACTTGCCCGGCGCGGGGCCGGTCGCCTTGCCGCCGGGGGCCGACTGCGTCACGCCGGTCCAGCCGCGTCCGTAGAAGCCCAGCCCGTACAGCAGCTTGCTGCTGGGGACGCCCATGCTCTTGAGCTTGGCGATGGTGGCCGCGGTGTTGAAGCCCTCCTTGGGGATGCCCTGGTAGGAGGTGAGGGGGGAGTGCGGGGCGGTCGGGCCCTGCGCGTCCCAGGCGCCGAAGTAGTCGTAGGCCATCGGCAGGTACCAGTCGACGTACTGCGCCGCGGTCTTGTAGTCGGTGGCGTCCAGCTTGCCGCCCTGCGAGGCGTCGGCGGTGATCGCGGCCGTCACCAGCTGGCCGCCGAACTTGGCCCGCAGTGCCTTGGTCAGGTTCGCGAAGGCGTTCCGGCCGCTGGTGTCGCAGGTCAGACCGCAGGCGTTGGGGTACTCCCAGTCGATGTCGATGCCGTCGAACAGGCCCTTCCAGCGGGGGTCGTTGACGAGGTTGTAGCAGGACTCGGCGAACGCGGCCGGGTTCCTGGCGGCCTCACCGAAGCCGCCGGACCAGGTCCAGCCGCCGAAGGACCACAGGATCTTCAGGTTCGGGTGCAGCTTCTTGAGCTTGAGCAGCTGGTTGAAGTTGCCGCGCAGCGGCTGGTCCCAGGTGTCGGCCTTGCCGTCCACGCTCTGGTCGGCGGTGTAGGCCTTCTCGTAGTCGGCCCAGCTGTCGCCCACCGTGCACCTGCCGCCCTGGACGTTGCCGAAGGCGTAGTTGATGTGGGTCAGCTTGGCGGCCGAGCCGGAGGTCTCGATGTTCTTGACGTGGTAGTTGCGCTGGTAGACGCCCCAGTTGGTGAAGTAACCGACCGTCTTGCCCGCGGTGATCCGGGGCTTGGCGGGGGCATCGGCCTGCCGGGGTCCGGCCGACGCCGTGGCCGACAGCATGGTGGTGGCCAGGACGGCGGCGCACAGGGCGCCGAGGAGGGCGAAGAGCCGGGGGCGCCGGGAGCGCCGCGGGCGGCGTTCCGTGCCGCCCTCCGGGCGGGAGGAGGGATGTCTGTCCGGTCCGAGCATGAGTCACCTCGCGTGTGGGGTGCGGGGGGTGTGGTGCTGCGGCCGTGCTGTTCGTACGCTCCGGGAATGTAGAAGGACTAGACCAGTCCGTCAATGGTTCGGACCAATTTCCGTTCCGGGGCCCGTTGCCGCCCGTTCACCCGGATCACCTGCCGTCTCACGCCTCCACGCCGGTGACGTGCGGCCCTCGATCGGGCATACTCCAACTCGCCGCAGCCGCTGGTCAGCCACCCTCGCGACCCGACGGGGCAGTATCACGGCAGCGGCAGCCGCACCTTTGGCCCCGGCCTGCCGGCCGGCGTCCCCGGCGACCCGCCAGACCCCGGCGCGATCGCCGCACTTCCGACCCGAAGGAGAGCGCACCATGGCGGAGTACGGTCCCCAGCCGGTGGAACGGGAACTGCCCACCGACGAAGCACGCGATCTGCTGGGCCTCGTACGCGATCTGGTGCGGCGGGAGATCGAACCGGCAGCCGCCGACGAGGAGGCCGCCGGCACCTTTCCCCGCGACACCTTCCGGCTGCTGTCCCGGTCCGGGCTGCTCGGCCTGCCCTACCCCGAGGAGTACGGCGGCGGGGGCCAGCCCTACCTCGTCTACCTCCAGATCCTCGAAGAGCTCGCCGGCGCCCGCCTCACCGTCGGCCTCGGCACCAGCGTGCACTCCCTGGCCTGTCACGGGCTCGCCCACTTCGGCAGCAAGGAACAGCGCACCGAATGGCTGCCCGACATGCTCGCCGGCGGACTGCTTGGCGCCTACTGCCTCTCCGAACCCTCCGCCGGCTCCGACGCCGCCTCGCTGCGCACCCGCGCCGAGCGGGACGGGGACGACTGGGTGCTGAACGGCACCAAGGCCTGGATCACCCACGGCGGCATCGCCGACTTCTACACCGTCCTGGCCCGCACCGGACAGGACGGCCCGCACGGCATCACCGCGTTCCTCGTACCCGGCGACGCCGAGGGCCTGAGCGCGGCGCCCCCCGAGCACAAGATGGGCCTGACCGGGTCACCCACAGCGCAGCTCCACTTCGACGGCGTCCGCGTGCCCGACAGCCGCCGCTTGGGGGAGGAGGGCCAGGGCTTCACGCTCGCCCTCTCCTCGCTCGACGCCGGCCGCCTCGGCATCGCCGCCTGCGCCATCGGCCTCGCCCAGGCCGCACTGGACGCGGCGCTGTCCTACACGGCGGGCCGCGAGCAGTTCGGCCGGCCGATCGCCGACTTCCAGGGCCTGCGGTTCATGCTCGCGGACATGGGCACCAGGATCGAGGCCGGGCGGGCCCTCTACCTGGCCGCCGCCCGCCGCCACGACGCCGGTCTGCCCTACTCCCGGCAGGCGGCGATGGCCAAACTCTTCTGCACGGACACCGCGATGAGCGTCACCACGGACGCGGTGCAACTCCTCGGCGGCTACGGCTACACCACGGACTTCCCCGTCGAGCGGTACATGCGCGAGGCGAAGGTCCTCCAGATCGTCGAGGGCACCAACCAGATCCAGCGCATGGTGATCGCCCGGCACCTGGCCGGCCCCGAGAGCAGAAGCTGACACTCCCGGCGGCGCGTGGACCAGCGGCGCGAGAACCGCCCGGCAATGGAAGGACTCCCATGGCGTCATCCGTACCCCTCACCCGCCGTCACGGCATCCGCGTCGCCGCGGGGGCAGCCCTCACCCTGCCCCTGGCGGCCGGCGCGGCCACCGCCCACGCCGTACCGGCGCCGGCGGACCGGCCGCAGCCGGATCCGCCCGACGACGGCGCGCTCAGGGTCATGACGTTCAACCTCCGGTACGCCTCCGACACCCCGCCCCACAGCTGGCCCGAACGCCGCCCCGTCACCCGGGCGCTGCTCAGGCGGGCACGCCCCCACCTCCTCGGCACCCAGGAAGGGCTCTACGGACAACTGGGGGACATCGCCGACGACCTGGGCCGCTCCCGCTACGACTGGATCGGCACCGGCCGCGCGGGCGGCAGCCAGGACGAGTTCATGGCCGTCTTCTTCGACGTCCGCCGACTGCGCCCGCTCGCCTACGACCACTTCTGGCTCTCCGACCAACCGAAACTGATCGGATCTGCGACCTGGGGCAACACCGTCATCCGGATGGTGACCTGGATCCGCTTCCGCGACTTGGTCACCGGCCGCGAGCTGTACCACCTCAACACCCATCTCGACCACCGCAGTCAGCCCTCGCGGGAGCGGTCCGCCGCGCTGATCACCGAACGCCTCGCCGGGCTGGAGGCCGGGCTGCCCCGGCTGGTCACCGGCGACTTCAACGTCCCCGCCCACCGCAACCCCGTCCACGACGCCATGCTGGCGGGCGGGCTCACCGACACCTGGGACACCGCGGAGAGCCGGGGCACGCTCTACGGCACCTTCCACGGTTACCGGGAGCCGGCGCCCGACGGCGACCGCATCGACTGGATCCTCGTCTCACCGAGCGTCCGCGTGCGGCGGACCGAGATCAACACTTTCCAGCTCGACGGGCAGTACCCCAGCGACCACTTCCCGGTCGAGGCCGTACTGGAGGTGTGACGGGCGAAACGGGAGGTTGACGGGCAGACACGGGAGGTGTGACGGGCGAACAAGGCGCGGCGCCCCCCGGCGGCCCCGCCTCAGCCGCGGGCCGCCTCCCGCACCTCCTCCACCACCTTCGAACTGAGCGCCGCCCGCACCAGCCCGGCCGCCAGCGGGGCCAGCTCGTCCTGTCCGACGAGACCGGCCAGCTTCTCCGCCGAGGCCGGCAGCCCCAGCTTCTCGGCGCCCTGGAGGGCCTTGCCGTCCAGATGCGGCCGGTACTCGGGCCACACCGCCTGGGCCTCCCGCAGAAAGATCGATACCCCCATGGGACCGATGCCGGGCACCTCGCGCAGCGCCCCCCGGGGGTCCTCGCTCCTGCGCAGCCGGCGCAGATCGCCGCCCCACCTGTCCAGCACCAGCTCGGCACCCTCGCCGAGCTGGGTGGAGGTGCGCTCGTCATACCTGCGGTAGCCGCCCTCGCCCAGCGCGTCCACCCGCTGCTGCCAGGTCGCCTCGGCCATCCGCCTGGCGTCCTTCATCCCCGCCCGGACCAGGGCCCGCGCGCTGGCCACCGCGATGTCGGACCGGATCCTGGCGCTGAGCAGCAAGGAGAGCACCAGCAGCTGGTACAGCGGCTGCGGTGTGTCCCGCAGCGTGATCCCGGCCTCCTGTGCGTACGTCTGCCCGTGCCGGTCCAGCAGCTCGCGGACCAGCGCCCGCTGCTGGGCCTGCTTGCCGCCGCCCCGGCTCGCGCCGCCGTCGCTGCCCGCCTTCCTGCCGCCGTCGCTGCCCGACCGGTTCCGGCCACCGGTGCTCGACCGGCTCTTGCTGCTCTTGGTGCTCGTGCTGTTCTTCGTGCCCGTCCGGCTCTTCGTGCTCGTACTGGCCATGACCGCCTCCTCGGCATCCGGGTCCCCGGCCGCACGGGCTGCCACGCCGGTCCGTGCGGGGGGCTGTGCGGTCAGCTGTTCCTCAGCCGCGGCCGGACGAAAACGCCCGCCGCCTCCCTCACCAGCCGGCCACCCGCGGCACCGGGCACGGGACCGAGCCGCGCGCCAGCGAACGCGCCGCCGCGGCCCCCACCAACGAGGCGGCCACCGCGGCCCGGACGGGCACCCGCGGCGCGGCGCCCTCGGTCACCGTGCGCCAGAACGCCTCGGCCACCAGCGCGGTGCCCGCTTCCATGGGCACGACGGTCTCGCCGCGGAGCACCGTCGGTGCAGGTGCGCGCACCTCGTCGCGGAGGGAGCCGCCGTGTGCCCACGGCTCGTTCCGCAGCCGCACCGACCAAGCGTCCTGACCGGGGGCGCGCAGCGACTCGGCGAGGCCCCGGCTGCCCCGCACCGACAGCCACGACCAGTGGCTGTCCGGCTCGCCCTGGAGGAAGGTCTGCCGGGTGACGGCAAGCGCCCCCGTGCTCAGCCTGGTGACCAGCACCACCGCCATGGGACGCGGGTCCCGGCCCACCGGGTGCGCCGTGACCTCTACCGGCCAGGCGCCGGTCACGTCCAGCACGGGGGAGAGGGTGTGCGTGCAGTACGCGGTGGGGCCGATCCGCCCGCGCCAGTGCGCCGGGTCACCCGCGAGCGCGGCGACGTCGGACGGGGCGAGGCCGTGGACGTAGTCGCACTCGATCAGCTCCACCTCGCCGATCTCGCCCGCCGCGACCAGCCCCGCGACGGTGCGCACATGCGGGTGTTCGACGTAGTTCTCGGCGAAGGAGTAGGTGGCCGCGGACTCCTCGGCCGCCCGCACCAGGGCCCGGCCCTCCTCCTCCGTCACACAGGCGGCGCACTCGCTGAGCACGTGCACCCCGCGCGCCAGGAAGGCGAGGGCCGGTTCGGCGTGGGCGTCGAAATCGTGGGCGAGGACGACGGCCGACACATCGGCGTCCAGCAGCTCCTGCCAGCCGGTGGCCGTCCGTGCCGCCGGGAACCGGGCCGAGGCCGCGGCCAGCAGCTCGCGGTCCGGATCACACAGGGCGGCCACCTCGAACCCCGCGCGGGCGCACCAGTCCGCCAGGACCAGTCCGCGCCGCAGCCCCACCACCATCAACCGTGTCATGGAGGCCAGCGTGACCGCGGCGGGGGTACGGGGGCAAACGGATTCGAACGCGCCGACCGGCTACCGGCCGGGGGCGGCGGTGCTCGCCTCCGCGCCGGTCCGACGGGGTGTCACCTGGCGGCGGCCCGCACCGGATTGGCGGCGCGGGAGGCGGGCACGCCCACGTGGGAGAACGGCTGGGTGCGCCAGTCGAGCCCCTCGGGCAGGGTCAACAGCTCGCTGACGGCGCGCTCACGGGGCTCCCTGTCCCAGGGGGCGGCTTCCTCGACCGGGCGGCCCGATCCCTGGCACACCGTCAGTCCGAACGGGTCCCACGGCGAGGCGCACAGGCCGTGCCGGGGCAGCTTCTCCTCCTGGGCGAACACCGCGATCGCCTGACGGCAGTCGGGGCACTTGACGCGGAGACCTTCGTACATCTCGTCCTCGAAGACGTTGCCTGACAGTTCGTCGGGGACGTCCGGCTCGTCGGACGGAGCGGCCGTCTCACCCGGATGTGCGTCGTTCTGGTGAGCGGTGTCCTGACGAGCGGAGCGGGTGGACTTCGTCGTGCGCATGTGATCCCCCTCGATGGAACGGCCGGGCTCGGCTCCGGCCACAGCAAGCACTTCCCTCCGTGCCGCACGCATAATCGCTCCGCACCCTGGGACACGGACGCATAAGTGTGGCCTTCATCACATAGCTACGTCACCCGGAACGGTCAGCGCCGTCCGATGCGCCTCCCCTGCGCCCGTCCGCCGCCGCTGCGCGCCGGGGCGCACTCGCTGCGGCCGGGGCGCGGGCACAGTACGGTGAACCGCTGTGGAGGAACTCGACCGTCAGATCGTGGAACTGCTCGTCAGGGACGGGCGGATGAGCTACACCGACCTGGGCAAGGCCACCGGCCTGTCCACCTCGGCCGTGCACCAGCGCGTACGCCGCCTCGAACAGCGCGGGGTGATCCGCGGCTACGCCGCGCTCGTGGACCCCGAGGCCGTCGGGCTGCCCATGACGGCGTTCATCTCGGTCAAACCGTTCGACCCCAGCGCCCCGGACGACATCGCCGACCGGCTCGCCGACGTGCCGGAGATCGAGGCGTGCCACAGCGTCGCCGGCGACGAGAACTACATCCTCAAGGTGCGGGTCGCCACCCCCATCGAACTGGAGCACCTGCTGGCCCGGATCCGCTCCCTGGCCGGCGTCTCCACCCGCACCACGGTCGTCCTCTCCACTCCCTACGAGGCCCGGCCGCCGCGCATCTGAGACCGCGGCCCGGCCGTCCGTCCGCCGCACAGCCCTGAGGGGTGCGCCCCTGCCCCGCCGGATGCGCCCGTCCCCGCGCCCCTGCCGCGGCGGTACGGGTGACCCCGCGCGCCGGGAAGCCGCCGGGAAGCGGGAGACTGTCCCCATGAGCGACAGCACGACCCCCTCCCGGCCCCGCACCCTGCTGCTGCGCGGCGGCGAGGTCCACAGCCCCGCCGACCCGTTCGCGACCGCGATGGTCGTGGAGGGAGACAGCATCGCCTGGATCGGTTCGGAGGGCGCTGCCGACTCCTTCGCCGACAACGTCGACGAGGTGGTCCACCTCGACGGTGCCCTGGTCACCCCGGCGTTCACCGACGCCCACGTCCACACCACCGCCACCGGACTGGCCCTCACCGGCCTGGATCTGTCGGGGGCGGCCACCCTCACCGACGCCCTCGTCCGCATCAGGGCGTACGCCGAGTCCCGCCCCGGCGACCGGGTGCTGCTGGGCACCGGCTGGGACGCCGGCGCCTGGCCCGAGCAGCGCCACCCCTCCCGCGCCGAGCTCGACGCGGCGACCGGCGGCAGGCCGCTTTATCTGACGCGGATCGACGTGCACTCCGCACTGGCCACCACCGCCATGCTCGACCTCGTGCCCGGCGTGACCGGCCGCGAGGGCTACCGGGACGACGCGCCGCTCACCGGCGAGGCGCACCACGCCGTGCGCGAGGTCGCCCACGCCACCCTCACCCCCGCCCAGCGCACCGAGGCCCAGCGCGCGGCCCGCGCGCACGCCGCCTCCCTCGGCATCGGCGCCCTCCACGAGTGCGCCGGGCCCGACATCTCCAGCGAGGAGGACCTGCTCTCCCTCCTGTCGCTCGCGGACCAGGAGGCCGGCCCGCGCGTCTTCGGGTACTGGGCCGAACTCGTCACCTCCGCAAAGGAAGCGGAGCGCGTCAGGGAGCTGGGCGCGCTCGGTGCAGCCGGTGACCTGTTCGCCGACGGCTCCCTCGGCTCCCACACGGCACACCTGTGCGCCCCCTACGCGGACGCCCCGCACAGCACCGGCACCGCCCAGCTCGACGCCGACGCCATCGCCGCCCACGTCGCCACCTGCACCGAAGCGGGCCTCCAGGCCGGGTTCCACGCCATCGGCGACGCCGCGCTGAACGCCGTCACCGAAGGGGTCCGCCGCGCCGCCGAGACCGTCGGGCTGCCCCGCGTCCGCGCGGCCCGGCACCGCATCGAGCACGCCGAGATGCTCACCGAGGCCACCATCGCCGACTTCGCCGATCTGGCCCTCACCGCCTCCGTCCAGCCCGGTTTCGACGCGGCCTGGGGCGGCGCGGACGGCATGTACGCGCGCCGTCTGGGGGCCGAGCGCGCCGTCACCCTCAACCCGTACGCCGCCCTGCTGCGGGCCGGAGTGCCCCTCGCACTGGGTTCCGACAGCCCCGTCACCCCCCTCGGCCCCTGGGAGGCCGTCCGGGCCGCCGCCTTCCACCGCACGCACGAGCACCGGATCTCGGTACGCGGCGCCTTCACCGCCCACACCCGCGGCGGCTGGCGGGCCCTCGGCCGCGACGACGCCGGTGTACTCGTCCCCGGGGCCCCCGCCGACTACGCCGTCTGGCGTACCGGTGCACTGATCGTCCAGACGCCCGACACCCGCGTCGCCAACTGGTCCACCGACCCCCGCTCCGGCACCCCCGGTCTGCCCGACCTCACGCCCGGCACCGGCCTTCCGGTCTGTCTGCGGACGGTGGTCGGCGGCCGGACGGTCCACGCACGGCCGGACGAGTGATGCGAGCGCGCCCGATACGGCTGAACGAGAGCCCCCCGGCCTGTCGCCCCGGCGCCCCGGATTCCGCACTGACCTGCTGATTCTCCGGAACACCCCTGGTGGCGGCGCTGTTGACAACCGTCGCCCGCGGGCCGGTAGGTTCGGCCGCGTCCACCACAGGACGTCCGACCGGGGAGCTTCCGCGCTGTCGTCGAACGCCGCTGGGCCAGGGGTGGTGTACCGCACCGGCGCACCACCGCTGCGAGCCAGGTCCAGCGCCCGCGGCACGGGACAGATGCCTTCCGCCGGTCGGCGGGTGTGACCCGGGACGGGGCCCGGACGCTCAGTAGACAACGGCTTTCGGTCGACCCGCAGCCAGCGGGTCCCAGGTCGGCCCGAAGGGCGCCGGGCCCCGATCCGCAGACCGCGGCCCGCGCCGCGGCACATCCCCGCCGGTCACCAACTGTGACCTGTCGGCTACCCGTTCCGCTCCGTGCGTCACGGTGCTCCACCGCTTTGCGGTCCCGCGCCCCGCGGCGCCCCCCGCGCGTTGTACGGTCACCTCACCACCGCACGACCTGCTAGGAAGGCCGCGACCTTGGCATCGGGCCCCGACACCAGTTCCGCCTCCGCCCCGGACGGCCCCCGGGAGCGCGAGGCGGCACCCGGCGCGCCCCGCAGCGCGCCGGACGGAACGGCACGCGAGGCTGCCGCATCCGCCGACAGCACCGGTCAGCGCCCCGAGGAGGCGGCGTCCGCCGCACGCCCGAGCGGCGGCAGCGGCGAGCCCCCGGCCGGCGACACCTCACGCGATGACGTACGGCACGGCAGTGACGTTCCGCCACCCGGCGAACGCGCCACCCCGCCGCAGGGTTCCCGTGCGCCCGCCGCACGGCGGGGCGAAGCGGCCACGGCCGACGGCGGCGAGACCACCACCGCTTCCACGGACGGCCACGCTCCGGGCTCCGGACACCCGGCTGCCGAGGCGGACGGTACGGCGCCCGCCGAGGAGGGGCCGGCGCCCGCCGAGCCGGGGCAGCCGGCCGCGGGCGGGACGGCAACGGCCCCCGAGGAGACCGGCCGTCCGGTTGCGGAGAAGGGGGACGAGGTGTCCGAGGAGCCGGGCGGTGCCACGGCGGAGGGGAGCGAGGCGGCGCCCACCGCGCCGAGGAGCGGGGCGGCGTCCACCGCGGCGCGGCCGGGGCGCCTGCGGCGGCTCGCCGCGCTCGCGCGCCGCGAGGCGGGATCGACGGCCCTGGCCGTACTCGCCGGTGTGGCGCTCGCTTTCGCGTTCCCGCCGTACGGGCTGTGGCCCCTCTCGCTGGTGTCCGTCGCCACGCTGAGCCTGCTCACCCGGGGCAGGACGGGCCGGCAGGGTGCCTGGCTGGGCCTCGCGTTCGGCTGGCCCTTCTTCCTCGTGCTGCTCGCATGGCTGCGCGTCGTCGGCTGGGACGCGGTCGTCGGACTCGCCTTCATCCAGGCGCTGTTCATGCTGGGACTGGGCGCCGCGCTGGCCGTCACCTCACGGCTCACGGCCTGGCCGCTGTGGGGCGCCTGCCTGTGGGTGACCGAGGAGTTCCTGCGCGACCGCATCCCCTTCGGCGGCTTCCCCTGGGGGCGTCTCGCGTTCGCCAACACCGGTTCCCCCTACACCCCGCTGGCCGCGCTCGGCGGTGCCCCGCTGGTGACGTTCGCCGTCGCGCTGACCGGCGTCCTGCTGGCCGCCGTGGTCCTGGCCGCCTGGCGGCTGCGCGCGGCTGCGGCCCGCACCACCCGCGCGTACGCCACCGCGGGCGGCGCGCTGCTGACGGCCGCGGCCGTCACCGTCGTCGGCCTCGCGGTGCCGGTGCCGGTGAAGGCGGACGACACCGTACGGATCGCCGTCGTCCAGGGCGACGTGCAGCAGCCGGGGATGCACTTCCTGGGCCGTCCCATGCAGATCCTCAACAACCACGTCGAGGCCACCCTCGGACTGGCGAAGCGGATCAAGCAGGGCAAGGAGCCCAAGCCCGATCTGGTGATCTGGCCGGAGAACGCCTCGGACCTCGACCCCTACAAGTACCCTCAGGCCGGCGACCGCATCGACGAGGCCGTCAAGGCGGTCGGGGTGCCCGTGCTGGTGGGGGCCCTGGTCGACCACCCCACCAAGCAGGGCTACGTGGAGAACCAGGGCATCGTGTGGGACCCGGAGAAGGGCCCGGGTGCCTCGTACACCAAGCAGCACCCGGTCCCGTTCGGCGAGTACGTGCCCTTCCGTGACCAGCTCAGCAAGGTCATCACCCGCCTCCAGCAGATCCCCCGGGACTTCTACCCGGGCGACCACACCGGGGTGCTCCGGACCGGCCCCGCCCGGCTGGGTGACGTCATCTGCTTCGAGGTGGCCTACGACGAGATCCCCCGGGACACGGTGCGGGACGGTGCCCGGGCGCTCGTCGTACAGACCAACAACGCCACCTACGGCCGGACGGGCCAGCCGGAACAGCAGCTGGTGATGTCCAAGCTGCGGGCCATCGAGCACGGCCGTGCCGTGGTGACGGCGGCGACCAGCGGCATCAGCGCCATCGTCGAGCCGGACGGCACCGTGCGGCAGCGCACGGAGGAGTTCACCCGCGACGTGCTCACCGGCACGCTTCCGCTCCGCGACGATCTGACCGTCGCCGATCGTGTCGGGGCGGCCCCCGAGTGGACGCTCGCTATCGTGGGCGTGCTCGCCTGCGCCGGGGCCTGGTTCCTGGGCCGCGGGGACCGTGGCGCCCGCCCGCGCGCGGCGGCCCCGGCCGCAGCACCCGGCGTCGGTCAGGGGGACGACCGGCGGGAGGCCGGTCACGCCCGCCCCACCGGACGGGCGGCCGGCGAGGACCGCACGGCCGGCCGCGGCGAAGCAGCCGACGCTGCCGGCGCGCCCGGCGACAACGACCAGCAGCACCGAGAACAGCACGACCGACAGGCTCAAACGGAGGGGCAGCACCAGTGACGGACGGCGGACAACGGCGGTACGGCCCGCTCGGCACGGCCCTGGTCATCATCCCGACCTACAACGAGGCCGACAACATCAAGCCTGTCGTCGACCGGGTGCGCCAGGCGGTGCCCGAGGCCCACGTCCTCGTCGCCGACGACAACAGCCCCGACGGCACCGGCAAGATCGCCGACGAGCTCGCGGCCGAGGACGACCACGTGCACGTGCTGCACCGCAAGGGCAAGGAAGGGCTGGGAGCCGCCTATCTGGCCGGCTTCCGCTGGGGCATCGACAACGGCTACGGCGTACTCGTCGAGATGGACGCCGACGGCTCCCACCCGCCCGAGGAACTGCCCCGGCTGCTGACCGCGCTGGGCGGCGCCGACCTGGTGATCGGCTCCCGCTGGGTGCCCGGCGGCCGGATCGTCAACTGGCCCAAGTCCCGGGAGTTCCTCTCGCGCGGCGCGAGCACCTACTCGCGGCTGCTGCTGGACGTGGACGTACGGGATGTGACGGCCGGCTTCCGTGCCTTCCGCAAGGAGACGCTGGAGGGCATCGGGCTGGACTCCATCGCCTCCCAGGGCTACTGCTTCCAGGTCGACCTCACCCGCCGCACGGTGCACGCCGGGTACCACGTGGTCGAGGTGCCGATCACGTTCGTCGAGCGGGAGCGGGGCGACTCCAAGATGAGCCGCGACATCATGGCCGAGGCGCTGTGGCGGATCGCGGCGTGGGGCGTGGAGGACCGCGTCAAGAAGGTGATGGGGCGCAAGGACCGCTGATCCGGGCCCTACGCGTCGCCAGGCACACTGGAAGCATGACGACGCGCGCACCCTTCCCGTACGAGCCCCACGGACAGGACCGGGGCGGGGCGGACGGCGGGCCCGGGGCCGGCCCCGGCGGGACCCGGCCGCCCAGGCCGCCCCGGTCGAAGGTCCGCACCCTGGCGCCGCTGGCCGTCGCCGCGTGGATCGTGCTGGAGATCTGGCTGCTGACCCTGCTGGGCCAGGCGGCCGGCGGGCTGACGGTCTTCGTGGTGCTGGTGGCGGGCATCGTGCTGGGCTCGGCCGCCATCAAACGCGCCGGGCGGCGCGCCTGGCGCAATCTGGCCGAGACGGTGCAGCGCGCCCAGGAGCAGTCGCGGGGCGCTGCCCGGCCCGGTGACGAGCTGGCCGCCGAGGGGAGGGGCGGCAACGGCACGGCGATGCTCGGCGGGCTGCTGCTGATGATTCCCGGCCTGCTCTCGGACGTGCTCGGGCTGCTGTGCCTCTTCCCGCCGACGGCCCGGCTGCTGCGCGGCGCCACCCGGCGCTATCTGGAGCGCCGCAGCGGTTTCCCCGCGGGCAGTATCGGCGACGCCTACCAGCAGGCGCGGGCCGCCGAGCAGCAGGTGCGGATGCACCGTCCCGACGGCAAGGTCGTCCAGGGTGAGGTCGTCCGCGAGGACGAGGGCGAGGACCGCCGAGGGGAACGCTGAGAGGAACACAGAGCCGTCCCGCGGGCCTGTGACCGGCGGGGCCGCTCCGGCGGACGCGTCCCTGGCCGGCGGACCCGGCGGTCACGGGCGGCGGCTCTCCTGCACCGCCCGTCACGCGCGCCAGACGCTGCCCGGCCCCCTGGGGAGGGGGGCGACCCTCCCGGTGACCGTCATCGTTGCGCGGCCTCGGTGTGGATGCCGTACGTTTCCGGATCGACCGGGCGGGCCGACCGGGGAAGGTTGGCGACCACGAGCCGGTAGGACTCGGTGACCAGCTCCTCGACCAGGTCCTCGTCCATCGGGCCGCCGGGCTCCAGCGTGATCCAGTGCCTCTTGTTCATGTGGTAGCCGCGGGTGATGTCCGCATGGGCCTCGCGGAGGGCCTCGGCCTCACCCGGCTCCGACTTCAGGATCACGACCGGTTCGCCGGGCGCGCTGGTCATCAGCATGAACACCTTGCCGCGCACCTTGAAGACCTCCCAGCCGGGCCCGAAAGGATATTCGAGCGAGGCGGACGGCAGACTCTCGGCGTGGCGCAGGGCCACCTTCTGCAGCGTTTCCCCATCCACGGCCCGCTCTCCTCCTCATCACCGGAAGCCCCACGTTCCAGCCCACACTATGTACGGACACGCGCGCTCTGCCAGCGGGAATGACACCGCGAAGGAGCGGCGGACCGGGTGTGCGCGCACAGGAAAGAGGGCCCGGGGCCACGCGGTCGTGCGTGGCCCCGGGCCCTCTCGTGATGTCGCCCGGCTGCCCGGGCGGGCGGATCAAGCCGACTTGCGCTTGCTCCCGCTGTTGTCGTCGCGCGGGTGGACCGCGAGGTTCATGGTGCCGGAACGCAGCACGGCGAGCCTCTCGGCGAGGACCTCCTCCAGCTCCTCACGGGTCCGCCGCTCCATGAGCATGTCCCAGTGCGTACGCGCGGGCTTGGTCTTTTTCTCCTCGGGACCCTCCCCGTCGACCAGGAGTGCCTGGGCGCCGCACACCTTGCACTCCCACTCGGACGGAATCTCGGCCTCAACGGAGAACGGCATCTCGAAACGATGGCCGTTCTGGCATGCGTACTCCACGGCCTGGCGCGGGGCCAGATCGATGCCGCGGTCGGTCTCGTAGCTGGTCACCACGAGTCGCGTGCCGCGAAGAGCTCGCTCACTCATGAATTCGTGCCTCCCGGGCTTGTCGCCCACAGGACAGGTGTCGCTGTCGTCGTCATCCGGTCAACGTCCGGCTGCCGGTGAAGATTCCCGCATGGGGAGATCACCCACCCGCCACGCGCCTCCACCGTGGCGGAGGGGCCGCGCGCCGCTGCTCCTCGTGCTGCCGCTTCGTTGATCTGCGGTACCCCCCGGTGACCGGTTTGTCACAACTGACAGAAGATGTCACCCACTGTTCGCATCTCTTCGGCGTGCAGTAACGGTCCATCCCGGTGGGCCAAAGGCGTACCTTACCGGCCCGACACCCGCAGGTCTAAATCCGGCCGGGCGGGAGGTTCCCCACGGCGGCAGCCGCGCGGCGGACGGGTACCCGTGCCAGCAGGACGAAACCGAGGGCGAAGAAGACCACCAGCGACAGGATGGCATACCGGTAGTCACCCGTGAGCTGGTAGGCCAGGCCGAACACCAGTGGTCCCAGCCAGCTCGTCCCCCGGTCGCTGATCTCGTACAGCGCGAAGTACTCCGCCTCCTTGCCCGCCGGCACCAGATGGCTGAACAGCGAGCGGGACAGTGCCTGGCTGCCGCCCAGCACCAGACCGATGCCGACCGCCAGGGCGTAGAACCACACCGGCTCCTCGCGCGGCAGGAAGTAGCCGGCGCCCACCGTGACCGTCCACGCCACGAGCGAGCCCAGGATCGTGCGCTTGGCGCCGTGGCGTGCCGCGAGCCTGCCCAGCAGCAGCGCCCCGGCCACCGCGAGGACCTGCACCAGCAGGATCGCGCCGATCAGTGTCGTCTGGTCCAGCCCCAGCCCCTCGGAGCCGTAGACCGACGCCTGCGTGATCACTGTCTGGATGCCGTCGTTGTAGAGCAGGTACGCCAGCAGGAACAGCAGCGTCAGCGGATAACGGCGCAACTCCCGGAAGGTGTCGGCGAGCTGGCCGAAGCCCTGTCCCAACGAGACCCGGACCGCGGTGTGCTGGGGGACGGGCCGCTCCCGCAGGCGCAGCAGCGGCACCACGGTGAAGACGGCCCACCACAGTCCGGCCGACGCCAGGCAGATGCGCACGGCCACGGACTCGGTGACCCCGAGCGCGTCGTGGCCCAGGAACAGTGCCAGGTTCGCCACGAGGACGAGCGCGCCCGCCGCGTAACCGAACGCCCAGCCGCGCGAGGAGACCGCGTCACGTTCCCCCGGTGTGGAGATCTGCGGCAGGAAGGCGTGGTAGAGCACCACGGAGACGGCGAAGCTGACGTTCGCCACCACCAGCAGCACACCGCCGAGCAGATAGCGGTCGCCGTCCAGGAAGTACATGCCCGCGGTCGCCGCGGCGCCGAGGTAGGCCGAGACGCCCAGCAGGGGCTTCTTCCGTCCCGTCCGGTCGGCGAACGCCGCGGCGAGCGGCATCACCAGGACCGACAGCAGTACGGAGGCGGAGACCGCGTACGGGAAGAACGACCCGGCGCGCACCGGGATGCCGAGCGGATGGACGTAACCGTCCGCGTCGGCCGCGGCCTTGGTGACCTCGGTCAGGTAGGGGCCGAGGAAGACCGTGAGCACACTGGTGGAGAAGACCGAGTTGGCCCAGTCGTAGAAGTACCAGCCGCGCTGCTCGCGCCGCCGCTCCCGGACGTCGCCCAACTCCTCGGTTCCCGCCCGCTGCCGACCGGACCGCTCCGCGACCGCGCCCATCCCCGTGCCTCCCCGTCACCCACGTACACCGGCGGTCCCGCACACGCTCCGGGGCCGGTCACCGGAGACTACAGTCACCCCCCGGCCGCCGGCCGAACCGGAGACGGCCGCCCGCAACCACAGCCCCCTACGGAAGGAAGAGCCCCGCCATGCCAGCCGCACGCGACCAGCCGGCCGGCGCCGCAGCGCCGGCCGAGCACTCCCTCGACCTCGGCGGGCGCCGCCTGGCGTACCTCGACTCCGGCGGCGACCACCCCGTACTGCTCGCCCTGCACGGGCACTTCGGCCGCGGCCGGCTCTTCACGCCGCTGGCCCGCGCACTGGCGGGCCGCTACCGGGTCGTCGCCCCGGACCAGCGCGGCCACGGCCGCTCCGACAGCGCGTCCGACTTCACGCCGGAGGGGTACGCCGACGACGCCGTCGCGCTTCTCGACGCGCTCGGCATCGGCTCGGCCGCCGTTCTCGGCCACTCCATGGGCGGGGCCGTCGCCTACGTCCTGGCCGCCCGCGCCCCGCAGCGGGTGCGGGCCCTGGTCGTCTCCGACATGACGGTCCTCAACCGGGAGCCGGAGACCCGGCCCGTGCTCGACTGCACCGGCTGGCCGCGCCGCGCCCCCAGCCGGGCCGCACTGGGGGCCGCTATCGAGGCACACGGTATCCCGGACGCCGGGTACTTCCTCGACAGCGCGGTCGCATTCCCCGACGGATGGGGGCTGTTGTTCGACGCCGACGACATGATGGCCTCGCAGCACGCCTTCACCGGCGATCTGAGCGCCCACTGGCGCGCCTCCCGGCAGCCCGCGCTGCTGCTGCGCGCCGAGCACAGTTTTCTGCTCTCCGAGACGGTGGCGCAGCGGATGGTACGGGAGCGCCCGCACACCGAACTGGTGACCTTCCACGGCTGCGGGCACTGGCTGCACGAGGACGACCCGGACGGTTTCGCCCGTGCCGTGGGCGACTTCCTGGACCGGGTCCTGGGCCGGGAGGGGGCGGGCCCGGAGCCGGCCGTCCCGTGATCACTCCCGTGGCCAGGCGCCGCGCTCCGCGAGCAGGTCCCGGAGCATCTCCAGCCTGTCCGTCATGATCCCGTCCACGCCCAGGTCCAGCAGCGCCTCCGCCCGGGCCCGGTCGTTGACGGTCCACACGTGAACCTGGAGGCCGCGCGCGTGCGCGGCCCGCACGAAGGCCCGGTCCACGACACGTACCCGCCCGTGCCGCTCGGGCACCTGGGCGCAGCCCGCGCCGGGCGGGAGCCGCCAGGGCAGCCGGTAGGCGCGCAGCCGCAGGGCGAGGGCGCCCGAGGTGCCCAGTGAGGTCAGCAGCCGCGGCCCGGCCAGTGCCCGTGCCCGGTCCACGCGTGCCTGCGAGAACGAGCCGACACACACCCTCTCCCAGGCGTCCTCGCGGTCCAGGAGCTCCAGCAGCGGAACGAGGGCGCTGCCGGTCTTCAGATCGACGTTCCAGCGCTGTGCGGGGAAGGCACGCAGCAGATCGGCGAAGAGCGGCACCGGCTCCCGCCCGGCGACCTGGGCGCGGCGCACCTCGTTCCAGCTGAGCCGGGCGATCGGGCCGGAGGCGTCGGTCGTCCGGTCCAGCGTCGCGTCGTGGAAGGCGACCAGCGCCCCGTCGGCCGTGGTGTGGACGTCGGTCTCCAGGTAGCGGTAGCCCAGCCCTACGGCGCGTTCGAACGCCGCGTGGGTGTTCTCCAGTCCCGCGGCCGTGCCGCCCCGGTGTGCGAAGGCCAGCGGCCCCGGATGGTCGAAGAAGGGGTGGCGGGGTGCCGGGATGCGGGGCGTGGTCGGTCGTCCGTTCGTCACCGCCGCAGTATCGCGCGCCGCCGGCCGCCGCCGCGGGCCACCACCCGCGGGGCCGGCTGGGCCCCGGGGCTGCCCGGCAGCGCGAAGACGCGGAGGAAGAACTGCGCGAGCGGGCCGATGGCCAGCGCGTACAGGACCGTACCCACGCCGGCCGAACCGCCCAGCAGGATGCCGCTGATGAGCACCGCCACCTCGATCCCCGTGCGCACCAGCCGGATCGAGCGGCCCGTCACCTTGTGCAGGCCCGTCATCAGGCCGTCCCGGGGGCCGGGTCCGAAGCGGGCCGAGATGTACAGCCCTGTCGCCGCCCCGTTGAGCACCACGCCGGCCACCAGCAGCACCACCCGCAGGGCGAGCGCGTCGAGCTGGGGGAGCAGCCACAGTGTCGCGTCCATGGACAGGCCCACCATGAAGACGTTGGAGACCGTGCCCAGGCCCGGGCGCTCGCGCATCGGCCACCACAGCAGCAGCACCAGTGCGCCCACGATGATGGAGACCGTGCCGATGGACAGGCCCGTGTGCTCGGCGACGCCCTGGTGGAAGACGTCCCAGGGGTCGAGCCCCAGTCCCGCCCGGACCATCAGCGCCGCGCTCGCCCCGTACAGCGCCAGTCCCGCATAGAGCTGGACGAGCCGCCGGGGCAGCCGCCTGCCAGAACCTCGCGATGCTCTCGATGCGGACAAAGATCCACCCCTTCTCGTGCCAATGGACGTTTCCATGGCACTCTGTGGCATGGAAGCAGGCCAGTTCTACGGCCAATCCTGGAGAGGTGGACCGCAACGATGCCGCATTGGAACTCCGCGGTGGGAGCCCCCCAGCTCGCCCGGCTGCTGGGATCGCAGCACCCGGTGCGCCGGGAGCGCGGCGGCACCGCCGTGCTCCCGGCCGAGGACGGGACGGGCGGCGCCGCACGGGCGGCGCACGACGGCACCGGGAACGGCGCGGAGAACGGCGCCGCCCCCGCGTCCCGCAAGGTGCCCGCCTACCGCTCCCTGGCCGACGGGCTGCGGCTCCTCGTCCTGGAGGGGCGCATCCCCGTGGCGACGCGGCTGCCCGCCGAACGGGAGCTGGCCGCCGCCCTCTCGGTGAGCCGTACCACCGTCGCCGCCGCCTTCGAGGCGCTGCGCGCCGACGGTTTCCTGGAGTCCCGGCGCGGCTCGGGCAGCTGGACGACCGTCCCGGCCGGCAAGCCGCTGCCCACCCGCGGCCTCGACCCCCTCCCGCCGGAGAACGAGGGCACCGTCATCGACCTGGGCTGCGCCGCACTGCCCGCACCCGAGCCGTACATGAGCGAGGCGTTCCGGCGGGCCCTCGAAGCCCTGGCGCCCTACTCCCACACGCACGGCGACTACCCGGCCGGCCTGCCGGTGCTGCGGGAGGCCGTCGCCGACCGGTACACCGCGCAAGGCGTGCCGACGATGCCGCAGCAAATCATGATCACCACCGGGGCGATGGGCGGCGTCGGCGCGCTGGCACGGCTGATGGCGCCCCGCGGCGAACGCATCGCCGTCGAGCACCCCTCCTACGCGAACATCCTCCAGCTCCTGCGCGAGACGGGGGGCCGCCTGGTTCCCGTCCCCATGGCGGGCCACTACACCGGCTGGGACCTGCCCGCCTGGCACCGCACCCTGCGGGAGGCCGCACCCCGGCTCGCCTACGTGGTCGCGGACTTCCACAATCCGACCGGCGCCCTGGCCGACGAGGAGGAGCGCCGCGAACTGGTCTCGGCCGCCCGCGCCTCGGGCACCGTCCTGATCGCCGACGAGACCATGGCCGACCTGCCGCTGGGTCCGCCCGGCGCCACCGGTACCCCGGCCACCGGCGCCCCGGGCCTGGAGATGCCGCCGCCGATGGCCTCCTACGACCCGGGCGGCTCGGCCGTCATCACCGTCGGCTCCGTGAGCAAGTCGATCTGGGCCGGGCTGCGGATCGGCTGGATCCGCGCCGCGCCCGAGATCATCCGCAGTCTCACCGCCGCCCGCGCCTACGCCGACCTGGGCAGCCCCGTCCTCGAACAGCTGGCCGTCACCGAGCTGATGACCGGGGACGGCTGGGAGAAGGCCGTCACCCTGCGCCGCGAACGTGCGCGGGAGAACCGCGAGGCGCTGACCGCCGCGCTCCGCGACCACCTGCCCGACTGGGAGTACACCGTTCCGCACGGCGGCCTCACCCTGTGGGTGCGCACCGGCGGGCTCTCCGGCTCCCGGATCGCGGAGGCCGGTGAACGGCTCGGCGTGCGGGTGCCCTCGGGGCCGCGCTTCGGCGTGGACGGCGCCTTCGAAGGGTTCGTGCGGCTCCCGTTCACCATCGGCGAGCCGCTCGCCCGGGAGGCCGCGGCCCGGCTGGCCGCCGCCGCCGACCTCGTCCGCTCCGGCGCCGCCACCCCCTCGGACCTGCCCCGCTCCTACGTGGCCTGACGGGCGGAGGCCACCGTGCCCCGGCCCGGACCCCGGCCGCCCCGCTCCCGCTTGCCCTCCCGGGCCTGCCGGCCGCCCCGGTGGTCGCGCCCGCCGCGTTCGCCGTCCCGGCCGCCGTACCCGCCGTCCCACCCGTCGTGGTGAGGGGCCTCGGGGGCGGACCGCGGCGGGGCACCCGCCGTGGGGGGACGGGCCGGGGCGGGCGGGACCGGGGCTGCCGCCGGGGTGTGGCCGAGGACCGCCGGCCGTGCGGAGGGCTCGTGCACCGAGCCGGGCAGCAGCGACCACACCGCCCGCCGTGCGGCCTCGCCGGCCGTCTCGTCGAACGGGTCCGGCGTGGCCGGCACCTGGAGCCGCAGGACCGGGCCCGTGCCCAGCCGTGCGAAACCCCGGCCGGGCGGCGAACCGGCGGGCGGGCCGGTCTGCGGCGTCTGCCCGAGGACCGCGCCCGCCTCCTCGGGCCGGACCGCGCCCAGGACCACACGCGCCCGGGCATGGGCGAACACCTCGTGAGGCAGCTCGTCCAGGGCCGCGAACGGTTCGGCCACCACCACCGTCACCCCGGCGGCACGGCCGTGGCGCAGCGGGGTCCGCAGCAGCTCCAGCAGGCCGGGCCCGGCCCCGGCGTCCGGCCCGGCGGCCTGCGGGAACCGGGGGAGGGCGAGCGCGGTGGGCCGGTCCAGCAGCACCCACAGGGGCCGCCGGACGTCCTGAGGGAGGTCCTCGCCGCGCTGCCGGGCCCGGCCGGCGGCCAGCAGTCGCCGTTCCGTCTCCCGGTCCGCCCACTCCAGCGCGGACAGCGCCCCCGGCAGGGTGGTCTCCACGCCCAGCACCCCGTGCCGCGCCGCCAGGCACGCGAACTCGCCGCCCCCGTCACCGTCCACGATCAGCACATCGCCGCGGCGGCAGAGGGCCTGGAGGGCCAGCGACCGCAGCAGCGAACTCGTCCCGGCCCCCGGCAGACCGACGGCCAGCAGGTGCGGCTCGGTCGAACGCGGCCCGGTACGCCACAGCACGGGCGGCACGTCCCGCATCCCGGCCCCGGTCAGGAGCCGCACCGGGACGGTCCGCCGGACCTCAGGGCCGTCGGTGAAGCCGAGCACGGCCTCCCCGGGGGCGGTGACGAACGGCTGGACGGGGATGTCGGTGGGCAGCGGTTCGAGCGCCGTCATCTCCAGCCGGTTGCCCTCCTGGTCCCAGCAGAAGCGGTACTCGCGCTCCCGGCCGGTCTTGGCCGCCAGCACCGCCTCGATGCGCAGGCGTTCGGCCGGTTCGCCGTCCCGGAACCAGGCCGGGTAGCACAGCAGCAGCTCGCTGATGCGGCCGTCGCGGAAGGCGAACTCCTCGAAGACCTCGGTCCAGTCGCCACCGTGCGTGTACAGCGGTGGCGGGGCCGGGTCGCCCACGGGGGCGAAGTAGGGCACCAGTGCCTCGTACAGGGCCCGCAGCCGGGTGCGCTCGGTCTCGTCGGGGCCGGCCGGCGCGGCGTACGGCATCGCCGCGCGCTCCCTGCCGTGCCAGGCGGCGGCACCCAGCAGGGCCAGCAGGGCGGCGGTGCGTCCATACGGCAGCAGCCACACCAGGGCGCCGCAGACCGCGAGCAGGAACAGCGCGGGGCCGCGGCGCTCGCGCGGGGCGCGCCGCCACCAGGCCGCGCTCCGCGCCGCCAGGCGCCGCAGTCCGCGGCCGAGCACCAGCAGCGGATGGCAGACGTCCAGCACGCCGTCCGCCCCCGCCCGTACGGCGTTGCGCATCCGCCACCGGGACGGCCGCGCCGGTTTCGTCCACCGGGTCACGACCCGCTCCCGGGGCGCCGGCCCGGCGGTCCGCCGGCGCTCCCTCGCCGCCCGGTCAGGGCTTGAACCCGCCGAGCAGGCTCGCCAGGCTCTCGCCGCCCGCCTTGATGCCGGGGGCCATCGCCGTGCCGGCGAGGTAGAAGCCGAAGAGCGCGCACACCAGCGCGTGGGAGATCTTGAGGTTGTCCTTGCGGAAGAAGAGGAAGACGATCAGGCCCAGCAGCACGACACCCGAGATGGAGAGGATCACCAGTTACTCCTGATGTAGTGGGACGGTCACCATGAGTTTCACCAGCTTCACAGATGGTGCGGTCGGTGTGAAACGGGCATCTGGGTGATTCGGCTGATAATGCCGCCGGTCGGGTTGAGTTCGGGCGCGTGCGAGCTCTCCCCGGTCGGTGCCGGGGTCCGCCGGGGCCCCGGATGGCCGATTCCGGCCCGGTCCGTCTCGCGCCCGCGGCGACGATGGGCGAGCGTCGAAGGGAAGCGCCAGCCCGTCGTGGAAGGCCCCGCCCGTGGCACAGGCAGTACGCGTCCTCCGGAGCGCCGGCGGCACCGCCCGGGAGCCGGGCCGTGCCCGCCCGCGCCTACTCGCGCGCGGCCCGCTCGCCGCCGAACTGGAGCAGGAGGGCGCCCGCGACCAGTACGGCGGGCACCCCGAACGCGCTCTGCGGAACGGTGCTCCGCAGCGCGACGGCGCCCGCCGCACCGCAGGTGACCGCCACGAGACGTACGGCGGCCCAACCGCCGGGTGCCCTGCCGCCGGCCGGGAGCTGGGCGAACAGCGCGGTGAGCGTCCCGGTGAAGTAGGTGCTCGGCGCCGCCAGCGTGCCGCCCGCCAGCATCGCGGCGGACTGGGCGCCCATCGCGAAGGCCGCCGCCACCAGCAGAACCGTGCGCCAGCCGCCCTCCGGCCGGCCGTCCAGTCCGGCCGCCGCCGCTGCGAACGCGGCGAGCAGCACCGTCTCCAGCATCAGACAGTGCACCACCCGGGGCGGCCAGCCCGTGCCCGGTGCCCGGGCCGTACCCCGGGCGCCCCCCTTCGCGCCGTGCGCGCTGTGCGAGCCCCGCGTCCCAGCACCCGCGCGCTCTCCCCGCGCGCTGTCCCCGCCAGAGCTCCGCACACGACGCGCACCCCCGGCGCCGTGGCGGTCGCCGCCCTCGCCTGCACTGTCTCCGCCGCTCCCGCCTGCACTGTCTCCGGCGGCACCGCTCTCGCCGGCACCGTCTCCGCCGCCCCCGCCTCCTCCGCCGCCGCGGCAGTACCGCGCCGCCAGCGCCGTGCCCGTGGCGTACCCGGCCAGGGCGAGCGCGGCGGGCAGCCCCTGTTCGCCGCCGGCCCCCGCGGTGACGCCCATCAGCACGAGGTTGCCGGTCATCACCCCGGCGAAGACCTGGCCGAGCACCGTGAGGGCGAGCGCGTCCACCGCGCCGGACGCCGCGGCCAGCAGGGCGACCGAGCACTGTGCGCGGGCGTTCATCCGGTCAGCCATTCCGCCAACGTAAGCCGCGTGGGCCCCGCCCCTCCCGGCGCACCGCCGTACACGTCCGCCCCGCCCGACGAAAGGCGCCGCCATGAGTGACAAGAGTCCCGAGGGTCACGACGACCTCGCCGCCCAGGCCGCGGAGGTCGTACTGGCCGGGCTGCCGGACATCCGTGACAGCCTCGAAGCGCTCTACAAAGACCTGCACCAGCACCCCGAACTCGGCTTCCAGGAGCACCGCACGGCCGGCCACGTCGCGCAGGCGCTCAACGAGTGGGACTACGAGGTGAGCGAACACGTCGGCGGGACCGGGGTCGTGGGAGTGCTGCACAACGGCGACGGCCCCACCGTCCTGCTGCGCGCCGACATGGACGCGCTGCCGGTACGCGAACAGACGGGCCTGCCGTACGCCTCCGACGCCACCGGTACCGACGCGGACGGCGTCGAGCACCCGGTGATGCACGCCTGCGGCCACGACGTGCACGTCACCTGTCTGCTGGGCGCGGCCCGTCTGATGTCCGACCGCACCGACGTGTGGCAGGGCACGCTGGTCGTCCTCTTCCAGCCCAACGAGGAGAACGGCTCGGGTGCCCGCGCCATGCTCGACGACGGGCTCGCGCAGCGCATCCCCCGCCCCGACGTGGCCCTGGGCCAGCATGTGCTGCCCGCGCCCGCCGGGACGCTCCTCACCCGGCCCGGCGTCATGATGGCGGCCTCCGACAGTCTCCGCGTCACCCTGTACGGGCGCGGCGCGCACGGCTCCATGCCCGAACGCGCCGTCGATCCCGTGGTGATGGCCGCGATGACCGTCGTCCGTCTCCAGACCGTCGTCGCGCGGGAGACCGCGGCGACCACGCCGGCCGTGGTGACCGTCGGCTCGGTCCAGGCCGGCAGCGGCCCCAACATCATTCCGGACAGCGCCCGGCTGCTGATCAACGTCCGGTCCTTCGACGACGACACCCGCTCCCGTGTGCTCGACGCCGTCCGCCGGATCGTCACCAGTGAATGTGCGGCGTCCGGAGCCGAGCGCGCCCCCGACTTCGAGACGCTCAGCGAGTTCTCCGTCACCGACAACGACGAGGCCACCACCGAGCGCGTCGCCGGCGCCTTCACCGCCCGCTTCGGCTCCGACCGCGCACTCACCGTCGGCCCGGTGCCCGCCAGCGAGGACTTCGGCGAACTGCCCGCGGGCCTCGGCTGCCCCTCCAGCTACTGGGGCATCGGCGGCATCGACCCGGACGCCTACCGCAAGGCCGAACGCGCCGGCACGGTCAGCCAGGACATCCCCAGCAACCACAGCCCCCGCTTCGCACCCGTGGTGCAGCCCACCCTCGACACCGGCGTGGGCGCCCTGGTCACCGCCTCCCTCGCCTGGCTGGCACCGCGCCCGAAGGGGGAGTGAGGCAGGCGGGCTCGGCGACGCGGCCATTCCCTTGTCGTGGAACACGTTCTACTGTGTGCGCCGCCACCGGGAACCGGCGTGGAGCGGAGGGGACCGTGCACCTCGAGTACACCACCGAACAGCGCCAGCTGCGGGAGCGGTTGCGGGACTACTTCGCGCGGCTCGTACCCGACGACGCGCACACGCGGTACGCCGACCCCGCGGCACAGAAACGGTTCTACCGCGAAACCGTGCGGCAACTGGGCCGGGACGGCTGGCTCGGCGTGGGCTGGCCCCGCGAGTACGGCGGCCGGGGGCTGAGCGCCATGGAGCAGTTCGTCTTCTTCGACGAGGCGGCCCAGGCGGGTGTGCCGCTGCCGCTGATGGCGCTCAACACCGTCGGCCCCACCCTGATGCGGTACGGCACCGACGAGCAGAAGCGGTACTTCCTGCCCCGCATCCTCTCCGGGGAACTGGACTTCGCCATCGGCTACAGCGAACCCGACGCGGGCACCGACCTGGCCTCCCTCAGGACCCGCGCGGTCCGCGAGGGGGACACCGAGAACGGCCACTACGTCGTCAACGGGCAGAAGATCTGGACCACGAACGGGGACACCGCCGACTGGGTGTGGCTCGCCGTGCGCACCGATCCGGACGCCCCGCCGCACAAGGGGATCACGCTGCTGCTCGTACCGACCGACGACCCCGGCTACTCGTGCACCCTCATCACCACCCTCGCCTCGCACGACACCACGGCCAGCTACTACGAGAACGTACGGGTGCCCGCCTCCCGCCGGGTCGGCGAGGAGAACGGCGGCTGGCGGCTGATCACCACACAGCTCAACCACGAACGCGTCACCCTGGCCGCGCACGGCAGCATGGCCATCCGTGCCCTGGCGGACACCCGGCGCTGGGCGCGCAGCACCCGCCTGGCGGACGGCCGCCGCGTCATCGACCTGGGCTGGGTCCGCACCCGGCTGGCCCGCGCCCACGCCCGGCTGGAGGCGCTGAAACTGCTCAACTGGCAGATGGTGGACGCGCTCGACAAGGGCACGCTGACCCCGCACGACGCCTCGGCTGCCAAGGTCTACGGCAGCGAGGCGCGCCGCGACGCCTACGCCTGGCTGATGGAGGTCGTCGGCGCCGCAGGGCCGCTCAAGGAGGGCTCGGCGGGCGCGGTGCTGGGCGGTGAGCTGGAGCGCGGCTACCGCAGCGCCGTCATCTTCACCTTCGGCGGCGGCAACAACGAGATCCAGCGCGAGATCATCTCCTGGATCGGACTGGGGATGCCCCGCGTACGGCGCTGAGCGGGCCGGGGCGGCCCGAGGGAGCGTGTGCTGGGGGTAGGACGGGGGCGCGCTGTCCGGACGTGCGCAGACGGGATCGTCCGTGATGCGGAAGGTGTCACTACCGCGCTGAACCGGTCAAAGGCGTACACGCCCTTCCCCGACGGCATACACGCGCGGGAACGAGGCAGCCATACTGAGCAGACAGGGGAGGGACGAGCACCAGCACGGACGACGGGGGCGACACGGGGATGGTTCAGAGCGCTCTGATCCATGACCGCTACCGGCTGCTCGATCTCATCGGGCGCGGCGGCATGGGAGAAGTGTGGCGGGCACGCGACGAATCGCTGGGCAGGCGGGTGGCGGTCAAATGTCTCAAACCGCCGGCGCAGCGCGGTGACACGGCGTTCCTGCGCGTGGTGCGCGAACGCTTCCGGCGCGAGGCGCGGGTCGCCGCCTCGCTCCAGCACCGGGGCGTGACAGTGGTGCACGATTTCGGCGACCACGAAGGACTGCTCTATCTGGTGATGGAACTGCTGGAGGGCCGCAACCTCAGTCAGTTGCTGGAGGACGGCGAACGCCGGCCGCTGCCGGTGGCGGACCTCCTCGACGTGGCGGAACAGGTCGCCGCGGCCCTGGCCTACACCCACGACCAGGGGGTGGTCCACCGTGACCTGAAACCCGCGAACGTCATGCGCACCGACGACGGCACCGTGAAGATCTGCGACTTCGGCATCGCACGGCTCGCCCACGACATCGGATTCACCGCGAAACTCACCGGCACCAACATCGCCATGGGCACCCCGCACTACATGTCGCCCGAACAGATCGCGGGCTCCAACGTGGACCACCGCAGCGATCTGTACTCCTTCGGGTGCGTCCTGTACGAACTGGCCACCGGGGTACCGCCGTTCAAGGGCGGGGACGCCTGGTCGGTGCTGGTCGGACACCGGGACACCCCGCCCGAGCCGCCGCGCTCGCACCGGCCGGAACTCCCCGTGGGACTGGAAGAGATCATCCTGCGGCTGCTGGCCAAGGAACCCGAGGAGCGGCCCGACGACGCCGCGGAGCTGATCGACGGTCTGGCGGCGGCGCGCGCCCGGCTGTCCGGACAGCCGGCCGGGCCCGAGGGCGAGAGCGCCCGGCCGCTGTGGCGGCTGCCGTGGGCCCGCGGCATGAGCGGAGGGCTGCCCGCGTGCGTGCGGTCCGCCCCCTCCGGGAGCGGCGTGGCGCGGCTGCCCGTCCTCACCGAGCGCTGGACGGGCGGTGCACGCGTCCCGTTCCAGGCGTCCCCCGCCTCACCGCCCGCGGGTGTGGCGACGGTCGGATCCGGCGGGCCCCGCGCGCTGTCCGCGTCGTCGGCGCCGGGCACCTGGCCCACCCCGCCGCACTCCGCCACGCCGGCTCACCCGGTGGGTACGCCCTCCGCCGCGAGCGCGGCCGGCTTCCCCGGCGGCGCACTGGCACCGGCCGCCTCCCGGCCGGCCGTCACCGCACCGCCTGCTGCGACGGCGGCTCTTGCACCGGGCTGGGCCCCGGCGGCGAACGGAACTTCGTCGCCGGGTGAGGCGCTGTGGCGGGGTGGGGCTCCGGCACCGGGCGGCGGGTCGGCCTCGGACGGGGGTCCGGCGGCGAACGCGGCCTTCCCGCCGGGTGAGGCGCTGGCACCGGGCGCGGCTCCGGCGCTGAACGCGGCCCCGGCAGCGGAGTCCGCAGCGGCGTCGGCCGGCGTTGTGGACGTGCTCCCCGCGCCGGGCGTTGCCGCATCGTCGGGCGGGTCCGCCGCACTTGTCGGCTCCGCCGTGCCCGACCCGCTCGCCGCGCCGGGCGGATCCGCGTCGTCCGCGGTGCCGGCCGGTTCCGCGGCGCCCGGTTCGGCTGACGCGTTCGCCGTACGGGGTGTGCCGGCGTCGTCCGTCGTAGCCGGTGTGGCTGACGCTCTCGCCGCGCCGGGCGTGTCCGGGTCGTCGGTCGAGTCGGCCGGTTCCGCGGCGCCTGGTGGGGCTGACGCGTTCGCCGTACCGGGTGTCCCCGTCGCGTCCGCCGGATCGGCCGTGCCGGCTGTGGCCGCTGGCTCCGGCGTGCCCGGCGCGGACGACGTCACCCACGCGGCGGCGTACGGTCCCGGTCCCGCCGCGTGGCCCGCCGCCGGGGGACCTCCCGCCACCTCCGCCACGCCCGCCACGCCCGCCGCGCCGGCCGCGCCCGCCGCGCCGGCCGCGCCCGCCGCTCTCGCCGTGCTGGCCGGCCGGCACAGCGCCGCGACGAGCCTGGGGCGGCTGGGGCGTTGGGAAGAGGCGTACGAGGCCCATCTGGCGGTCGCCGCGGAACGCACGGGCCTGCTGGGGCCGTGCCATCCCGACACCCTCGCCAGCCGCGCCGCGGTCGGTCACGCCCTGGGGCGGCTCGGGCGGTGGCCGGAGGCGCTGGCAGCCTGCCGGTCCGTGGCGCAGGACCGGGCCTGGGTACTGGGCGGCGACCATCCCGACACCCTCGCGGCCCGCCACGAGTGGGGGGTCTGCCTGGCCGGTCTGGGGCGTGTCGCCGAGGCCCGCGACCTCTACCGTGAGCTGGCCGCGGCCCTCACCCGCGTGCTGGGTCCCGCCGCCCCCGAGACCCTGCGCGCCCTGCACGGCCTCGCCACGAGCCTGGCGGGCCTCGGGTGCTGGGAGGAGGCGTTGGAAGTCCACCGGCACGTGGTGCCGCTCCGCGAACGGGTGCTGGGTCCCGGCCACCCGGACACCCTCGCGGGCAGGAACGACGAGGCGCAGTGCCTGGAGCGGCTGGGCCGGGGCGCGGAGGCGGCGGAGGTCTACCGGGCCCTGGCCGGGGCCTGACCCCGGGCGCCGTCACCCGTCATGCCGCAGCGCCGTCGACGTCACGCCGCCGTACCGAGGGTGCGATGGCGTGACGGCCCTCCGGCAAAAATCTGACGCCGCATCAGGAAACGTCTTCCCTCCGCCGCGCCGCTGCGGCATCCTGCGCCCATGCAGACGGAGCTGAGCAGACAGCTGGGAGCAGAGCACGCCCTCTTCGGCTTCACGCCGTTCCCCGCCGTGGCCGCCGCCCTCACCCGGGCCGGGGGCTTCGGTGTGCTCGGCGCCGTGCGCTACGGCGCCCCCGACGACCTCAGAGGCGACCTCGACTGGATGGCCCAGCACACCGACGGACTGCCCTGGGGGCTCGATGTGGTGATGCCCGCCAAGAAGGTGGAGGGCGTCACGGAGGCCGACGTCGAAGCGATGATCCCCGAGGAGCACCGCGCGTACGTGCACAAGATCCTCGCGGACTACGACGTCCCGCAGCTCCCCGAGGGGGAGAACAGCGGCTGGCGCATCACCGGCTGGATGGAGGACGTGGCCCGCGGCCAGTTGGACGTCGCCTTCGACTATCCCGTCAAGCTCCTGGCCAACGCGCTGGGCTCGCCACCGCCCGACGTGATCGATCGGGCCCACCGGCAGGGCATCCCGGTGGCGGCCCTGGCCGGCAGTCCCCGGCACGCCGAGCGGCACAAGGCGGCCGGTATCGACATCGTGGTCGCCCAGGGGTACGAGGCCGGGGGCCACACCGGCGAGATCGCCACCATGGTGCTGACGCCCGAGGTGGTACGTGCCGTCGATCCGCTGCCCGTGCTGGCGGCCGGCGGTATCGGCAGCGGCGAACAGCTCGCCGCGGCCCTCGCGCTGGGGGCGCAGGGTGCCTGGCTGGGCTCCGTGTGGCTGACCACCACCGAGGCCGACCTCGGATCGCGGGCGCTGACCCGCAAGCTGCTGGCCGCGGGCCCGGGTGACACGGTGCGCTCCCGGGCGCTCACGGGGAAGCCCGCACGGCAGCTGCGTACGGAGTGGACGGACGCGTGGGAGCCGGGCACCGGCCCCGGGACGCTGCCCATGCCCCTGCAGGGGCTGCTGGTGGCGGAGGCCAACTCGCGGATCCAGCGCTACGAGGTGGAGCCGCTGCTGGGGACGCCCGTGGGGCAGATCGTCGGGTCCATGAACAGCGAACGGTCCGTGCAGGCCGTCGTCGACGACCTCACCCGTGGTTTCGAGCGCGCCGTAGCCCGTCTCGACAGGATCGCCGAAACGGCCTGAGTGCCGGCCGTGCCGAGCAGCCATCAGAAGGGAGAGCCACCGTCGTGGACGCACCCAACGGGTTCTGGGCCCAGGCCCAGTGGGCTCCCGAACGCACCGTTCTCGTCGCGCCGGACGGCGACCAGTGGTCCGCCGCCCGGCTCCACGCGGAGTGCAACAGGATCACGCACGGTCTGCGGGCGGCGGGTCTGGGCCGGGGCGACGCCTTCGCCACGATCCTGCCCAACGGCCCCGAGTTCATCGCCGCCTACCTGGCCGCCACCCAGGCCGGTATGTACATGGTGCCGGTCAACCACCATCTGGTCGGGCCGGAGATCGCCTGGATCCTCGCCGACTCCGGGGCCAAGGCCCTCCTGGCGCATGCCCGGTTCGGCGACGCGGCGCGCGCCGCGGCCGACGAGGCCGGGCTGGACGGGCGGCACCGTTACGCCGTGGGCGGCGGGATCGGCGGCTTCAGGCCGTACGCCGAGCTGGTGCGCGACCGGCCGGACGGACCGCCGGCCGACCGTACCGGCGGCTGGGTCATGAACTACACGTCGGGTACCACGGGCCGTCCCCGCGGCATCCGGCGGCCCCTCACCGGCAAACGCCCGGAGGAGGCCCACCTCGGCGGTTTCCTGGGCATCTTCGGCATCAAGCCGTTCGACGAGAACGTGCACCTCGTCTGCTCGCCGCTGTACCACACCGCCGTGCTCCAGTTCGCGGGCGCGTCGCTGCACATCGGGCACCAGCTGGTGCTGATGGACAAGTGGGAGCCGGAGGAGATGCTGCGGCTCATCGAGCGGTACCGCTGCACCCACACCCATATGGTGCCCACCCAGTTCCACCGGCTGCTGGCGCTGCCGGACAAGACCCGCGAGGCGTACGACGTCTCCTCGATGCGGCACGCCGTCCACGGGGCGGCCCCGTGCCCGGACCACGTCAAACGGGCGATGATCGCGTGGTGGGGGACGTGCGTGGAGGAGTACTACGCGGCGAGCGAGGGCGGCGGCGCGTTCGCGACGGCCGAGGACTGGCTGCGCAAGCCGGGCACCGTCGGGAAGGCGTGGCCGATCAGTGAGCTGGCCGTCTTCGACGACGACGGCAACCGGCTGGGCCCCGGCGAACTGGGCACCGTCTACATGAAGATGCACACCGGCGGGTTCTCATACCACAAGGACGAGGACAAGACCCGCAAGAACCGGATCGGGGACTTCTTCACCGTCGGTGACCTCGGCTTCCTCGACGAGGACGGCTATCTCTTCCTGCGCGACCGCAAGATCGACATGATCATCTCGGGCGGGGTGAACATCTACCCCGCCGAGATCGAGGCCGTGCTGCTGACCCATCCGGCCGTCGCGGACGCCGCCGCGTTCGGCATCCCGCACGACGACTGGGGCGAGGAGGTCAAGGCCGTCGTGGAGCCGGCGCCCGGTCATACGCCGGGGCCGGAGCTGGCCGAGGCGATACTGGCCCACTGCGGTGAACGGCTCGCCGGCTACAAACGGCCCAAATCGGTGGACTTCGTCGCCGAGCTGCCCCGCGACCCCAACGGCAAGCTGTACAAGCGCCGGCTGCGCGACCCCTACTGGCAGGGCCGCACCCGGGCGGTCTGAGCACCCAGCGCCCCGCCCGCTCCGCCGGCCCGCCCGGCAACGATGCCCAATGGAGACCTCGTGGCCACTTCTCTCTCCTGCCCTGCCCGGCCATGATGATCGCGCGCGGTCGCGGGCCCGCCCGCGGCGGCGCCGTCAGAAGCACCAACGGCAGGAAGAGGACCCATGGCCGGGCTGTGGAGCGGGGAAGGCGTACTGCGCCGTAAACCCATCGAGCAGATCGACGAAGCGGAGGGAGGCTCGGGGCAGCAGCTCACCCGCACGCTCGGCCTGCGGCATCTGACCGCGATCGGCGTCGGCGGCATCATCGGCGCCGGTGTCTTCAGCCTCGCGGGCACCGTCGCCAACGGCAAGGCGGGCCCCGCCGTGCTGATCTCGTTCCTCGTGGCGGGGCTGGCCAGCGCCTGTGCGGCCCTGTCCTACGCGGAGTTCGCCGGCCTCATCCCGAAGGCCGGCTCCGCCTACACCTACGGCTACGCGGTCCTGGGCGAGCTCGGCGGCTGGTTCATCGGCTGGGACCTGCTGCTGGAGTACACGGCCATCGTGTCGGTGGTGGCCATCGGCATCTCCGGCTACTTCTCCTTCCTGCTGGAGGAGATGGGGGCCTCGCTGCCCGCCTGGATGCTGGGCGCGCCCGGTACCGGGGACGGTCACAGAGTGGACCTGTTCGCCGCGCTGCTGTGTCTGCTGATCGCCTTCGCCCTCACCCGGGGCATCAAGAACGCGGCGCGCTTCGAGCTGATCGTCGTGGCGCTGAAGGTCGCGGTCGTGCTGCTGGTCATCGTCGTGGGCGTCTTCCACATCAAGACCGGCAACTACAAGCCGTTCTTCCCCTTCGGGCTGTCGGGTGCCTTCACGGGTGCGGCCACCGTCTTCTTCGCCGTCTTCGGGTACGACGCGATGTCCACCGCGGCCGAGGAGTCGAAGGACGCGCAGAAGCACATGCCCAAGGCGATCATCTACTCGCTGGTGATCTCCATGGTGCTGTACGTGGCGGTCTGCCTGGTGCTCACCGGCATGCAGAACTACAAGGACATCGACCCCGACAGCGGCTTCTCGACGGCCTTCAAGTCCGTCGGGCTCAGCGGGGTCGCCGACATCATCGCCGTCGGCGCCATCATCGGCATCCTCACCGTGATGTTCACCTTCATGCTGGGCGTCACCCGCGTGTGGTTCGCGATGAGCCGCGACGGGCTGCTGCCCAAGTGGTTCGCCAAGACGGACCCGGTGCGCCACGTGCCCACCCGCGTGACCTGGATCGCGGGCATCGCCTCCGCCGTCATCGCCGGTTTCCTGCCCATCGAGGAAGCGGCGGAGATGACGAACATCGGCATCCTGCTGGCCTTCGTGGTGGTGTGCATCGCGGTGATCGTGCTGCGCTACCGGCGCCCCGACTTGCCCCGCAAGTTCAAGGTCCCCGGCATGCCCGTCGTCCCGCTGCTGGGTGTGGCCTTCTCGATCTGGCTGACGACCTACCTCGCCTGGCAGACGTGGCTGCGCTTCGGCGTCTGGTTCGCGATCGGTCTCGTCGTCTACTTCGCCTACTCCTACCGCAAGTCGGAGCTGGCCGGGCGGGGCGGCGACACCGCGCCGCAGTCCTCCGGGAAGAGCGGCGAATAGCGGGGTACGGTCCCCCGTATGAGCGAAAACGGAACGCAGACGGTACGCACCGACGACGGGGTCCGGCTCGCCTACCGCGCCTGGGGCGCGGAGACGGGCACCCCCGTCGTCCTGCTCCACTGCCTCGGTGAGGACGGTGAGGACTGGCGCGGTCCGCTCATCTCGGCGCTCGCCGGAGCGCATCCCGTCTACGCGCTCGATCTGCGCGGCCACGGGGAGAGCGACTGGCCCGGTTCCTACGCGCTGGCCGACTTCGTGGCCGACCTGCGCGGGTTCCTCGACGCACTCGGCATCGAGCGCGCCGTCCTCGTCGGGCACTCCTTCGGGTCCGTCGTCGCCTACCTGTTCGCCCAGGAGCATCCCGGCCGGGTGGAGCGTCTCGTCCTGGAGGAGACCGGCGCACTGCGCCCGCCCGCCCGGCCGCGGCAGCTCCCCGAAGCACCGCCCGGCACCCCGCTGTTCGACTGGGAGGTCACCGTCCAGTGGACGCGGCAGCGCAACGCGCCCGACCCGGCGTGGTGGGAGCGGCTCTCGGCCATCACCGCTCCCACCCTGCTGGTCGGCGGCGGGAACGGCAGCCATCTGCCCCAGGAGGACCTGGCGTCGATGGCGGAGCGCATCCCCGACGCGCGGGTGCTGACCATCGACGGCGCGGGTCATCTCGTGCACGAGGCCCGGCCGATGGAGTTCACCCGCGCGGTCGTGGACTTCCTGACGGAGGCATGAGGCCGCTCGGCCCCGTCGTGGCCCCCCCGGCCGGCGGACTCAGCCGGCCGGCGGGTCCCACCGGGCGGGCCAGTGGCGGGGGCGCAGCAGCGCCTCCGTCCCGCCGTCGGCGCACAGCACGGTGCCCACGCAGAACGAGGCGGCGGGCGACAGCAGGAACCGGACCGCCGCGGTGATCTCCGCGGGACGGCCGGGACGGCCGAGCGGAACGGGATAGGCGGCCATGCCGTCCGCGGTCAGCGGATCGGTGCGGCCCGCCGCCGTCATCGGGGTGTCGATCAGTCCGGGCGCCACCGCGTTGAGCCGGATGCCGGAGCCCACCCACTCCGGGCTGCCCGCCCGCTCCCGCACGTACCAGGCCAGCGCCGCCTTGGTCGCCGGGTAGGCCGCGACGCCGCCGTGCCGGTCGGCCAGCGCCCTGGCCCGCTCCTCGTCGCCGGCCAGGCACGCCTCGGCCAGTTCGACGGGCCAGCCGGGCTGGCACGTGGCCGAGTTTGAGGAGACCAGCACGGCTGCGGGACTTTCCGGGGAGCGGGCCAGTGCGGGCCGCAGCCCCTCCAGCAGCCGGACCGCGCCGAAGTAGTTCACGGAAGCCATCAGCGAGCCGGCCCGGCCGGTGGCCGCCGCGAGCCCCGCGAACGGTACGAAACCGTCGAAGGTCCCGCCCGAGAGTGCCCCGATCCGCTCCAGCGCGTGCCGGCGCCCCCGCGCTGTCGCCAGGTCCGCCGTCACCCGGGTGCCGGCCAGATCGACACCGATGACCCGGTGCCCGGCGCCCGAGAGTTCGGCCGCGAGTGCGGCGCCCATGCCGGAGGCGGCGCCGGTGATGACGACAGTGGACATGGTCGGCTCCTTCACGGGAGGGGGCGCCGGAACGGTACGCGCGCCCCGCGCCGCCGCGCACGGGCCGGTTCCACCTGGCGGGACGCCCTTCCGTCCCGGGTGCCGAGCGCGGTCAGGAGGGGGAGACCGCCTGCTCCGCCGTCCGCCGGGCCCAGCGGTAGTCCGCCTTCCCGCTGGGGGAGCGCTGGATGCGGTCGGTGAGGACGACCGTGCGCGGCACCTTGTAGCCGGCGAGCCGGGTGCGCGCGTGCTCCTGGATGTCGTTGCCGGTCAGCGGCGCGGCACCGGCCCTCAGCTGGACAACCGCGGCGACGCGGCTGCCCCACTTCTCGTCGGGGATGCCGGCCACCAGCGCGTCGTAGACGTCGGGGTGGGCCTTGAGCGCCTCCTCGACCTCCTCGGGGAAGACCTTCTCGCCGCCGGTGTTGATGCACTGCGAACCGCGGCCCAGCACGGTGACCACGCCGTCCTCGCCGACCGTCGCCATATCGCCCAGCAGGACCCACCGGGCGCCATCCGCCTCGAAGAACGTCTCGGCGCTCTTGACCGGGTCGTTGTAGTAGCCCAGCGGTACGTGGCCGCGCAGCGCGAGGCGGCCGGTCCCGCCCGCGGGGACCGGCGTGCGGGTGGCCGGGTCCACCACGGCCATGCCCTGGTTGACGGCGATGCGGAAGCCCTTCGCGGGGCCCGAGTCGTCCGTCGCCGTGCCGTTGAAGCCCGATTCGGAGGAGCCGAAGTTGTTGATGAGCATCGCGTGCGGCACCAGCGCGGTGAACTGCTCGCGCACGGTCTCGGACAGGATCGCGCCCGAGCTGGAGACGGCCAGCAGGGACGAGCAGTCGGTGCCCCGCATCGGTCCCGAGAGGGCGTCCACCAGGGGCCGGAGCATGGCGTCGCCCACCAGGGAGACGGCGGTCACCTTCTCCCGTTCGATGGTGCGCAGCACCTCCTCGGGCACGAACTTGCGGTGCAGTACGACTTTCTGGCCGTAGTCGAGGCCGATGAAGAGCGTGAGGGTCGAGGTGCCGTGCATCAGCGGGGGAGTGGGGAAGAAGACGAGTCCCTCACCGCCGGCCGCCGCCCGCTCGGCCAGTTCCTCCGGGCGTGAGACGGGTTCCCCGGTGGGGGCGCCGCCGCCCAGCCCGGAGAAGAACAGGTCTTCGGAGCGCCACAGCACCCCTTTGGGCATCCCGGTGGTGCCGCCGGTGTAGATGATGAACAGGTCGTCGCCGGACCGCGGTCCGAATCCGCGCTCCGCCGATCCGGACGCCTCGGCCTGTGCGAACGGGACGGGTCCGTTTCCCGCGATGCGCGGCTCGGGCGCCCCGGCGGGTGCGGGCCCGACGCGCACCAGGTGGCGGAGCTTGCGGGCGCGGGGCAGCGCGCCGGCCACCCGCGCGGTGAACTCGCCGTCGAAGACGAGCGCGGCCAGATCGGCGTCGCGGTACAGATAGGCCAACTCGTCCGCCACGTACCGGTAGTTGACGTTCACCGGCACGGTGCGGATCTTGAGGCAGGCCAGCAGCGTCTGGACGTACTCGACGCCGTTGTACAGGTGCAGCCCGACGTGTTCACCGGGTGCGATGCCGTGGTCCGCGAGGTGGTGGGCGAGGCGGTTGGCGGCCCGGTCCAGTTCCGCGTACGTCAGCCGGCGTTCGGCTCCGGTGCCGGGATGGTCGAGGTGGACCAGCGCCTCGCGGTCGGGGACGGCGTCGGCGATCGACTCGAACAGGTCGGCAAGGTTGTACTCCACGGCGCGCTCCTCCATACCCGGACCCCGGTGTACGCGTTCGGTGTGGCGTGCGTGCGTTCCCCCGCGCGTGTCGTCAGGCGCTCATCAGAGCACCGGGGAGCGGAGACGGGAAGGGGCCCGGCACAAGAAATATGACGAGTAGTCAGAAAACTCTTGAAGTCGCCGTGCCCTTACTGCAACCTGTTCCAGGTCCACCGGCCGCGCTTCGGCCCTGGAGACGGGAGGCACCGCGATGGGCGGCACCGAACATCTGACCGTGGAGCGGGTGGGGGCCACCCTCGTCCTGACCCTCAACCGGCCCGAGGCCAAGAACGCCCTCTCCCTGGCCATGCTCGTCGGCCTCCACGACGGCTGGCTGGAGGCCGACCGCGACGACGCCGTGCGCTCCGTCGTGCTGACCGGCGCGGGCGGCGCCTTCTGCGCGGGCATGGACCTCAAGGCGCTGGCCGGCGACGGAATGGCCGGCGAGGAGTACCGCGACCGGCTGCGCGACGACCCCGATCTGCACTGGAAGGCGATGCTGCGGCACCACCGGCCGCGCAAACCGGTCATCGCCGCCGTCGAGGGCCACTGCGTGGCCGGCGGCACGGAGATGCTCCAGGGCACCGACATCCGGGTGGCGGGCGAATCCGCGGTCTTCGGCCTCTTCGAAGTACGCCGCGGACTGTTCCCCATCGGCGGCTCCACCGTCCGGCTGCCCCGGCAGATCCCCCGCACCCACGCGCTGGAGATGCTGCTGACCGGGCGGCCCTACACCGCGGCCGAGGCGGAACGCATCGGCCTGATCGGACGCGTCGTCCCCGACGGAACCGCACTGGACGCCGCCTTGGAGACCGCCGAACGCGTCAACGCCTGCGGCCCGCTGGCCGTCGAGGCGGTCAAGGCGTCCGTGTACGAGACCGCCGCCATGACCGAGGAGGAGGGGCTGGCCGCCGAACTCGCGCGCGGGTGGCCGATCTTCGAGACCGCCGACGCGAAGGAGGGCGCCCGCGCCTTCGCACAGAAGCGGGAGCCACAGTTCCGGCGGGCGTGAGTCGGAGGGAGTCCCCATGAACGAAGTGCTCACCGCACCGCTGGTCGTCGAGTTCCCCTTCACCCGCTCGCTCGGTCCCGTGCAGAGCGCCTTCCTCACCGGGCTGCGCGAGGGGACCGTCCTGGGCGCGCGGGGGACCGACGGCCGGATCCTCGTCCCGCCCACCGAGTACGACCCCGTCACCGCCGAGGAGATCCGCGACCTGGTGGAGGTCGCGTCCACCGGCACCGTCACCACCTGGTCGTGGAACGCCACCCCGCGCAGGGGGCAGCCCCTCCAGCACCCGTTCGCCTGGGTGCTGGTCCGCCTCGACGGCGCCGACACCGCCCTGCTGCACGCCCTCGACGCACCCGGCGGCCCGGAGTCCGTCAGCACCGGCATGCGCGTCCGCATCCGCTGGGCGGAGCACCGCGGCGGCGCCATCACCGACATCGCCTGCTTCGAACCCGCCGGCGACGAGGAGGGCCCCGCCGAACCCGCCCCCCACACCGGCACGTTCGCCGACCCGGTCACCGGAATCGTCGCCGAGGCCCGCCTCGACTACACCTACACCCCGGGCCGCGCCCAGACCCGCTATCTGAACGCCCTCGCCGAGCACCGCACCCTGGGCGAGCGCTGCCCGCGCTGCCGCAAGGTCTACGTCCCCCCGCGCGGCGCCTGCCCCACCTGCGGTGTCGCGACCGACGAACAGGTCGAGGTCGGCCCGGCCGGGACGGTCACCACCTTCTGCGTCGTCAACATCAAGGCCAAGAACCTGGACATCGACGTGCCGTACGTCTACGGGCACATCGCCCTGGACGGCGCGGGCCTGGCGCTGCACGGCCGCATCGCGGGCATCCCCTACGACCAGGTGCGCATGGGACTGCGGGTGGAGCCGGTGTGGACCGAGGGCGGGCGCTACCCCGACCACTACCGGCCCACCGGAGAGCCCGACGCCGACTACGAGACGTACAAGGAGCTGCTGTGACCGGCACGGACACCAGGAAGGCCGCCGTCGTCGCCTTCGCGCAGACCGACCATGTACGCGCCGCCGACGGGCTGTCCGAGGTCGAGATGTTGCTGCCCGTCCTGCGCGAGGTCCTCGACCGGACGGGACTGTCCACCGGCGAGATCGACTTCACCTGCTCGGGGTCCTCCGACTACCTGGCGGGCCGCCCCTTCTCCTTCACCATGGCCCTCGACGGGGTCGGCGCCTGGCCGCCGATCTCCGAGTCCCACGTCGAGATGGACGGCGCCTGGGCGCTCTACGAGGCATGGGTGAAACTCCTCACCGGAGAGGCGGACACCGCGCTGGTCTACGCCTGGGGCAAGTCCTCGCTCGGTGACCTGCCCATGGTGCTCACCCGGCAGCTCGACCCCTACCACCTGGCACCCCTGTGGCCCGACTCGGTCTCCCTCGCCGCGCTCCAGGCCCGCTCGGTGCTCGATGCGGGGCTGGCCGACGAGGAGGAGCTGGCCGGCATCGCCGCCCGCAGCCGCCGGGCCGCCGAGGACAACCCGCACGTGCGGCAGCGCGGCCCCGCCGCCCGCACCGCCGGCGGCTACCTGGCCGCACCGCTGCGCGCCCACGACGTGCCGCCCGTCACCGACGGCGCCGCGGCCGTGGTGCTCGCCGCCGGGGACGCCGTGGACCGCCTCACCGACCACCCCGTGTGGATCAGCGGCATGGACCACCGCATCGAGGCGCACGGCCTCGGCGTCCGCGACCTCACCGATTCGCCCTCCACCCGGCTCGCCGCCGAACGGGCCGGCCTGTTCGACCCCGGTGCCCCGCCCCCGGACATCGCCGAACTGCACGCACCCTTCACCTCCCAGGAGGTGATCCTGCGCAACGCGCTGCGGCTCGGCGAGGAGACCGTCGTCAACCCGTCCGGCGGGCCGCTGGCGGCCAACCCCGTGATGGCGGCCGGACTCGTCCGGATCGGCGAGGCCGCGGCCCGGCTCGCCCGGGGCGAAGGACGCCGCGCGGTGGCCCACGCCACCTCCGGGCCGTGCCTCCAGCACAACCTCGTCGCGGTCCTCGACACCGACGGCGCAGCGGAAGGAGAGCCGCGATGAGCACCACCGCCACCCACCGCACGGCCCGGGGCAGCGGCAAGGAGCCGGTCGCCGTCGTCGGCGTCGGCCAGACCAAACACGTCTCCGCCCGCCGAGACGTGTCCATGGCCGGGCTGGTACGGGAGGCCGCCGGCCGGGCCCTGCGCGACGCCGAGCTGACGTGGGCGGACATCGACGCTGTGGTGATCGGGAAGGCGCCCGACTTCTTCGAGGGCGTGATGATGCCCGAGCTGTACCTTGCCGACGCCCTGGGCGCCGTCGGCAAGCCCATGCTGCGGGTGCACACGGCCGGGTCCGTGGGCGGCAGCACCGCGCTGGTGGCCGCCAACCTCGTCGCGGCCCGTGTGCACCGCACCGTGCTGACCGTCGCCTTCGAGAAGCAGTCCGAGTCGAACGCCATGTGGGGCCTCTCGCTGCCGGTGCCGTTCCAGCAGCCGCTGCTGGCGGGCGCGGGCGGCTTCTTCGCCCCTCATGTGCGCGCCTACATGCGGCGTACCTCGGCCCCCGAGCACATCGGCGCCCTCGTCGCCTACAAGGACCGCCGCAACGCGCTCAAGAACCCGTACGCGCATCTGCACGAGGAGGACATCACCCTGGAGAAGGTGCGCTCCTCCCCGATGCTGTGGGACCCCATCCGCTACTCGGAGACCTGCCCCTCCTCCGACGGGGCGTGCGCCATGGTGCTGAGCGACCGGGAGGGCGCTGCCCGCGCCCCGCGTCCGCCCGCCTGGGTGCACGGCGGCGCGATGCGCAGCGAGCCCACGCTCTTCGCGGGCAAGGACGCCGTCTCGCCGCGCGCCGGCAGCGACTGCGCCGCCGACGTCTACCGGCAGGCCGGCATCACCGACCCGCGCCGCGAGATCGACGCCGTCGAGATGTACGTGCCCTTCTCCTGGTACGAGCCGATGTGGCTGGAGAACCTCGGCTTCGCCGCGGAGGGCGAGGGCTGGAGGCTGACCGAGTCGGGGGCGACCGGCCTCGACGGGGACCTGCCCGTCAACCCCTCCGGCGGGGTGCTGTCCACCAACCCCATCGGCGCCTCCGGGATGCTCCGCTTCGCCGAGGCGGCGCTCCAGGTGCGCGGACTGGCCGGTGAGCACCAGGTACCCGGCGCCCGGCGGGCCCTGGGGCACGCCTACGGGGGCGGCTCCCAGTTCTTCGCGATGTGGCTGGTCGGCGCCGAGCCGCCCGTCTCCTGAGCGGTCCGGGCCCGGGTTCCGGCCCGGCTCAGCCGCCGCTGCCGTGCGGTACGGGCACGGCCCGCCGGGCGTTCCGCAGCCGGTAGGAGGCGGCCAGGTCCCGTATCTCGGCCGAGCGGATCACCTCGCCGCCCGGGCTGGCCGCCGCGGGCAGGTGCTTGTCCAGCAGGGCCAGCACCTGCTCCGCCAGCCGCGCTTTGAGCGGCTCGGGGCGGCCGGGCAGCAGCCCCACCTCGACGTGTACGAAGGCCACCGGCCCGGCCTCCCCCTCCCCGGCGTAGGTCTCGGCCGCCGGACGGCAGAACGTCTTGCACACGCCCGCCGAACCGGTCCGGGCCAGCACCATCGGATGCAGCTCGCGCACGAAGGCCCTCCGGTCGAAAGCCGCCTCCAGTTCGCCGGAGTAGTCGATGGTGATGTGCGGCATGACGGACCTTTCCCCAACAGAATGATGCTTTCTTAATGCATCCATATTCGCTCCGTCCGGCCGGTGGCCGTGCGCCCGGGTCCCGCCCCGTGGCCTGCGACGGACACCCGGCAGGTCACGCTCCGGCCGGTTTTCGGCAGGGACCCGCCAACCCCCACCGTCGGCTCCCGCCCCTGGCGTAGGCTCGGCACAACTGCCCCGAGGAGCGAGGACGGCGAGGACACGATCGTGGCGCTGCTGGAGCGGGATGCCGAACTCGCCGCCGTCGAGCGGGGACTGGCCCGGCTGTGCGGGACACCGGGAACCGCCCCGCGCTCCGGCGGCCTGCTCGCCTTCACCGGCGGTCCCGGGCTGGGCAGGACGGCACTGCTCGACGAGACGGCCGCCCGCGCCACCGCACGCGGCTGCACCGTGCTGCGCGCCACAGGCGGCGAACAGGAACAGGAAGCCGGCTTCCACCTCGTCCGCGCCCTGCTCCACCCGCTGCCGCCCGGCTGCCGGGAGCCCGGCCTGCGCGCGGCGCTGGGCCGGCACCACGCCCTGGCGGCGCCCGCCGCCGGACTCGCCGCCCCGGCCCGCACCGTGCCACCCCACCCGCACGCCGTCCGCCGCGCCCTCGACCGGCTCCTCGCCCACCTCGCCGAGCGGCTCGCCGCCCGCGGCACCCCGCTCGTCCTCCTCGTCGACGACGTCCACTGGGCCGACCCCGCCTCGCTGCACTGGCTGACCGGGCTGCTGCCGCAGGTGCCCGGGCTGCCCCTGCTGTGCGCCCTTGCCTACGACCCCGCACAGCTGCGCCCGGAGACGGCGCACCTGCCCGACGCCGTCCTCGCGGGCGGCCAGAGACCGAGAGCCCTCCCGGCGCTGAGCGCAGCAGCCGTGGACACCCTCGTCAAGGAGACCTTCGGCGGCGCGGAGCAGCCCGCGTTCGCCAAGGAGTGCTGGTCCCTCACCGGCGGCACCCCGCTCGCCGTCACCCGGCTGCTGGCCCGCGCCCGGGAGGCGGGTCTCTCACCCCACCGGGATGCCGTGGGCCGGCTGGCCGACCTGGCCCGCGGCGTCGAGCCACCCGGCTTCCTCGAACACCTGCACGGCCTCGGTCCGGCCTGTGTACGGCTCAGCTGGGCCGTCGCCGTCCTCGGCACCGACACCACCCCCGCACGCGCCGCACGAGTGGCCGGACTCGACGCCCAGGCGGCCCGCGAGGCGACCGAGACCCTGTGCCGGGCCGGCATCCTCCACACCGCGGAAGACGACGGCCCGGCAGGCCCCGGCACACCGGAGGCCGGCGGGACACCGCGCTTTCGCCACCCCTCCCTCGCGAGCGAGGTCTACCGGAGCATCCCCGCCGCCACCCGTACGGCACTGCACGGCCAGGCGGCGGCCACCCTCTCCCTCGCCGGCGCCGCTCCCACCGACTGCGCCCGGCACCTGCTGGAGGTCCACCCCGACGCCGACCCCGCCGTCGTCACCGACCTGCGCCGGGCCGCGCGCGCCTATGCCACGGCCGGAGCCCCCGAGGCCGCCCACCGCTGTCTGGGCCGCGCCCTGAACGAACCGCCCGCCCGCCGGGACCGCCCCGCCCTGCTCTACGAGCTCGCCTTCGCGGCGTTCCGCTCCGGCACCCCCGCCGCCGCGGCCCACCATCTGCGGGCCGCCCTCGCCGAACCGGACTGCACCCCGGGCCTGCGGGAGAGGGCCACCCGCCTGCTGGCGCTCGCCCGTACGGCGACCGCGCAGACCGCGGCCACCGCACCCTGAGCCGCCCCGGCCGCCCCTCGTGGCGGTACGGGAGTTGAGGGGGCGCGGGACGGGGCGGGCGACGGCGGCGACGTACTATTGCGCCATGTCGTTCCTCCGCCGTCGCAGCCCCGCCACACCCGCCGGGCCGGATTTCGATGTCCTGGCCATGGATCCGTCCGACTGGCCGGGGAATCTCGGCGCGGGTCTGCTGCCCGCCCCGGACGGCACCTGCCAGGGCGTCTTCCTGCGCTACGACCTGTTCGGCGGACGCGGCCCCGCGATGATCATCGGCAATCTGCCGGAGGGCTCGCCCGCGCGGGAGGTCGAGGAGGGCGAGGTGCCCTTCGAGGTGGCCCAGCTGCTGTCCGCGCTGGAGAACGACGAGCACGTCGAGGTGGTCGGCACCGAGGACGACCCGGTGATGCACGACGACAACCTGCTGATCGTGCGCCGCGTCAAGCTGTCCGAGGACCGTATCTCCTGCGTCCAGTTCGACCGCAGCGACGGCATCCTGGTCACCATCGCCAGCTGGGACCGGCCCATCACCAACGACCTCTACGCCCTCCTCAAGCCACTGCCGGCCCAGATGTTCCAGCAGTAGGCGCGGAAGCGGCACACGCGCGGGCCGAACGCCCCCGCACGCCCCGGTACGCCACGAGGGCGGCGGCACTCCCGTGCGCACCGCCCCCGCGCCATGCCTCAGCCCTCACCCGCGGCAGAGGGCGGTCCGGTGGGTCAGCGGACCACCCGCACGTCGTCCGCCTTCACGAACGCCACCCGGTGGCCGAGCTGGATCTGGTAGTACTTCTGCTCGCCCCGCACCACCTGGAACGACGTGGCGTCCGGGTCGTACTCGACGGCGTACAGGTACTCACCCGCCGTCTTGAGGCCCGCCACGTAACGCTGGTGGGGGGCCAGCTTGTACGGCAGCGTGGACAGCGGCTGCACCGGCACGCCCTGCGGGTACGCGGCGGCCTCCGGGTAGGCGCGGCCGTACGTGGGGATCTCCCCCTTCCCCTCGCGGGGCTCGATCACCACGCCGCGCGAGGGGACGGCGACCGGGCGGGCGGACGGGTTGTGGAACCAGGCCTTCTGCCCCAGGTACCAGATCGCCGTCCAGTCACCCCGGCGGTCCGCCACCGCGTACTGCTGGCCCGCCGTGGCCCGCGCCCCCGTGTCGTTGACCCCCGTGGTGGACGGCGTACCGTCCGGTCGCAGCCCCACGTCCTTGACCAGCGGCGAGGAGGCGTCCGGCGCCTGGTGCAGCCGCACCGCCGAGGAGCCGTGCGCGGGGCAGGGCGTGCCCGCCGCCGTGCACCCGGTGAAGACCGGTTCGTTCCGTTCGTAGGACGGCCGGATCGTCACGATCGACGACCGGGGTCCCGCCTTCGGCGTGAACGGCTTGCCCAGCAGCTTGAAGTAGTGCTCCCAGTCCCAGTACGGACCGGGGTCGGTGTGCATCCCCTTGACGCCGGACGCCGTGCTGCCGGGCACGTTGTCGTGGCCGAGCACGTGCTGCCGGTCCAGCGGAATGTCGTACCGCTTCGCCAGATACTTCACCAGGCGGGCCGAGCTGCGGTACATGGCTTCGGTGAACCAGGCGTCCGGGCTGGTGAGGAACCCCTCGTGCTCCAGCCCGATCGACTTGGAGTTGACGTACCAGTTGCCCGCGTGCCAGGCGGCGTCCTTGTTGCGCACGTGCTGCGCGATGTGCCCGTCCGAGGAGCGGAGCGTGTAGTTCCACGACACATAGGTCGGATTCGTTACCAGATCGAGCGTCCGCTCGTACACCTCCTCGGTGTCGTGGACGACGATGTAGTCGATCTTCTGGGAATCCGGACGACGCGTCCTGTCGTGGTTGCCGTAGTCCTCGGCGCCCGAGGAGTCGGTGAACTTCTCGTACGGCGCCGGATACCACTCGCAGTCCACGGTGCGCGGGCACTCCGCCCGCCCGTCACCGGCCCGCCGCTGCCCGGCCGCCGGGACCCGCAGCCGCGGATCGCCCCGCAGTACGAGCGTCTCACCGGTGTCGATGACCCGCCGCTCGCCCTCGCGCAGCACCGTGAACACCTCGTCGGCGAACGCCGTCGCCTCCGCCTCGCCACGCCCCCCGCCGGGGAAGGCGGCAACCGCCTCGTACCAGTCGGCCGGGTCGGCGCTGAGCGGGTGCCCCAGCCGCCGCTGCGCGTCCGCGAGGAGGGCCGCACCGCCGCGCACATTCGCCGCCGTCGAGGAGCGCAGCTGCTTCCGCGGCAGCCCCGTCAGCTCCGCGGCCCGCTCCAGGGTCCGCAGCCGCGCCGGCAGCGTCCCGGACGCACGCGGGCGCGCGGGCGCCGCCGTCTCGCGGACCGGGCGGGCCGCATCACCCCGCGCGTCCTCGCCGTCGGCGTGCCCCTGTGAGCGGGCGGCGGACAGCGCCGCCCGCGCGTCGGTCAGATGCATCGGGCCGTAACCGCCCGAGACGCTGGCCGCACCCTGGTGCGTGTCCCAGCGGGACTGGAGGTACGAGACGCCCAGCAGCACGCTCTCGGGCACGTCGTACTGCTCGGCGGCTGCCGCGAACTGGCGTTGCAGCCCGCCGCCCGGCTGGTCCGCCGTCGCCTGGGTCCCCGCCGTCAGCAGCGGGACGACGAGTGCGGCCGTCGCCACCGAGACGGCCGAGGTGCGGGCGGCCCGCCCGCGGGGGATCCGGCCGCCGCGTCTGCCGCCGGTGGGAGTGCTGTCGGGGTCACGCACGGATCGTGGCAATGCCGCCTCCTCGGACTGGGCGCCGTGGGGTCACGAGCGCGAGCAGTCCTCAGACGTACCGACTGGCCGACGATCCGTCAATCATCCTGCGGGGAGCCGTCGCCGATCCGCCGGGAAACCCGGCCGGACCGGCGACGTCGCACGTCACCCGGCACCCGGATGCCACCGGTCTGCACCGGTGACGCCACCGCGCGGCACACCGTTCCCCTCCCGCTCAGCGGGTGCCGACGGCGGCCCGGACGGCGCGGCGGGCCGTCTGACAGTCCTCGTGCAGCCGGCGCAGCAGCAGCCGCTGCGCCTCGCCTGTCGGCATGGTGCCCGCCCGCACCGCCGCGGCGGCCTGGGCTGCCACCTGGCCGGAGGGGTCCCGCATGGTTCGCTGCACCGCCGTCTCGTAGGTGCGGATCTCCCGGGTGAGAATCAGCATCAGGTTCACCAGGAAGGAATCCCGCGCCGCCGGTCCCGCCTTCTGGGCGAGCTGGCTGATGTGACGGCGCACCGCCGGCGCGTCGCCCAGGACCGACCACAGCGACGCCAGGTCGTACCCCGGCAGGTACCAGCCGGCGTGCTCCCAGTCCACCAGCGAGGGACCGGTCGGCCCCAGCATGACGTTCGTGAGCAGCGCGTCCCCGTGACAGAACTGCCACGGCACGCTCCGCCGCCCTCCCCGGCCGGCCGGCTGCACCAGACCGTGCAGCAGCTTCTGGAGGTCGCCCAGGTCGCGGTCGGTCAGCAGCCCCTGCGCGTGGTAGCGCTCCAGCCGTGCCGGATAGTCCACGGGTCGCTCGAACAGGCCCGCGGGCGGCTCCCATTGGTTGAGCCGGTGGAACGTGCCCAGCACCACCCGCAGATCCGCGAGGGGTGGCGCGTCCAGCGGATGCCGCTGCGCCGCCGCCATCCTGCCGGGCACCCGTTCGATCACCAGCGTGCAGCTGTCCGGGTCGGCGGCGATCAGCTTGGGCGTGCGCACGGGCGCCCGGTGCCGGACGAACGCGCGGTAGGCCGTTATTTCGTGCTGGAACCGCTCCACCCAGGCGGGGGAGTGGTCCAGCAGACACTTGGCGATCACCGTGTTGCGGCCCGCGGTGCCCGCGAGGAGCACCGACCGTCCACGCCTGCGGAGCAACTGGACGGGCGCGAAATCCGGGCAGACCCGGTGGATGGCGGCGATGGCGGCGCGCAGCTGCGCGCCGTGCGGGCCGGTCAGGTCCAGCCTCCCGCTGACGGGCCGGGGTGGCGCGGCGACGGGCGCGCGCTGCCCCGGCTGGGCCCCGGCCCAGGGGCCGGACGCGCCCGGCGCGCGCGACGGGTCACGCGCCGGGTCGGGGCCCAGAACGGCCGCTCGCCCGCCGTGGGGGAGCGGCGGTGCCGCACGCGGCCGGCGCTGCACGGACACGGGGGACGGTGCTGAATACATGGGCGCGCGAGATCCCTTCGTGTGCCGACGGTTGCCGCGCCTCCCCGGATGTCCGCCGTGGCCGTGTGCACCCTGGGGAATGCGGGCCGGACGGGAGGTCCGAGGTGGCGCGTTCCTACAGGACACCCGAGTGCGGGTGGCACACCATGTGGCGGACCCTGGCGAACCCTGGCGAATGAGCGCGAGGCCGTCGCGGTGCGTCCCCGGGAGGCTACTGTCAACTCAGCCGAGAACCTGGGGGCTTGACGTGACCAAGGGACCCAACGCGCGCCTGGCGGACCTGTTCGCCCTCGCGGGCTGGTCGAAGGGCGAACTCGCCCGGCTGGTCAACAGACAGGCGGCGGCGATGGGGTATCCGCAACTGGCGACGGACACCTCACGCGTACGCCGCTGGATCGACACGGGGGAAACCCCGCGCGATCCGGTGCCCAAGGTGCTGGCCGCCCTGTTCACCGAGCGACTCGGCCGTGTCGTGACCACTGAGGATCTCGGGTTCAGCCGGCCGGGGCAGACGGCCCAGGGCGAGTCCTTCGACGGGCTTCCCCTGCCGTCCGGGCAGGTTGCCGCGGTCCTCACCGAATTCACGGGAATGGACCTCATGCTCAACCGACGCGGCTTGGTGGGCGCGGGCGCCGCGCTCGCCGCAGGATCGGCACTCAGCAGTGCCATGCATGACTGGCTCATGGCGGACCCCGCCGGACCCGCCGCCCAGGGCGCCAGGCCACCGGGCGAACTCGCCCACGCCGGCCCGGCCGGCTACGACCGCTACGAAGCGGCCCCCGTGGGGCTCCAGGAGATCGAGGCGCTGGAGAGGTCCGTCGAGGTCTTCCGCGCCTGGGACGCCGCACGCGGCGGCGGCCTCCAGCGCAAGGCCGTGGTGGGCCAGCTCAACGAGGTCGGCGGCATGCTCGCCTACCACCACCCCGAGCCGCTCCGGAGCCGGCTGTGGGGGGTCGCCGCCAACCTGGCGGTGCTCGCCGGGTGGATGTCGCACGACGTGGGGCTGGAGCCCACGGCCCAGAAGTACTTCGTCATCGCCGCGCACGCCGCGCGCGAGGGCGGCGACCGGCCCCGCGCGGGCGAGGCGCTCTCCCGCGCCGCCCGCCAGATGGTGCACCTGGGGCGCCCGGACGACGCGCTCGACCTGGTGCAGCTGGCCCAGTCCGGCTCGGGGGAACAGGCCCTGCCCCGCACTCGCGCCATGTTCCACACCATCGAGGCGTGGGCGCAGGCGTCGATGGGCCGCGGCCAGGAGATGCGCCGCACCCTGGGCCGGGCCGAGGAACTGTTCGCCTCGGACAGGTCCGACGAGGAGCCGCCCGACTGGATGCAGATGTTCGACGAGGCCGATCTGCACGGCATGGAGGCCCTCGCCTTCCGCACCCTCGCCGAGCACGAACCCGTCGCGGCCCGGATGGCCGAGCGGCACGCCAAGCGGGCCCTGGCGCTCCGGGACGAGCGACGGCAGCGGTCGCAGATCTTCGACTACATCTCGATGGCCTCGGCCTGCTTCATCTCCGACGACCCGGAGCAGGCCGACCGCTATGCGCGGCTGGCCCTGCTGTCGATCAGTGAGAACTCCTCCCACCGCACCTGGGACCGGCTGCGCGAGATGTACCGGCTGACCGGGCAGTACGCCGGGTACGGGAAGATCGAGCAACTCCGCGAGGAGATGCGGGAGCTGATGCCCAGGGCGCCCAGGTCCTCGCGCGGCGCCCGGCACCTCAAGGGCGCCGACGAGCTGCAACGGACACCGGGCGACATCCGGGGCACCAAGGGGGCGCGCGGGGTCAAGGGGGCCAGGCTGGTGTGAGGGGCCACAGAGAGGGGTGAGCCGCCGTGACCCTCCCGGGCCGAGGTGGCTCACCCGAACCGCGTGCGGTTCCAGCTCGCGCGCTGCCGCAGTGCCCGGTCCGGCCGCGCGCGGCCGTTGTGCGGTTGTGCACGGACACACGCCGGCACGTGTCCCGCCGTCCCGGGCCGTCCGTCCGTGCGAGCGCGCTACGCCGCGATCCGCACGACCAGCACGCAGGCGTCGTCCTCCCGGGCCCTGTCGTCGAACTCCTCGGCGACGGCCCGGACGCACTCCTGCGCCGAGGCAGCCGCGGCGAACCTGTCGCCGAGACCCAGCAGCCGGACGGCGCCCGGATGCGGGGCACCCGGGCGGCGCGGGGTGCCCTCCTGCCCGGCCCCGGGGGCGAGCCCGTCGGTGTGGAGGATCAGCAGATCGCCCGGTGCCAGCTGCTCGGTGCGCTGCCCGTACACCGCCCCGGAGGTCACACCCAGCAGGACGCCTTCCGGACGGGAGAGCACCCGGCCCCTGCCGTGCCGGAAGAGCAGCGGCGGGGGGTGCCCGGCCTGGGACCAGGTGAGGGTTCGCGCGTGCGGTTCGTAGCGGCAGCACAGCGCGCTGCCGAGCGACGGCTGGGCCGCCGCGTCGAGCAGGTGGTTCAGATGCCCCAGCAGCGGGCCCGGGCCCACGCCCGCCACCGCCATGCCGCGCACGGCGCCCAGCAGCATCGCCACACCGGAGGCCGCGGTCACCCCGTGCCCGGTCAGATCGCCGACCGTCAGCAGCGTCGCGCCGCCCGGCAGCTCCAGCGCGTCGTACCAGTCGCCGCCGACCAACGTACTGGTGGCCGACGGCAGATAGTGCGCGGCCAGATCGAGGGCGCCCACGACCCGGTCGTCCCCGTGCGGGAACCGCAGCGAACCGCGCCAGGGCGGCAGCACGGTCCGCTGCAGTTCGACGGCGAGCCGGCGTTCGGTCTGGGCGAAATGCCGTTCGCGTTGCAGGGAGTCGCGGGTCTCGCGTACGGCCCGTTCGCTGCGCCGCAGTTCGCTGACGTCCCGCACCATGGCCCACATCGACGCGGTGCTGCCGTCGTCGTCGAGCACCGGCTCGCCCACCAGATGCACCGTGCGGACGGCTCCGTCGGGCCGGACGAGGCGGAACTCGTGGTCGACGGCGCGGCCGTCGACGAGGCAGTCGGTGAACGCGGTGGCCAGGCCCGGCTGGTCCTCGGGCAGTACCCACGAGGGCAGTTCGTCCAGCGAGAGCGGGCCGTCCTCCGCCGTCCTGCCGAAGATCCGGAACAGTTCGGGCGACCAGGACACCTCGTCCGTCAGCAGGTTCCAGTCGGCGCTGCCCACCCGTCCGACCAGTTCGGAGGCCGTAGCGGGGCGGGGCGGGGGCAGGGTGCCGTGCGCGATGCCGGTGCCGTCGTGCGCGGTGTGGTCCGGGGGCAGGTCGGCGGGCGGGCCGGTCAGCGGCGTCTCGGGCGGCAGCCCTTCCCGTAACTGGTCGAGCTGGCTGCCCAGGTCGTCGAGCTGGTGGACGGCCAGCTCGCACAGCGCGCGCTGCCAGCGGGCGCGCAGATCGGCGGTGGCGGGTCCCGGCTCGGGCGGGCCCTGCCCGTCCGGACCGCCCTCCGCACCCCGCCGTACCGCGTCGAGGCCGCCGCGCAGGGTGCGGGCCTGGGTGATCAGAGCGTCCAGCGTGCCGCGGTCCGGTGGCTGCGCGGCAGAGTGGTCCGCATGGAGGTGGGAGGACATAGAGTGCTCCGATACGGGGGAGAGACGGTTACGACTTTCGCACAGCCCGCGACTGCCCGTGAGGGATTCGGCCACACTCGATCCGGTGGTGCTGCCGTCATATGTCACAGATGACGTACCTGATGTCATCGTACGGGGGGTCGGCGGAATCCCCGGTTCCGGGTAGGCTCCCGCCCAATGCCGGCGGTCCTGCACCCGGAAGCTGAAACCCAGGAGTAGAACCGCTGTCACCGGCAAGAATGCCGGGCAACGGAAATTCCGTTGCCAACGAATACCCCGCACCGGATGCTGACTCTTATGTTCGTCGATTCCGTCGATTCAGACATAGCGCCCAGCGGTACGCTGCTCGGCCTCCTCCAGAGGGGCCGCGGCGACGGGACGCTGCACGCCCTCGCGGCGCCGCGCGCCGAAGCCCTCAGCGCGCTGCGGCACTGCGTCCTGCACGACCCCAGGCGCGACTGGCAGATCGAACACCGCTCCCTCTACTACGCACGCCTGCACAGGGAGCTGGACGCCGGGCTCGACGACATCGCCGCGCACCTCTTCGACCCCGCCGACGCCGCCTGCACCCCGCAGGAGGCGGAGGTCCGCACCGGTCTGGCCCTGTCCGTCCTGGGACACCTCGCCTCCTACGCGGCGGCCCAGGGCACCGGCTGGCGCGACAACGCCCCCCTGGACCTGCTGCGCCGCTACGCCACCACCGGCAGCAACTGGCAATGGGCCCTGGACGAGCTGGCCGTCCGCGACGACGACGAGGGGCTGCGGCCCCTGGGCCCCGCGATCCTGGCCCGCTTCCCCCGCACCGCGGAAGGCGACGCCGAACTGGCCGCCGCCGCCCGCGACGCCTTCGAACCCCGCCCCTGGCGCCTGTGGGCGGAGGACCCGGCCCACCCCGGACAGGCCGACCGGCTGCGGCGCGTGCGCGAATGCCGCTCCTTCGACCGCTGGCAGCGCCAACTGCGCACCGACGGGCCGCGGCCCGGCTGGAACGTCCAGGAGATCCTCGACTGGGCGCAGGACGGCCACGAACAGCATCCGCCGCAACACCGTGAGGCACCCGCCGCCCGCTGTCTGTCCGCCGTCGCGGGCCCCGAGGACCGGCCACTGCTGCTGGCCGCCGCCCGTGGCCCCCGCGAGGCCGCCCGCGCCGCCGCGCTGCGGCACCTCGCCGACCGCAACGACCCCGAAGTGCTCGACCTCGTCGAGGAAGCCGCGGGTGACCCGTCCGGCACGCTCGCCCGCTCCGCGCTCTCCTCCTTCACCCGGATGCGGTCCGGGGCGGCGCTGGAACGCGCCAGACACTGGGCCGCCGCCCCCGAGGGCACCCTGCCCGACGGACTCGCCGCCGCTGCCGCCGAGATGCTGGCCTGCCGGGGCGGCCCCCAGGACGCCGACGCCGTGCTGGGCGCGCTGCGCCGGACGATCCGGTTGGAGGGGCCCGACAGCCCCGCGCTGTGGCCGCTGGTCGACGGGGCCGGCCGGCTGTCCATCACCTGTGCCGCGCCCGTTCTGCGGCACATCTACCGTGAGACCGCCTCCTCCCAGCTGCGCGGGCGCACCGCCCGTTCCCTGGCCGCCACCGACCCGTCCTTCCCCGCGGGGTTCGCCATCGAGTGCCTGTGGGACTGCGAGGAGTCCACCCGCCAGGTCGCCGCCGCGTGTGCCGCCACGGGTGACGCCCGCGTCGTGGAGCGCCTCCGCCGACTGGCCGCCGATCCCGCCGAGGAGGCCGACGTCCAGACCACCATCCGGGGCCGGCTCTCCCCGCCCGCCGCCTGACGCGGCCGGCCCTGCGCGCCGGTCGCGGGGGCCGTGTTCGTGCGGTGCCGCGGGGCCGGGCGGTGCGGTTCTCTCAGGCCGCCAGGGCCGTCTCCGTCGACAGATCGGTGATCAGCAGGTGGCCCGGCGCCTCGGTGAGGGCGAAGGGGGGTCGTGCGGACATCAACGCTGCCTGGAGGGACACGGCGCTCGCCCAGAACACCGGTACGTCGCCGGGCTCGGGCCGCACAGGAGTGCCGAAATCGGGCCGGGAGAGGGCCCGGATGCCGAGCGCGGCAGGGTCACCGGCGTGCACCGGCCCGGTCTGCGAGAACCGCGCCGCACCACCGGCGGCCCGGGCGGTCGCGACGAGCGCGGCCGGCACCGGCCGCATGGCCACCACGAGCGGGCCGCTGAGTCGGCCCGCGGGCCGGCAGGAGCGGTTGGTCACGAACAGCGGCAGGCTCCGCCCCTGTTCGAGGTGGCGCAGCGGAACACCGGCCGCGGCCAGCCGGGCGTCCAGCGAGAGGGGCCGGCCGAGCAGGAAGGGCACGAGGTCGTCGCGCCAGTGCCCGGTCACGTGCGAGGGTTCGGCGACGAGTCCGCCGTCCTCCCATACCCGGTAGCGGGGCAGATCGGTGCGCAGGTCGGCGCCGGCCGCCAGGCGGGTCGTCCAGCCGCCGGAGTCGCCGATGTCGAGCACGGGCAGGACGTGCCGGTTCGCGGCGCAGTAGAGCGACAGGTCCTGGGCCCATGTGACGGGGACGGCCGCCAGATGCGCCCGTATGCGGCCGGGTGCCCAGCCTGCCGTGTGGACGGCGAGACCGGCGCGGAAGCGGGCACGGGCCTCGGCGGGACCGGTCCGGCCGGGCGGGGTGCTGGTGGGCATGGAGTCCTCCCGTTTGCAGTGTCGTAGGCGCCGCCCGGCCGCCGGGCCGGGGGACGGAGCGGGACGGAGGCGCTGACGGATCCGGGCGCAGGGCGGACGTCCGTCCCCGCCGGGTCCGTGCGCGCGCCCGGCAACGTCCGTGTCGCGGGCGCGAGTTGGCAGACCCTGTGACACAGGTCTCACATGGCTTCGACCGTCAAAGTAGAGGATTGTTGAACGATTCCGCAATCCTCATGTTGTCCTGTTCTGCGAACTGCGATTGACTTCCGCCATGAGCGAGAACGTGCTGGGCGAACTCAGCGAGGACCGGAGGCTGTTGGGGCGCACCAGCACGGCGGAACGCGTCGCCGGCATCCTGCGGACCCGGATCATCGAGGGCGCCTTCCGCCCCGGAACCCGGCTGATCGAGGAGGAGATCGGCGGTGCGCTGGGCGTCTCCCGCAACACCCTGCGCGAAGCCTTCCGGCTGCTGACCCATGAACGGCTGCTCGTCCACGAGCTCAACCGGGGCATGTTCGTCCGCAAGCTGACCGTCGAGGACCTGGAGGACCTCTACCGGGTGCGCCGCCTGGTCGAATGCGCCGCCCTGCGCCAGCTCGCCGCGCCGCCCTACGAGCTGGGCCCGATCGAAGCCGCCGTCGACGCGGGCCGCAGCGCCGCCGCCGAACACCGCTGGCGCGACCTGGGAACCGCCAATATGCACTTCCACCAGGGCATCGCCGCGCTGGCCGGCAGCCCCCGCACCGACGACATGATGCGCGGGGTGCTGGCCGAGCTTCGCCTGGTCTTCCACGTCATGGAGAACCCGCGCCGCTTCCACGAGCCCTATCTGCCGCGGAACCAGGAGATACTCGACACCCTGCGGGGCGGCGACGTCCCCGCTGCGGAGCGGCTGCTGGCCGTCTACCTCGACGATTCACGGCACCAGCTCGCCGAGGCGTACGCGCGCCAGCTAGGCTGAACGGTCGGCACCGCGGGCGCCCCGCGCGCGGCGGCGGCCGGTGCCCGTACCGCGTGCGGCGGCCGGCGGACGCCGTCCCCGGGGCGGTGCGCGCGGCTTCCGGCCGCGGCCCGGGACCGGTCCGGACCGTGACAACCGTGCCGTTTCGGATCTTGTCGGTGCTACCGCTTAATGTGTCCGTCGTGACTGAGAGCGCCACCACGACGAGCACCCGGGCCGGGACGGGAGCGAAGGGCTCCCCGGCCCCCGGCCCCGCGGCCGACGAGGGCCTGGCCCGCCGCCTGCGCGCGCTCGCCTGCACGGCGCCGCTGCACGACCTGGACGCCCGCAAGGCCAACCTCGCCGGCGAGTACAGCGTCTACGAGATGGCCGAGCTGGCACTCGCCGCCATCGACCAGGTCACACTCCAGATGGACTTCGACACCGGCGCCGACCACGACCAGGTCGTCGCCAAGCTCCTGCCCCGCGTCGCCGCGCAGGCCCCCGGCCGCCCCGCGGCCGAACACGAGCGCGTGGCCCGCTGGGTGCTGGAGAACATGATCAACGTCGGCAGCGTGGACCGCGGCTTCCGCGCCGTCTACGGCACCTTCGGCCCCGACGGCGTCTACGTGCGGCGCGACTACGACTTCAAGCTCATAGAGGAAGTGCCCGGCCCCGGCGGCAGCGTCTATCTGCGCACCACCGACGAAGCCGTCAACGTGCTCGTCGGCGCGCTGGACACCGACGTGACGAGCGCCCAGATCGCCGCCGAGGTCAAGCTGGAGGTCCTGGTCAGCCGCGGACGCCTCGCCGACGCGCAGCTCGCCGCCGAACAGGCCCGCTACCGCACCGTCCAGTACGCCGAGGCGCTGCGCCGCACCCTGGAGGCCACCCGCCGCGACGTCCGCGCCGTGGACTGGCTCAACGCCGTCCCCGACATGATCAACGAAGCCCTCGACCACGTCGCCGACCGCTACCGCCACGAGAACGCGATCCTCACCAACATCCGCAAGGCCCGCGACGAGGCCGCCTCCGAACGCGGCCCCGACCACAAGCGCCGCGCGGCCGAACTGGTGGACATCGTCAAGGACTGCATCCGCCGCCACACCCAGCTCCAGTCCCGCCTGCTGGAGGCCGGGCCCCTCTTCCGCGCCGAACAGGACCGGCAGGCCTTCGCCCCGCCCGCCGCCCGCGCCGGTACGGACCTCTACGGCCAACTGCTGGCGCCGCTGCTGCCGCTGCCGCTGGAGTCGGCCACCCGCGTCACCGACGCCTTCTTCGCCCGGGGCGCCGGGCTGCGCACCCCCGGCGCCGTCCGCCTGGGCGATCTGACGGACCTGCTGCTGACCCCGCCCGCCCCCCGCGAACACCTGGGCGCCGAGCTGCCCGAACCCGATCTGGTGGCCACGCCGGACGACAGCCGCTTCAGCGAGGAGCAGATGGAAGCGGCGACGGAACTTCTCGCCCTGCCCCCCGACGCCCCTCGCCGGCTGTCCGGCCTGCTGGCCGAAGCCCGCCGGCGCGGCGACCCCGATCTGCCCTACCTCGTCGCGCTGCTGGCCGTCCACGCCGCCAGCCCCCCGGTGGGCACCGCCTACCGGCAGGGCGAGGAGAAGCTGTTGTTCGCCGTGGACGACGGCACCGAGCTGGACGATCCCGAGTTCGGCGGTGCCGATCTGATCGTGGGGACGGCACTGCTGGACGCCGCCGGCATGGCGGCGGACCGGACGGAGGCGGCATGAGACCGCCCGCCCCCACGCCGTCGTCCGCGGCGCCAGAGCCGCCGTCGGCCGCCCCCACGCCGTCGCCCGCCGCGGCCCGGCCGCGCCCGTCCGGACCGCAACCCGGCCCGGCCGGACGAACCCGGCCGCAGGAACTGGAGCACGTATGACCGACTTCGCCACCGAGCCCGAACCGGAGGACGGCGCCGGCACCGCACGGCAGCCCGTCACCCCCGCCGACGCGTCCGACGCCGCGCGGCTCGTCTCCTTCGGACTGCAACCCAAGCTGGCCCCCGCCCGGGACGCCGACTACACCGAACTCCTGCGCCGCTACCGCGACGAACCGGCCTTCGCACGGCTGGCCGACGCCGTGGCGACCGGCCTCGGCCTCATCGTCCTGGAAGTCTCCACCCGCACGGGCATGGCGCTCGCCGCCGCCGAGGACTCCGTCTTCGCCGTCCGCATGGGCGACTACGCGCGGCGGGCCTCCGCCGACTCGGCCGACCGCTTCCTGCACGGACTCGCCCATCTCGCCTGCGCCGCCATGGCCTTCCCCCGGCCCGAGGACCTGGCCGACGACGGATACATCGGCCGGATCACCGTCAACGGCGTCGACTCCTTCGTGCGCCAGGCGTGCCGCAAACTGGCGGAGCGCGCCGAGGCCGAGGGCGAGAACACCGACCCGGCGACGGACGCACCGGGCCTGGAGGCGGCCTGGCGGGTGTATACGCGGCGCAGTGCCACCGGCGCCACCAAGGACGCGCGCCGGCTGGCCGGTTCCACCACGGGCATCATCGCCAAGGCCGTCGCCTTCCTCGCCGACTCCGGATTCCTCCAGCGCACCGGCGACGACGCGGGAGGCACCTACCGGACCACGGCCCGCTACCAGCTCCAGGTACGCGACATGGCGGGCAGCGCCGCCATGGCCGAGCTGCTGGAACTCGGCGTCGTCCCGGTCTCCGACGGCACGGCCAGCCTGCTGCCGCCCCGCGACGAGGACGGGCTGGAGCTCGCCCCCGACGCCTCGCTGCCCTTCCACTCCTGAACCTGCCGCCCACGCCGAACCGAGTACGACCCGTCATCCCCAGCCAGTCCTGTGCGCTTCCCGTCGCCGACCCGCCCGGTCCCGCCGTGAACCCGCCGTGACCCGCGCCGTGTTCGCGGCCGAGCCGGCCGTGAGGCCGTCCTCGGCCCCGGACCACGCACCGCCGTCAGCCCACCCCGGGTGACCCCACCCGGTTCCCGACCCACACACGAGAGCCCCGCCGCCATGTACGAGCTGTCCCGGATCCGTCTCTACTCCATCGGGCCCGCCGGTGCGCGCTACGCCGACACCGTGCTGGACCTGCGCGGAGTGGGGGAGCCGGTGCCCAGCCCGGCACCGGCCCAGGCGGACTTCTTCGAGGAGGAACCCCAGGGCCCGCCCCGCCGCCCCGCCCCGGCGGGCGTGCTCTTCCTGGAGAACGGCGGCGGCAAGTCCGTGCTGCTCAAGCTGATCTTCTCCGTGATGCTGCCCGGCCACCGCAACACCCTGGGCGGCGCCAGCTCCGGTGTGCTCCGCAAGTTCCTGCTGGCCGACGACTGCGGCCACGTCGCCCTGGAATGGCAGCACACACGGACCGGCGAGACCATCGTCGTCGGCAAGGTCAGCGAGTGGCGGGGCCGCCAGGTCTCCGGCGACCCGCGCAAGTTCGCCGAGGCGTGGTACAGCTTCCGGCCCGGCCCCGGCATGTCCCTCGACTCGCTGCCCGTCGCGGAGTCCGCCGCCCTGCGGCCCCGCGCGGAAGGCGCCTCCGCCGCCCGGGGCAGGCGCCGCACCATGAAGGGCTTCCGCGACGTCCTGATGGAGACGGGCAAGGCGTACCCGAACCTCGACGTGGTGTGGGAAGAGGTCCACGAACGCTGGAACGAGCACCTGACCTCGCTCGGACTGGACCCGGAACTCTTCCGCTACCAGCGGGAGATGAACGCCGACGAGGGTGAGGCGGCCGGGCTGTTCGCGGTCAAGAACGACTCGGACTTCACCGATCTGCTGCTGCGCGCCGTCACCGACACCCGCGACACCGACGGGCTCGCCGACCTCGTGCACGGTTTCGCGCACAAACTGGGCCGCAGGGCCGAGCTGACCGCCGAGCGCGACTTCACCGCCGGCTCCCTCGACCACCTGCACCGCATCACGGAGGCCGCCGAGGCCCGCGGTCGCGCCCGGGAGATCCACGCCGGAGCCGAACGCCGCACCCGTCTGCTCGCCCAGCGGCTGACCGCCCGCGGCACACAGGAGCGGGGCCGGGCCGCGGAACTGTCCGCACAGCTCGCCCAGGCGCAGGAATCCGTCGTCGCGGCGGAGGAGGCCCGCTCCCGGGCCTCCCGCGTCGCCGCCGAACTCGCCTACCGGCACGCGTCGCTGGCGCTGGCCGCGGCCGAGAAGGCGGCGGCGGCCCAGAAGCGCGAACTGAGCGAGGCCCGTACGCTGCACTCCGCGTGGCAGGCCGCCGAGACGGTGCTGGCACACCGCAGCGCGGCCGACCGCGCGGCCCGGGTCGCGGCGGCCATCCAGGAGGCCGAACGGGACGCCGCTCCCGCGCTCGCCGCCCGCTCCCAGGCGGCCACCGCCCTCGTCCGCGCCCTCAACGCCGCCGCCGAGGACAGCGAACGCATCGCCGTCGAGCAGGAGGAGCGTTCGGCCGCCCTCCAGGAGGAGAGCGAACGCGCCCACCGCGATGCCACGGGCGCCGCCACCGAGGCGCAGCGCGCCCGCAGCGAGACCGACCATCTGCGGCAGCGGCTCACCGAGGTCGAGCAGGAGACGGCCCAGGCGGTCCGGGCCGGCTGGCTGGACGACAGCGACCCGGACGCCGACCCGGCGCGAGCCGCACTGGCGGCCAGCGACGCCGAGAAGAGCGCCGTCGCCGCGTTCGAGTCGGCCCGCGACGCGGCGGCCCGCAGCGCGGAACGCGCCCGCGAACTGGCGCAGCAGCACTCCACGGCGCAGCTCGCCGCCGCCCGCGCGGCCGACGCGGCCGAGGCCGCCGAGGCGGCGTACACGGCCGAACGCGCGACCGCGGAGAGCCTGGGCGCAGAGGAACGTCTGGCCGAACTGCTCGGCCTGCCCGCGAGCGGCCCGGGCCCGGACGCCGCGCGCCGCACGACGGTGCCGGGCCAGCGCGGCGCCGACGACTCGCCCGACGCGCGGGCCGGCACGTCCGGACCGGCCGCCGGCGGCCCGCAGTCCCGCCCCGGCATCCGGGCCGGGGACGGTGCCGGCGACGGAGCCGGGAGCGCGTCCGGTGAGGGAGCCGCGGCTCCGCACGGTCCGCTCACCGCGGAGGAGGTGGACCGCAACGCCGAGGCCCTCCAGGAACTGCTGGACGAGCGGGTGGCCGCCGCCGAGCGGCAGCTGTTCGAGCTGCGCACCGCAGCCGCGGACGACTCCCGGATGCTCGGCGCGCTCGGTGACGGCGGACTGCTGCCGCCCGGCCCGGATGTGACGGCCACCGTCGAGTACCTGGGCGAGCACGGGGTGCCGGCCCTGCCCGGCTGGCGCTACCTGGCGCAGGCGGTGGACCCCGCCGACCACGCCGCGGTGCTCGCCGCCCGGCCCGAACTGGTCGACGGCGTCATCATCACCGACCCCGACAGCCATACGCGGGCCAGGGAAGTCCTCGCGGGCGCCCCGCTGCTGCCGCGCTCCGCCGTCGCGGTCGGCACCGCCGCCGCGCTGCTGGCCCCCGCCCCGGCACCGGGCGGCGGGGCGGAGGCGTCCTCGTCCGATGTCTTCCTCGTCCCGCCCAACCCGGCCATGCACGACGAGCACGCCGCCGACGACGAGCGCAGCCGGCTGCGGGAGCGGGCCGCGGCCCGCGATGAGGAGATCCGCGCCCTGGCGGCCCGGCTCTCCGCCGACCGCGCGCTGGCCGCCCGGCTGTCGTCTTGGCGCACCGGCTGCCCCGAGGGACGGCTGGACGAACTCGCCGAGGCCGCCGCCGCGGCCCGGCAGGCGGCCGAGGCGGCACAGCAGCGGCTCCAGGAGATCGGCGAGGCCCGCGCGGAGGCCGACGAACAGGCCGCCGAGACCGCCCGTGTCCGCGACGACCGCCAGGAGGCGGCCCAGCGTGCCCGGCGCGGCGCCGACGCCCTCGCCGGGCTGGCCTTCCGGCTGCGGGAACGCGCCAAGTGGCAGTCGCGGCTGCGGGAACTGGCCGACGACGTGGCCGCCGCCGAGGAGCGCGCCGAACTGCATCTGGAACGCGCCCGGTCGGCCGACGAGGACCGGCGCGCCGCCCAGCGCGCGGCCGACGACGCGCGCCGTACGGCCCGTACGCTGCGCGCCGAACGTGCCGAGATCGCGGGTGTCCCCGACACGCCCGAGGACGCGGACGGCACCCTCCCCGACGGCGACGCCGCGGACACCGGGGAGACCGCCGGCACGGAACGGCACACGTCCCTGCCGGACCTGCGCGAGGCGTACCGCTCGGCCTCCCAGCTGTACGAGAAGGTCGGCGTCGGCGCCGACCTGCGGGCCGAACAGGCCCGCGCCGAGGGCGACGAGTCCGCGGCCAAGGCGGCACTGGACAGGCTCAGCAACAAGATCCGCACCCGCGCCGCCCAGCTCCTCGAAGGCCCCGACGGCGCCGACGGGCCCTCCCGGCAGGCCGCGGCGGCCCGTGCCGAGGCGCTCGTCCAGCGGCTGGAGGCCCGCGGCTCCGACGCCAGCGAACAGCTCGGCCGGCTGCGCGGCGAGGCCGAACGCCTCGCACCCCCCGAGGGCGAGGCCCACACCGAGCTGCCCCCGCAGATGGTGCCCGCCGACGCGGCCGAGGCGCAGCGCCTGCTGCGTACCGCCAACGCCGAACTGGCCGCCCGCGGCGACGAACTGGAGGCGGCCCGCTCGGCGCACGAGTCGCTGCGCCGCGCACACGCCGCGGCCGAGGACGCCGCCGGCGGCTTCGACGAGATCGCGGTCACCCTCCGCGATCTGCTGCGCGACCCGCCCGCCCCGGCCGGCGGCCGGCAGGACGGCACCGAGGAGACCGTCGAGCCGTACGCCGGCAGCCTCGCCGAGGCACGGCAGGCGGCGGCCGAGGCCCGGCGCTCCCTGCGGGGCTGCGCGGCCGATCTGACGGCTGCGGAATCAGCCGTACGGGAAGCCTGCGACGTCCTGGTGCGGCATGCGAACTCCAGCCGGTACGAGCAGGTGCGCACCCCGGCGCGGCAGCAGGTGCGGGAGCTGCCCGCCTCGGCGCTGCCCGACCACGCCGCCGCCTGGGCCGCCGCGTTCGCCCCCAGGCTGCGGGTGCTGACCGACGAGCTGGAACAGCTGGAGCGCAACCGGGACAGCATCGTGGACCGGCTGCGGGGGCTGGTCGAGTCGTCGCTGACCACGCTGCGGTCGGCGCAGCGGCTCTCCCGGCTGCCGGAGGGCCTGGGGGAGTGGTCGGGCCAGGAGTTCCTCCGCATCCGTTTCGAGGACCCCGACCAGGCCACGCTCACCGAACGGCTCGGCGAGGTCATCGACGAGGCCACCCGCGCCGCCGTGCGCAAGAACTCCGACCTGCGGCGCGACGGTATGACGTTGCTGCTGCGCGGTGTGCACGCGGCACTCCAGCCGCGCGGCGTCAGCGTGGAGATCCTCAAGCCGGACGCGGTGCTGCGTGCCGAGCGGGTGCCCGTCGGACAGATGGGGGACGTCTTCTCCGGCGGCCAGCTGCTGACCGCCGCCATCGCCCTGTACTGCACGATGGCCGCGCTGCGCAGCAACGACCGGGGCCGCGACAAGCACCGGCACGCGGGCACCCTGTTCCTGGACAACCCCATCGGGCGGGCCAACGCGACCTATCTGCTGGAGCTCCAGCGCGCGGTGGCCGACGCCCTGGGCGTCCAGCTCCTCTACACCACGGGGCTGTTCGACACGACGGCGCTGGCGGAGTTCCCGCTGGTGATCCGGCTGCGCAATGACGCGGATCTGCGCGCGGGCCTCAAGTACATCAGCGTCGAGGAGCATCTGCGGCCGGGGCTGCCCCAGCCGGAGGCAGAGGCGGGCGGTGCTCCCGTGCACGGCGAGATCACCGCGACACGGATGTTCCGCCGCCCCGGCCAGGAGCCGTCCGACGCGTTGCCCCGGCCGTCCGATGAGGCGCCGACGGGCGGCGCGCGGACGGACGTTCCCGCTCCTCAGCCAGCGGAGGACGCGCCGGACGCGGCACGCTCGCCGCGGTCCTGACGCCGGCGCCCCGGCTGTCCGGGGCGCCCGGTCTCCCCTCGGCCGGGACCGGTGGCCGGTGCTGCCCGGCCGCCCCCGGCCCGGCCCCGTCTGCTCCCGCGCCGGGGCGGCGGTGGCCGCCCGCCGCGCGGCGCCTGGCCACGCTGCTGGGCTCCGAGACGACGCCGTACCGCTGCACCCACACCTGGCGGGTGATCCACACGTCGAGCACCGCCCAAGTGGCCACCACGGTGGAGGCGATGGTGGACAGCACCATCGGGAAGGCCAGCCACACGCCGGCCATCGAGCAGAAGAACGCCACCATGAGCTGCACGAGCGTCAGCGCGACGATGATCACGGCGCGCACCGCCGCCGTCCGTACCGGGTCCGGCAGCCGGGGTTTGGCATACATGTTGTTCACTCCCCCTTCACAGCCCCTCGATCTTCGCACGGACCCGTAAACGTGTCCTTAGCCACAAACCTCGGACATCCGTCGGGGCATCGACGGACAACTCAGGATGAGGCACTCCGATCTGCCTGGTCCAACGCTCATACATACCTACGAGTTGCCTGTGCCGCAGTAGTAAGCTCACGCCGTTTGCTGTCGGTACTTGCCCCCGCCGGGGACGACGTAGGGGAGGCCATGCGCTTTCGCGGGAAGCCCATCCGCCGGAAGATCGTGGTGCTGCTGCTGGTGCCGCTGGTCTCCCTGGTGTCCATCTGGGGCTTCGCGACCTACATCACCGCCACCGAGGCCAACAGCCTGCTCCGGCTGGACGAGATCACCCGCAAGATCGGCAATCCGGCCGAGGACACCGTCCAGGCGCTCCAGCGGGAACGCCGCGAGATCATGGTGCACGTCGCCGACCCGCACAGCGGATCCGGTGCGAGCGACCTGCGCGCCGCCCAGCGCGCCACCGACGAGAAGGTCGCCGTCGTCCGCCGCAACGCCGCCGACAGCGGCCTGCGTTCCGACCTGGAGCCCGACTCCCGCGCCCGCCTCGACGACTTCCTCCACGCGCTCGACCGGCTGGAGGCGCTGCGCTCCCGCGTCGCGAAGAACACCCTTACCCGCGGCGGCGCCTTCCAGGCCTACAACGAACTCGTGGACCCGGCCTACGCGCTGGTCGGCTCGCTGAGCGCGGTGGACGACGTCGACCTGGAGAAGCAGGGGCGCGCCCTGGTCGGCCTCAGCCTCGCCCGCGAGTACCTCTCCCGCGAGGACGCGGTGATGGCCGCGGCCTACACCGCGGGCGAGTTCACCCGCGGCGACCAGCGGGCCCTGTCCGACCGCGTGGCCGAACGCAACATCACCTACCAGACCAGCCTGCCCTCACTGCCGGCCGAGGACCGGCAGCTCTTCGAGAACTACTGGAACGGCACCAGCGGCCGGACGCTGCGCGGCAACGAGGACGCCGTCATCGCCGCCGGCCCGCGCACCACCGACGGTCCTGTCACCGAGGCGCGCTGGAAGTCGGGCATGACCGCGGTGATGGACGACCTCAAGCAGATGGGCGAGGATGCCCGCGCCCGCTACCAGGGCCGGGTCGACCCGGTCGCCACCCGCGTGCTCGTCCAGGCCGCCGCAGCCGGGGTGCTCGGCTTCCTCGCGGTGCTGGCCTCCCTCGTCATCTCCATCAGGGTCGGCCGCAGTCACGTGCGCGACCTGCGCGGCCTGCGCAAGGAGGCCAACGAGGCGGCGGGCGTCCGGCTGCCCAGCGTGATGCGCCGGCTGGCCGCCGGCGACCAGGTGGACGTGGAGGCCGAGGCGCCCCGCATGGAGTACCCCGACGACGAGATGGGGCAGGTCGGCCAGGCCCTCAACACCCTCCAGCGGGCCGCGGTCGAAGCCGCCGTCAAACAGGCCGACGTGCGGCGCGGCGTCTCCGAGGTGTTCGTCAACCTCGCCCGCCGCAACCAGGTGCTGCTGCACCGTCAGCTCACCCTCCTCGACGCGATGGAGCGCCGCACCGAGGACGCCGACGAACTCGCCGACCTGTTCAAACTGGACCACCTCACCACCCGTATGCGCCGCCACGCGGAGGGCCTGGTCATCCTCTCCGGTGCCGCGCCCTCCCGGCAGTGGCGCAAGCCGGTGCAGCTCATGGACGTGGTGCGGGCCGCCGTCGCGGAGGTCGAGGACTACGAGCGGATCGAGGTGCGCAGGCTGCCGCGGCTGGCCGTGGACGGCAGCGCCGTCGCCGACCTGACGCACCTGATCGCCGAACTGCTGGAGAACGCCACCGTCTTCTCGCCGCCGCACACGGCCGTGCAGGTGCTGGGGGAGCGGGTCGCCAACGGCTTCACCCTGGAGATCCACGACCGGGGCCTGGGCATGACCCCCGAGGCGATGCTCGACGCCAACCTGCGGCTGGCCGAGACCCCCGAGTTCGAGCTGTCGGACACCGACCGGCTCGGTCTGTTCGTCGTCTCCCGGCTGGCCCAGCGCCAGGGTGTCCGGGTCTCCCTCCAGCCCTCGCCCTACGGCGGCACCACCGCCGTCGTCCTCATCCCCGGCAGCGTCCTGACCGAGACGGCCGACCGGGACGATGAGTCGCGCACCACGGGCACCCACGCCAGGCCCCTCGACGGCCCCGTGGAGCTGGAGGCCCCCGTGGACGCCGTCCCGGACGGCCGGGCGCCGCGGGAGAGGGCCACGCGCGGACGGGACCGCACCACCGCGCCCGCCCCCGTGGCCCCAACGGGGGAGCCGCACCAGCAGACGCCGGACGAGGCCGCCGAACAGGGGGCGGGCACCCGGGGCCGGGGCGACGGCGGTCCGGGACCGCTGCCGCGCAGGCGCCCCGGCGCCCCGGTGCTGGTCTCCGACCACGGCCGTACCCTCGACCCGGACCGTGACACCGGCCGCGAGCGCGAGACGGCCTCGGGACGCGGGGCAGCGGGCGGGCCCGCTCCGCTGCCCCGGCGCAAGAAGCCCCAGGCGATCCCCGGCCAGGGACCGGAGCAGGGTGCGCGGCACGACGGCACCGGGGGGCAGCCACCGGCAGACGGTGCCGGCGGACGGGCGGGCCGGGAGTCGGCGGGGGAGCCGGGCACCGGGCGTCCGGGCGGTCTGCCGCGCCGGGTGCGTCAGGCCTCTCTGGCGCCGCAGTTGCGGGCCGACAGCCCGACGGCCGAGACCGGGCCGGTTGCCGGGCGGCAGGGCAGCGAGAATTCCAGCACGCCGGACGCCGAACGCGACGCCGACGAAGTGCGCAGCAAGATGGCTTCCCTCCAGCGCGGCTGGGAACGCGGCAGGCGCGAGAGCGAACAGCCGCACGACGCGGGGGAGTCAGCACCAGGAACGACACCGGGAGGGGACGGTCGATGACCGCACCGAACGCCGCATCGCACAACGCTGGGGGCGGCGAACTCAACTGGCTTCTCGACGAGCTCGTCGAGCGCGTCGGCAGCATCCGCAAGGCGCTCGTACTGTCCGGAGACGGCCTCGCCAGGGGCGCGTCGGCGGACCTCACCAGGGAGGACAGCGAGCACCTGGCGGCTGTCGCCTCCGGGTTCCACAGCCTCGCCAAGGGCGTGGGCCGGCACTTCGGCGCCGGCGGCGTGCGGCAGACTGTGGTCGAACTGGAAGACGCCTTCCTGTTCGTGACGGCGGCCGGCGACGGAAGCTGCCTGGCGGTCCTCTCGGACGCCGACTCCGATGTCGGCCTGGTCGCCTACGAGATGACGCTGCTGGTCAAACGCGTCGGCGCCCACCTGGGCACGGCACCGCGCACGGCTCCGGCCGGCGACACCGCGCAGGCGGGCTGACAGCACGACGGGGGACACGGTACGAGGGAGTGAGGGGACGGGGCTGGCCATGACGGACCACTGGTTCGACGACGCGGCGGGACCCGTGGTGCGGCCGTACGCGATGACGCGGGGCCGCACCCGCAGCAGCGCCCCCCCGGAACAACTGGACCTCATCGCCCTCGTCATCGCCGACGAGCCGCAGGAGGCCGGTCCGGGGGCCGCGGACGGCATCGAGGAGGAACTCCTCCCCGATCACTCCCTGGTCCCCGAACACCTCGACATCGTCCGGCTCTGCCGCCGCTCGACCCTCTCGGTCGCCGAGCTGGCGGCGGAACTCGACCTCCCCGTGGGGGTCGTCCGTGTGCTGATAGGCGACCTGCTGGAAGCCGAACTGGTACGCGTCACCCGTCCCGTTCCTCCGGCCGAACTGCCGGACGAGAGCATCCTCAGAGAGGTGATCAATGGTCTTCGGGCGCTCTAAGCGGGGCGGCAACAAGACCCCGGCCGAGCCGGTCACGCTCAAGATACTGGTGGCCGGCGGCTTCGGCGTCGGCAAGACGACCCTCGTCGGTGCGGTCAGCGAGATCAAGCCGCTGCGCACCGAGGAGGCGCTGACCGAGGCCGGCCGGCCCTTCGACGACACGCACGGCGTGGAGGCCAAGAGCACCACGACGGTCGCCATGGACTTCGGCCGCATCACCATCCACGACGAACTCGTGCTGTACCTGTTCGGCACCCCGGGCCAGGACCGCTTCTGGTTCCTGTGGGACGAGCTGGCCACCGGCGCGCTCGGCGCCGTGGTGCTCGCCGACACCCGGCGGCTGGAGGACAGCTTCGCGGCCATCGACTACTTCGAACGCCGCTCCATCCCCTTCACCGTGGCCGTCAACCGCTTCGACGGAGCCGAACGCTATCCGGCCGACACCGTGCGCGAAGCTCTCGATCTGGACAGCGCGATACCGGTCCTTGAGTGCGACGCCCGCCTCCGCGAGTCGGCCCGCGACGTGCTGGTCTCCGTGGTGGAGCACGCCATGCGGTCCGCGACCCTGCGCGCGGGGCGGGCGCCGGCCGAGGCGTGAGAGCGCCGGCCCGGCCTCAGTCCGTCCGCTCCCAGCCGAAGCTGCGCTCGACGGCCTTGTGCCAGTTGGCGTACTCCCTCGCCCGTTCCTGCTCGTCCATGCGCGGCGTCCACTCGGCGTCCTGCCGCCAGTGCGCGCGCAGTTCGTCCAGTGACGACCACACCCCGGTGGCCAGCCCCGCGGCGTAGGCGGCGCCCAGACAGGTGGTCTCCGCGACGACCGGGCGGATCACCGGTACCCCGAGCACATCGGCCTGGTGCTGCATCAGCAGCCCGTTGGCCGTCATACCGCCGTCCACCTTCAACGTGGTGATCTCCACGCCGCTGTCCTGGTACATGGCGTCGACGACCTCGCGGGTCTGCCAGCTCGTCGCCTCCAGCACCGCGCGGGCCAGGTGCGCCTTGGTGACGTACCGGGTCAGGCCGGTGACGACGCCGCGCGCGTCCGAGCGCCAGTAGGGGGCGAACAGCCCGGAGAAGGCCGGGACGATGTAGGCGCCGCCGTTGTCCTCCACACTGGCGGCCAGCGCCTCGATCTCGGCGGCGTTGTCGATGATGCCCAGCTGGTCCCGGAACCACTGCACCAGTGCCCCGGTGATGGCGATGGAGCCCTCCAGGCAGTAGACGGGCGGCTCGTCGCCCAGCCGGTAGCCCATCGTGGTCAGCAGTCCGTTCTTGCTGGGCACGGGCCGGTTACCGGTGTTGAGCAGCAGGAAGGAACCGGTGCCGTAGGTGTTCTTCGCCTCGCCGACGCCGTAGCAGGTCTGGCCGAAGACCGCCGCCTGCTGGTCGCCGAGCGCCGAGGCCACCGGCACCCCCGCGAGCTGTCCCACGGCCGTGCCGTACACCTCGGAGGACGATCTGATCTCCGGCAGTACGGCAGCGGGCACTCTCATCGCGTCCAGCACCGACTGGTCCCACTCCAGGGACTCCAGGTTCATCAGCATGGTGCGGGAGGCGTTGGTGACGTCGGTGACGTGCCGGCCGCCGTCGGTGCCGCCGGTCAGGTTCCAGATCAGCCACGAGTCGATGGTGCCGAACGCGATCTCGCCGTTCTCCGCGCGCCGTCGCAGCCCCGGCACGTTGTCCAGCAGCCACGCCACCTTCGGGCCCGCGAAATAGCTGGCCAGCGGCAGCCCCGTACGGTCGCGGAAGCGGTCCTGGCCGTCGTCGCCGCCCAGCTCGGTGCAGAGCGCGGAGGTGCGGGTGTCCTGCCACACGATCGCGTTGTGCACCGGCTCCCCCGTCGCCCGGTCCCACAGCAGCGTCGTCTCGCGCTGGTTGGTGATGCCGATGGCGCTCAGCTGGTCGGGCCGCAGCCCCGCCCGCTCCAGCGCCCCCGCCACCACCGAGCACACCTTCGTCCACAGCTCCGTCGCGTCGTGCTCCACCCAGCCGGGTTTGGGGAAGATCTGCCGGTGCTCCAACTGGTCGACGGAGACGATCCCGCCCCGCTGGTCGAAGACGATGCAACGGCTGGAGGTGGTGCCCTGGTCGATGGCTGCGACGTATCTGTCCGTCATGTGACGACCCCTCGATAGGTGCTTCGGACGTCGGAAAACAGCATGCGGCCTCGCCCGGCGGCGCGCCGCAGCCCCGCCGACCGGCACCCCGCCTCCCCGCCGATCGGCGGTCCCCGGGGGTGTGACGGCGGTCTCCGCGACGAGCGTGACGGCAGTGTTCAGCCGCCGTGGGAGGTCGTCAAGAAGGACGGCGAACGTCCGTCCAGGAGGCTGTTGTGCGACATGATCGTCGCGACTGTCACGGGCACGTCACCAGATCCTCACGTGCACGTACGTCTCATCGATCACGTGAACCGACCCCGGGGGACCCGCGTCCACACTGGACAAGAACGGTGGCACGGGGCCGACGGGGGTGGTCCCGAGCCACCGTTCTGCTTTTCCTCTCCCCTCCCGCACGTTCCCCGGCCCGGCGGTTCCCTGATAGAGGAGAGAGCCATGAGACGTCTGCGCACCGCGGCAGCCGCCGCCCTCCTCGCCACCGCCCTCGTCACCCTCACGGCGGGCCCGGCCCCGGCCGCGGCCCACCCACCGCACCGCCCCGCACCGAAGGCGCCCGCGGAGTTCGTCGCCCTCCAGGACGTGGCCCCCACCATCCGGCAGGAAATCCGCTACCACACCCCGCACAACTTCGTCGGCGAACCGATCGACGGCTACCGAGAACCGCTGTGCATCGTCACCGAGGACACCGCCGAAGCGCTCGCCAAGGCCCAGCGCTCCCTCCTCAAGCGCGGCTACACACTCAAGGTCTACGACTGCTACCGGCCGCAGCGCGCCGTCGACCACTTCGTCCGCTGGGCCGAGGACCTCGACGACCAGAAGATGAAGGCCGAGTTCTACCCGCGCGTCGAGAAGAACCGGCTCTTCGCCGACGGCTACATCGCCGAGAAGTCCGGGCACAGCCGGGGCAGCACCGTGGACCTCACCCTGGTGAAGCTCCCCGCCGCACCCACCCGCCCCTATGTGCCGGGCGAACCCCTGAAGCCGTGCTACGCACCCAAGGACCAGCGGTTCCCGGACAACTCCGTGGACACCGGCACCGGGTTCGACTGCTTCGACACCCTCGCCCACACCGACGACCCGCGCGTCACCGGCACCCAGCGCGCCAACCGGCAGCTCCTCAAGACCACCCTGGAGCGCCAGGGCTTCACCAACCTCCCCGAGGAGTGGTGGCACTTCACCCACAAGCCGGAGACGTTCCCCGACACCTACTTCGACTTCCCCGTCTCGCGCCGCTCGCTGGCCCCGCACCACCACTGAGACGCCACGCCCGCGACACCCGCCCGGGACCCGCCGCCTGCCGCCCGCACGGCACGCGGCGGGTCCCCGCGGCCGGGCCTTTGACGGTACGTTGAGCCGCACCCGGACACCGAGCCGGCCGGCACACCAGGGAGACAGCCATGACGAACCGCACGGCCGGGGCGCAGCAGCCTCCGACGCGCATCGACACCTCCGTCCCGCACTCGGCCCGCATCTGGAACTACCTGCTGGGCGGCAAGGACCACTACGCCGTGGACCGCACCGCCGGTGACCGCGTCTGCGAGATCTTCCCCGGCATGGTCGACATCACCCGCCACTCCCGCGCCTTCACCGGCCGCGTCGTACGGCACCTGGCGGGCGAGGCGGGCATCCGGCAGTTCCTCGACATAGGCACCGGACTGCCCACCGTCGACAACACCCACGAGATCGCCCAACGGGTCGCCCCCGACAGCCGCATCGTCTACGTCGACAACGACCCCCTCGTCCTCGCCCACGCCCAGGCGCTGCTCACCAGCACCCGCGAGGGCGCCACCAGCTATCTGCACGCCGACGTGCGCGACCCCGCCACCATCCTGGAGGCCGCCTCCGAGACCCTGGACCTCGACCGGCCCGTCGGTCTGATGCTCATGGGCATCCTCGGCCTGGTCAGCGACTACGACGAGGCCCGCGCCGTCACCGCGGAACTGCTGGCCGCCCTCCCGCCCGGCAGCTACCTCGGCTACAACGACGGCAGCGACACCGACCCGGCCTACGTAGCGGCCATCAGCCGCTTCAACAGCGGCAGCGGCGCCGTGCCCTACACCCCGCGCAGCCCGCGGCTGATGGCGGGCTTCTTCGAGGGCCTGGAACTGCTGGAGCCGGGCATCGTCTCCTGCCCGCACTGGCGCCCCGAGGCGCTGCCCTTCGGCCGGCCGCCCGAGGTCGCCGTGTACGGCGGAGTCGGCCGCAAGGTGTGACCCCGCCGGGCGGCCCGCCGTCCGGCACGCCGGGGCGCGCGCCTACCGCACCCGTACCGGGTACCCCACCGCGCCACCCCCCTCCCGCTCCACCACCACGGCACTGCCGCGCGCGCCCCGCACCGTGAACCGCTCGGCCTCCGGCCGCCCGTAGCCCTCACCCGGGTCGGGGATCAGCAGTCCGCCGCCCGTACGCCCCGGCACGGGCGGCCACACCTCCAGTGCCGTACCCCCGTCCGGATCGCGCACCGGGACGACGGCGCCCGCCCGGGCCAGCACCGGCACCCGGTCCAGCGGCGCCGCCACCCGCACCGTCGCCGGCCCGTCGAAGCGGCGGCCGGTCGCGGTGTCGTACCAGCCGCCCGCGGGCAGCCGCACCTGCCGTGCCCGCGCCCCCGGCTCCAGCACCGGCGCCACCAGCAGCGCGTCCCCCAGCAGGAAGGCGTCCTCGCAGTCCCGCAGCCGCCGGTCCCGCGGATGCTGCCACCACAACGGCCGCACGTAGGGCGCTCCCGTACGGTGGGCGAGCTGAGCCAGCGTCATCAGATAGGGCGCCAGCCTCTCCCGCTCGGCCAGCGCGGCCCGCACCCGCTCCAGCACCCGGCCGTCACCCTCCCACGGCAGCCGGCCGCTCCCGCCTGCCGACCGCGTACGGAACAGCGGCAGGTACGCGCCCAGCTGCACCGCGCGCACATACAGCTCCGCGGAATCCGGCACCGTCCCGGCCGCCATGTCGGGCCCCGCGTACGGCACGCCGCACAGCCCGAGGCCCAGCACCAGCGACAGCGCCGCCCGCAGCCCCTCCCACCCGGGCGGCACCGCACCCGGGAGGGCACCGCCGTACCGCTGCATGCCCGCCCAGCCCGCCTGGGAGAGCACCAGGGGCCGGTGTCCGGGCCGCAGCTCCAGCAGTCCCGCGTAGCCGGCCTTCGCCATGGCCAGCGCGTACACGTTGTGGGCCTCCCGGTGGTCGCCGCCCCGGCCCTCCAGTGCGTGCCGGGCCGAACGCGGCAGCGTCCGCTCGCCGAAGGCGCACAGCGACAGCGGCTCGTTCCCGGTGTGCCACACCCCCGCGGCCTGTTGCCCGAGCCGCTCCGCGTACAGCGTCCCCCACCACTTGCGCACCGTCCGGTCCGTGAAGTCCGGGAAGACCACCTCCCCCCGGCTCGTCGCCCCCAGCACCGTGCGGCCCCGCGCGTCGCGGACGAACGCGCCGGCCGCGTGCCCCCCGTCGTGGACCGGGCAGCCCGTCACCGGCCGCACCCCCGGCCCGACCTCCCGCACCAGCCGCACCTCGTCCACCGCCCGGCCCGGCGGGGGAGTGGCCGTCCCGGCCGCCGCACCCCGCATGGGCCCCCGCTGCGGCATGCCCGCCAGATGCACGGCGCGCAACGGCAGACCGTGCGCACGGAAACCCTCCACCAGCTCCCGCACCTGCGGCTCCGCCGCACCGTCGCCGTCCAGCAGGTGCTGCGGGCCCAGCGCCCACCGCGGCGGCACCGCCGGCGCGCCCGTCAGCGCCGCCCACCCGTGCAGCACCCGGAACGGCGCACCCGCCACCACCCAGTAGCGCAGCGGCCCGCCCGTCATCCGCACCTCGCACCGGGCCGGCCGGTCGTGCCCCGAACCGTGGCCCTCCGCGCCCTCCCGTACGGCCACCACGCCGTCCCAGGAGTTGTCGTGGAAGACCAGCAGCGCGCCCGCGTCCGCCACGCTCAGCAGCACCGGCATGGTGACCGACGCGTCCCCGTGGGTGCTCCCGGAACCCGGCGCACCGTTCCACAGCCGGTAGGCGCCGCCGCGCAGCAACGGCCCTTCCGTTCTGCCGCCCAGCCCGAAGAAGCGGGCGTCCGGCGGCAGTTGTGACCGCTGCATCCACCGCGGCCCGGCCGTCGCCACCGCCCCGTCGCCGCCGCGGGCCGGCTGCGTCTCCCCTGTGGCGTGCCCGGCGTTGCCGTGACTCTCCCACCACCGGGGCGGGCTGTCCCGCCGCAGCAGCGCCCCACCGGGCGTCCGCAGCTCCACCGCGCCGTGCCGGGAGACCGTCACCAGCACCCGCTCCGACACCAGCCGCCAGCCGCCGTCCTTGTCCGGTTCCAGCCGGGCCCGTTCGTCCGGCGCGGGACAGGCCCCGGCCAGCGCGTACGACGGCTCGGGCCCGGCCCCGTCCCAGCCCAGGAACACCGCACCCGTCACCGTCACCCGCAGCGAGAGCACCGACCGCTCGAACCGCACCGTCCCGCCGCCCGGACCCGGCTCCGCCCCCGCCGCCTCACCCGGCGTCCGCGCCCGCTCCGCCCGCTGCGGGGGCAGTCCCACCGCGTCCGCCCGCCGTCTGCGCCACGCCGCCCGCAACCCCCGCATCCCCAAGCCCGTACCACCCACCGTCACCGACCGCACCCGGTCACGCGCGTCCATGCTGCTCAGCCTGCCACCGACAACGCCCCACGTCAGCGGCGTTCAACGGCCGTTCACCCGCTGGTCACCATGGCCTACGCACATTCCGCACAGCCGCGCTGTGTGACACCCGCCCTGGCACAAACAAGTGATCACATGGCATCGTCCGGCCCGGAGAACGCGACGGCGCGAGCACCACGCGAGCACGGCGCGGGACCGACGCAAGACGACGGGACGAAGACGTCTAGGAGCCGCCATGACCGCAGCGCACAGCGACAGCACCTCGCACCCCTCCGGGCCCGAGGCACTCTGGCGGCCCGACCCCGAGCGCATCCCCGCCACGCGGCTCGTCCGCTTTCAGGACTGGGCCGCCCGCCGCCACGGCGCACCCGCGCCCGACCCCGACGACCCCGTCGCCTCCTACGCGGCCCTCCACCGGTGGTCCACCGAACACCTGGCCACCTTCTGGGGCGCCTTCGCCGAATGGTCCGGCGTCCGCTTCAGCACCCCCTACGAGACCGTCCTCGCCGACGCGCGCATGCCCGGCGCCCGCTGGTTCCCCGGCGCCACCCTCAACTACGCCGAGCACGCGCTGCGCCCGGCCGAGGACGCGGCCCGCGCTGCCGAACCCGCCCTGCTGCACGTCGACGAGAGTCACGAACCCACCCCCGTCAGCTGGGCCGAACTGCGCTCCCAGGTGGCGTCACTCGCGCACGAACTGCGCCGCTTCGGCGTCCGCCCCGGCGACCGCGTCAGCGGCTACCTTCCCAACATCCCGCAGGCCGCCGTCGCCCTCCTGGCCACCGCCGCCGTCGGCGGAGTGTGGACCTCCTGCGCCCCCGACTTCGGCGCCCGCAGCGTCCTCGACCGCTTCCAGCAGGTCGAACCCGTCGTCCTGTTCACCGTCGACGGCTACCGCTACGGCGGCAAGGAACACGACCGCACCGAGACCGTCGCCCAACTGCGCGCCGAACTGCCCACCCTCCGCGCCGTCGTCCACGTCCCCCTGCTCGGCACCCCCGCACCAGAGGGCGCACTGGAATGGGCCGACCTGACCACCACCGGCGCCGAACCCGTCTACGAACAGGTCCCCTTCGACCACCCCCTGTGGGTCCTGTACTCCTCCGGCACCACCGGGCTGCCCAAGGCCATCGTCCAGTCCCAGGGCGGCATCCTGGTCGAGCACCTCAAACAGCTCACCCTGCACAACGACATGGGCCCGGGCGACCGGTTCTTCTGGTTCACCTCCACCGGCTGGATGATGTGGAACCTGCTCGTCTCCGGACTGCTCACCGGCGCCACCGTCGTCACCTACGACGGCAGCCCCGGCTACCCCGACACCGCCGCCCAGTGGCGCGTCGTCGAACGCACCGGCACCACCGTCTACGGCACCTCCGCCGCCTACATCATGGCCTGCCGCAAGGCCGGCGTCCGCCCCGGCCACGACTTCGACCTCTCCCGGGTCACCTGCGTGGCCACCACCGGCTCGCCGCTGCCCCCCGACGGATTCCGCTGGATCCACGACGAGGTGTCCCCCGACATGTGGATCGCCTCGGTCAGCGGCGGCACCGACGTGTGCAGCTGCTTCGCCGGCGCCGTCCCCACCCTCCCCGTGTACACCGGGGAACTCCAGGCCCCGTCCCTCGCCGTGGACCTCGCCGCCTGGGACCCGCACGGCGCACCGCTGGTGGACGAGGTCGGTGAACTCGTCGTCACCCAGCCCATGCCCTCCATGCCCGTCCGCTTCTGGAACGACCCCGACGGCTCCCGCTACCACGACAGCTACTTCGACATGTACCCCGGCGTCTGGCGGCACGGCGACTGGATCACCCTCACCGGCCGGAACAGCGTCGTCATCCACGGCCGCTCCGACTCCACCCTCAACCGCCAGGGCGTCCGCATGGGCTCCGCCGACATCTACGAGGCCGTCGAACGGCTCCCCGAGATCCGCGAATCCCTCGTCATCGGCGTCGAGCAGCCGGACGGCGGCTACTGGATGCCGCTCTTCGTCCACCTCGCCGACGGCGCCGTGCTCGACGACGCGCTCCGCGACCGGGTCAAACAGGCCCTCCGCCGGGACCTGTCGCCCCGCCACGTCCCCGACGAGATCATCGAGGTCCCCGCCATCCCCCACACCCTCACCGGCAAGCGGCTCGAAGTCCCCGTCAAACGTCTCCTCCAGGGCACCGCGATGGAGAAGGCCGTCAACCCCGGCTCCGTCGACAACGCCGCGCTCCTCGACTTCTACGCGGACCTCGGCCGCGACCGCGCCTGAAGCCGCGCTCGCCCGAAGCCGGCAGCGCCTGGTACCCGGCCCGGCCGAAGCCGGTATCCCCGCACAGCGGAGGGGCCGCCCCGCACTCACGGGACGGCCCCTCTTTTGCTCTTCCGCTTCTTCCGCTCTTCCGCGTGTCCGCCGCGTACTACTCGCGTACGGCCCACTCCCGCACGGCCACGCGGTCGCCCGCCCGGGTCACTCCCCGGACAGCACCGCCTGCGCCGCGGCCCGCGCGTCCGGACCGCTGTCCGCGGCCCGCGCCGCGGCAGCCGCCCGCTCGCACTGCGCCAGCGTGTGCTTGGCCAGCTGCGCCCGCACGAACGGGATCGCCGAGGCACCCATCGACAGGCTCGTCACACCCAGACCCGTCAGCACACAGGCCAGCAGCGGGTCCGACGCCGCCTCACCGCACACACCGCAGCTCTTGCCCTCGGCCCCGGCCGCCTCGGCCGCCGTCGCCACCAGATCCAGCAGCGCCGGCTGCCACGGGTCCTGGAGCCGCGAGACGGCACCCACCTGACGGTCGGCCGCGAACGTGTACTGCGCCAGGTCGTTGGTGCCCAGCGACAGGAACTCCACCTCCTGGAGCACCGAACGCGCCCGCAGCGCCGCCGACGGAATCTCGACCATCGCACCGAACTTGGCGTTCAGCCCCGCCTCGCGGCAGGCGTCGGCGAACGCCCGCGCGTCCGCGCGGTCCGCCACCATCGGCGCCATGACCTCCAGATAGACCGGCAGCCCCTCCGCGGCCTTCGCCAGCGCCCGCAGCTGCCCCTGCAACACCTCGGGGTGGTCCAGCAGCGTCCGCAGACCCCGTACGCCCAGCGCCGGGTTCGGCTCGTCGGCCGGCGTGAGGAAGCTCAGCGGCTTGTCCGCCCCGGCGTCCAGCACCCGCACCACGACGCGCCCCTCGGGGAACGCCTCCAGCACCTGCCGGTACGCCTCGACCTGCTTGTCCTCGGAGGGCGCCCGCTCGCTGTCGTCGAGGAAGAGGAACTCCGTACGGAACAGGCCCACGCCCTCGGCACCCGCCTCGACGGCCGCCGGCACGTCGCCCGGGCCGCCCACGTTCGCCAGCAGCGGCACCTTGTGCCCGTCCGAGGTCGCACCCGGGCCCTTGGCACCCTCGACCGCGGCTTTCCGCTCGGCCGCCGCCCGGGACAGCTCCTCCCGCTCCGCGCCGGTCGGGTTCACCATCACCTCACCGGTGCTGCCGTCCACCGCGACCACGGTGCCCTCGGCGAGCTCACCCGCCCCCGGCAGCGCCACCACGGCCGGCACCCCCAGCGCCCGCGCCAGAATCGCGCTGTGACTGGTGGGGCCGCCCTCCTCGGTCACGAAACCGAGCACCAGAGCGGGGTCCAGCAGCGCGGTGTCCGCCGGTGCCAGATCCCGCGCGATCAGCACGTACGGCCGGTCGCTGTCCGGCACGCCCGGCATCGGCACACCCAGCAGCCGCGCGACGATGCGGTTGCGCACGTCGTCCAGGTCGGCCACCCGGCCCGCCAGGTAGTCGCCCGCCTGCGCCAGCAGCGCCCGGTAGGCGGCGAACGCGTCGTAGACCGCACGCTCGGCCGTACTGCCCACGGCGATCCGCCGCTCGACGTCGGCCGCCAGCTCCGGGTCCTGCGCCATCATGGCCTGGGCCTCCAGCACGGCCTGCGCCTCGCCGCCCGCCAGATTGCCCCGCGCGACCAGATCGGCGGCCACCGCCTCCACGGCCTGCCGCGCCCGCTGCTGCTCGCGCGGCGCCTCCTCGGCGGCGATCTGCTTGGCCGGCGGCTCCAGTACGGCCGTGCCCATGTGCCGCGCCTCGCCGATCGCCACGCCGTGGCTCACACCCACGCCTCGAAGCGTTGTGTCCATTTCACCCGTCTCCGGTCGGCGGCGGCACCGGGCCACCGCGGTCGTACTCCGCCCGGCCCGGAACTGCGGAAGAAGCGGACTCCCGGCGACACGCGAGGTGACACATGTGACGTGGGCAGGGAGCGGGCCGGACCTGTGTGCCGGCTGTCAGCTCCAGCCGAAGAGCGTCTGCCCGCGCTCCACGTCGCCGTCCTCCACCAGATCGCCGAGCGCCTCGGCGGTGGCCTCCAGCGCGATCACCGGGGAGATGGGGGACTTGCCCTTCTCCTCGACGGCGGCCGGGTCCCAGCGAACCATGGGCTGCCCGCGCTTGACGGTGTCGCCCTTGGCGGCCAGCAGCTCGAAGCCCTCGCCGTTCAGCTGCACGGTGTCGATGCCCAGATGCGTGAGCACGCCGTGTCCCTCGGAGTCCACGACGACGAACGCGTGCGGATGCAGCGAGACCACCACGCCGTCCACGGGCGCGACCGCCTCGGTGCGCTCACGTACGGGGTCGATGGCGGTGCCGGGGCCCACCATCGCCCCGGAGAACACCGGATCCGGCACGGCGGCCAGGCCGACAGCACGCCCGGTCAACGGGGACGACACGGTGGTCATGGGAGGCCTCCAAAGGGCGGAGTTTCGATCAGCCACCGTCGCTACCTGTTCAGGACGGCGCACCGTTCAGAAGCGTAAGTCATAAGAACAACTGATTCCGCACGTGTGCCCGGACGCGCGCCGTTGATGGTGGATCACGCTCCGCGACGCACGGAGGCGCAGCTCTGATCGATCAGGGTCGGTTCTGATCGTTTCCGAAGGGTGCAGAACCGATTTGCCTCTCTCCTGGCGCCCGCTGTACTGTCGTAGACCTGCCCGGCACCGAGAGTGCGGGCGGCAATCCCAAGATCCATGGAAAGCGGTCCTCGGACCGCGATCTTTCGCGCTTCGGCGCGGACCGGATTTCGGACCACCGAAAATACGGTGGTAGGCTTGGGAAGAACCGAAAGGGCAAACGTCCGGAGAGACCGGTGAAGCGGTTTCGAAGGAAGCGTCCGTTCCTTGAGAACTCAACAGCGTGCCAAAAGTCAACGCCAGATATGTTGATACCCCGTCTCCGGCGGTTGCCGGGGCAG
>NZ_JODR01000002.1 GCF_000725885.1 Streptomyces albus subsp. albus | reverse complement strand
TCGGGTGCTGGCGGTGGTGCGGGGGAGTGCGGTCAATCAGGACGGCGCCTCCAACGGTCTGACCGCGCCCAGCGGCCCCTCGCAGCAGCGGGTGATCCGGCAGGCGTGGGCGAATGCGGGTGTCACGGGTGCGGATGTCGATGCGGTGGAGGCTGGCCATGCGGCACGGCACCCTGCCCCGCACCCTCCACGTGGACGCGCCGACCAGCGAGGTGGACTGGTCCCAGGGCGCGGTGCGGCTGCTGACCGACCGGCAGCAGTGGCCCCGCGAGGAGGACCGGCCGCGCCGGGCCGCCGTGTCCTCGTTCGGGGTGAGCGGCACCAATGCGCACATGATCCTGGAGGAGTACACCGAGGAGCCGGCCCCGGCCGACGACGGAACGGACACCGGCGAAAGCGAGGGCGGGACGGTGTCCGGCCAGGCCGGGGACGTGCTCGTGCCCTGGCCGCTGTCCGGGACCACCGAGGCGGCGCTGCGCGCACAGGCCCAGCGGCTGCACGCCTGCCTGGCGTCCAAGAGCACCTACCGGCTGCCCGACGTGGGCTACGCGCTGGCCACCACCCGTTCCGTCTTCGCACACCGCGCGGTGGTGCTGGCCCGGGACACCGGCGAGGCCATGGCCGGGCTCGCCGACCTGGCCGCGGGCGAACCGTCGGGCCGGGTGCTGACGGGCTCCGTCGAGAGGCAGGGGAAGACGGTGTTCGTCTTCCCCGGGCAGGGCTCCCAGTGGCGCGGCATGGCCACCCGACTGCTCGCCCAGTCACCGGTGTTCGCCGCCCGCATGGACGAGTGCGCCGAGGCGCTGGCCGAGTTCACCGACTGGTCGCTGCTCGACGTGCTGCACGAGACAGAGGGCAGCCCGTCCCTGGACCGGGTCGATGTGGTCCAGCCGGCGCTGTTCGCCGTCATGGTGTCCCTCGCCGCGCTGTGGCGCTCCTACGGTGTCGAGCCGGACGCCGTGGTGGGGCACTCGCAGGGGGAGATCGCCGCCGCCTGTGTGGCCGGGGCCCTCGGCCTCCGCGACGCCGCCCGGGTGGTGACGCTGCGCAGCCAGGCCATCCGCGAACTACTGGCCGGGCACGGCGGCATGATGTCCGTCGCCCTGCCGCCGGAGGACCTGGCCGGCGAACTGGAGCGGTGGGAGGGGCGCCTCTCCCTCGCCGCGGTCAACGGCCCCTCCTCGGCGGTGGTCTCCGGTGAGGCGGCGGCCTTGGACGAGCTGCAGGCCCGGTGCGAGGAGCGCCAGGTGCGCGTCCGCCGCGTGCCCGTGGACTACGCCTCCCACTCGGTGCAGGTGGAGGCGGTCCGCGAGCGGCTGCTGCGGGACCTCGACGGGCTGACGCCCGCCCAGCCGCACATCCCCTTCCACTCCACCGTCCACGGCCTCGCGTCGCCCGACGCGGGCGGCACCGGACCGCTGGACGCCGCCTACTGGTACGAGAACCTGCGCCGCACCGTGGACTTCGCCGACACCGTGCGCGCCCTGGCGGACGACGGGCACACCCTGTTCGTCGAGGCGAGCCCGCACCCGGTGCTGGTGCCCGGCATGCAGGAGACGTTCGAGACGCTGGAGGCCGCGGCGACGGCGCTGGGGTCGCTGCGCCGCGACGAAGGGGACCTGCCCCGCTTCGTGACCTCGCTGGCGGCGGCGCACACGGCGGGCGCCTCGCCCGACTGGGAGGCGGTGTTCGAGGGCACCGGGGCGCGCCGCGTCGATCTGCCCACCTACGCCTTCCAGCGGCGCCGCTACTGGCAGGAGCCCACCCGTACCACCGGGCCCGCGGCGGCCGGGGACCGGCTGGAGGACGACTTCTGGGCGGCGGTCGAGGCGGGTGACGACGAGGTGCTGGGACGCGTCGTGGGCGCCCGTACCGCCGAGGGGCTGCGCGGGGTCCTGCCAGAGCTGGCCGAGTGGCGCCGCACCGCCCGTGCCCGCTCGGTGATCGACTCGTGGCGCTACCGCGTCACGTGGAAGCCGTTCACACCCGCCGGGCAGCCCGGACTCCGGGGCCGCTGGCTGGTCGTCGTCCCGCAGCAGGCGGGCGACGGGACCGCGGCGGTGCTGGAGCAGGCGCTCGCCGACGCCGGCGCGTCCCCGGTGCGGGTCACCGTCCCCGCCGGGGAGACGGACCGGCAACGCCTCGCCGAGCGGGTGGAGGCCGCGGCCGGCGGCGAGCCCGTCGCCGGGGTGCTGGCCCTCCCCACCGCCGCGGAGCCGGCCGGCGGGCCCGCCGAGGGGCCGACCGCCGAGGGGCCCGTACCGGCCGGTACGGCGCTGGCCCTCGGCCTCGTCCAGGCGCTGGGCGACGTACTGCCCGGCAGTCCGCTGTGGCTGCTCACCCGCGGCGCCGTCGCCGTGGCCGGGCAGGACCCGGCCGCCGACCCCGACCAGGCGCAGGTGTGGGGCATGGGACGGGTGCTGGGTCTGGAGCACCCCGAACGCTGGGGCGGGCTGGTGGACCTGCCGGGTACGCCGGACGGGCCGACGGCGGCGCGGCTGGCGGCCCTGCTGGCGGGCGCGGGCGACGAGGACCAGCTCGCACTGCGCGCCTCCGGCACCTTCGTCCGGCGGCTGAGCCGGGCCCCGCTGGGATCGGCCACCGCGCCCCGCGACTGGCGGCCCCGCGGCACCGTCCTGGTGACGGGCGGCACCGGCGCGCTGGGCGGCCACATCGCCGAGTGGCTGGCCGGCAACGGCGCCGAACACGTGGTGCTCACCAGCCGCCGGGGCCCGCAGGCCCCGGGCGCCGCCGAACTGGAGGCGCGGCTGACGGCGCTGGGCGCCAAGGTGACCGTCCGCGCCTGCGACGTGGCCGACCCGGAGCAGGCGGCTGCCATGGTGGCCGAGGTGGAGAAGACGGCCGGCCCCGTGCGGGCGGTCTTCCACACGGCGGGCGTCCTGCACACCACCGGCCTGGACGAGGTGAGCGGCGAGGAGTTCGCCGACGTCCTCGCGGGCAAGGTGACCGGCGCCCGCAACCTGGACGCGCTCCTCGACGGCCCGCAGGTGGAGGCGTTCGTGCTGTTCTCCTCCAACGGCGGGGTGTGGGGCAGCCGCGGGCAGGGCGCCTACGCCGCGGCCAACGCGAGCCTCGACGCGCTCGCCGAGCAGCGCCGCGCCCGCGGACTGGCCGCCACCTCGGTGGCGTGGGGTCTGTGGGGCGGCGGCGACACCATGGCCGACCCGGAGACGGAACGCTATCTGCGCCGGCACGGGCTGCGTCCCATGGCGCCGGAGGTGGCCGTCGACGCGCTGGCCCAGAGCCTCGACCACGACGAGACGTTCGTCTCCGTCGCGGACGTGGACTGGGCGAGTTTCGCCCCCGGTTTCACCGCCGCCCGCCCCCGCCCGCTGATCGCCGACCTGCCCGAGGTGCGCGATGCCCTCCGGGAACAGGCCGCGGCGGACGACGACGCCGAGGAGCAGGGCGGCTCGCTGGTGCGGGAGTTGGCGGGGCTGCCGGCGGCGGAGCAGGAGAACCGGCTGCTGGAGCTGATCGTGCGGCAGGCCGCCGCGGTGCTGGGCCACGACACGACGGACGGCATCCCGCGCACCGGCGCCTTCCGGGAGCTGGGGTTCGACTCGCTGACCGCCGTGGAGCTGCGCAACCGGCTCGCCGCCGCGTGCGGTACCCGGATGCCGGCGACGCTGGTCTTCGACCACCCGAACCCGGCGGTGCTCGCGGCGCATCTGCGGGAGCGGCTGCTGCCCGAGCAGCCGGACGGCGCGGCGGCGCCGTCGGCGCCGGGGCCGGACAGCGCGGAGCACTCCCGCGCCCTGGACGCGCTCACCCGCATCCCGGCCGCGCGGCTGCGCGCCTCGGGGCTGCTGGAGGCGCTGCTGGACCTGGCCGGCGCCGGCGAGGAGCCCGGGGAGCAGGAGGCCGCGGGCTCGTCGGCCGAGGACCGTATCGAGGAGCTGGACGACGAGGCGCTCGTCCGTATGGCGCTGGGCGACGGGACGCAGGAGTCCCGCTGAGCACGCGCATCCCCCACTTGTCATCGACTGCCGGAGCGGAAAAGCATGGCGAAGTCGCCTGAGAAGGTCGTCGAGGCGCTGCGTGCCTCGCTCAAGGAGAACGAGCGGCTGCGCCGCCGGAACAGGGAACTGCTGGAGGCGGCCGACGAGCCGGTGGCGATCGTCGGTATGGGCTGCCGGTATCCGGGCGGTGCGGACGGTCCGGAGGAGCTGTGGCGGCTGGTGCGGGAGGAGACCGACGCCGTCACCGACTTCCCCGCCGACCGCGGCTGGGACATCGACAACCTGTACGACCCGGAGCCGCGGCACGGGCGGACCTACGCCCGCGAGGGCGGGTTCCTCGACTCGGCCGCCGAGTTCGACGCGCACTTCTTCGGGATCAGCCCGCGTGAGGCGCTGGTCATGGACCCGCAGCAGCGGCTGCTGCTGGAAACGGCGTGGGAGGCGCTGGAGCAGGCCGGTATCGACCCGGCGTCCCTGCACGGCAGCGCCACCGGAGTGTTCGTCGGCGCCACCGACCAGGGCTACGGTCCCGAACCGCAGGACGCCACCGAGGAGACGGCCGGCTACCTGCTGTCGGGCAACGCCTCGGCGGTGCTCTCCGGCCGCATCTCCTACGTCCTGGGTCTGGAGGGTCCGGCGGTGACGGTGGACACGGCGTGTTCGTCGTCGCTGGTGGCGCTGCACCAGGCGTGCCAGGCGCTGCGCCAGGGCGAGTGCGAACTGGCCCTGGCCGGCGGGGTGGCGGTGTCGGGTGCTGGCGGTGGTGCGGGGGAGTGCGGTCAATCAGGACGGCGCCTCCAACGGTCTGACCGCGCCCAGCGGCCCCTCGCAGCAGCGGGTGATCCGTCAGGCGTGGGCGAATGCGGGTGTCACGGGTGCGGATGTCGATGTGGTGGAGGCACACGGCACCGGTACGCGACTCGGGGATCCGATCGAGGCGCAGGCGTTGCCATCGGGCACACGCAGGCGGCTGCGGGTGTCGGCGGGGTCATCAAGATGGTGCTGGCCATGCGGCACGGCACCCTGCCCCGCACCCTCCACGTGGACGCCCCGGCGGCCGAAGTGGACTGGTCCCAGGGGCAGGTGCGGCTTCTCACCGAGCAGCGGGAGTGGCCGGAGGTGGACCGCCCCCGCCGGGCGGCGGTCTCCGCGTTCGGGGTGAGCGGCACCAACGCGCACGTCATCCTCGAACAGGCCCCGGCACCCGAGCCCAAGCCCGGCGGCGAGCGGCGCACGGGCCGCACACCGCTGCCGTGGGTGCTGTCCGCCGCGACCGCGACGGCACTGCGCGCCCAGGCGGACCGGCTCGCGGCACGGCTGCGCACAGACGTACCCGGCGAATCCGACGCGTTCGACGCGCTCGACGTGGGCTACACGCTGGCCGCCGGCCGGGCCGCGCTCCAGCACCGTGCGGTGCTCACCGGTGACGACGCCGAAGGGCTGCGGCAGGCCGTGGAGGCGCTGGCCCGCGGCGAGCAGCCGGCCGGTGCGGTGTGCGGGCAGGTGCCGTCGGCGGGCCCGGGCCGCACGGCGTTCCTGTTCACCGGCCAGGGCAGCCAGCGCCCCGGCATGGGACGGGAGCTGTACGCGGCGTTCCCCGCGTACGCGGATGCGCTGGACGAGGTGGCGGAAGCGTTCGCGCCCCACCTCGACCGGCCCCTGGCCGAGGTGCTGGACGACGATTCGGGGGCGCTGGACCGCACCGAGTACACGCAGCCGGCCCTGTTCGCCGTCGAGGTGGCGCTGTCCCGGCTGCTGCTCTCCTGGGGCGTGCGCCCCGACTTCCTGCTGGGCCACTCCATCGGGGAACTGGTGGCCGCGCACGTGGCCGGGGTGCTGTCCCTGCCCGACGCGGCGAAGCTGGTCGCGGCCCGCGGCAGGCTGATGGGCGCCCTGCCGCAGGGCGGGGCGATGGCCGCGATCGAGGCGTCCGAGGACGAGGTGGCCCCGCACTTGCCGGAGGGAACGGGCGAGCGGCTGTCCCTGGCAGCCGTCAACGGCCCCCGCTCCGTCGTGGTGTCGGGTGATGAGGAGGCCGTCGAGCGGGTCGCGGAGCTGTTCCGGGGCGAGGGGCGCCGAGTGCGCGGGCTGCGGGTCAGCCACGCCTTCCACTCCCCGCACATGGACGGCATGCTGGACGCGTTCCGCGAGGTCGCCGCCTCCCTGTCGTTCGGCGCGCCGGACATCCCGGTCGTCTCCAACGTGACCGGACGCCTGGCCACCGCCGCCGAACTGGCCTCCCCCGACTACTGGGTGCGGCACGTGCGGGAAGCGGTCCGCTTCCACGACGGGATGCGCACCCTGGAGAGCCAGGGCGTGACCGCCTATCTGGAGGCCGGCCCCGACAGTGTGCTGACCGCCATGGGACGCGGCTGTCTGACGGCGCCCGACGAGGCCGTCATGGCGGGCGTCCTGCGCCGGGACCGCCCCGAGTGCCCCACCGCGCTGGCGGCCCTCGCCCGGGTGTGGGCGCACGGCACGCACGCGGACTGGGCCGCCCTGTACGCGGGGACGGGCGCCGCGCAGGTCGAGCTGCCGACCTACGCGTTCCAGCGCGAACGGTACTGGCTCGCGCGCAACGCCCCGGCGGCAGCCTCCGGCGGCGAGGACGCGGCCACCGCCCGGTTCTGGGCCGCCGTCGAACAGCAGGACACGCCCGCACTCGTCGGCACGCTCGGCGTGCCGGAGGCGGAGCTGGCACCGGTCCTGCCGGCCCTGGCCCGGTGGCGCCGGGACGCCCACGAACGGGCCCGCACCCAGGAGTGGCGCTACCGCGTGCGCTGGGACCGGCTGCGCACCGGGGCGCCGTCCGCGCAGCGCTCGGGCACCTGGCTCCTCGTCCTCCCCGAAGAGACGGCCACCGAGGAGTCCTCCAAGGAGCTGCCTCCCAAGACGGGCGCCGCCGGCTGGCTGCGGGTCCTGCCCGGCACGCTGGCCGGGGAGGGCGCCGAGGTGCTGCGCGTCGAGGTGCCCGTGACCGCGTGCACCCGCGACGGGCTGGCCGAGCGGCTGCGCGCGGCCGTCGCGGGGGCCGCCCCGCTCACCGCCGTCGTCTCGCTGCTGCCGCTGGGCGCCGCCGACGGGCGCGGAACCGCCGCATCGGGCCTCGCCCTGGTGCAGGCACTGGGCGACGCCGGGATCGACGCCCCGCTGTGGACGCTGACCAGCGGCGCGGTGAGCGTCCGTGCCGCCGACCTGCCGCCGCTGCCCGAGCAGGCGCAGATGTGGGGGCTCGGCCGGGTCGCCGCGCTCGAACACCCGGGCAGGGTCGGCGGTCTGGCGGACGTGCCGCCCGTGCCGGACGCGCGGACGGCCGGCCGCGTCCTCGACCGGATCGCGGCCGGCGGCGACGAGGACCAGATCGCGGTCCGTCCCGACGGCGTCCACGTGCGCCGCCTGGTGCCGGCGCCGGGCACCGCACGCGAGGAGGCGGGCTGGACACCGCGCGGCACGGTGCTGATCACCGGCGGCACCGGTGCGCTCGGCGCCCACGTGGCACGCCACCTGGCCGCGTCCGGCGCCGCACACCTGGTGCTGGCCAGCCGCCGGGGCGCTGATGCGCCGGGCGCCGCGGAACTCGAACAGGAACTGTCGGCCGCCGGTGTCCGCGTCACCCTGGCGGCGTGCGACGTGACCGACCGGGCGGCGCTCGCCCGGCTGCTGGAGGAGCATCCGCCGCAGGCCGTGGTGCACACGGCGGGGCTGCCGCTGGTCAAGCCGCTGGACGAGACGACACCGCAGGACCTCGCGCGGCTGTGGGCGGCGAAGGTCACCGGTGCCGCGCACCTGGACGAACTGCTCGCCGACCGTCCGCTGGACGCGTTCGTGCTGTTCTCGTCGGTCGCCGGAGTGTGGGGCGTGGCGGGGCAGGGCGCTTACGCCGCGGCCAACGCGGCGCTCGACGCGCTGGCCGAGCGGCGGCGGGCCCGGGGCGCGGTGGCGACCGCGCTGGCCTGGGGGCCGTGGGCGGGCGGCGGCATGCTGGCCGACGCCGGTATCGAGAACGAGGTGAGCCGGCGCGGGCTGCGTCCGCTGGAGCCGGGTCCGGCCGCCCGCGCCGTCACGGACCTGGCCGGTGTAGGCGCGGCGCACACCACGCTCGCCGACGTGGACTGGACGGTGTTCGCCCCGGCGTTCACCGCGCTGCGGCACAGCCCGCTGCTGGCGGCGCTGCCCGGGGCGGCCCCGGAGCCGCACACCGAGGAGAGCGCGGACGGCACCGGCACGGCGGCGCTGCGGGCCCTGCTGGAGCGCACGGCACCCGGCGAGCGCCACGCGGAGCTGCTCCGCGCCGTGCGGGAACGTGCCGCCGACGTGCTGGGCCTGCCCGACGCCGACGCGCTGGACGCGGACCGCGCTTTCCGCGACGTCGGATTCGACTCCCTGACCGCGGTGGAACTGCGCCAGCGGCTGGTCCGGGACACCGGCCTGGCACTGCCCACGACCCTGGTCTTCGACCACCCGAGCGCCGCGGCGCTCACCGGACACCTGCTGCGGGAACTCGGCCTGGCGCAGGACGAGGAGGAGCGCCCCGAGGAGGACGCCCCTGCTGCCTCGGGCGCCTCCGCCGCGGAGGACCCGGTGGTGCTGGTGGGGATGGCCTGCCACTACCCGGGGGCGGACGATCCGCAGGAGCTGTGGCGGATGCTGCTGGACGGGGTGGACGCGATCGGTGCCTTCCCCACCGACCGCGGCTGGGACCTGGAGGGCGTGTACGACCCGGAGCGCCGCACCCCGGGCACCAGCTACACCGACCGCGGCGGTTTCCTGGCCTCGGCGGCACAGTTCGACGCGGAGTTCTTCGGGATCAGTCCGCGTGAGGCGCTGGCGATGGATCCGCAGCAGCGGTTGCTGCTGGAGACGTCGTGGGAGGCGCTGGAGCGTGCGGGCATCGACCCGGCGTCGCTGCGCGGCAGCCGCACCGGCGTGTTCGTCGGCGCGTCCGCGAACGACTACGCGGCACAGGCCGCCGGCTCACCGGAGGCCGAGGAGGCGCAGGGCTTCCTGATGACCGGCACGGCCGGGAGTGTGGCCTCGGGCCGGGTGGCGTACACGCTGGGTCTGGAGGGTCCGGCGGTGACGGTGGACACGGCGTGTTCGTCGTCGCTGGTCGCGCTGCACCAGGCGTGCCAGGCGCTGCGCCAGGGCGAGTGCGAACTGGCCCTCGCCGGCGGCGTCACCGTCATCCCGAGCCCCGCACCGTTCGTGGAGTTCTCCCGGCAGGGCGGGCTGGCCCCCGACGGACGCTGCAAGTCCTTCGCGGACGCGGCCGACGGCACCGCCTGGGCGGAAGGTGTCGGCGTGGTGGTGGCCGAACGGCTGTCGCGGGCACGGCGGCTGGGCCACCGCGTGCTGGCGGTGCTGCGGGGCAGCGCCGTCAACCAGGACGGCGCCTCCAACGGCCTGACCGCGCCCAGCGGCCCCTCGCAGCAGCGGGTCATCCGCCAGGCGTGGGCGAATGCGGGCGTCACCGGCGCGGACATCGACGTGGTGGAGGCGCACGGCACCGGCACCCGGCTGGGGGACCCGGCTGGCCATGCGGCACGGCACCCTGCCCCGCACCCTCCACGTGGACGCGCCGACCAGCGAGGTGGACTGGTCCCAGGGCGCGGTGCGGCTGCTGACCGAGCAGCGGGAGTGGCCCCGCGAGGACGACCGCCCCCGCCGGGCCGCCGTCTCCTCGTTCGGCATCAGCGGCACCAACGTGCACCTGGTGCTCCAGGAGGCGCCGCCCGAGCCGGCCCGGCAGCAGAACGCGCCGGGCGCCGCCGTGCCGCTGGTGCTGACGGCCAAGGACGCGCAGGCCCTCAGCGACCAGGCGGGCGCGCTGGCCGAACACCTCGCGGGCGAGGCGCCCGAGGCCGTGGACGTCGGACACACGCTGGCCGTCGGCCGGGCCCGGTTCGACCACCGTGCCGTGATCATCGGCCGGGAGAACGGACAGTTCGTGGACTCCCTCGCCGCGCTGGCCCGCAAGTCCGGCGCGCCCGGCCTGGTGACCGGCTCCTGCCGGGCCGGCCACACCCCCGTGACGGGATTCCTCTTCACCGGGCAGGGCAGCCAGCGCCCCGGCATGGGCGCCCGGCTGTACGCGGAACACCCGGTGTTCGCCGAGGCGTTCGACGAGGTGGCCGACGCACTCGGCGAACACCTCGAACGGCCGCTGGGCGAGGTCATGTTCGCCGGCCCTGACACGCCGGAGGCCGAGCTGCTGAACGAGACGGCATGGTCCCAGCCGGCGCTCTTCGCCCTCGAAGTGGCGCTCTTCCGCTGCGCCGAGGACGCCGGTCTGCGGCCCGACCACCTGCTGGGCCACTCCGTCGGGGAGATCGCCGCCGCCCACGTCGCCGGGGTGCTCGACCTGCCGGACGCCTGCCGGCTGGTCGCGGCCCGGGGCCGGCTGATGGGCCGGCTGCCCGAACGGGGAGCGATGCTCGCGGTACGGGCGGGCGAGGACGAGGCCCGCGCGGTGCTGACCGCGCACGGCGGACTGGTGGACGTCGCCGCCGTCAACGGCCCCGCCTCCGTGGTGATCTCCGGCGCCGAGGACGCCGTACGGGAGGCCGCCAAGGCGTTCGCCGACGCGGGCGTCTCCACCCGCAGGCTGACCGTCTCCCACGCGTTCCACTCGCCGCTGATGGAGCCGATGCGCCAGGAGTTCGCCGCGATCGTGCGCGACCTCTCCTTCCACCCGGCGCGCATCCCGCTGGTCTCCACCGTGACCGGCGACGTGGTGCGGGACGCGGCCATGAGCGACCCCGCCTACTGGGTGGACCAGGTGCGCTCGACCGTCCGGTTCGCCGACGCGCTGCGCGCCGCCGACCGGGAAGGCGTCGAACTGTGGTGGGAGATCGGCCCGGACGCCGTGCTCAGCGGCATGCTGCCCGACGTACTGCCCCAGGCCGCGCCGCCGGTACCGGCACAGCGCCGCGACCGGCCCGAACCCGAGGCACTGCTCACCGCGTTCGCGCACGCCTACGTACGCGGCGCCCCTGTGCGGTGGGAGCGGCTGTTCGCACACCGGGAGCCTCGGCGCGTGGAACTGCCCACCTACGCCTTCCAGCGCGGCCACTACTGGCTCGGTGCCGCGCGGCGGACCGCCGCGCTCCCCGAACCGGCGGCTGCCTTCTGGGACGCGGTCGGCAGCATGGACGCCGACCGGTTCGCCGAGGAGTTCGGCGCCACGGGCGGCGACCCGGCCGAGAGCGCGGCACTCCGGGCGGCACTGCCCGTGCTGGCCCGCTGGCGGGAACGCGCCCTGGCGACGGTCGGCGACGGCGGCGCCGGCCGGACCGCGGGCCCCGCCGTCGAGGAACCGGAGGCCGGTCCGCAGGAGAGCGGCCCCGAAGACCTGCGCGCCCTGTCCGGGGACGCCCTCGAGGCCGCCGTCACCGAACTGGTGCAGGCCGAGATGGCCCTCGCACTGGGCCACCCCGAAGGCCGAACGTTCGACATGGAGCAGGAGTTCATGGACCTGGGCTTCACGTCGCTGGCCGCCGTCGAGATGAGGAACCGGCTCGTCGCCCGCACCGGGCTGGAACTGCCGGTCTCCCTCGTCTTCGACTTCCTGACTCCGGCGGAACTCGCCGAGCACCTCCGCTCCCGGCTGACCTGACCCCTTCCCGGCCGGGCGGAGAACACGACGGGCACCACGCCACAAGCGTGGTGCCCGTCGTGCTGTCTGCGGGCGCGGGGCCCGGACGTGGTCAGTCCGCGGCGGAGTGCGGCAGCAGGGAGCGCAGCCGCTGCCGGGTGCCGGTGCCCGGCTGGGGCAGCAGCAGGACGACCCGCAGATCCGGATGGTCGGCGATCTGCACCGTCGTGCGCTGGAACACCAGCCGCCCGCCCCGCGGATGCTCCACGACCTTCTCGCCCAGCGCCGTGTCCCGCACCTCCTGCTGGGCCCACAGCCGGGCGAAGGCGGGGCTGTGCTCCGACAGCCGCCGGATGATCGCGGCGAACCCCGTGTCGTCCGGGTAACGGGCCGCGTCCGAACGGAACTCGGCGACCAGCGACGGCGCCATCGACTCCCACTCCGGCAGCGCCCGGTGCGGGCCCTGCCGCGTGACGAACCCGTCCAGACAGCTGTGCAGCTTCGGCACCTCGCCGAACAGCACCTCGACCGCGGCGTTCCCGTGCAGATAACGCCAGTAGCGGTCCAGGACGTACGCCGGGCCCGGCGTCCACTCCTCGACGAGGGACACCACGTGCTCCGGCAGCCGCGGGACCGACGAGCGGGCCGCCCGGCGCGGGACGGGGGCCGGCGTGTGGCCGGCCAGCCGGTACAGGTGCGCCTGCTCGTCGTCGTTGAGCCGCAGCGCCGAACTGACGGCGTCCAGAATGCTGGTGGTGACGGTGATCCGCCGCCCCTGCTCCAGCCACGTGTACCAGGTGAGCCCGATGCCCGCGAGCGAGGCGACCTCCTCGCGCCGCAGCCCCGGGGTGCGGCGCCGTCCCGACGTCGGCAGGCCCACGTCCTGGGGGGACAGCCGGGCCCTGCGGCTGCGCAGGAAGTCCCGCAGATCGTCCCGCCGTTGTTCCGACTCTGCTCCTAGGGTGGTGGTCACGCCAACAGCATAAATTGCAACTTGGCCCACGCAATGGGGGCCGCGAGACTGGTTCGGTACCGGTCCGGCCGTTCCGACCCGGGGCGGCAGCCGACACAGTGGTTCAGCGCGGCGGGAGGTGCTGTCTCCCCGTGCTTGTCGGCACGACTCGCCGCCGCGCTGAATCAGTGAAAGGTAATCGCGTTGTCCAAGGAGCAAAGAGTGGTGGAGACGGATGTTCCCGCTGAGCAGGAAGGGGGGAACGCTCCGGCGCCGCCGGCCGCGACCACCGCGCAATGGGGTGCGGTATGGATCCTGCTGCTCGGCGCCTTCATGGGATTTCTCGATATCTTCATCGTGAATGTGGCCAATCCGTCGATCCAAGCAGAAATGAATGCCTCATTCGCCGACATCCAATTGGTGCCGACCGGATACACCCTCGCCTACGGTGCCGGTCTCGTCGCCGGCGGCAGGCTCGGTGACATTTTCGGCCGCCGCCGGGTCTTCCTGGTGGGTGTCGTCATCTTCGCCCTCACCTCCGTCGCCTGCGCCGCCGCGCAGAGCCCCGGATTCCTCATCGGGGCCCGAATCGCCCAGGGCCTCGGCGCCGCCGTGATGCTGCCGCAGGTGCTGGCCCTCATCCAGGTCACGTTCCAGCGCGACGAGGAACGCAGCCGCGCCATCGGCCTGTACGGGGCCGTCATCGGTATCGGCGTCGTCGCCGGTCAGATCGTCGGCGGATTCCTCATCGAATGGGACGTCGCCGACCTGGGCTGGCGCTCCATCTTCCTGGTGAACGTGCCGCTGTGCGTCATCACCTTCGTCGGCGCGCTCGCCCTCGTGCGCGACCCGGGTGAGCGGACCCCGATGAAGCTCGACCTGCTGGGTGTCGTCCTGCTCGGTGCCGGCCTGCTGGGCCTGGTGCACGGCCTGGTCATCGGCGCCGAACAGGGCTGGACCGGCCTGCGCGTCGGCGAGATGGCCGGCGGCGCGGTGCTGCTGGCGCTGTTCATCCTGTGGGAGTGCCGGGTGGCCGCCGGCTCCGAGGCGCCGCTGCTGCCGCCGCGGCTGTTCAAGCAGCGCGGCTTCTCCATGGGGCTGCCCACGGCGCTGTGCTTCTACGGCGTCAACGGCGCGTTCATCTTCCTGCTGGCGTTCTACCTCCAGCAGGCCAAGGACTTCACCCCGCTCCAGTCCGCCCTCACCTTCACCCCGATGGCCATCCTCACCTCGGTCTTCTCCGTGCTGTGCGGCAAGCTCGTGGCCCGCTGGGGCCAGCGGGTGGTGCCCGGCGGCGCCATCGTGATGGCCCTGGGCCTGGGCCTGGTGTGGGTCGGCGTGGACCTGATGGAGGGCGCCAACCCGGCGGCGGCCCTGATGCCCGGCCTCGTGCTGTACGGCGCGGGCGGCGGCATCGTGGCCACCTCGCTGATCGGTGTGGCCCTCTCCGGTGTGGCCCCGGCCGACGCGGGCGCCGCTTCCGGCGGCATCCTCACCGCCGTCCAGGTCTCGGAGGCCGCGGGTGTCGCCGGTATCGGCGCCCTGTTCGCGGCGCTGGCCACCGGTCACGGCGAGGTCAGCGGCTTCGCGGTGTCCGTCGGGGTGCTCGCCGTCCTCTCCCTGGTGACGGCCCTGCTGCTCAACCTGCTCTCCCGCCCGGCCGGGGCGGGGTCCGAGACTGCCGCCTAACCCCCGGGGCGGCAACAGTGAGGGGCGCCGACGGCCAGGCCGCCGGCGCCCCTCACACTGGTTCGCACGGTGCCGCGGTCCCCGCCGCGGCGGGGCGCCCCCGTAGGGGCGCCCGGGGATCAGCCCCCGAAGGGGAAGTCCTCGTCCTTGAACGGAGCCAGCAGTTCGGGCCGGTCGTTCGCGGCCCGCGCGGCCAGCAGCGGGGAGAAATAGTCGCGGTAATTGACGACCTTGCCGTCCCGCACGGTGATCACGATGATGTACTTCATCTCGTACTTCTTGCCCGTGCTCACCGTGGTCCCGTGCGCCGTCCATTCCGCGATGACGACCTCGGGATCCGTCGTCTCGTGAATGTGGACGTGCGGCAGGTCCTCGATCAGCTGGTGATCGCAGTAGTGCGTGAGGTACGAGCGAATGGTCTCCCGCCCGGCCATGTGGTTGATGGCGCCGGGAGCCGCGAACGGTATCTCCACCGTCCCGTCCTCGGCCCACATGTCGCAGAATGCGTCCATCTCCTTGTTGAGGAGAAGGTCCAGAAGGCGGCGGGCGACGTCGGCGGGCTTGGTGGGGGTTTCGCTACTGGCCACGAAATGATCTCCAGTGCGTTATTCGGCGAATGCTGACGAACTGCGCGTGCTGGGCGCCGATGCTTCCATTCGCGATCAGAGGCGGTCAACGAAACGCAGCCGTAACTGGGGTTCCCCGCCGGGGCGTTCCCGCCGCCCGCCGTCCCGCCGGCGGGACACCCCGGAACCACCCGTTCCGCCACGCGGCGCGCGCAACATCCGCCGTCGCGGCGTCGGCTGCGCCGCGCTGATCTCGATCTGAGCCCAGCTGCGCGCGTTCGCCTCCGCCACGCGCGCGCTCAACCACTGTGCGGGCGTGAGCCGTTCGCCGCCGTCACCGCCCGCGTCCTCCTCCGGCCCGCCGCCCTCGTCCGTCACCGCCCGGCACCCCGCGCGACCACCGCGGCCAGCGCGAACGCCACCGGCGCCGAACACACCCCGAGATGCACCAGCGCGTACCTCGCCGCGTGCCCGTGATCGTCCTCCCGGCCGCCGTCGGCGTCCTCCACCGCGTCCCGCCAGGGCGTGCGCACATCCATCGCCGGAGCTGGATGCCCGCCCGGCGGAGCGCGGCGGCGAGCGCGTCCCGCGCCTGCACCGCCTCCCGGATCTTCGCGGCCCCCGCCGGGGTCCTGCCCTCCGTCCAGCCGCGCAGCTCCGCGGAGGCGGCCGACGCGGCCGAAGCAGCCTGCTCGTGGTGAGAGTTCGTCATGAGGGGTCTCCACCTGGTGAGTTGTTCGCCGTTCCACTGACCCGGCCACACCACGTGGACTACCGTGCGTGAGCGGGCAACTACGAGAATGCGCCGCCGCCGCGCCGCGCACCTCGCGCGAGCGGGTGTGCTTCGCCGCAGCTCCGCGCACGTTCCACACCTTCCACGGAGGGCACCATGCCGACGAGGCGAGCGGTCACCGGCCGCAGTCGGGAGCCGCGTGCGCGGTTCGCCGAGGAGCTGCGGTCCCTGCGGACCCGGCGCGGGGAGAGCCTGCGCCAGCTGGGGGAACGGCTGGGCTGGGACTGGTCCCTGTTCGGCAAGATGGAGAAGGGCGAGACACTCGGCGGCCCCGAGGTCGTCCAGGCCCTCGACACCCACTACGGCACCCCCGGCCTGCTCCTCGCCCTGTGGGAGCTGGCCATCAACGACCAGACCCAGTTCCGCGAGCGCTACCGGCGCTACATGGCACTGGAGGCCCAGGCCACCAGCCTGTGGCACTTCGCCGTCAGCGTGCTGCCCGGTCTGTTGCAGACCCCCGGGTACGCCCGTGAAGTCCTCGCCGCGGGCGGCCTGAAAGGCGACGAACTGGAACAGCAGGTCCAGGCCCGCATGGGCCGCCGCGCCCTGCTGGAGGGGGACGACGCGCCCCCGTTCCGCACCATCCTGTCCGAGGCCGTCCTACGGACACCCCTGCAGGACGCGGGGGAGTGGCGCGCACAGCTGGAGTACGTGGGGGAGGCGGCGGAGCGGGGAGCAGTGACTCTGCACGTGCTGCCCTTCAGTGCAGGCCCGTATGGCTTGGACAGCACAGATGTGTGGTTCCTGCGCCAGCCGGGCGGGCGTACCGTTGCGTACGCAGAGAATGCCTACCGGGGGGAACTCATCGAGGAGGACGGGTCAATTGAGCGACTGCAACGTGCTTACGATGCGGTTCGTGACCTGGCCCTTTCCCCCGCCGAGTCGCGAAAGTTCATCGTGCGCGTGTTGGAGGAAGTACCTTGCGAGTCCTCGATCTGAGCGCCCTCACTTGGCGCAAGAGCTCCTACAGTAACTCTGACGGCGGCGCATGCATCGAGGTCTCCAACGACTTCGTGCGCACCGCGAACTGGCACAAGAGCAGCTACAGCAACCAGGACGGTGGCGCGTGCATCGAGGTCTCCAACGACTTCATCCGCGCAGCTGACTGGCACAAGAGCAGCCACAGCAACCCTGACGGTGGCGCCTGCCTGGAGGTTTCGGACACCTTCGTCCGCGCTGCCGACTGGCGCAAGAGCAGCCACAGCAATCCGGACGGGGGCGAGTGCTTGGAGGTCTCCGACGCCTCGGCCCGCGCCGCCAGTTGGCGCACAAGTACTCACAGCAACCAGGACGGCGGCGAGTGTCTGGAGGTCTCCGACGACTTCGCGCCCGTCGTGCCGGTGCGGGACAGCAAGGTGCCGGACGGGCCGGTGCTGGTCTTCGGGGCCGACGGGTGGGTGTCGTTCGTGGCGGCCGTCAAGGAGGGGGAGTTGGGCGCTCGCTGACCCGGCCGGCGCAGTCGTCGGCGCCCGTACCACGGACGCCAATCTGGTCCAGACCTATTGACGAATGGTCTGGACCGCATCACGCTCTCCGCGACCCCACACACCGGCGGAGGGAACTCGCATGCTCGCAACGCCCGTCCGAAGACGACGTCCCTGGTACCTGCTCGGCATCGGCGTGGTGCTGGCATGCGTCCTCCAGCTCCTCGCCGCCGCGAGCCCCCACGCCGCCGACCGGCAGCGTGCGGCGGCCCCGTCCGGGCAGGCCGAGGAGACGTGTGCCGTGAAGGGCAAACCGTCCGGCAAGGTGCTCCAGGGCTACTGGGAGAACTGGGACGGCGCCTCCAACGGCGTGCACCCGCCCTTCGGCTGGACGCCCATCACCGACTCCCGTATCCGCGCCCACGGCTACAACGTCCTCAACGCCGCGTTCCCGGTGATCCGTTCGGACGGCACGGTGCTGTGGGAGGACGGCATGGACTCCACCGTCAAGGTGGCCACCCCGGCGGAGATGTGCGCGGCGAAGGCGCAGGGGCAGACGCTCCTGATGTCGATCGGCGGTGCGACGGCCGGCATCGACCTCAGCTCCCGCGCGGTCGCCGACCGGTTCGTCGAGACCATCGTGCCGATCCTCAAGAAGTACAACTTCGACGGCATCGACATCGACATCGAGACGGGGCTGACCGGCAGCGGCAACATCAACCAGCTCTCGACCTCGCAGGCCAACCTCATCCACATCATCGACGGCGTGCTGGCGAAGATGCCGCCGCAGTTCGGGCTGACGATGGCGCCGGAGACGGCGTACGTGACGGGCGGCAGCGTGGTGTACGGCTCCATCTGGGGCGCGTACCTGCCGATCATCAAGAAGTACGCCGACAACGGCCGTCTGTGGTGGCTGAACATGCAGTACTACAACGGCAGCATGTACGGGTGCAGCGGTGACTCGTACTCGGCGGGCACCGTGCAGGGCTTCACCGCCCAGACCGACTGTCTCGACAAGGGTCTGGTCATCCAGGGCACCACGATCCGGGTGCCCTACGACAAGCAGGTGCCGGGTCTGCCCGCGCAGCCGGGCGCGGGCGGCGGTTACATGTCGCCGTCGCTGGTCTCGCAGGCGTGGAACCACTACGCCGGCCGCCTCAAGGGCCTGATGACCTGGTCCCTGAACTGGGACGGGTCGCGGAACTGGACGTTCGGCGACAACGTCAAGGCGCTCCAGGGTCGTTAGGCAACGGTGTCCGCGGCCGGCTCCGTGGACGCCATGAAGTCGAGCATCGACCGGTTGATCAAAGCGGCGTGGTCGATCTGCGGTCCGTGACCGGTCCCCGAGATGATCTCGGCGCGTGCCCCGGGTACCAGCCGGGGCACGCGCTCGACCTGCCGGCGTGGGTGCACCAGCAGGCTGCGCTTGCCGAGGACGAGGTACAGCGGCGTGCGGACGGTGGCCAGTTCGGCGTCGGTGAGAGGCCCCGGCGCCGGGCGGCGTATCCGGTAGGCACGGACACCGGTCCGGATCATGGTGCGCAGTTCCGGTACGGCGAGCACCGGCTGTTCCAGCCAGGCGGCGAGGCGGGGGCGCAGCGCCTTGGGGGCGAAGGTGGCGAAGAGGCTCACGAAGATCCAGGCGAAGAAGCGCAGCCCCACCTTCTCCAGTCCGCCCGGGTCGAGCAGGGTCACCGTGGCGAGGCGTGCGGGCCTGCGGTGTGCCATGTTCAGGGCGAGCCAGCCGCCGTAGGAGGTGCCGACGAGGTGCACCCGGTCGAGCCCGAGCCCGGTGAGGGCTTCGTCCAGCCACTGCGCCGCGTCCTCGGGCCGGTGGAGGGGGGCCCGGTGGACGCTGCGGCCGGGGTCGCCGGGGGTGTCGAGCGCGTAGACCGGCCGTTCGGCGCTGAGGGCGGGGGTGTTCGGGTACCACATGGCGGAGCAGGTCCCGGCGCCGTGCACGAGGACGACGGGGGTGCGCTCGCGCGCGGCCGGCTCCGCGGGGTCGTAGCGGTAGACGTGGGTGGTGCCGTAGGAGGTCTCCACGTCCTGCTCCCCGCTGGCGGGTGCGCCAAGGGCGAAGACGGCGTCGCAGGCCGCGAAGTAGCGGTCGCGCCAGGCGTCGCTGACGAAGTGGCCGACATCGGACTGGGGACGGGCTGTCGCGGACTCGGGCACGGACATGCGGCCACCTCCGGGGGCAGTCGTTTTTCGTGATACGAACGTACCACGTTGGTGGTACGGCTGTATCATCGCGGGGCGGGGGAGCCCCGCGCCCGCCCCGCCGACGAGGGAGAAGACGACGATGCCCAAGCGCGTGGACCACGCCGAGCGGCGCACCGAGATCGCCGAGGCCCTCGTGCGGGCGGCGGGACGGCTCGGACTGCACGCGGTGGGGATGCGCGACGTGGCGGCGGAAGCAGGCGTGTCGCTGCGGCTGGTGCAGTACTACTTCCAGTCCAAGGAGAAGCTGCTCCTGTTCGGACTGCGGCACCTGGCCGAGCAGTTCGGCGCACGGGTGGCCGCCAGGGTCCGCGCGGCGGGGGACGATCCGGGACCGCGCGAGATGATCGAGGCGCTGCTGCTGGCGGCCCTGCCCATCGACGCGGAAAGCCGCGTCTTCCACCACCTCTACACCTCGTACGCCGTCCTGGCGATGACCGACGAAGCCCTGGCCGCCCAGCCGTTCATCAAGGACCCGGACACGGCCGAGGCCACCGTGGCCCGCCTGCTGCGGCAGGCCGCGGAGGCGGGCCGGCTGCGCCCCGGCACCGACGCCGGGGCGGAGGCGGTCGGCCTGCTGGCCATGTCCGCCGGACTGGGCACCAGCATCCTGGTCGGCCAGCGGGACGCCGAGTCGGCCACCGGCGTCCTCCGCTACCACCTCGACCGCATCTTCCAGCCGCCCGTCCCCGCCCCGCACGACCCGCCCGGTCAGGCGCCGGGCGACTGAACGAGCGCCTCCACGGTGGGCACGACGACGCCGAACAGGTCCCCGAGGGCGGCCAGGGCGGAGGTCTGGAGGACGTCCGCAGGGACGACGGTGCCGTCCGGTGCCGCCAGCGGCCGGGTGGCGGTGGCCTCGGCGACGACGGTCGGCCGGTAGCCGCGCTTGAAGGCACCCTGCGCGGTGAACGTCACACACATGTGCGTCATGAAACCGGCGAGTACGAGGTCCGTCCCGGCACCGCGCTCGCGCAACACCTCGGCCAGCTCCGTCTCGTGGAAGGCGTCCGGGAACCGCTTGACCACGACGGGCTCACCGTCCACCGGGGCGACCTGCGGGCTGATGGCCCCGCTGTCCGCACCGAGGTCGTACGGGCTGCCCTCACCACCGTCGTGGACGACGTGGACGACAAAGACGCCCGCCGCCCGGGCGGCTGCCAGCAGCCGGGCCGCGGCGTCCAGCGCCGGCTCCGCACCGTCGAGGGCCATCACCCCGGAACGGTAGGTGTTCTGGAAGTCGATCAGCACCAGGGTGCTGTCGGCCAGGCGCGGCAGCTCGTCGTCGAGACCCGTCACCGTGCGCAGGCTCGTGGAAGCGGTCGTCATGGAGAACTCCTTCTCTCGGGAAAGGGAACAGGGGCGGGCGCGGCACGGCGGCGCGGCGCGGCGGCCGGACGACGCCCTCCAGCCGGCACCCCGCGGGGAAAGGGAGGGATCAGCCCGCCGTGCGGAAGCGGCGGCGGTAGGCGGCCGGTGTGGTGCCCGTCTGTTTGCGCAGCGCCCGGTGCAGGGTCTCCACCGAGCCGAATCCGCAGGCACCGGCCACTTGGTCGAGCGGCTGGTCGGTGCCCTCCAGCAGACGGCGGGCCGCCTCCACCCGGGCGGCCTCCACGTACGCGCCCGGGGTGGTGCCCGTCTCCTGCCGGAAGACGCGGGCGAAGTGCCGTTCGCTCAGACACATCCGGGCGGCGAGCGCCGCGGTGGACAGGTCCGCGTCCACGTGCTCGGCGATGTAGGAGCGCAACTCGTCGATGTCCCGCCGGGTGGCGGGAGGCCGGCTGAGCGGAACGGAGAACTGGCTCTGGCCGCCCTGCCGTTTGAGGTACATGACCAGTTGCCGGGCCACGGCCAGCGCCACCTCCTCTCCCAGGTCCTCGGCCACCAGCGCCAGCGCGAGGTCCATGCAGGCGCTGATCCCGGCGCCGGTCCACACCTGCCCGCACCGTACGAAGATCGGGTCCGGGTCGACCGTCACCGCCGGATGGTCGGCCGCCAGCTGGGCGGCGGTCGACCAGTGGGTGGTGGCCGTCCTCCCGTCCAGCAGACCGGCGGCGGCCAGCACATGGGCGCCCACGCACACCGACGCGATCCGCCGCGCCAGCGGTGCGGTGCCCTTCACCCAGGCCACCACCTCCGGATCGACCCGGGCGACCGGCCCGTCCGGGTGGAGGTCCACCGCACCGGGCACCAGCAGGGTGTCCAGTACGCCGTCCACGTCGGCGAACGCCAGGTCGCACAGCAGCCGTACGCCCGCCGAGGTGCGGACGGGGCCGCCCTCCGGCCCCGCCAGCTGCACCCGGTAGCCCGCCGCGCCGCCGGTCTCCCGGTTGGCCAGCGCGAACACCTCGGCCGGGCCGGTGACATCGAGCAGATCGACGTCGGGGAAGACCGCGATGACGACGCGGCGGTTCGTGGACATGCCCTCATCGTCGCCCCGCTCCCGGACGGCCGCAATGACGGGCTTCTGTCACATCCGGACACGCACGGGCGGGCCCCCGGCCCCCCGGATCGCCTGCCCGGCCGCTTGTACCGCCTGTTCGGCCGCCTGTACTGCCTGCCCGGCCGTCGGGATCGCCTGCCCGGCCGTCGGGATCGCCTGCTCGGCCGCCGGCACCGCCTGTTCGGCCGTCGGTACCGCCTGTTCGGCCGCGTGTACTGCCTGTCCGGCCGCCGGGATCGCCTGCCCGCCCCCCGGCACCGCCTGCCCGGCCGCCCACCGCGATAACGTCGCCCGGCACACCTTCCCCGTCGCCCCCAGCGGCATCTGCTCCACGTGCAGCAGCCGTTCGGGCAGCTTGCGCCGCTCCAGATCGCGCACCGTCTCCAGATAGGAGGTGAGGTCGCGCAGGGTGAGGGGAGGCGTGCCCGCGACCTGGCGGACGCAGGCGCACAGCCGTTCCCCCAGCTCCGGATCGGGCACCCCGACACAGGCCACCTCGGCCACCGCCGGATGCGTACCCGCCTCGCGCTCCACCTCCGCCGGGGAGATGTTGTAACCGCCCCGCACCACGATCTGCTTGAGCCGGCCGAGCACATGCAGCCGCCCGTCACCGTCGAGCCGCCCCAGATCCCCGGTGCGCACCCAGCCGTCCCGGGTGCGGTAACGGGCGTCCAGCTCGGGAGCGGCCACGTAGCACAGCGGGGTCATCGGGCCGCGTGCCAGGATCTCCCCTGCCCGGCCGGGCTGCAGCGGCCTGTCCGGATCGTCCGGGTCGGCGATCCGGATGGCGGCCACCGCCGGATCGGGGAGCCCCGCGCACGTACCGTCGCCGCCACCGCGTGCCGTATGGCAGTTCACCCCGTCCGAGGAGCCGTACACGGTCACGACCGGACGCCCGAAACGGGCCCGGCACGCCTCCGCCGTCGTCTCCGGCAGCGCCGCACCGCTGGAGACCACGGCGCACAGCCCCGTGTGGTCCTCACCCGGCAGCGGCGGCTGCTCCGCCACACGCCGCAGCATCGTCGGCACCCCGAACAGATGCGTGGGCCGGCGCGCCACCATCATGCGGAGCGCCCCCGCCGCGTCGAACGCCTCCTGGAGCAGCAGTGTGCCGCCCAGCGCCGCCACCGTCACGTACGAGCCCAGCGAACCGAACGACGAGGCCAGCGGCACCAGCACCAGATTCCGCATCGGCCCCGCGCCGCCGTGCAGGGCCCGTACGTAGCCGGCCCGGCCACCCGCCATCGCGTTGTGCGAGTAGGCGACCATCTTCGGCTCGGCCTCCGAACCGGAGGACACCATGATGCGGACCGGCGCTTCCGCGTCCAGCGGCCGGGGCCGGAACGGCCGGGCGGCCGGCGTCCCCAGCGACGCGGCGGTACGGGACCCCTTTCCGCAGGTGAACACCGTCTCCAACCACGGCAGTCGGTCCCGTCCCACCGCGTCCTGCTCCCGCGCCACCACCAGGGCCCGCGCCCGCGCCCTGTGCAGCAGCCCCGCGGGGCCCCGGCCGCCCGGACCCGGCGGATACGGCAGGGCGACCGCGCCGACCGCCGCGACGGCCAGCTCCACCGCCACCGCCCGGCGGCTGTTGGGAAGCCGCACCGCGACCACATCGCCCTCGCCCAGCCCGTACTCGGCGAACCGTGCGGCGAAGTGCCGCACCACGCTGTCCAGCTCCGCGTAGTCCACGCCTCCCGACGCGTCCACCACCGCCGTCCGGCGCGGATGCTCCCGCACCCGCTCCCGGAACAGGCTGTAGACGTCCCGGTCGGGGCAGTGCCCACGGCGCACCCAGTCCCGGCGCAACGCCGCCGGAACCAGATCGGTCAGCCGGACCCCCGCGTTCGAGACCCAGCTCGTGTGCGTACCGGTCACAGGAACTCCCAGGGGGCGATCGGGCGTACGTACTCGTCGCGGACCAGCGCGGCGGCGAACCGCGGATCGGCTGCCAGCCGCGACAGGTCCGTGCACACCGGCACCGCGGCCAGGCCCGCCCGCGCACACCGCGCCGACCACTCCGCCGTGCTCCGGGCGGCCAGCCGCGCAGCCGCGGCCTCCGGACACAGGGCCGCGTCCGCACCCACCACATCCGTGATCCGCTCCGGCCGGGCGCGGGCGGCGTCCGTCAGCCACAAGTAGCCGTCGGCCGTCGCCAGCGGCTGCTCCCACGCCCCCCACCGTGCCCGCCGCCGGGGACGGGGTACCAGCGCCGCTGCCGAGAACAGCGACGAGTCCACACGCTGCGCCCTGCCCGTACGCTCCCGCGCCAGCAGTCCCGCCAGCACCGCCTGTGCGGACACCAGCCCGCCCAGCACATCGGTGAGCGTCATCAGCGACGGCGCCGGCGGCTGCGGTTCGGGCCGCACCGCGGCGGCCAGCCCGCTGTGCGCCTGCACCAGGAAGTCCGTGCCCAGCGGCGGTGCGGCCGATCCCCACAGACCGCCCCAGCCGGACGCCCACGCGTACACCAGCCGTGGCTGCGCCGAACACAGATCGGTGGCCTCCAGCCGCAGCCGGCCCGCCTTGCCCGGCGCCCAGTTGTGCAGGAACACATCGGCGTCGGCCACCAGCTCCCGCACGGTGCGGCGCCCGGCGGGCGTCGTAATGTCGGCCTCCACCACCCGCTTGCCGTCGTTCAGCGCCCGGAACCGGGCCGACACCGCTCCCGCCAACGGTGGCATGCCCCGCATCGGGTCACCGCCCGGCGGCTCGATGCGCACCACCTCCGCGCCCAGCAGCCGCAGCACGTGCCCCGCCAGCGGCCCCTGCACCCGGCGGGTGGACTCCACCACCCGCACCCCCGCGAGCGGCGAGCCCACCGCCCCCTGGCCCGTACGCGCCGGTGCCGCACCACCCGCCCGGCCCAGGGGGGACAGCGTCCAGGCCCGGGGGGCCACCGGCGGCGCCGTGCTCTCCCGCACGGGCAGCACACTCACCCCGGCCTCCGCGGCAGCCTCCCGCACCGTCGCGAGGGACGCCCGCCGCACCACCCCGTGCAGCTCCTCCGGCAGCCCGCAGGTCGCCGTTCCGAACCGCTGCTGGAACGGCGCCCACCCGTCGCGCACCGCGCCGCGGGAAGCCCCCAGCCGCTGCCAGAACCCCAGCCACCGCTCGGCTTCCAGCGTCTCCACCTCGAAGACCACACCGTCCGCGGACACGAAGGGCCGGTGCCCCGCACTGTCCGGCGCACACCGCCGCGGCCCGGCCGTCTCCTGCTCCTGCCCGTCCGCGGTGGCCGCCGCCAGATACTGCACGACGCCGAACAGCGCCGCCTGGCCCACCGACGTGCGCACCCACGCCGGTCCCGCGCCTCGGGCCCGCCCCAGCAGCGCCGCGCACACTCCCTGCGCGGCCAGCACCCCCGCGACGGTGCTCGCGTAGTCCACGGCCAGCGGCGTGGGGCGGCCCGAGGCCCGGCCGTGCACCTCCATCACCCCGCACGCCGCCTGCACGGCACGCTCGTCCGCCAACGGCACATCGACCGGACCCGCCCAGTCCACGCGGCAGGGCACGGTCGCCGTCCCCGGATCGCCCACCAGCGCGAGCAGCCGCGCGGCGACCTGTTGGGCGACCTGCGGCGGCGCCTGGATGCCCGGCGGGCTCGGCGTCGTCGGCATCGTCGGCGTCACGCCACCGCCTCCCCTGCTTCACGCCGCCCCTGCACCGTGTAGATGATGCTGGAGGCGGCGCGGAACGACGGGTCGCGCATCAGCTCACGCACCCGCGCCAACTGGGCGTCCGTCATCCCGGCGGCCAGCAGCCGCTCGCGCAGGCTGTAGGTGTGGTTGAGCTGGAGCTGGAGACCGGGCGAACCCGCCGTGCGCAACTCGATACGCGGTCGCACGTCGATGTCGGCCAGCCCCGCCGCCCGCATCGACGCGGCCACCCGCCGCCCCCAGTGGGGGTCGCCCCCCGCGGCGCGGAAGACGGCCGCCTTCGCCGCGCAGTACTTCTCGTACAGCCCGGCCGACTCCTCGTCCGGAGCCAGCAGCGGCGGCTCGTAGGAGGTGTCGAACTCCTCGACGTGCAGCACCCCGCCGGGCACCAGCGACCGCACCAGCTTGTCCAGCACGGCCGCCTTGTCCGGCAGATGCTGGAGCACCAGACGGGCGACGATCAGCCGGTACGCCCCCTCGGGCAGCGGGTCCTTCGTCACGTCGTGCGCCAGCGTCGTCAGCCCGGCACGCGGCGCGATGTGCTGCGGCTTGAGATCCGTCGCCGTCACATGCCCGTCCGGTGCCACACGTTCGGCCAGCCAGTGCGCCACACTGCCGCCGCCCGAGCCGATCTCCAGACACCGCCAGCCCGGCCCCACCCCGGTCTCGGCCAGCCGCGCGAACGTCGCCGTGTCGTAGGCCGCGGCCAGACAGCGGTGCTGCTCGCGGCTGTGCTCCGCGTCGTTGTCGAACGCGTAGCCCGGCTCCCGCGTCACCACGTCTGCCATCGGAGTGCCTTCCCCTCGTCCGCGATCCCGCACCGCCCGGCGCCCCGTCACGTCCACCGTCCCGTGCCGACCGTCCGCGCGCTGCCCGTCAACTGCCGCAGCAGCGCCGTGCGCCGTACCTTGCCGGTGCCCGTGCGCGGCACCTCCTCCCAGGTGAGCGCCACCGGACCGGCCAGCGGCGGCAGATCGGCGACGGCCCGCTCCCACTCGGCGCGGTCCAGTGCACCGTCCGCCGTCACCACCACCGGCAACGGCAACCGCCCCGAGGGAGACAGCAGCACGCACTCCGTCGCCCGCGGCAGCCGCTCCTCCAGCAGGTCCTCGGTACGCAGACAGCTCAGCCGCGCCGTACGGTCCACCTCGCGGTCCAGCAGCTCCACGCTGCCGTCCCGGCGCAGCACCCCCAGATCGCCGGTGTTCCACCAGGCGCCGTGCCGCTTGGCCGCCCAGCGCTCGTCCTCACCCACGTACCCGGCCGCGCAGGCCGCCGTCCGCGCCAGCACCAGACCGGGCCGCCCCCGGCCCACCGGGCGGAAGGTGTCCGGATCGACCACCCGCAGCCGCGTCTTGCCGGGCACCGGCCACCCCACCCCGCGGCTGCCCGGCGCCCGCCGATCGGCCGCCACGGAGGAGCGGGTGTGGAAGCGGAAGGTCAGCGGACCCGTCTCCGTCTGGCCCCAGCCCTGCATCCACAGCGGGGACCGCAGCCCGCTCGCCGCCAGGTAGGAGCGCACCACCGGGGGATGGATCGCGTCGTAGGTGCTGATGAACAGCCGCACCCGGCGGAACGGGTTGTCCAGCCGCTCGGTAAGCGGCCGGAAACGCACGTACGAGGCGGGCAGCGCCTCCATGACCGTGGGCGGATGCGCCCGCAGCACCGGGTCCGCCGCGTCCGCGTCCCGCGTGGTGAGGATCGCGATCTCGGCCGGGCCCAGACACATGGCGCTCGCCGTCCAGCAGAACGTGCGGCCGTGCGCGAAGGAGTTGGCGTTCACCAGCGTGTCGTCCCGCCGCACCCCGATACGCGGATACCGCACCGTCTCGAACCGGGCCAGCTTCCCGATGATCGTGCGCGTCGAGTGCGTCACCAGCTTCGGCACGCCCGTCGTCCCCGACGTGTGGTTGACGACCAGCGGCTCGTCGTCGTGCCGCCGGCATGGAGCGGGCGCCTGTGCGCCCTCGACGTCCGCCAGTGACAGCGCCCCGGGTCCGGAGCCGTCCAGCAGCAGCGTCCGGGGCAGCCCCTCCGGCCCCAGCGAGGCGCGCAGCCCCTCCCACACCGCAGCGGTGGTCACCAGCAGCGCCGGCTCCAGCCGCCGCAGCAGCACCCCCAGCGACTCCGCGGGCAGTTGGTCCGACAACTGCGCCGGTACGGCACCCGTCCGTACCGCCGCACACGCCAGCACGTCGTAGTCCCAGTGGTTCGGTTTGACGAGCGCCACCCGGTCCCCGGGGCCCGCGCCGGCCGCCGCGAACCAGCCCGCCGCCCGCCGCACCAGCGCGGCCAGTTGCGGCACCGCGTACGAGGTGGCCTCCTCGGTCCCGATGTCGAAGGGCCGGTCCAGGAACACCCGGGTGTGCACGCCCCGCTCCGCACACTCGTCGAACAGCACACCCATGTCATGCGGTTTCACTCGGACTCCTTCCGGACACCTGCGAGAGCACCGGGAACGGGACGGCCGGCGGGATCACCGGGGGATACGGCGCGGGAGGAGACGGGGGAGGCGGCGGGCGCGCCCGACCCCAGCCGGGCCAGCACCCGGGACGCCGCGAGCGCCCCCGCCCGCACCGCGCCCTCACTCGCGGGCCGCAGACTGATCCAGTCGCCCGCGTACTCCACCGGCCGCACCGGACGGTGCGCGAATCCCTGCCGCAGATGCAGCGCCCGCGGTGTCGCCTCCGGCAGACCGTGCCGGAACGCGTGCACGAACGTGGCCGCGACCGCGCCGCGCAGCCCCGGCACATACCGTCCCGCCGCCCTCACCAGCCGCTCGGCGACCTCCTCGTGCGGGGCGTCCAGCAGCTCGGGCACCAGCCGGGGCGCCGCCATCAGCGTCAACAGCCCCTTGCCCGCGGGCGCCCGCCCCGGATGCTTGGCGTGATCGACGATGACGCCCGCCAGCACGCTCTCCTCCACCGCCGGCGTCAGCAGCACGTACAGCGGTTTCGGCGAGCGCGGCGCCAGCGGACGCTCCAGCAGGCAACTCACCTTCAGAACCGGGCGGTAACCGCACTCCGACAGGAACGGCCGCTCGTCGGCCGGTGCGTTGACGTGCAACCGCGACGCGACCGGCGCCGGCACACACAGCACCGCCGCCCGCGCCCGCACCTCGCCGTCCGCCAGCCGCAGCCGCGCGCCGTCCGGTTCGCTCACCACCTCCTGCACCCGCACCCCCGTGGCCACGTCCAGGCCGTCCGCCAGCCGCCGGGCCAGCAGATCCATCCCGTCCCGGTACGTACGCCAGCCGGATGCCGGCCCCACCGCCAGCAGCAGACTCAACAGCGGTGCCACCGCGGACCGTTCGGTGTGCCAGCCGAAGAACGTCCCCGCGACCGGCTGGAGCAGATAGTCGTGCAGGTCCCGGTGGTAGCGGTGGGCGAACTCCCGCACCGTCGCCGCCCCCACCGGCGACGACTCCGGGCGGTCGCAGTCGAACCGCTCCCGGTGCCGGCCCGCCCAGGAGGTCATCCGCAGCAGATCGAGCCGGGCCCGCGCACCGAGTCCCGCGCCCGTCAGCACCGCCGTGCTGTCGGCCACGCCCGGCCGGGCCCGCCCGGCCCGCCACACGCCCAGCGACGCCCCGATACGCGGCACCTCCTGCGGCGACACCCCCAGCCGGCGCAACAGCTGCCAGGTCGCCCGGTAACCCCGCGGCGAGATCTGCTCGGCGCCCTCGTCGACCGTCCAGCCCCGGTGGCGGAAACTGTGCATCCGCCCGCCCACCTCGGCCCGCTCCTCGAAGACCCGCACCTGGAGCCCGGCCCGGGACAGCTCGTGCGCGGCCGTCAGCCCCGCCACGCCCCCGCCGACCACGGCGACGTCCACGTCGTACCCGTTCACCGTGCTCACGCCGCGGCCTCCGCCCCGTGCAGCAGCGCCGCACACACCAGCAGCACCGTGCTCACCCGGTGCACCACGAAGCCCTGCTTGCGGGCCGTCATGATGTCGCCCGGGCGGAAGCCCGTCAGATACTGCCGGGCCCGCAACACCGTCACCGGCAGCATCAGCACCACGAACCACCACGGCGCGGCACCCGTCGCCGAGGCGAGGGCGCCCAGCAGGAACTCGGCCGCCGACAGCACCCCGACGAACGCGGCGTTGCCCCGCTCCGAGACCAGACACGCCACCGTGGGCCGGCCCACCGCCCGGTCGCCGGGGATGTCGTTGGTGTTGGAGTACACACCGAACATCAGCGGCCCGAACCCGAACAGCACCGCCAGCACCAGCACGAACCACGAGAACCGGCCCGCCACCAGCCCGTACGGCGCCAGCACCAGAGCAACGCCCAGGCCCACCAGGAAGACCTCCTGGAAGCCGTGGTAGCTGATCTTGACGCCGTAGGAGTACTGGAGCGCCACCACGAACAGCACGGGCACCAGCACCAGCGTCCAGCCCGGCCGGTGCGGTGCCACCGCGACGGCGCCCGCCCACAGCACCGCGCCGGCCGCCGCCGTCACCCACGCGAAGGCCAGCGCCTCCCGCAGCGTCAGCGTCCCCGCGATCAGCGGCTTCCGCAGCTTGCGGCGCAGCGGGTCGTTCGGCCCGTAGTTGGCCGCGTCACTGCCGTCCCGGTAGCCCGTCACATCGTCCAGCGCCACCATCGCCATGACCACGAGGACCTCACCCGCCAGGAACAGCCCCAGCGTCCAGCCCTGCGCCGCCTCGAACCGCGACAGCGGCAGCAGCACCGCCGCCAGCGCCACCACGATGCTCGGGTAGTAGTCGTAGACATCGAGTTTCCCGAGTCTGGCGAAACTCCGCGCCTTGCTCTCCGGACGCGCCCCGCCCACGGCGGCGAACGCCCCGGTCTGCACCTCACTGGTCATGCTCAGGTCTCCTAGAAATCGCGACGGTTCTTTCCACACCCGCACCCACCGGGCCGCACCACCGACCCGGCACCCCACGGCACCTCGGGCCCGTGTGGCGCCTCCGGCCTGTGCGGCGCCTTCGGCCCGTGTGGCGCCTCCCGTCCGTGTGGCGCCTCCCGTCCGTGTGGCGCCTCCGGCCTGTGCGGCGCCTCCGGCCCGTGCAATGCCTCCGGCCCGGCGTAGCGCCTTCGGTCCGTGTGGCGCCTCCGGTCCGTGCGGCACCTCCCGCCCCCGGACGGGCCGGCCCCTGGGGCGGCGGGCCCCGCTGGGGCCCGGATCGGGCTGCGAACCCGGTGGGGCCCGGCACCCGGGCCCCGGCCCTTGGGGCGGCCGGCCCCCGTGGGCCCCAGACCGGCCTCCGCTCCCGGTGCGGACCGGCCACCCGGCCCGGTCCTCGTTGCGGTCGGCCCCGGCCCGGTGCGGACCGGCCGTGGGCCGCGGCCCCGGACGCGGGCCCCGGCACGTGCGGCGCGGCGCCCGCGTCCCGGCCGTTGGCACGGGCCGACCACCGGCCCCGCGCGGATGCGGCTCCGCACCCCGGGCGGGGTACGCCCGGCCCACGGACCCGCCGCACCCGCGCAGGCTCCGGCGTCCCGGACGGACGGCCCCGACACGTCGCGGCCCACCGGGTCCTCCGCATGGCACGCCTCCGTCCTCCCGGCGAACGCCGCCCAGGACCCGTGTTTTCTGACGGCGGCCGGGGACCTGCCCGTCCGCCCCGTCCGCCCCGGCGGCGGCCCGGCAGGGACGGACAGCCCCGGCCAGGCCCGCCCCGGTCAGGCCCGCCCCGACCGTGAGGCATGGCGCTGTCGTGGCACCACCACCGGGCGAAGGAGGCACGGCGGACCGTCCCCGGCAGACGGGCCCTCCACGACCCGGCGGGGCCCCGGGCCGCGGCGGCCCCCCGGGAAGCCGCCGGGTTCATAGGGCCGCGGGGCCCCGGGGGGCGGACCCTCCCCAAGGACCTGCCGGGCCCGGTGGGGGAGGGCGGTCAGCCGGTCGGGCTGGGCGCCCCGCGCCGGGCGAACGCGCACACCGTGTCGGCGACGTACTCCACTTCCGCGTCCGTCAGATGCGGGTGCACGGGGAGGGCCAGAATCCGCCTGCTGGCACGCTCCGCGTGCGGCCAGTGCTCGTCCGGCCCGGCGAACGGGGCGAACGCCGACTGCCGGGGCAGCGGCAGCGGGTAGTACACGTGCGTGCCCACGCCCCGCTCGGACAGATACGCCCGCAGCTCGTCCCGCCGGTCGGCCAGCAGCGAATAGACGTAGTAGCAGCGGCCCTCCCGGCCGCGCGGCGGCGGCAGCACGCCCCGGTCCGCCAGCGGCTCGAACCGTTCGGTGTAGTACTCGGCGATGGCGGCGCGCCGCTCCAGCCGGGCGGGCAGGCCGGGCAGCCGGTGCAGCTGGAAGACGGCCTGAATCTCGTCGAACCTGCTGTTCTGGCCGATCACGTGGTGCACGAACCGCTGCCGCCCGTCCTGGCCGTGGTTGCGCAGCATCCGCACCCGCTGTCCGATCGCCGCGTCGCGGGTCACCACCACTCCGCCCTCGCCGGGCATCCCGAACGTCTTGACCTGCACGAACGAGAACACCCCCGCCTCGCCCCACAGCCCGGCGGGGGTGCCGCGCAGCACCCCGCCCTGGGCGACGGCGGAGTCCTCCACCAGCCGCACCCCGTGCTCCCGCGCCAGTGCGGCGAAGGCCGGCATGTCGGCCATGACGGAGAACATGTGCGCCGGCATCAGGGCTTTGGTGCGCGGGGTGATGCGCCGCTCCGCGTCGGCCGGGTCGGCGACCATCGTCCACGGGTCGATGTCGGCGAACACCGGCCGGGCGCCCAGGTGGACGACGGAGGCGGCCAGCGGGGCGCAGCCGAAGGCGGGGACGACGACCTCGTCACCGGGGCCGACGCCTATGGCGCCGAGCACCAGCCCCAGCGCGGAGGTGCCGCTGGAGCAGGCCACGACGTCGGCCGCGCCCAGGGAGCGCGCCAGGGTCTCCTCCAGCGCCTGGGTGTGCTTCCCGAGGATGAACCGCTGCTCGGGGTCGGTGCCCACCTGCCGGACGGTCTCCAGCATGACCGCGCGGTCGTCGTCGAAGACGTCGGGCTGGAAGAAGGAGATGTTGTGGGTCGCGTTCACGTGGGGTTCCTGGTCGGTCACGTCGGCTGTCCCGTGTAGAACTCACGGATGGTCGCGCAGACCCGGTCCACCTCGTCGAGGTCGAGATCGGGGTGGAGGGGCAGGGCGAGGGCGCGGGCGCTCGCGGCCTCGGCGCGCGGGAACTCGCCGCGCCGGTGGCCGAGTCGGGCGAAGCACGGCTGGAGGTGCAGCGGTGTCGGGTAGTACACCTCGGTGCCCACCCCGCGCCGTGTCAGGTGCGCCACGAGGCGGTCCCGGTCGTCCGCCTCGATCAGGTAGACGTAGAAGACGGCCGCCGACCGGCCTTCGTGCGCGGGCCGTTCGACGACGCGGGGGAGCCGGGTGATGCCGGGCACGTCACGCAGCCGTTCGGTGTAGGCGGCTGCCAGTTCGGCGCGGCGGGCGATGTCCTCGTCCAGGCGGGTCAGTTTCGCGGAGAGGACGGCCGCCTGGATGTCGTCCATCTTGCTGTTGTGGCCGGGCACGTCGGTCTCCGTCGAGATGGCGGAGAAGTCGCCGAGCGTGGGCCCGAGCCGGCCGTGGTGCCGCAGCGCCGCCACCATGTGCGCCACTTCGGCGTCGTCGGTGAGCACCGCCCCGGCGTCGCCGAGCGCGCCCAGCGTCTTGGCGGGGAAGAACGAGAGGACGCCGCCCTTGCCGTGCAGCCCGGCGTGCCGCCCGTCCTGCCACATGCCGATGCCCTCCGCGCTGTCCTCCACCAGGGTCAGCCCGCACCGGGTGGCCACGGCGCCGAGCGCGGCCATGTCCGCCATCTGGTGGAAGAGGTGCGCCGGCATCATGAACCGGCTCTCCGGGGTGACGGCGGCCTCCGCGGCCGTGGCGTCCATGGCGTAGGTGTCCGGGTCGATGTCCACGAACTGGGGCCGCCCGCCCGCCAGGACGACGGAGGAGGCGGTGGCCACGAACGAGTAGACGGGGACGAGCACCCCGCCCCCGGGCTGGAGCCCGCAGGCCCGCAGCAGCAGGACGAGGGCGTCCGTTCCGCTGTTCACCCCGACCGCGTACCGGGCGCCCGTCCAGGCGGCCAGTTCCTGTTCCCAAGCGGCGACCTGGCGGCCGTGTGAGAACTTCCCCGTCGCGAAAACTTCGTTGATGCGCTCCTCGATGAGCGGCCACAGCTTCCCGAAGGTCGCCGCCTGGGAGAAGAACGGAACACCTTCGCTCCCGGGCGGTGGGCCGGAATTCTCCTCGACCTCTCCCAAGTCCCCTCCGAAAGCCACGAGTAACCCCAATGAATTGACACGAACGGCGGATTGCCAGCGCCCCCAGGCTTACCCATGCGCCCGCCCAACCGCGCCCGCACGCCGGGAGGTTCACTCGTGCCGGTACGAAATTCCTGATTCCGCTTGACCGCTCTTCATACCGGAGTCCACAGTCTCTCGCGTTCGGACGAACCCGTTACATCTGCAAGGGCAGGCCGTCGGCACGTACCGCCGGGGGTCCTGTTTCGCGTGCCCTCTGGCGGAGGAAAATGCTGCGCCCCTTCATCGTCGGTCTCGGCCGCTCCGGCGCCGGACTGCACCTGAAAGCCCTCAAGGACCTCGCGGCCGGTGCGGCATCCGGCGAGGAGGCGCCCTTCAGCCGGCCGCCACTGGCCTGGGACCCGCGCCCGGAGGCGGGACACGGCCTCACCGGCCTCACCGTCGCCGCCTCGCTGGCCGCCGCCGCCCGGCTCACCGAACCCGACCGGGCCGTCGTCCACCTGTGCACCCCGCCCGAGGCCCGGGCCGAGGTGCTGGAGGAGCTGGCCGTGTCGGGCTTCACCCGCTTCCTGGTGGAGAAGCCCCTGGCCTGCGACCCCGCGCAACTGGACCAGCTCGTCCGGCTGCGGGAGAAGTACCGGCTCCACATGACCGCCGTCGCGCACTGGCTGGCCGCCGAACTCACCCGCCGGCTGCACCGCCTGGTGACCGACCGCACCCTCGGCACCCTCCTGGGCATCGAGGTGGCCCAGCACAAGCCGCGCTTCACCCGCACGCTGGCCACCGAGGGCCATCCCACGGCCTTCGACGTGGAGGTGCCCCACTCCCTCGGAGTCGTGCTGCACCTGGCCGGCCCCGCCGAACTGGTGACGGCCCACTGCACCGACATGGTGTGCGACGGCACCGTCGTCCCGCACATGGGGCGGGCCGCGCTCACGCTGCGCCACCACAGCGGTGTGCGCACCGAGATCGTCTCCGACCTCGGCTCGCCCGTACGGCAGCGCACCTTCACCCTCCGCTTCACGCACGGCACCGCCACCGCCCACTACCCGATCAGCGAGCAGGACCACCACGCCCAGCTGATCCTCACCGGAGCCGTGGAGAGCCACGACGTCTTCCACGACGAAGCCCTCACCGCATTCCTGCGGCAGACCTACGAACGGTTCGCCGCGGGAGAGGTCACCGACTTCGCACACCACCACGCCGTCGCCCGGCTCCTGTGCGAGGCCAAGGCCCACTGCCGCGCGGCCGACGCCCCGGCGCCGTCCCAAGGCCCCCGATGAACACAGCCGGTGCGAACGAAGCCCGTCGGACCCGTGAGAACCGTGAGAACAGAGCCCCCGTGAACACAGGAAGGACGCCCGTGCCGGACCAGGAGAACCCGCCGGCCGGCGGGGCAGCCGCCCGCTGCGCAGGCATCGGCGACGAAGCCGCCCAGGACCTCGAAGGACAACTCGGCGCCCTGCGCGCACTCGGCTGGCACAGCATCGAGCTGCGCAGCATCGGCGGCACCGCACTGGCCGACCTCACCCCGCAGCAGGTGCACGTCCTCGCCGACCGGTTGCGCCGGGCCGGAGTACGGGCCGTCTGCCTCGACTCGCGGATCGGCAACTGGGCGCGCCCCGTCACCACGCCCTTCGACACCGACCTGGCCGAACTCGACACCCTGCTCGCCCAGTGCGAGCTGCTGGACTGCCGCTACGTACGCGTCATGTCGTACCCCAACGACGGGCTGCCCCCGGGCGAATGGGAGACCACCGTCCTTCGCAGACTCGCCCGCCTCGCCCGCCGCGCCGAGGCGGCCGGTGTCACCCTGCTGCACGAGAACTGCGCCGGCTGGGCGGGCGACGACGCGGCCCGCATGCTGCGGCTGCTGCACGAGGTGGACAGCCCGGCGCTGCGGCTGCTGTTCGACACCGGCAACGGCATCGCCCACGGCTACGACGCCGCCGCCCTGCTGCACGACATCCTGCCGCATGTCGCCCACGTCCACGTCAAGGACGCCCGCCGCACCCCGCACGGCGCCGCGTACGTGCTGCCCGGGGACGGCGAGGCCCGTGTCACCGACTGCCTGCGCACCCTGCTTGACGCCGGCTACCGGGGAGCGTTCTCACTCGAACCCCATCTGGCCGTCCAGCCGCACGCCGGACTGCGCGCCGACACGGACGCCGCGCACCTCTTCGTCGCCGCCGGACAGCGCCTCGCCCACCTGCTCACCCGCCTCCAGCAGCCCGCCCCCGCCCCGGGGGCACCGTGAGCACCGCCGCGCCCCGCACGAGCGCCGGGCCCCTGCTGACCGACGACGACCACGCGCTGCTGCTGCGCCTGCTGCGCACCCCCACCGCCGGGCCCCTGGAAGCGGGCCACGACGCACCGCTGCAACTGTGGGAGGCCCAGCGTGCCTACGCCGACGCCGCCCGCTCCGCCGGTCTGCGCCCGATCCACCACGCCGCCCCCGCCGCCGAGGCGCTGCGCCGTGCCGACGTGCCCGCCACCGTGCGCGCCGCCGCGCACGACCCCGGCTTCCTCGCCGCGCAGCCCAGCCTCGTCCTGCGGCTCGGCCCCGACCGGCCCGTGCGGGACACCGTCATGTTCAACGTCCACCTCGACACCGTCGCCGGCACCCAGCCGGTCACCTTCGACGGGGTGCGCTTCACCGGACGCGGCGCCGTCGACGCCAAGGGCCCGGCCGTCGCCCTGCTGGCCGGGGTACGCGCCGCCGCGGCCCGGGAACCCGCCGTCGGACGGGACATCAGCGTCCTCGTCCAGGCGGTCAGCGGGGAAGAGGGCGGCGCCATGGGCACCTTCGGCACCCGGCCCCTGGTCGAGGCCGGGTTCATCGGGCGGCTCAACGTCTTCTGCGAGCCCACCGGCCTGCACCATCTGCCCCGCGCCACCGCCTCGATGACGGCCCGCATCACCGTGCGCGGCGACGACGCCGTGGACGACCGGCCCCGCACCGGCCACAACGCCACCGTGCTCCTCGGTTTCCTGGCCCAGCACGTGGCCGCCGCCTTCGACTCCCACCCGGAGCGCGCGGACGCCACCGGCGCCCCCTGCATCGCCGGACTGCACACCGGGCACGCCCACAACCGCGTCTACGGCAGTGGCGACCTCCTCGTCAACGTCCCCTACACGAGCACCGCCGAGGGGCAGGCCGCGGCCCGTGCCCTGGAGGACACCGTGGCCGCCGGCGTGCGGGAGTTCACCGCCCGCTTCGCCGGGTCCCGCACCTGCGGCCGGACCGCCGCCGACGCCGCCGCCCTCACCTCACTCGGCTGGGACAAGCGAGGGCTGCCCTGTCTGAGCGGCGGTGGCACCGGCGAGGGGGGCGACCCCTGGGCCGAAGCCGTCCTGGCCGCCGCCGGCATCCCCTGCCGGCCGGCCGACGAGCCCGCCTTCACCTGCGACGCCATCTGGCTGCACGGCGTGCCCGGCACGTACACCACCGTCCTCGGTCCGGGGACACTCGACGCCAACAACGCCCACGCGGAGGGCGAGTTCGTGGACCTGGCGGACCTCGACGCGTTCGCCGCCCAGGTGAGCCGGCTGCTGACGGCCTTCGCCCGGCGCCGGACCGGACAGCGGCAGGCGTGACAGCCCCGGCAGTGCCACCCCACCGGCGGAAAACGCAGTGCCACAGGCACGCAGTTCCACCCCCACCGATGGAAACCGCACGACAACTCCCGCACCCCAGCGAAGGAACACGGCACGACAGACCCCGCAGTCCCACCCGACCGGCGGAAAACCGCACGACAGCGCCCGCATCCCAGCGAAGGAAAACCGCATGACAGTGCAGGACCAGGCCCGCAGACAGCCCGGGCCCGGCGCCCCGGAACAGCCCCTGGGCACGCCCACCGTCACCGTCCCCTACGACGTACTGCTCACAGCCGCCACCACGGCCTTCACCACCCGCGGCCTCCCCGAGGGCCGCGCACGTGCGGCTGCCACCGCCCTGTGCTACGGCGATCTGGCCGGCCTCGGCTCGCACGGCGTCTTCAACCTCGCCCGCCTCTACCTGCCGCTGCTCGACTCGGGACGTGCCGACCCGGACGCCGAACCCCGCGCGGTGACCGACCTGGGCGCCTGCGTCCTGTTGGACTCCCGGCGCGCGTTGGGACTGTGGGCCGCCGCCGAGGCGATGGACCTGGCCGCCGAACGCGCCCGCCGGCACGGCGTCGGCCTGGTGTCCGTCCGCAACGCCACCCACTTCGGCTGCGCCGGCCACCACACCGCGCGCGCCGCCCGGCAGGGCCTCATCGGCGTCCTGGCCGGCAACTGCGGCGGCCAGCGCATCGCCCGGCCCCCGCACGGGCTCCTGGCCATGCTCGGCACCAACCCGCTCAGCGTCGCCGCCCCCGCGCTCGACGACGACCACCCCTACGTGCTGGACATGAGCACCACCGTGGTCCCCACCGGACGGGTGCGCACCGCCGAACGCAACGGCGAGACCATCCCCGCCGGCTGGCTGGAGGACGCGCAGGGGGAGCCGGTCACCGACCCGGCCGCCTTCGACCGGGGCGAGGCGTATCTGCGCTGGCTGGGCGGCGACCCGCAGACCGGCGCCTACAAGGGCTACGGCCTCGGCCTGGCCGTCGAGGTACTGGCCGCCCTGCTGCCCGGCGCCGCCACCGGCCCCGCCACCGGCGCCCTCGACGGCGACGGCCGCCCCCACGGCACCGACGACGACATCGGCTTCCTCGCGCTGGCGATCGACCCCGAGGCGCTGCGCCCCCGGGAGGAGTTCCGCGAGGACACGCTCTCCCTCTTCGGCTCCCTCACCCGCTGCCCGTCCGCGCCCGGCGGCCCCGCCGTGCGCTACCCCGGCTGGTGGGAGGCCGAACGCGCCCGCGACCGGCTCCGCGACGGTATCCCGCTGCCCGCCCACCTGTACGACGAGCTCGCCGGCCTGGGCCTGCTCCCGGCGCACGGGACGGCGGGCGACGGTATGCGGGGTGGTGGACGATGACCCCGCGCCGTGTCGCCCTCACCGGCCTCGGCTCCATCTCGGCCTACTACCTCGCCGCGATCGAGGCCGACCCCGGCTGGCAGCTCGCCGCCCTGTGCGACGTCGACCCCGCCGCACTGCGGCCCCACCGCGACCGGGTGCCCTGCTTCACCGACCACCGCGAGATGCTGGCCGCGGCCAGGCCGGACGCGCTCGTCGTCGCCGTCCCCAACCATGTGCACGCCCCGGTGTGCCAGGACGCGCTGCGCGCCGGTGTGCCCGTGTGCGTGGAGAAACCCCTCGCCCGCACCCTCGACGAGGGCCGCGAGGTGGCCGCACTGGCCCGCACGACGGGCACCCCGCTGTTCACCGCATTCCACCGGCGCTACAACGAACCGGTGCTGCGGCTGTGCGAGCGACTGCCCGCACCCGAAGCCCTCGCCTCCGTACGGGTCCGCTACCTGGAACGCATCGAGGACCACATCGGCTCCGACACCTGGTACCTCGACCCGGAACGCTGCGGCGGCGGCTGCGTCGCCGACAACGGCCCCAACGCCTTCGACGTGGTGCGGCTGCTGCTCGGCGAGGTGACCGTCACCCGCTCCGCCATCGCCCGCGACGCACACGGCGTGGACCGGCAGGCGGTCGTCGAACTGCGCGCCCGGCGCGGGCGGGCCACGGCCCGGGTCGAACTGGACTGGAGTCGGCCGGGGGAGACCAAGGACGTCGAGGTCCGGCTGACGGACGGCACCGTGCTCGGCGCCGACATGCTCGGCCTGCACCCGGGCTTCAAAGCGTCCCTGTGGCACGAGTACGCCGGGATCCTCGACGCCTTCGCCGCCGCGATCGAGACCGGCACCCCGCCCGGTTCAGGAGCCGACGCGGTGGCCGACGGGGGGCTGGCCGCGCTGGAACTGGTCGCCGCGGCCTACGCGTGCGAGGAGCCCCTGGACGGGGCGGCGCCCGACACGGAAGGAGCCGGGGCCCGATGACCCCGCGGACACAGACCCAGACTCAGACACAGGCCCGGACCCGGACCGTGGCCCGTCCGGCCACGCCGCAGCGGGAGAACGGCGAGAAGCGCGGCGTCCACGGCACGCTGGTGAAGGTCCTGCTGCACCGCAGGACGGACCGCGGCATGTCCCTGGAGCCGTACGCCAGCCGCTGTGTGCGCCGCGGCGAGATCCACGAACTGGTCACCACCGACCACCGGGAGACCGCGCCCGGCACCCGCATCGACCGGGTCGGCTTCCTCGGCTTCGTGGAGCTGGGCTGCGGCGGCGTCCTGGACCGCGGCGACGGCGTCTGGCTGGGCGACACCCGCGTCGGTACCGTCCTCGGCTTCGACGCCTGCCACTTCCCCAACCACTACAACATCCTGATCGACGCCGGACGTCTGCTCACCGGGGAGGATCTGCGGCTCCGCCCGGAACTGCCGGTCCGATTCCACCCGGCCGGCTGACGCCGCGCGCCGCACACGACGAAGGCCGGTGGCCCCGGGGGGGCCACCGGCCGTGGTGTCGTGATCCGCGGCTCAGCCGAGGAGCTCGACGTCCAGCCGCCCGAAGTGGAACTCACGGACGGCGGCCAGCAGCTCGTCCAGCGACAGCTCACCGTCGCCGTTGGTGTCGACCTGCTGGAACGCCTCCTTGGCCTCGGTGCGGTTGACACCGATGCCGCCCAGCCACGCCTCGAACTCCGAGGAGTTGATCTTGCCGTCGTCGTTCTTGTCGCAGATGCCGATGATGGCCTTGACCACGGGGCCCAGCACGCGGTTGAAGTTGGCCTCGCCGCCCTCGAAGATCAGGTTGCCGGTGACCTGGAGGAACTGGTCCTTGGACAGGGACCCGTCCGGGCCGACACCGGCCTCACGCGCCAGGTAGTCGAACAGCCCGTTGAAGGCGTCCTTGAGGGCCTGTACCTCACGGGAGTCCGGGGCCTTCCCGAAACCGTGGGCGATCTTGGCGGCCTCCTCCTGGAAGTCACCCCGCTCCAGCACCCCGTTGCCGTCCGCGTCCCACTTGTCGAAGCGCTTTTGCAGACGGTCGTTCGCGAGAGCAGTGCTCATGCCGATGTCCTTTCCTATCGGGTGATGACAAGACGGCGGCGGGGGTGTCCCGCGCCGTCCTCGCGCGCTTCTCCCCTGGGGGCGCGCAAGTCTGTGGAGGGCCGCGGCAGCCGCGCGGCCGGAGAGGGAGGGGGACGCGTCACAGCAGGGTGACGGTGGCCCCCGCGGTCCTGCCGCGCGTGTCCAGCACCGGGCACCCGGCCCGTGCCAGTCGCGCCGGCTCGTAACAGGAGTGGTCCTGCAGCAGGAGTACGAGGTCGGCCTCGGCCAGCCCGTCGGCCAGCTCCTCGCACCGCGGCAACGGAAGTCCGTCGCAGACGAATTCGGGAACGTACGGATCGTGATACGAGACGAGTGCGCCGCGGTCCCGCAACTGACGGGCCACCGCGAATGCGGGGGATTCCCGCGTATCGGCGATGTCCGGTTTATAGGCGACGCCCAGCAGCAAAACCCGGGCGCCTCGCATCGGTTTTCCTTCACCGGCCAGCAGATCGGCGGCCCGCTGCACGACATGGCGCGGCATCCGGCCCAGAACGTCCCGGGCGGCCGACAGCATACGGAAGGAGAAACCCTCGGTCTCTGCTTTCACCGCCAGATAGCGGGGATCGACGGGAATGCAGTGCCCGCCGATTCCGGCCCCGGGACTGAAGGCGGTGAAACCGAACGGTTTGGTGGACGCGCAGTGCAGTACGTCCCAGATGTCTATCCCCATCTTGTCGCAGAACAATGCGACTTCGTCCACCAGGGCGATGTTGATGTAACGGTAGGTGTTCTCCAGGAGTTTCGCCATTTCGGCCTCCCGGGTGCCCCGGGCCACCACCACCGTCTCCACCAGTCTGCTGTAGAACGCCACGGCGTGTTTCGCGCACAGCGGGGTGCAGCCGCTCACCACCCGGGGGGTGTTGTGCAGGGTGTAGGACCGGTTTCCGGGGTCGATCCGCTCCGGAGAATAGGCCAGGTGGAAGTCCTCCCCGACCACCAGCCCGCTGCCCTCCTCCAGCAGTGGGCGCACCATCTCCTCCGTGGTGCCCGGGTGGCTGGTGGACTCCACCACCACGAGCGTCCCGGTCCGCAACTGGGAGGCCACCGTGCGGACGGCCTCGCGCAAGGACCCCAGGTCCGGGTCGCCGTCCGGGGTCAGCCCGGTGGGGACGCAGATGACGATCGTGCTGCTGCGCCCCAGGACCGAGGGGTCCGTGGTGGCGCGGAACCCGGCCGCCCGCATGGCGGCCACATCGGCGTCGCTCACATCGTCCACGTGCGAGCGGCCGGCCATCAGATCGGCCACCACCTGTGCGGAGATGTCGTAGCCGACGGCCGACATCCCCACCGCGCCGGCCTGCTGGGCCAGGGGTAACCCGATGTATCCCAGGCCGACGACGGCCAGGTCGTATGTCATGCGGACCTCTCTGCCCGTTCTCCCAGTGCGGCCGGCGGTAATGTGCCGGATTCTCACGCTGCCGGACGGATCAGGCGGAGAAGCTGCCGCTGCCGGGAGCGACGTGCGAGCCGTACCCCGGCTGCACCGTCAGCCCGGGGGTCAGGCAGAAGGGGTCGCCGTAAATCTTCACGGCTTGTCCGTGCGGTTGGTCAGCACATGCGCGGCGGCCGGGAGTTTGTGGCACCCCTCGGGATTCTCGTACTGGGTGAGCGGCTGCAACTCCGTCTGGAAGACGACGACATCACCGGTCGCCGCACTTGCTGTTCCGCCGCTCATCATCATGCCGGCCAGAACGGCCCCCGAGACGGCGAGTGCGGGACGGAGCATGTGCATGTGTGAGCCCTTTCTTCCGAGGAATCTCGTGGACCCCCACAGCATCTCCCGCGACGGGCCGGTTGAGTGTATTGAATGATGGTATTCCGCCTATTGGGTGACGGAGGGCGGCAAGCGTGCGAGTGATGATCGCGTACGGGCGGCACAGCACCCGTTCCCGCAGGTCCCGGGCCGGGCCCTCACCATGAAGGGGCCCGGGGGCCGCGTGCCATAATGCCGGGCATGGAGATGCGGCCGTACGTGGAGGAACTCTGCGAGGAGTTCGTCGCAGCCGCCGCAGGGGGTGGCGACGAGGCGCGCGCACTCGCGGAGCGGCTCGTCGGACCGCTCGAATCGGCCGCCCGCCTCACCCTGCTCAAGGTGCTCTCCGCCGCCGCCGACGAGATCACCCGCGACCTGGCCCCCGGCTCGGTGGACGTGCGGCTGCGCGGCCTCGACCCCGGCTTCGTGGTGACCCCGCCCCCGGCCGCCGAACCTTTCCAGGACGAGCCCGCCGCGGACCGCCCCCTCGCCCCCGAGCCCGCCCTCCCCCTCGACGCCACGGGTACGGAAGCGGGCGGTGCCACGGCACGGATCAACTTCCGTCCGCCGGAACAGCTCAAGGCCCAGATCGACGAGGCCGCGGGCAAGCAGGGACTCTCGGTGAACGCCTGGCTCGTACGCGCCTGCCAGGCCGTGCTCGCCTCCGAGTCCCGCCGCGGCGAGCAGAGTACTCCCCAGGGCGGCCGACGCTTCACCGGCTGGGTCCGCTGACCCGCGCAACCGCAGCTTCGGGTCCGGCCGGCTGAGCTAGACGCGTTCGGGTGCGGCTCAGCGCCCCCGTGAGGTCCGGATCGGCGACCGTGCCGTGTGCTCCGGCGCGGACGAGCAGCACCGCGCCGAGCGCGGTGCTCCAGAACGTCCCGGCCTCCACGCCGAGCGGACGGCGGGCCCCCGGCCGGCGACGAGTCGGCCCACGAAGCGCTCGGACTGCCGGAACACCAACCGGAGGTGCCGGCCGGCCAGGGGGGCGAGTTCGGGCTCGGAGATCCCGGCCGCGGGTGAGCGCGCCACCGCGGGGAGTCAGGACGAGGACAGTGAACGTCTCACTCGTCACCACCGGAGCGGGGCGCCACGCGCCCCGCTCGTCCCCGTCCGCACCGTGACGCGGCGGCCGGGAAGCCGGCCGCGGGCCGGGCTCAGGCGCCCGCGGGGTCGGCGGCGTCCGGTGCCTGCTCCTGCTCGCGGGCCGTCGCCATCGCGGTGACCCGCTTGCGGACGGCGTACCAGCCGCCCCACAGGGCGAGGGCGATCAGCGGCATACAGGCCACCGACCAGGTGCCGATGTCGCCGTCGCAGGCCATCAGGACGACGACCAGGAGGAGGAAGGCGAGCGTCAGATACGAGGTGAAGGGGGCGCCGGGGAGATGGAAGCCGCCGTCCTCGGCGCGGCCCTGGCGGACCCGGCGGCGCAGCGCCAGCTGGCACAGGATGATCATGGCCCAGGTGCCGATCATGGTGATCGCGGAGAAGTTCAGCACGATCGAGAAGGCGCGCTCGGGAACGATGTAGTTCAGCACGATGCCGAGCAGGTAGAACGACGCCGTGAGCAGGATGCCGCCGAAGGGGACGTGGCGGCGGTTCATCTTGGTCGTGAAGTGCGGTGCGGAGCCGGCCAGGCCCATCGAACGCAGGGTCCGGCCGGTGGAGTAGAGGCCGGAGTTGCAGCTGGAGAGCGCCGCCGTCAGCACCACGAAGTTCATGATCTGGTCGGCGCCGGGGACGCCGATGTGGCTCATCAGCGTCACGAACGGCGACTCCCGGCCGCTGTAGGCGGTCCACGGCAGCAGCAGGACGAGCAGCAGCACGGAGCCCACGTAGAAGACGACGATGCGCCAGGAGACCGAGTTGATGGCCTTGGGGATGACCTTCCGGGGGTTCTCCGTCTCGCCCGCCGTGATGCCGACCATCTCGATGGCGGCGTAGGAGAACACCACACCCTGGACGATGATCAACGCCGCGAGGAAGCCGTGCGGCAGCATCCCGCCGTGATCGGTGATCATCTGCGGACCGCCCGCCTCGCCGTTCTGGACGGGGTGGCGGCTGGCCAGCAGCCAGCAGCCGACGGCGAGGAACGCGATGATCGCCGCGACCTTGATCAGCGCGAACCAGAACTCGAACTCGCCGAACCACCGCACCGAGATCAGATTGGCGCCCAGTACCACCAGCAGCGCGAACAGCGCCAGCGTCCACTGGGGGATGGCCCGCAGCGCACTCCAGTAGTGCAGATAGACGGCGACCGCGGTGATCTCCGCGATGCCGCTGCATATCCAGTGCAGGAAGTAGACCCAGCCCGCCACGAAAGCGGCCTTCTCGCCGCCCAGCAGCTCCCGCGAGTAGGAGACGAAGGAGCCCGAGGTCGGGCGGTGCATCACCAGCTCGCCCATGGCCCGCGCGATGAAGAACGCGAACAGGCCGGTGACCGCGAAGACGATCACCAGCGAGGGGCCTGCGGAGTGCAGCCGTTCACCCGCGCCGAGGAACAGCCCGGTGCCGATCGCGCCGCCCACGGCGATCATCTGGACCTGGCGGTTGCGCAGGCCCGACGCGTAGCCGTCCTCGCGCACCAGTGCGCCGGGTGTGGGAGCGCGGCCCTCGGGGGACTGTGTGGTCACCCCGCCTCCGCGGGTGTCGGCAGCGTTCGCCATGCGTCTGGGTCTCCGTGGATCGGGGCACACCGGAGTCCTGGCACGCCACAGGGGCGCACCAGTGTGTGCCTGATGGACAGGGCAGGGTGCCGGGCACGGCGAACCGTGACCGGCCGTCCTGAGACGCTCAGGACGGCTGACCGGCCCCGAACGGCTCGGAGCCGGGGCGACCCGGCGGCGGACCCGGGCGGACCCGGGAGCCGGACACCCGACAGGTCAGGACGCGGCGGAGGAGACCGGGCGGCCCGGCCCGCCGGCCGCACCGGCCGTGCCGGTCAGGGCACCGCGCTGTGCGGCGCCGCTGTCCGCCAGCAGCTCCTCCATCCGCTGCGCCGGCCGCACCAGCGAGAAGCGGACGCGGCCGGCAGCGTCCCGTCCGAAACCGTGCACGGCCGGACGGGGCAGGCTGTTGTACTGGAACGGCGTGGAGAAGTAGTAGGCGCCTGTGTCCCACAGTGCCACCACGTCTCCCGGCTCCAGTTCGGGCAGTGCCCTCTCGCGCGCCACCAGGTCCCCGGCGAAGCAACACGGCCCCGCTACATCCTGCACCACTTCCGGCGTCCGCTTGGGCGCGCCCTCCGCGTCGAAGGCGCCGACCCGCAGCGGCCACGCCTCGGGCGCGAACGCGGTACGGGTGGCCACATGGGCACCGGCGTGGGTGACGGCGATCCGGCGACCGCCCGCGCTCTTGGTGTACTCCACCAGAGCGGCGACGAAGCCCTGCTTGGCGAGCAGGGACCTGCCGAACTCGGTGACGATCGTATAGCGCCCGTCGAAGAGTCCCGGCACCGACCGTCGCAGCAGGTCGGCGTAGGCGGCGAACGACGGCTCGGTCTCGTCGCCGGCGAAGTTCACCGGCAGGCCGCCGCCGATGTCGATGGTGTCGATCTGCTGCCGCCCGGCCCGCTGGTTGATCCGCTCGGCCAGCTCGTGGACGACCCGTACCGACTCGGCCATCAGCTCCAGCGGCACGCCCTGCGAGCCCGTGTGGGTGTGCAGCCGCGTCAGCCAGGGCCGGGCCGCGAAACTGTCGGTGATCCACTCCTCGGCGCCCTCGTCGCGCAGCGCCACCCCGAACTTCGAGGTCGCTGTCGCGGTGCTCATCGCGCCGATGGAACCGGTGCCCACCTGCGGATTGATCCGCATGCCCACGGGCGCCCCGGCGTCCTGCCCGGCCGAGCGCCGCTCGGCGACCAGCGCGTCGAGCCGCGCCAGCTCCTGCGGATTGTCCGCGTTGACGGCGATCCCGCTCGCCAGCGCGTCCCGCAGCTCGGCGACCGTCTTGGCGGGGGAGTCGAAGACGATCCGGTCGGCCGCCACGCCCGCCGCCCTGGCCAGCTCCAGCTCGCCCGGGCTGGCCACCTCGCAGCCGACGCCCTCGGCGTCCAGCAGCTCCAGCACGGGCACCAGCGACGCCGCCTTCACGGCGAAGGTGTGCAGCACGGGCGCCGGGCCCGCGAAGGCGTCCCGGAGCTCCCGGGCGGCCTGCCGGATGCCCTCGACGTCCAGCAGGGCCACGAGCGGCGCCTCGGGGCCGAGCAGCCCCTCACGGACCGCTGCGGCGATCGCTTCCCGTCTCCGTGCCACAGCGTCCAGTGCCATCCGCGGACTCCCTTCCCGTGCGGTGCCGTCACCTGCGCGCACCCCGTGCAGATCCCGTCCACTCTGCGTCGTGGTGGCGGTCCGTGTCTGCGGCCGGCGGTCCGAAGTCGCGGCCTGTGCGGTGTGCGCGCCCACAACACCGTGCGGGCCGGCCGCCCGGTGTTGTCGTCCCGCACCATGGCGGGCGGCATCCCGTGGTGCGGACGCACAACGTCCTCGCCGCGCTCGTTCCTGTCGGCCACCGACGGTGTGCGGAGCCGTTCAGAAAGGCTCCGCGGGACGGGAGGGGCCGCCGCCCGGCGCCGGGTACAGGCCCGCCGCGCGCAGCCCCAGCTCCGCCAGCAGCCGTACATCGGGGTCGTCCAGGTCCAGCCCGAAACGGGTGCGCAGCCGGCGCAGCCGGTAGCGGAGCGTGTTGGGGTGGACGCCGAGTTGCCGCGCGGTGCTCGCCACGTCGCCGAACCGGCTCAGATAGGCCGCGAGGGTGGGCGCCAGATCACTGCGGTGCTCCGCGTCGTGCGCCAGCAGATCACGCACCGGGCCGTCCACCCGGGGTGTCAGCCCGGCCACCGCCCGCACGACCCGCAGCGCGTCCAGGGCCTCCCGCACGTCGTTCTCGCCGGCGACCTCCAGCGCCGGGACGGTCCCCGGCCCGCCCTTGGGCGGAGGCCCTGCGGGGTGGCCGTCCGGCGGAGGAGCGGCCGTACGGCCCTCCGGCGCGGCACGCGTCCGGCGATCCCGCAGCACCTGGAGGACCAGATGCGCGACCTCGCGGGACTCGCCCGCCCGTGTCAGCCCGGGCCGTGCCGCGCCGATCGCCACCAGCGGACCGACCCCCGCCTCCCGTACGGCGGCGGCCAGCTGGAGGGCGAGCCGCCGCGCCTGCGGGGCCGTGCCCTCCGTCCCGCTCTCCCCGGCCCCCTCGGCCACCGCGGAGCCCGTAGCGTCCGCCGGCGGACGGGGGCCGTGGGACCGCTCCTCGCGTCCGTCGGGCAGCGGCAGCAGCACGTCCAGCCGGTCGTCGGTACGCAGCGCGAAACCGGGCGGCTGGTGGGCGCTCACCTGGAGGGAGGCCAGCCGCAGTGCCCGGTCGTGCGCCGTGCCCTCCCCGTGGACGGCGTCGGTGGTGACGGCCAGGACGACACAGGGGGTGCCCAGGGCGAGACCGAGCGTCGCGGCGGCCGACCGCGCGTCACCGGCGCCCTCCAGCAGGGCCCGCACCGCCTGCCGCCGCCGGGTGGCACCGGTCTGGTGCCGCAGCCGGTGGTGCAGCAGATGCGGGGCGGCGGTACGGGCCGCCTCGCGCAGCGCCTGCCGGGCATCCGGCGGCAGGGGACGGCCGTCGGCAGCCGCCCAGATGGAGCCCAGCACCTCCTCACCGGCCCGCACCGCGATGGCCAGCCGCTCGGAGAAGCGTTCCTCCGCGGGCCGGTGCACCACGTCGTCGCTGGCCCACAGGGTGCGCAGGAAGCCGCTGGCCGCCAGCTCGTCCAGCCGCCAGCGGGGTACCTGCCCGCCCAGGATGGTGAGCCGGCGCAGCGGGTCGGCGCCGTTCTCTGTGGGGGAGTAGGCCAGCACCCGGGAGTCGGGGTCCTCGATCGTGACCGCCCCGCCCACCAGCTCGGCGAGGGCACGGGCGAGCGCCGGCAGGTCGCCCAGCGGCACATCGGTGGCCGCCTCCGGACCCGCGGGCCCGCCCCGGTGCGCCAGAGCGGCCCGCAGCATGCCGATCAGTTCCGTCCACTCGATCCACGGCGCCCTGGTGAGCAGTGCGGTGCCTGTCTCCTCGGCGAGCTCCAGCAGCCGCCGGCCCGGTCCGCCCGCGCCCCGCCGGGTGACGACGGCCACCGCGCCGGCCCTGGCGGCGGACCGCAGCACCATGGGGGCGACGTCCGAGGAGTCGTCCACGCCCGCCGCGACCAGCACCTGCCCCTGTGCGGCGAACGTCTCACCGGAGTCGAAAACGCCCACCCCGCGCACCGGAACGTCCCTGCCGCGCGGGGCGCACACCAGCTCCAGCGCCTCGCCGGCACCGGCCGCCAGCAGACTGCCCAGCGTCGGCACCCGGGCTTGCCGCTCCTCCGGCCCCTCCGGCGCCGGCCCCGGTCCGGGTGCGGTGGACTGCGGCTCGGATGCGGGGATGCTGCTGGCCATGCACCAAGTGTCGCCCATCGCGGGCGCACCGAGCGGGGCGCAGGGCTGCCGCAGGGGAGCGGTGCGGGTGCCGCAGGGTGCCGCATGGGTGCGGCGTTTTTGCGGCGGTTTTGCGGCATGGGTGCCGCATCTGTGCCACATCCGTGCTGCAGGGGCTTCTTGTGTGCTGGGTGGGTGCCGTGTTTGTGCCGGGCGGGGGCTTTTTGTGTGCTGCGTAGGTGCCGTGTTTTCGCCGCGTGGGTGCTGTTTCTGCGGTGGATGGGTGCCGCGTTTGTGCCGCGGGGAGGCCGCTTCCGTGCCGCATCGGTGCCTCGTTCGTGCCGCATGACGGCCGCTCCTGCGTCGTGTGGGTGCCGCGTTGGGCCGGGGTGCCGCGACCGTGCGGCATCTGCGCTGCACCTGTGCGGCATCTGTGCCGCACGTGCGCTGCATTTGTGCGGCACTGCGCCTTCTCCGGGCCGTGCGGCGGGCGGGGCGGGACGGGCCGGAACTGAATTGCGCACCATCACCGGGCGGGGTGCCCCTGCGGGCGTCTCGGGCCCGTGCTCGGCGCATAGGTAGGCACTCGGTGCAGGGGGCGTCGCTCGGCGGGCGGAGGCGCCGGAGCGACGGCCGGGGCCCATGGTGTGCTGTTCCGTGCGGTGCGGCTGTCGCCGGGGGCGCCCGGCGGGCCGTCCGCCGCCGTGCGGTCTCTCACATGTCCCCGTCGCCCCACTGGTCGAGCAGGCTCTCCTCGTCCTCCTCCTGCGGGGTGCCGCCGCCATGGAGGCTCTGTTCGGTCCACATGACCTTGCCGTGCGGGGTGTAGCGGGTGCCCCAGCGTTCGGCGAGCTGCGCCACCAGGAACAGGCCCCGCCCGCCCTCCTCGGTGGCGGCGGCCCGGCGCAGATGCGGCGAGGTGCTGTTGCCGTCGGAGACCTCGCAGGTGAGGGAACGTTCGTACAGCAGGCGGGCGCGGATGGGTTCGCTGCCGTAGCGGATGGCGTTGGTGACCAGTTCGCTGAGGATCAGCTCGGTGGTGAAGGCGACCTCCTCCAGCCCCCACTCGGTCAGTTTGCCGGTCACCTGGGCGCGCAGCGGGGCCACCGCACCGGAGTCCGCGGGGACGTCCCACTGGGCGACCCGGTCCGCCGGGAGCACCCGGGTGCGGGCCACCAGCAGCGCCACGTCGTCGCTCGGGTCGGCGGGCAGCAGCGCGTCCAGCACCGCGCCGCAGGTCTCCTCGGGGGGCCGCCCGGGGTGGTCGGCCAGCGCGTCGTGCAACTGGGCGAGCCCGTCGTCGATGTCGCGGTCGCGGTCCTCGACCAGCCCGTCGGTGTACAGCACCAGGCTGCTGCCCTCCGCCAGCTGCAGCTCCGCGGTCTCGAAGGGGGCGCCGCCGAGCCCCAGTGGGAGCCCCACGGGGACCTCGGGGAAGTCGACGGTGCCGTCCGGGTTGACGACCGCGGGCCCCAGGTGGCCGGCCCGGGCCACGGTGCAGCGGCCCGAGGCGGAGTCGTAGATCGCGTACAGGCAGGTGGCGCCGGTGACGGCCTCACCGTTGCCGGCGGCCGTCTGGTCCTGGTCGATCCTGTCGACCAGTTCGTCCAGGTGGGCCAGCAGGTCCTCGGGGGCCAGGTCGAGGGAGGAGAAATTGAGCACTGCTGTGCGCAGGCGCCCCATGGTGGCCGCGGCGTGCAGCCCGTGGCCCACCACGTCCCCCACCACCAGGGCCACCCGTGCGCCGGGCAGCGGGATGACGTCGAACCAGTCACCGCCGACCCCGGCCCGGGTGGGCAGATAGCGGGAGGCCACCTCCAGCGCGTCCTGCTCGGGCAGCCCGCGCGGCAGCAGACTGCGCTGCAGGGTGACCGCCATGGCGTTCTCCCTGGTGTAGCGGCGGGCGTTGTCGACGCTGACGGCTGCCCTGGCGGCCAGTTCCTCGGCGAAGACCAGATCGTCCTCCGCGTAGGGTTCGCTCTCCTCGGTGCGCCAGAAATCGACGGACCCCAGGACGACTCCGCGGGCGCGCAGGGGCACGCTGATCAGGGAGCGGATGCCGTAGTCGAGGGTCGCCCGGCCGCGCTCGGGGTTCTCCGCGAGCCAGTCGTGCGCCTGCCGCAGGTCCGGCACCAGTACGGGGTGGCCGGTCTCCCGTGCCGCCTCGTCGGGGGAGGTGGCGACCGTCCGGATGACGGTGTCCACCGGGTACAGCGGCGGCTCCTCGCGGATGCCGCTCATGGCCACCCGGCGCATGTCGGTGCGCGCTCCGGAGGGTTCCTCGCCGCGGGGCACCGGGTCCAGCAGTTCCACGGTGGCGAAATCGGCGAACCCGGGGACGACGACCTCGGCCAGTTCCTCGGCCGTACGGACCACGTCCAGTGTCGTACCGACCCGCACCCCCGCCTCGTACAGCAGCCGCAGCCGCTCGCGGCTCACCGCGGCGCGGCCCTCGAGCGCGCGCAGGTCGGTGGTGTCCCGCAGTGTGGCGACCCGTCCGGGCGGGCCCTCCTCGCCGCGGGTGGCGCGGACGTTGACGGCCAGCAGCCGGCCGCCCGCCAGGTGGACCTCGTCGGAGGCGGTGCGGCCGGACGTCAGCAGCTCGGCCATGCCCGCGTCCAGGCCGAGCCGTCCGACCTGCTCGCCCTCCGCCTCGGGGGGCAGCTCCAGCAGCCGCCGGGCCTCGCTGTTGGCCAGCACCAGGCGGCCCTCGGCGTCCAGGATGAGCACCCCTTCGCGGACGGAGTGCAGCACCGCGTCGTGGTGCTCGTACATCCGGGTCATCTGGACGGGGCCGAGCCCGTGCGTCTGGCGGCGGAGCCGTCTGCTGACCAGCGCGGAACTGACGGAGGCCAGGACGAGGGCGCCGGCGGCGGACATGAGCAGTACGGGCAACTGGTCCTTGACGCCCTGGTTCACCCGGGAGACGGTCACCCCCGCGGACACCAGCCCGGCGAGGGAGCCGTCCGGCCGGGTGACGGGCACGGCCGTGTTGACGGTGTCGCCGCCGGTGACCGCGTCGATGGTGTGGGTGGTGGGGCGGCCCTCCCGGGCCCGTTCCACGATGAACTTGAAGGGCTTCACGACGGTCTGGCCGATCATCCGCCGTTTCGGCGCGGTGATCCGCTTCCCCTCCGGTGTCCACACCACGACATAGCTGACGTCGGCGGCCTTGCGGACCGCCTGGGCGCGCGGCTGGAGCGCCGCGGTGGGGTCGCGGCTGTCCAGCGCGTCGAGGACGCCAGGGGCCCGGGCGAAGGTCTGGGCGACCGCCAGGGACTTGTTGCGCGCCTGCTGCTCGCTGTCCCACCTGGCGTGCAGCACGAAGGCGACCACCACCGCGACGGTCAGCAGCACGATGACCGCCACCTGGAGGATGAACACCTCCCCGGCGACGCTCCGGGCTCCGAACGGGAAGCGGGAGGGCTCGCGCAGAGGGGCGGTCCGCTCCGCGGTGCCGGACGCTCCGGAGGGTGCCGCGGGGGAGCCCTCGGACTGCTCGGAGCCGGAGCCGGAGGCCCCGGGGCCCGACGGCCCGGAGGAGTGCTGATCGGCGGGCTGCTCGGAAGCGGGCTGCTCAGCAGGGGGCTCGTCGGTGGTCTGGTCGGAGGAGGGCCCGGACGGGGAGCGTGCGGGGGAGCGCTGTTCGGAGGAGGAGGGGCCGGAGGACTGCGCGGAGGCGGGCGGCACCCGGCGGGGGTGCTCGCGCCGAGCCGATCGGCGCCGGAAAAGTCCGCGCATGCCCCTTTTCTAGCAGTTTCCTGCTGTCCGGGCCCCTGAAGACCGGGAGAAGGGGTCTTGTCAAGAATCCAGGATTCTGTTTACTGTTTCTTCGTGAACGGTTACGACGAGCGGTTCCTGACCCGCAACGGCCTGGCGGCCCGCCAGCTCGCGCTCCTTCTGCTGGAGTACGAGCCGGAGACGCGGCTGCCCCGCGTGCGGGACTTCGCCGAGGAGCTGGGCTGCGGAAACGGCACCGTCCAGGCCGCGCTGCGCCTGCTGGAGGAGGCCGGCGCCATCGAGACCGCCGCCCGCGGTCATCTGGGCACCTTCCTCGTCAAATCCGACCGAGCCGTGCTGTGGCGGCTCTCCGGCCTCGGCACGCTGCTCGCCGCCATGCCCCTGCCTTACTCCCGTCGCTACGAGGGCCTGGCCACCGGGCTGCGCACCGCGTTCGAGGAGGCCGGCACCCCCTTCGCCATCACCTTCATGCGGGGCGCCGGAAGCCGGGTCACCGCCCTTCTGGAGGGCAAGGCCGATCTGGTGGTCCTCTCCCGCTACGCCGCCGACCGGCTGATCGAGGAGCACCCCGAGGAGCTGGCCCTGGTGGTGGACCTGGGCCCGGCCACCTATGTCGGAGCCCACGGTGTGCTGGTGGCCGAGGGCGGCTCGCTGGAGGAGCCCGGCCTGCGCGTCGCCGTGGACCACGCCTCGGAGGACCAGCGGATGCTCGCCGAGCTGACCTTCGGCGGACGCGACGACGTCGAGTGGATCGAGTGCTCCTACATGCAGCTGCCCGATCTCCTCGTCCACCGCGAGGCCGACGCCACCGTCTGGAGCCTCGACGAGGTGCAGGGCCGGATCGGGCACGGCGTGGACGTGCTGCCCCTCGGCGACGAGATAACGCGTGACTTGGCCCTGCGCAACTCCAGCGCGGCGGTCGTCGGCCGGGCCGAGAGCGCCGCCGCGCTGCACGCCATAAAGGACGCCATCGACCCCGGACGGGTCACTGCCCTCCAGTCCGAGGTCATACGGGGAGACCGTATGCCCTCCTACTGACCCGCCCCGCCGGCCCCGGTCGGTCCGCCCCTCGCGGACCGCCGGAAGCCGACGGAGCGTCACAAAGCAGCCGCCAGGGGCGCCGGACCTCCCGGGCCCCGGCGGAAGACCCGCCGGGGCGTGGGCCCCGGACGGGCGGCCTCAGCCGTGCACGGCCCCTGCCGCGCAGGGCCGCAGTCCGGCAAGAGAATCCAGAATCCCGAGTTCTGGGCGAAAGTTGAAGGAGAATGCCGTGGACGACCAGCTCGCGCTCCGCATCCAGCTCTTCCGCGAGGGTGGCCAGGTCCGGCCCGAGGTGGCCGACTTCGTGGAGGCCGAGCTGGCCGCGCTCGCCGACGAGGGCGCAACCGTCACCGAGGAGACGGCCGGCATGCTGACGAGCCATCTGATGATGGCCCTCACCCGGCTGCTCGACGGCGAGCCCATCGAGAAGTTCCTGACCGACGATCAGGTCGCGGCCGAACTCGCCGACCACCCCGCCGCCGTCGAACGGGCCCGCCGCGTCGCCGCACGCGCCGAGGCCGAACTCGGTGCCGCACTGCCCGAATCCGAGATCAACTTCCTGGCCATGCACCTGGCCGTCCTCGCCCAGCGCGTCAACGGCTGACCCCGCACCGGCCGCGGGCCCCGCCCGCCGGCCGCACCCCCTGCGGCCCACCGCCGCACCCGACGACCACCCGGCCGGGTCACCCCGCCCGGCCGCACACGACAGATGAGAGGCACCCCACCATGACGAAGATCCTCGCCGGCGGAGTCGGCAAGAACGAGGTCGCCAACGCCGTCAAGGCCCTCGGGCTGGACGGCATCGACGTCGCCGTCTCCAGCGACATGGACGCCGCGATGAAGCTGCGCTCCGGCCAGGCCGACTACTACTTCGGCACCTGCCACACCGGCGCCGGCGCCTCCCTCGGTGTCCTCGTCGGACTCATGGGCCAGTCCGCCTGCCACACCTTCGGCCGCTCCGTCCCCACCGAGGACGAGGCCGCCGCCCTCCTCGCCGAAGGCAAGAAGGTCTTCGGCTTCTCCATGGACCAGATCGACTCCGTCGTCCCCCTCCTCGTCCGCGCCGTCGCCGCGCGCGCCTGACGGGGTTCGGAACGGACATCCCGGGCGTGAAGGAGCGACCCCGTGAGTGACCTCGCAAGCGCAGTGAGCGCCTCCGGCACCCAACTTGCCGCAGGGACGGGCCTCGACCTGTCCTGGCCGCAGCAGGTGACCGTCATCGTCCTGTGTGCGGTGACCGCGTTCATCTCGCACAAGGCCCTGGCCGTCTTCAACGACGGCGTGCGCCCGTTCATGCTGGACTTCATCCAGGGCCGGACGACCCGCTCGGCCACCACGGCGGTCTCCTTCGGGCTCTCCGCCGGCTTCATCTTCGGACTCGGCGCCCCCATGGCGCTCTCCTCCGGAGTCCTCAACCCGTGGCTGGTCTTCCTGCCCACGGACATCCTGGGCCTGCTGTCGCCCAAGAAGTGGCTGGCGCCGCTGCTGGGCGCCGCCTGGGGCGCCGTCGTCGTCTACGGCCTCAACGGCGCCAACGAGGTCGCGCACGACCTGCCCGTGGACTTCCTGACCGCCATGCAGCAGATGTCCACACCGATCCTCTTCCTCTTCACGCTCTTCCCGGTGCTGGCCATCACCAAGCAGTTCGGGCGCAAGTGGGGAGCGGTGGCAGGCGTCGTCGAACTCGTCCTCGTAGTGGCGACGATGAAGCTGTGGCCCAACATGTTCGCCGGCGCGCTGGCCATGGCCGTGGGCGTCCTGCTGCTCATCGGCCTCGCCGTCCGGAAGGACCTCGCCCAGCGCAAGGCGGACCGCGCCGAGGCAGCCGCCCGGGGCGAGAGCGCCGCCTCCACCCAGGACGAGGCGCCCGAGGACGATCCGATGGCCTCGCTGTTCAGCGCCAGCGCCGCCCGTCTGCGCCGCCATCTGCCGCTGTTCATGCTGCTGGGCGCCGGAGTCTGTCTGCTGGCGCAGATGCACATATTCGGCGGCGGTGAGGCCACCAGCTTCCTGATCGCCAAGGGGCACATCTCGGAGGCGGCCCAGGTCGACTTCTACCGCGTCTTCGGCTTCATCCCGCTGATCGCGACGACCGCCCTGGCGTCCGGCGCCTACGGCATCGCCGGGTTCACCCTCGTGTACCCCATCGGCTACCTGATGCCGAACCCGGTCCTGGCCGTGATAGTCGGCGCCGCCGTCTTCGCCGTGGAGGTCCTGGCCCTCTCCTACATCGGCAAGGTCCTCGGCAAGCTGCCCAGCGTCCGCGACTCCTCCGAGCACCTGCGCAACGCCATCACCGACAGCCTCCACCTGGCCATCCTGTTCGGCTCGCTGATGGCGGCCAACGCGATGGGCGCCGGGCTCGGCATCCTCATCGTGGGCGGGCTCTACCTGCTCAACGAGGCGATGGGCCGCCCCGTCGTCCGGATGGCAGCCGCACCCGCCGCGGTGATCGTCGGTGGCGTCCTGCTCAACATCCTCTACTGGCTCGACCTGTTCACCCCCGTCAAGGGCTGAGGCCGCGCCGCCCTCCCGGAAGGCCCGCACCATGAGCACCACCCCGCACCCCACCGAGCGGCTGCTGCAGACCGTCACCGGCCCGCTGCCCGCCCGCTCGGTGCCCGGCCCCGCCCTCGCCCACGAACACCTGGTCCTCGACCTGGACCGCAAGGGCGACGGGGCGGCGGTCCTCGACGCACAGCGGCACGGCCCGGCCGTCACCCGGGAACTGGCCGCGCTGCGCGAGGAATTCGGCCTCGGCCTGGTCATCGAACTGACCTGCCGGGGGATGGGACGGGACCCGGACACGCTCGCGCGGATCGCACGGGAGAGCGGCGTCGCCGTCGTCGCCGCCACCGGGTGGTACTACGAGCCGTTCCACCCGGCGGCGGACCTGGACGGGGCCGGCGTCGAGCAGCTCACCGACACCCTCGTCCAGGAGATCGACGCGGGCCTGGACGGCACCGGAATCCGCCCCGGGGTGCTGGGCGAGGTCGGCAGCCACGGCGAGACCCCCACCGAGCCGGAGAGCCGCTCCCTGCGGGCCGCCGCCCGCGCGGCGCTCGCCACCGGACTGTCCGTGGCCACCCACGCGCAGCTGGGCCACGGCGGACTCGCCCAGCTCGATCTGCTCACCGCGGAGGGACTGCCTCCCGAGCGGCTCTGCATCGGACACCAGGACCTCCTCGCGGAACCGGCCGTGCACCGCCGGCTCGCCGAGGCCGGCGCGTACGTGGCCTTCGACACCGTCGGCAAGGAGAGCTACCAGAGCGACGAGGTGCGGCTGCGGCTGCTGCTGGCGCTGCTGGAGGCCGGACATGCCGACCGGGTGCTGCTCAGCTGCGACATCTCCCGCCACGGCTATCTGCTCACCGAGGGCGGACAGGGCTACGGCCACCTGTTCCGCTCCTTCCTCCCCGCCGTCCGGTCGGCGGGCGTGGACGACGACCTGATCGACCTGATGACCCGGCGCAACCCGCTGCGGTTCCTGACCGGAGCCGGCCCGGAGGAGTTCTGAGATGACACCACCCGCCGCATCCACCGCCGCCACCCCAGCACCCCCCGCGCTGCCGGAAACCCACCCCCTGCCCACCGTCCCGGTGGAGGACGCCGCGGCACGGCAGTTCCGGCTGCTGGAGGCCACGGCAGCGCACTTCACCGGGCCTGAACTGTTCACCGCGGATGCCGGAGTGGTGCCCGGCCCCGGACGGCCGCACACGACCGCGCGCGTCGAGGCGGTCCTCGCCGAGTACTTCGGCGCCGAGGGCGCCGCCCTCGTCCAGGGCGCCGGGACCGGAGCCATCCGTGCCGCGCTGAGCGCCGCCGTCGGCCCGGGCGACCCGCTGCTCATCCACCGCGCCCCCGTCTACCGCACCACCGCGGTGACCCTGCGCGGCCTCGGCGTCGAGACGGTCGAGGTCGACTTCAACGACCCCGAAGAACTGCGCGCCGCCCTGGCCACCGGCCGCTTCCGCTGGGCCTACGTGCAGCACACCCGGCAGCGCCTCGCCGACTCCTACGACCCGGGCGAGGTGCTGGCCGCCTGCCGTGCGGCAGGCGTGCGCACGATCGTCGACGACAACTACGCCGTCTTCCGCGTCCCCGCCTGCGGCGTGGAGCTGGGCGCCGACGCCTCCTGCTTCTCGCTGTTCAAACTGCACGGCCCCGAAGGCGTCGGCGTCGTCGTCGGCGCCCGGGACCTGATCGCCCGCGTGCATGAGGACAACTACTCGGGCGGCGGCCAGGTCCAGGGCCACCAGGCGCTCGATGCGCTGCGTGCGCTCACCCACGTACCGGTGATGTGGGCCCTCCAGTCCCGCGTCGGCGCCGAGGCCGCCGAACGCCTGGCCGCCGGCGAGGTACCCGGAGTCGTCGACGTCCGGGTGGCCAACGCCCAGGACCGGTGCCTGCTCGTCCAGCTCGACCGGCCCGTGGCCCGCGAGCTGCCCGCCGTCGCCGCGCGCTTCGGGGCCGCACCGTACCCGGTGGGGTCGAACTCCCGTTACGAGATCGCGCCGCTCTTCTACCGCATGTCCAGCTCCAGCCTGGACGACGCACCCGAGCTGGCCGACTGGGTCGTCCGCATCAACCCCATGCGGGCCGGTGCCGACCTCGTCCTCGACATCCTGCGCCGCTCCCTGGCCGCCCTCGCCGGCCACCCGCACGACACCTCCGAAGCGCCCGCCGCCGATGAAGCGCCCGCCGCCGACGAGGCGCACTCCGACCCCACGAAGGACTGACGTGTTCCTCGACAGCCTGCTCGCCCGCAACCCCGGGCTCGCCGACGCGGCAGCCGACCTGCACCGGCGCGGTGAGATCCCGCCCGACACCTACGTCATCGACCTGGACGCCGTCGCCGGGAACGCCGCCCTCCTGGCGGCCGAGGCCGACCGGCTCGGCCTGTCGCTGTGGTTCGTCGCCAAGCAGTTCGGCCGCAACCCCGAGGTGATCGAGGCGGTTTCCCGCAGCATCCCCCGGTTCGCCGCCATCGACGCCGACGAGGCCCGCATCCTGCACGCGGCCGGCGCCCGCCCCGGCAACCTCGGCCACCTGGTGCAGATCCCGCACCGCTCCCTGCCCGAACTGCTGGCCTGGCGGCCCGAGACGGTCACCGTCTACGACCTGGCCAACGCCCGTGCCGTCTCCGAGGCGGCCCAGCGCCTCGGCTTCGTCCAGGACGTCCTCGTACGCCTCGAAGGGGCACCCGGCGCCGTCTACCCCGGCCAGGAGGGCGGCGTCCCCCTCGCCGTGCTCGACAAGTTCGCGGAGGAGGCCGAGCGGCTGCCCGGCATCCGCCTGGCCGGGGTCACCGCCTTCCCCTGCGTCCTGTGCGAACCCGGGACCGGCGCCCCCGCCGCCACCCCCAACTTCGAACTGGCCCGCCAGGCCCGCGATCTGCTCGCCGCCCGCGGGCACCAGGACCTCAAGCTCAGCGCCCCCAGCGCCACCTCCGTCGCCAGCCTGCCGCTGCTCGCCCGGCTGGGCGCCACCCACGGCGAGCCGGGCCACGCGCTGACCGGCACCACGCCGCTGCACGCCGTCGATCCGGACCAGCCGGAGCGGCCGGCGTACGTATACGTCACCGAGGTCGCCCACACCCTCGCCGACGGCCGGCCGGCGGTCTTCGGCGGTGGCTTCTACGCGCGTTCCCACATCGAGACCGCGCTGCTGCCCCGCACCGGGCTGAGGCTGCCCGTGCAGAGCGCACCCGCCGAGAACATCGACTACTACCGCCTGCTGGAGGCCCCCGAGGCGGGCTCGGACGTCCGCGCCGGCGACACGGCGCTGCTCGCGTTCCGCACCCAGATCTTCGTGACCCGCTCCACGGTCGCGGTGGTCGCCGGCCTCTCCGCCGGGAAGCCCCGGCTGACCGGCCTCTACGACGCGCGGGGGAGGGCACTGTGACCACCAGCGACCCGGCACCCGGCCGCGGCCGGACCGTCATCGTCGTCATCGACGGCTTCGGCATCGGCGCCATGCCCGACGCGGGGGCCCTGCGCCCCGGCGACATCACGGCCGACACCTGCGGCCACGTCCTCGACCACGCCCGCGAGACGTTCGGGCGCCCGCTCCGGCTGCCCGCCCTCGGCGCGCTGGGCCTGGGCCTCGTCCACCCGCACGCCGACCTCGCCCGCAGCACCCGGCTGCCCGTCGCCGCCGGCCGCGCCGCGCTCGGCTACCCCGGCGCCGACACCTTCGCGGGCCACCAGACGATGATGGGCGCGGACTTCAGCCGGGTGACGGTCGCCCGCCTCGCCGAGCACCTGGACGAGGTCACCGCGGCCCTGCGCGCCGCCGGCCACCACGTCGCCCTCCTCGACGGCAGGCCGCTGCTCCTCGTCGACGAGTGCGTGCTGGTGCACGACAACCTGGAGGCCGACCCCGGCATCAACTGGAACACCTCGGCCCGGCTGGACGACGTGGACTTCGACGGCATCCTCGCCGTCGCCCGCACCGTGCGGGCCGTGGCGCCCGTCGCGCGCGTCATCGCAGTGGGCGGCCACGCCGACGGCCCGCTGTCCGGTTTCGTCCGCGACGGCGACGCCGGCACGGTGGGTCTCGACACCCCCGCCAGCGGCTTCTACCGCAACGGCGGCCTCCAGGTGCAGCACCTGGGCGCCCCGCTCGACCACACCCGGCAGCTTCCCGAGGTGGCGGCGCGGGCCGGTATCCCGGTGACACTCGTCGGCAAGGCCGCCGACATCCTCGCCTGCGAAGCCGCGGTACGCCGCCCCGCCGTGCCCACCGCGGATGTGCTCGACCACACCCTGGAGGCCGTCCGCGCCCCCGGCGACGTACTGGTCGTCGCCAACGTGCAGGAGAGCGACCTGGCGGGCCACCAGCAGGACCCCGAACGGTACGCCCGGATACTCGAACAGGTCGACGCCGGCCTCGCCGCGCTGGTCGCCCTGCTGGACCGGCCCGGCGACCGGCTCGTGGTCACCGGCGACCACGGCAACGACCCGACGATCGGCCACGCCTACCACACCCGCGAATACGTACCCGTGCTCGTCCACCGGCCCGGCGCCCGGGGCGTGGAACTGCTGCCGGACGCGGCCAGCCTCGCCGACGTGGGAGCCACGGCAGCCGCGGCGCTCGGCCTCGACCCCGCGGCCCTCGCCAACGGCACCCGGATACCGGAACGCGAAGCGTCCTGACGCCTCGGCCCCTCGCTCGGGGCCCACGATGCTCCGGGAGCACTCGCACGGCGCTCCCGGAGCACCCCGCACGGTGCCGGCGCACACCTCTTCCACAGCGCCGGCCCCGACCGGCCCCGGCTGCCGCAGCCCGGGGCCGCCGGGCCCGTCCCCCACCCGAAGCCCCACCCCCCCCGGGGGGGCCGGGGAGGGGCGGGCCCTTTCCCGGTCGTCAGACACGGCCACCGACCGGCAGCCACCTGCCCACCGGCCACCGGTCGCCAGCCGCCGGTCTTCGGTCGTCCGACCGGCAGGCTCCACACGGCGGCGCGCCCGGCTGGGAGCCACCACACAGCGGCACCCGGTCGGCAGGCTCCGCACAGCGGCACCCGGCCGGCAGGCTCCGTACAGCGGCGCTCGGTTGGGAGCCTCCGCATGGCGGTGTCCGGCTGGGAGCCCCCGCGCGGCGGTGTCCGGCTGGCAGGCTCCGCAGGGCGGTGTCCGGCTGGCAGGCTCCGCACGGCGGGCGCCCGGCTGGGAGCCCCCGCGCGGCGGTGTCCGGCTGGCAGGCTCCGCACGGCGGGCGCCCGGCTGGGAGCCCCCGCACGGCGGTGTCCGGCTGGCAGACTCCGCACGGCGGGCGCCCGGCTGGGAGCCCCCGCACGGCGGTGTCCGGCGGGCAGACTCCGCACGGCGGGCGCCGGCCGGCAGCCCCCGCGCGACGGCGTCCGGCCGGCAAGCTCCGCACAGCGGCGCCCGGCCGGCAGCCCCCACACAGCGGCGGGTCCGGCCGGCAGCCCCCGCGCGGCGGCACAGTGGCCCGGCGGAAGTCGTCACCGTCGCCCGGGATCGGCGGCGGGAACGGCGGCGCGCAGCGCGGAGCCGCGGGTGACGACGGCGACGACGATGACGGGCAGCATGCAGACGGTCTGCATCGCGGCGTACCAGGGCGGGCAGACGCCCGGGATCAGATCGACGCCGATGATCGCGACCGGCATGACGACGGCGAGGGCCCTCAGACGTTCGAGGGCGCGCCGCGAGCCACGGGAAGCGGAGCCGGCCAACCGGAAGACCAGTACGGCGACCAGCGGCAGCAGGACCGCCCGGACCCACATGAAGGTGTTCACCGTATGGCCGCCGCCTGCCGCGAGGGCGACGGTCAGCAGGGCGACGACGCTGAGGACGCCGTAGCTCTGGATGCTTCTCCGCACCGTGCCGAAGGCGCGCCGGGCGCGGGGGTCGTGCAGGGCAGCCGTCTCGGCCTGGGGATCTGTGTGGGTGTCCATGCCGGTTGACGCTACGAAGCGCCGGGCCGCCCGGGTATGCGTCTGGCCGCACGGTGCGGTGGGTCTGGACCCACTCTCCGGCCGACCAGGCAGGACGCGGCTCCCGGCCGGTGCACAGTGGAAGCACCGAACGGAGGCGAGGGACGGGACATGAGGCAGTCGGATGCGTGGCCGGTACGCGTCGGAGTGGGGTTCGTGCGGGCGTGCGCCGTGGCGCTCGTCAGCATGCTGGTCCCGGGCGTGTGGGCCGCCGCCGTGGCCCTGGGCATCCGGTGGGGTGCGAGCAATCCATGGTCCTGGCCGGCGCCGCTGGTGCTGGTCTGCGTGGGCACGCTCGCCCTGTCCCGTCCGGTGTGCCGGGCCGTCCGGCTGCTCGTCGCACGGTGGACGGCCACCGTCGTCCCCGACGGATACCGGCAGGCCGGGCCGGTGACGCAGATGTCCACCGGGTACTGGTGGAACGGCTTCGGCTACGAGCGCACCCGCCGCGACGCGGTGCTGGACCAGAAGTGGCGGGTCCGGTGGGCCGACCCCGCCGTCTGGCGGGACGTGCGGTTCACGCTGGTCGTGCCGTTCACCGCGGGCTTGGCCGCCGCCGTCCCGCCGGCCGCGGTGGCCGCGGCGGCCTGCGCGTTCGTTTCGTCGGGGCCCGCCGCGTGGTCCGTCGGGGTGCTCGGCCTCGTCGTGGCGGCCGTCGCGGCTCCGTACGCCTGGCGGCCTGTCGAACCGGTCGCTGTCCGCTTCCTGGGCCCTTCCGCCGCGATGCGGCTGGCGGGCCGGGTGGAGGAGCTGACCGCCCAGCGGGCGGACACAACTGTCGCCCAGGCCGCGGAGATCCGCCGGATCGGACGGGACCTGCACGACGGGGCACAGGCCCGTCTGATCGCGCTCGGGCTGTCCTTGTCGACGGTGGAGAAACTGATGGAGACCCATCCCGAGCAGGCCAGGGCGCTGTTGCGGGACGCGCGGGCGGGAGCCGCCACCTCGCTGGCGGAGCTGCGCGAACTGGTCCGCGGCATCGCGCCGCCGGTGCTCAGCGAACGCGGTCTCGTCGACGCGGTCCGGGCGCTCGCGCTGGACGTCCCCCTCCGGGTGACCGTCCGCGCCGACGCACCGTTGCACGCGGAGCCGCCGATCGAGTCCGCCCTCTATTTCGGCGTTGCCGAACTGCTGGCGAACGCGGCCAAGCACGCCCGCGCGACCAGCGCCGACGTCTCCCTCTTCCGGGACGGGGGCGGCCTCGTCGTCGAGGTCGAGGACGACGGCCGGGGCGGCGCCGGCGAGCGGTCCGGTGGCGGGCTCCACGGGCTGCGTCGCCGACTGGCGGTCTTCGACGGCAGCTTGGAGGTCACCAGTCCGCCGGGCGGCCCGACCCGTGTGAGGATGACGGTGCCATGCGAATCGTTGTAGCCGAGGACCTCTACCTGCTGCGTGACGGGATGGTCCGCCTGATCGAGGCGTACGGGCACCAGGTGGTCGCGACCGCGGCGACCGGGCCGGAGACGCTCGACGCACTGCGGACCTGGCGCCCGGACGTGTCCGTCATCGATGTCCGTATGCCGCCGAACCAGTCGGACGAGGGACTGCGGGCGGCTCTCGCGGCGCGCACCGAGACACCCGGACTTCCGGTCCTCATCCTCTCCCAGCACGTCGAGCAGCTCTACGCCCGTGAGTTGCTGGCCGACGGCTCCGGCGGTGTCGGCTACCTCCTCAAGGAGAGCGTCTTCGACGCCGACCAGTTCTTCTCCGCTCTGGAGCGCGTCGCGGGCGGCGGGACCGCCATGGACCCGGCCGTCATCGCCAAGCTCCTGGCCGGTACGGCGCCGAACCGGGAACTGGAGGGGCTCACCGACCGCGAGCACTCCGTGCTGGCCCTCATGGCCGAAGGGCTGTCCAACCAGGCCATCGGCCGCCGTCTCTTCCTCAGCGAGAGCGCCATCAGCAAGTACACCACCTCCCTGTTCGGCAAGCTCGGCATCTCCGACGACGGCGACACCAACCGCCGCGTCCGCGCCGTTCTCGCCTACCTCAACCAGCATCGTGACACCGGCCGGGCCCGGCGAGAGGCCCCGCGAGGGCGGCCCCGCAAGGGCCTCGCACCCGGGCGGGCGGCCCTGCACCCGGGCGGGCGGAGCGGCGGTGGAGCGGCGATCATGGAGGGGCCCCTCAGCACCGCCGTCAACGGAAAGGACCACGATCACGTGATGCGCACAGTGACCCTTCCCTCCGGTGCTCGGGTCCCGGCCCTCGGGCAGGGCACCTGGCACATGGGGGACGACCCGTCCCGGCGCGCCGAGGAGCTGGACGCGCTCCGCACCGGCATCGATGCGGGGATGACACTCATCGACACGGCCGAGATGTACGGCGGCGGCGCCAGTGAGGAGCTGGTGGGCGAGGCCGTCGCGGGCCGCAGGGACGAGGTGTTCCTCGTCAGCAAGGTCCTTCCGTCGCACGCCGACCGGCGCGGCACCCTCCAGGCGTGCCGTGCGAGTCTGCGGCGTCTGGGCACCGACCGCATCGACCTGTATCTGCTGCACTGGCGGGGCGGCGTGCCGCTGGCCGAGACGGTCGAGGCGTTCGAGGACCTGGTACGGGAGGGCAGCATCCGCCACTGGGGGGTGAGCAATCTGGACGCCGACGACCTCGCCGACCTCCCCGCGGGCGCGGTCCCGGCCACCGACCAGATCCTCTACAACCTCACCCGCCGCGGCCCGGAGTACGACCTGCTGCCCCGTTGCCGCGAACTGTCCGTGCCCGTGATGGCCTACTCGCCGGTGGAGCAGGGCCGGCTGCTCGGCCATGAGGCGCTGCGCGCGGTCGCCGACGCGCACGGTGCCACGCCCGCACAGGTCGCACTGGCGTGGGTGCTGCGCCACGAGGACGTCATCGCCATCCCGAAGGCGGCCTCCCGCGCCCATGTCGAGGAGAACCGCGCGGCGGCCGACCTCACCCTGACCGACGAGGACCTGGCCGCGCTCGACGCGGCGTTCCCGCCCCCGACCCGCAAGCAGCCGCTGGAGATCCTGTAACCCGCACGCCCGGCACCCGCACGCCCCGCCCGAGCGCGAGTCACCAAGGCCGCGCCGTCCGGAGGCGGGGCCCCGGGTGCCGGGCGGCCTCCGGCGGCCCCGCCGGTGGATATTCGGTGGCTGCCACAGCCCCGGTCACGCGACGCTGGGCGCCGTGACGAAGCGACCCACCCATGAGATACGGGCCCTGTACACCCCGACCACGGTCACCGTCTACCAGGCGTACGCGCCGCGGCTCGGTCTGCCGGCGGCCCGGGACGGGCGGTTCCCCGCCGCATGGAAGCGGGACCGCATGACCTGGATCAAACCGTCCTTCCTGTGGATGATGTACCGCTGCGGCTGGGGCACCAAGCCGGACCAGGAGACGGTGCTCGCCGTCGAGATCAGCCGCGAGGGCTTCGAATGGGCGCTGCGGCATGCCTGTCTGACGCATTACGACGCGGCCCGTCACCCCGACCACGCCACCTGGCGGCGCCGGCTGCGCGAGTCACCCGCCCGGGTCCAGTGGGACCCGGAGCGGGATCTGCACCTGCGCCCGCTGGAGCACCGGTCCCTCCAGCTGGGCCTGGCGGGGGAGGCCACTCGTCGCTACGCCGACGAGTGGACGGTGTCCATCGCGGACGTCACCCCTCTCGCGCACCGGGTGCGTGTCGCGGTCCAGGAAGGCGACCTGGCGGAGGCCCGTGCCCTGCTGCCGGAGGAACGCCCCTACCCGGCGGGCCCGGAACTGCTCGGCCATCTGGCCGGCTGAGTACGCCGCCGTGGGTCAGTCGATGAAGAAGTTCCAGAAGGCGCCGATCTCCGTGTCCGAGACCGCCAGGATGCCGAAGTCGCAGACGTAGCCGTCCCGCTGTGCGTCCACCCCCGCGAAGCAGGAGAGGGAGAAGCCGTCGCGGTACCAGTGGGGATCGGTGCCGCCGCTGAGGTCCTCGGCGTTGGTGGCGTACTCCGCGTCGGGGCCGAACCGGGCCAGCAGGGTGCGGGCCGCCGACCACAGCCTGCGCCGCCGTACGGGGCCGGACTCGCCGGGCGGCCGGGGCCCGCCGAAGGGGGCGGCGGTCCAGTGCAGTGCGGTCAGTTCCACCGCCGCCTCGTGGGTCAGCAGCTCCAGATGGTGGTCGAGGTGGTGCGGCTCCAGCCGGTCGAACGGGTAGTACGGGGAGCTCCGGCCGCGCTCGGGCCACCTGGTGTGGGCTTCGGGCAGCCAGCCGCGCGGGTCGCGGGTGCGGAACTGGAGCACCGCCGCGGCGTCCACCAGCCAGTCCTCGTGCCGCCGGGGCCCCACCGCGGCCAACTGGCATCCCAGGGTGAGCAGCGCCTGCCGCCATTCCTGCGGCTCGGGGAGGGAGAGCGGGCCAGCACCGTGCACAAGCATGGCGGCACCCTAACGAGCCGCTGCACGCCAGCCCCTCGTGCGCCAGAGCTTTATGCGCCAGGGCCGTACACCTGGGTCGCACGCCAGGGTCCGTGCGCCGAGCGCCGCACACCAGCCCCCGTGCGACGCCAGTGCCCATACACCCGAGCCGCACGCCAAGCCCCATACGCCAGCCCCACACGCCAGGCCCGTACGCCAAGGCCCGTGCACCAGCGGTGCGGCCCCCGCAGGCCGCCGGGGGCGTTCAGCCCTGCCGCTGCCCCGTACGGCTGCCGGCCGGGAAGGAGCGGGGGCCGCGGCCCTGCGGGGCGAGCACGTCCACCATTTCGGCCAGGTCCTCGCAGGCGGCGGCGATCCGGCGCTGGGTGCTGCGTCTCTCCGCGGTGACCGCGGCCAGCAGCAGGGCGGTCAGCGCGGCGGAGCCGTTGAGGGCCTGGAGGGTGATCATGCCCTCGAACAGGTTCTGCCGCGCGAAGACCCCGGCGGGGTCGGTGGCCGCCCAGGTCGCGCACAGGGACAGGACGGCCGTGCAGACCGCGCCGCCCACCAGTTGGAACCGCAGCGCCGCCCACACCAGCAGCGGGTAGACGAGGAACAGCAGGCTGACGGGGGAGCGGGTGACCACGAGGGCCAGCAGGATCGTCGCCGCGCCGAGTGCGGCTGCCTCGGCGATCTGCGCGGCGTCCCGGGGCCGGCCGGGCCGTCGCAGGGCCAGCAGCAGCGGGGTGACCACGAGGACGCCGACCGCGTCGCCGGCCCACCAGGCCGCCCAGACGGGCCAGAAGTCGTCCGGGGACAGGCCCCCGCCGGCCACCACCATGAAGGTGCCGACGGTGGGGCTGACGAGCATGCCCAGCAGGGCGCCCAGGAAGACCAGGCTGACCCCGTCCCGGAGGCGGTCCACCTGCGCGCGGAACCCGGCGCGGCGCAGCAGCAGGCACGCGAGGACGGGGGAGAGGGTGTTGCCCGCCACGAGTCCCAGTGCCGTCCAGCTCAGCGGGCCCATCCCGGTGACGACCAGCAGGGCGCCGAGTGCGACGCCGGGCCACACCCGCAGTCCGAAGGCGAGCAGACAGGCGACGGCGACGCCGGTCGGCGGCCAGAAGGGGGTGACGGTCGCGCCGGCCACCGTCACCTCCCGCAGCAGGCCGACCAGCCCGCCCGCGTAGTAGCCGAGGGCGATCAGTACGACGCGCAGCGCGTAGCCGGCCAGGAGCCGGACGGTGATGCCGCTTCCGCCGCCGGCCGGCCCCGGGGCGGGGTCCGGGGAGGGTTCCGGGGGCCGGTCGGCCGTCACAGGGGTGCGTGCCACGTCGTTCATCACACAACGCCGGGCGCCGCGTCGGCCGTCCGACACGCCTCCGGGCCGTCGTGGCTGAGCACCAGGACGGCGGCGTCGTCGCTGTGCCCGGTCCGCTCCGCGACCTCCATGACGCGGTCGGCGAGCGTGTCGGGGTCCTCGTGCACCCCGTCGCACAGCACCTGGGCGACCGCGTCCAGGCCCTCCTCCAGGGGGAACCGCGGCCCTTCGACGACCCCGTCGGTCAGCAGTGCCAGCGCGCCGGGCTGGGTGAACCGGTACCGGGTGACGGTGTAGGTCTCGCCCGGCAGTACGGCCAGCGGGAGGCCGATGTCCTCCTGGCCGCGCTCGATGACGCCGCACTCCCCGTCCTCGCGCGCCCACACGGCGCCGGTGTGGCCGGCGCGGGAGGTGCGCACGCTCCAGGTCCGCGGATCGAAACAGAGGAAGAGGCAGGTGGCGAAGAGCGGGTCGTCGGTGGCCGCCAGCAGTTCGTTGGCGGTGCCCAGGATCTCGCCGGGGTCGGCCGCCCCCATCGCGGCGACCGCCCGCAGCACGATCCGCACCTGGCCCATGTAGGCGGCGGCCTCCACGTCGTGGCCCTGGACGTCGCCCACGGAGAAGGCGAGGGTGCCGTCCGAGAGCCGGAAGCCGTCGTACCAGTCGCCGCCGATGTCCAGGCCGCTGCGGGCCGGCGCGTACCGGGCGGCGACGCGCAGCCCGGGTGCGGTCGGCAGGGTGGTGGGCAGCATGCCGCGCTGAAGGGCCTCGGCCAGCTCGACTCGGGCCCGCTGGACCTCGATCTCCTCCCGGACCCGGGCGGTGAGCCGGCCGAGCTGCGAGAGCAGGTCGTCGGCGCTCGCCGAACGGATCTGACGGTGCCGGCCACCCATGCCACGAGGGTAGACGCGGCGGTCCGGCGCCGCCCGGCGAGCGCGTACGAACGGCAGCGGCGCGCACGGGCATCCGGGGGAGCCGCCCCCCAGGCGCCTGGTCTCAGGACAGCCGGCGCACCGAACCCTTGGCGATCTCGCCCCGATCCTTCTCGTCCAGCTCCAGGTGCTCCTGGAAGCGCCCGCACTCCAGGCACACCAGCAGCCGGGTGGCGAACCGTTGCAGGGTCATGCGGTGCCGCAGCCTGAGCAGAAGGCTGCCGCCTTGCTGGGGGTGGCGTTCCACGTCGTGGATCTCGCCCGATCCGCACCCCGGGCACTGCCCCTGCCGCATGTCCGTCACTGTCATGTGCGGCACCCTAACGGGGGAAGCGGCGGCCCTTCCGTGCGGCCGGGGCGGGCCGGGTGCCCAGAGCGGCCAGTGAGAGGGCACCCCATCCCACGGAGACGGCCACTGCCTTGGCGCGGGCCGGGCGCGGCAGCGTCGCACCGAGCAGCACGGCGTCCGAGAGGTCGGCGGCGATCCGCAGCAGGGCGGCGGTCCGCAGCGCGGGGCCTTCGGGCGCCAGCGCGAGGGCGAGCCCGCTGGCCGCGTCACGCACGCCCACGGGCCGCAGTGAGATCAGGGTGTGCTCGCCGGTGCGGCCCTGCTCGTCGGTGAGCCCGGACGGTGCGGCCAGCAGGCGGGGCCGGGCGGTGACGGCGATGCCGTAGGCGGCCGTCGCCATGCCGACCGCCCGCAGCAGTGCGACGCGCATGATGTCCTCCGCGGTGTCCGGTGCCTCGCTCTTCGCCGTGCGTCTCGCCTCCGATTCCCTCCCCCCAACGCCCCCGACGCATGCCGACCGCATCGAACGGCCCGCCTTAGTGCGGGGCGGGGACGTGCCGGCGGTGAGCTCGCCTTTCCCGTACACCGGCCCGGGAGAGGTCGGGCGACCCGGCTCCCAGTGTCGATGGTGGTGTTTCCCTCAGGACCACGGTCGGACGCCAGATCATCCGGGAATGGCGCCCTGGACGCCTCCTTGCCTGAGGAGAACGACCGGCAGCTTGCGCTGACTGTTCAGCCCCTTCGTCACCCGGAAGAAGACGCTGGTCGGGAACGGTAAGTGGTTGACTTGTCGCGCTGGGCAACTTGTATTATGAACCGAAGTATCTTCCGGGTGCCGGTCGTGGCGCGGACTTTGAAGGGCCAAGCGAGGGCGGGGATTGTTCTGATTTCCGACGATGCTGTGCAGCAGCGTGTGCAGTTGGACGGAGCAGGCGGCCATAGAGGCCAGAAAGGACCGGAGACGCTTGCGAGCTCGCGGAGCGACAAGAAACGGGCGGTGAAGTTCCTGACAGAGCAATTGCTGCCCGATACGCAGGCTGCCGGACGTATGGGGGAGGGCGGCGGCAAAGTGGCTCCGTCGTTCCTTGGGCCGCAGGCTCCGGGAGTGACGGCTCTCCAGCCGGATACCGGCCTGCAAGGGCTTTCCGACTGGGCCACAGCGAAAGCGATGTCAGAAGCGCTATCAGTCTGGGAGGCTCAAGTGCTACGCCTGGTGTCCAGGCTGCAGGGGGAGCTGCAGGCGTTGAGGGGCACGAAGAATCTCCTCCAGGAACGTGATATCGCCCAAGGACGGGAAATCGCTGCCGCGCCGGAGAGCAGCTTGTCGGATGAGGGGCGACGGCCCCTGCCCAGTGGGCTCGACCACCTGTAAGTGCGGTTGGGGGGGGGGAGAATCATGCCGCTGGGCTACCAGGACGTGATGAGCGCCGACCTTTCCCAGTTGGTGGATTTGGCCAAGGCATGGCAACACATGGGGGAGCGCTTCGGTGAATTGATGGGCGCTTACGTAAAGCATGTTCCGCGTGCCCTGGCCAACGGTAATTGGCAAGGGGAATCTTTCAGTGCCCACCAGATGAATGCCCGATCCACAGCTTTCGAGTTCGCCGCAGCTGAGACAGAGGCACTGGCAGTCGCCAGCCTCCTGCGCCAGGCTCACGTTGAGCTGACGCGGTTGCGGGAGGTCGTGCGGGATCTTGTTACCGACGCCGAGGACAGGGGCTACGAGGTCGACAGCTCGGGCGTCGCCACCTATGTGGGGTCTGACAAGAAACGAACCGCCGGTAACGATCCCGGTCACTCCGCAGCCTGTGTGGAGGCAGCGCAGGCGTGGACCGACAAGATCGCTAAGGCTGTCAAAGCTGTGGACGAAGCTGACCAGAAGGTGAAGCGGGCGCTCGTCCGCGCTGTGAGTGACCTATCGACAGACGGTGACGGCATCGGCGGTTTCAATGCGCACGCTGAGAGTGACCTGGAAACGGCGGGTTCAGCGCGCCCGACCCGCACAAAGATCGACGGATGGGTCTCCAAGGGTTCTTTCGACGCCACAGGCCCTGGCGCCGACGTCACACTGTCCGGACCCGGCTACGGTAGGCAAGGCATGGCCAAGGCGTATGCCGACCTTTTCCATGTGACGGCGCAAGGCTCGCTCACCCGGGGAGAAATGAAACTGTCCGGAATTGCCGATGCCAACGGAGGCGTCCGAGCGTCAGCGAGTGGCGGGATCACTGAGGCGGGAATCGACGGAACCGCTGAAGTGTCCGGTGGTCTCAGAGCATTCACCGAGGGACGCTTCGAGTCCGATTTCGCAGGCATATATGGTCGGGGCACCGGCTTCACGGGCGGGGAGGCCGGTGCCAACGTCAGCCTGGGGGCTGACGGATTCAGCGCCGGTGGAAAAGCGTTTGCCGGGGGTAAGGTCAGCGCGGCTGGAGGTGCCGAAGCTGGCGGGATAAGCATCGGTGCGACGGGAGAGGCGTGGGCCGGCCCGGGCGTGGAAGCGGACCTCACATTCGGGGAGAAGAATGACGACGGCAAGTTCCATATAGGGGCTGACCTGGGTGCATCACCGATTGTTGGAGGCAAGGTGGGTGCGGAAATCGTCATCGATCCAGGCAAGGTGGCCGACACCGCGAACGATGCAGCCGATGCGGTGGGAGACATGGCCGGATCATTGAAGAAGACCATCACAGGCCTGCTCTGACGCTCGAGAAGGGACTCCACGAAATGCCCACGAGTCTTCCGGTACCCATCACATTCCAACTGCCTGACGGCTGGGGGACGGCGCCCCCGGACAGCGTGGGCGTTTCGGACGTGGCTTTCGTCGCAGTCCATGCGCAGTCTGATGCCGGGTTCACTGCAAATATTTCCATCAGCGGTGAGTATCATCCAGACGATGCCTCGCTGGCCGAGATTGCCGTTGCATCGGTACAACGCATTCGCGCCGTGGCCGAGTCAGTGAAAGTGGTCGACCGCAAAGAAGTCGGGTCATGCGATGTGCCTGGTCTAGCGCAGACGATTTGCTTCTCGGCTGTCGTCGGCGGCGGTCGGCGTGATCTTGTCCAGTCGCAGGTGTATCTGGCCATGCTGGACGGCGACTCGAACGGGCGAGCGGTGCTCCAGCTCACGCTCACCGCGACCGCAGTCCAGTACCCCTCCGTTGTGGAGGGTTTCCAGTCCCTCGTACGCAGCGTGCGCCCGGACACCGGAGCCGCCTCGTGATGCGCTGTCGCCAAAATGAACACGACCGTTCGTACAGCAATGACACCCAATAGGTTGGTTATGGGCTTCTTCGACAAACTGAACGGCACGAAACGCCCCAGCAGTGATGTTCCGCTGCGGTCTGCTGAGGAATTGAAGATCATGCTGCTCGGCCTCAACGGGCCTGAGGTTCCCTACGTGGTGCGCTACGGCGCCGGGGAGGGCGCGCACCTGGTGGCGGAATGGCGGCTGACGGAGCCAGCCTGGCAGTCGTTCTTCGCCCGCACTCGGCTGAGCCGCCGCATCCGGATCCGTATGCGCCTCGTTCCCGCTGACAACGAGGTGCGCGCGCTCGAGGAGCAATGGAAGATCCAGTGGGTCGAAGGTGTCCCGGTGTCGAAGGAGTACGGGCGCGGGCCGGTCAATCAGAAGTCCTTCCGGTGGACGATCGGGCGGAAGGAGGACGGTGGCGGCCTCGAAGTCACGGAGGACTTTCGGTTCGACAGCGGGGAGCTGAAGGAACCTCTTCGGAACACCGTTCTCCAGGCCGGTTGGACCTGGCGCGGAGTGACGCTCGGCAAACTGTGAGAAGCGGTCGTCCCTGCCCTTGGCTGTCGGCTCGCATCATGATGTGACAGCTCTGTTGGTCCTCAGGACGTGCTCCAGCAGTGGCCGGTTCGTGTGAAAAGTGGGGGAATCGGCAGCCGTGTGCCCCTTGCTCACCCGGGTGGGGGTGTCCGGACGCATGACCGGTTTTCGCGGGGCGGGGGAGTGCGGCCAACTCGCCCCGTACGTACGGTAGTCGCGCGCATACTTGCCGCATGCATGGTGAGCGGGACAGCGATGCCGACAGTGACGAGGTGCCGGCCTACCGGACGATCCGGGTGGCACCCGTCGTGGAGCCCGTGGCGGCGATGGCGGACGAGGAGGCGTGGCGGGCACGCGAGCGGTACCCGGTGCTGATGGGCTTCCGGCCCGTCTTCGGTGTCGCCCGGGAACGGCAGGAGGGCGGCTGGCAGCTGCTGCCGTCCTTCGGCGCGCCCACCCCGCAGACCGCGCGGGACTCGCTGGCCTCCCACTTCCGCCGCCGCGCCCACGAGGCCGAGGAGGCGGGCGAGGCGGAGACCTGCGCGGCCTGCCGGGCGGCGGCCGAGCGCCTCGACTGGGAGCCGCTGGACGAGCTGACCGTCCTGGGCGACCGGTACCGCGTGGTGCGCGCCGAGAACGTCATCCGTGCCGGGCGTGACGGCCCCGAGCCGCCGCGCCCCTCCGACCCGGACCCGGCCGAACCGGGGGCCGGCGGCCGGCTGCCCGACCGTACGGAGGGTTTCGTCCTCGACACCGTCATCCCCACCGGCCCTTCCGAGGGTGTCCTCAAGGCGGAACTGCTCGCCCTCGCGCACCGCGAGGGCGACCCGCCGCAGGTCCGCGCGGACGCGCGCAGAGCCGCCGTGACGCATCCGGGCGGGGTGCTGCTGCCACCCGCGTTCCTCTTCGCGGAGCAGGAGGGCGGCGCCTGGCGCTCGGAGACGGGTGACAGCGGCACCCCGCAGGAGGCCCGCGACGCGCTCACGATGCTGCTGCGGGTGCTCGCGCCCGCCATGCAGGGGCTGGACGAGGAGACCCGCGCCGTCTACAAGGAGGCAGCCGACCGGCTCGACGCCGAGCGCGGCGTCGAACTGAGCTTCGCCGGACGCCATCTGCGGCTCGTCCGCGTCGAGCGGTTCGTCCGGATCGGCCCCGACGGTCCGGAGGGGCCCCGGCCCAGTGACTACGACCCGGACGAGCCGGTGATGGTCCAGGACCAGCGGCTGCGGGCCGAGGGCGGTCTGGTGGAGGACGACGAGGACGAAGAGGAGCAGGACCCGGAGTTCGCGGCCCGTGTGGAGCTGCTGCGGCGGCTGAGCGAGGAGGAGATCGCCCGCAGAGGACGCAAACGCGCCAGATGAGGGCACTTCCGTGGCGCTGCGGGAGGGAAGGCGCGGGCCGCGCCCGTCCCGCCGGGCGCGGCGCCCGCCCGGGTCAGGGGCGCGGGGCCGTCACCGCGGACGGGGGCGCCCCCGCCTCGGAGCCCTGCTCCGTCTCCCCGCTCCGGTCGGCGGGCCGTGCGTTCCCCAGCCGGGAGCGGCGCCGCCCGTAGCAGGAGTAGAGCACCAGGCCGATCGCGACGAAGACGGCGAACTGGATCCAGGTGAGCAGCGGCAGCCCGTACATCAGGTAGAGGCTGAAGGCGACGCCCAGCAGCGGCGCCACCGGGTAGAACGGCACCCGGAAGCGGCGCTGGAGGCCGGGGTGGGAGCGGCGCAGGGCGAGGACGCAGATGTTCACCACCGCCATGATCGCCAAGGTGCCGATCACGGTCATGTCCAGCACCACGTCCAGCGGGACGACGGCGGCGGGCACCGCGAAGACGACGGCGACGATCCAGGTGTTGGCCACGGGGGTGGAGGTCTTGGGCGAGATGCGCTCGAAGACCTTGGGCATCAGCCCGTCGCGGGACATCGACATCAGGATGCGGGTCTGCCCGTACATCACGGCCAGTACCACCGAGGCGATGGCGACCACCGCGCCCAGCGCGATGACGGTGGAGCCGAAGGTCGAGCCGGTGGCGTGGTTGACGATGAGCGAGAGCGCGGCGGGCTTGCCGCCGACCTGCTCCCACGGCATCGCGCCGAGTGCCGCGACGGACACCAGGCAGTACAGCAGGGCCACGCAGCCGATCGTCACCAGGATGGCGAGGGGGATGTTGCGGCGGGGGTTCTTGACCTCCTCGCCGGCCGTGGAGATGGCGTCGAATCCGATGAAGGAGAAGAACGCCAGCGAGGCGCCGGCGCCGATGCCGCCGATGCCCGCGGGGGCGAAGGGCATCAGGTTGCCGGCCTTGAAGGCGGTGAAGGCGATGGCGCAGAACAGCACCAGGATGCCGACCTTGATGACGGCCATCGCCGCCGTGGCCCGTGCGCTCTCCCGGATGCCCCGCACCAGCAGGACGGCGGCGAGCAGCATCACGATCACCGCGGGTACGTTGACGATGCCGCCGTGCCCCGGTGCGTCGGCCAGGGCGGAGGGTATGCGCCAGCCGACGGTGTTCTCCAGCAGTTCGTTGAGGTACTGCCCCCAGCCGATGGCCACGGCCGAGACGGAGACGCCGTACTCCAGCAGCAGGCACCAGCCCACGAGGAAGGCGGCGCGCTCCCCGAGCGAGGCGTAGGTGTAGGAGTACGAGCTGCCGGAGACGGGGATGGCGCCGCCCAGCTCGGCGAAGGAGAAGGCGGTGAACACGCAGGTCAGGGCCGCCAGGAAGAAGGAGACGATCACCGCGGGGCCGGCCTCGGCCACGGTGTCGGACAGCCCGACGAAGATGCCGGTGCCGACGATCGCGCCGATGCCGAAGCACACGAGCTGGAACGGGCCGATGGTGCGCTTGAGGCCGTGTCCCTCCAGATCGGCGCCGGATTCGGCGACCAGCTGTTCGGGGGACTTGAGGCGCAGGCCGGTGCGGGGCATGGGGGGACTTCCGTAACAGTGCGGGGGTCGTGCACGGGTGGGCGCGAACGCCCACAAGGAAGGGTCCGGGCGGTGGCCCGGACCCTTCGAGGCTTACTCCATCGTAACGGCCGTTTATGCATGGTCCCTCGTTTATGCGTATGACTATGCACACACGCCCGGCCGGCTGACCACGGACACACCGGCCGGGCGACCCCGGTCGGTGATGCGCACACGCCCGCCCCTGCCGACGGGCTCCGTCACCTCAGCCGAGGGTGGCGACCAGCACCGCCTTGATGGTGTGCATCCGGTTCTCCGCCTCGTCGAAGACGACCGAGTGCTCCGACTCGAAGACCTCGTCGGTGACCTCCAGCGAGGTCAACCCGTGCCGCTCGTGGATCTGCCGGGCCACCGCCGTGCCCAGGTCGTGGAAGGCGGGCAGGCAGTGCAGGAACCGTACGTCCGGGTTGCCGGTGGCGCGCAGCACGTCCATCGTCACCGCGTACGGCCGCAGCAGCGCGATCCGCTCGTCCCACACCTCCTGCGGCTCCCCCATGGAGACCCACACATCGGTGGCGAGGAAGTCCGCGCCGCGCACGCCTTCCTCGATCTGTTCCGTAAGGGTGATCCGTGCCCCGGTGCCCTCCGCCAGCTCGCGGGCCTGTGCGATCACCGGCTCCTCGGGCCACAGCGAGCGCGGCGCCACGATCCGGACGTCCATGCCCAGCAGCGCGCCCGTCACCAGGTAGGAGTTGCCCATGTTGTTGCGGGCGTCGCCCAGGTAGGCGTACGACAGCTCCTCCAGGGCGCGGCCCCGCGGCGCGTGCTCGGTCATCGTGAGCACGTCCGCCAGCATCTGGGTGGGGTGCCACTCGTCGGTCAGCCCGTTGTAGACGGGCACCCCGGCGTGCGCGGCCAGCTCTTCGACGATCTGCTGGCCGCTGCCCCGGTACTGGATCGCGTCGTACATCCGGCCCAGCACGCGGGCGGTGTCCTTGACGGACTCCTTGCTGCCCAGGTGCGAGCCGGACGGGTCGAGGTAGGTGGTGCGGGCGCCCTGGTCGGCGGCGGCCACCTCGAACGAGCAGCGCGTCCGGGTGGAGGCCTTCTCGAAGACGAGGGCGATGTTCCGGCCGCGCAACCGCTGGTGGTCGCTCTCGGTGCCGGTCCGCTTCTGCTCCTTCAGTTCGGCCGCGAGCGAGAGGAGGCCGCGGAACTCCTCGGGGGTGAGGTCCAGCTCCTTGAGGAAGTGGCGGCCTGAAAGGTCTGCTCCCATGGTGCTCCTTGCTCGCGCTGCCTTCGCTGTCGCCCGCAATTGTATACAGTCCCACGAATCTCTATGCGAGTTGCCCCGGGGCGGCATCTGCCCGGCCCCGGCCCGCCCGCAGGCCGGGCTCACCCCACCGGGTCACGTTCCACCGGGCAGCTCATGCACCGCGGCCCGCCGCGGCCCCGCCCCAGTTCGCTGCCGGGGATCTCCACCACCTCGATACCCTCCCTGCGCAGATGGGTGTTGGTGGTCATGTTCCGCTCGTAGGCCACCACCACGCCCGGCCGCACCGCCAGCACGTTGCACCCGTCGTCCCACTGCTCGCGCTCCGCGGCCCGCACGTCCTGGGTGGGCGTCAGCACCCGGATCCGGTCCAGGCCCAGCGCGGCGGCGATGGCCCGGTGCATGTGCTCCGGCGGATGGTCGGACACCTTCAGCTCCGGCCCGCCGGCCCCGTCCGGGCCCGGCTCGATGGTGTACGAGCGGAGCATCCCCAGCCCCTCGTACTGGGTGAACGTCTCCCCGTCGACCATCGTCATCACCGTGTCCAGGTGCATGAACGCCCGCCGCTTGGGCATGTCCAGCGCCACGATCGTGCGCGCCGAGCCCCGCGCGAACAGCCCCCGGGCCAGCTTCTCGACCGCCTGCGGCGTCGTCCGCTCGCTCATCCCCACCAGCACCGCGCCGTTGCCCAGCACCAGCACGTCCCCGCCCTCGATCGTGGACGGCGAACCCGACGCGCCCCCGGCCCAGGTGTGGAAACCCCCGGACGCCGCCTCGGCCGCGAACAGCGGATGGTGCCGGTAGACGGCCTCGAAATGGACGGTCTCGCGCTGCCGCGCCGGCCACCGCATCGCGTTGATGCACACCCCGTCGTAGACCCAGGCGGAGGTGTCGCGGGTGAACAGGTGGTTCGGCAGCGGGGCCAGCAGGAAATCGTCCGCCTCCATCACGTGGAACCGCACCGAGGCCGGCTCCGCGCAGCGCTCCAGATACTCCCGCTTGGTCATACCGCCGATCAGCGCCTCGGTCAGCTCGGCGGTCGGCATCCGGTCGAAGGAGTCCCGCAGATGACCGGTGGCCAGCGGCCCGTACTCGCGCTCGTCGAAGACCCGGTCCAGGACCAGCGCGCGGGCCGCGGGCACCTCCAGCGCCTCCGCCAGCAGGTCGGCGAACAGCAGCACCTCGACCCCGAAGGAGCGCAGCGCGCCGGCGAACGCGTCGTGCTCCTGGCGGGCGCGCCGGACCCACAGCACGTCGTCGAAGAGGAGGTCGTCCTTGTTGGTGGGGGTGAGCCTCTTCATCTCTAGGCCCGGCCGGTGCACGATGACGCGGCGCAGCCGCCCGGTCTCGGAGTCGACATGGAATCCCATGCGCTCATCCTCGCGGAGCACCCCCGCACCCGCGAGGATCCGGACACGGCCGTCAGACGTCAGCCGGGCCCGGCCCCGCCGCCCGGCGCAGCGCGGCATCCAGCGCGGCGATCCCGTCGGGACCCACCCGGCAGCAGCCGCCGACCAGGCGTGCGCCGCGCGCCACCCAGCCACGGGCCGCCGACGCCGAGAACGACGGCGCCCCCGTCCAGGCGGCCCGCTCGGCGTCCCAGCCCTCACCGCTGTTCGGGTACGCCACCAGCGGCAGGCCCGGACAGGCGTGCGCCGCCGCCTCCAGTGCCGCCTCCACCTCGCCGGCCTCGCAGCAGTTGACGCCGACCGCGATGACCTGCGGATCGTGTGCCGCCACGGCGAACGCCTCCGCCAGCGGCTGCCCGGCCCGGGTGCGGCCACCCGCGACCGTGTAGCTCAGCCACACCGGCACCCCGCAGCCGTCCGCCGCCCGCAGCAGCGCCTCGGCCTCCACCACGTCGGGCACCGTCTCCAGCGCGAGCACATCGGGCCCGGCCTCGGCCAGTGCCTCGATCCGCGGCCGGTGGAAGGCGGCCAGCTCCGCCACGTCCAGCCCGTACCGGCCCCGGTACTCGCTGCCGTCCGCCAGGACCGCGCCGTACGGGCCGACGGACGCGGCCACCCACACCGGCCCGGCCGCACGGGACGCCGCCCGGCGGGCCAGCCGTACGCTGCGGCCGAACAGCTCCCGGGCCCGGCCGGGCGGCAGCCCGCGCCGGGTGAACCCCTCGAAGGACGCCTGATAGCTGGCGGTGATCAGCACGCGTGCCCCCGCCGCCAGATACGCGGCGTGCGCCCGCTCGATCTCCCCGGGTGCCTCGGCCAGCAGCCTGGCCGACCACAGCTCGTCGGCCAGGTCGTGGCCCTGGGCCTCCAGCTGGTTGGACAGTCCGCCGTCGAGCAGGACCGGACCGGCCCCGAGCGCCGCGGCGAGCGGAACCGGGCCGCCGCCCCCGGCCGAGGAGGCGGCGGCCCGGTCCTGCCCGGGCCCGGACGGACGCGGTGTCACGCCAGCTTGGCCTGCACCTGGTCGGCGATCAGCGCCAGGTGGTCCAGGTCGCTCAGGTCCAGGATCTGGAGGTAGATGCGGGAGCTGCCCAGCTCGCCGTACCGGCCGATCTTGTCGACGACCTCCTCGGGGGAGCCGGCCAGACCGTTCTCCTTGAGCTCGTCCACCTCCCGCCCGATGGCGGCGGCACGGCGGGCCACCTCGGCGTCGTCCTTGCCGACGCACACCACCAGCGCGTTGGAGTACACCAGCTCGTCCGCGTCCCGGCCCCGCTCCGCGGCGGCGTCACGGACCCGGTCGAACTGCCGCTTGCTGTCCTCCAGCGAACCGAACGGCACGTTGAACTCGTCCGCGTACCGGGCGGCCAGCCGGGGGGTGCGCTTGGCACCGAAGCCGCCGATCAGCACCGGGATGCGCTCCTGGTACGGCTTGGGCAGCGCCGGGGAGTCCTTGAGCTGGTAGTAGGTGCCCTCGTAGTCGAACTTCTCGCCCGAGGGCGTCTCCCACAGCCCGGTGATGATCGCCAGCTGCTCCTCCAGCCGCCCGAACTTCTCCTTCGGGAAGGGGATGCCGTAGGCGGTGTGCTCGTCCTCGTACCAGCCGGAGCCCAGCCCGAAGTCGACACGCCCGCCCGACATGGCGTCCACCTGCGCGACCTGGATCGCCAGGGTGCCCGGCAGCCGGAAGGTGGCGGCCGTCATGAGGGTGCCCAGCCGGATGCGGCTGGTCTCGCGGGCCAGCCCCGCCAGCGTGATCCAGGCGTCGGTGGGGCCGGGCAGACCGTCGGAGTCGCCCATGGCCAGGTAGTGGTCGGAACGGTAGAACGCGTCGAAGCCGAGGTCCTCGGTGGCCTTCGCGACCTTCAGCAGCGTGTCGTAGTCGGCCCCCTGCTGGGGCTCGGTGAAGATTCGCAGTCGCATGCCCCCCATCTTGCCTTCCGGGGGCCCGGTGCGGCCCGGCGCCCTCACCGCGCAGTCGGTCCGGGTGCGGCTCGGGTGGTGCCCGGCGGGCGGGCCGGTGCGATGCCGAGGGGGGCTGCGGGCCTGCGCGGGGGCGCCGGCCGGTGCTCGTCTCCGCGCTGGTGGGGTGCGCGAGCGCGACAGCGGCGGTCACCGGCCGGCTCGCCGTCCGCCTGTCCTCGCCGTACGCCTGTTCCCGCCGTACGACGCGGGCCGGAAGCTCCGCGACTGGGGCGTGGCGCGCGCTTCGCCGGCCCGGGGGGCCGGGCTCCGGCATGACGGCACGCGGCGGCGGCACCCCGGCCCACGCCTGCACCCGGCGGTGGTGCGGCGGTCCACATCTGCACCCGGCGGTGGTGCGGCGGTCCACGCCTGCACCGGGCGCGGCATGGCCTGCCGCCACTGCGTCGGCTTCGCCGCCGAGGCGCCCGCGGGTCTTGCCGGTGTCACCGCCGTGACGGCCGGTGCCGCCTGGGGAACCGTCCCGTCAACGGTGAAGCCCCGCTCGGCACCGCGGCCGTCGGCGCGGTGGTCGAGGGGGCGGGCTGCGAACCCCGCACCGACCCGGAGCCCGGTGCGGCCGAGGCGGTGCCCCGCCAGGCGAGGCTGCCGCGTTGCTAGGCGAGGCTGCCGCGTTCGCGCATCGACAGGGTGCGGAGGATCGCGGTGACCCGGTCACCCGATTCGTCCGCCGCGTCGATGGCCTCCATGCACTGCCAGTAGAGCGTCTCGTCCTCGGCGGTGACGGCGACGCCCACCAAGGCCACCCCCGCCTCGCCCAGCAGGGCGCCCAGGTCGTCGAGTGTGCGCCGCGGATCGTCGATGGCCGAGAGCTGGGCGGCCCGCAGACCGCCCGCACGCGGCGCCGTGTGGTGGCGGGAGCCGCCGGCTCTGGTGCCCACCTCGCTGAGCCCCAGCGCCTCCGACCGCACCGCCGGAGGACCGCTGACCGCGAGATGGCTGCCCACCGCGACGGCCAGCGCCTGGGCCTGCCAGGCCTCCGTCACGACGTCGGCCACGTCCGCACTGAGCGCGAGAGCCTGGCGCGTGGCGGCGATGAGCCGTACCGCATCCATCTGCTTCCCCCTCACTGGTCGCTACCCAGCGTGACTGTCAATGGCCAGCTCCGCCAGGGGGTTTCGGAATTTTGTGGATAAAAAGGGTCGTGTGAAGAACTCCGTCACTCCATAGAGTGACCGGTTCCGGGCCTCGGGAAACGCGTTTCGTTCCTCTCGATCTTTGCTTCCAGCGCGGAGAGCGGATCGACCCCCACCACATGGCAGAACTGGAGCAGATACGCGAGGACGTCGGCGACCTCGTCCTCCACCCGGCCCGCCGACTCCGGGTCCGCCATCACCCGCTCCGACTGCTCGGGAGTCAACCACTGGAAGATCTCCACCAGCTCGGCCGCCTCGACGCTGAGCGCGGCGGCGAGGTTCTTCGGCGTGTGGTACTGCCCCCAGTCCCGTTCCGCCGCGAACCGGGCCAGCCGCTGCTGGAGCCCGGCGATCGTCACAGGGGTGCTGTCGTACGTGTCGTCGTGCATCTCGTTCACGACGCAAGGTCTACCAGCCGTCCCTGAGCGGCGGCCCGGCAGCCGTTCCGGCGGCGGACCCCGCCGCGGCCGTACCCGGGGCGGCCCCGGGGTGCCGTCCGCGGAGTGGGGCTCGCCGAGAGCACCTGGCCGTCCGTGCCGCCCGCACCGACGGCGCCCACCGTCCCGCCGGTCTCCGGTGCCGCAGTCATGCCGGGGACCGTATGCGGCGCTTGCCGGGCGAACCGTTCCCGCACCTGACCGTTCGTCCGATCGGAGGAGGGTGGCGAACCGGAGCGACCGGCGCCGTACCGGTCGGTATGTAGTGATCCCCGGGTGTGCGGCGGCCGTGCGGGTCTACGCTGATCCCTCTCCCTGACACCCTGTGCCGTGAGCCCGAAAGGGGAGGAATGTGCCCGCTGCGAAGCAGGCCGAGCTGGTGCTGGTGCACAGTCCGCTGACCGGCGACGTGCTGTGGCAGCCGGTCGCCGGCGCGCTGCGCGCACGGGGCCGGACCGTCACCGCTCCGGCTCTCGGCGGCACCCTCGACGGCGCGGGCCCCCACTATCCCCTGCTGCTCGCCGCCGCCGAACGCCAAGTCCCCCCGGGCCCCGGCCACATGCCCGTGGTGCTGGTGGGACACGGCGGTGCCGGACCGCTGCTGCCCGCGCTGGGCCGGCGGCTCACCCGGCGCGAGCGCGGCCCCCGCACCGTCGCGGGCTCCGTGTACGTGGACGCGCAGTGGCCGCACCCCGGCCGCAGCTGGCTGGAAGCGGTGCCGGCCGACCAGGCCGCCTGGCTGCGCGGGCTGGCCGCAGGCGGGCGGCTTCCCCCGTGGGACACCTGGTACCCCGAACGGGAACTCGCCGACGAGGTGCCCGACCCCGACCTGCGCGCCCGCTTCCGCGCCGGTCTGCCCCGGGCGCCGCTGGCCTACGCCGAGGAGCCCGCCCCGGAGGCGGAGCCCGACCCCGACCGCACCCGCACGGCCTATCTGCGGCTGAGCCCGCAGTACGAGGAGACCGCCATCCACGCCGAGTCCCTCGGTCACCGCGTACTGCGCCGCACCTCGCACCATCTGAGCCCGCTGACCGATCCGGAGGGCACCGCCGACGCACTGGAGAAGCTCGCCGTGCGCTTCACCGACCGCGCCGCCTGACGGTCCCCGGGACCGCGCCGTACGGTGGAGACGTGTACGCGAGGAGGCGCCGACGCTACTTCGCGCTGATGGCGGTCTGCCTGGTGCTGTTCGTCAGCGCGTGGGCCTTCGTGCGGCTGTGGTCGGTACCGGCGGCCATCGCCATGTGTGTGGTCGCGATGGTGATCCCGCCGGTCGCCGCGATCATCGGCAACCGGCGCGAGCCCGACGACCGCTGGTGGGACGAGCCCCCGGACGGCGACCCCGGCGACGACACGCGGGATGGTGGCACGCGGGGCGGCGGGCGTCGCGGTGACGGCCCGCGCCGGTGAGTGCCCCGCGTGTCGTCCCGGGGGTCGGCTCCGGTGACGGCTCGCCCGGGCGGCCACCGAACTCGGGCGACCACCGAACCTGCCTTGTGCCCGTACTCGAACCGCTGTCTTGCGTGGTGCCCCGCCGCAGGTCGTCGCGTACGGCTCACTGCCCGCCACCGCCGCGTGCCGTGCGCGCCCGGTGGGCGGCCACCCGGGTGCGGGTGGCGCACGTGCGCGAGCAGTAGCGGCGCGGTACGCCAGGACCGCCGCCGAGGAAGAGGCGGCGGCAGCCGGGGGCCGCGCACTCGCCCCAGTCGATGCCGCCTCGCTCGCTCAGCAGCCGCGCCAGGGCGAGCGCCCCGGTGGCGGTGAACCAGTCGGCCCAGCTCGCGTCGTCGCCGCGGTCCACGTGCAGGTGCCAGGCGTGCCCGTCGTGCCGGCTCAGCCGGGGGCGGGCGCCGCACCGCGCCAACAGGTCGTTGAGCGCGGCGGCGGCACGGTCGGTGTCGTCCTCCGTCAGGACCCGGTCCGTCAGCTCGGCGACCGCCGCACGCAGCGCGTTCGCCTCCGCCTGGTTCAGGCTCGCCAGATCCCGCTCGCTCTCCCCGTGCCGGGCCAGCACGGCGGCCAGCGCGTCCCGGGGCAGTTCCGGATCCTCCCGCACGGCGTTCGCCAGGTCGATCAGGCGCTCTCCCGGCCGGAATCCGCCGGGGAGCTGCGTACTTGGCACCATGTAACGCATCATACGGATGAAGCGTTACGGTGGCGAGCGGCCGAGCGGCCGAGCGGGCGGGCGGACAGGCGGGAGGGACAACCATGCGGGCATATCTGACGACGGCCTTCCTCGCACGGCTCGCCGACGAGGGCGTGGCCGTCGCCCTCGCCCTGCTCGCCCTGGACCGTACGGGCAGTCCGGCACCCGGTGCCTTCCTCCTCACCGCCTGGCTGGCACCGCACGCGGTCGCCGCCCCCGTGGTGGGCGCCCTCGCCGAACGCGCCCGGCGCACGCGGCTCTTCCACGGCTGCGCGCTCGCGCTCTTCGGCGCCGCCATCGCCACCCTGGCCCTCACCGTGGGCCGCGCCCCGATGGTGCTCACCCTCGTGGTGGCGCTGCTCGGCGGCAGTGCGGGGCCCGTCGTCACCGGTGGACTCTCCGGCCTGCTGGCCACCTTCACCCCCGATGGCCCCGACCGCACCCGCGCCTACGCCCTGGACGCCAGCACCTACAACGCCGCCGGCGTGCTGGCACCGGCGGCCGTCAGCACGACTGCGGCACTGCTCGCGCCCGGCCCGGCCACCGCACTGCTGGCCGCCTCGGCGACGGCCGCAGCACTGACGACCACCGCCCTGCCCACCCCGCACCCGACGGCCGCTCCGCACTTCACGGCCGGTGAAAGCTCCACTGCCGGTGAAAGCCCGACGGTCGCCCCGGACCCGGGTGCCGGTGAAAGCCCCACAGCCAGAAGGCACCCGACTCCCGGACCTCCTCGGACGACCGGACTCCGTCGTACGACCGGGCGCCGTCGAACGGACGCGCCGCGTCCCACGGCCCCGCCGCTCGCCCGGAAGGCAGCCGCCGACACTCCCGGGCCGCACCAGGAAGCCGACTCGGCGCAGGGCCCCATGACCGATGCGGCGCAGGGCTCGGTGACCGCTTCCGGGTCGGCCCCGGGAACCGACGCCGTGTCGGGCCGGGCCCTCGTCGCCGAGTCGGGCGTGGGAGCCGAAGCCATATCGGGCCGGGAGCCCGCCGCCGAGCCGGGGCCGAAAGCCGCCTCCATTCCAGGTGCGGGAGGAGCCGAGGCCGCGTCGAGCCCGGGGTCTGCCACCGAGCCGGATCTGGAAGTCGGGACTACGCCGGGCAAGGAGATCGATGCCGCGTCCGTCCGGGCGCCCGCCGCCGGGTCGGGTCCGGGAAGCGACGCCATGTCGGGTGCGGGAGCCGAAGCCACACCGGGCCCGGAGTCCACCGCCGAGTCGGGCCGCAGAACCGACCCCACGCCGGGCAAGAGGACCGGCCCCACGCCGGGCAAGGGGAACGGCCTCACGCCGGGCAAGGGGACCGGCGCCACGTCGGCGCCGGACCCCGCCGCCGGGCCGGGCCCGGAAACCGACGCTCCGTCAGGTCCGGCCACCGGTGCCGTCGCGCGCCCCGGCGGTGGCTTCCGGGGGCAGCTCGCCGCGGGCGTGCGGGTGCTGTGGCGTGTTCCGGCTCTGCGGGCCGTCACCGTCGCGACGTGTGTCGCCTTTCTCGGTCTGGGCGGACTGCCCGTCGTGGCGGTTCTGCTGGCGGCGCAGCGGGGGAGCGCCGACGGGGGAGGGGCACTGCTGACCGCGTTCGCGGTGGGCGGCCTGGCCGGTGCGCTCGGTCTGGCCCGGTGGCGCGGCGCGCCGGAGCCCCGCCGGCTCGCCCTCGGGAGCCTGCTGGCCACCGCGGTCGCTCTGGCCGGCGCCGCCGCCGTGCCGTCCTTCCCGCTGACCGTGGCGCTGTTCGCCCTCGCGGGGCTGGGTGACGGCCCCCTGCTGACGGCCACGCTGCGGTTGCGCGCCGACCACGCCCCGGCCGCCGTGCGCACCCAGGTCTTCACCCTGGGCGCGGGGCTGAAACTGACCGCCGCAGCGGCGGGTGCGGCCCTCGTCGGTGTTCTCGCCCGGCTGCCCGCCGCCGGTCTGGTGCTGGCCGTCGCGGCCCTCCAACTCCTCGCCGCGCTGCTGCTGCGGCTCCTCGACCGCCGGGCCCGTGCCACCCGCACGCGACCCGTCCCGGACCGGGGAGGAGAACAGACCGCGGGCGGCATTGACGGGTGATCGTCACGGGTGATGATCTGTGCGCGGCACCGGGAGCGAGGAGGCAGCGTGCGGATCGTCGTCGTGGGAGCCGGGATAGTGGGAGCCGCCGCCGCGTACGAGCTGGCGAGGGCCGGGGCGGAGACGGTACTGGTCGACGCCGCGCACGAGGGCCGGGCCACCTCGGCGGGCGCCGGCATCATCTGCCCCTGGACCAACAGGGACAAGGACCCGCTCGCCACCACCGGGGCCGCCCACTATCCCGAACTCCTCGCGGCGCTCGCGGAAGACGGCCAGGGCGACGTCGGTTACCGCAAGGTCGGGGCCCTGGTGCTGCTGCCGCAGGACGCGGCCGAGGCCGCCCGGGTGCGTGACAGGGTCACCGCCCACGTGGCGGCAGCTGCCCCGCACGCGGGCGAGGTGACCACCGTGGACGCCGCCGAGGCCCGCCGCCTCTTCCCCGCGCTGGCCCCGGGGGACGGCCACCCGGACGGTGCCGCGCCACCCGGCGCCGGCCATGACGGCGGCTTCTCCGGCACCGCGCTCCACCTCTCGGGCGCTGCCAGGCTGGACGGCCGCAGCATGCGGGACGCGCTCGTGGCGGCGGCCGGCCGGCACGGGTTGCGGACCGTCACCGGTACGGCCGAACTGGAGGCCGACGGCGGCCGGGTGCGCGGGGTGCGGGTCGCCGGTGAACTCCTCGGCGCGGACGCGGTCGTCGCGGCGGCGGGTGCCTGGTCGCCCGCGCTGCTGGAGCCGCACGGGGTACGCGTGCCGGTCGTTCCGCAACGCGGTCAGATCGTCCATCTGCGGCTGCCCGGTGCCGACACCGCCCACTGGCCGGTCGTCCTGCCGCTCACCGGCCACTACCTGCTGACCTTCGACGACTCGCGGGTCGTCGTCGGCGCCACCCGCGAGGAGGGGACGGGCTTCGACCACCGGGTCACTGCCGCCGGGCTCGCCGAAGTCCTCGGTCACGCGCTGGCGGTGGCGCCGGGGCTGGCCACCGCCACCCATGTGGAGACCCGCGTCGGGTTCCGCCCGGCGTCCCCGGACGGCCGTCCGCTGCTGGGCGCCGTGCCCGGGCTCGACGGTCTCGTCGTCGCCAACGGCCTGGGCGCCGAGGGCCTGACCGCCGGTCCCTGGACGGGCACTCTCGCCGCCCGCCTGGCGCTCGGCCGTCCCGTGCCCCTCGACCTGTCGCCGTTCGCCCCCGACCGGCCCATGACCCCCGCGCCCTGACCCGCGGACCGTCCACGGCCCGACGGACCCACCCCACGGGACCCACGGACCCCGTGGGTACGACGGATCCACCACCGGGCCCACGGACGGCCACGGGTCTGGCGTCCGCCATGGGTCCCGCGACCCCCCACCGGTCCGGCGTCCGCCACAGGTCCCGCGATCACCGCGGGCCCGGCGACCGCCGAAGGGGCGCCGCGGCAGGCAAACGGGCGCGGCCCACGGACGCCGCGGCAGACCAGCGGGCGCAGGCAGACCGGCGCGGGCATCGGCGGACCACCGGACGTGCGGGCAGCGGGAGTGGGCGGACCACCGGACGTGCCGGCAGCGGGCATGGACGGGCCACCGGACACCTCGGCAGGCCGCAGGAACCGCCGTGCCCCGCTCGTGGCCGATCGCCCGCCCGCCCGTCCGCCCGCCCGCCGTGCGGACGGCGCCCGCTCCGCGCGTACAGAGGCGGGACGGCGCGCTGCCGTGGCGCCGTCCCGCCCCCAGCGCCGCCCGCCCCCCACGGCCACGCAGGGGTGCGCCCCGCCGCCGGGTACGCGACCGCGGCACAGCGTGGTGGCACCCCGTGCCCCGCGCCCACCACGGCCCACCACCGCCCGACGCCCCCGGCACCGCACCGCCTGCGGAGCGGCGAGAGCGCCGACCCGGCGAAGTCCGGCCAAGTCCTTAAGTCCTTATGTCAGGACGAAGTCTTGACAGTGTTCGCTGCTGCCCCGCACGCTGAGCCGACGACACCGTCAGCCACGACACCGTCACTCGGGCCTTTCCGGTCACCGCCGACCGGGGGAGGAGAGCCGCTTCCATGTCCGTACCGCGTCCGGCCACCCCCGTCCTCGACCGGCTCCGTGTCGGGTCGGCACCCGACTCGTGGGGCGTGTGGTTCCCCGAGGACGAACAGCAGGTCCCCTGGCGGCGTTTTCTGGACGAGGTCGCCGAGGCGGGTTACGAGTGGATCGAACTGGGTCCGTACGGCTATCTGCCGACGGACGCCGGGGTGCTGCGCGAGGAGACGGCCCGGCGTGGGCTGAAGGTGTCGGCGGGCACCGTCTTCACCTCGCTGCACCACGGTCCGGCCGTGTGGGAGGCCACCTGGGAGCAGGTGGCGCGGGTCGCGGCGCTGGCCGGTGCGCTGGACGCCTCGCACCTGGTCGTCATCCCGTCGTTCTGGCGGGACGACAAGACGGCGAAGGAGCTGGAGCCGCGCCGGCTGTCCGCCGAGCAGTGGCGGCACCAGGCGGCCGGGATGGAGCGTCTCGCCCGCCGGGTGCGGGAGGAGTACGGCCTGGGCATCGTCGTCCACCCGCACGCCGACACCCACATCGACACGGAGGAGAACGTCGTCCGCTTCCTGGACGCCACCGACGGCGAGCTGGTCAAGCTGTGTCTCGACACCGGCCACTACGCGTACTGCGGCGGTGACAGCGTCGAACTGATCAGGAGGTACGGGGAGCGGATCGGCTATCTGCACCTCAAGCAGGTCGATCCGGACGTCCTGGCCGACGTGCGGGCCAAGGGCACCCCGTTCGGTCCGGCGGTGCGGCAGGGGGTGATGTGCGAGCCGCCGCGTGGTGTGCCGGAGCTGCCGCCGGTGCTGGAGGCGGCCCAGGAACTGGGCGTGGACCTCTTCGCTATCGTCGAACAGGACATGTATCCCTGCCCGCCTGACCAGCCCTTCCCGATCGCCGAGCGGACCCGCCGCTTCCTGCGGTCCTGCGGAGCCTGACCTGTATGACCGCACGGCAGCCGTCGCACGACCGGTACTCGCCGGACGACCCGTACCACCGGCAAACGCCGGACCGCCCCCACCACGCGCGCAGCCCGGACGACCCGCACCACCGGCACGGCCCCGACGATCCGCACCGACCCCGCCGTCCGGCCGCCGCCCCGCGAGGGGGTGCCGCCCGCCGGTTCGTGCTCGCCGTCGCGGCGGTCGCCGCGCTCGGCGGCGCGCTGTTCGGCTATGACACGGGGGTGGTCTCGGGGGCGCTGCCGTTCATGGCGGAGCACTTCGGGCTGTCCTCGCTCGGCGAAGGCGTGGTGACCAGCGCGCTGCTGATCGGTGCGGCGTTCGGTTCGGTGCTGGGCGGCCGGGCCGCGGACGCCCTCGGCCGGCGCCTCGCACTGCTGTGGGCGGGTGCCGTCTTCGTCGTCGGCGCCCTCGCGGTGGCGCTCGCGCCGACGGTCGCCTGGATGGTGGTGGCCCGTTTCGTGCTGGGGCTGGCCGTCGGCGGCGCGTCCGTGATCACGCCGCTGTATCTGTCGGAGATCGCGCCCGCGCGCATCCGCGGCCGTCTGGTCTCCCTCAACTCGCTGATGATCGTCAGCGGACAACTGCTGGCGTACGTGGTGGACGCCGTGCTGGCCCACTGGGCGGCGTGGCGGTGGATGCTGGGCCTGGCGGTGCTGCCGGCCCTCGCGCTGTTCGCCGGGATGTGCTTCCTGCCCGACACCCCGCGCTGGTACGCGGGCCGGGGCCGGAGCGGGGACGCCGCCGCCGTGCTGCGCCGTACGCTGCCGGCGGGCGAGGTGCCCGCCGAGCTGGACCGTATCGTGCGCGCACGCCGCAGGGAGGCCGAGGCGCGGCGCGGCGCCGGTGAACTGCTGCGCACCCCGTGGGTGCGGCGCCTGCTGCTGACGGGGGTCGGACTGGCCGCCGTCCAGCAGATCACGGGTGTGAACGCCGTCGTCTACTTCGCGCCGAAGATCCTCCGCTCGACGGGTCTGGGCATCGACACCTCGATCACCGCCACCATCGCGGTCGGTGTGGTGTCGGTCGCCGCGACCGTCGTGGGCATGACCCTCATCGACCGGGTGGGCCGGCGGCCGATGCTGCTGGGCGGACTGTCCGGCATGGGCGTCTCCCTCGCCGTGCTCGGCGCCTGTTTCCGGCTGCCGCACTCCACGGCCACGAGTGTGCTGGTGCTGGCACTGATGGTGGTCTACATGGCGTTCATGCAGGCCACCCTGAACACCGGGGTGTGGCTGCTGCTCGCGGAGATGTTCCCGCTGAAGGTGCGCGGACTGGCCATGGGCGCGGCGGTGTTCGTGATGTGGCTGTGCAACTTCGCGGTGGCGCTGCTCTTCCCCGTCCTGCTGGACGGGGTGGGGGCCGGCACCACGTTCTGGGTGTTCGCGGCGATGTGCGTACTGTCCTTCGCCTTCTGCAAGCGGTGGGTGCCGGAGACCAAGGGGGTGGCTCTGGAGGACCTGGAGCGCGAGCTGCGGCACACCGCGGGCCGGCCCGCCGGGCGTTCGGCCGGATGAGGCTCCGAGCCCGTGTACCCGGCCCGTTCCCGGCTCCGGACCCACCGTGAGTGCCCGCCCCCACCCGTTCCCGCCCCCACCCGTTCCCGTTCCCTCGGTTCCCCTTCCCCGACGCAAGGACCTGATATGAAGATCGGCCTCATCGGTACCGGACGTATCGGAGCGTTCCACGCGGCGACGCTCAAGACCGTGCCCGGCGTGGAGCGGGTGGTTGTCGCAGACGTGGACACCGCCAGGGCGCAGGCGCTGGCCGCCTCGGCGGGGGTGGAGGCGGCCCGGTCGGTGGACGAGTTGTACGCGGACGGCCTCGACGGTGTGGTGATCGCCGCCGCGACCAGTGCGCACGCCGCCCTCATCCACCATGCGCTCGACCACGGCGTGCCGGTGTTCTGCGAGAAGCCGGTGGCCGCGGACGTGCCGGGGACGCTGGCGGTGGTGGAGCGGGCGAGGACCGCCACGGTCCCGGTGCAGATCGGGTTCCAGCGCCGGTTCGACGCCGGCTACCGGGCGGCCCGGGAGGCCCTGCGCGCCGGTGACCTCGGCTGGGTCCACACCCTGCGGGCCTGCACCAGCGATCCGGCGCCGCCGCACGCCTCGTACGTCCCCACCTCGGGCGGGCTGTTCCGGGATTGCAGCATCCACGACTTCGACATCCTGCGCTGGGTCACCGGCCGCGAGGTGGTCTCCGTCTTCGCGCTGGGCGCCAACCGGGGCGAGGACTTCTTCGCGGCGGGCGACGACGTGGACACCTGCGCGGCCGTTCTCCGCTTCGACGACGACACGCTGGCCACCGTCACCGCGACCCGCTACAACGGCGCCGGCTACGACGTGCGCCTGGAGGTGTGCGGCTCCCGCGACACCCGTGTCGTCGGTCTGGACGACCACGCGCCCCTGCCGACCGCAGAGCCCGCCCTGTCGTGGCGGCGCGGCACGCCCTACGCGACGTTCATGGAACGTTTCCACGACGCCTACGTCACCGAGCTTGCCGCTTTCGTGGAGGTCGCCGCGGGCCGCGCGGCCAATCCGTGCTCGGCGGCCGAGGCGCTGGAGGCCCTCTACGTCGCCGAGGCATGCGATCTGTCGCGCCGCAAGGGCGAGCCGGTGACCGTCGCAGAGGTGCGGGCCTGACCACAAAAGTGCCCACAAGAAGCGGCCCTCCCGCCCCCCGGCGGGAGGGCCGCGGTACCGGGGCGGCCCGTGGTCAGGCGGCGGTCTTCATGCCGCGGACCGCGCCGGTGCGTGCCCTCAGCACGCGGAACGCGGCGAGGGTGAGCAGGGCGCCGAGGGCGAGGACGACGGCGGTGGCGGTCAGCTGGAGCGGCCAGTGGTGGGAGAAGGGGTGGTAGTCGCGGAAGTAGCCGACCGCGTCCAGCTTCTCGTAGACGGCCCGGCACTGCGGGCTGACGCTGCTGCCGCACCACGGCTGGGGCAGCTGCTCGCCGGAGGAGGTCACCACGCCGGAGTGGGCGGACAGCCCGACACCCGCCGGGGTGTCCAGCTTCAGACTGCTGACCCGGTGCACGGTGGGCCACAGGTAGGGCAGGGCCCAGTGGAGGGCGACGAACACGCCGCCGGTGGCCGCGACGGAGGTGATCAGGGCCGGCAGGGAGCGCCGCCACAGCAGGCCCGCGAGGGCGCCGACGGCCAGTCCGGTGAGGGCCAGCGCGACGGGGACGGGGCCGTTGGCGAAGAACGTGGAGGAGTCGTACCAGCTCTTGGCCGTGTCGATACGGCCCCGTCCGGCGCTCCACACGTAGTGGTGCAGCCCGGCCAGCAGACCGGTGCCGGCGGTGACGAGAGCGGCGGGCACCAGGAGCCTGGCGGCGAGCCAGCGCGCCGGGGTCACCGACTGCGTCCAGGCCAGTCCCGCGGTGCCCGTCTCCAGTTCCCGGCCGGTCAGCATGGTGCCGGCCCAGGCGGCGACGAGGAACGGGACGGCGAGCACGGCGATCGTCGCGTACAGGTAGAAGTCCCGGTACCGCAGGATCGCGGGCTGGTCGTAGGCGCAGGCCTCCGCCATGCCGCAGGCGCTGAACTGCCGCCATCCTTGCGCGGCGGCGTCGGTGAGCGGCCCGCCCAGCCACAGCAGCCCGGCGGCCAGTACCAGGACGAGCGCGGCCCAGGCGTACAGCGCCGGGCGGTGCAGGCGGAGCAGCCATCGGATCTGGCGGGGCCGGGCGGAGGGCCGCGCGTCCGGCGAAGCGGGCGAGGCAGCGGAGGGAGCCGAGGCGGCCGAGGGAGCCGAGGGGGCGGAGTGAAGTGTCCGGGCGGTCATGCGGTCGCCTCCTTGGGCGCGGCGAAAACGGTGTCGAGGGCGAGGCCGGGCACTTCCGGGTTGCGCAGATAGGCGACGATCACTTCCTCCAGCGAGGGCTCGGCGGCCCGCCAGCCGTCGGGCGGGGCGGCGCCCGCGTCCCGGACGAGGGCGGTGCACTGGCGGCCGGTGGTGGTGTGCGACACCACCACGGTGTCCTGTCCCAGCTCGGGGCCGGCGCCGGACGTGCCGTCCTGTGCGGGGCCGTCGAGGAGGCGATGGGCGGCCAGCAGCTCCTCCATGTCGCCCGCCAGACGCACCCGGCCGTCACCGATCACCAGCAGGTGGTCGCAGGAGTCCTCCAACTCGGCTATCACGTGCGAGGACATGAGGATCGTGGTGCCCTGCTCGGCGACCGTGGCCATCAGGAGGCCCATCAGCTCGCGCCGCGCCAGCGGGTCGAGGTCGGCCATCGGTTCGTCCAGCAGGAGCAGCCGGGGCCGTTTGGCCAGGGCGAGGGCGAGGGCCACGCGGGTGCGCTGTCCGCCGGAGAGCGAGCGGATCCGTGCGTCGCGGTCCAGCGCGCCGCCCGAGACGATCCGTTCGGCGGTGTCCCGGTCCCAGCGGCCGGGGTTGAGGTCCGCCCCCATGCGCAGGGTCTCGGCGACGGTGAGCTGCGGGTACATCGGCTTGTCCTGGGCGACGTACCCGAGGTCGGGCCGGGCGTCGGCGGGGTGGCCGCCGAGCACGGTGATGCCGCCCTCCGTGGGGGCGATCAGCCCGGCCGCGAGGGCCAGCAGCGTCGATTTGCCCGCGCCGTTGACGCCGACGAGGGCGCAGACCCGTCCGGCGGGCAACCGGAACGAGCAGTCACGCAGCGCCCAGTTCCCGCGCCGCGCGAACCGCTTGCCCAGCGCGCTCGCCTCGATGGCCGTGGTGGTCATCGTTGTTCCTCTTTCCTGTCCTGGAAGTGCTCGTCCAGTGCGGCGGCGAAGAGCGCGGCGACGTCGTCCCGCTCCAGCCCCTCGCGCCGGGCGCGTTCCACCCACGCGACGAGTTCGGCCCGCAGCGGCGAGTCGCCCACCGTCGTGCCGAGTGCCTTGCGGACGAAGGTGCCGAGCCCGCGCCGCGCCTCGACCAGCCCCTCCCGCTCCAGCTCGCGGTACGCCTTGAGCACCGTGTTCGGATTGACGGCGGTCGCCTCCACGACCTCGCGGGCCGGTGGCAGCCTGTCGCCGGGTTCCAGCAGTCCGAGCCGCAGTGCCTGCTTGGTCTGCTGCACGATCTGGAGGTAGGTGGCGATGCCGCTGCGCCGGTCGATCCGGTACTCGATCATCCGACCGACCACCCTTTCACTAATCAAGTAGTGAAAGGGTGGTTCTAGGGGTACCCGTTTGTCAACTCGCGCCCCTGCGGAAAATCCCTCCCCCTGGCGGGCGGGGCAGGGGAGACTCGTGCCATGACTGACATGGGGGCGTTCCACGAAGCGGTCACCGCATGGGCGGCAGGGGGTCCGGAGGGCCCCGCGCGGGAGGCGGCGGCACGCTCGCGCGTACGGGCGGTCGTGCTGCTCGAAGGGCCCAGCGATGTCGCGGCGATCAGCGCGCTGGCCGCGGGCCGCGACCGGGACCTGGCGGCGGAGGGCATCTGCCTGGTGTCGATGGGCGGCGCGATGAACGTGGGACGCTTCGCCACGCTCCTGGGACCCTCCGGCCTCGGCCTCCGCCTGACGGGGCTGTGCGACGAGAGGGAACGCCGCTACTACGCCCGCGGCTGGGAGCGGGCCGGTGCCGCGGAGCAGGAATTCTTCGTCTGCGCCGCGGACTTGGAGGACGAGCTGATCCGTGCACTGGGCGTCTCGCGGGTGGAGGAACTCGTCCACGAGGAGGGCGACATGCGCGCCCTGCGGACCTTCCTGCACCAGCCCGCACAGCAGGGCCGCACCTCGCAGCAGCAGTTGCGGCGCTTCTTCGGCACGAAGAAGGGGCGCAAGATCCACTACGGCCGTGTCCTGGTCGAGGCACTCGACCCCGAGCGCACCCCCGCCCCGCTCGACGGCCTGCTCGCCGGCCTCTGAGGGCCGGGCGCGGCGGGATTACCGCGGGAGGCCGCCGAAGACGAGGCGGTGCCCGCGCGCGGTGTCCGTGTGTTCGCGGACCCGGTGGATCAGCCCGTCCCGCAGCTCGAAGACGAAGCAGTACTCGTTGGCGTAGTGGCTCCCGTCGGGGAGCGTCGCCGTCACGGTCGCCTCGACCGTCACCCGCTGCCCGTCGGTGTGGGAACCGTGCAGGACGGCACCGACGTCCCGCGTGAACAGCCGGGGCAGGTCCTCGGTGAAGAAGCGCGCGATCGCCTCCCGCCCCACCATGTGATGCGGCGCGTCGAGCGCGACGGCGGTGGCGTTCCCCGGAGGGGAGAGCCACTCGGCGTCCTTGGTGAAGACCGCGGCGATCCGCCCGGGGTCGTTGCCGAGAAGCGCCTGAAATGCCTCGGAAACGATGTCGGTGCTCATCGGACCGGTGCCGTCACCGGCCCGCCCTGGTGTCCGGGACAACTCTCCCGCCGCCTTCCCCGGGCCTGCTCGCGGGGTGCGTCCCCGCGATGGTTCGCGTCTGTGCGGGCGCGCCGCCACCGCGCCGCCGGGAACCGGCCGGCGGCGCGGACGTGCGGAGCGTCGCGGGCCCGGGCGGCGGACGAGTCCGTAGCTCTCCCGCCGCCCGGACCGTGCCCCGTGCCGCCCCCCTCCGACAGGCACGGGGCCCTGCTCCCGCCGGACCCCGGCAAACGGCCGGGGCCCGGCGGGACCAGAAGTCACCCCTCGCGGGGCACGGGTGTCAGGGCCGCAGCACCCACAGGTTCCAGTCGACGGCGCTGGGCCGGCACTGGAAGTCCAGCCACTCGCCCCGCTCCTTGCCCCGGTAGCCCTCGGCCTCGCAGCCGTCGTAGGTCCAGTAGTCGTCGAAGAACTCCCATCCGGCCGCCGGCTGGGACACCGCCTTGGTGCCCGCCTGGGAAGCGGGCGCCGAGGCCGCGTTCGCGGACCCCGCGGTCCCCAGCAGGAGCGTGGCCGCCCCCGCGACGGCCAGCAGCGAAGCGGTCTTCCGTATACGTGTCCTCATCTGCGTTCCCCCAACGCGTCGAAGTTGTCCCCGGTGCCGACGGCCCCGGGGGGGCGGGACCGGCGCCGGCCGGTCCCGCCATGAGGTGTCGATCACCAAGTCCACACGGTCCGGCGCGGAACTGGTATGCGTAGGGGTACGTATCGACAATCGCGTGATGGGGGAGCGGTGTCGGACAGCAGACTGGCCGAGGTCGCCGTGGCAGCACTGCACGAATGGGACCCGGGCGAACTGTGGCCGCTGATCACGGCGGAGCTGCTGCGCGGCTGCGGCGGCGAGTTGCTCATCCACAAGACGCAGGAGTGGACGGAGGAGTCCGGCGTGCTCTGCCCCTGGGCCAGGGAGGGGACGCAGGAGGACATCCGCCTGGAACCTTCCACCGAGCGGCTGATCCGTACGGGGCACCCCTTCATCAGCCCCAGCCAGACCCCCAACGCGCACCGGCCGGTCACCGCCGCCCGCCTCGTCGGCGAACGCAGTTGGCGCGGCGGCGAGGCCGCCCACCTGCTGCACACCTCCCTGGGCATCCGCCACGTCCTCGGCCTCCCCCTGCCGGGCAGCGCCAGGCCGCTGCGCGGGGCTCTCGTCTACCGCCCGCGCGAGGATTTCACCGACGCCCACCTCGACTTCGCCCTCCGCGCGCAGCCCCTGCTGTCGGGAATCCACCGGCAGAGCGAGATCCTCAGCGGCTGGCACGCGGGCCTGCACCCCGCCGGGTCCGGCACCGACCTGGCCGCCGCGTACCGCCTGACGCCGCGCGAGACCGCCGTGCTGGCGCTGCTCGCCGACACACTGACCGCGCCGGCCATCGCACGCCGCCTGCGCGTATCGGTCCGTACGGTCCACAAACACCTGGAGAACATCTACCGCAAGCTCGGCACCCAGGACCGCCTCGCCACCGTCCTGAAGGCCCAGCGCTCCGGCCTCCTGCCGGCCGCCCGCAGCGGCCGGGGGTGACTCCGCACCGCCGCGAGAGCCCCGTCAACGAGCACCGGGTGGTGCGCAGAGCACCGCCCGGACAGTCTTGCCGCTCGGCGGGTGGGGGACGGTGTCCCAGTGGTCGGCGAGCGCGGCCACGAGCGACAGACCGTACCCGCTCGTGCGCGGTACGCCGGACGCGGCCTGTGGCGGAGGGACCTGCGGGTACAACTCCCCGCGCGCGTCGGTGACTTCCACGCGGAGGCGGCCGGCCGGCGGATCGAAGACGAGCGTCAGCCGGAAGCTGCGCCCGGGGACGCGCCCGTGCAGGGCCGCGTTGGCCGCAAGCTCCGCGACGACAAGTTCAGCACGCTCTGTAATGCTCTGCGGAGCACCCCACTCCTGAAGCTGCGTCACGCTGAGCAGCCGGGCGAGCCGGGCCCCGCGCCGGGTGGACGACAGCAACTGCGCGAAGGTGTGGCAACAACCGGCGCTGAGTTGGGGAAATGGCTGGTTCATGGCGTCAGCGTGGCGCGCGCGGATCAGCGAAAGCGAGCGCGGCACCACGTACGCGGAGTGAGCGTACGGGCACAGGGGGTGGACGGTACGCGGAACGGAGCGTCACTGTGAGTCGTTGACGAGACGGCTGCGAGAAGCCGTCGATGGGTGGAACGGAGGGGGTGGCGCATGGAGATCACCGATGGGGGCGCCAACGGCAGCGAACGAGCCGGGGACGGTGGCTTGGACACCGACGAGGGGACGGCCCCGGCGGGGGAGTGGGAACGGGAACCGCACCCCTCGGACAGTCTGCGCACGTTCGGAGCGGTAGTCCAGGCCCTCCGCGAGCACGCCGGGCTCAGCCGCGCGGAACTGGCCACCCGCGTCCAGTTCTCCAAACACACCGTGGAATCCGTCGAACTGGGCCGGCGCATGCCGGACGACGACTTCGTCGAGCGTGCGGAAGCGGCGCTGGGTGAAACCGGAGCCTTGCGCAAGGCGGCTCGCCACCTCACCCGGGGCGAGGTGGGCCTCGCGGCGTGGTTCCGGCGCTGGGCACGACTGGAACGCAAGGCCGTGAGCCTGTGCACGTACGAGTGCCGACTGGTACCGGGACTGTTGCAGTCGGAGGCGTACGCGCGGGCGGTGTTCGACGGCACGATTCCGCTGCGGACGGACGAGGAGATGGAGGCACAGCTTGCCGCCCGAATCGAGCGGCAGGCAATGATGAGGGAGCGGCCGAAGGTGCCGTTCAGTTTCATCGTCGAAGAGCACGTGTTCCGGCGGCGGTTCGGTGATGCGGACGTGATGCGTGAGCTGGTGGGCGAGGTACTCGCGCGCAGTGCTCCGCGCAATGTCACGCTCCAGGTGGTCCCGCTGCAGACAGGGTTGCATGCGTGCATGGACGGGCCGGTACAGATCCTGGAGACCCCGGCGGGCCAGCGGCTCTGCTACTCCGAAGGACAGCGGAACGGGCGGCTTATCTCGGACCGGAAAGAGGTGAGACTCCTCTGTCAGCGCTATGACACACTGCGCTCGCAGGCCCTGAGCCCCAAAGAATCACGGGCCCTGCTGGAGCGACTGCGAGGAGAGCTATGAGCAGCGGTACGGCGGATCTCGCCTGGTTCAAGTCCAGTTACAGCGGCAGCGACGGCGACAGTTGCGTGGAGGTTGCGTTCGCTGAACATGCGGTTCACGTGCGGGACTCGAAGGACGTGTCCCGTCAGCCGTTCGCGGTGAGCCGTGAGAGCTGGGGGGAGTTCGTGCGGTTCGCGTCGGAGCGTTGAAGTGTCTGCGAGGTGAGGCATGAGCAGTGGTACGGCGGAACTTGCTTGGTTCAAGTCGAGCTACAGCGGTAGCCAGGGCGACGACTGCGTGGAGGTTGCGTTCGCCGAGCGGGCCGTCCACGTGCGGGACTCGAAGGATGTGTCCCGTCAGCCGTTCGCGGTGGGCCGTGAGGGCTGGGGCGAGTTCGTGCGGTTCGTCTCGGAGGGCTGAGGCCGCCTGGGAGGGTTGCCATGAGCAGCGGTACAACGACACTTGCTTGGTTCAAGTCCACCTACAGCGGCACCCAGGGCGACAGCTGTGTGGAGGTCGCGTTCGCTGAACAGGCGGTTCAGGTGCGGGACTCGAAGGACGTGTCCCGTCAGCCGTTCGCGGTGAGCCGTGAGGGCTGGGGCGAGTTCGTACGGTTCGCCTCGGAGCGCTGAGGCACGGCGTTCTGCTCCCGGACCCGGACAGGGCGTGGGTCCGCTCGCGATGAGCGGGTCCACGCCCTGTTTTGTCAGGGAGCCCCATCCCTTCCCCCCCCCCGGACAACAAGAACCTGCGCGTTCCCGACGAGATCCGACCGCAGTGAATTCACCCGGTCTTCGAAGATGCCCGGGACCGCCGGAGCCTCCGGTGAGGCGACAACGCACGGCATTTCGAAGGTGACGTGCGCCGGTCGGGGTTGGACGGCCCGACCGTCCCGGACCGCCTGCGCGGAGTGACGGGTCGGCCTGTTGTAGGGGACCGTCAACCGAGTTCACCGGGCAGCGGCGTGCGCTTTCAACGTGTTCACGCATCCGGTGGCAGTCTGGGGTTCCGACGCGGTTTTTTCCGTTGTCACCATGCAGAAGAGTACGGGCGATGCCCCGAGTACGGGCAATTCCACGCCACGGAACGAGGGCCCGCCAGGTGCGGGGCTCTCGGCTCTCCCTGTTGTCTGTATGGAGGTGTGCGTGACTTCGCTGGCCAGCGAATCCGGGCCGGTGCTGCGGATATCCCCCGGTTCGGCACTCCGTCTGCGCGACGTGGACCGGGTGCGTGAGCCGATGAGAATTCTGATCGATGAAAACGTGCGTGACCGCATTCACACGTGTCGCGATTTCGTGTTCCGCAGCCTGGAGAGCGGTCGGGCCGTGTACGGGGCGACGACCGGATTCGGCCCGCTGGTCGGTTTCCGTGGGCGCGAGACCACGACGGAGCAGTGCGAGAACGCGCTCAACCACCTCGTCGCAGGACAAGGAGCCGACCTGGAGCCCTCGGTCGTGCGGGCGGCGATGCTCGTACGGCTGCGTTCGCTGTGCCAGGGCCGATCCGGGGTGTCGCTCGATGTCGTGGAAGGGCTGGCACATGCCCTGAACACAACATTCGCGCCTGCTGTGCCGAGCCTGGGGTCGCTCGGGGCGAGCGGCGATCTGATTCCGCTCGCCTATCTGGCCCGCGCACTCCAGGGGCACGGCCACGCCTATGCCGACGGGGAGCGTCTTACCGCCGGTGAGGCTCTGGCGCGGCTGGGTCTGAAGCCGGTGCGGCTCGACGGGCGTGACGCGCTGGCCCTGGTCAACGGAACGTCCCTGACCGCGGGTGCGGGTGCCCTGGCCGTGTCCTCCCTGCGGAGGTCCCTGCACAGTGCGCTGCTGCTCGTGGCGCTGCTCGTGGACGTGCTGGGCTGCTCGGCCGCGTTCGCGGACGCCGGGCTGCTCACCGCCTTCGGACACCCGCATGTGGCCCTGGCGGGTGAACGTCTCAACCGGCTGCTCAAGGGCCTCGTGCCGTCGGGCACACGCGGGCTGCAAGAGCCCTACAGCATCCGCTGCGCTCCTCAGCTGATCGGCGCCGCGGCCTCATCGGTGGAGCATTGCGCAGCCGTGATGCACGACGACATCAACGCCGTCAGCGACAACCCGCTGTTCTTCGCGGAGCAGGAGATGATCGCGCACGGCGGCAACTTCTTCGGCCAGCCGGCCGCGTTCAGCGGGGACGCGCTCGCCTTGACCGCCGTACAGCTCGGCAACCTGGCCGAGCGGCAACTCGACCTGCTCATCGATCCTCGCCGCAACGGGGATCTCCCGCCCATGCTGGCGCCCGAGCCGGGGCGTCAACACGCCCTGCAGGGCGTACAACTCGCGGCCACCGCAGTCATCGCCTCGATGCGTCGCGCCGCCACACCGGCCTCGGCCCAGAGCCTGCCGACGAACCTCCACAACCAGGACGTCGTCCCGTTCGGCACGCAGGCTGCGCTCAACGCCCTGGACCTCGCCATGAAGCTGCGGCTCCTGCACGGGTCCCTCGCCGTCGCCCTGCGCCAGGCCGCGCATGTGGGAACCCGCAAGCCGACAGCACCACTGTGCGCCCAGGCCCTCGACGTGATCAGTGAGGAGATTCCGCCCATCGACAGGGACCGCCCTCTGGACGCCGACGTACGTCGCGCCGCCGCTCTCCTCGACGGCATGGCCGGCACCGAACCGACCGACGGGGAGGACCTGTGACGGGACAGCCCACCGATCGGTACTTCCCCACGGGCACTTGCAGTGCCGCTGCCGACGAGGTGCTGCTGACGCTGCCGCGTCCGGATGAGGAGTTCACCACCTGTCGCCGCTGCCCGGGCGGGGCCTGCACGCGTGCCGCCCAGCGGATCGAGGACGACCTGAGGCTTCTCACCCGAGTCGCGCACGGGCCCGCGCCCCCCGCGGAACGGCCACCGTCGGACCCCGATGCCCGTATGCGCCACCGCTGGCTCGTAGGCCATCAACTGGCCTTCAGCGTCTGGCGGCTGCTCCAGCCCACCCTGCGGGAGCTCGTCCGCACGTCCGCCCGCGACGCCGCTGACCGCGCCGCACGGCTGTACGACATCTACACGCTGTTGTTCCTTTACACGGGCAGCTGCTCGGCCGCACGCTACGCGGCGACAGTGCGGGCCGACATGGCGGCCCACGACCCCGCGTTGAGCGGTGAGTGGCACAGGGACCACATGGCCCTCACCGGGCTGCTGCGCCAGGCGCGGGCCACCTGCCCGGCATCGGTGCTGGCTCCGCTCAAGGCGGCGGTCAAACGCAGCCACCACGTCCACATGGCTGTCGCGGGCAAGCTCGTGCCCGGCGGACAGTCGCTGCTCCAGCAGGCCGGGAGGCACGCAGGCTCGCAGCCGACGGAGGCCGAGTGCGAGGTCATCGACGACTTCTTCCGCGTGCGGCGCGCGCCCGTCTGCGAGCAGGCGTTCATCGCCCAGGCCGTGAGGCGGCTGGTCCGCGTCGTGTGCGACATCCGCACCTACGGCCTGAACGACCTGGAACAGCCGCCCCGGGTCGCCGCGCAGCACCGGACAGACCTCGACGCCCTGCTCGGCTCCGCCGTCGGCCTCTTCACGGAACTGGCCGGCCACCTGACGTCTTCCGCGTCCGTTCCCCTCGGCCCCGGCGCACACATGGGAGGTGCCATGACGATCCTGACCGACGAAGCGAAGACCGTGCCCATGACCCCCGCTCTGCACCGCTACCTGGTCAGCCACACGATGGCACCCAGCCGCGTCCAGCGAGACCTCATGGAGCACACCGAGGCCCTGGGGACAGTCGCCGAGATGCGGATTCCCCACGAGCAGGCGGTGTTCCTGACCCTGCTCACCAAGCTGACCGCCGCCCGCGACATCATCGACATCGGTACCTTCACGGGCTGTTCGGCCCTCGCGCTGGCGCTGGGTGCCCCTCCCGACGGCCGCGTCATCACCTGCGACAAAACCACGGAGTGGACCGGCATCGCCCAGGACGCATGGGAGCGGGCAGGCGTCGCCGACCGCATCGAGCTGCGTCTGGGTCCGGCCCTGGAGACTCTGCGCTCCCTTCCGGAGGAGCCGTCCTTCGACCTGGCCTTCATCGACGCCGACAAGCCCTCCTACCGGGACTACTGGGAGGAACTGCTCCCTCGGGTCCGTCCCGGAGGCGTACTCCTGGCCGACAACGTGTTCTACGCCGGTGATGCGGCCGACCCGCACGCCACCGGAAACGCCGGGGCCATCCGGAGCTTCAACGCGCACGTCCAGGACGATCCCCGCGTCGAGAACGTGATGCTCCCCATCGCCGACGGCCTGACCCTGAGTCGCAAGCGTGACGACGAGAAGGAGGCGCGCTCATGACGGATTCGCTTCCTGAGGCGGAGGGACCGCAGCGCATCATGGAGCTGGCTTCCGGCCTCTGGGTGTCCAAGACGCTGTCCACCGCACTGGATCTGGACCTCTTCGGCACCCTGGCCGCCCACCCCGGTGCGACGTGCGCCGAACTGGCCGGCAAGCTCGGCACCTCCGCCCGCCCCACCCGGTCACTCCTGGCTGCCTGTGCGGCACTCGGGCTGCTGACCCGCGTCGGCGAGAAGTGTTTCAACACCCCGCTCTCACAGCGTCACCTCGTGCGCACCAGTCCCGCCTACTTCGGCGGCTGGGTCGAGATGCTCGACCGCCATGACTACCCCGGGTGGATGCGTCTGCACGACGCCCTGCGCCACGACCGACCCACCGCCTGGGACCCGGACGAGCAGAACTCCCTTTTCGACAATGCCGACCCCGTCATGCTGGAGACGTTCTGGGAGGCGATGACGGCAGTCTCCGCCGTCACCGCGCGTGCGCTCGGCTCCCGGATCGACCTGACACAGGCGCACGCGCTGCTCGACGTGGGGGGAGGCGGCGCCGCCTGGGACATCGAGCTGTGCCGTATGCACCCCTCGCTGCGGGCGGCCGTCTACGACCTGCCCCACGTGTGCGAGCTCACGCAGAAGAAGATCGACCAAGCGGACCTCGGGGACCGCATCACCACGGTCCCCGGTGACTTCTTCGCCGACACGTGCTTCCCCGGAGGCTACGACACCCACCTGTTCTCCTCCGTCCTGCACGACTGGCCCGACTCCCGGTGCCGCGAATTGCTCACCAGGTCTTTCACCGCCCTGCCCTCGAACGGCCGGCTCGTCATCGCCGAGCTGTTGATCGACGATGACGAGGACGGCCCGCTCGACGCCGCCCTGATGGGTCTTGCGATGCAGGTGGAAACCTGGGGCCGCGGCTTCACAGCCGCCGAACTCACCGACTGGCTCGCCGAGACGGGCTTCACCGACATCCACGTCACCCGCGTGCAAGCACCCACCGCCAATGCAGGCGTGATCGCCCGCAAACCCTGACCGTCCGGCGCCCGTTCACCGGAGTTCCGTATGACGCATCAAGCGATATTCCCTCCCAGCAGCACGGCAGGCGAAAAGGACATCGAAGGCATCATCGGCCGTAGGGTCGAATACACCTACGCCAATGGCTGGCGCTACGAGATGTACATCAAGAACGCCACGACCATTGATTACCGCATTCACAGCGGCATGGTCGGTGGCCGCTGGGTCAAGAACCAGGAAGTCGACCTCGTCGCTCTCACCGAGGGCGTGTACAAGATTTCCTGGAGCGAACCCACCGGTACATCGGTGTGCGTCACCCTGGTGCCGGCCGCGCGGATTTCCCACGGCGTCATCTTCTTTCCGCGCTGGGTCGCCCAACACCCCGAACGCACCGTCCTTTTCCAGAACGACCACCTGGACCGCATGTACGCCTACCGCGACGAAGGGCCCACGTACCCGATTCATGTCGTCGCCGAGTTCTCGGACATCACCCTGATCGAGAACGTGGGACCTGACGACGAAACCGTCATCGACGGTGCCCCGCGCGGCTTTCCGTGACGGCCGGCACGAGGGCACGCATCGTGGTCCGTGCCCTGTGCCGGAAGGCGGGCGCCCGGACACCGGGCCGGGCCGGCGGTGGCGTGGGCGTCACAGCAGGATGACGGTGCGCTCGCCGGGTGCGTCCTTGTGGGCCCACGCCGCCTCGACCTGGTCGAGCGGGAACGGATGGGGGCGCACGGCCATGCCGCCCGCGGCGACCGCGGCGGCCAGCTCGGTCAGCTCGCGCTGGATGACCTGCATGTCCACCTGGCCGAAGCCGCTGCCCAGGATGCGGAACGCGTTGGAGCGCAGGGCGTGCCCGGACAGGGTGATCGAGTCTCCGCCCATGCCGCCGACCTGGACCCAGTCGAGGGGGCGGGTGTGCTGGGTGCGTGCTTCGAGGACGGCGCGCATGGCGAGTTCGGTGGGCGGCCCCCATACGTAGTCGAGGACCACGTCGACCTCTGCGGCGGCGCCGGCGAGCGCGGCTGCGGTGGCGTCCTGGTCGGGGGTGAGCTGGACGATCTCGTCCGCGCCCTCGCTGGTGAGGCCGTCGAGGCGGGTGCGGTTGCGTCCGGCGGCGATCACTCGTTCGGCACCGAGGTGCTTGGCCACCTTGACGGCCATCGAGCCGGCGTTGCCGGTCGCGCCGTGCACCAGGACGGACTGCCCGGCCCGGAAGTCCGCTCGGGTGCGCAGCGCACACCAGGAGGACAGGGCGGGGTTCATGGTCGCGGCCAGCAGCGCCGGATCGGCTCCGTCCGGGAGCGGGATGGCGGTGGCCGGATCGATGACGATGCGCTCGGCCAGGGAGCCGGCGCCCAGCACCATGACGTACGCGAGGCTGCCGTCCGCGCGGCGGACGACTGCGTCGGCACCGGCCGGGGCGGGCAGTTCCTTGGGGCTCGTGTAGTGCTTGCCGGCGGCGATGCCCCGGGTGGCGGGGTGCACGCCGACGGCGAGGACGTCCACCACTTCCTGGCCGGGGGCGGCCTCGGGGGCGGGGATGGAGCGGAAGTGCGGCGGCTCGTCGAAGGACTCCACGAGCGCGGCGTTGATCATGGGCATGTGCTTTTCCCCAGTGCGGGTCGGTGGCGAGCGGGCTCGGCCGGGGCTGAAGCGGCGACCGAGCTATAAGAAACGCTCCCGTATCTTATTGCTCCCAGGCTACGACCCCGAGATAAGATACGCAAGCGGATCCAATAATCGGGTGGAATGCCACGGAATCGGACAAACGGGGGTAGTGGTGAGTGAGCAGCGCGCGGAGAGCACCCCCACCCGACGCAGGGGCGCCGCACTGGAGAAGGCGATCACCGACGCGGCCTGGGAGATCCTGGTCGAGCAGGGCTACGGCGGCTTCACCTTCGAGGCCGTGGCGGCGCGCGCAGGCACGAGCAAGCCGGTGCTCTACCGGCGCTGGCCACAGCGCGAGGACCTGCTCCTCGCCAGCCTCACCCGGCACTGGCGGCCCCTGGACATCCCTGACACCGGCAGCCTGCGCCAGGACGCCCTCACCCTCCTGCGGACGATCAACGCCGAGCGGGACCGCACGGTGATCCTCATGCGCATCCAGCTGGCGGACTACTTCCGCGAGACCGGCACCAGCTTCAACGACCTGCGCGACCGCCTGCTCCCCGCGGACCGGACGCCCCCCTTCGAACGGCTCGTGGACCGCGCCGTCGAACGCGGCGAACTCGCGGACGCGCCGCGCTCCGCACGCACGGTGAACCTTCCGTTCGACCTGATCCGCCACGACATGCTGATGCGCATGGGCGCCGTCCCGGACGAGACGATCGTCGAAATCGTCGACGCCGTATGGCTCCCCCTGCTCGGCCTGCCACCCCACGACGCGCAGCCGGAAGACTGAGCACCGGCAGCGACGGCACGCCAGCGGAGCCCGGGGCCTCGGAACGGCGGGGGCGGGCGGTGACGCGTACGGCCGCCCGGGTGGTCTTTCCGACGCGGCTCCCTCGCCCAGCGGCGCCGGGAGGTATCCGTTCGGTCATGACCGATCCCGAGCACTACGCGCTGGCCATGGGAGGCGGACCCGCACCGGGGCCCGCCGTACCGCAGGAGCAGCCGCGGCCGAGGGCGACGCGTACCGCCGACGAGCCCGGCGACGACGACAGCACCCGCAGGGTCCCGTACGAGCCCGGTCCCGCTGCCCTCACACGCTGCGGGCCGTAGGAGCCCGGACGAACCCGAGAGCCACGTTGTGGCCCCCGAAGCCGCACGAGTTGCTGACAGCCGGTTCGACAGGGTGCGGCCGGGCAGCCGGGCGCAGGATGTCGAGGCCGTGCGATCACACCTCGGCGAAGGGCGAGGCGGGCTTGGGGATACCGGCAAGACCGCCGTCCGGAACGGAGAGCCCCCCGTCCAGCAGCAGCGCCTGACCGGTCAGGAAGGCCGCGGCGGGCGAGGCCAGGTACAGCGCTGCCCACGCGGCTTCCTCGGGTTCCGCCCAGCGGCCCAGCGGCACGTGCGCCATCAGCCAGTCGGACAGCGGAGCGGTGTGCGAGGCGAACGACGTCATGTCGGTGCGGGTCCACCCCGGGCACAGGGCGTTGACGCGGATGCCTTCCCGCGCCCAGCCGGCGGCCAGGCTGCGGGCGAGGGAGATCTGTGCCGCCTTCGTCGCCGCGTACGCCTCCATCATGGGCGTGCCCACCGCGCCGGCGACCGAGGACATCAGCACCACGTTGGCCCGCGGGGACGCGGCCAGATGCGGGTGTGCGTGCCGGCACAGCGCGGCCGAGGCGTTGAGGTTGACGGTCACCACGGAGTCCCAGTCCTCCTGCCGGGTGTGCTGCAGGGGAGCGAGCCGCGGTGCACCGTCCGGTCCGCTGGGCAGGATTCCGGCGTTGTGGACGACGACGTCGAGTCCGCCGAGCGCGGCGGCGGCCTCGTCGACCACGGCGGCGGCCGCCGTGGCCTTGGTGAAATCACCGGGTACCGGAACGGCTTTCCGTCCCCGGCGGGTCACTTCGGCGGCGGTGTCCCGTAACGCCTCCTCGCTGCGGGCCGACAGCGCCAGATCCGCACCGGCGTCGGCGAAGGCGAGGGCGACGGCGCGTCCGATGCCGCGGGAGGCGCCGGTCACGAGGGCGCGGGCACCGTCGAGCCGGAAGGCTTCGGCCGTCGTGGCGGGAAGGGTGCCGGGCGTGTTGTTCACCGTGCGCTCCTTTCCAGGGATTCGGCGGTGGGGCCGGTGCGAATGGCGGGGGCGCCGCTCCAGGTGAGCAGCGCGCTGCCCCATGTCATGCCGGCTCCGAACGTGGCGAGCAGGATGCGGTCACCGCGTCGCAGCGGGCCGTCCACAGCGGCTGCGGCCAGCGCGTACGGCGTCGAGGCGGCGCCGATGTTCCCCACCTCGTCCGCGACGATGGGCAGCCTGCCGGGCGGGATGCCCAGCGCAGCGCCGACGGAGCGCAGCATCCTGGGGTTGGGCTGGTGGGTGACGAAGGAGTCGATGTCGTCCATGCGCAGCCTGTTGCGGGTCAGGCAGTCGGAGACGACGACCGGGAACATTTCGACGATGAAATCCCGCACGGCGCGCCCGTCCATGCGGATGGTGTGTCCTCCGTCGGCGAGGGTGTCGGTGCTGGCCGGTGCCCGGCTGCCCCCGGCGGGGATGAGCACATGGTCGGCGAGGGACCCGTCGGAGCCGAGCCGGAAGTCGGTGAACCCTTCCTCGGCGGGCACCGGGCCCAGTACGGAGGCGGCGGCGCCGTCGGCGAACAGGACGGCGGTCCCGCGGTCGGCCGGGTCGAGGAACTTCGAGTAGGCCTCGACGCCGACCACGGCCGCGTAGCCCGTACCGGCGTCCGCGCTCAGGTAGTCGTGTGCGACGCGGGTCGCGAACAGCCAGCCCGAGCAGGCGGCGCTCACGTCGAGGGCGACGGCATTGCGCGCCTTGGTGAGGGCCTGGACGCGGCAGGCCGTGGCCGGGCCCAGTTCGTCGGGGGTCGAGGTGGCCAGCACCAGCAGGCCCAGTCGGTCCATGTCCACCCCGGCCGCCGCCACCGCGGAGCGGACTGCGGCTGCCGCCATGTCGGAGGCCGCCTCGTCCGGGGCGGCCGTATGGCGTTTGCGCACCCCGGTGCGTTCGGCGATCCAGCCGGGACTGACCCCGGCCGCATGCGCGACCTCGTCGTTCGTGCGCTGCCGGGAGGGCAGATAGGTGCCCATCCCGAGTATGCCGATGCGGGGTCGCTCCGCGCTGTGCGAGTCAGCGGGAGAGGGATCGGGGAAGGTGGCTGTCATGAGTCTCCTCCGTCGGGCCATGAGAGGGCGGAGTGGAGCGCCGCCGCGTAGTCGGGGGCGGCGAGCGGGGTGGGGGCGAGGTCTTCGGGTGGGGCCAGGCGCGCGGCGATCTCGTCCAGGTACGGCGCGAGTTCGGCGCACTGCCGGTCCGCTGCCGACTCCAGCGAGGCGGCACTCTCGCCGGAGAGCACGCCCGCCCATTGCAGCGGGCCGGACAGCCGCAGCGCCTGGGTGGTGCCGTAGAGGGCGGCCAGGGCTCGTCCGACCGGATCGTGGCCGTGCGCTGCGGTCACGGCGTCCGCCACGGACCGTGCGGCGAGCCGGAGGGTGTGGACCTCCCCCAGCTGACGGGCCCGCTCCAGCAGCGGGTTCCACAGGTCCATGCCGTCGAGTCCCCGTCGCCGGCCTTCGTCGAGCGCCGCCCGCAGCCGGGCCGTCAGCCGTCGTTCCAGCACGCCGACGGTCCGCGGCCACCAGTGGGGATCGTCGGTGCCGGCCGCTGCCGAAGTGCCCTCGGGGGCAGGCGGGGCAGCGGCATGTGCGGCCTCGTCGGTGTCCTCGTCCGCCAGAGCGCGGCCGATGTCCAGCAGGATGAGCCGGTTGTCGCCCCCGGCCGCGCCGAAGGCCTCCGCGAATCCGGCGTAACCGCTCACCCGGTTGACGGCGAGATGGCCCGCGACGCCGCAACGGCGCCGGCACTCGGCCGAGACCCGGGCCGCGCCGTCCACCGCGAACGCTTTGAAAGCGGAGAGCCGGCGGTCGACCGCCGCCCAGGGGGAGAACGCCGTCTCCGCCGCCGCGGACTCCTCCGTCTCCCCGCCTGCGTCCTGGGAGCGCTGCCACAGATCCAGCGCACTGCCGGCAGCGCAGCTGAGGGCGAACGCCTCGGCCGAGGCGCCCAGCACCGACCGCTGCTGGGTGCTGTAGGCCAGCACGGGTGCTCCCGGTGCGAGCCGGCCGTGCGAGCGCCGGTGCCGGGAGTGGCGCAGGGCCGCGACGGCGGACGCGCGGGCGGTGGCCGTGGCGGCCGAGGGCACCGTCGCCCACAGCGGCCGGCCGACATCGAGCGTGCGCCGGAGCGCACGGCCGGCATCGCCGTGGGGGTCGTGGAAGACACCCTCGCCGTCGATCCGGGCCGTGCCGCGCAGCCAGCGGTCGTAGGGCAGCCTCGCGCCGTCGAACCGCACCAGCGCGTACTCCAGCGGCAGCGTCTCCACACCGAACGCGCCGGAGACCGTGACCCCGGGGGCCGTGTGCCGCTCGTCGCACAGGTCGGCCAGGAAAGGATGGACGCCGTAGCAGGTGCCGTCCACCACCAGCCGGGCGCACACCACCGCGGACTGGGGCCTGCCCGGCACGCCGACGCTGGAAAACTTCGCAGCACCTCGGTCCGGCGTCCGCAGGACGAACTCCCCGGCCGCCGGGTCGAACTCGGCGGTGGTGCGCAGCGCCAGGTGGCTGTTGGCGTCCCCGATCTCGGTGACCAGGAAGACGCCCTTGCGGTGGCCGCTCTCCAACTCGTCCACGACCCGCGCGAGATCCGCCGCACGCAGCTGCCGCGGGTCGGCCGAGGCGACGACGGAGCCGAGACACAGGACATGGTGGTTGACGACCGTCATGTAGAGCGCCGGGTCCGCGAGCGCCGCACAGGAGCTGAGCGCGGCCAGCCAGTCGCCGTCGTGGAGCAGCTCCCGCGCCGGCGGCAGCACCGCCGCCAGCCGGCCCAGCTGTTGGTGCGCCAGGTGATTGCGGCTCGTCCCCTCCGTCGGCGCGGGAGGGCGGACCGGACCGAGGGCATCGGCCAGGAGCCGCGCTTGCGGTGTCCGCAGGGGATCTGCCGGTGGCGGAGAGCCGGTGGCCGACGGGGCTGACGGGGCTGACGGGGCTGACGGGGTCGGCCTGCCGGTCGAGGCCGGTGTCACGCGATCTCCTCCTCCCGGTCAGGTGCGCGGTGCCCGCGGCCCGGGGCGCCCATCCGGTGCAGACGGCCCGGGCGCTCCCACGGGAAGTCCGGGTCCTGGAGCGGGCTGTGCGTGGCGAAGGGGCCCTCCTGCCCGTCGAGGACGCGCCGGGCATTGCGGGTGAGGGCCTGCCCCGTACCGGCCTCCAGGACGAGGGTGGGCCCCGGCACCGCCGCCCCGCGGAGCACCTCGGGCAGCCGGGCGGGACGCGTCAGGCACGCGGCCAGCCCCGCGCACACGTCGTCGTCCCCGCCGTACGGCCCGCCGTGCACGGCCGAGTGGACAGGGGTGTGGGCAGGCTGCTCGGGCAGGGTGCGGATCGCAGCCGCGAAACCCTCCGCCTGAGCGGAGAGAGAGGGGTGGTGGGAGGAGAAGGGCAACCGGAGCCGCACGGCGTCCGTCCCCTGGTCCGCCGCCCGCGCCTCCACCTGGCCGAGTTCCTGGACTGGGCCGCTGAGGACGGTTTCGCCCGGATCGTTGACGCAGGCCACCGCGACCCCACGGGCCGCGGCGGCACCGATCAGCCGCTCGGCCTCGCCGGCTCCCGCCGACAGCACCGTCAGGCCACCGCGGCAGCGGCGCAGGAAACGGGAGAGCCGGCACGCGATGTGGGTACCGTCGGGCACGCCGAACACCCCGGCCGCCGTGAGCGCGGCGATCTCCCCGAAGCTGACGGCGACCATCCGCCGAGGTGCCGCCCCGATGGCGCACAGCGCTTGGTGGACCGCCATGGACGCCCCGAACAGCGCCACTTGAGGCGTACCCACCGGTCCCGCGGCCAGCTCCCTGCCGCTTGGTGGCGTGTCGCCCAGCAGCGCGGGACCCAGTGCCGGAATCCCGTACGCCGCGCTCACCTCATCCACCTGCGAGAACACATCGGCGAGGGCCGCGCGCACGACGGGGTGGGCACGAGCGGCCCGCACCAGGGGCGAGACGGCGAAATCCCCCTGACCGGGGAAGAGGTGGACGGTATTGCCGGGCGTTTCGGAGCTTCCGGCCCTCCCTGGGCTTCCGGCCCTTCCTGGGCTTCCGGCCCTTCCTGGGCTTCCGGCCCTCTCGGGCGAGGGCGTCCAGGGCGTCGAGGCCCTCGGCCGGTCATGTGGTGGTGGCATATCGCTTGTTCTTCCTCATATGGGGGCATGGTGTTCTGCTGACGAGGTGGGGAGCTCCTCCGCGCTGTGGGGGAGTCCTGCGGCGCGGCTCCGCTGTCGCGGCCATGTGGCCGGTGGCCACGTCACCGGAGGGCGCCCTTTTTGGACTTTTCCGCGAAGGGGCTTGCGGCCGGCTCTCCTGCCGGGGCAGCCGGGGCAGGCGGCGCCGGTGACGTGCGCAGTGACGTTGCCCGCCGCCGTCCCGCGCGGTGGAGCCACCGTGCTGGAGCGGCAACAACAGCCGCACAGACAACGCGAGCCCCAGGCTCATCTCCCGTACAGTCCGGAAACCGCCGTCGGGTTCACGGGGTGAGCGCGCGGTTCGGGTATACGTCCACCGAAACACAAGCACGAGTGCGGTGCCGACCGGTTCCGGTCACCAAGGCGTGAACGCGTTGAAAGCCCCGGCCTGTGTGGCCGGGCGGAGCTAGCGGGGGACTCCATGGGCCGTCGCACCCCGAACCGGCAACTCGCCGCTCTGCTGGCGGAGTCCGGGTGGAACGCGGGCGAACTCGCCCGCGCGGTCAATGCCCTGGGCACCAAATACGGCCTGCGACTGCGGTACGACCGGACGGCCGTCGCACACTGGCTGGAAGGCTCCCGGCCACGCCCGCCTGTTCCCGGCCTGGTGGCCCAGGTGTTCGGGCGTCGCCTCGGCCGCGTCGTACACGTCGGCGAGACGGGGCTGGCGAGGACGGCGGCAACCGGGAACCCGGCCGAGGCCGTACTGGGAAACGCAGACCCGGTGGACCGCATGACAGCCCTGTGCCGCGCCGACGCGGACCCGGCCCGACGACTGGCACTCAACCGGGACATGTTCGCCGCGACCGGCATCCGGCTGCCCACCTGGCCGCCCACGGCCGGACCGGACACCGTCGTCCGGCCCGGCGGCACGGCGGGACCGGAGCCCCCGGGCGCCGACCCGCGGCTGGCGGACGTGGTCACGATCTTCGCCGAACTGGCGGAGAAATACGGCGGTGCGCACGCGCGCTCCGCACTGGGCGCCTACATCGCCGACGACATCGTCCCGCGCCTGAGAACATCGCCCCACACCAGAACGCGCGACCCCGAAGTGCTGACCGGAAGCGCCTGTCTGATGCATCTGCTGGGCATGATGCTCGCCGACGCCGGCCTGCCGAACCTCGGCTACCACTGCTACCGTTCCGCCCTCGAACTGGCCCACCGGGCGGACAACCGGAACCTCTACGCCATCACCCTGCGCACCATGGCGGTGCAGGCGCTGCGCCTGGACGACCTGACCCACGCACGGCAGTGGTCCCAGTCGGCCCTCGAACTGGCGGCCCCCACCGCGACCTCGCCCGTTCGGTGCTACCTCCTGGCGGGAAGAGCGGTGGTGCGGGCCGCGGACGGTGAGCGGGAAGGGGCACTCGCGGACCTGCTGGCCGCCGAGCGCTGCCACGAAGCGGAAGCCGATGCGGGCGCCGGACCTCTCGACCTGTTCACCCGGTACCCGCCCGCGGCGTTCCGCTACCAGCGTGGCGAAGTCCTGCTGTGGCTCGGAGACCGGGCGCAGGCGGCCGTCGCCCTCCAGGACTCACTGGCCGCACGCCCGTCCGCACACCACGTCTCCCGCCTGCTCACCCACGCGCAGCTGGCCAGGACGCTGCTGGACCTCGGACAACTGGATGCCGCGCTGGACCAGTGCCGACAGGCCGCCGCGCACTACCCGCACACGTCCTCCCGCCGGACCACGACAGCACTCACCGCCCTGCGGCGCTCCCTCGCCCCCTACCGCCGACACCCCCAGGCACGCGAGGTCCGCGACCACCTCACCCGCCTCACCCGACCGGCCCCACCCGACTCCGGCGGCACGCCGTAGACCGGGCCGTGCCGGGCAGTCCGGGCCCGGAAGCCCGACGGCGGCTCCGGGCAAGCACGCGAAGCCCGCCCGTCGCCGGCCCGGACTCCCGGAAAGGTCCCGAAGACGTCGCCGCGCCCTGTCCCCGGCCCACTGAGCAGCAGGCCGGAACAGGGCGCGGCGGGGTCCGCGTATCAGATGTCCCGGAACGTCTCGATCTGCGCGCCGACCTCGTTGAGGCGCTCCGCCAGGTCCTCGTAGCCGCGGTTGATGACGTACACGTTGCGCAGCACCGAGGTGCCCTCGGCCGCCAGCATGGCCAGCAGGACGACGACGGCGGGACGGAGGGCGGGCGGGCACATCATTTCGGCCGCGCGCCAGCGGGTCGGGCCCTCGACCAGGACGCGGTGCGGGTCGAGCAGCTGGAGCCTGCCGCCGAGGCGGTTGAGGTCCGTCAGATAGATGGCCCGGTTGTCGTAGACCCAGTCGTGGATGAGGGTCTTGCCCTGGGCGGAGGCGGCGATGGCCGCGAAGAAGGGGACGTTGTCGATGTTGAGGCCCGGGAAGGGCATCGGGTGGATCTTGTCGATGGGCGCCTCCAGTTTGGAGGGCCGCACCGTCAGGTCCGTCAGCCGGGTGCGCCCGTTGTCGGCCGCGTACTCGGCGCTGCGGTCGAAGTCGAGCCCCATCTCCTCCAGGACGGCCAGTTCGATCTCCATGAACTCGGCCGGCACCCGGCGGACCGTCAGCTCCGACTCGGTCACGACGGCGGCGGCCACCAGGCTCATCGCCTCGACCGGGTCCTCGGAGGGCGAGTAGTCCACGTCCGTGTCGATGACGGGCACGCCGTGCACGGTCAGCGTCGTGGAGCCGATGCCGTCGACCTGTACGCCGAGCTGCTCCAGGAAGAAGCACAGGTCCTGGACCATGTAGTTGGACGAGGCGTTGCGGATGACGGTGACGCCGTCGTGGCGGGCCGCCGCCAGCAGCGCGTTCTCGGTGACGGTGTCGCCGCGTTCGGTCAGCACGATGGGCCGCTTGGGCGCGACCCCGGCCTCCACCTCCGCGTGGTAGACGCCTTCGGTCGCGGTGACGGCGAGCCCGAAGTGGCGCAGCGCGCTCATGTGCGGCTCGACCGTCCGCGTGCCCAGGTCGCAGCCGCCGGCGTACGGGATGCGGAAGCGGTCCATACGGTGCAGCAGCGGGCCGAGGAACATGATGATGCTCCGGGTGCGCCGCGCCGCTTCCTGGTCGATGGAGTCGAGGTCCAGTTCGGCCGGGGGCACGATCTCCAGGTCGGCACCGCCGTTGATCCACCGGCAGCGCACACCGATGGAGGAGAGCACCTCCAGGATGCGGTAGACCTCCTCGATGCGGGCGACCCGACGCAGCACCGTGCGGCCGGAGTTGAGCAGCGAGGCGCACAGCAGGGCCACGCACGCGTTCTTGCTCGTCTTGACGTCGATGCTGCCGGACAGCCGGCGCCCGCCCACGACGCGCAGATGCATCGGACCGGAGTACCCGAGCGAGACGATCTCGCTGTCCAGTGCCTCGGAGATGCGGGCGATCATCTCAAGGCTGATGTTCTGGTTCCCGCGCTCGATACGGTTGACCGCGCTCTGGCTGGTGCCGAGCGCTTCCGCGAGTTGTGACTGTGTCATGCCACGGTGCTGTCGGGCATCGCGGATCAACTGGCCGATGCGGCCGAGGTAATCGTCGGTCATACCAGGAGGCTATCTCAGATGTGAGATAGCCACGCATTCGGGGGTCCCCGCGGCGCGTGCAGCCTCGTACAACCGCCCGAATGCCACGCCCGGATTGCGGGGGCGGGTGCGGTCGGTGGAGAGTGCCCTGCGGCTGTGCGGGCAAACGGATCGTTCACAACGGGACGTTGACAATGGCATGGCGAGTCGCGCATGCTGCTCGTATGGCCACCACACGCGCTACCGCGACCGGGCAGAACTCCGACGACCCCTTCACGCCCCCGCATCCCGAACAGGCGAGGGAGCAGCGGGCCCACGCCGCGCTCTTCCGGATCGCCGAGCGGCACGCGGCCGACGAGGCGCAGCGGGGCCGGCAGGCGCACCCCTCGATGCCGGGGCCGCACGAGGCGGTGCGGCTCGTCGCGTTTCTGCTCAGCGGTGCCGCGCGGCTCCAGGAGGGCGAACCGGAGGTGGACGAGGCGGACATCACCGCCGCCCTCTCCCTCGTGCCGCGGGTGCGCGGCGAGTTGGACGAGCTGGAGGAGGGGCTGGTGCGGATGGCGCGCGGGCGGGGGATGACCTGGCCGCAGATCGCCTTCGGGCTGGGGCTGGGGACCCCGCAGGCGGCCCGGCAGCGTCACGAGCGGCTGGTCGAGCGCACGCGCGCCGCCGCCGACGCGGACGGGGGTGCGGACGGGGAGTGATGCCGTCCCTGCTGGCCGGCCCCCTTGCCGGTCGGCCCCGGTGGGGGGCGCTCGGTGCCAAGGGGTGGGTGCGGAGCGGTCGGCGGCGAGTGGTCGGGCCCGCGGTGTGTCGGCGGGTCCGGCCGGGGGCACCCGGGGGCAGGCATGACCGTGGCGCGGTCGTGTACTAGAGTTATCTCGACATCGAGATAACTGGCGACGGCATACGTCGCGGTCGCTGTCGCGGGGCGACGACGGGCGGTAGGCAGGTAAGGCTTACCTAACTTCGTGGCTCGCTCACCATAGCGCACCGGCGGCCGATGCACACAAGGCACTGAAGGAGACTGTCGTGTCGGCGAACAGCTTCGACGCCCGCAGCACGCTGCAGGTGGGCGACGAGTCGTACGAAATCTTCAAGCTGGACAAAGTAGAGGGCTCCGCGCGGCTGCCGTACAGCCTCAAGGTCCTGCTGGAGAACCTGCTCCGCACCGAAGACGGCGCCAACATCACCGCCGACCACATCCGCGCGCTCGGCAACTGGGACCCGAAGGCCCAGCCGAGCCGGGAGATCCAGTTCACCCCGGCCCGCGTCATCATGCAGGACTTCACCGGCGTGCCCTGCGTCGTGGACCTGGCCACCATGCGCGAGGCCGTCAAGGAACTGGGCGGCGACCCCGACCGGATCAACCCGCTCGCCCCGGCCGAGCTGGTCATCGACCACTCCGTCATCGCCGACACCTTCGGCACCTCCGACGCCTTCAAGAAGAACGTCGAGCTGGAGTACGGCCGCAACCGCGAGCGCTACCAGTTCCTGCGCTGGGGCCAGGGCGCCTTCGACGAGTTCAAGGTCGTCCCGCCCGGCACCGGCATCGTCCACCAGGTCAACATCGAGCACCTGGCCCGCGTGGTGATGGTCCGCGACGGCAAGGCCTACCCCGACACCCTGGTCGGCACCGACTCGCACACCACCATGGTCAACGGCCTCGGTGTCCTGGGCTGGGGCGTCGGCGGCATCGAGGCGGAGGCCGCGATGCTGGGCCAGCCCGTCTCGATGCTCATCCCGCGCGTCGTCGGCTTCAAGCTCACCGGCGAGCTGCCCACCGGCACCACCGCCACCGACCTGGTGCTGACCATCACCGAGATGCTGCGCAAGCACGGCGTCGTCGGCAAGTTCGTGGAGTTCTACGGCGAGGGCGTCGCCTCCGTGCCGCTCGCCAACCGCGCCACGATCGGCAACATGTCGCCGGAGTTCGGCTCCACCGCGGCGATCTTCCCGATCGACCAGGAGACCATCAGCTACCTCAAGCTGACCGGCCGCAGCGCCGAGCAGCTCGCCCTGGTCGAGGCGTACGCCAAGGAGCAGGGCCTGTGGCACGACCCGTCCCGTGAGCCGGAGTTCAGCGAGTACCTGGAGCTCGACCTGTCCACGGTCGTCCCCTCCATCGCCGGCCCCAAGCGCCCGCAGGACCGCATCGCGCTGTCGGACGCGGCCCACCAGTTCGGCCTCGACGTCGTCAACTACGTCTCCGAGACCGACACCGACGAGGCGGGCAAGGAGTCCTTCCCGGCCTCCGACGCCCCGGCCGTCTCCAACGGCGTACCCAGCAAGCCCGTCCAGGTCACCGGCCCCGACGGGGTGACCTACGAGCTGGACCACGGCGCCGTCGCCGTCGCCGCCATCACCTCCTGCACCAACACCTCCAACCCGTACGTCATGGTCGGCGCCGCGCTGCTGGCCAAGAAGGCGGTGGAGAAGGGCCTCACCCGCAAGCCCTGGGTCAAGACCACCCTGGCCCCCGGCTCCCAGGTCGTCATGGACTACTACGACCGCGCGGGCCTGACCCCCTATCTGGACAAGCTCGGCTTCAACCTCGTCGGCTACGGCTGCACCACCTGCATCGGCAACTCCGGCCCGCTGCCGGAGGAGGTCTCCAAGGCCGTCAACGACAACGACCTCGCCGTCGTCTCGGTGCTCTCCGGCAACCGCAACTTCGAGGGCCGGATCAACCCCGACGTCAAGATGAACTACCTGGCGTCGCCGCCGCTGGTCGTCGCCTACGCCATCGCCGGCTCCATGAAGGTGGACATCACCCGCGACGCCCTGGGCACCGACCAGGACGGCAACCCGGTCCACCTCAAGGACCTGTGGCCGAGCGAGCAGGAGATCGAGGAGGTCGTCGCCTCCTGCATCGGCCAGGAGATGTTCACCAAGGACTACGCCGACGTCTTCGCCGGCGACGCCCAGTGGCAGGCCCTCCCGGTGCCCACCGGCAACACCTTCGAGTGGGACGCCGAGTCCACCTACGTGCGCAAGCCCCCGTACTTCGAGGGCATGGGCATGGAGCCGGCCCCGGTCGAGGACATCTCCGGCGCCCGCGTCCTGGCCAAGCTGGGCGACTCGGTCACCACCGACCACATCTCCCCGGCCGGTGCCATCAAGGCCGACACCCCGGCCGGCAAGTACCTGACCGAGCACGGTGTCGCCCGCCGTGACTTCAACAGCTACGGCTCCCGCCGCGGCAACCACGAGGTCATGATCCGCGGCACCTTCGCCAACATCCGCCTGCGCAACCAGATCGCGCCGGGTACGGAGGGCGGCTTCACCCGGGACTTCACCCAGGAGGGCGGCCCGGTCAGCTACATCTACGACGCCGCGCAGAACTACCAGGCGCAGGGCACCCCGCTGGTCATCCTCGCGGGCAAGGAGTACGGCTCCGGCTCGTCCCGCGACTGGGCGGCCAAGGGCACCGCGCTGCTGGGCGTCCGCGCCGTCATCGCCGAGTCCTACGAGCGCATCCACCGCTCCAACCTCATCGGCATGGGCGTGCTGCCCCTCCAGTTCCCGGAGGGCGGCTCCGCGCTCGACCTCGGCCTGACCGGCGAGGAGACCTTCACCATCACCGGCATCACCGCCCTCAACGACGGTGAGATCCCGGCCACGGTCAAGGTCACCACCGACACCGGTGTCGAGTTCGACGCGACCGTCCGCATCGACACCCCCGGCGAGGCGGACTACTACCGCAACGGCGGCATCCTCCAGTACGTCCTCCGGTCCCTGATCCGCGACTGACGCCTGGCGGCCGAGCCGCACCACAACGGCCGACGGGCCGCACCCTTCGCGGGGTGCGGCCCGTCGGCCGTTGTCGCTCCCGCCGCAGGCGGGCATCCGTAGACTGTAGACAATCGGGCCGGGCCGGCCAGGGGACGAGGGGAACGGGGTGGCGATGACGCTGTCGGGGGTACCGAAGCTGCGGCGGCCGGGGCCGCTGCGCGAGCAGGTGTACGAGGCGCTGCTGAGCCTGATCACCACACGGCAGCTGCGACCGGGACAGCACCTGGTCGAGAGCGAAATCGCCGACCGGCTCGGCGTCTCCCGCCAGCCCGTACGGGAAGCGTTGCAGCGGCTCGCCACCGACGGCTGGGTCGATCTGCGGCCCGCACAGGGCGCCTTCGTCCACGAGCCGTCCGAGGAGGAGGCCGACCAACTGCTGTCGGTGCGCACCCTGCTGGAGGCCGAGGCCGCCCGGCTTGCCGCGGCACACGCCGGCCCCGAGGGCGTCGCCGAACTGGAGGAGCTGTGCGCCCGCGGCGAGGCCGCACTGCTGGACGACGACGTGGACGCGGTCGTCGACGCCAACGCGGCCTTCCACGCCCATGTGATGGAACTGGCCGGCAACACGGTCCTGGCCGAACTGTCGCGGCAGGTGGACCGCCGCGTGCGCTGGTACTACCGGCCGGTGGCACGGCAGCGCGGGGCCCGCTCCTGGGAGGAGCACCGGCAGTTGATCGCGGCGGTCGCCGCGGGGGACGAGGACGCGGCGATGCGGGTGATGCGCGAGCACACGGAGCACACCCGGCGCTCGTACCACGAACGCCGGGAGGGCTGAGCCACCGCCCGCGGTGTGGGACCCGCGGCGGTCTTGCGGCCCACCTTGGCGCGGCCCGGCGCCGGACGGGACCCCGCCCCGCGCGGGGACGAGCCCGGGCCCCCGGGCTCGTCCCGAGAAGGAGGCCCGGGCCTCCCCGGCGCCGGGCCGGGGAGGTTCCGGATCAGGTGGCCTCGCGGCTGATGGGGTGGGGGTTGGGGACGATCTTCCGGCGGCGGGGGGCGCCGGGCCGGTGCAGGGCGAGGGCCATCAGCGCGGCCAGCAGGGAGATGCCTCCGGCCAGCAGATACGCCCCGTCGTACCCCCACGCGTCGACCGCCGTCGCTCCCAGCCCGCCGCCGAACAGTCCGCTCACCAGCTTCCCGCTGTAGGCGATGCCGTAGTTGGTGGCGTTGTGGTTCTCCCCGAAGTAGTCGGGGGTGAGCGCCGCGAACATCGGGTAGAAGGCGCCGCTGCCGAAACCGGAGACGAAGGCGAAGACCAGGAAGAGCGCCTGGTTGTGGATCGTCCCGGCCCACAGCACACCGAACTGCGCCAGGCCCAGCACCACGATGACGAAGATCAGGGTGGGCTTGCGTCCCCAGCGGTCGGACAGCCAGCCGATGCAGCCGCGGCCCACTCCGTTGATCACCGACATGATGCCCATCGAGGAGGCGGCCACCAGGGGGCCGAAGCCGACCTCCTTGGCGAACGGCACCTGGAAGGAGATGCCGAAGATGGAGACGCCGGCGGTCATCACGACCAGTACCCACATCAGCGGCAGCATCCCGGTGCGCATCGCCTCCATGGGCGTGTACTGCTTGGTGGCGGGCGGGTTCTTGTCGAGGGCCGTCACCGTCTTGGCGGGGCCGGTGCGGCGCAGCGGGTCGTGGTCGGCCGGCCACCAGTTCTTCGGCGGGTCGCGGAAGAACCAGGCGCACACGGCGACCAGGACGAGGACGTACACCCCGATCGCGTCCAGCACCTGGCGGTAGTTGCCGGTGTCGAACGAGTAGTTGAACAGGAAGATGAAGGGCACGGCGCCGTAGGCGAAACCGCCGTTGACGAAGCCGGTCTTGCCGCCGCGCCGCTCGGGGAACCATTTGCCGACGCTGTTGATGCAGGTGGCGTATACGAGTCCGGAGCCCACTCCGCCGAGTACGCCGAACCCGGCGACGGCCCACAGGACATCCGTCGCGTGGGAGAGGGCCAGGAAGCCCAGCAGCACCAGTCCGGCGCCGATGTACATCGCGTTGCGTGCCGTCAGCAGGCCGCGCTCGCGCAGCCAGCCGGCCGGGAAGGCCACCCCGGCCTGGAAGAACACCCAGACGCTGAGGATCCAGAAGGTGTCGCTGCGGCTCCAGTGGTGTGCGTGGGAGAGCGTGTCCTCGGCGGAGCCGAAGGCGTACTCGGACACGCTGATCGCCATCATCGCCAGCCAGGGCAGATAGACCATGATCTTGCGCGAATGGCCGAGGATCTCCCGGTCCGTCTCGCCCACGCGGTAGACGCGCCCGTTGTGGTCGGTCACTTCTCGGTACCCCACGGCGTGCGCTGCCGTGCCGGCTAACGGTGTGCCAGGGGCGTCGGGTCGAGCCATCCGTTTCTCCTCCGTGGGGAGCCCGCCGCCCGGGGCGCCGGTGGGCGGGGACGGCGGGCGGCAGGTCAGGGCAGCAGTCCGGCTGCTCGCGCCCACTGGTACTTGGCGCCGAGCACCGCGACCGGCTTCTCGGTGGTGTACGGGTAGGCCACCACCCCGTGCGCGAACAGGTGGGAGCAGGCGTCCTCGACCTCCGTGTCGCCCGCCAGCGAGGCGACGACCGGTTTGTCGATGCCCTGCTCGCGGGCCTCGGCCACCACGCGCGCGGTCAGTTCGGCGAACACCATGGGCGGGGTGACGATGGTGTGCCAGTAGCCCAGCACCAGGGCGTGCACCCGCGGGTCGTTCAGTCCCAGCCGGATGGCGGCCTCGTAGGTGGCGGGCGGCTCACCCCCGGTGATGTCCACGGGGTTGCCGGCCGAGCCGAACGGCGGGATGAGCGAGCGGAACGCCGTGTCCAGGTCGTCGGGGATCTCCATCAGCGACAGGCCGTTGTCCACCAGCGCGTCCGACAGCAGCACGCCGGAGCCGCCCGCCCCGGTGATCACCACCACGTTCTCGCCCCGCGGGGTGGGCAGGACGGGAAGGGCGCGTGCGTACTCCAGCATCTCGTTGAGCCCGGGGGCGCGGATCACGCCCGCCTGGCGCAGGATGTCGTCGTACACGGCGTCGTCGCCGGCCAGCGCCCCGGTGTGCGAGCCGGCGGCGCGTGAACCGGCCGCCGTTCGCCCGGCCTTGAGGACGACGACGGGCTTTGACCGTACGGTCTCGCGGGCCGCTCGGACGAAGGCCCGGCCGTCCTTGAGGTCCTCCAGGTGCATGGCCACGCACTCGGTCCGCGGGTCCTGCGCGAACCAGGTGAGCAGATCGTCCTCGTCCAGGTCGGACTTGTTGCCCAGCCCCACGATCGCCGACACACCCGTCCCGGTGGCCCGCGCGAAGCCGAGCACCGCCATGCCGATCCCGCCCGACTGCGAGGTCAGCGCCACCCCGCCGCGCACGTCGTAGGGCGTGCAGAAGGTGGCGCACAGGTTCTGCCAGGGCGCGTAGTAGCCGTAGATGTTGGGGCCCAGCAGCCGGATGCCGTACTCCCGCGCGACGGACACCACCCGGTCCTGGAGCGCCTGCTCGCCGGTCTCGGCGAAACCGGAGGGGATGAGCACCGCGTTCGGCACGCCCTTGCGGCCCGCCTCGGCCAGCGCGTCCGGCACCAGCGGCGCGGGGATCGCGAAGACGGCGACATCGATGTCACCGGGCACCTCGCCCACCGAGGCGTACGCCCTGCGGTCCAGCACGGTGCCGGCCTTCGGGTTCACGGGGTGTATCCCGCCGGTGAAACCGCCGTCGACCAGATTCCGCATCACCGAGTTGCCGATCTTCCCCGGCTCGTTGGACGCGCCGATCACCGCGACGGACCGCGGCTCCATCAGCCGGCGCATCGAGGCGAGGATCTCCTCGGTGCGGTACCGGGGCCGGTCCGCCGCGACGGGCTCGCCCAGCAGCAGCCGCACATCGGCGGCCACCGCCCCCTGCGGCCCGGCGAAGACCGGATTGAGGTCGATCTCCAGCAGCTCGGGGAAGTCCGCCGCCAGGTGCGAGACGTTCACCAGCAGTTCCGTCAGCGCGTCCCGGTCGACGGGCGGCGCGCCCCGCACGCCGCGCAGCACCTGCGCGGCCCGTACGGAGTCCAGCATGCCGGCGGCCTCCTCGCGGGTGGCCGGTGCCAGCCGGAAGGTGAGGTCACCCAGCGCCTCGACGAGCACACCGCCCAGCCCGAAGGCGACGACCTTGCCGAAGGTCGGGTCGGTGGCCGCGCCCACCAGGACCTCCTGCCCGCCGGAAACCATGCGCTGCACCAGCACTCCGTCGATACGGGCGCCGGGCGTGTGGGCGCGTACGGCGGTCAGCAGCCGGGCGTGCGCGGCGCGCAGCTCCTCCGGTCCCCGCACGCCGGTGACCACGCCCCCGGCATCGGTCTTGTGCAGGACGTCGGGGGAGACCACCTTGAGCGCCACCGGCCAGCCGATCGCCTCCGCCTGCCGGATCGCCTCGTCCACGTCGTGGGCGAGCGCCTGCGGCGGGACGGGGATGCCGTACGCGGCGGCGACCTCGGCCGCTTCGACGGCGTCCAGCGCCGTCCGCCCGGCCGCCCGTGCCGCCGCCAGCACCTTCCGTACTCTCTCCCGGGCCGCCGGACGGTCCGCTGTCGTCTCGTCCACTCAGATCACCCCTTCCGTGCGCAGCGCCGCCAGCTCGCCCTCGGGCAGGCCGAGTTCGCCGGTGAAGACCTCTTCGTTGTGTTCGCCCAGCAGCGGGGAGGAGGTGATCTCGACGGGGGAGTCCGACAGCTTCAACGGGGACCCCACGGTGGTGAAACGGCCCCGCGTCGGATGCTCCACCTCGACGATCATGCCGTCGTCGGCCAGCGACGCGTCCTCGATCAGCTCCTTGGTGGACAGGATCGGGCCGCACGGGATGTTGTGGGCGTTGAGCGCCGCCAGCACCTCCCACTTGGGCAGCCGGGAGGACCACTCCTCGATCATCCGGAACATCTTGTCCAGCTTCGGCAGCCGCGCCTCCGGCGTGGCCCATTCGGGCGCCTCGGCCAGCTCCGGCCGGCCCATCAGCGAGCACAGCGGCACCCAGGAGGCGGGCTGGACGATGACGTAGACGTAGTCGTTGGGGCCGCCGGGCGCGCACCGGACGGCCCAGCCCGGCTGCCCGCCGCCCGACGCGTTGCCCGAGCGGGGCACCTCGTCGCCGCGGGGCGCGTCCGGGTACTCCGACAGCGGTCCGTGCGAAAGCCGCTGGTGGTCGCGGAGTTTGACGCGGCACAGATTGAGGACCGCGTGCTGCATGGCCACCCGTACCCGCTGGCCGCGCCCGGTGCGCTCCCGCTGGTACAACGCCGCCAGTATGCCGGCGACTGTATGCACTCCCGAGCCCGAATCACCGATCTGCGCACCCGTCGCCATGGGCGGGCCGTCCGCCTCCCCCGTGGTCGCCATGGAACCGCCCATGGCCTGCGCGATGACCTCGTACGCCTTGTACGTCGTGTACGGGCCGTCACCGAACCCCTTGATCGACGCGTACACCAGACGCGGATTGAGCTCCTGGATGCGCTCCCAGGTGAAACCCATCCGGTCGATCGCGCCGGGCCCGAAGTTCTCCACCAGCACATCGCTGCGCCGGATGAGCTCGGCCAGCAGCTCCTTGCCGCGCTCGGTCTTCGTGTTGAGAGTGATGCTGCGCTTGTTGCAGTTGAGCATCGTGAAGTAGAGGGAGTCGACATCCGGCAGGTCGCGCAACTGGCGGCGGGTGATGTCGCCGCCCGGCGCCTCCAGCTTGACCACGTCGGCACCCAGCCAGGCCAGCAACTGGGTCGCCGAAGGACCCGACTGCACATGGGTCATGTCCAGGACGCGTACACCGTCCAGTGCCTTGCCGCTCACGCGGGTCACCTCGCAGACATGCGACCGCCGGTCGGCCGACGGCCGCTTCGATCCGGTCACTTGTACATCGTCTGGTTCATCGTTCCGGGGGCGTAGGCGTCCGGATCGATCCACACATTGATCAGGGACGGCTTGCCCGACGCCCGGGCCCGCTCCAGCGCCGGACGCAGCTCGGCCGGATCCCGCACCTCCTCGCCGTGACCGCCCAGCATCCGCGCGAAGGCGTCATAGGGCACATCGCCCAGCGTGTTGCCCAGCCTCTCCCGCTCCGGCCCGTACTTGGCGCGCTGCCCGTAACGGATCTGGTTCATCGACGAGTTGTTGCCGACGATCCCCACGAACGGCAGGTCGTAGCGGACGAGCGTCTCGAAGTCCCAGCCCGTCAGCGAGAAGGCGCCGTCCCCGAACAGCGCCACCACCTCACTCTCCGGCCGCGCCTGCTTGGCCGCCAGCACGAACGGCACCCCCACCCCCAGCGTCCCCAGCGGACCCGGGTCCATCCAGTGCCCCGGCCTGCGCGGCTGCACCACCTGCCCGGAGAAGGTGACGATGTCCCCGCCGTCCCCGATGAACAGCGAATCGTCCGTCAGGAACTCGTTGATCTCGTGGACCAGACGGTACGGATGGATCGGCACCGCGTCCGAGCGCAGCAGCGGCGCCCGCTTGGCCAGCGCCTCCTCCTCGACCTGGCGCAGCTCCTCCAGCCACGCCTTGCGCGCCGCCGGCTCGGCCGGCCGCCGGCCCGCGGCCTGCACCACCGCGGCCAGCACCAGATCCGCCGAGCCCACGATCCCCAGATCCACGTCCCGGTTCTTGCCGACAGTGCGGTAGTCCAGGTCGATCTGCACCACCGTGGCCTCGGGGGAGAGCCGCTTGCCGTAACCCATCCGGAAATCGAAGGGCGTCCCCACCACGACGATGAGGTCGGCACGCCGGAACGCGTGCCTGCGCGAGAGCTGGAAATGGTGCGGATCGCCCGGCGGCAGCGTGCCCCGGCCGGCACCGTTCATGTACGCGGGCACATCCAGCGCCCGCACCAGGTCCCGGGCGGGCCCGGTGGCACGGGTCGTCCACACCTGACCGCCCAGCAGCACAGCCGGGCGTTCCGCCGCCACCAGCAGATCGGCCAGCCGCTGCACCGCGTCCGGATCGCCGGCCTGCCGGGTGGAGGCCCGGTAGCGCCCCGCCTGCGGCACCCTGGCCTGCTCGGCCGGCACCTTGGCGTCCAGCACATCCCGCGGGATCTCCAGGAACGAAGGACCCGGCGCACCGTGCCAGCATTCGCGGAACGCCATCGAGACCATGTCCGCCACGCGGGCCGTGTCCGGCACCGTCGCCGCGAACTTGGTGATCGGCGACATCATGTCCACGTGCGGCAGATCCTGGAGCGAGCCCATCTTGTGCTGCGTATGGGCGCCCTGGCCGCCGATCAGCAGCATCGGTGACTCCGCGCGGAAGGCGTTGGCGACACCGGTGACCGCGTCGGTCGTGCCCGGCCCCGCGGTGACCACCGCGCAGCCGGGACGCCCCGTCAGCCGCGCGTACGCGTCCGCCGCGTGCGCCGCGACCTGCTCGTGCCGTACGTCGACGAGCTGGATCCCCTCGTCGGCGCAACCGTCGTAGATGTCGATGATGTGGCCCCCGCACAGGGTGTAGACCACCTCCACGCCCTCGGCCTTGAGCGCCTTGGCCACCAGATGGCCACCGGAGACGAGTGCGGAGTTGTCCTCGGGCATACGGGTGCTCCCTCCCGTGGCGACCGGCAATCCCAGATTGCATACAGTCGACGCATACAGTATGGAGCTGTTATCCCGCAGTCGCGCCCGCCTGTCCAGGGGGCGTTCAGGCCCCGGCACACGACAGGGCCGGAACGAGCCACGCCCGCCCCGGCCCCGCCGCACCTCTGTGTCCGGCTCAGCCCCTCACCGGCACGGCAACTTCTTCTTCACCGCCTTGGCGAACGGCACGATGAAGCGCTTCATGGCTTTCTCGCTTTCGGCCTCGTCCTTGGGGTGGTGGAGGGATTCCACTTCGACGATGTAGAAGGTGGCCGTCACGGTATGCGGTTTCCCGTCCTTCGACCTGGGCGCGCCGAGGCGTACCTTCGGGTTGCTGCAGGGGAAGTACGCGGTGGCGTTCTTCGGAATGGTGTAGTACTCGCCGCCCAGCAGCGGGGTGCCCTGGTCGATGGCGACTCGGCTGTCCACGGCGATACGGTCGGCCCAGGAACCGATGAACCTGAGCTGGTCCTCGTCGTCCACCCCCAGGGTGCAGGAGATGCCGCTCGAAGATGCGTTCTGCGTCCAGTCCCGCTGAAACAGATTCTTTCCTCCAGGCAGGAACGGCTGCACCTTGTTGGCGGCGATGGGTATGCCGCATAGGTCGCCCGGAACCTGATATTCCCGCTCTGCTCCGCCGCACCCGGCCGTCACCGTGAGCGCCAGCGCGACGGCTGCTGGAACGCCGAAGCGGAGCCCCCGGTCATTCTTCGGACCGCCGCATTTTGTTGTCGTAGGCGTTTTCCTTGAGATGCTCACCATGGTCATAACCCCCCACCACATCCTCCGCGATGTCCTGGATGAAGTCATCATGATTCACTCCGGGGGGATATCCCGCGCTGTGCGCCGCATGCTGCGCCCACACCACCGCAGCTTTCCGGGTGTTGAAAGATATGGCTGCACCGTCGGCGGCGTCCTGATCCAGAGTGTTCTGCTTGTGGCTCTCGACCACGAGGTCGATGATGCTTTCCACGGTCCCTGTAGCGAGGTCCCCCGCCACGGGAATGCGCTCCGCCGCAGCCCCCAATGGCAGGCCCACGACCTGTTTGGCCATCTCGCCGCGTTCTTCGACGGCCTCGTTGAACTTCGTTTCGGCCTCCTGGCCAGCGACCATGATGGCGTCGTGTCGCGCGGCCCCCAGGATGCCCTCGAGAACCCCGCCGTTCCGTGCGATGCTCCGCATGGTTTCGGCAGTGGCGCCGGGAAAGCTATCCGGATTCCGCACTGCATCCCGCATCAGCTCTGCCTGGTAACGCTGCGCTCCGAAAGTGGCCTCGGCGTGCCCTTCCGGGTGTCGTCCGATGGCGTCTAGGAAGCGTGTAGTGGACTCGGGGTCGAATTTGATCGAGTGCCCCAAATCGAAGATCTGCTGACTTCCCCGGGTATCACCAGCCGCCAGTGCTCTGTTGATCTCCGGCATGTACTCCCCGGCGATCTTCCCGAAACTGTCGCTGACGTCCTCTGTGACGAACTTCCGATTGCCGTTGACAATCTCGGTGATCCTGCGGACGATCTGCGCCCGTTCCGCTGTGTGCTCCGGGTGCCTCCCTCCCTCGGGAGGCTGGTCGTACGGTCTGCCGAGCGTGGCGGCCTCCAAGGCGTGTCCCAAGGCGTTCTTGCCCCGGTGTACTTCTTCGCCTGCCACAGGTGAGGAGCCGTCGTTGTTCCAGGGGTAGTCCTTGCGCATCAGCTCTTCGAGGTAGCGGTAATCGACGCTCTTGCCCGGGTCGGCTTTCCCGTTCTCGTCGTAGCCGACGACACTGCCGTCCTTGGGGTCCTTCGAGAAGAACTCCTCCGCCGCCTCCGGGCTGTGTCCGAGTGCTTCCAGGACGCTGGTCACCGGGTCGTAGCCGACGTTGCCCTTTCCGTTGGGGTCGAGGCCGAACTGGGTGTCGGGGCCGGTGGGGCGGGTCCAGAGGCCCTTGGGGTGGTCGTGCTGGAGCTGCACGATGTGTTCGGCGATGGGGGTGAGGAACCTCTTGTCGTAGTCGCCGTAGCGCAGGATGTTGCCGAGGACTTGGTAGCCCTTGGGTTTGAAGCCGAGTTCGTCCACCCCGATCTCTTTCGTGCCGAGGCGGCGGAACTCGGCGCCCCAGTCGAGGTGGCCCTTGTGGTCGGGGTCCGTCGCGGTGGCGAGGGTGGGGCCCATGTAGCGCTGGAGGTCCTGGATGGCGTCGAGGCGGGTCTCGCTGGAGCCCTTCGTGCCGTCGATGGCCATTTTGGCGTAGTAGGCCAGGGTTTCCTTGGGCCCGCCGAGTCCTTTGAAGAAGGCGTGGCTGAAGGTGGGGTTGTCCTTGTTGTACTTGAGGAGTTCGGCGAGTTCGCGGATCTCCTTGTTGCTCGCCCCGGTGCCCTTGCGTGCGATGTGCAGGGCCATCTTCGCCTTGTACTTGTCGATCGGCCCGTTCTTGGCGAAGTTGTGCGGGTCGCCGCCGTGGATGCGGGCGAGGATGCCGGCGGTGTAGGCGTCACGTTCATTCGCGCGGGCGACGAGGTCCTGGAGGTCTTCCGCCAGGGCCTTGAGCTCTTTGAGCTTGTCCTTGGGCAGGCTCTCGTTCTGGTGCCCGGGCTGGGGCGGGTACTTGCAGAGGATCTGCGCGCCTTTGCCGTCAGAGATCTCGATGCCTTTGCGGCGTGCGCCATCGACCTTGGCCTGGAGTTCGTCCTGTACCGCTTTGAAGGACGAGTAGGCGGCGCTCAGTTCGGCATGGAGGTCTTTCGCCTCGGTGTGGGCGTCCTCGATCTCCGCCGCGACCGAGGCGATGAACGGCTTCGTGACGTCGGCGTTGACGCCGGCCCAGCGGGCCTTCTCGGATTTCTTGAGCATGCCGCGGCGGGCTTCGGCTGCCACGTCCTTGAGTTCGCCGGCCATGGTGTCCCACTGGGCGACGGCTGATTTCAGCGGTCCGAGGTCCACCTGGTAGACGTTGCGCCAGGTCAGTCGTGCCATTCCCGCCCCCTCACTTGATCCACTTGTGGATGGCGGAGGTGGAGACCGGTTTGCCGTCGCGGCCCTTGAGGGTGGCGGCGATGTCCTCGTCCTCCTTGGTGTGCGTCGTCTTCGTGTAGTCCAGGTGGTTGGAGATGCGGGCGCAGCCCTGTTGCAGCGTTTTCCGCTGGCTGTCCCACGTCTTGAGTGCCGTGGACAGCGCCTTGCCGGTGGCGAAGTTGTGTTCGTCCAGTTCGCGGGCTGCCCGGTCGGTGGTGCTGCGGCCCGAGCCGTCGAGTCCGGCGCCGTCGATGTCGGCGCTCTTTTGGAGTTTGCGGTGCAGGACGAAGGCGTCGTGGCCGACGGCGCCGAGGTCGTCCTGGTGGACGGTGAGATCGGGCGCGTAGGCGCCGTCGGGTGACTGGCGGTTCTCCGTGTTGTATCCGGCGAGTTGCATGCCGGGTGGTGCGTTGTGCTGTGCGTCGCTCTTGAGCCGCGCCCATTCCTCGTCGAAGGTCATAGTCCCCCCCTGTCGATCCGGGTGCGTGGGTCCCGGCAACCGGTGGTCACTCAGCGTGTCGAGAAAACCACGGTGATTCTAGTGTTGTGCCGCAACCGCCGTGGCACGGCCGCGGGGTGCCCGGAACGTTCCCGGGCACCCCGCGGTGGTGTGCGGTCAGGCGGTGGTGTTCAGCGTCGGCCCAGCAGTTCCACCTCCGCGAGCCGGGTTCCGGCACGGTCCGGCACCAGCCGGTAGTGCTGGTCGTCGGCGTGGTGGGGGAGGGAGAAGACGCGGGTCTGCTTGTCCCAGCGGAAGGTCTCGTCCTTGCGGCGGTCCAGGGTGTGCCAGTGCTTGCCGTCGCGGGAGCCCTCCAGGCGCCAGCCGGCCGGCGCGGTGGCCGCCTTGTCGCTGGTGAGGGTGTAGGAGGTGACGCGGGCGCCCTTGCTCACCCGTATCGCGTCGTCGGTGAGTTCGGCGGCGGTCTTGGAGGTGTCGTCCGTGAGCGGGGAGCCGTCGGGCTCGGTCAGGTCGGTGTCGGGGGCCGGGGTCCGTGAGCCCTTGGTGAGCGAGGTGGGGGCGTCGGCGGGTGCGGAGCCCCAGCTGGAGGGCTGGGGACCCATGGCGAATTCCAGGGTGCCGCCCTTGGCGAGGAGCTTGTGCGGCAGGGCGGTGGAGTGCCATGTCTTGCTGTTGACCTTGAGCCCTTGAACGTAGATGTTCTTCGCGCTGTTGCGGGGGGCCTTGACGACCAGGTCCCGGCCGTTCTCCAGGTGGACCGTCGCCTTGGTGAACAGCGGGGAGCCGACGGCGTACTCGGGGGAGCCCATCACGAGGGGGTAGAAGCCCAGGGCGCTGAAGACGTACCAGGCGGACATCTCGCCGTTGTCCTCGTCGCCCGGGTAGCCCTGCCCGATCTCGCTTCCGGTGTAGAGCCGGGAGAGGACCTCGCGCACCTTCTGCTGGGTCTTCCAGGGCTGTCCGGCCGCGTCGTAGAGGTAGGCGATGTGGTGGGCGGGCTGGTTGCTGTGCCCGTACATGCCCATGCGTACGTCGCGGGCCTCGGTCATCTCGTGGATGATGCCGCCGTAGCTGCCGGCGTACTTGGCCTCGCCGGTCTCGGGGGTGGCGAAGTAGGTGTCGAGTTTCCCGGCGAGGTTCTTACGGCCGCCGTAGAGGTTGGCCAGGCCGCGGGTGTCCTGGGGTGCGGTGAAGGCGAAGTTCCAGCCGTTGGTCTCGGTGTAGTCGTGGCCCCAGACGCGCGGGTCGTAGGCGTCCGGGGACAGCCGCCACTTTCCGTCGGCGTCGCGGCCCTGGAAGAAGCCGATGCGCTTGTCGAAGAGGTGGACGTAGCCCAGGGCGCGCTTGCGGAAGTAGGCGGACTCCTCCTTGTACCGCTTCTTGCCGGTCTTGGCGTACAGCGCCTTGCCCAGCTGGGAGATGCCGTAGTCGTTGAGATAGCCCTCCAGGGCCCAGGAGAGGCCCTCCTTGGTGTCGGTGCTGGTGTAGCCGAGGAAGGGGGAGGTCTCCATGCCCTTGCGGCCGACGCCCGGGTGGGGCGGTGCCACGGTGGCGTTCTTGAGGGCGGCTTCGTAGGCGGCTGCCACGTCGAAGCGGGCGCCCTTGAGGTAGGCGTCGGCGAAGGCGACGTCGGAGGAGGTGCCGGTCATCAGGTCGGCGTAGCCGGGGGAGGACCAGCGGGAGATCCAGCCGCCGTCCTTGTACTGCTGGACGAAGCCGTCGATCATCCGTCCCGCCTGCCGGGGTGTCAGCAGGGCGTAGGCGGGCCAGGTGGTGCGGTAGGTGTCCCAGAAACCGTTGTTGACGTACATCTCGCCGTCGACGATCTTCGAGCCGGTCTCGGTGGGGGTGTCCGGTTTCTGGGCGGGGGAGAAGGGGCTGGCGTAGCGGGTCCGGCCGCCGACCCGCTCGTGTCCGGCGTTGGGGTAGAGGTAGAGGCGGTAGAGGTTGGAGTAGAGGGTGGTGAGCTGGTCAGGGGTGGCGCCCTCGACCTCGATGACGCCCAGCAGTTTGTCCCAGGCCTCCCGGGCCTGCTTCTTGACCTGGTCGAAGGAGCGGGAGCGCGGCACCTCGGCGCGCAGGTTGGCCTTCGCCTGGTCGACGCTGATCAGCGAGGTCGCTATCCGCATGGTGACGGATCGGTCGGCGCCGGCGTCGAAGCGCAGATAGCCGGCGGCGTCCTTGGCCCCGCCGCCGGAGAGTTTGCCGCCCCCGGTGGCGGGTGCGTCGAACTCGGCGTACACGAACATCCGGGTGGCGCCGGTGGACAGTCCGCTGCGTACGTCGGACCAGCCGCTGACGACGCCCTCGCGGGGGTCGAGGGTGAGGCCGGCGTGGTCGTCCACGTTGTCGAAGATCAGCCCGGCGTGCTGTCCGGGGAAGGTGAAGCGCATCATCGCGGCGTGGTCGGCGGGGGCTATCTCGCCGCGCAGCCCGTTCTCGAAGGTGACGGAGTAGTGGTACGGGCGGGCGCGCTCGTTGCTGTGCCGGAAGGGCAGGGCGCGGGCGCCGCGGGACGCGTCCGGGGTGCCGTCGGCGGTGGTGGGCATCACCTGGAACGTCTGCCGGTCGCCCATCCACGGGCTGGGTTCGTGACTGGCGCTGAAAGCCTGGAGTTCGGGCAGGTTCGCGGCGTTGTTCTTGCGCGCGTACTCGTACAGCCAGTCCTTGGCGCCCGCGTCGGTCACCGGGGTCCAGAAGTTGAAGCCGTGCGGGACGGCGGTCGCGGGGATGTTGTTGCCGCGCGAGAAGGAGCCGCTGGCGTTGGTGCCGCGGGTGGTCAGCACGTGGTCGGACGGATGCGCCTTGGTGGCCGCCGGTTTGCGGGGTGCGATCCGTACGTCGTCCAGCCAGCCGCCGAACGCCCGGGAGCCGGTGCGCGGACCCTCCGGGTTGTCGTAGGCGAGCAGGACGCGGTCGACGGTCCGGCCCTCGGCGACGGCGCCGATGCGGGCCGTGACGTTGTTCCACTGGTTGACGTACAGCGTCTTGGCGGCGCCCTGCGCGGCGGGGGAGAGCCGGTTGCCGTGCTGGTCGGTGGCGCGCAGCCCGCTCAGATAGGTGCCGTCGGTGAAGGCGAGGTCGACGGCGACGTTGGTGGCGGCGTACGAACGGTCGTCACCGGTCATCTCCGGGAAAAGCCGGTAGGAGAGCACCGTGTCGCGGGTGACGGTGATGTCGGTGTCGAAGACCTTGTTCCAGGAGTAGCCCCGGCCGGTGCCGCTGTGGTCGCCGGCGAAGCGCAGGGCGTGGGTGCCGGTGAAGCCCACGCGGGTCTTGGCGGTGGGGGACTCCTTAGGCCCGTCCCCGGTGCGGGTGGCGAGGCCGGGTGCGCCGTCGTGGGTGACGCCGTGGGTGCGGGGTGCGCCGTCCGGGGCGGTCTCGGGGGCGGACTCCCAGTCGGGTGCGCTCTGGCCGGGTTCGAAGGAGGAGGCGAAGCGGGTGGAGTGCGGGCCGGCGCCGGGGTCGGGCTGGGCCTGTGCGGTGGTGCTCTGCAGGGTCAGGCCGGTGACCAGGGCGAGGACGAGGGCGAGGGCGGGCCGCCGGACGAGCGCCGGGCGGGGCCGTGCGCCGGCGGATCTGGTTCCGGACGGGGGACGGAATGGGGGCAGCGGGCTGCGGCGCACACGGACCTCTCAACAGGACCGACAACGTTGTCTGTTGTAATTTTCAGCGACCAGTAATGTACGCGATTCCACTGGTGTCAAGGGTCCCGGGGAGACCTCGGGGAAGCGGAATTCCGGGCCAGGTCTCAACTCGGGAAAGATGGCGGACCGCGTTGTTCTCGATCTTGCCCGGATGGCGAAGAGTGGACTATACCTGTCCCACCTTGAGCGGTACCCGCGCGCGGGAGCCGTTCCACTGGCGCACCATCGCACAATCCGCACCACCCCAGCTGCAACCGACCTGCGGTGTCGGGCCCTTCGCCGGTGGCGAGTCGACAGGTGACCGGTACACCGCCTGAGTCCTGGAGAAGGCGAGGACTTGAGCATGGGAACCAACAGTGTCAACCGTCGGGACGTGGTGAAACGGGCCACCGCGGCCGGTCTTCTCGCAGTCCCCGCCATCGGCTCGCTCACCTCCTGCGCCACCGGTGGCGGCGAGGGGGACAAGGCCGAGAAGGGTGAGAAATCGGCCGACAATCCGCTGTCCGTCAAGAAGGACGCCGGTCTCCAGGTCTATGTCTTCAACGGCGGCTACGACGACAAGTACGCGCGCTATGTCAGCGACATGTACGAGAAGAAGTACCCGAAGGCCAAGGTCGACCAGAAGAAGACCGAGAAGATCGCCACCCAGACGCAGCCGCGGCTGGTGAAGGGCGACCCGCCGGACGTGATCAACAACTCCGGCGCGGACAACATGAACATCTCGCAGATCATCCGGAACAAACAGGCCGCCGATGTGACGGAACTGCTGGACGCGCCGAGCTGGGACGACCCCGACGTCAAGGTCCGCGACACCCTCGTGCCCGGCGTCGTCGAGATGGGGCAGTTCGGCACCAAGGCCGTCCACCAGCTCAACGTGGCCCAGACCGTCTACGGCATCTGGTACTCGGCCACCATGCTCCGCGACACGCTGGAGGTCGAGTATCCCAGGACCTGGGACGAGATGCTGGCGGTCTGCAAGAAGGCCAAGAAGAAGGGTGTGCACGGCTGGACCTACCCGGCCGGCCACCCGCGCTACATGTTCTTCAGCATGTACGCCATGTTCGGCCAGGCCGGCGGGCGCGAGCAGCTGGAGGCCATGGACTACCTGGAGCCGAACGCCTGGAAGAGCGACGCGGTCAAGGCCGTCTTCGAGGCGTACGAGGAGCTGCTCGCCAAGAAGTACGTCCTCCAGGGCTTCGACGGGGAGAAGGCCCACATCGAGTCGCAGACCGCCTGGACGAAGGGGAAGGCGGTCTTCATCCCGAACGGCTCCTGGGTGGAGAACGAGGCCAAGCCCACCACGCCGAAGAACTTCGAGATGACGGTCGGCGCCACCCCGTCGCTCGACAAGGGCGACGCCATGCCGTTCGGCACGCTCTACGCCCCGCCCGGCGAACCGTTCCTCATCCCGGAGAAGGCCACCAACCGGCAGGGCGGCCTGGAGTGGATGCGGATGATGTACAGCAAGAAGGCCGCCCGGAACTTCTTCCGCGAGGTCTCCTCCATGCCCGTGGTCAAAGGCGCCATCGACGGCCTCGACCTGCCGCCGGGGGTGGCCAGTTCCCAGAAGGCCATCAAGACGGCCGGTGACAACATCGTCATCGCGTTCTTCAAGGAGTGGTACACCGCTTTGTGGAACGAGGACTTCAACGCCGTCGTCGGCAAATTCATGAACGGTGAGTCGTCGGTCAAGGAAGCCATGAACACCATGCAGAAGGCCGCCGACCGCGTGGTGAAGGACCCCGACGTCCACAAGATCAAGAAGTCCTGACCGGTCCGGCCGACGCGATGCCCGGGGAGGATCAAAGCGGCGTGAAAACTCGGAAAGAGCCGGTCACTGGACCGGTGACACAGAAAATGGTTCCGTGGCGGTCACTGCCGCTGGGCGACAAACTGGCCTTCACGGCCGCCGTGCTGCTGCCGCCCCGGTTCACCCCGGAGCGCGTCCGCTACGACCGCAGGTACCGGACGCTCGACAAATACCGCTTCATCGTCGGATTCCTGATCCTGCCGCTGGTCTTCTACGCGGTGTTCGTCATCTCGCCCTTCTTCCAGGCGATCTACTACTCCTTCACGGACTGGGCGGGCGGTGCCACGGCGAATTTCGTCGGCGGCGACAACTACGTGAAGATGTGGAACGACGAGAAGTTCTGGGATTCGCTGCGCAGCAGCCTCCTGCTGCTCGTCGTCGTGCCGCTGATCACCCTGGCCCTCGGCATCTTCCTCGCCTACATGATCACCGCGGGCGGACGGCACCGCAGGGGCGAGGCGATATCCGGGGTCTTCGGCTCGTCCTTCTACAAGGTGGTCTACTTCTTCCCGCAGGTGCTCTCCATCGCGCTGATCGCGGTGGTCTGGCAGCAGGTCTACAGCTCCCGCAGCGGTCTGCTCAACGGCGCGCTCGGTGCCGTGGGGCTCGACGGGCTGGAACAGCGCTGGCTGGGCGGGGACTACAAGCTGGCACTGTTCTCCACCATGGCGGTGATCGCCTGGAGCTTCGTCGGCTTCTACGTCGTCCTCTTCTCCGCGGCGATGGGCGCCATCCCCAAGGACATCTACGAGGCGGCCCTGCTGGACGGGGCGGGCCGGACCACCACCTTCTTCCGGGTCACCCTGCCGCTGATCTGGGACACGGTGCGCACCGGCTGGATCTACATGGGCATCCAGGCACTCGACGCCTTCGCCGTCGTGCTGATCATGGTGCCCAAGCACGCGCTCAAGGTCACCCCGGTGTACCTGTACGAGCGGTTCCGCGAGGGCCAGTTCGGCTACGCCACCGCGATCGGCGTGGTGCTCCTCGCGCTGAGCATGGTCTTCACGCTCGTGGTGATGCGGATCGGGCGCCGTGACCGGATCGAATACTGAGGAGCGGGGAGCGATGAGCGCCGAACCGATGAGCACGAACGCGCCGGGCGAGCACGGCGCCGCCGCCACCGTCCCGGCCCCGGCGGCCGGGACCCAGCCGCCCGGCCGGGCCGCGGCAGCGCGGGGGAGCGGGCGCGCGAAAGGGCCCCGGGGTTCGGGCAACGGGGCCCTGAACGCCTTCTCGCACGCCTTCCTGATCCTGTGGGTGGTCATGGCGGCGGGGCCACTGGTGTGGGTGGCGCTGACCGCGTTCCGGCCCACCGCCGACTATCTGGGCGATCCGATGGGGCTGCCCACCTCGCTGCACTGGGAGAACTTCGTCCGCGCCTGGACCGAGGCGAAGATCGGCCGCTACGCCTTCAACTCCCTCGTCATCCTGGCCGGCTCGCTGACCGGCACCATGCTGCTGGGCTCGATGGCCGCGTACGTGATCGCGCGCTTCACCTTCCCCGGCAACCGGTTCGTCTTCCTGCTGTTCGCGGGCGGGATGATGTTCCCGGTGATCCTGGCGCTGATCCCGCTCTTCACGATCATGGACAACATGTCCCTGCTCGACACCCGGCCGGGACTGATCATCGCGTACATCGCCTACTCGCTGCCGTTCACCACGTTCTTCCTGACGTCGTTCTTCCGGACCCTGCCCACCGGGGTCCAGGAGGCGGCGATGATCGACGGCGCCTCGCACACCCGTACGTTCTTCCAGGTGATGCTGCCCATGGCCAAGCCGGGCCTGGTGAGCATCGGCATCTTCAACTTCCTGGGTCAGTGGAACCAGTACCTGCTGCCGCTGCTGCTCAACAACCAGGACGAGAACAGCTACGTACTGCCCCAGGGACTGGCCGCGCTGACCGTCTCCCAGGGGTACGCGGGCGACTGGGGCGCGCTGTTCGCGGGGCTGACCCTGGCCATGGTGCCGGTACTCGTCGTCTACGCCGTCTTCCAGCGTCAGGTGCAGGCGGGGCTCACCGCCGGCGCCCTGAAATAGCCCTCGTCAATCGGCCCGCGCGAGCGGTGATTTCAGGTTGGCCACGAAAGTGGCCTAGACCTGTCACGGTCGAAAGTGTGATGGATAGTCTCTGCGCCGTACGGCACGGGGACCACCTCGCCGAACGGCCGGTGTCCCATGCCCGACCGTTGCCCGGGGGATCCGGTCGTGTCCGGAGTGACGCATCACCTGCGAGCAAGTCGACACCGATGTCGAAGGGTTGAGCAACATGAACAAAAGAGCAGTGGCGGCCGGTGCCGCGGTGCTCGCCATGGCACTGAGCGTGACCGCCTGCGGCGGTGACAGCGGTGGCTCCGGAGACAAGAACACCATCAAACTGGTGGCGGCCGACTACGGCGACAAGAAGTCCAACGCGTCCAAGATCTACTGGGACTCGGTCGTCAAGGACTTCGAGAAGCAGAACAAGGACATCAAGGTCGAGGTCCAGGTCATCAACTGGAACGACATCGACAAGCAGGTCAAGACGATGATCCAGTCCGGCAACGTGCCGGACCTGCTCCAGACCGGCGGTTACGCCGACAAGGTCGCCGACGATCTGCTCTACAAGGCCGACGAGGTGCTCTCGCCCAAGACCCGCGAGAACCTCATTCCGTCGTTCGCCAAGGCCGGCGAGGTGGACGGCACCCAGTACGGCATTCCGTGGGTCTCCTCGACCCGCGTGCTCTTCTACAACAAGAAGGTCTTCAAGGAGGCGGGCATCAAGAATCCGCCGAAGACCTGGGACGAACTGGCCGAGGCCGCCGAGAAGATCAAGAAGTCGAAGGCCGCCGACACCCCCTACGCGCTCCCCCTGGGCCCCGAGGAGGCGCAGGGCGAGTCGATGATGTGGCAGCTGGGCAACGGCGGCGGTTACACCGACGGCGGCGGCAAGTACACCATCGACAGCAAGGCGAACGTCGACACCTTCAAGTGGCTCCAGGACAACCTGGTCAAGCCCGGTCTGACCTACAGCAACCCTGCCACCACCGACCGCAAGACCGCGTTCGCGGACTTCGCCGCGGGCAAGGCCGGCATGCTCAACGGCCACCCGAGCCTCATCCAGATGGCGAAGGAAGGCAAGGTCGACTACGGCGTCACCACCATCCCCGGCAAGGACGGCCCGCTGAAGTCCACGCTGGGCGTCGCCGACTGGATGATGGCCTTCAAGGACGGCGGCAAGCAGAAGCAGATAAAGAAGTTCCTCGACTTCGTGTACTCGAAGAAGATGCTGAAGTTCGACGAGATGTACAACTTCATGCCGGTCACGAAGGACGCCCTGGAGACGATGCAGTCCAGCGGCAAGCACAAGGACCTGCAGCCCTTCTTCGACGAGCTGGAGAACGCGAAGTTCTACCCGCTGGGCGACCCCTCCTGGGACGTCGTCTCCGCCGAGATCAAGAAGACCGGCGGCAAGGCGGCCAAGGAGGACCCGAAGAAGGTTCTCGGGGACCTGCAGAAGAAGGCGCAGGAAGCGGCGGCGAACACCAAGTAGGCCGCCCCGCGCGTCCCTTCGCACCTGAGTACCGCAAGGAGACCCCGTGTCATTGAAGGCCCCGCCGTCCCCGGCAAGCAGCCGGGGGCGGGGCGGGCAGCCCGCCCGGCCGGCCCCCCGCTCGCGCGGCGGGCTGGCCCGGCTCGGCCCGCTCCCCTGGATAGCCCCGGTCGTCCTGCTCATCCTCGCCGTCGTGGTCTGGCCCGTCATCGAGCTGATCAGGACCTCGTTCCTCAACATCAGCATCGCGGGGATCGTGCGGGGCTCGGCCGGCACCGACAAGTACCGGAAACTCTTCGAGGAATCCGACTTCGGCCACGTCATCCTCTGGACCGTGCTGTGGACGGTCGTGGTCGTCGGCGTCACGATGCTGGTCTCGCTGGGCCTCGCCCAGCTGTTCAACCAGCGCTTCCCGGGCCGCCGCATCACCCGCTGGGCGCTCATCGCCCCCTGGGCGGCGTCGGTCCTGATGACCGCCATCGGCTTCAAGTGGATGCTCAACCAGACCGCGGGTGTGCTCAACACCCTCATGCTGGACCTGGGCATCATCGACAAGTCCGAGGACTGGCTGGGCTCGGCCTCCACCGCCTGGCCCTGGATGATGTTCGTGGCGGTGTTCGTCTCGCTGCCGTTCACCACCTACACCCTGCTCGCCGGGCTCCAGACGATCCCGGGCGAGGTCTACGAGGCGGCCCGTATCGACGGCGCCGGGCCCTGGCAGACCTACCGGGGCATCACGCTGCCGCTGCTGCGGCCGGCCTTCCTCGTCGGTGTCGTCATCAACCTGATCAACGTCTTCAACTCGTTCCCGATCATCTGGGCGATGACGCAGGGCGGCCCGGGCAGCGACACGGCGACGACCACCGTGTTCATGTACAAGCTCAAGGAGACGGACCTCGCCGAGTCCGCGGCGATGTCGGTGGTCAACTTCGCGATGGTCGTCGTACTCGTGCTGATCTTCCTCAAGGTCAGCCGGTGGAACGAGGAGGACTGATGGCGACCGCAACCCCGACCGCCGGGACCGGACCGGTCAAGGAGGGCTCCGCCGGGTCCGCCCGGGGCCCCGCGCGCAAGCCCGGGCGCACCTTCCGGCCCCGCACCCTGGTGCTGACCGCCGTCGCGTGGCTGCTGGCCGCGCTCTTCCTCGCGCCGTACCTGGAAATGATCGTCACGGCGCTGCGGCCCGCCGACGAGCTGCGCGACCGTACCTATCTGCCCGACAAGCTGGACTGGGCCAACTTCGTCGACGTGTGGCGGGAGTCCTCGCTCGGGGACAACCTCCAGGTGACGCTCCTGGTCGCCGGCGGGTCCACCATCCTGGTGCTGCTCGTCTCGCTCCCGGCCGCGTACTACACGGCACGGATGCGGTTCAAGGGACGCAAGTGGTTCCTGCTGCTGGTGCTGGTCACCCAGATGTTCCAGCCGACCGCCCTGCTGGTGGGCCTCTACCGCGAGTTCTACCAGCTGGACATGCTCAACTCGGTCTGGACGCTGATCCTGACCAACGCCGCGTTCAACCTGGCCTTCGCCGTGTGGATCCTCACCGCCTACATCGGGTCGATCCCCCAGGAGCTGGAGGAGGCGGCGATGGTGGACGGCACCAGCCGCTTCGGGGCGATGATCAAGGTGACGCTGCCGCTGGCACTGCCCGGCGTCGTCACGGCCGTGATCTTCACCTTCATCTCCGCCTGGAACGAGTTCGTGATGGGCCTGACGCTCTCCACCGAGCCGGAGAGCCAGCCCCTGACCGTCGGCATCAACAACTTCATCGGCGCCTACACGGTGCAGTGGAACTACCTGTTCGCCGCCTCCGTCGTCGCCATCGTCCCGGTGATCATCCTGTTCGCGTTCATCGAGCGGCACGTGGTCTCCGGCCTGACGGCGGGCTCCGTGAAGTGATGTAGCCACCGAGCCGGCGCATCGTGCCCGGGTCCCCGGCCGTCCGGCCGGGGACCCGGCGCGTTTCACCCGCTCACCTCCGTATGATGAGTCACAAATGAGCGCAAGCCCGGGTCGTCCGAGCTCATAGGACTTGACGGGGAGATCCACCAGGGCTCTGCTTAGGGTTCATATGTTGGAGACAAGCGGGGAGTGAACAGTGGTGGAGACTCCGGGATCGCAGTCCTCGCTGCACCGGGCGAACCTCGAACGCGTGGTGCGCGCCGTACGGATGGCGGGCTCGCTCACCCAGGCGGAGATCGCCCGCACCACCGGGCTGTCCGCCGCCACCGTCTCCAACATCGTCCGTGAGCTCAAGGACGCCGGCACCGTCGAGGTCACCCCGACCTCCTCCGGCGGGCGCCGGGCCCGCGCCGTCTCGCTCAGCGCCGACGCGGGCATCGTCGTCGGCGTCGACTTCGGCCACTCCCACCTGCGCGTCGCCGTCGGCAACCTCGCCCACACGGTGCTGGCCGAGGAGGCCGAGCCCATCGACGTGGACGCCTCCGCCGACCAGGGCCTGGACCGCGCCGAACACCTGGTGCGGCACCTGGTGGAGAAGAGCGGCATCAGCCCCAGCAAGATCATCGGTGTGGGGCTGGGCGTCCCCGGCCCCATCGACATGGAGACCGGCGTACTCGGCTCCACCGCCATCCTGCCCGGCTGGGTGGGCACCAACCCGCGCGACGAACTCGCCGGCCGGCTCGGCGTCCCCGTCTACGTCGACAACGATGCCAACCTCGGCGCCCTCGGCGAACAGGTCTGGGGAGCCGGCCACGGCGCCCGCGACCTCGCCTACATCAAGGTCGCCAGCGGCGTCGGCGCCGGGCTCGTGATCAACGGGCAGATCTACCGCGGCCCCGGCGGCACCGCCGGCGAGATCGGACACATCACCCTCGACGAGTCCGGGCCCGTCTGCCGCTGCGGCAACCGCGGCTGCCTGGAGACCTTCACCGCCGCCCGGTACGTGCTGCCCCTGCTGCACTCCAGCCACGGCACCGACCTGACGATGACCCGCGTCGTGCAGCTCGCCGCCGAGGGCGACCCCGGCTGCCGGCGGGTCCTGGCCGACATCGGCCGTCACATCGGCAGCGGTGTCGCCAGCCTCTGCAACCTGCTCAACCCCTCCCGGGTCGTCCTCGGCGGCGACCTCGCCGACGCCGGTGACCTCGTGCTCGACCCGGTCCGGGACTCGGTGGCGCGGTACGCCATCCCCAGCGCCGCCCGCCGGCTGACGGTCCTGCCCGGCGAACTCGACACCCGGGCCGAGGTGCTGGGCGCCCTCGCCCTCGTCCTCGACGAGATGGGGGACAGCACACTGGTCGACGCCGCCTCCGCGGTGGTCTGACCCGGCCGCTCGCGCACTCCTTGACCCCGGTCTGCTCCGGGCCCGGCCGCGCGGTCCAGTCCTTGCCGTGCGCCCGTTGACCGTCGGGCCGGTGCGCCGCCCCCCCCTCCCGGCCGTGCGCGGGATGCCCGCCGTCACGTTCGCGGCAGGGGGCAGTCGCCGGCCCCGGGCGAGGGCCCGCGTTTCCGTACCCGCGCGGGTGGCACACCGTGCCCGTTCGCACTGGAGCCAATGCCCGTTCGGAACGCACCCGGTGCCCGTTCAACGCGGCCGGGTGCCCGTTCGACGACCGTTCCGCGAAACCCCTCCCGGCCTTCCGCGCCGGCCCCTCTCGGCAGCCATAAGTTTTCTGCTTCAACGCATGGCATCGTTGTCATCTCGTTAAGGATTTGCTTATTGACCGCCCCAGAACCGGCGAGTTGACTTCCGGCTACCCCGGCCGCTCTGCGGCCCCGTCAGGGAGGTCACTCAATGCACGCAGTGCTGCGCGGTATCGCTTTCGGCACCGCCACCCTCTCACTCGCCCTCACCACCGTCGCCTGCGGAAGTGCCGACCAGGCGGACGGCAAAGGCGGTGACAAGGACAAGAAGGGCCCGCTCACCATCGGGCTGCTGCTCCCGGAGAACCAGACGGCGCGCTACGAGCGGTTCGACAAGCCGCTGATGGAGAAGAAGCTCAAGGAACTGGCCGGCGACGACACCAAGATCCTGTACGCCAACGCCAAGCAGGACGCCAACCTCCAGCAGCAGCAGGTCGACACGATGATCGCCAAGAAGGTCGACGCGCTGATCCTCGACGCGGTGGACGCCAAGTCCATCTCCAGCTCGGTCAAGAAGGCCGACGGCGCGGACATCCCCGTCGTGGCCTACGACCGTCTCGCCGAGGGCCCGATCAAGGCGTACACCTCCGTCGACAACCCCCGGGTGGGCCGGATCCAGGCCACGTCCCTGCTCAAGGAGCTGGGCGACAAGGTCGACGACGGCAAGATCGTGATGATGAACGGCTCCATCACCGACCCCAACGCCAAGATGTACAAGGAGGGCGCGCACTCCGTCCTGGACGGCAAGGTGAAGGTCGGCAAGGAGTACGACACCAAGGAGTGGAAGCCGGAGAACGCCAACGGCAACATGAAGGGCGCCCTCTCCTCGCTCGGCAAGGAGAACATCGTCGGCGTCTACTCCGCCAACGACGGCATGGCGGGCGGCATCATCACCGCGCTGAAGAACGCGGGCTTCACCAAGGAGAACATGCCGCCGGTCACCGGCCAGGACGCCGAACTCAACGCCGTGCAGCGCATCCTGTCGGGTGAGCAGTTCATGAGCGTCTACAAGCCGTACGTGCCCGAGACCTCTGCCGCCGCCGAGTTCGCCGTCGCGCTGGCCCGCGGCGAGAAGCTGGACAAGATCGCCACCTCCACGACCGACAGCGAGTCGCAGAAGGACGTCCCGACCAAGATCGTCACTCCGCTGCCGCTGGTCAAGGACGACATCAAGAAGTACGTCGGCAAGTCGGGCTTCTTCACCGCCAAGGAGATCTGCACCGCCAAGTTCGAGAAGGCCTGCGACGAGGCGGGCATCAAGTAATCCCGCCGGGCGGGTCCGGCCCGCCCCGAGCGGTCGTCCCGGCGGTTAAGGAGTGATTCACGTGTCCGCTACGCCCGTGCTGGCGTTGCGCGGGATCTCCAAGCGGTTCGGCGCCGTACAGGCGCTCACGGACGTCGACCTGGAGATCCACCCCGGCGAGGTCGTCGCCCTCGTCGGGGACAACGGCGCAGGAAAGTCCACCCTCGTCAAGGCCATCGCCGGCGTCAGCCCGGCGGACGAGGGCAGCATCGAATGGAACGGCAAGCCCGTCCGCATCGACAAACCGCACGACGCCCAGCAGCTGGGCATCGCGACCGTCTACCAGGACCTCGCGCTGTGCGACAACCTCGATGTCGTCGGCAACCTCTTCCTCGGCAGCGAACTGACCGCGCGCGGGGTGCTGGACGAGGTGGAGATGGAACGGCGCGCCCGCACCCTGCTGGCCACGCTCTCCATCCGCATCCCCAGCGTGCGCATCCCCGTCGCCTCGCTGTCCGGCGGCCAGCGGCAGACCGTCGCCATCGCCCGCTCGCTGCTGGGCGAGCCCCGCGTCGTCATCCTGGACGAGCCCACCGCGGCGCTCGGCGTCGAGCAGACCGCGCAGGTCCTCGACCTCGTCGAGCGGCTCCGCGAACGGGAGTTGGGGGTTCTGCTGATCAGCCACAACATGGCCGACGTCCGCGCGGTGAGCGACCGGGTCGCCGTGCTGCGGCTCGGCCGCAACAACGGCACCTTCTCCGTGCCCGACACCACCCAGGAAGAGATCGTCTCCGCCATCACCGGTGCGACCGACAACGTCGTCACCCGCCGCAACGCCCGCACCGCGGGCGCCGCGCCCACCGCATCCACCACGTCCCCCACGGAGGTGCAGCAGTGACCACCGGCACCCCCACCGGCGGAGCGCCCACCAGCGGTCCCTCCGACCGGACCGCGGCCGGCGACGGCGGCCAGGGCAGCCAGCTCACCAAGACCGCCGGCGCGGACGGGGGCGGACCCGCCCAGGCGGCGGTCGCCTCCGTCGATCCACGTCTGCTGGTCCGCGAACGCGGCTTCGCCGGCTACCTCGACGATCTGCTGCGCCGGGTGCGCACCGGCGAACTCGGCTCCCTCCCGGTGATCGTCGGCCTGATCGTCATCGGCATCGTCTTCCAGCTCCAGGACTCGGCGTTCCTGAGCGCCAACAACCTCAGCGACCTGTTCGTCCAGAGTGCCGGCACCGGGCTCATCGCCGTCGGCATCGTCTTCGTGCTGATCCTCGGCGAGATCGACCTGTCCGTCGGCTCCGTCAGCGGCATGTCGGCCGCCGTCCTGGCCGTCCTCAACATCAACCAGGGCATGAACGAAGTCCTGGCGATGGTGCTGGCCATCCTCACCGGCATGGCGGCCGGCGCCGTCCACGGCTTCTTCTTCGCCAGGATCGGCGTCCCGGCCTTCGTCGTCACTCTCGCCGGGCTGCTGGGCTGGAACGGCCTGATGCTCCAGATCCTGGGGCCCAGCGGCACCATCAACCTCGACGACGACGGAGTGGTGGCGCAGCTGACCAACCACTACTTCGCCGACAAGGTGTGGGCGATGGGCCTGGCCACCGTCTGCGTGCTGGCCTTCCTCGGCTTCTCGCTGCTGGACGCGCGCCGCCGCAAGGCCGCGGAGGTGCCCAGCCGGCCGCTCAGCGAGATCGTGCTGCGCACGGTCGTGGTGGCGGTGCCCGCCTACGCGGCGGCCTTCGTCTTCAACTCCTACAAGGGGCTGCCGCTGGCCGTCGTCGTCTTCGTCGGCGTGGTCGTGCTCGGCGACTTCGTGCTGCGGCGCACCCGCTACGGGCGGCAGGTCTTCGCCGTCGGCGGCAGCAGCGAGGCCGCGGGCCGGGCCGGCATCAACGTGTCCATGGTGCGGATCACCGTCTACGCCCTCGCCGGGACGATGGCCGCCGTCGGGGGCCTGTTCTTCGCCTCCCAGATCAACGCGGCCAACCAGTCGTCCGGGGCCGGCAGCCTCCTGATGAACTGCATCGCCGCGGCCGTCATCGGCGGCACCAGCCTCTTCGGCGGTCGCGGCAAGACGTGGTCGGCGCTGCTGGGTGCGCTCGTCATCCAGTCCATCAACTCCGGCATGGCCCTGCTGGGCACCGGCTCCGCCGTCCGCGACATGATCACTGGTGCGGTGCTGCTGGCGGCGGTCGTCATCGACTCCGTCTCCCGCCGTACGCAGAAGACGGCGGGCCGCGCCTGACCGACCGGACCGGCCGGGCGTGCCGGCACCCCACCCGCGCCCGGCCCCTGCTTCCCGCCCCCGGCAGTGAGCCCGCCCTCCCGAGAGGGCGGGCTCACCGGCGTTCGGGCGTACCCCGCAGCAGGACGACGCTCATGGCGGCGGTGGCCAGCCAGGCGAGGGCGGCCACCCACAGCAGGGGCCGGCCCAGGGGGTGGAGCAGCGTGGCGGGGGCGGCCAGGACGGCTTGGGCGGTCATGCCCAGGGGGAAGACCGTCGCCCAGCGGCGGACGTCCGCGCCGGGGCGGGGCCAGCGCACCTCGGCGACCAGCAGCACGGCGTACCCGGCGAGGGCCGCGGCGACCAGGGCGAGGGCGAGGTCGTCCAGCACGGTGACGCCGCCGCCCGCCCAGTGGCCGGAGGAGGCCAGCCGTTCCGCGGCGAGCGCTGAGATGGCCAGCGCCCCGGTGGCCACCCAGTGGTCGCCGCGCCCGGTGCGCAGCTGCCGCGGATCGAACCGCAGCAGGGCCTCGGCGTACAGGACGATCCCCACGCAGAAGACGGCCAGGCCCGCGTCGGCCAGCCAGCCGGCCCGCAGCGTGGTGGCGAGGGTGGCGGCGAGGACGGCGATGCTCTGGGTGGCGACGCAGATCAGGAAGACGGCCCCGGGCATCCGCCGCCCCCGGTTGCGCAGGACGGCGGTCAGCAGGACGGGCCACAGCACGGTGGCGAGCACCAGCAGGGCGATCGCCGCCGGGCGCAGATCGGCCAGCGCCAGCCGGGTGCCCACCACGGCGGTGGCCGCGACGCCCGTGAGCGCGGCAGGGGTGTGCGCGTCGGCCTCGAGCCGGGAGCGGGCCGTGATCAGCCGGCGGGCGAAGTCGGCGGCCAGCAGGAGCCAGGCCGCGACGGCGATGCCCAGCGCGATCAGCGACACGATCCAGTGGCCGGCGGTCCGGAAGGCGATGGACAGGATGCCGGTGGCCATCACCATGGCCCCGGCGGCGGGCGGCATACCGGCACCGGGCGGACGATGACCACGGCGGGGGGCGGCGCCGCCGTCACCGGGTGAACCGTTCACGCCGCCATCCGAATACACCGCGGGCCCGTCCGCACCCGCTGGTGGGCCAACCGGGGCAACATCCGCCTCGCCTCCCCGCCCCGCGCCCCGCCACCCCGTTCCATGGCGGGGGTACGGCGACGGTGTCGGGGAAGCTGGTGACAAGGAGCCGCGGTGCGGGCGAGGCGGAGATCTGGGACGGAGGCGGGGGCCGCGCTGCTGTCGGCGACCACGTTCCTGCGCCCGGGGCGGACGGCCGGTGACCTGCACCGGGTGGAGCGGTCGGGCGGGCGCGAGGGCGACGTCTTCTACCGCGACCGGTGGAGCCACGACAAGGTCGTCAACTCCACGCACGGCGTCAACTGCACCGGCTCGTGCCGGTGGAAGGTCTACGTCAAGGACGGGATCATCACCTGGGAGACCCAGGGCACCGACTACCCGTCCGTGGGGCCGGACCGTCCCGAGTACGAGCCGCGGGGCTGCCCGAGGGGTGCGGCCTTCTCCTGGTACACCTACTCGCCCACCCGGGTCCGCTACCCGTATGTGCGCGGCGTGCTGCTGGAGGCGTACCGCGAGGCGAAGGCCCGGCTGGGTGATCCGGTGCTGGCGTGGGCCGACGTGGTGGGGGACCCCGAGCGCCGTGCGGCCTACCAGCGGGCGCGCGGCAAGGGCGGGCTGGTACGGGCGGACTGGGACGAGGCCGTGGAGATCATCGCGGCGGCGCACGTCCACACGGTCAAGGAGCACGGCCCCGACCGGATCGCGGGGTTCTCGCCCATCCCGGCGATGTCGATGGTCTCCCAGGCGGCCGGTGCCCGGTTCGTCTCGCTGATCGGCGGGGCCATGCTCTCCTTCTACGACTGGTACGCGGACCTGCCGATCGCCTCCCCGCAGGTCTTCGGCGACCAGACCGACGTACCCGAGTCGGGCGACTGGTGGGACGCGGCCTTCCTGCTGATGTGGGGATCGAACGTGCCGGTGACGCGGACACCGGACGCGCACTGGATGGCCGAGGCCCGCTACCGGGGCCAGAAGGTCGTGGTGGTGGCCCCCGACTTCGCCGACAACGCGAAGTTCGCCGACGAATGGCTGCACCCGCACCCGGGCACGGACGCCGCCTTGGCCATGGCGATGGGACACGTCGTCCTCAAGGAGTGCTTCGTCGAGCGGACCGTGCCGTTCTTCGACGGCTACGTACGCCGCTTCACCGACCTGCCGTTCCTGGTGACGCTGGCCCCACGGGACGGCGCCTTCGTCCCGGGCAAGTTCCTGCGCGCGGCCGACCTCGGCCACCGCGACGAGGGCGCCGAGTGGCGGACCGTCGTCCTCGACGCCGCGAGCGGCGAGCCGGCGGTGCCGGGCGGCTCCCTCGGCGACCGCTGGACGGACACGGGCCGGGGCCACTGGAACCTGGACCTGGGGGAACTGGAACCCGCGCTGTCGGTGGCCGGCCCTCCCGGACAGGACGCTATGCGGCCGGTGGAGGTGCTGCTGCCCCGCTTCGACACCGACGGCGGACCGCACGGGCAGGGCCGGGGCGAGATCCTGCGCCGCGGCGTGCCCGCCCGCCGGCTCGGCGGCGCGGACGGCCCCCTGGCGACCACCGTCTTCGATCTGCTGCTGGCCCAGTACGGAGTGGGCAGGCCCGGGCTGCCCGGTGACTGGCCGGCCGGCTACGAGGACGCCGAAGCACCGGGAACCCCCGCCTGGCAGGAGCGGCACACCTCCGTCCCGGCCGCCGCCTGTGTGCGCCTCGCGCGCCAGTTCGCCGCCACCGCGGAGCAGACCGAGGGCCGGTGCATGATCATCATGGGGGCCGGCACCAACCACTGGTTCCACTCCGAGACGATCTACCGCACCTTCCTGGCGCTGCTCCTGCTGACGGGCTGCCAGGGCCGCAACGGCGGCGGCTGGGCCCACTACGTGGGGCAGGAGAAATGCCGGCCCTTCACCGGCTGGACGACCCTGGCCGGCGCACTGGACTGGTCCCGCCCGCCCCGGCAGACGATCGGCACCGGCTTCTTCTTCCTCCACACCGACCAGTGGCGCTACGACCGGTTCCCCGCCGACGTGCTGGCCTCACCGCTGGCCGAGGGCGCCTTCCGGGACCGTACGGCGGTCGATCTGCTGGCGCAGGCGACCCGCTGCGGCTGGATGCCCTCCGCCCCCACCTTCGACCGCAACCCGCTGGACCTGGTGGACGAGGCGGCCGGGAAGGGCCGCGACCCGGTGGAGTACGCCGTCGGGGAACTGGCCGCCGGGCGGCTGCGGTTCGCCGTCGAGGACCCCGACGCGCCCGCCAACTGGCCCCGCGTCCTGACGCTGTGGCGGTCCAACCTGCTGGGCTCCTCCGCGAAGGGCGCCGAGTACTTCTCCCGCCACCTGCTGGGCACCCACAGCTCGCTGCGCGCCGAGGAGGCGACGGGGGAGCAGCGGCCCCGCGAGGTGGTGTGGCACGAGCACGCCCCGGAGGGGAAGCTGGACCTGCTGCTGTCGCTGGACTTCCGCATGACGTCCTCCACGCTGCTGTCCGACATCACCCTGCCGGCCGCCACCTGGTACGAGAAGCACGACCTGTCGTCCACGGACATGCATCCGTTCGTGCACTCCTTCACCCCGGCCATCGACCCGCCGTGGGAGGCGCGTACCGACTTCGACGCCTTCTTGGCCATCGCCGAGCGGTTCAGCGAACTGGCCCGCGACCACCTGGGCACCCGCCGCGACCTGGTGGCCACCCCCATGCAGCACGACACACCGGGGGAGACCGCGCAGAGCGGCGGCACGGCACGGGACTGGCGGCGCGGCGAGTGCGAGCCGGTACCCGGGGCGACCATGCCGGCGCTGACGGTCGTGGAACGCGACTACACCGCGATCGGCGCCAAGATGGCCGCGCTCGGCCCGCTCACCGAACGGCTGGGCCTCCCCGTCAAGGGCCTGACGCTCCACCCGGACGAGGAGGTGGCCCAGCTGGGGGAGGCGTGCGGGCGGGTGCGGGGCGGCCCGGCCGACGGCCGCCCCCGGCTGGACACCGCGGTCAAGGCCGCCGACGCCATCCTGGCACTGTCGGCCACCACCAACGGCAGGCTGGCCGTCCAGGGCTTCGGCGAACTGGGGAAGCGGGTGGGCGGTGACCTGGCCGGGCTCGCCCGCGGCCAGGAGGAGCGGCGCATCACGTTCGCCGACACCCAGGCGGCTCCCGTACCCGTGCTCACCTCACCGGAGTGGTCCGGCAGCGAGGCGCGGGGCCGCCGGTACACGCCGTTCACGCTCAACACCGAACACGGCAAGCCCTGGCACACCCTGACCGGCCGCCAGCACTTCTTCCTCGACCACGACTGGATGCACGAGCTGGGCGAGTCCCTTCCCGTGTACCGGCCGCCGCTGGACATGCGGCGGCTGTTCGGCGAGCCGGCCCTCGGCCCGGACGGCCGCCGCGAGGTGACCGTCCGCTATCTGACCCCGCACAACAAGTGGTCCATCCACTCCGAGTACCAGGACAACTGGTTCATGCTGGCCCTCTCCCGGGGCGGACAGCTGATCTGGATGTCCCCGCAGGACGCCGAGGCCGTCGGGGTGCGGGACAACGACTGGGTGGAGGCCGTCAACCGCAACGGGGTGGTGGTGGCCCGGGCCGTGGTCTCGCACCGGATGCCCCGCGGCACCGTCTACCTGCACCACGCGCAGGAACGCACCGTCAACGTCCCCCGCAGCCGGACCGACGGCCGCCGCGGCGGCACCCACAACTCGCTGACCCGGCTGCTGCTCAAACCCACGCACCTGATCGGCGGCTACGCCCAGACGTGCTGGTCGCTCAACTACTGGGGGCCGACGGGCAACCAGCGCGACGAGGTCACCGTCATCCGCCGCCGCTCGCAGGAGGTCGACTACTGATGCGCGTGATGGCCCAGCTGGCGATGGTGATGAACCTCGACAAGTGCATCGGTTGCCACACCTGTTCGGTCACCTGCAAGCAGACGTGGACGAACCGCTCGGGCGTGGAGTACGTGTGGTTCAACAACGTCGAGACCCGGCCGGGCCAGGGCTACCCCCGCCGCTGGGAGGACCAGGACCACTGGCGGGGCGGCTGGCGGATCGACAGGCGTGGACGGCTCGTCCCCCACTCGGGAGGCCGCCTCAAGAGGCTGGCGACGCTGTTCGCCAACCCGGTGCAGCCCACGGTCAAGGACTACTACGAGCCGTGGACGTACGAGTACCGCAACCTGACCACCGCGCCGCTCGGCGACGACTACCCGGTCGCCCGGCCCCGCTCGCTGCTCTCGGACAAACCCATGAAGATCGAGTGGAGCGCGAACTGGGACGACAACCTCGGCGGGCTGCCCGAGAACGCCGGGCTGGACCCGATGGTGGCCAGGACCCGGCAGCGGGCCTCGGAGAAGGTGCGCTTCGCCTTCGAGGACTCCTTCATGTTCTATCTGCCCCGCATCTGCGAGCACTGCCTCAACCCCTCCTGCGTGGCCGCCTGCCCCTCGGGCGCGCTCTACAAGCGCAGCGAGGACGGCATCGTGCTGGTCGACCAGGACCGCTGCCGCGGCTGGCGCCAGTGCGTGACCGGCTGCCCGTACAAGAAGGTCTACTTCAACCACCGCACCGGCAAGGCCGAGAAGTGCACGTTCTGCTATCCGCGCACCGAGGTGGGGCTGCCCACCGTGTGCTCCGAGACGTGCGTGGGCCGGCTGCGGTACCTGGGAGTGCTGCTGTACGACGCCGACCGGGTGGCCGCCGCGGCGGCCACCCGCGACGAGCACGGCCTCTACCCCGCCCAGCTGGACCTCTTCCTCGACCCCGAGGACCCGGACGTGAGGGCCGCCGCGGCCCGCGACGGCGTGGCGCACGACTGGATCGAGGCCGCGCGGCGCTCCCCGGTGCACGCCCTGATCAGCACCTACCGGGTGGCGCTGCCGCTGCACCCGGAGTTCCGCACCCTGCCGATGGTCTGGTACGTGCCCCCGCTCTCCCCTGTGGTGGAGGCGCTGACCGAGACGGGTTTCGACGGCGAGGACGCCGGCAACCTCTTCGGCGCCATCGACACGCTGCGGATCCCGCTGGAGTACCTGGCGGAACTGTTCACCGCCGGCGATGTGCGACCCGTGCGCGCCGCCCTGGAGCGGCTGGCCGCGATGCGGGCCCATATGCGGCAGGTCACCTTCGGCGAGACGCCCGACGCCCGTACCGCGCGGAGCGTCGGCCTGTCCGCCACCGAGCTGGAGGACATGTACCGGCTGCTGGCCCTGGCCAAGTACGAGGAACGCTATGTGATCCCCACCGCGGCCGTCGGGGACGCCGGACGGCTGGAGGAGGCGGCGGTCCCCGAGCACTGCCGGCTCGACGAACAGGGCGGACCCGGAATGGGCGGCTCGGGCCCCTTCGGCGACCGCTCGGGCCGCAAGGCGCTGCCGCTGGTGAGCGTGGAGGCGTTCCACGGCCTGCGCGCCCGCCACCGCACCGAGCGGGAGGAGCCCGAATGACCCCGGCACCAGTGCACCGGCCGACGACGGGCCCACGGATCGGGACGCGGGCGCCCCGGGCGGGCGCGTCACGGACCGGAGCCGCCCGGGACGGAGCCGCTCAGTCTGGTGCGGCCCAGTCTGGTGCGGCCCGAGGAGACGTGATGTGGCGGAGGGCCGCCCGGGCGGGGGCGGTCCGGGCCGGAGCCGGCCGAGCGGGGACGGCCCGGACGGAGGTCATCCGGGCGGGCGTGTCCCGAGCCGCTGCCGTCCGCGCGGAAGCGTTCCGGCCGGAGGCGGTCCCGGGCGGAGCCGTCCGTGCCGGGGCGGCCCGGTGAGGGGCGGCGGGGCGCGGGGTGCCGCCTTCCGCACGGCCGTGCTCCGGCAGGCGGCAGCCCGGCTGCTCGGCTACCCCGGGGAGGAGCTGATGCGGGAGCTGCCCCTGCTGCGCGAGGCCGTCACCGGCGCCGGCACCCCCGCCGCCCGGCCCCTGCTGGCCTTCCTCGACCACGCCGAGGCCACCGGGCGGACCGAGCTGGCCGCGCACTACGTGCACACCTTCGACTTCGACCGGCGGCACTGCCTCCACCTCACCTGGTGGGAGGACGGCGACACCCGGCGCCGCGGCGCCGCGCTGCTCCGCGTCAAGCAGACCTACCAGCGGTACGGGCTGGAGCCGGACGGCGGGGAGCTGCCCGACTTCCTGCCGGTGGTGCTCGAATTCAGTGCCGTCAGCCGCACCGACGGGCTGCTGCGCCGCCACCGGGCCGGACTGGAACAGCTCCGGGAGGCGCTGGCCTGGGCCGGTACCCCCTATGCGCAGGTGGTCGCCGCGGTCTGCGCGACCCTGCCCGCGCCGGGCCCCGCCGACCGGGCGCGGGCCGAGAGACTGGCGGCGGCCGGGCCGCCCCGCGAGGACGTGGGCCTGACCCCGTACGGAGTGCCCGGCCCGGTCCTCGTCCCCCTCACCGAGCGGGCCCGATGAGGCCCGGAAGGGCACAGTGATGCACATCCTGCTGTGGGGCGCCCTGCCCTACGCCGCGTTCGCGCTGCTGGTCTCCGGGCTGTGGTGGCGGTACCGCTACGACAGGTTCGGCTGGACCACCCGCTCCTCCGAGGTGTACGAGACGCGGCTGCTCAACCTGGCCTCGCCGGTCTTCCACTACGGCATCCTCTTCGTCCTGGCGGGGCATCTGACCGGGCTGTTCGTCCCCGCCTCCTGGACGTCGGCGGTGGGCCTGACGGAACGCCCGTACCACCTCTTCTCGCTGGTGGGCGGCACACTGGCCGGGGTGCTGACGGTCGCGGGGCTGGCCGTGCTGGTCTACCGGCGCCGCACCAACCGGCCCGTCTTCCGTGCCACCACCCGCAACGACAAGGCGATGTACCTGCTGCTGGGCGGGGCCCTGTGCACCGGGATGTACGCCAAGCTCGCCCACTCCACACCGGCTCATGGCTACGACTACCGCTCCACCCTCGCCCCCTGGGCGCGCAGCCTGTTCACCCTGCGGCCGGACCTGGGGGCCATGGCCGACGTCCCGGTGGCCTACCAGGTGCACGCGGTGGTCGGCATGGTGCTGATCGCGGTCGTGCCGTTCACCCGGCTGGTGCACATGTTCAGCGCGCCCTGGTGGTATCTGGCGCGGCCGTACATCGTCTACCGCAGCCGTCCCGCCGGACGGCCGGCCGAGCGCCCGCCGCGCCGGGGCTGGGAGAGCATCGACGTGTGAGAACACCGCCTGAGTCGTATAGGCGTTCGAATGTGCCGGGGCGGCTCCGGTGGTGTGAGATACGAGTCATTCGTGCCCGCCGGGGTGTGGGTGACGCAGGCGGGGGAACGCCCGTCCGTGTCCGACGTAAGTGATCCGACACCCCCGGTAGGGGTAGTCATTCGTGTGACTGATATGCCACCAGCCGGTGAACCCCGGCGACGGCGGAACATTAGACTCTGGGAGCACTGCCCCGGACTCCGCCCGGGGGACCCCCAGGGCGAAGGTTGGGGGAGGAATCGGCTCGGTCCGACAACGACGGCTCGCTAGCGTTCGAACGCTCGAAGCAAGGAGGTACGGGTGGCGTTGCTGACCCGCATCAGGGGACCACGCGATCTGGACCGGCTCACCCCGGAGCAGCTGGAGGCGCTGGCCGAGGAAATCCGCACCTTTCTGGTGGAGTCCGTCTCCAAGACCGGTGGTCACCTGGGCCCCAACCTCGGCGTGGTCGAGCTGACCATCGCCCTGCACCGTGTCTTCGACTCGCCCAAGGACAAGGTCCTCTTCGACACCGGACACCAGTCCTACGTGCACAAGCTGCTCACCGGCCGCCAGGACTTCTCCAGGCTGCGCGCCAAGGGCGGGCTGTCGGGCTACCCGTCACGGGCGGAGTCCGAGCACGACATCATCGAGAACTCGCACGCCTCCACCGTGCTGGGCTGGGCCGACGGCCTGGCCAAGGCCAACGAGGTGCGCGGCCGTGACGACCACGTGGTCGCCGTCATCGGCGACGGCGCGCTGACCGGCGGCATGGCCTGGGAGGCGCTCAACAACATCGCCGCGGCCAAGGACCGGCCGCTGGTGATCGTCGTCAACGACAACGAGCGCTCCTACTCGCCGACCATCGGCGGCCTGGCCAACCATCTGGCGACACTGCGCACCACCGACGGCTACGAGCGGTTCCTGGCGCGCGGCAAGGACGTGCTCAACCGCACCCCCGTCGTCGGCAAGCCGCTGTACGAGACGCTGCACGGCGCCAAGAAGGGCCTCAAGGACTTCATCGCGCCGCAGGGCATGTTCGAGGACCTGGGCCTGAAGTACGTCGGCCCGATCGACGGGCACGACATCGGGGCCGTGGAATCGGCACTCCAGCGGGCCAAACGGTTCGGCGGCCCTGTTCTGGTGCACTGCCTCACCCAGAAGGGCCGCGGCTACCAGCCGGCGCGCCAGGACGAGGCCGACCAGTTCCACGCCGTCGGCGTCATCCACCCCGACACCGGGCTCCCCGTCAAGTCCTCGGGCGCCGACTGGACTTCCGTCTTCAGCGACGAGATGGTCAAGCTCGGCCGCGAGCGTGAGGACATCGTCGCCATCACGGCGGCCATGATGCGGCCCACCGGACTGCACGCCTTCGCGCAGGAGTTCCCGGACCGGGTCTACGATGTCGGCATCGCCGAGCAGCACGGCGCGGTCTCCGCCGCCGGGCTCGCCACCGGCGGACTGCACCCCGTCTTCGCCGTCTACGCCACCTTCCTCAACCGGGCCTTCGACCAGCTCCTGATGGACGTGGCCCTGCACAAGTGCGGCGTCACCTTCGTCCTGGACCGCGCGGGCATCACCGGCTCCGACGGTGCCTCCCACAACGGCATGTGGGACATGTCCATCCTCCAGTGCGTCCCCGGCCTGCGGCTGGCCGCGCCCCGTGACGCCGACCAGGTGCGCGCCCAGCTGCGTGAAGCCGTCGAGGTGGACGACGCCCCCACGGTCGTGCGGTACTCCAAGGGCGCCGTCGGCCCCGCCGTCCCCGCGGTGCGCCGGCTGGGCGGCATGGACGTCCTGCGGGAGCCGGCCGACGGCACCCGCGCCGACGTCCTGGTGGTCTCCGTCGGAGCGCTGGCCCCGATGTGCCTGGAGATCGCCGACCTGCTCGACAAGCAGGGCATCACCGCGACCGTGGTGGACCCCCGCTGGGTGAAGCCGGTCGACGAGTCCCTGCCGCCGCTGGCCGAACAGCACCGGGTCGTCGTCACCGTCGAGGACAACAGCCGCGCGGGCGGCGTCGGCTCCGCCGTCGCCCAGGCACTGCGCGACGCCGGCGTGGACGTACCGCTACGCGACTTCGGCATCCCCGAGCGCTTCCTGGACCACGGCTCCCGCAAGGAGATCATGGCGGAGATCGGGCTCACCGCGCCCGACATCGCCCGCCAGGTCACCGGGCTCGTCGCCAAGCTCGACGGCAGGTTCGACGCGCGGCAGGCCCAGGTCGCCGACTGACCCGGGGCCGCATGCCCCTTCCGCCGTCTCCCGGGGCCCGGGAGACGGCGGAAACCGCAGGCCGGGGGCCGGACGGCCCCGCCCCGACCCGCTCGCTAGATTGGGCCCATGCCGCCCTCCCGCACCGCCGAGCGCACCGCCACGGCGCCCACGACGAACCGGATGCGGCTCGTCGCCGTCCTGGCGGCGCTCACCGTGCTCACCCGGCTGCCCTCCTTCTTCCGCACCCCCTGGAACCCGGACGAGGGATTTCTGGCCACCCAGGCCCGGCAGCTCGCCCATGGCGGAGTGCTCTACGACACCGTGGTGGACCGCAAGCCGCCGCTGGTGCCGTGGCTCTACCGGGGGGCGTTCGCCCTCTTCGGCGACGACTCGCTGTGGCCGCTGCGCGTCGCGGCGGTCCTCGCCGTGCTGGCGGGCGCCGTGCTGGCCGCCTCGATCGCGGCCCGGCGGTGGGGGGAGCGCGCGGCGTGGACGGCCGGCATCTGCTACGTCTTCCTGACGGTGGGGCTCAGTCCCGAGGACACCCAGGCGGCGACCTTCGAAGTCTTCATGCTGCCCTGGACGGTGGCGGCCATCTGGTGCGCCGAGCGGTCCCGGTGGCTGTGCGCGGGGCTGGCCGTCGCCGGAGCAGTGCTCTCGAAACAGACCGGTGGTGCCGTGCTGCTCCCGGTGTTCGCCCTGCTGTGGCAGGCGCGGGCCGGCTGGGGAGCGGCACTGCGGGTCGCCGCCGGAGCGGCGCTCCCGGTGGTGAGCACCGCTCTCGCCTACCAACCGGGCCGGTTCCTGTACTGGATCGCGACCGGCTCGGGCTCCTACCTCTCCGCCGACGGCGCCGGCCTCAAACCCGTACTGCGCGCTCTGGCCGGCCTCGGCCTGCTGACGCTGGCGGCCCTGCCGCTGGTCGTCGCCCTGGTCCAGGTCATCCGCCGCCGCACATCACCCGGCCGGCCCGGGGATACCGGCGACCTCGGCGGTGCTGGTGGCTCCGGCCTTGCCGGCGACCACGGCGGTACTGGTGGCTCCGGCCTTGCCGGCGCTCTCGGCGGTACCGGTGGCGTCGGCTTCCCCGGCGATTTCGGCGCCATCAGCGACCTCCGCCATCGCAGCAGCCTCGATCATCACAGTGACCCCAGCCTTCACGACGGCCGTGGTCATCACGACGGCCGTGGTCATCACGACGGTCCCGACCATCACAGCGACCTCAGCTGTCACAGCGCCCCCGGCCACCTGGCCGCCCCCGGTCGCCCCGGCGGGACCCGCGCCTCCGGCGCCCCCGGCCCCCACCCGCCGCTCAGCGGCACCGCCGACCTGTGGCTGTGGCTCGCCGTCTCGCTCGGCGCCGCCACGGTCGGCTTCCAGTTCTTCGGCCACTACTTCCTGCAACTCGTCCCCCCGCTCGCTCTGCTCGGCGCCGCCGCGCTGCACGAGCTCACAGCCCGCGCCGCCACCGCCGCACTCACCGCGACCGCGCTGCTCGCCTGCGGATTCGTCGGCTGGGGCTTCACCGCGGGCCGCACCGAACTGGACCACGCCCACCGGCTGGCCGACACCGTGCGCTCCTACACCGACCGCGGGGACCGGGTGCTGCTGTGGGGCATGCACCCCGAGGGGTACTGGCTGTCCCGGCGCATGCCGGCCTCCCGCTATCTGACCGCCGGCTTCCTCACCAACTTCAGCGGGGGGAGGGGCGAGGCTCGCGTGGGGGAGCGGTACGCCATGGACGGCGCCTGGCCCCGGTTCGAGCGGGAGTTGCGACTGCGTCCGCCAGAACTGATCGTCGACGATTCGCGGGGCAAGCGGTACGGCATCCAGCGCGTCCCCACCCTACGCCGTCATCTGCACCGCCACTACGAGAAGGTGGCGACCATCGACGGCTCCGAGTTCTACTTGCGCACCGGCCCCAGAACCGGCGCCGCCGCCTCCCGGCCCACCCCCGCCGCCCGTTGACGATGCCGCGACCGCGACCCCCGGCCAGGACGGGACCTTCTGTCCGCGACCGACGGAATACCCCGGAAAAGATTCCGAGGCGAGTCCGTTCCCTGCTGCCGACCGGGTAGGGAAATACCCGGGTCTTTCCGCGACGCCGCGCCCCCGCCTGTTCCCGCGAGGCCCGGCCCGCAACTGAACAGTGCCCCGTTCTTCTCCGGCCGCGGAGAGCGGAATCGGGCGGAACCGACGGCGCATGCCGCCCGGAATACGAAAGCGGTTCCCGATGCCGTCGGCGAAGTCCCGCCGACGGCATCGGGAACCGCTTTCCGGCACACCCGCGCCCCGGCATCCGGCTCCGGGCGCCATATCAGGGCAGGGGAGCGGGATGCCGGGGCGGCGGGGAGGGCCTCACGCCGGGACGCTGGCGACTCCGGTCTCCAGGAAGCGGCGGCCGGTGACGCGCTCGCTGACACCCTCACGGTCGAGGTACGGCGTGACCCCGCCGAGGTGGAACGGCCAGCCGGCACCCGTGATCAGGCACAGGTCGATGTCCTGGGCCTCGGCGACCACACCGTCGTCCAGCATCAGCCGGATCTCCTCGGCGATGGCGTTGAGCGCCCGCTCGCGGACCTGCTCCTCGGTCAGCACCGTGTCACCGACCTGGAAGAGCCCGGCGACCTCGGCGTCCAGCTCCTGCGTGCCGGGCAAGTACAGGTTGCGCTTGCCGGCCTCGACGACGCGGCCGAGGTTCTCCGAGACGGCGAACCGGTCGGGGAAGGCGGTGTGCAGCGTGCCGGCGACGTGGTGGGCGACGGCGGGGCCGACCAGTTCCAGCAGCTGGATCGGCGACATCGGCAGACCCAGCGGGGCCAGCGCGCGGTCGGCGACCTCCACCGGCGTGCCCTCGTCGATGGAGCGCAGCACCTCGCCCAGGAACCGGGTCAGCACCCGGTTGACGACGAACGCCGGCGCGTCCTTGACCAGCACGGCGGTCTTCTTCAGCTTCTTGGCCACACCGAACGCGGTGGCCAGCGCCGCGTCGTCGGTCTTCTCGCCCCGCACGATCTCCAGCAGCGGCAGGATGGCGACGGGGTTGAAGAAGTGGAAGCCCACCACGCGCTCGGGGTGCTGGAGCCGGGAGGCCATCTCGGTGACCGACAGCGAGGAGGTGTTGGTGGCCAGGATGGCGTGCTCGGGCACGACCGCCTCGACCTCGGCGAACACCTGCTGCTTGACGCCCATTTCCTCGAAGACGGCCTCGATGACGAAGTCCGCGTCGGCGAACGCGGCGGCCTTGTCGAGGGAACCGGTCACCAGGGCCTTGAGGCGGTTGGCCTTGTCCTGGTTGACCCGGCCCTTGAGCAGCAGCTTGTCGATCTCCTCGTGGCAGTACGCCACGCCCTTGTCGACGCGCTCCTGGTCGATGTCGGTCAGCACGACCGGCACCTCCAGGCGGCGGGCGAACAGCAGGCCCAGCTGCGAGGCCATCAGCCCGGCGCCGACGACACCGACCTTGGTGACCGGTCGCGCCAGGTCCTTGGACGGCGCACCCGCCGGCCGCTTGGCGCGCTTCTGCACCAGGTTGAACGCGTACAGCCCGCTGCGCAGTTCACCGCCCATGATCAGGTCGGCCAGCGCCTGCGTCTCCGCCTCGAAGCCCTGCCGCAGGTCACCGTTCTTGGCCTGCGCGATGATGTCGAGGGCCCGGTAGGCGGCGGGGGCGGCGCCGTGCACCTTGCCGTCGGCGATCTGTCGGCCGCGCTCCACGGCCGCGTCCCACGCCTCGCCCCGGTCCACCTCGGGGCGCACGACCTCGATCTCGCCCTTGAGGACGGCGGCCGTCCAGCGCAGCGACTCCTCCAGGAAGTCGGCGCCCTCGAACAGGGCGTCGGCGATGCCCAGTTCGTGGACCTGCCTGCCCTTGAGCTGCCGGTTCTGGTTGAGCGAGTTCTCGATGATGACGCTGACGGCGCGGTCGGCACCGATCAGGTTCGGCAGCAGCGCGCAACCGCCCCAGCCGGGCACCAGACCGAGGAAGACCTCGGGCAGCGAGAAGGCCGGCACCGCGGCGGAGACGGTGCGGTAGGTGCAGTGCAGACCGACCTCGACGCCGCCGCCCATGGCCGCGCCGTTGTAGTACGCGAACGTGGGCACCGCCAGACCGGCCAGACGTGCGAACACGTCGTGCCCGCCCTTGCCGATGGCGACGGCGTCCTCGTGCCGCTTCAGCAGCTCGACGCCCTTGAGGTCGGCGCCGACGGCGAAGATGAACGGCTTGCCGGTGATCCCGACACCCTTGATCTCGCCGTCCGCCGCCTCCTTCTCCACCTGGTCGATGGCGGCGTCCAGGTTGGCCAGCGACTGCGGGCCGAAGGTGGTGGGCTTGGTGTGGTCCAGCCCGTTGTCCAGCGTGATGAGGGCGAACCGGCCCGCGCCGCCGGGCAGGTCGAGATGGCGTACGTGTGCCTGCGTGACGACCTCGTCCGGGAACAGCTCGGCCGCACCCTTGAGGAGTTCAGCGGTGCTCATTCTTACTTGCCCTCCCAGTGGGGGTTCTCCCAGATGACGGTCCCGCCCATGCCGAAGCCGACGCACATGGTGGTCAGGCCGTAGCGGACGTGCGGCTGCTCCTCGAACTGGCGGGCGAGCTGGGTCATCAGCCGGACGCCGGAGGAGGCCAGCGGGTGGCCGAAGGCGATGGCGCCCCCGTACTGGTTGACGCGCGGGTCGTCGTCGGCGATGCCGTAGTGGTCCAGCAGCGCGAGCACCTGGACGGCGAACGCCTCGTTGATCTCGAACAGCCCGATGTCGTCGATGGACAGCCCGGCCTTGGCCAGCGCCTTCTCCGTGGCCGGCACCGGTCCGACGCCCATGACCTCCGGCTCGACACCGGCGAACGCGTAGGACACCAGCCGCATCTTGACCGGCAGCCCCAGCTCGCGGGCGACATCCTCGGCGGCGATCAGGGAGGCGGTGGCACCGTCGTTGAGACCGGCGGAGTTGCCCGGGGTGACCCGGCCGTGCGCACGGAACGGCGTCTTGAGGCCCGCCAGGCCCTCCAGCGTGGTGCCCGGCCGCATCGGCTCGTCGGCCGTGGCCAGGCCCCAGCCGGTCTCGCCGCCCTCGGGGGAGGTGCGGCGGACGGAGATCGGCACCAGATCGGGCTGGATCTTGTCGTTGGCGTACGCCTTGGCCGCCTTCTCCTGGCTGCGCACCGCGTAGGCGTCCGCACGCTCCTTGGTCAGGTGCGGGAAGCGGTCGTGCAGGTTCTCGGCGGTCATGCCCATGAACAGGGCGGACTCGTCGACCAGCTTCTCCGAGACGAAACGCGGGTTGGGGTCCACGCCTTCGCCCATCGGGTGACGGCCCATGTGCTCGACACCGCCGGCCACGACGATGTCGTAGGCACCGAAGGCGATCGAGCCGGAGGTCGTCGTCACGGCCGTCATCGCGCCCGCGCACATCCGGTCGATGGAGAAACCGGGCACGGTCTGCGGCAGCCCCGCGAGGATGCCGGCGGTACGGCCCAGGGTCAGCCCCTGGTCGCCGATCTGGGTGGTCGCCGCGACGGCGACCTCGTCGATGCGCTCCGGAGGCAGGTCGGGGTTACGGCGCAGCAGCTCACGGATGCACTTGACGACCAGGTCGTCGGCGCGGGTCTCGTGATAGATGCCCTTCGGGCCCGCCTTGCCGAACGGTGTGCGTACGCCGTCGACGAAGACGACGTCCCTTGCGGTACGAGGCACGTTGGCTCTCCTCCAGGTGCGGCCAGGGGTCGGTCGACCCCCATGCTACTTGCCGGTAACCAGGTGGCAAGGGGTGACCTCACTTCGCGCCGTACCGAACGCCCCGGCCACAGCCTGTCCCCTCCTCGCCCGGTCCTCACCGCCGTTGCAGACCGCCCCTTCCGTCCGGACTCGTCACTTCCGTCCCGCACCCGGGGCCGGAGGGCTCACCTGAAGCGGAACGGCCACATCGGCGCCGGAACACGTCGGCCGACACGGCACCTCGACGGGCACGGCACCTCGACGGGCACGGCATCTCGACGGGCACGGCATCTCGACGGGCACGCAGCGCGGTCGGCGCGGCACTCCGGCGGGTACGGCAGCACGACCGGCACGGCACCCCAGCGGGCGCGGCAGCACGACCGGTGGCCACCACGGCGAAAGCCGACGGCATACGGGACGGCGACCGCGCCCCGCGAACCGCCGGCCTCCCCAGCCACCTGCCCCGGAACCGTCCGCGCCCCACACGGGCCCTGCTCCCCGCAGCCCGCCCCACGCCGACGGCACCGAACAGCACCGAACGGCACCGGGAACAGCCATAGCTCGGGCACCCGCCGTCCGGCAGCCGCCGCGCGGGGGGACGCCTGCCACCGCTCAGGGGCCTGCCATCGGCTCAGGCGTGCGCCGTCCCGCAGTCACCGGCTCCCTGCCGGGGGCGCTCACTTCTCCGCGGAAGTGAGCGCCGCGCACAGCAGTTCCGCCGTCTGCGTGATCTGCCACTCGCGAGCCCCCAGCGCGCGCAGCGCACCCGAGACCGACTCGCGGGTGATCTCGGCCGGCGGCTCCCAGCACAGCCGGCGCACCGTGTCGGGGGTCAGCAGATTCTCCTGCGGCAGGTTCAGTTCCTCGGCGTGCTGGGTGACCGCCGCCCGCGCCGCCGTCAGCCGGGCCGCCGCCACGGGGTCCTTGTCCGCCCACGCGCGCGGCGGCGGCGGACCGGTGGTGGCCTGGCTCTGCTGCGGCAGCTCCTCCTCGGGCAGCGTCCGCGCCCGCTCGACCGCGGCCTGCCACTGGTCGAGCTGACGGCGGCCCATCCGCTGGCCGAACCCGGGCAGCGCGGCCAGGGCACGCGCGCTGGTGGGCATCGCCAGCGCGGCCTCCACGATCGCCGCGTCGGTGAGCACCTTGCCCGGCGAGACGTCCCGCTTGCGCGCCACCGCGTCCCGCGCCTGCCACAGCTCCCGCACGACGGCCATCTGCCGGCGCCGCCGCACCTTGTGCATGCCCGAGGTGCGCCGCCAGGGGTCCTTGCGGGGCGGCGGGGCCGGTGCCGATGCGATCGCCGCGAACTCCTCCCGGGCCCACTCCAGCTTGCCCTGCCGCGCCAGCTCGGCCTCCAACGCGTCCCGCAGGTCCACCAGCAGCTCCACGTCCAGCGCCGCGTACCGCAGCCACGGCTCGGGCAGCGGACGGGTGGACCAGTCGACGGCGGAGTGTCCCTTCTCCAGGGCGTAGCCGAGGACGTTCTCCACCATCGCGCCCAGACCGACCCGGGCGAATCCGGCCAGCCGCCCGGCCAGCTCGGTGTCGAAGAGCCTGGCGGGCCGCATGCCTATCTCACGCAGGCAGGGCAGGTCCTGGGTGGCGGCGTGCAGGACCCACTCGGTGTCCGCCAGTGCGGCGTCGAGGCCGGACAGGTCCGGGCAGGCGACCGGGTCGATGAGCGCGGTGCCGGCCCCGTCGCGGCGCAGCTGCACCAGATAGGCCCGCTGCCCGTAGCGGTAGCCGGAGGCCCGTTCGGCGTCGACGGCCACCGGCCCGCTCCCGGCGGCGAAGGCGGCGGTGACCTGTGCCAGTCCCTCGGCGGATGCGGTGACGGGTGGGATGCCCTCACGTGGTTCCAGGAGTGGGACCGGCGCCGGGGCGGAGTCCTGGACAGGGGCCTGAGCTGCGGGGGCTGATGCGGTCTCTTGGGCGTCGGTCACCCGTCAAGGGTAGCCGCGCACGCGCGAAGCCGGGCGCCCGCCGACGGAACGTTACGTCGTGCGGGCGCCCGGCAAGCGGAAGGCGCGGGGGCGCCGGTTCAGTGAATGATCCCCGTCCGCAGTGCGACGGCGACCATGCCGGCGCGGTCCCCGGTGCCCAGCTTGCGGGCGATACGGGCGAGGTGGCTCTTGACGGTCAGCGCCGAGAGGCCCATCGACACGCCGATGGCCTTGTTGGACTGGCCCTCGGCGACCAGCCGCAGCACCTCCACCTCGCGGCCGGACAGTTCGCGGTAGCCGCCCGGGTGCCCGGGGCCGCCGGGGCCGCCGCCGGGACGGCGGTGCATACGGGCCGCCGCTGCCGCGCCGATGGGGGCCGCGCCGTGCCGGGTGGGCATCGGGCCGCCCAGATTGGTGCGGGTGCCGGTGACGACGTATCCCTTGACACCGCCCGCCAGCGCGTTGCGTACGGCACCGATGTCGTCGGCCGCGGACAGGGCCAGGCCGTTCGGCCAGCCGGCGGCTCTGGTCTCCGACAGCAGGCTGAGGCCGGAGCCGTCGGGCAAGTGCACGTCGGCCACGCAGATGTCGCGCGGGTTGCCGACGCGGGGACGGGCCTCCGCGATGGACGACGCCTCGATCACGTCCCGGACGCCGAGAGCCCACAGATGGCGGGTCACGGTGGAGCGGACGCGGGGGTCGGCCACGACGACCATGGCCGTCGGCTTGTTCGGGCGGTAGGCGACCAGGCTTGTGGGGTGCTCAAGGAGAACAGACACCGGGCCTCCTGCAGGGAGTGGCTGTGGGGGACGGAACCGAACGAGTCGGATATTCCGCGTGAAGGGTCACAGACTCCTTCGGCACCTTCCGTGCACCCCTTTAGAGAAAGATCACGAATTGGTGACCTGAATTTCCGCAATCCCGTTTCACATGTCTTTTTCCTGGCGGAAAGATTCCTTTGTCTACACAGAGACCGACCGGGTGGCGGGTGGGAAATTGGTGAGGTTCTTTGTAGACAAAACGTCGCACTCGACAGGAGAACGTCCCGCCGAGTGCGGCAACAGAAAGAGATAACCCGGCACAGCCCGGCCGCGCACGACTGGTGCTGGCCGGTCAGCAGTCCCAGCCGGACGGGACCGCAACGCACGCGCCGACCGCCAGCGGCCACACCCGGGCACGGCCCTGCGACACCGAGCCCCTTGGCACTCCCGCCCCGGATACGCACCGTCGGCGCCCGCCGGCTGACGGCTGCGGCGAGCGACAACGGGTCGCGTGCGTGCACGGCGCCCCAGCGGTTACGGGACCCGGACGGCCCCGGCGGTCTCGCGGCTATCGATCGCGGACCGGCTGAACACGTACCCGGCCCGCCGGTGGCTGCGGGCCGGTGATGTTGGCCGGTTGTTGGGGGTGCCGGTCCTACGGCCGCCCGTAGTGGTGGTCGGGCGGGGACCGATGGGCCTGGCCCGTGGTGGTGACGGTCGGGAGACGGCCGGTTGCCTGCGTGCGCGGCGCGTCAGCGGTGTGGGGCCGGGCGGACCGGTGGTGCCGGTGGATCGGTGGTCGTGGGCCGGGTGCGTGGCGGGTGGGTGCGTGCAGTGGCCTGTCGATGGTTGCGGGTCGGGCGGGGTTCTCGGCCGGGGGCGGAGTCGATGGATCGGCGGCTGTGAGGCGGGTGCGTATCGGGTGAGCGTGTGCCTGCTCCGCCGGCGGTTGCGGGCCGATGTCGTTGACCGGTCGGGGGCTGTCCAAGTCGGCCGCCAGTGGTGGTGGTCCGGGCGGGGGCCGGTGGGTCTGGTTCGTGGCGGTGATGGTGGGGAGGGCGGCCGGTCGTGCGCGCGCGCTGCCTGTCAGTGGTTGCTGTGCGGGTGGCCGGTGGCACCGACCGACCCCGGTGGTTGTGGGGCGGATGTGTGACGGGTGGGCGGGTGCGCGGTGGCCCACCGGTGGGTGCGGGCCGGGCGGGCCCCCGGCCCAGGGGTGGAGTCGGTGGCGTCCGGCACGCCAGGGGGCGGGCAGGGGCCGGTCGTGCCCGGCCCGTCCGCGGTGGCGGTCCGGACGCGGTCCGGGCTACGGGGGCGCGGCTCGTCAGTGGTTGCCGTGTGTGCGGGGCGGCCCGGTGGTGCCCCGCCCGGCGGTGGTGGGCCGGGGCGGGCCCGCGGCCGGGTGGGGGTCCGTCAGCAGGGGCGGCCCGGAGGGGGCGCCGGGCGGTCAGCGCGGGCCGCGGCGCTGGGGCAGCTGCACCACGGAGCTGCCCTCGCCCGTCTCCGGCGGCAACCCCGCGCACTGGCAGAGCAGTTCGCACCAGGCGGTCAGATGCGCGGCGGCGTCCGGGGTGGTGCCGTCCGGGGTCCAGCTCGCCCGGATCTCCAGCACCTCTTCGGCGGCGCGCTCGGCCAGCCCGCCGAAGAACGCCGAACTCGACCGGGTCACCGTCCCGCTCGGCTCCGTGTATCCGGCGCCCCGCGCCTCCAGCGCCCCGGTCAGCCACGACCAGGTCACCTCCGGCAGCAGCGGATCACCGGCGATCTCCGGTTCCAGTTCGGCGCGGGCCAGCGTGACCACCCGGAAGGTGCCGCGCCAGCCCTCCTGGCCCTGCGGATCGTGCAGCAGCACGAACCGTCCGTCGGCCAGTTCGACGGCCGCGTCCTCCGGCTCGCTCACCGTCGCTTCCAGCGCGAAGGTGAAGGGGGCCAGCCGCCGGGGCGGCGGCAGTGGCGAGAGCCGCACCTCCGGACGCGGCCGGGTCTCGCCCAGTGCCGTGACCGCCGCCCGGAAAGGCGGCGGGGACGTGTCCCCGCCGCCGCCAGAGCCACCCGTGCCGCCGGTGCCTTCCACTCCGTCGAAGCCTCCCGTCTTCGCCGCCCGCGCCGCAGTCATGGGCCGAAGAGTAGGCGGCTGCCGCACTCCATGCCGGTAAGGACACCCCTTTAGACCATGGGAGACTTCAGGCGTGAGTGGAAACGACCGCCCTGTGGGCCAGCCGACGCCGAACCAGAACGCCGTAGCCGCGGGAGACGCTGCCGCCGACTCAGCGTTCCTGCGTGCGTGCCGCCGCGAGGCGGTGCCGCACACTCCCGTCTGGTTCATGCGGCAGGCCGGTCGTTCGCTGCCGGAGTACCGCAAGGTGCGCCAGGGCATCGGCATGCTCGACTCGTGCATGCGGCCGGACCTGGTGGCCGAGATCACCCTCCAGCCGGTGCGCCGGCACAAGGTGGACGCGGCCATCTACTTCAGCGACATCGTCGTCCCCCTCAAGGCGATCGGTGTGGATCTCGACATCAAGCCGGGTGTCGGCCCCGTCGTGGAGCAGCCCGTCCGCAGCCGTGCCGACCTGGAGCGGCTGCGGCCCCTGGACCCGGAGGACGTCGGCTATGTGACGGAGGCCGTGGGCATCCTCACCCGTGAGCTGGGCGGCACCCCGCTGATCGGCTTCGCCGGTGCCCCCTTCACCCTGGCCAGCTATCTGGTCGAGGGCGGCCCCTCCAAGAACCATGAGCGTACGAAGGCGCTCATGTACGGCGACCCGGAGCTGTGGAACGCGCTGCTGGACAGGCTCGCCGACATCACCGCCGCCTTTCTCAAGGTGCAGATCGAGGCCGGGGCCTCCGCGGTGCAGCTCTTCGACTCCTGGGTGGGGGCGCTGGCGCCGGAGGACTACCGCCGCAGTGTGCTGCCCGCCTCGGCGAAGGTCTTCGAGGCCGTCGCCCCCTATGGCGTGCCCCGTATCCACTTCGGTGTCGGCACCGGGGAGCTGCTGGGCCTGATGGGGCAGGCCGGCGCCGATGTGGTGGGTGCCGACTGGCGGGTTCCGGTGGACGAGGCCGCCCGGCGGGTCGGCCCCGGCAAGGCCATCCAGGGCAACCTCGACCCGGCCGTGCTGTTCGCCCCCCGCGAGGCCGTGGAGCGGCAGGCCGCGCGGGTGCTGGAGGCGGCGCGCGGTCTGGACGGGCACATCTTCAACCTCGGCCACGGGGTGCTGCCGGACACCGACCCGCAGGCGCTGACGGACCTGGTGGCGTACGTCCACGAGCAGACCGCGCGCTAGCTCTCCCGCACCCGGGGGCGGCCCTACGGTGACGGCCGCCCCCGGTGCGTGCGCTCACCGCACGGCCGCCGCCGCTTTTCTGGCGGCCACCAGCACCGGATCCCACACCGGGCTGAAAGGCGGGGCGTACCCCAGGTCGAGGCAGGTCATCTGCTCGACCGTCATGCCCGCGTGGAGGGCCACGGCCGCGATGTCCACGCGTTTGCCCGCGTGTTCCCGGCCGACGATCTGCACGCCGAGCAGCCGGCCCGAACGGAGCTCGGCGATCATCTTCACGTGGATGGGCGCCGTGCCCGGGTAGTAGCCCGCCCGGGTCGTGGACTTGATCAGTACGCTCTCGAAGCGCAGCCCCACCGCGGCGGCCTGCGCCTCCAGCAGCCCGGTGCGGGCGATCTCCAGATCGCACACCTTGCTGACGGCCGTGCCCACCACGCCGGGGAAGGTGGCGTAGCCGCCGCCGATGTTGGCGCCGATGATCTGGCCGTGCTTGTTGGCGTGTGTGCCCAGCGCCACGTGCTGGGGGCGGCCCGAGACGAGGTTGAGCACTTCCACGCAGTCGCCGCCGGCCCAGATGTTCTCGTGGCCGCGCACCCGCATCGCCAGATCGGTGCGCAGCCCGCCGGACTCGCCCAGCGGGAGCCCCGCCTCCCGTGCCAGCTCCGTGGCCGGGCGGACTCCGAGCCCGAGCACCACCACGTCCGCCGGGTACTCGGCGTCCTCGGTGACCACGGCGCGGGCCCGCCCCTGCGCGTCGGTGCGGATCTCGGTGACGGCGGCACCCAGCACCGTCTCGATGCCGAGCCCGCACATCGCCTCGTGCACCAGCGCCCCCATGTCGGGGTCCAGGGTGGACATCGGTTGCTCGCCCTTCTCCAGCACCGTGACCGAGTAGCCGCGTTTGACGAACGCCTCCGCCATCTCCACCCCGATGTAACCGGCGCCGACGACGACGGCCCGGCGTGCTTCCCCGCCCTCGGCCCGGGGAGCCCCGCCGGACTCCACCCGCTGCTCCAGGGCGTCGATGAGCCGCTGCCCGTCCTCCAGCGTCTGCACCCCGTGCACGCCCTCGGCGTCGATGCCGGGCAGCGGCGGGCGGACCGGGACGGCGCCGGTGGCCAGCACCAGCTCGTCGTAGCCCACCCAGTGCTCGCCGCCCGTCTCCTCGCGCACCCGCACCCGCTGGCCGGGCACGTCCAGCTCCACCGCCTCGGTGCGCATCCGCAGGTCGATGTCGCGTGAGCGGTGCTCCTCGGGGGAGCGGGCGATCAACGCGTCGCGCTCGGTCACGTCACCGCCCACCCAATAGGGGATGCCGCAGGCCGAGTAGGAGGAGAAGCGGCCCCGCTCGAAGGCCACGATCTCCAGCTCGTCCGGTTTCTTCAGCCGCCGTGCCTGGGAGGCGGCGGACATCCCCGTCGCATCTCCGCCGATGACCACCATCCGCCGCGCTGCCATGCCCACGCTCCCTTCGCCGTACCCGGCCGCGTGCCGGGGCAGGTGCCCCGCGCATCATCGCCGTCACCTTTACAGACCCGCGAACAGGGCCAACGTTATGCACGGATCGGCGCTCTGCGAGACTGCCCATATGCACGTACTTGTCATCGGAGGCGGCATCTCCGGGCTGTCCGCCGCGCACCACCTGCTGGTCAACGGCGCGCGGGTCACTCTGCTGGAGGCCACGGACCGGCTCGGCGGCAAGCTGCGTACCGGCAGCATCGCGGGGACGGTGGCCGTCGATCTGGGTGCCGAGTCGCTGCTGGCGCGCCGCCCGGAGGCGGTGGAGCTGGCCCGCGCCGTCGGGCTCGGCGAACAGCTCCGGCCGCCGACCGTGGCCGGTGGCGCGATCTGGACGCGCGGCGCCGTGCGACCGATGCCGAAGGGGCACGTGATGGGCGTGCCCGGCGACCCGGCCGCCCTCGACGGGGTGCTCTCGCCGGAGGGGCTGGCGCGGATCGCGGACGACGACCGGCTGCCGCGCACCGAGATCGGTGAGGACGTGGCCGTGGGCGAGTACGTCGCGCGGCGGCTCGGCCGCGAGGTCGTCGACCGGCTCGTCGAACCGCTGCTCGGCGGCGTCTACGCCGGTGACGCCTACCGGATCTCCATGCGGGCCGCGGTCCCCCAGCTGTACGAGGCCGCCCGCAGCGAACGGTCCCTGCTGGCCGGGGTGCGCGCGGTGCAGCAGCGCGCCGCCGCCACGCTGGCGCCGCCCGGACCGGTCTTCCTGGGCATCGAGGGCGGCATCGGCCGGCTGCCCGGCGCCGTCGCCGACGCCTGCGCCGCCAAGGGCGCCGACATCCGGCTGCGGACCCCCGTCCTCGAACTGGTCCGGCCGGCGCAGGGCCCGCGCTGGGCCGCCGTCACCGAGCAGGAGGTGATCCACGCCGACGCCGTGGTGCTGGCCGCGCCCGCCCCCGGGCTGCTGGCCGCGCACGCGCCGTCGGCCGCCGCCGCGCTCGACCGCGTCGAGTACGCGTCGATGGCGCTGGTCACCCTCGCCTTCCGCCGTTCCGACGCCGAAGGCCTGCCGGCCGGCAGCGGCTTCCTGGTGCCCCCGGTCGACGGGCGGGCCATCAAGGCCGCCACCTTCTCCGGCACCAAATGGGACTGGGTGGCCGCGCAGGACCCCTCGCTGTACGTGCTGCGCACCTCGCTCGGCCGCATCGGCGAGAGCCGGGTGCTGGAGCGGGACGACGCCGACCTGGTCGAACTGTCGCTGCGCGACCTGCGCGCCGCCACCGGCCTGGACGCGCGTCCCGTCGACAGCCTCGTCACCCGCTGGCGCCGGGGGCTGCCGCAGTACCCGGTCGGCCATCTGGAGCGGGTGGCCGGCATCCAGGAAGCCGTCGCCGCCGTGCCCGGACTGGCCGTGGCCGGCGCCGTGTACGAGGGCGTGGGCATCCCCGCCTGCGTCGCCGGCGGCCGGCGGGCCGCCGACCGCGTCCTGACCACGACCCCCTCCCCCCGGGCGGGGGAGGACGACGAGTGAGAACGGTGAGAAGAGAGCCATGACTGAGGCACCGCACAAGGCCCCCAACGCGGGCAAGAAGGCCAAGGACCTCAACGAGGTCATCCGCTACACCCTCTGGTCCGTCTTCAAGCTGCGCGACGTGCTGCCCGAGGACCGCACCGGCTACGCCGACGAGGTCGGGGAACTGTTCGCGCAGCTCGCCGCCAAGGACGTCGTCGTACGCGGCACCTACGACGTCTCCGGGATGCGGGCCGACGCGGACGTGATGATCTGGTGGCACTCCGAGGAGTCCGACGCCCTCCAGGACGCCTACAACCGCTTCCGCCGCACCAAGCTGGGCCGCGCGCTGGAGCCCGTCTGGTCGAACATGGCGCTGCACCGCCCCGCCGAGTTCAACAAGTCGCACATCCCCGCGTTCCTCGCCGACGAGGAGCCCCGCTCCTACGTGAGCGTCTACCCCTTCGTGCGCTCCTACGAGTGGTACCTGCTGCCCGACGAGGAGCGCCGCAAGATGCTCGCCGACCACGGCAAGATGGCCCGCGGCTTCCCCGACGTACGGGCCAACACGGTGCCGTCCTTCTCGCTGGGCGACTACGAGTGGATCCTCGCCTTCGAGGCCGACGAGCTGTACCGCATCGTCGACCTGATGCGGCACCTGCGCGGCTCCGAGGCGCGGCTGCACGTCCGTGAGGAGATCCCCTTCTTCACCGGCCGCCGCAAGCCGGTGGCCGAACTGGTGGCAGGCCTGGCCTGACGGGTCAGCGGGCGGCCCGCGCGTTGGAGACCGGCTTGGCCTGCGCCGTCTGCCGCCCGCCCGGCACCGGTTCCGGGCGGGCGGCGCACTCCGCACGGTCGCCGGGGGTCCTGCCCGTCAGCAGGTACCGTTCCACATGGGCGTCCACGCACCGGTTGCCGCCGCTCACCCCGTGGTTGCCCGCCCCGCGCTCGGTCACCAGCGACGACCCCGCCAGCCTGCGCTGGGTCTCCACCGCCCCCTCATAGGGGGTGGCCGCGTCCCGGGTGGCGGCCACCAGGAGCACCGGCGGCAGCTGCCCCGGCCGGGTGCGCACCTCCATGGGGCGGGCCGGCTCGGTCTTCCAGTAGGCGCACGGCAGGTTCATCCAGGCGTTCTCCCACGTGTTGAACGGGGCGAGGGCGGCGGAGGCCGTGTTGTCGGCGTCCCAGCGGGCCCACTGGCGGGGCCAGGGCGCGTCCTGGCACTCGACCGCGTTGTAGACGGCGTTGCCGTTCTCCTCGCTCACCGCCTTCGCCGTCCGCGGAGCGGCGATCCGCACCAGCGGCTTGGGGTCCCCGGCGAGGAACTCGGAGAGCACCTTGGCGTGCGGCGCCCACGTCGAGTCCGCGTAACCGGTGGTCAGGAACGTGGCCACCAGCTCCTTCTGCCCCACCGTCCCGCCGGCCGGCTCGCGTTCCACGGCCGCCATCGCCCTGTCGAACGACGCCTGCACCTGCTCGGCCGTCCGCCCCAGCCGGTAGGTGCCGTCGTGCTCCGCCACCCACCGCTTCCAGTCCTCCCAGCGGCGTTCGAAGGCATGGTTCTGCGTGAGGTTGGCCCGGTACCAGATCTGGTCCGGCGACGGGTCGACGACGCTGTCCAGCACCATCCGGCGCACATGGCCGGGGAAGAGCGTCGCGTACACCGATCCGATGTAGGTGCCGTACGAGACACCCATGTAGGTGAGTTTCGGCCGGCCGAGCGCTGCCCGCAGGACGTCCAGGTCGCGTGCGTTGTTCGGCGTCGTGTAGTGGCGCAGCCGGTCGGGCTGGGCCGCCGCGCAGCCCTCTGCGTAGGCCGCGGCCTTCTTCCGCATCGCCTCCTTGAACGCCGGCGAGGGGTGGCGGGGTGCGGGGTTGGGCCCCTTCACGAACTCGTGCGGGTCCTGGCACGAGAGCGGATCGGAGCGGCCCACCCCGCGCGGTGCCCACCCGATCAGGTCGTAGCGGGCGTTCAGCCGCTTCCACAGCCCGCCCAGCCTCTTGTAGAGCGGGAAGCTCATTCCGTTGCCGCCGGGCCCGCCCGGGTTGTAGAGCAGCGGGCCGAGCCGTTCGGCGGCCGGACCGGTGGCGCGGGCCCGGCTGACGGTGAGCCGGATGTGCTTCCCGCCCGGGTCGGTGTAGTCGACGGGCACCCGCACGGTGCCGCACTCCACCGGCTGGGGCAGCCGCTCCACGGCGGGGCACTTGCGCCACTGGACGCCGGCCGCCGCGGCTTCGGCCGCCGCGCGGGCGACGCCCACCGGCTCGGACACCGTCTCCCGGGCCACCGCCGGCCCCATCGGGACCGCCGTCAGAGCCAGGGCCCCGACCGTCGAAAAGACCGCTGCTCGCACAGTAAGGCTCCCTGGCCGCCGCTCCTTCGGCCGTGCCACGGGCACCGCCGTTCATATCGGATGCTCAACCGCTGATAAGCCGATGTAAAGCAGCGGCCTCGGGTGTCGCCCCGCCACCCCCCGTACGGCCCGCAGTACGCCCTCCGCGGGGGCGGCTAAGCGGCCGAGCCGCCCGGCGGAGCGGGACCCAGCCGGTGAGCGCGCCAGCTCTTGAGGGGTTTGCGCACCCGGCGGGGGAGACGCCCGTGGCGCAGCGCGTACGCGGCGAAGTCCAGCGCGTCCCACCGGTGGTTCCCCGTCAGTGGCCGCCCCGTGGCGTACGCCGCGAACAGCCTGCGGTACTCGGCGGCCCCCAGAATCTGCGGCAGCTCGGGCGCCACCTTGGCGACGACGTCCGCCCGCTTGGCCCGCAACGCCCGCGCCTGGATCTCCAGCCGCCGGGTGTCGAACCCGGCCGGCACCGGTCCCGCCGCGACCAGCGCCGCCAGCAGTTCCGCCTGCGCCCGTCCCACCCGCTGCCGTGCGGCCTCAGACACGCGAGCCCCCCACCACGGCGCGGATCGACTCCAGCTCCGCCGCCAGCTCGGCAACCGGCGGGAAGTTCTCGTCCCGCTCCAGCAGCACCCCCGGCGGCACCGTGCGGGCGCACAGCTGCTCCAGTACGTCCAGCACGGGCCGCGTCACCGGGTGCCCGTGGCTGTCGTGCCACACCCCGTCCCGCTCCACACCGCCCGCCACGTGCACGTACGCGAGGGCCTCCAGCGGCAGCCGGTCCAGCGCCTCGGCCGGGTCCTCACCCCGGTTGACGTGGTTGGTGTGCAGATTCGCCACGTCGATCAGCAGTCCCACCCCGGTGCGCTCGACCAGCTCGGCCAGGAACGCGCCCTCGCTCATCTCCTCGCCGGGCCAGCTGATGAGCGCGGCGATGTTCTCCACGGCGAGCGGCACCGGCAGCGCGTCCTGCGCGATACGGACGTTCTCGCACAGCACGTCCAGCGCGTCCCGGGTCCGGGGCACCGGCAGCAGATGGCCCGCCTCCATCAGCGGCAGCCCCGTCGTGCCGCCGCCCGCGCGGACGAACGCGATGTGCTCGGTCACCAGCGGAGCGCCGAGTGCCTCGGCACGTTCGGCGAGGGCCGCGAGCCGCCCGGGGTCGGGGCGCTCGGCACCCCCGAGACCGAGCGCCACGCCGTGCGGCACGACGACCGTGCCGCGTTCCCGCAGCCGGACCAGTGACGCGGGCAGATGACCCGGGCAGATGTTCTCCGCGACGACCTCGACCCAGTCGATGCCCGGCAGCGCCTCGATGCCGTCGGCGATCTCGGGCCGCCAACCGATCCCGGTGCCCAGCCTGTCCATTCGCTGCTCCTCCCCGTGGCCGCGGAGGGTCTTCTGCTCGCACCGGACCGTTTCAATCCCCGAGACGGCCGATTCAGAGCTGAACTTGAGATTCGGCCCGGCACCTGGTGGCCGGTCCCTCCGCTCCGGGCGCCGGCCGCACCTCACAACGGTCCCAGCATCTCCTCGGCCCCGGCCGCCAGTTCGAGGGTTTCCAGTACGGTGAGCAACTGCCGTTCCTCGTAGCGGAAGTGGTTCTCCATGAGAGCGGCGACGCCTTCGAGGTGGCGGTCGAGTTCGTCGGGCGGCGCGGCCCGGTCGACCGCCTCGCGGAGGCCGCCGAGCAGGTGGGCGATCATCGAGTGGTCCTGTTCGAGCGAGCGTAGCACCGGGCGCAGTTGCGGGTGCGCCGCCGCGATGGCGGGGAACAGGGTGCGGTCCTCGCCTTGGTGGTGGCGGTCGAGAGCTGCGCAGAAGCCGTGGCAGTACAGCAGCAGTTCCCGGGTGGCCGCCTCACCGGGGTGCCGTCGGCGAGGGATGCGCGGGTCACGGACAGGGCGTCCCGCAGTCGGTGGTGCACTCGGCGGAGTTCCTGGCTCCAGGCCACGAGCCTGGTCGTCTCGCGCTCAGTCACGCGAGAACGAAGGGTGCGACGAGTACATCGTCGGTCTCCTTCGGTCCGGCGCCTCCATGCCTGACACGGTCTGCCACCGGCACGCGACGCTTCCCGCACCCTACCCTTGCCGCCGCCCTGTCACCAGGGGAGAGCCCAGCGGCCGATGGCATGCCCCGCCGACCGCGTACGTGGGTCTGTCACGGCGCGTAGGAGAGGACGGGGTCCGCCCAGCCTCCCAGCCGCCGGCAGAGTCCGAAACGCCGGGCCAGCCACCAGCGCCGCCGGTGTTGTGCGACCGTGGCCGGAGACCACCGCGGGCCCGCCAGCTCGTCCTCCACGTCCCACCAGGTCTTCACGGCCTTCTCCCCGCCGAGTCGCAGCAGGGGCCGGCGAGGCAGGTGCAGTCCGATGAAGAACATGGAGACGTCGTCCCCGCATTTGGTGGTGTAGAAGTACCGCTGGACATCCGTGTAGCTGGCTCCCAGCCCGCGCCCCAGCCCCCGGGTTGCCCCGAGCCATGGCAGGTCCAGCCTGCCGCCGACGGGGATCGACGGCACCAGAACCGGGTTGAACCACGTCTCACCGTTCAGGCCCTGGGTGAGGCCCGTCCGCTCCGTCTGCGCGACCACGACGTTGGTGGCCGGGCCCGTTCCGACGTTCACGAGCCACCAGGTGCCGAGCGTCGCGGTGTCCTGGCTCCTCTCCCACATGAATTGCAGGACGGGCATATGGGAGCGGCGGCTGGACGTGTATCCGAGGATCAAGGACCCCAGTGACACGAGAACGGCGAAGACGGATATCAGGATGGTGAGCATTCTTCCTCCGGTCCCTCCGGCCGACACCCGACCAGCACCTGTACTCGGGCGGCCCGAACCCGCCGGCGTCCGGCGGGCGGGTCGGGTCAGTGAGGCGCCGGCCGTGGTCGCCCGCGCGCGGGTTCAGCGTTTTCGCCGGGGGCCCGGGGGAGTGCCGTGGGGTGCGGAGACCTCCACGAATTCGGCTCGTTTCTTCTCCGTCAGCCGCAGTATCGGCACCGCCTTGTTGTAGGGGTCGCCGTTGTTGCGGAACGACAGGAAGCCGCTGCCGCCGGGCACCTGCTCGCCCAGGTGCATCTTGTGGAACATCCGGCTCACCGAGTCTCCGGTGACCTCGCCGCCCCACTGGGCGGCCATGCCGATGCCGCGGGCCGCCGTCAGCACGGCGTCGTGCGCCATGATGGCCTGCCCGTCGTCGCGGGTGTCCCGGGGGAACCAGCGGTCGAGCAGTCCGCCCTCACGGAACTTGCGGGCCGTCGCCGCGGACACCGCACGCCGTCCGGCCTCGCTGCCCTGCCACATGTCCGGGTGGGCGAGCCCCGTGTAGAGGACCTCGACCTGTGTGCGGTAGGCGCGCTCCAGTTCGCGCGGGGTCAGATTGGTGGTGTCGTCGCCGGTGACGACGCGGAACCTGTGGCCGGTGCAGGTCCGGTTGGCGAGTGCGTCGAGGAAGTGGGTGAGATGCCGGCCGCGTCCGGCGAAGAACACGATCTGGGGCTTGGCGGTGCACAACTGGCCCGTGGTCAGCCGCAGTTCGTTCTCCCAGCCGGTGCTGGCCGACGAATCGAAGGTCAGGGCTTCCTCCGTGACGATGCGGTGGTCGCCGCCCGCGCTGGTGAACGCCTTCTCGAAGGCGGGTCCAAGGGTGTTCGCGTAGCGGTTGTTGCGGGCGATGTCCTGCACGACCACCGCCGTACGGTACTTCTCCCGCCGCAGATAGGCCGCCGCCGCGCGGGCCTCGTCCGCGTTGGTCGGCGCCACGCGGACGAAACGCTTGATGCCGTTGAAGTCCGTCGCCGTCATCGTGCTGGCCACCATCGCGATGCGGTGCCGGGACAGCGTCCGCAGGGCCTGCTTGTTCGGCTCCGTGCTGGGGCCCAGGCCGGCGACGGCCACCAGCCGGTCCGGCGCGTCCGTACGGTCCGCCAGCGCACCCACCACATCCGGCCAGTGCGCGGACTGGCTGCCGGGGTTGGCTATCAGCAGCCGGATCTTCGGGGAACCCCGCAGGTCCCCGCGGTTGTGCCGGTACTGCGCCAGATAGGCGCCCTCCAGTTCGTGCCGCACCGACTCGTCGGAGTTGCTGTCCTCGTCGGTGAGGGTGAACGTGGTCATGTAGGCGACGCTGACCCACGGCGCCTTGCCGTCGGTCACCTTCCTGTTCTCCTCCCGGATCCGGTCGGTGACCGCCTTCAGATGCGGCGCGAACGCGAACGAACCGTCCGTGATGCCCACGCACTCCTGCTTGCCCGCGTGGTTCTTGACGTCCTTCTTGACGACACCGTCGGCGCAGCGCGACCGCCGCTCGTCGAACCAGTGGTAGGTGAGCGGCACGGCGACACCGAGGACGGCGAGGACCGCCACCAGGGCGACGACGCGTTTGACGATGTGCAGCGGCCAGGTGATCCGGAACACGCCTTCACCCTTCCTCGGCGCAGGTCTGGGGTTGGATCCAGTTGCGGTACCGCTCGGCCTCGTTGAGCAGCCGCAGACTGTCGCTGCGGGGGTGCTCCTCGGCGAGCCGTTCGAGGCGGGCGGCCAGCGTGGGACCCAGCGCCCGTTCGGGGTCCGCCAGCGGATCGCCCCACAGCCAGCGCGCCACCAGCAGCCCGCGTACGGCCGCCTCCAGCCGGCTCGCCGGCTCCGCCGCACCACCGCGGGTGAGCGGGCCCAGGACATCGCGGTAGCTCTTGTCCTTCGGGATGCGGTTCGGGGCCGCCGCCACGGTGCGGAACTCCGCCAGCCAGCGCGGGGTGTCCACCTCCTCCAGCCGCCGCACCAGATACGCGGTGACCGCGTTGATCTGGTGCAGGGCCAGCCGGTGGTACATGGCCCGCACCGGCTCCTCCCTCGCGGCGTGGTGCTCGCTCAGCCGCTGGTGCGCCGCGTCCCATTCGGCGGGCCGTGCGGCCAACTGCCACAGCAGCAGCCGACGGGGCCACGGGTGCAGCACGAGACGGCCCCCCTCGCGGGCCGTGACGAGGAGGAACCCGGCGTGCGCCTTGCCGAACGGGGAGGCGGGGGACTCGGCGCCTTGCGCGGCCGGACCGTCACCGAACACCTCGTACCCGGTCAGCAGATCGGGTGTGGCCGCACAGGTACGCAGCAGCGCCCGCTGCCGGTCGTCGAACCCCGCAAGCAGCAGATCCAGCGCCGCCTCGGCCAGCGACGTGTTCTCCTCCGCGTCGTCCGGCGGGACACCTTGGGCGGCGGCCACCGAACCGCCGCCCGCGCCGGGCACCGTGCGTCCCCTGCGCCGCACCGAGGCGCCGGGCAGCGTCCTGTCGGGCAGCCGGCGCAGCCACAGCTCCCGGGCGTGCCCGCCGCCCGCCGGCAGGTCCGCCTGGTCGAGCAGCGTCAGGACCTGCCGCACGGCGCGCGGCAGCCCGCAGGTGAACCGGTGCACGAACGGCGCCAGCGACGGGTCGCGCCGCGGCTCCTCCGACAGCCGGGCCCGCACCTCGTCCAGCGTCAGGTCGCGCAGCCGCAGCGGATACCACCACCGGCCGTCACCGGGCGGCCGGCACTCGCGCCAGTCCGCCAGCCGCGCACCGTCGGGCGGGCGCACCTCCCAGCCCCACGACTCCCCCGAGGGCGCCCCCCAGTCCGCCAGCCAGCGGTGGGTGCTCGCCACGACGGTGAGCGGGTCCCCCGTGGCCGGACGGGGCAGGCCCGTGTGCCGGGCGGCCAGCCGCAGCTCCTCGCGCGCCGCCAGCAGCAGCGTCAGGAAGCGGCGGCCGTAGGCGGTGTGACAGCTGTCGAGCAGCAGCAGGTACGACGTCGGCGCGAACGACAGCTCCGCGTTGCGCCGCAGATCCTCCAGGAAGGCGGCGAACAGGATCCGCTCCAGCTTGTCCTCGTCCTCCGCCGAGCCGCGCCGCCAGTGGTTCAGCTCGATCACCGCGTCCCAGGGGTTCGGGCCGCGGGTCAGCCGGTGCTCGCCGTACCAGCGGGCGCTCTCGGCGAACCGGTGCCGGGAGAGCACCCCCGACACCATGCGGGCCCCCTCCCGGGCGGCGCCGCCCACCATCTCCTCGAACACCGGGGGGACGCCCGCCGGGACACCCAGCGCCGACCCGGCCACCTGGACGAAGCCGGACAGGTAGTCGCCCCTGGCCTGGAAGGCGCGGTCCTCCAACTGGCCGAGCCTGCGGTGCAGTTCCCGGCGCTGGTCGCGCAGCGGGATCGTGCTGAGGTCGCCGATGTCCCGCAGTTCGCTGTCCGAGGCCAGCAGGCCCAGCGTCAGCCGGGGGAAGCGCGAGACCCGGTAGCGGGGGAGTTTCCGCTCCAGCTGGCGGGCGATCAGCCCCAGCGCGTACCGGGGACGCAGCGGCTGCTCGGAGCCGAAGTTGAGATACGCGAACGGCGCCAGGTCGGTGCCGAAGCGTGCCATCAGCGCACCGTGCGCCTCGCTGGCGCCCGCGCCGTGCGGCCCCAGCAGCACGATGAGGGGCCGCTCCGCATCCGCCGGCAGCTCCAGGCACTCGCCGACCAGCGGCACCAGCCCGGCAGGGCCCTCGGGGCCGGGCACACCCGTACGGCCCGTCTGCTGCGCCATCGCCTGTACCCCCGATCCCCCCAGGGCACCGCCCCGTGTTCCTTGCGCCCTGTGAGGAGAATGCCACTATCCGTGTGCGAGTGGCAGAGGAGGAGCGGCGAATCAGTCTTTGGCTGTACGCAGCGCCGGGTGTTCGGCGACCACGGTGCACGATCCCGGTGCGATCTCCGTGAACCCGGCGTCCCGTACGACGGGTAGGCCGGAGGTGGTCAGCGCCGCCCAGTGCGCCGCGTCACGGGCCGGGCGTACGGCGAGGGGGAAGCCCGCCTCGTGCCAGGCGGCGCGCGCGGCCTCGTCCAGCGCCCACCAGGCCAGCTGGGCGCCGTGCCCGGCCTGTGCCATCGCCTTGCCCGCGGACATCTCCAGCTCGGGGTTGAGCCACAGCACGGGTGCGCCGGGCTCCGGTGCGGCCACCGGCTCGGTCTCGGCCAGTTCGGTGCCGGAGACCTGGAGCCTGGCCAGGTCCCGGGGCCAGCCGTCGAGGGGGACCGGCGGGAACACCCGGACCTCGGTCGCCCGCCCCGCGACGGTGATGCCCTCCAGCGGCTCGGTGCGCCGCCACTCGGCGCCGCGCGCCCGCCGCACCACCTTGCGGATGCCCCGCTCCTCCCACAGCCGCACCCGTTTGTGCCACACGCCGTCCTCCGCGGCGGTCCGCGGGTCGGACAGCAGTACGAGCACAGCGCGGGCGGCCGTCTCCAGCGCGTCGGTCCGCGAAGGCGGAGCGGTCCGCTCGACGCGGACCACCAGGGGCAGGACGAAACGGTCCGGTTCCTGCTCGGGCTGCTGTCCGGGGGCCGGTGGGGTGGCGGGGGAGGGAGAGGCGGAATTGGTCACCTGTTCAGTCTGCCAGCGGCTAGCGTCGTCCCATGAGCTGGGCTGTGCGGCTGGAGAACGTGGGGCGCCGCTACCGGGCGGGCGGGCCCTGGGCGGTGCGCGGGGTGGACCTGGAGATACGCGCCGGCACGCTGGTGCGGGTGGCCGGAGGGAACGGCGGGGGCAAGTCGACGCTGCTGCGGCTGATCGCCGGTGTCGACGCGCCCAGCGCGGGCCGGGTCCGCGGGCGGCCCCCGGCCCGCGGCTACGTCCCCGAACGCTTCCCCGCCTCGCTGCCGCTGACCGCGCTGGACTACCTCACCCACCTGGGCCGCATACGCGGACTGCGCCCCCGGGAGGCCGCCCGGCAGGGGGCGCGCTGGCTGGAGCGCTTCGGCGCGGACGGGTACGCCGATACCCGGATGCGGGAGCTGTCCAAGGGGAGCAGCCAGAAGGTCGCGGTCGCCCAGGCCCTGCTGGGCCCGCCCGGACTGCTGGTGCTGGACGAGGCGTGGACGGGCCTCGACCGGCCCGCCCGTGCCGTCCTCGACGACGTGGTGCGGGAACGGACGGCGGCGGGCGGCGCCGTCGTCTTCGTCGACCACGACCCCTCCCGTCTCGCGGACGCCTGCACGACGGTCCTGCGAGTGACGCCGCCGGACTCCACGGCACCCGCTGTCCCGGCGGGGCCTCCGGTCCCGTCCGGGTCTGCCGGGTCCGCCACGTCTGTGGGAGCCTCCATGTCTTTCGGGGCTGCCACGCCTGCGGAAGCCTCCACGCCTGCCGGGTCCGTCGCACCCGCCGGGGCCGCGGACCCCGCAGGGATCGCCGTGCCCGTTGCGTCTGCGGGGCCCGCAGCTCCCCCTGCGCCGGACGCGTCTGCCGGGGCCGCCGGGCCGGTCGGGGCCGCCGGGCCGGTCGGTGGGGGTGTGCGGCAGGGCGGGCTGACGCGCATCGAAGCGCTGGGGGCGCCCGGTGCCCGGGTTCCAGCCGGATTGCCGCAGGACGTGCGCTGGCGTCTCACGCCGGGGGGAGACCTCTTCCTGACCGTGCCCCACACCCGGTCGGACGAGGTGCTGCGGGTCCTGCTCGACGCGGGCCCGCCGGAGAGCGGGTGGCACATCCGTGCGGTACGGGAGGAGGGTGAGAACCGATGAGGGCCACCTTCGCGCTGACGCGCTATCAGCTGGCGATGCTGCTCCGCTCCCAGCGGTGGCTCGCCCCGCTGCTGCTGTACGCCGGGCTGCTGGCGGTCGGACTGGGGGCCGGCCGGCCGCTGCTGGACTCGCTCGGCCTCGCCGCGGCCGTGCTGCTGCCCGCGACGGCCTGGCTGGTGCGGATCTGTGTGACGGCCGAACCCGACGCGGCCCGGCACTGCGCCGCGGCCGTGACCGGCGCGGCCCGCGCCCACCTCGCGGCCGTGGCGGCCGGTGTCGTCACCGCGCTGGGCTTCGGCCTTCCGGCGGTCGCGCTGGTCGCCTTCGTCGGCGACCCGCACAGCACCGACGGCCGGCGCGCGGTGCCCGTCGCTCCGGCGGTGGCGGCGGGACTGTGCGGGGTGCTGGCGTGTGTCCTGGTGGGAGCGGCAGTCGGCATGCTGTGCAACCGTCCGCTGATCCGTTCGCGGGGCATCGCCGTGGCCGCCACCTCGCTGTTGACGCTGCCCGCGCTGGCACTGGGCGCCTCGCCCGCCAACGCGGCCGTCGGTGAGCTGTCCCGCGCCTCCGCCGAGGGCGCGGTTCCGCTGCCGTGGGTGCCGGTGCTGGGGGCCGTCGCCGTCGCGGCGCTCGCGGCTGCCGTGGCCTGCGCCGTGGCCGGGCGCCGTCCGTGAGGCGGGCCCGCCCCCGCGGGGGCGGGCCCGGTGGTCAGTGTCTCCAGGGACCGGTCACCGCGAACGTGGTGCCGGGGGTGTAGCAGTTGACGTACATGGTGCGGCCGTCCGGGGCGAAGGTGACGCCCGCGAACTCGCCCCACTCGGGCTCCTCGGGCGTACCGATGTTCTGGGCGCCGCGTGCCATCGGGTAGACGGTGCCGTGACGGGTGAGGCCGAAGACGTGCTGGGCGCCGTCGCCGTCCTCGCACACCATCAGACCGCCGCCGGGGGCCAGACAGATGTTGTCAGGCTCCTCACCGGGCAGCCGTACGTCGGTGTCCGGGCCGAAGACGACGACGAGGGTCAGGCGCCGCCGCCGCGGGTCGTACCGCCAGACCTGGCCGAAGTGGTCGCGCTGCGAGCCCTCCTCGCTGCGCGCGTAGCTGGAGACGAAGTAGACGCTGGTGCCGCCCCAGTAGCAGCCCTCCAGTTTCTGCGCGTGGGTGATGCCGCCCTTGCCGAAGTCCTGGAAGCGGATGGGGGTCTGCCGGGCGAGCGGGTCGGGGACCTTCACCCATTCGATGCCGTCGAAGGACGTGCCGGTCTCGGTGACGGACGACAGATCTGCCACGCCGGGCACCCGCATGGCCTCCAGTGTCCCGCCCGCGTGCAGCGAGCCGGGGCCGCCCTTGGGCTTGCGGGGCAGGAACCGGTAGAAGAGGCCGAACGGCTTGTCGAAGGCGTCCTCCGTCTCGTAGACGACGCCGGTACGGGGATCGAAGGCGACCGCCTCGTGCTGGAAGCGGCCCATGGCCGTCAACGGCTCGACGGAGGTGGGCCGGCGGCGGTCGAAGCCGACCTCGAAGATGTAGCCGTGGTCCTTGGTGTAGCCCTGCTCGCCCGCCTTGTACTCGGTCTCCTCGCAGGTGAGCCAGGTGCCCCAGAGGCTGGGGCCGCCCGCGCAGTTGGTGGAGGTGCCGGCGATGCCGACGCGTTCGGTCAGCACGTCGTTGTCGCCGTCGAGTTCGAGGAGGGTGCAGCCGCCCTCGCCCGCCGGGTCGTAGGTCAGCCCCTTGACGGTGGGGACCGGGACCCGCGACTTCTTCCGGTTCTCGTGGTTGCGCACCAGCCAGGTGCGGCCCCGGCCGTGGCCTGTGCGGGCCGCGGGGAAGGCGGCCATGCCGTCGCAGTTGCTGGGGACCTTGCCCTCCCCGGAGCGGAGGGGGTCGCCCTCGCGGGAGAGGACCTTGTAGCGGAAGCCGCGGGGCAGGTCGAGCAGCCCGTCGGGGTCGGGGACGAGCGCGCCGTAGCCCGCTCTTCCGCCGGTGGCCTGGGCCGCGGCGGTCCCGGTGAACAATTCCGAGAGTGCGCCGCTGAAGGCGACTGCCGCCCCAACGGCTCCGGTTCTTGCCAGTGCTTGACGTCGTGTCGTGGGCATCGTGCACTCTCCCCTGTTGGCGGACAGGTGACCCGAGAGTGTGTACCACGTGCACCAGTGCGTGCCTACGTTCCTGACGTGAACGGAGGGAGGCGGTGCGGCGGGCGGGCCGGCCGGTGGGACCGGCCGTGACCTGCCCGCCGGCGTCAGGAGGCGGTCATCTCCCGGCCGTCCCGGGCCAGTGCCGTCAGCCGTGAGATCGCCCGGAAGTACTTCTTGCGGTAGCCGCCCTCCAGCATCTCCTGGCTGAACAGCGCGTCGAACGGCACCCCGGAGGCGACGACGGGCACCTCCCGGTCGTAGAGCCGGTCGGCCAGCACCACCAGGCGCAGCGCCGTGGCCTGGTCGGGCACCGGAGCCACGCCCGTCAGGCACACGGCCTCGACGCCCTCGACCAGCGCGCCGTACCGGCTGGGGTGGACGCGGGAGAGGTGCCGCAGCAGCGCGGGGAAGCCGTCGAGGGAGGCGCCCGGCACCCGGTGTGCCACCCGCTCGACCTCTTCGTCCCCGTACGGTTCGGGAGCCTTGGGCAGGCCCCGGTGGCGGTAGTCCTCGCCGTCAATCCGCAGGGTGCGGAAGTGTGCGGACAGGCCCTGGATCTCGCGCAGGAAGTCGGCCGCGGCGAACCGGCCCTCGCCCAGCTTGCCGGGGAGCGTGTTGGACGTCGCCGCCAGCGCGACGCCGCTCTCCACGAGCTTCGCCAGCAGGCTGGAGACCAGCACCGTGTCGCCCGGGTCGTCGAGCTCGAACTCGTCGATGCACAGCAGCTGGTGGCCGCTGAGCGTGCGGACGGTCTGCTGGAAGCCGAGCGCGCCCACCAGGTTCGTCAGCTCCACGAAGGTGCCGAACGCCTTGCGGTCGGGCGTGGCCGGGGCCGCGTGCCACAGCGAGGCGAGCAGGTGGGTCTTGCCGACGCCGTAACCGCCGTCCAGGTACACGCCGCGCGGACCGCCCGGGGCGGCCGTCCGCTTGGGCTCGCGCCGGAACCAGCGGCGGCGGCCGTCGCCGCCGCGGGCGCCGCCCAGTCCTCCGGCGAAGGCGCTGAGCACCTGTACGGCCTCCGACTGGCTCGGCTGCGCCGGGTCGGGGATGTAGGTGTCGAAGCGCACCCCGTCGAAGCGGGGAGGCGGCACCATCTCGGCCACCAGTTGTTCGGCCGGCACGTGCGGCTCGCGGGCGGTGAGTGCCGTGGGGGGCTCGCCGGGGCCGCCGGTGCCGGTCTCGGATATGCGCGCTTCGGTCGTTGACACGATTGTCATGCTAGTCGTCCCGCGTCCGGCGGTGCGCGGTACGCCAGGGGTGCGCCGTGCCACACTGCGCCCTATGCGACGCCTGTTCCCTTCGACTGCCGTGCCCGGTCCCGCTCCCGAGTGGAGCACCGAGGAGCTCGCCGAGGAGTACGCCTACCCGCCGGTGGGCGAGGGCTCCGACGAGGCGGGCTGGTGGCTGCGCGGCAACATGGTCGCCTCGCTGGACGGCGCCGTCCACCACGGCGGCCGGTCGCAGCCGCTGTCGTCCAGGACCGACATGTGGATCTTCGGGGTGCTGCGGGCGCTGGCGGACGTGGTGGTCGTCGGTGCGCAGACCGTGCGGCAGGAGGGGTACGGCCCGGCGAAGCGGCGGTCCGGATTCGCCGGCCGCCGGGCCGCGCAGGGGCAGGCGCCGGTGCCGGCCGTCGCCGTCGTCAGTGCCGGGCTGGAGCTGGATTTCTCGCTGCCCCTGTTCACCGAGCCGGTCGTGCCGACGCTGCTGGTCACCGGCCGGGGTGCGCCCGAGGACCGGGTCGCCCGGGCGCGGGAGGCGGGCGTGGAGGTCCTGTTCGCGGGCGAGGGGAGCGCGGTGGACCCGGCGCTGGTGCCGGGGCTGCTCGCGCGGCGGGGGCTGCGGCGGCAGCTGACGGAGGGCGGTCCGACTTTGTTGGGGGAATTCGCCGGTGCGGGGGTACTCGACGAGCTGTGCCTGTCGATCTCCCCGCGGATCGTCGCGGGATCAGCCCCGCGGATCATGAACGGTCCTGTCCTGCCGGACCCGGACGAGTACGTGCTCGACGGGGTGCTGGAGGAGGACGGGTTCCTCTTCACGCGTTACCGTCGGTCACAGGCCGTAGCGGAATGAGAGGTTCCGCTTTTTGTATGGCTGGGCAGACTGACAAGCACAACGGTCTTTCGTTTTTGACGAAGAAGGGGCGCCCGTCGTGATCACGACAGTGTTGATGATCGAGAAGCCACTGGTCCCCACCGATGTGGAGATGGTGACCACGCTGCACGGTGAGGAGCCCGTCTCCTTCGTCGTCCTCCTGCAACCGCGCGGCGACCAGGACCGGCTGCTGCGCGCACTGGACGATGTGGCCCTCGGTGAACTGGAACAGGTCGTGCACGAGGACGAGGAGCCCGAGGGCGCCGAGGCCGTCGGGGCCGCCGAGCAGTCCCTGGAGCTGTCCTTGAAGCGGCTCAGAGACGCCGGCTGCGACGCGGTCGGACAGATCGTCGACTCGCACCCCCTCGACGTGCTCAAGTCCGTCACCGAGCAGACCCGCGCGGATGAGGTCATCGTGCTGACCGCACCGCACCTGGTGGAGGAGTTCTTCCACCGCGACTGGGCCTCCCGGGCCCGCCACAAGGTGGGCGTCCCGGTGCTGAAACTGTTCGCGCACAACGAGGAGTGAGCCGGCCGGAGCCGGGCGGGGCAAAGACCGCCGGCGGCGCCCCGCCCGGTTTCGGCGGGTGCGGTGGTGTGCCGCGCCGGGCCGCCGTGGCGACCGCATAGGCTTGGCGCGTCCCCTCAAGGTGCTAGCCAGGAGTTTCCGTATGACCGCTGCCGCCACACCCTCCCTTCCCTCCGCCATGGAGAGGCCGCACTTCGTCGGGATCGGTGGCGCGGGGATGTCCGGGATCGCGAAGATCCTGGCCGTACGCGGCGCGCGCGTCGCGGGCAGCGACGCCCGTGAGTCCGCCACCGCGGACGCGCTGCGCGGCTTCGGGGTGACGGTCCACATCGGCCACGCCGCCGGCCACCTCGCGCCCGACGCGACGGCCGTGGTCGTCTCCAGCGCGATCCGGGAGGACAACCCGGAGCTGGCCGAGGCGCGGCGGCGGGGGCTGCCGGTGCTGCACCGAGCGGACGCGCTGGCCGCCCTGATGGAGGGCCTGCGGCCGTTGGCGGTGGCCGGGACGCACGGCAAGACCACCACGACCTCGATGCTGGCCGTCAGCCTCGCGGACCTGGGGCTCGACCCCTCGTACGCGATCGGCGGCGATCTGGAGGGGCCCGGCTCCAACGCGCACCAGGGCACCGGGGAGATCTTCGTCGCGGAGGCCGACGAGAGCGACCGCAGCTTCCACAAGTACCGGCCCGAGGTCGCCATCGTCCTCAACGTCGAGCTGGACCACCACGCCAACTACGCCTCCATCGAGGAGATCTACGAGTCCTTCGAGATCTTCGCCGGGCGCGTGGCCGAGGGTGGCACGCTGGTGATCTCCGCCGACCACGACGGCGCCCGGGAGCTGACGCGGCGGCTGCGGGCGGCCGGGCGCGACCTGCGGATCCGTACGTACGGGCAGGCCGCGGACGCCGACGTGCGGGTTGTGCGGATCACACCGAAGGGGCTGGCCAGCGAGGTCGTCGTCGTCCTGGACGGCGAGGAGCTGACCTTCGACGTGTCGGTGCCCGGCAACCACTACGCCCTCAACGCGGTGGCCGCCCTGACGGCGGGCGCGGCCCTGGGCGTGCCGGCGGCGGATCTGGGACGGGCGCTGGCCTCCTACACGGGTGTCAAGCGGCGCCTCCAGCTCAAGGGGCTCACCCGGGGCGTCCAGGTGATCGACTCGTACGCGCACCACCCCACCGAGATGACCGCCGATCTGGAGGCGATCCGCGGCGGCGCGGGCGAGGGCCGGGTGCTGGTGGTCTTCCAGCCGCATCTGTTCAGCCGCACCCAGGAACTCGGCAAGGAGATGGGGGAGGCGCTGGCCCTGGCCGACGGATCGGTCGTGCTGCCGATCTACCCGGCGCGCGAGGACCCGATCCCGGGGGTGACCAGCGCGCTGATCACCGACGCCGCACAGGCCGCGGGGGCCGCCGTGCGGGCCATGGGCACCCCGGACGAGGCTGTGGACGCCGTCGTGGGAATGGCGGAGCCGGGTGATCTCGTTCTCACCATGGGCGCGGGGGACGTCACGGAGCTGGGCCCCAAGATCCTCGCCCGGCTCGCCGACTGACCCCGCACGGAACGAGCGCTGAGGAGCGAGCCGAGATGGCGTACGAGATCGACAAGACCGAGGAGCAGTGGCGCGCGGAGCTGTCGCCCGAGGAGTACCACGTGCTGCGCGAGGCCGGTACGGAGCGCCCGTTCACCGGTGAGTACACCGACACGGAGACCACGGGTGTCTACGAGTGCCGGGCGTGCGGCGCGGAGCTGTTCCGCTCGGAGACGAAGTTCGCCTCGCACTGCGGGTGGCCCAGCTTCTACGACCCGGCCCGCTCCGAGGCCGTGGAGCTGCTGACCGACCGCTCGCTGGGCATGGTGCGCACCGAGGTCCGCTGCGCCCGCTGCGGCTCCCACCTGGGGCACGTCTTCGAGGGCGAGGGCTACCCCACGCCCACCGACCAGCGCTACTGCATCAACTCCGTCTCGCTGCGTCTGGTGCCGCGGCAGGACGCGGACTGACGCGCGCCGGGGCGCACGATCTGCTTCGTCTCCCCGAGCGAAATACGAGACGGCCCTCCCGTGTTCATTTGTACGCTGCACGCGAATGGTAGCCGTAGGCATCGAACGGTGCCTCGTGCGGTGGCAGTTGACAGATGAACAGAGAGAAAGGGCGGGGTCGACGCGTGGCGGAAAGTGTGGGAGCACAGGCCGAGGCCGGTATACGGGCGGGGCGGGGCCGTGGGGGAGGGGACGGGCGCTGGCTCGTCCCGGTGCTGGCGTTCGGGGGGATCTCGGTCGCCGTCATGCAGACCCTCATCGTGCCGGTCGTCGCCCAACTGCCCTCGCTGCTGGACACATCGACGTCCAACGCCTCCTGGGTGATCACCTCGACGCTGCTGTCGGGCGCCGTGGCCACGCCCATCATGGGCCGGCTCGGTGATCTGTACGGCAAGCGGCGGATCGCGCTGCTGAGCCTGGGGCTGATGGTGCTGGGCTCGCTGATCTGCGGTTTCACCTCCGCCCTGGTGCCGATGGTGATCGGCCGGGCCGTGCAGGGGTTCGCCATGGGGGCCATCCCGCTGGGCATCAGCATCATGCGGGACGAGCTGCCGCCCGAACGGCTGGGCTCGGCCATGGCGTTCATGAGCTCGTCCCTCGGGGTGGGCGGCGCGCTCGGCATGCCGCTGGCCGCATGGGTCGCCCAGTACACCGACTGGCACGTGCTGTTCTTCGGCGCGGCCGGCATCGGCGTGGTGGCCATGGCGCTGGTGTTCTTCCTGGTGCCCGAGTCGTCGCTGCGGACGCCGGGCCGCTTCGACGTCCTGGGCACGCTGGGCCTCTCGGCCGGGCTGGTGGCGCTGCTGCTGCCCATCTCCAAGGGCGCCGACTGGGGCTGGGGCAGCGCCCGTGTGCTCGGGCTGCTCGCAGCCGCCGTGGTGATCTTCCTGCTGTGGGGGCTGCTGGAACTGCGGATCGCCGACCCGCTGGTGGACCTGCGGACGACGGCCCGCCGCCAGGTGCTGCTCACCAACCTGGCGTCGATCATGGTGGGGCTGGCCTTCTACGCGCTCACCCTGGTCCTGCCCCAGGTGCTGCAGCTGCCCGCCGCCACCGGGTACGGGCTCGGCCAGTCCATGGTCGTCTCCGGGCTGTGCGTGGCACCGATGGGCATCGCGATGATGCTGGTCTCCTCCCTCTCGGCGCGGCTGTCCGAGGCCCGCGGCCCCAAGGTGTCGCTGATGACGGGCCTGGTGATCCTGGCCGCCTCCTATCTGCTGGGCACGGTGCTGCTGAGCGCCGTGTGGCAGACGGTGCTGCTGTCGGTGCTGATCGGGGTGGGCATCGGGATCGCCTACTCCGCGATGCCGGCCCTGATCCTCGGCGCCGTCGACCCGTCCGAATCGGGCGCCGCCAACGGGCTCAACACCCTGATGCGCTCCATCGGCACCTCCACCTCCAGCGCGGTCGTCGGTGTCGTCCTCGCCCGGATGACCAGCCCGCTGGGCCACACCCGGGTGCCCAACCTGGACGGGTTCCGCACCGCGTTCCTCATCGCTGCCGGCGCCGCACTCCTGGGACTGCTGATCGCCGCGTTCCTGCCGTCGTCAGCCGCCTCCCGGCGGGGCCCGGCCGAGTTCGCGGAGGACCCGCACCTGGTGCAGCGCGGCGGCCCCGGTACGGCCACCCGCCCCGGCGGTGCCGTCGGGGCCCGCGGCGCGGCTGAGGACGGCGGCCCGGCCCGCCGGGAGGCGGTGTCCTGACCCGCCCGGCCCGGTGACCGGGCCGCGCCGGTGCCGTGGCCCCCGTCCGGCGGGGCCCACGGCACCGGGCGCCGTGCTCAGGCTCCGGAGGCGGTCAGCTCCCGGTCCCGCTCACCGGCCGCGTCCGCACCGGCGGCTGCGGACGCACGGGCCGCGAACGGACACTGCCAGTCCGCCGGCTTGGGACGGCCCGAGTAACGGCGGGCCTCGGAGAGCTTCTCGTACTCGTACAGGTTCGGGTTGATGTCGCCCTGGAGCTTGATGTCCTGCTTGCGGATCTTCTCCGCCAGCCGGTCCCACATCCCGGCCGCCTTGATCCGGGCGAACTGTTCGTGGGAGTTGAAGGCCAGCATCGGGAACGGCGGCCGGCGGCCCCACCGGCGGTGCGTCTCATGGAGCCCGATCACGAAGAAGGCGTGGCCGGCCACGCTGTAGGCGAAGTCCTCCGACTGCGGATCGGCGGAGCGGCCCTCCGCCCAGGGATGGGACTCGGCGTCGTGGTCGTGCAGCAGTTGCAGATGCTGCCACAGGAGTTCCTCGAACCGCAGCTCGTCCACTCCGCGAGGCTGCTCGAACGTCGCGATGAAGCTGGTGAACGTGCGGGCGCTCCAGTCGGCCGACGCCACGAACTCCGCGAGGTCCCATGCCAGCAGCCGGGCGGAATCGGCGTCACCGAGCCGGTCGTAATGGCGGTGGGTGATGCCGCCCCGGCGCCAGGCGGAACGTCCCGCCAGGCAGGAGAACCGGTCTCCCAGGATGAACTCCTCGACCTCGCGACGCGCGTCAGCCGTCACGGCCAGCCTTGCTTCCAACTACGTGCCTCCTCCTCGACGGGAGATCATCTCCTTCGTGCATCCGACAGCGGCCCTCCCCTCCGTGCGTCCGGGCAGGACCAGGCAGCAGGGAGAAACGGGGATGGTCGCCCGGTGATTGTGACGGTCAACAGTCGATCAGCGGAATCCGGCACGGGATGTTCGGCACGACGAATTCCTCACACCTGCCCCCGCGCCGGGGCCGTCCGTCGAAGCGGGGCGCTCCCCGGCCGTCAGCCGGCCCAGCGTCCCGTCAGGAACGTGAGGGCGAAGACGGTGGTCAGCGGCCCGACGAGACACAGGTAGGCGCTCTTGGCCCACGGTCTGCGCAGGCTCACCGCGGCCAGTGCGATCCACAGCGGCCACCACAGGAGCATGGCGCGGGGGATGGACATGTACCAGTAGGAGGTGCCCAGGGCCCACAGGCTCAGGCCGATGCAGGCGGCCTCGGGCCAGCGGCGCCGCCACAGCAGCAGACCGAGCAGGAGCAACCCGACGGCCATGGCGGCCAGTTCCGCCTGGAACATGAAGGCGTAGCCGGTCGTCTGGGAGTGGCCGAAGGCGCCGCGCCAGGTGTTGGCCCAGGCCTCCCACGGGGTGTGGAAGTCGCGGTACCAGCCGCGTTCCTGGGCGTGCTTCCAGGCCATCCAGTCACCGGTGTGGACCCTCAGGAACAGGTGGTAGACGGCGACGGGCAGGGCGGGCAGTACCAGCCAGGGCAGCGCCCGCCATCTCCGGTGCTCCCGCACGGTCAGCAGGAAGTGCAGACCGACGGCGGCGGCCAGGAAGAGGCCGCTGACTCGTACGGTCGTGGCCAGCGCGGTCAGCACGGCCGCCGCCTGCCAGTTGCGGCGCAGGGCGGCCAGCCAGGCGGGCAGGGCGAAGGCCAGGAAGAGGGCTTCGGTGTAGCCGGCGGCCAGGAAGATCGCGCTGGGGGACAGCAGGAAGAACAGGACGGTTCGTCCCCCGGCCCGGGTTCCCGGCAGGTACCACTCGGCGATCCGGGCCAGCGCCACGACGGCGACGGCGCCCGCGACGAAGGAGATCAGCAGCCCGGCCAGCGTCCAGTCTGGCACCAGGGCGTGGACCGCGCGCAGCAGGAGCGGGAATCCGGGGAAGAACGCCTCACGGTTGTCCCAGTCGCCGCGCCAGGGCCCGGCCTGCCCGGGGAAGTAGCCGTCGCGGGCTATGTAGAGGTACCGCACCGAGTCCCAGTGCAGGAAGGGAGCGAGCAGCGGTGCGGGGGAGCGGGTGTCACCGTCGTCGGGGAAGAGCCACCGGGTGCAGTAGGCGGTGATCCAGATGCCCGCGCGGGTCAGCAGGTACAGCCACAGCACCTCACGGTCGGCGGGGCGCAGTCTCCGCAGCAGGCGTTGCGGGAGAGCCGCCGGTGAGCTGCGCGCACCGGGCTCGTCCTCCGGTGCGGTCTGCGGGGAGTCCGGGTGCCGTTCGGCGGGGTGCGGCGACGGTCCCGGGTCGCGCTTCCGCCGACTGGGCTGGAGGACCGGCATGGAGGGGACTCCTTGGGGGTGTGGGGGGTGTGCGGATGTGCGGGGACGGAGCAGACGGGGCGGGGCGCGGCGGCGCCCGGGCGGGGCCCGGGAGGGCAACGGGGCCGGCGGGCATGAGCGGTGGGCGGGGCGGGAGGAACACGACGGGAGGGGTGAGGTCCGAAGGCGGGAAGGGGGAACAGGGCGGACGGGTGGGGCTTCGGGGCGGCGGGCGGCGGACGTCCGCGTCCGGCGGGCGGACGCGGCGCGCCGCCTACCGCCCGGGTGAGGAGGGGGGAGCCGTCGTGCTGCTCTCCGGGGAGCCGGCGGTCCGCGACGGCGGCACGGTCGTGGGCGCCTGCGGGGGCGGGCTGGTCGCCGGCGCGGTCGTGGCGCCGGACGAGGGCGGCCGGGTCGGCTGGACGGCGGACGACCGGTCGGGGGAAGGCGTGGTGGCCGGCACGGCGGGGTCCGGCTCGCCCGGCAGGAGCGTGACCGCGGCGATGCCGCCCCCGGCCAGTGTCAGACCCGCCGCCACCACGAGGGCGACATGGCGCCGGTGCGCCCGCCGTCCGCGTGCGGTGATGTCCGACGGCGGTGCGGGGGCCGCCTGTCTGCGCCCCGCCTCGGCCGCTTGCTGGAACAGGGACCGCAGCGGGTCCTGGGACTCAGGCACCGGGAGCCTCCTCGTGGCGCGGCTCGTGCAGACGGTGGGCGAGCGCGATCCGGCCGCGCGTCAGATGCGTTTTGACGGTGCTGGGCGACAACCCGGTCTCCTGGGCGATCTGCTCGACGGTCAGGTCGCACACGTAGTGCAGGGCCATCGAGCGGCGCTGCCGGGCCGGCAGCGCGCGCAACGCCTCGATGAGCGCCACCTGTTCGGGGCCGGGTCCCTCCACATGCGGTGGGACCCCGCTGCGGGACCAGGCGTCCGCGGAACGCCGGCGAAACCGCCACCGGCTCACCGCCAGCCGCCAGGCGACGGTGCGGATCCACGCCTCGGGCCGGCCGTCACGGTCGAGCTGCTGCCGCCGGCTCCACCCTCTGATGAATGCTTCCTGCACCACGTCCTGCGCCTCGTGCAGGTCGCCGAGCATCACGAACAACTGCCCCGTGAGCCGCGCGACCGTCTGGGCGTAGAACTCTTCGAACTCCTCGACGGTCAACTGCCACTCCCGGATCTTTCGCTTCACTCGGCATACGCCTGACGCGGGACATCCGGTCGACGCCTCGGACGAGGAATCACCGTGAGGCTCCTCACAGTGCCGGGCGTGACGGACGGACGTCGCACCGGCCTGTGCGGAGACCTGCGAGACCGTCCGGACGAGTGCGGGGCGCCTGGTCATGACGCCGCGTGTGCCCATCCTGCCGAAGAGCCCGGCCGGCACCCGCGCGGGGGGCATGCACGCGAGGACGTCTGCCCGGGGCCTCGTTCCCCAACCGCGGGCGCGGGGTCATGGGGCTGCGGCGAGCCCGGACGGGCGTGAAGAAGCCGGAGAAAAGGGGCGTTTCATACGGCGGAGCCCCCTGCGGGTGACCGCAGGGGGCTCCGCCTCCGTCGCGCGGAGGTCATGCGTGCTGGTGCAGGCCCCTCCCGGCGAGGGTGAGGAACGCCTCGCCGACCGCCTCGCTCAGCGTCGGGTGCGGGTGGACGTGCTGGGCGATGTCCTCGGGGGAGGCGTCCCAGGCGACGGCGAGCTGCGACTCGGCGATCATCTCCGAGACGTGCGGGCCGACCAGATGGACGCCCAGCACCCGTCCGTCGGGGCCGTCCTCGGCGACGACCTTCACCATGCCGCCCTGCCCGTGGACCATGCCCTTGGCCGTGGCGGTCAGCGGCATCGTGTTGACCCGCACCGCGTACCCGGCGGCCTTCGCCTCCGCCTCGCCCAGGCCGACCGACGCGGTCTGCGGGCTGGAGTACGTCACGCGCGGTACGGCCGCGTAGTCCACCGGCCGGGGGGTGCGCCCTGCCAGTGTTTCGGCGACCACGAGCCCCTCGGCGAACGACGCGTGCGCCAGCCCCAGGGACGGCGGCGGCAGCAGGTCACCCACCACATGGATACCGGGGACGGCGGTCTCGAGAGTCGTCCAGTCCGCGGGCGGGAGGAAACCGCGCGGGTCCGTCGAAAGGCCCGCCGCCGCCAGGCCGAGCCCGTCGGTGACCGGGACCCGCCCGACCGCGACCAGCAGCCGCTGCGCCCCCAGTGTCGTCCCGTCGCCCCGCGCGGGCCGGACCCGCGCCTCGATGCCCGGGCCGGCCCGGTGCGCCGCCAGCAGCCGGGCGCCGGTCAGCACGGTGATGCCGCGCTTCTTCAGCGCCCGCGTCAACTGGCGGCTGACGTCCTCGTCCTCCAGCGGCAGCAGCCGCTCGGCCGCCTCCACCAGTGTCACCTCGGCGCCCATGGAGCGGTGGAAGGAGGCGTACTCGACGCCGATGGCGCCGCCGCCCAGCACCAGCACGCTGTCCGGCAGCCCGGGTGCGAAGAGCGCGTCGTCGCTGGTGACGATGTGCGTACCGTCCGGCTCCAGGCCCGGCAGCACCCGCGGGCGGGAACCGGTGGCCAGGACCAGCCCGCGCCGCGCCGTCCACCGCCCGGCCCCCGCCCCGTCGGCGCGCACCGTCACCTCGCGCGGACCCGCGAGCGTGGCCGTGCCCCGTACGAGACGGACCCCGGCCTTGGCCAACTGGCCCTCGACCCCCTTGTGGTTGCGCGAGACGATGTCGTCGCGGGTGGCCGCCAGGGTGCTCCACTCGACGCTGTCCAACGTCGCCTTCACGCCCCACCGTTCGCGGGCCTCGGCCACCCCGTCGACGAGTTCCGCGGCGTGCAGCATCGCCTTGCTCGGCACACAGCCCCGGTGCAGGCAGGTGCCGCCGACCAGGTCGCGCTCCACGAGGGCGACGTCGAGGCCGAGATGGGCGGCGCGCAGGGCCGTGCTGTAGCCGCCCGTTCCGCCGCCGATGACGATCACGTCTGCGCTGTTCTCGCTCATGGCCTCAGCCTCCGCCCCGGCCGTGCGATGAGTCCAACGCAATGCTTCTATGGCCACGATGAACTGCGTTCATGGGACGGTGCTCGTGAGGCGGCGTTCATGGGACAGGGTTCATGGGGACGGTGTTCACGGTGAGCGGTACGGACAAGGGGCTGGGGGCGGCGGCCGGTGAGTCTGCGGCAGATGGAATACCTCGTCACGGTGATCGAGCAGGCGTCCTTCACCCGCGCCGCCGAGACACTGCACGTGACGCAGTCGGCGCTCTCCCACCAGATCAAGGCGCTGGAGAGGGAGGTCGGCGGCCCGCTGCTGGAGCGGCTGCCGCGCGGTGTGCGGCTCACCCCCATGGGCCGCGCCTTCCTGCCCGACGCCGAGCTGGCCGTGCGCAGCGCCCGGCAGGCCCGCCGCGCGGCGCGGGCAGCCGCCGGGGTCAGCGGGGGCGAACTGGAGATCGCCACGGTGCACGGTCTGGCGGTCGGCGTCCTCGCCGAGGCCGTCGCGCGGATGCGGCGCCTCCACCCGCGGGTGACGCTGCGGCTGCGCGAGTACGTCACCGAGGAGGAGCTGCGCGAGCGGATGGCGCGCGGCATCGCCGATGTGGCCGTCGGCTTCCAGCTGCGCGACTGGTCCGGCCCCTCCTGGGAGATCGGCGAGGAGCAGATCGTGCTGGTCGTCCCGCCCGACGATCCGCTGTGCGCCCGCGCGGGCGGCGACGAGCCGGTGGCGCTGGCCGAACTCGCCGACCGGGGCTGGGTGCGCTGCGGGATGGAACCGTGGATCGACGGGCGGCCGTTCCTGGACCTCGTCTGCGGGCGGGCCGGGTTCGTGCCGCGCACCGCCGTGCGGGTGGAGCACCCCACGACGGCCGCCCGGATGGCCGCCGCCGGAGCGGGCATCTGTCTGGTCTCCGCCCATCTCGCCCCCTCCCTGGTTCCGCCCGGCCAGCTCGTTCCCTGCGGTCCGCCCTGGCGGCGCCCCCTCACCGCCTTCTGCCGCTCCGAGCCGACGGGTGCCGCCGAGGCGTTCATCGCGCTGCTGCGGGGCGAGGCCCGGCGCGCGGGCTGAGGAGCGGTCGAGGGGCGGCGCGTGGGCTGAGGGGTGGCCGTGGCGGCGCGTCGGCTGAGCGGCGGCCGAGGGGCGGTGCGGGTCCGCCCCCTCGGCGCGGGGCCGGGCGCGCCCGGGTTGGTAGGCAAGCGAACACTTGCCTATGGTGGGGGCATGGCGGACGACCTCTTCAAGGCACTGGCCGATCCCACCCGCCGGCGCATCCTCGACGAACTGGTGGAGCGGAACGGCCAGACCCTGTTCGAGATCTGTGCGCGGCTGACCACCAAGCACGGTCTGGGGCTGTCCCGCCAGGCGATAAGCCAGCATCTGGCCGTACTCGAAGCCGCCGGACTGGTCCACACGCGGCGCCAGGGCCGCTGCAAGTTCCACGACCTGGACACCGAACCCCTTGAGCACATCGTGACCCGGTGGCTCAGGCCCGAAGCACCGGAGAGCACCCCATGAAGATCTATGTGACCAGCGTCTTCGTCGACGACCAGGAGAAGGCCCTGCGCTTCTACACCGACGTGCTGGGCTTCGTGAAGAAGCACGACATCCCGATGGGCCCGGCCCGGTGGCTGACCGTCGTCTCGCCGGAGGAGCCGGAGGGGACCGAACTCCTCCTGGAGCCCTCCGGCCACCCCGCGGTGGGGCCCTACAAGGAAGCGCTCGTCGGCGACGGCATCCCCGCCGCGTCGTTCGCGGTGGACGACGTGCAGGCGGAGTTCGAGCGGCTGCGCGGGCTCGGGGTGCGCTTCACCCAGGAACCGCTGGAGGCGGGGCCGGTCACCACCGCCGTCCTGGACGACACCTGCGGCAACCTGATCCAGATCGTGCACACGGCATAGCTCGTGCGCACCGTGTACATCGCGCACACCGCGTAGTTCCCGCGCACCGGGTACGGAGCCTCCGGCCGGTGCCGTGCCGACAAGCGGCGCGGCACCGGCCGGTGTCATGCGAACGTACGTACCCGACCGTTGTCATTTCGTGCGTCCTGACCGTGCCCGCCGTGTGATGCGGCGCGTTAGCGTCGGGCGATGGCTGGAGCACTGGTGACGACATACCGCACGGTGATCGGCCTGGGAGGCGGACCACTCCTGCCCGCCGTCTCGTTCCTGGGACGGCTGCCGACGGCCATGTGCCAGCTCGGCTCGCTGCTGCTGGTGGCACGCACCAGCGGCAGCCTTGCCACCGCCGGACTGGTCGGCGGCGCGTTGGCGGCGGGACAGACGGTGGGGGGACCCGTGGTCGGGCGACTGGCCGACCGGCTCGGACAGCGGCCGGTCGTGCTGGTCGCCGCCCTCCTCAACGCCTGCGCGGTCACCGCCCTCGTCGTCGCCGCGCTGGGACGGGCACCCACCGTGCTGCTTGCCGCCCTCGGCGTCGCCACCGGGCTGAGCGTCCCCCAGGTGGGACCGCTGGCCCGCACCCGTACGGTCGCCCTCGCCCGCCGCGCCGGGTCCGGTGACCGTACCGTCTCGGCGGCCCTCTCCCTGGAAGGAACCCTGGACGAGATCTCCTTCGTCCTGGGTCCCGCACTCGTCGGGGTCGCCGCCACCGTCGCCCACCCGGCCGCCGCGCTCGCGCTCGCCGCCGGGCTCCTCGTCGTGTGCGGCACCGCCTTCGCGCTGCACCCCACGGCCCGCGCGGTCGCACCCGACCGCGCCCCGCACCGGCCGGCGGCGGCACCGCGCGGAAGAGCGCGCCGGCGGGCGGAGCCGCACCGCCGGCGCGGCACCGTCCACGCCCTCAGAGCGTCCGCCGCGCTGCAGGGCGCCATGTTCGGGGCCTGCCAGGCCGGGATCACCGCGCTGACGGAGGAACTGGGCGCCCCCGGACAGTCCGGCCTCGTCTACGCCGCGATGGGTGTGATGAGCGCCGTCGTGGGCCTGGCCATGGCCTCCGTACCGTCCTCGGTGACCCTCACCGCACGCTGGCGCGCCGCCACCTGCGCCGCGCTCCTGCTGGCCCTGCCGCTGCTGGTGGTGCACAGCCTGGTGTGGCTGTACGTGGTCGTCGTGGTGCTCGGCAGCGCCTACGCCCCGCACCTGATCACCCTGTTCGCCCTCACCGAACGGGTCGTGCCCGCCTCCCGGCTGGGCGAGTCGATGGCGTTCATGACCAGCGGCATCATCGGCGGCCAGGCCCTCGCCCTGATGGCCTCCGGCCCGGTGGCCGAGGCACGGGGGCCAGGTGCCGCGTTCGCCGTCGCGGTGGGCACCGCCGCGGCGGCCTGTGCCCTGTCGTGGGTGCTCCGCCCGGAGCGGGAACGCCCCGCGAGCGCCGGCCGCACCCCGGCGGCGGAGGCCACCGCCGGCACACCGTAGGCACGAGGACGCGAGGCGGGCGGCGCGCGGGCACTGCCGGTGCCAAGTGCGGGCAGGGCGCCCGCTGTTCCGTCCCCCGGCGCGCACCGTCGCGGTCCAGGGGACGCGTCCCGCCCGCAGGGGGCGCCCGACGCCGGAGCCACGCTGTGGCCCCGCTGCGCGCGCCCGCACGGGCAAGGACCGCGCCGCGCGGTGACCGTACGGTGAACGGTGTGGTGAATCGTGCGGTCGGCCGTGCGGCGGACGCCCTCCCGCGGGGCGGCCTTTGCGCCCGGCTGTTTCCGCCCGTGCCCGGACCGGATTGCCACCGGGGTTCCGGGTGCGGCACCCGGGCTCCCGCAGTAGTCTTCCTTGATCGAACAGCGGGGGTCGGACCGGGGTGCGGAAGGCGGTGCGCAGTTGGGCGCGGGAGGGTTTGAACTCCCCCCAGGCGACGGCGGTGAGGGGCCGGACGGCAGCGGTGCTGCCTCCCGGGCCGGCCAGGCGGACGATCCGCCGGGCGGGCCGGGCGAGGGGGCACCACCCAGACGGGATCTGGGGGAGAACGGGCTCCAGCCGGGCGCGGTTCCGCTGGCCCGCCCCATGGAGATCGGCGCCGACGTGGAGTGGGACGAGGACGACTGGGCCGAGGTCCGCACCAGGGCGCAGCGCGCCGGCCGCGCCTACGTCTGGCTGAATCTGGTCGAGCAGCGGATGCGGGCGGTCGTCTCCGCCGTGCTGCGGCCCATCTACGAGCCGGTGCACGGCGAGGAGTGGGTGATCGCCGCCGCGGGGCCGGCCGGTCAGGAGTGGGTGCAGCGCGCCGTCGCCGTGCGCGAGGTCAGCCGCCGCAAGGGCTATCTGCTCGACCCGGCCGACGACACCCTCATCTCGTTCCTGACGCTCCCGCAGCTGCGGGAGCTGATGGTGCAGCACTGGCCCTGCTTCGAGCCGTACTTCCAGGACCGCCGCGAGGTGGAACTGGCGCTGGACGAACTGGAGGTGGCGCGCAGCGCGGTGGCCCGCAACCGCGCCCTGTCCGAGACGGTGCTCTCGCAGGCCGAGCGGATGTGCCGCCGGCTGCTGGAACTGCTGGGGGCCGCACCGGAAGGCGCCGCCGCAGCCGACCGGATGCCGGTGGACGCCGTCGAGGAACTGGTGGGGGACCGGTTCGCGGACGTGGTCGGCGTCCACCCCGACCGGGTACGGCTGCAACGGCATTTGCCCGCGGAGGACCTGTTCGGCGGCGCGCGGCGGCTGGACGCCATCGGCATCGGGCTCAATCTGCTGGTGCAGAACTACAGCGGGCGGCGGCTGGTGCGGCTCGCCGAGACGGGCTGCCGGGTGCGGCTGCTGTTCATGAACCCGGCCAGCAGCGCGCTGCGCCGCCGGGAGCGGGAACTCGGCCTCAAGAAGGGCGAGCTGGCCCGCTCGGTGGAGACGAACATCCTGCACATGCGGCGGGTGCGCTCCCGGCTGCGGGACCCGGCGGCCTTCGAGATCCACGTCTTCGACGAGACACCGCGCTTCACCGCCTACATGGTCGACGGGGACGGAGCGGACGGGCTGGCCGTGATCCAGTCGTACCTGCGGCACTCGCGCGGCATGGAGACGCCCGTACTGGTGCTGCGCGGCGCCGGGCGGCGGGTCCGTCCGCAGGGCGAGGACACCGAGGCGGCGCTCTTCCCGCTCTACCGGGAGGAGTTCGACCACTTCTGGGCGGACTCCCGCCCCGTGTCGTGACCGGGCCGCGGCGGGCGCGGCAGACCGTGGCCGCCGCGGCACATACGGTGTACGGCATGACGAGGTACGCCGCGCTGCTGCGAGGGATCAACGTCGGCGGGCAGAACAAGGTGCCCATGGCCGAGCTGCGCAAGGTGATGACCGGACTCGGGTGGGGCGATGTGCGCACCTACCTCCAGAGCGGCAACGCCGTCCTCACCACCGACGACCCGCACCCGGGGCCCGTGCTGGAGCGCGCCCTGGCCGAGCACTTCGGTGTGCGGGTGCCGGTCCTGGTGCGGACGGCGGAGGAACTGCGGGCGGTGGCCGCCGCCTGCCCGCTGCCCGTGGCCGAGCTGGACCCGGCCAAGGTGCTGGTGCTCTTCATCGAGGAGGAGCCCGCGGAAGACCATTTCGCGGGGCTGGACGCACAGCTGTGGGCGCCGGACACCTTCCGGCACATCGGGCGGGCCGTCTACTGCCACTTCCCCCACGGGATGGGACGCAGCCGGCTCCCGGCGGCACTGGAGCGGGTGCGGCCGGCCCTGACGATGACGGGCCGCAACTGGCGCACGGTGCAGCGGCTCATCGAGCTGACGAGCTAGCACTGCAAGGGCCTGCGGGGCGTCGGTCGGGCGGATCGGTCGTCGGTTCGCTCATGGGGGGACTGTCCGATGCCCGGTCATGGGTGGGTGACGGCGTCGGCGTGGACCAGCGGGCCGCTTCTGCCATTGCGCTGACGGCGGAGGCCGCTCGCCGCTCGCCGCCCGCGGGCTCGCGGCGGTGGGCGCGGTCATCGGCTCCCTCCCGGCAGGGCCGTCCCCTGCCGGCGCCGTCCCGGCAGGCGCCGCGCCTGCCGGCGTCGCCCTCTGTGGGCCGTCAGTGGCCGAGGTGGAGCCCGATGTGCTCCGCGATCTCGTTCCCGGACCGCTCCGGTTCGCCGGACCGCAGGGCGTCGAGCAGGGACCGGTGCTGGTCGACGACACTGCGAGGGCTCTCGTGGTGCGGGGCGTCACGGAGGAAATAGGCCCGCACCCTTGGCTGGATGGTGCGCCAGATCCGCAGTGACTGCGTCTGCCCGGCGGCGGCGATCACGGCCTCGTGGAACGCCACGTCGAGATCGGCGAGCGCCTTGGCGTCCAACGGGTCGGCGGCGGCCGACTCCATCTGCCGCACCAGCCCGTCGAGCGTCCCGAACAGTTCCTGGTCGGCGGCCTCGGCCGCGGCGCGGAAAGCCGCCTTCTCGATCACCAGCCGGATCGGGACCAGAATCTCCTCGATCTCCCGCTGCGTGACCTCGGCGACGACGGCCCCCCGATACGAGTGGGTGACGACCAGTCCCTCCTGCTCCAGAACCATGATCGCTTCGCGGACCGGGCCCCGGCTGATGCCGTAGTGCATCGAGATGTCCCGCTCGACCAGTCTCTCCCCCGCGGTGAGTTCGCCGTGGGCGATGCGGTCGCGCAGATTGCGCAGGATCCAGTCGCGCCGGGACTCGGGCGGTGATGTGGGCGATGCCGCCATCGTGCAGGACTCCTTCGATCGGCTACGCCAGGTTACCAGATGGCCGATGGTTGACCATCTACCATTTGCTCGTCTACCTTCGGCGTCCTGGGCCGCGTCGGCCCACAGAGAGGCGGGGCCATGGAGCTGACGAAGGCGGCAAACCCAGCGAACCCAGCGAACCCGGAGAAGCCGGAGAAGCCGGCGACGCCGTCCGGGCGTACGGACGGCGGCCGGGGCGTGCCGGGCAGGGTCACGACGGCTGCGGTGCTGGGCACCGTGCTGGAGTGGTATGACTTCGCGATCTACGCGTCGATGGCGGCCGTGATCGGGCGGCTGTTCTTCCCCTCGAACGACCCTACCGTCTCGCTGCTGGTGACGTTCGCGTCGTACGCGGTCGGGTTCGTGTGCCGGCCGCTGGGCGCGATCGTCCTGGGGCGGCTGGGCGACCGGGCCGGACGCCGCAGCATGCTCGCGGTCACGATGGTCACTGTCGGCGTCGCGAGCGTGCTCATCGGGCTGCTGCCCACCCACGCCTCGGTCGGGGCGCTCGCTCCCGCCCTGCTCGTGGCGCTGCGGATGGTCCAGGGCCTGGCGGCGGGCGCGGAGTGGACGGGTGGCGCGACGTTCCTGATCGAGTACGCCCGCACCGGCCGCCGCGGGCTCTACTCCGGGGTGGTGCAGGCGTCGACCGTGGCGGGTTTCCTGCTGGGGACGGGCGTCGCCATGGCGGTCGTGCGGTTCATGTCCGAGGCCACCGTGGACAGTTGGGGCTGGCGGGTCCCGTTCCTGCTCGGCGGCGTCGTCGCGGCGGTCGGACTGTTCGTCCGCCTGAAGCTGGACGAGTCCCCGGCGTACCGCGAGCTGCGCGCGGCCCGGAAGGCGGAGCATCGGCACGGGACGGGGACCGAGGGGGCCCATCCCGGGCGCGACGGGGGCGGGGAGAGAGGCGGTGTCGGGGACGACAGTGCGCAGACGCGGCGGGGCTGGCTGCTCGTGCTCGGCATCGTCTTCGGCGTGACCCTCTACGGGTACACCGCGACCAGCTTCCCGGCCTTCCTCGACGCGGTCGGCGCGCTCTCACTGGCGGACGCCCTGACGACCAACGCCGTAGCCCTGCTGATCGAGGTGCCGCTCATCGTCGCGGCGGGTGCGCTCTCCGACCGCCTCGGGCGCAAAAGACTGATGGGCGGTGCGCTGGCGCTCTATGCCGTGGCGACCTGTCCCGTCTTCCTGCTCGCCACGAACGGCACGCTCGCCGGTGCGCTGATCGGGCAGATCGTTTTCGTCGTCCTGTTCGCCGCCGTCTCGGGGCCGATGGCGGCGCTGTTCGTCGAGCTGTTCCCCACCCGTGTCCGCTCGACGGCGTTCTCCAGTTCGTACAACGTCGGCGCCGCCGTCTTCGGCGGCACGGCGCCCTTCGTGAACACCTACCTCGCGACCGCCACCGGCATCGCCGTCGCCCCCGCGCTCTACCTGGTCCTCGGGGCGCTGGTCTCGCTGGCCTTCCTCAGCCGGGTGCGCGACCGTCACAAGGAGGAACTGCGCTGATGTCCGCGCCCGAACCGCAGACCCCTGCCTCCCGCGTCACGGCCCTGCCCGCCGGCGCACCCGCCACGTCGGCCGCACCCGCCACGCCGGCCGCATCCGCCAGTGCCGTCTCCCACGCAGTCGACGTGCTGCTCTCCGGCGGCCAGGTCGTCGACGGCACCGGCGCCCCCGCCCGCCGGGCCGACATCGCGGTGCGGGACGGCCGCATCGTCGCCGTCGGCTCGGATCTGCGGTGCGAAGCCGCGCGGCACCTGGACGTGACGGGGCTGACGGTCACGCCCGGCTTCATCGACCCGCACAGCCACAGCGACTGGTCCGTGCTGGGCAACCGGGACGCCCAGAGCACCGTCCGCCAGGGCGTCACCACCGAGGTCGTCGGGAACTGCGGGGTGACCTACGCGCCCCTGGGCGACGCGGGCGCCGAGGAGGCCCGCCGCGCCTTGCGCGCCTTCGGGTACGAAGGGCCGGTCTCCTGGCGGACGTTCCCCGAACTGCTCGACGTCGTGCACTGGCAGGACGGCGGCACGGCGCAGAATCTCGCCTGGCTCGTCGGGCACACGGCCCTGCGCGACGCCGCCGGCGTACGGGGCGGGTCGGCAGGCGACGACGGCATCGCGCGGATGGCCTTCCTGCTCGAAGAGGCCATGGACGCGGGCGCGCTGGGGATGTCCAGCGGCCTCGAATACGGCTCGGGGCGGGACGCGCCCACCGGTGAACTCGCCGATGTCGCCGCCGTCCTGACGCGGTACGACGGCATCTACGCCAGCCATATCCGCAACCGGGACGCACATCTGCTCGACGCCGTGGAGGAGTTCCTCACCGTCGCCCGGCGGGGCGGGCTGCGCGCCCAGCTCTCCCATCTGAACGTCCGCCACGACACGGGGGCGCCGGACGGCGCCTGGCACGACGCGGTCGGGCGGCTCGCCGCCGAGCGGGAGGCCGGGCTGGACGTGCTGGCCGACATGACACCGTATCCGCACGGGATAGGGCTGGCCACCGGACTGCTGCCCGCCTGGCTGCTGGCCGACGGTCCCGCGCACGCCGCGCGCCGGCTGGGCGAGCCGGGTGTGCGGCGGCGGCTGCGCCGGGACTGCGACCGCTACTGGCGGTTCGTGCACAAGGGCCAGTGGGACAGGGTCGCCTTGGCGACCAGCCCCGCGACGCCCGAGCTGGAGGGCCTGCCGTTCCCCGAGATCGCCGAGCTCCGCGGACAGGACTGCTGGGACGCGTTCTTCGACGTACTGCGCGCCGCGGGGCCGGACATGCCGGCCGTGCAGCTGATGGGGCGGCTGTTCACGCCCGAGCATGTCGCAGAGGCGGTCGCCCATCCGCTGTTCTGCCTCGGCGTCGACGGCTTCACCAGCCGCACCGAGGGCCCGCTCGCGGCGCGCACCCGCCATCCGCTGTTCTTCACCGGGCACCTCCACTACCTCGCCCACCACGTGCTGCGCGCCGGGACCCTCGGCCTGGAGGAGGCGGTGCGCAAGATGACCTCGATGGTCGCCGACCGCTTCCGGCTGTCCGGGCGGGGGCGCATCGCGCCCGGACAGCACGCCGATCTGGCCGTGCTCGACCTCGCGGCCCTGGCCGCGCAGGACACCTTCGCCTTCACCGGCATATATCCGGCCGGGGTGCCGCATGTGCTGGTCAACGGCGCGCTGGTCGTGCACCGCGGCCGGCATCTCGGGACCCGCGCCGGCCGCTTCCTGGCCGGGAGCTGACCCACCCCGTCGGCACCACCCGTCATGAAAGGACACCATGAAGATCGTTGATGTCAGGGCCACCGGACTGCGCGGCGCGACTCCGGAGGGCGGCTGGCAGGAAGAGCTGACGCAGGACGACGTCGTGCACACCCTCGTCGCCGTCCACACGGAGGACGGACGCGTGGGCATCGGCAGCGTCTTCACCAGCGAACGCCTGGTGCGCGGCGCGCTGGAGGTGCTGAGCCCGCTGCTGATAGGGGCGAACGCACTCGAACCGGAGCGCACCAGCGAGCGGCTGCACCGCGCCACCTTCTGGCTGGGGCGCGGCGGTTCGGTCACGCACACGATCAGCGGCGTCGACACCGCGCTGTGGGACCTCCTCGGCAAGGCGACGGGGCAGCCCGTCGGGCGCCTCCTGGGCGGCAGGTACCGCGACCGGGTGCGCCCGTACGCCTCCTTGCTGATGGACCGGCCCGAGCCGCTGCGGGACCAGTTGCTCGGGCTGCGCGAGGCAGGCTGGCGGGCGTTCAAGATCGGGTGGGGTCCGTTCGGCCGCCACGACTCGGGCCTGGACGAGCGCATCGTCGCCGCTGCGCGCGAGGCCGTCGGCCCGGAGGCGGAGCTGATGGTCGACGCGGGCGCCAGCGACAGCGCATGGCGTCAGGGGTACAAGTGGGCGCTGCGCACCGCGCGCATGCTGGACGATTACGGTGTCGCCTGGTTCGAGGAGCCGCTGCCACCGGACGCGCTGGAGGACTACGCACAGCTGCGCAGGCTCGCGCCGGTGGCCATCTCCGGCGGCGAGGTCCTCACCCGCCGGCAGGCGTTCCAGCCCTGGGTCGAGGCCGGTGCGCTCGACATCGTGCAGCCCGACGTCACCAAGGCCGGCGGCATCAGCGAACTGCGGCGCATCGGCTGGGCCGCACACGACCACGGCATCAAGCTCGTGCCGCACGGCTGGAACACCGCGGTCGGGCTCGCGGCCGACCTCCAGCTCGCCTCGGCGCTGCCCGACACCGACCTTGTCGAGTACGTCACCGGCTCGCCCTATGTCGACGGCCTCACCGCGCGTCCGTGGCGGCTCGACGAGGACGGCATGCTCAGCATTCCGGAGGAGCCCGGCCTGGGGATCGAGCTGGATCCGGACAAGCTCGACCGCTACGCCGACGCCGGCCACCTCCTCGCCACCGTGTGAGACCGGAGGATTCGATGACCGATTCAGCATCTCCCTCCGCGCTCCTGGTCACGGGCGCGGGCTCAGGGATCGGGGCCGCCGCCGCGCTCGCCGCCGCACGGGACGGCTGGTTCGTCCATGTGACCGACACCGACGGGGACGCCATGGCCGCGACGCTCGACGCCGTGCACGCGCTCGGCGGATCCGGCGCCGGTCACGTCCTGGACGTCACCGACACCGCAGCGGTCGAGCGGGCCTTCGCCGCCGTGCGGCAGGGGCCGGGCCCGCTGCGCGGCCTCTTCACCGCGGCGGGCATCGACCGCGGCGGCCCCGCGCACGAGTTGGAGGCGGCCCAGTGGCGGCGAGTGCTGGAGGTCAACACGACGGGGACCTTCCTGGTGGTCCAGCAGGCGCTGGCGGAGATGATGCGGGGCGGCGGCGGAAGCATCGTGCTGTGCGGCTCCCCTGCCGCGCAGGTCGGCTTCGCCGCGGGCGGCGCGACCGCGTACGGCGCGTCCAAGGGCGCGATCAGCTCGATGACGCGCACGCTCGCCGTCGACTACGCGCGCCACGGAATCCGGGTGAACGCCGTGGTCCCGGGCCCGACCGAGACGCCCCTCATGTGGGCCGGGGTGCCCGCGGAGGAGGTCGACCGGATGCGGGAACAGGTGGCGCGCGAGGTCCCGCTCGGCCGGATGGCGCGGCCCGAGGAGATCGCCGCCTCGGTCCTGTGGCTGCTGTCCGACGGGTCCTCGTACACCACCGGTTCGCTGATCGGCTGCGACGGCGGGGTACTGGCGAAGTCCTCGATCAGCGTCTGAACCCCGCTGCCGGAAGGCGGGACTCCCGCCCTCCGGACTCCCGCCGGTGACGTTCACGGGGCCGAGGCCGACCGCTCCGGCCGGAGGCAGGGGCGCGTGCCCTGGCCGGCGGGCGGATACGGCAGCGACGGGCCCTCCGTCGTCACCGCACCTGGCCGACTGCGGAGCGGTACCCCGGCCCGAGGTGTCCGGCCGCGTGAGCGGAGCGCGCGCAGGGCCGGTGATCGCCTCGGAGTCCGGCGACGGGCGCGCACTCCGTGCCGTCCGTGCCGTGAGGAGCATGCCGTCGACCATGGAGGGTCAGGCGCGCCGACTGCATGACGACTTCCGGGTCGCGAGCCGCACCACGCAGGGGAGACAGCGGTGACCTCGGTTCCCGTTCGCCGTATCCGCCGCCGACCGCCGAAGAGTCGTACCCGCCGCCGGCCTCCGGAGATCCGAGAGGTGGGTTTCCGCAGCCCCCGGACATGACCGGGAGCCGTCACGCGCTGGATGGACGGGACCGGGGGAGTGGGGCGGGCGGGACCTCAGCGGGAGGTTCCCGGTCCGGCCCGGGCAAGTGTGAGCCTGGGCAGGGCATAGCCGACCAGGGGGCCGATGGTGGCCATGAACACGACGGTCCCGGGGCCGACCGTGCCGCCCAGCAGCCAGCCTGCCGCCAGCACCGACACCTCCACGAGCGTCCGGCCGACAGCGAGCGGGAGGCCTAGGCGCGCCAGGCCGGTCATCAATCCGTCCCGGGGGCCCGGGCCCCAGCCGACACCGACGTAGAGGCCCGTCGCCAGCGCGATTCCCAGCACACCGGCGAGCAGATACAGCACACGCACCGGCAGCGCGTGCGGGACGGGCAACGCCCACAGTGCCAGGTCGAGGAGCGGCCCGACGAGCAGCGCGTTGGCGACGGTGCCGGCTCCGGGCCGTTGCCGCAGCGGCACCCACAGGGCGAAGACGGCCACCGAGACCCCGAGCAGGACCGCGCCCGGGCTCCACCCCGTCCTGCGGGCGATGCCCTGCGTGAAGACGGTCCACGGGTCGGCGCCGAGGTCCGCCTTGAGCAGCAGTGCCATGCACGCTCCGTACAGCACCAGGCCCGCGGAAAGGCGCAGGCAGCGGGTGAGGAGAAGCGGCGAGGAGCGCGTCACCGCGCGGGCTCCGAGGCGTCGATCAGGGCTGCCGCCGCGCGAGCCGCGTCGGCCGCCGCCTGCGGGGCCGCTTCCGGGCCGTGCACCACGACGCGTCCGGCGACACCGTCGATGAGCAGGAGCAGTTGTGAGGCGAGCTCCTGCGGGGAGCCGCATCCGGCCTCGGTGCACAGGCGGCTCAGGAAGGTGAGCAGCCAGGTCTTCTCCTCCTGGACCGGGGTGCGGATCGTCATGTCGGTCTGCGGGGCCTCGACTGCGGCGTTGAGGAACGCGCAGCCGCGCCGTCCCCGTTCGGCGTACCAGTCCTGGAGCCAGCGGAAGACCGTCAGCGGGCGGTGCCGGGGGTCGTCCTCACGGGCCGCCCATTCCTCCAGTTCCGCCTTGCGGGTGGCGTGCCGGTGGCGGAGTCCGGCGGCGACGACGGCCGACTTGGTCGGGAAGTGGGCGTAGAGCGTCGGCTTCGACACTCCTGCCGCCTCCACGACGGCGTCCACGCTGGTGGAGGCGATGCCGTGCTCGTAGAAGACGGTGTCGGCCGCCTCGGTCAGCAGTTGTTTGGCGCGTCCTCGGCTGCTCATGTACTTAACTTACTGGTTAGGCAAGGAGTGCGCCAGACGTTCGGCAGCCGGGCGGCTCATGGGCGGGGTGTGCGGCGCGGGCGCGCGGGGGCGTCGCCGCCCGGAGGGCGGGTCAGGCGTCGCTGTTCTGTGCCGCGTCGGTTCCGCGTGTCCTGAGCGCGGCGGTCACGAACGAGGCGACCAGGGGCCTGCGGTCCTGCTCGGGCCAGGCGAGCACCAGGCTGCTGGGCGGCGCGTCGGTCACCGGGACGCAGGTCAGGCCCGGCGGGACGGGCTCGACCAGGGAGCGGGGCAGCACCCCGATTGTCCGGCCCACCGTGATCATCTGGAGCATCTGGACCACGTCGGCGACCTCGGGGCCGGTGCCGTCACCGCCGGGCACCCCCTTCCAGCGGGGCAGCGTCTCGCCCTCCAGATCGGCCATGCGCACCGAAGGGCGCCCGGCCAGCCGGTGTCCGGCCGGGACGACGGCCACGCGGTCCTCGGTGTGCAGGGTCTCGTGGGCCAGGCCGTCGAGGTCGTCGAACGGCACGTAGAGCAGTCCCACATCGGCGCGGCCGTCGCGGAGGAAGTCGGTGCGGTCGGCCGGGCCGCTGAACAGGATGTCCACCTGGCGGGCGTCGGGCTGCTGGGAGTACTGGGCCAGGAGCCCGGAGAGCAGTCCGGCGTCGCCGCCCGGTTTGAGTACGAGCCGCAGGCGGGCCCGGGCGTCACCGGCGTGCCGGGCGTGCCGGACGGCGGCGCTCACCGCGTTGAGCGCGTGCCGGCCGTGTTCCTGCAACGCCTTTCCGGCCGGGGTGAGTTCGACGTGTCTGCTGGAGCGGATGAAGAGCGGGACACCGAGCCGGCTCTCGATCCGCCGGACGGCCTTCGACAGCGCCGGCTGGGCGATGGAGAGCCGGACGGCGGCCCGCCCGAAGTGCAGTTCGTCGGCGAGGGCGAGGAAGTACTCCAGCTCGCGGGTCTCCAGTTCACTCATGCCTGTAGGTTATCGCCGAATAGCGAATCGATCTTGGACGCGGGCGCTGTGCCGGGCCGAGAATGGCTGCATGATTCAGCACACGATGATTGTTTCCTTCGACCAGCCGCTGCCCGACGCCGAGCTGGACCAGTACCTCGCGGATATCGAACGGGTCATGCTCGACTCCGGCGCCGTGCAGTCGGTCGCCACCCGTCGTCACCTTCCCGTCCCCGGTGAGGACGCCATTCCGGCTCTGATCGCGACCGCGATCGTGCAGCTGTCCGTCGCCGACATGGACGCCCTCGCGAAGGCGTTCGGCGCGCCGGGCGTGCACGAGGTGATCGGCCGCTGGCAGTCCCGGCACCCGTACAAGGTCGCCTGGGCCAACCACGAGGCGCTGGCATGAGCGGCGCGCCCCGCAAGGCGGTGCTGGTCACCGGGGCGGGCAGCGGGATCGGCCGCGCCGCGGCGCTCGAGTTCGCCCGCAGTGGCGCGGCGGTGGCCGTGCTCGACATCGACGCGGACGCGGCGGCCGGGACGGCGAAGGCCATCGGCGAGGAGGGCGGGGAGGCGCTGGCCGTCACCGTCGACATCGCCGACGAACAGTCCGTGCGGGCGGCGGTCGCCCGTACGGTGGCCGCGTTCGGGGGTCTCGACGCCGCGGTGAACAGCGCCGGCCTCGCCTCGCAGGGCCGCAGGCTCGACGAGATGACCTCGGACGAGTTCGAGCGTGTGGTCCGCGTCAATCTGACCGGCACGTTCTTGTCCATGAAGTACGAGCTGCCCGCGCTGCGCGAACGCGGGGGCGGCGCGATCGTGAACATCGCCTCCAACGGCGGTCTGTACGCGATTCCGTCCGCCCCCGCCTACGTGGCCGCCAAGCACGGCATCGTCGGCCTCACCAAGGTCGCCGCGGTCGACCACGCGCCGGAGGGCATCCGGGTCAATGCCGTCTGCCCCGGCCCCACCCGTACCCCCGGGTACGAGGAGGTGGCGGCGGGCACCGACCTGGCCGTGCGGCAGGCGGCGGCCACCCCCCTCGGCCGGCTGGCCACGCCTCGGGAGGCCGCCGCTGCGGCGGTGTGGCTCTGCTCGGACGCCGCTTCCTTCGTCACCGGGATCGCGATGTCGGTCGACGGCGGGCGGCGGGCATGAGGCTCGTCGCGGTCGAGGAGCACATGGCGACCGAGGAGTTCCTGCGCGCCGCGCACGGGCTGGAGGTGGTGCCGGGAGACGAGACCGAGACGGCGTTGATGCGTGCCGTGGAAACGTCTCCCGGCCCCCGGGCCCGGCTCACGGACCTCGACGCCCGGCTGCGGGAGATGGACGCGCTCGGGCTGGACACGGCGGTGCTCAGCCTCAATCCGCCCGGCGTCCAGCCCTATGCGGCGGCCGACGCGGTGCCGCTGGCCCGGGAGTTCAACGACGCGCTGGCCGCGGTCGTGCGCCGGTATCCGGGCCGGTTCGGCGGACTGGCCACCGTGGCCCCGCAGGACCCGGCCGCCGCGGCGGAGGAGACCGAGCGGGCCGTGGGGTCTCTCGGACTCGCCGGCATCATGATCAACTCACATACGGGCGGACGGTACCTGGACGAGCCGCAGTTCGCGCCGCTGCTTCAGGCAGCCGAGGCGGCGCGGGCACCGGTCTACCTCCACCCACGGGCACCGAGCATGTTCGCCGCCTACCGCGACCACGGGCTCTCCGGGGCGATCTGGGGCTATCAGGCCGAGGCCGGGCTGCACGCCATGCGGCTCATCCTCAGCGGCACGCTGGACCGTCATCCGGAGCTGACCGTCGTCCTCGGGCACCTCGGCGAACGAATCCCGTACTGGCTGCGCCGGATCGACAACCGGTACGCGTTCGCGAGGCGGACGGCCGGGGCGGCCACTCCGATGCCGAGGCTGTCGCTGACGCCGAGTGAGTACTTCCGCCGCAACTTCGTCATCACCACGAGCGGCATCGACGATCCCGATGTGCTCGGGCTGGCGCTGCGGGCGGTCGGCGAGGACAGTGTCATGTTCGCGATCGACTATCCGTACGAGGACCCGGCGACCGCCGTGGCCTTCCTGCGGGACGCGCCGCTGACCGATGTGCAGCGGACGGCGATCGGCCACCGCACGGCCGAGCGCGTCTTCGGCATCGCCCCGGGAAATCGGTCCCCTTCGTGAGCCGTTGCGGGGGCGGCGTGCACCGTCCCGTCACATCCGTCACAGGCGTTGCAAACATCACAACAGCCTCCACAGCTTGAGTCGCGGGGTGAAGATCCGACAGGGTCACATCAACCGACGGCGGCCCGGCCGGCCGGCCGGACCGCCGTCCCCGCAGACACGAGAAGAGGCTTCCTCGTCCATGGCAACCCACGTGGCCCGGAACACGAAGCGCCGCACAACCCTCGCGATCGGCGCGGCGGTCGCCCTCGCCGGCGGCGCGACGCTCCTCACCCTCCCCGCGGGCGCGGCGCCCGCCGAGGGCACCGTCATCGGTGCGGGTTCCCCCGACGCCGTCAAGGGCAGCTACATCGTGCTGCTCAAGCCGCACAGCACCGGAGTGCGGGCCGAGCGGATACGCGACGCCGGCGCCGGCCTGGCCCGGGAGTACGGCGGAAAGGTGGGCCGCACCTTCGACTCGGCCGTCAACGGCTTCCAGACCACCGGCATGACCGCCCAGGAGGCGCGGCGCCTGGCCGCCGACGACCGGGTCGCCGAGGTCCACCAGAACCAGCGGCTGCACATCACCGGCACCGCCACCCAGTACAAGCCGCTGTCCTGGGGGCTGGACCGCATCGACCAGAAGACGCCCTCCCTGGACAAGAAGTTCGCCTATCCCTCGACGGCCGGGGCGGGCGTGACCGTGTACGTCCTCGACACCGGCGTGCGCATCAGCCACAAGGACTTCGGCGGCCGGGCCTCCTACGGCTACGACGCCGTCGACAAGGACAAGACCGCCCAGGACGGCAACGGCCACGGCACCCACGTCGCCGGCACCGTCGCGGGCACCCGGTGCGGTGTGGCCAAGAAGGCGAAGGTCGTCGCCGTGCGGGTGCTGGACAACGAGGGCTCGGGCACCACCGCGACCGCCGTCGCCGGTATCGACTGGGTGACCAAGCACCACAAGGGCCCCTCGGTGGCCAACATGAGCCTCGGCGGAGGGAAGGACTCCGCACTGGACGCCGCCGTCCGGCGCTCCATCGCCTCCGGCGTCACCTACACCGTGGCCGCGGGCAACGAGGGCGCCGACGCCCTCAGCTCGTCCCCGGCCCGGGTGTCCACCGCGCTGACGGTGGCCGCCTCCGACCGCGAGGACGGGCAGGCCTACTTCTCCAACTACGGCAAGGGCGTGGACCTTTACGCGCCGGGTGTCGACATCGTCTCCGCGAGCCACCGGGGCAACAGCGGGACGGCCACCATGTCCGGCACCTCCATGGCGTCCCCGCACGTGGCCGGAGCCGCGGCCGTCTACCTCTCCGGCCACAAGAAGGCGACCCCGGCGCAGGTCGCCGCCGCCCTCACCAAGCACGCCACGACCGAAGCGATCACCAATCCGACCAAGGGCACCCCCAACAAGCTGCTGCGCATGGTCGAGTGACACCCGTTCGTGCTCAATCGTGCGCGGGATTTGTGCGTAGCCCGCGTTTTCCGGGTAAGCGCAACACCAGGCCCGCCGTGCCTTCCCCCCACGGGGCACGGCGGGCCTTCACCTTCCCCGCACGGTGGCCCGGCTCACACGGGCTTAACAAACCGGCCGTTGACGCCCCCGGCGACCGGCTGGCAAGCTCACAGCCGTGAGCCAGTACAGGAATCTCGTAGCGCGCCTGCACGTCGATCTGCGACGGCACGCCAGCGCCCTGTGTGCCCCCGTCTGCGCCTGACGCGCACCCTCAGCTCACCCTTTCCCGCGCCGCGCCCGGCCACGGCCCCGCCCGTGCCGTAGCCCTTCGCGTGCTCCGCCTCGGCGGGAGCCGCCGGCCGCGCGGCGATCCGACCCGGAAGCGCCCGGGACACCCCGTACCGCAGCGCGCATGACCTGACGCATGTGCCGCACCGGTCCGGGCCGTTCCGTGTTCCGCGCGCTCCGGCCGTGCAACGGAAGGCACCCGTGCGTCCACCCGAGCGTCCCCCGCACCTGCGCAGACGGGAGTTCCTCGCCTACACCGCGCTGACCGGCCTCGCCGCCACCGCCGCCACCGGCTGCGGCCGGGCCTCCGGCCGGGGAGTCCCCGCCGACACCCTCCGCTACCAGGGCTGGGCCGGGACCGTCACCCCGGCCGAGCTCGCCGAGGATCTCGGCCACCTCGACGGCCTCACCCTGCGCTGGGTCGGCAACACGACCAGCGGCCCGCAGGACATCCAGGCGGCAGCCGCCGGCGACACCGACTTCGGCGGCGCGTTCAACGGCGCCGTCGTCAAGATGGCCGCGGCCAAGGCCCCGGTGCGGGCCGTCATCAGCTACTACGGCGTCGACGAGGAGCGCTACAACGGCTTCTACGTCCTCGAAGACAGCCCGATCCGCACCGCCCGCGACCTGATCGGGCGGAGAGTCGCCATGAACACCCTCGGCGCCCACGCCGAGGCGATGCTCGACACCTACCTGGAGCGGGCCGGCCTCGACCCCGCGCAGGCCGCACAGGTCGAACGCATCGCACTGCCGCCCGTCAACACCGAGCAGGCGCTGCGCAAGGGCCACATCGACGTGGCCGTCCTCGGCGACATCCTGCGGGACAAGGCGCGGGAACGCGGCGGCATCCGCGCCCTGTTCGACGACCACCGTCTGCTCGGCACCTTCAGCGCCGGCACCTATGTGATGGCCGACCGCTATCTGGACCGCTACCCCGAACAGGCCCGCGCCTTCGTGACCGGCGTCGGCAGGGCACTGGACTGGTCGCGGCGCACCCCGCGTGACGAGGTCGTCGCCCGGATGGTGCGCATCGTGCGGCGCCGCGACCGCAGCGAGGACCTCGACCCCCTGCGCTACTGGCGCTCCTACGGCGTGGCCCGGGCAGGCGGTCGCATCGCGCCCGGCGAACTGTCCCTGTGGGCGCGCTGGCTGCAACGGCGCGGCGACATCAAGGCCGACCGCGTCCACCTGCCCGACATCTACACCAACGCCTTCAACCACAGCCCCGCCCCCGCCCGCCACCGCTCCGGGAGCCGACCATGACCAGCAAGATCCGCTTCGAGCACGTCGGAAAGACCTTTCCACTGCGGGCCACCGCCCGCGGCACCGCCGGCACCTTCACCGCACTCGAGGACATCGACCTGGACATCGCCGACGGGGAGTTCAGCGTCCTGGTCGGCCCCAGCGGCTGCGGCAAGTCCACCCTGTTGGACCTGCTCGGCGGGCTCACCCGGCCCAGCTCGGGCCGCGTCCTGCTCGACGGGAAGCCCGTCACCGGCCCCGGCCGCGACCGGTCCACCGTCTTCCAGCAGTACGCCCTGCTCCCGTGGCGCACCGCGCGCGGCAACGTCGAGTTCGGTCTGGAGGCCGGCGGGGTGCCACGCCGGGAACGCGCCGAACGGGCCGCCGCCTACCTCTCCCTCGTCGGACTCGACGGCTTCGCCGACCGCCACCCGCACGAGCTGTCCGGCGGTATGCGCCAGCGCGTCGCCATCGCCCGCAGCCTCGCCTACGACCCCGATGTGCTGCTCATGGACGAACCCTTCGCCGCGCTCGACGCACAGACCCGCGAATCCCTCCAGGACGAACTGCTGCGGATCTGGCAGCGCACCGGCAAGACCGTCGTCTTCATCACCCACAGCATCGACGAGGCCGTCCTGCTCGGGCAGCGCGTCACCGTCCTCACCTCCCGGCCCGGCCGCGTCAAGGAACAGCTCCGCATCGACCTGGGCGACCGCACCCGCGCCGAGGACCCGCGCTCCACCCCCGAGTTCGCCGCCTTCCGGCACCGCGTGTGGGAACTGCTCCACGACGAGGTGCACCGCGCCCAGGAACTCGAACGGGCCGCCGCCGCGCACCCGACGGTGGCCGCATGAGCGCCCTCCTCACCCCCGGCACCCACCGCACCACCCGGCACGGCGCGTCCGCACCCGAGGGCACCGGCACCCCGCACACCGGACCCGGGCCGTCCCGTCCCGCCCGGGGCCGCCGGCTCCTGATCCTGGCCCGCACCGCGCTCACCCGTACGGCGGTCCTCGTGCTGCTGGTCGCGCTGTGGGAGACCGCGCCGCGCCTCGGCCTCGCCGACCGGGTGTTCCTGCCTCCCTTCAGCGAGGTCGCCGCCGCCTGGTGGGAACTGCTCGCCGACGGCCAGCTGGTGGACGACGCGCGTGCCAGTCTGGTGCGCTCCTTGAGCGGATTCGGGCTCGCCGTGGCGCTCGCCGTACCGCTGGGACTGCTCATCGGCTGGTACAAACCGGTCGCCGACCTGCTCGGGCCCGCGCTGGAGGTCTTCCGCAACACGGCGGCGCTGGCACTGCTGCCGGTCTTCGTGCTGCTGCTGGGCATCGGCGAGACCTCGAAGGTCTCCATCGTCCTGTACGCCTGCACCTGGCCGATCCTGCTCAACACCATCAGCGCCGTCCGCACCGTCGATCCCACGCTGCTGAAACTGGCCCGCAGCGTGGGCCTGCCGCCCTGGCGGCTGTTCACCAAGGTGATCCTGCCCGCCTCCGTGCCGGCCGTCTTCACCGGCATCCGGCTGGCCGGGGCCGTCGCCATCCTGGTGCTCGTCGCCGCCGAGATGGTCGGCGCCAAGGCCGGTCTGGGCTTCCTGATCAACAACTCCCAGTACAACTTCGCCATCCCGCAGATGTACGCCGGCATCCTCACCGTCTCCGCGCTCGGCGTCTGCTTCAACCAGTTCCTCGTCGCCCTCGAACGCCGCTTCACGTCGTGGCGCACCACCCGGTGACCCGGCGAGCCCGGCAACTCCACGCGCCCCAACCCCGGAAGGAACCCGACATGACCAGCTTCGACATCCGCCGCATCGGTGGCCGCATCGGCGCTCAGATCCTCGGCGTCGACCTGTCCGAAGACCTCGACGACCGGCTCGTCGGCGAACTGAACACCGCGCTCCTCGCACACAAGGCGCTCTTCTTCCGCGACCAGACACTCGACGACTCCGGCCAGCTGCGGTTCGCCGCCCGCTTCGGGGAGCTGACCACCGCGCACCCCACCGTGCCCTCCGTCGAAGGACAGCCGCACATCCTGCCCGTGGACGGCGAGGAGGGGGTCCGCGCCAACCGCTGGCACACCGACGTGACCTTCGTGCGCACCCCGCCCAAGGCCAGCACCCTGCGCGCCCTCGTCGTCCCCCCGTACGGCGGCAACACCCTCATCGCCAACACCGCCGCCGCCTACACCGACCTGCCCGGGCCGCTGCGCGAGTTCGCCGACCGGCTGTGGGCCGTGCACACCAACGACCACGACTACGCGGAGCCGAGGAACCGGGCCGCCGCCGAACGCCGCGCGGTCTTCACCTCCCGCCGCTGGCGCACCGCACACCCCGTGGTGCGGGTGCACCCCGAAAGCGGCGAACGCGGCCTGTTCATCGGCGGTTTCGCGCAGCACCTCCTCGGGTTCGGCGCCGACGAGTCCCGTGACCTGCTGCGCGTCCTCCAGTCCTACGTCACCCGCCCCGAGAACACCGTCCGCTGGACCTGGGCGCCCGGCGACCTCGTCCTGTTCGACAACCGCATCACCCAGCACTACGCCCCCGACGACTACGGCGACCTGCCCCGCCGGCTGCACCGCGTCACCGTCGCCGGTGACGTACCCGTCGGGGCGGACGGCGGACGCAGCAGGGTCCTCGAAGGCGACGAGGCCGCCCACTACACCCCCGCGGCGGTGGCCTGATGAGCACGGGAACCGCCGCCCTGCGCCTCGTGAGGCTGCCGGTGGCCGCCGGAGCGGCCGGCGAGGGCGTGCACGTCGACCGGGAGCGGCGCACCGTCCACGTCGACGGCACCGAACTCGACGTCACCTACCTGGAGTTCGAGCTGCTCGCCCACTTCGTGGAACGCCCGCACCGGGTGCACACCCGCGAACAGCTCGTCGCCCGGGTGTGGGGCTACGGGCAGCACGTCGGTGACGGACGGACCGTGGACGTCCACGTCGCCCGTCTGCGCCGCAAGCTCGGCCCCCGCCACCGCAGCCGCATCGTGACGGTACGCCGCGTCGGCTACAAGTACGTCCCCTGACGCCCCGGCCCGGCCCCCTTGCCACCCGGCGGGGGGCCGCCTTCCACCAAGGAACTCCATGGCACACGTCCTCACCCTCGCGGGCAGCCCCGCCCGCCCGAGCCGCACCGAACAACTGCTCCACCACGTGGGCCACCGGCTCAGCCGCGGACAGGGAAACGAAGCGGGGCACGGCACCGGTCACCGGATACGGCACCTGGCCGTCCGCGACCTCCCGGCGGAGGCGCTGCTCGCCGCCGACCACGGCCACCCCGCGATCCGCCGGGCGGTGGCCTCCGTCGCCGACGCCGACGCCCTCGTCATCGGCTCACCCGTCTACAAGGCGGCCTACAGCGGCCTGCTGAAGGTCTTCCTCGACGTACTGCCGCGCACGGCCCTGCGCGGCAAACCCGTGCTGCCGCTGCTCACCGGCGGCAGCCCGGCCCATGTGCTGGCCCTCGACTACGCCCTGCGGCCCGTGCTGACCGCGCTGGGCGGCGACACCGTGCTGCGCGGCTGGTTCGTCCTCGACCGGCACATCACCACCGGCCCCGCACCCGAAGCCGAGATCCGGCTCGCCGCCGAGGCCGAGCCGGGCCTCGCCCAGGCGGTCGGCGAACTGGCCGACGCACTCACCGCGCGGCACAGCGCCGGCATCCCCCTGACCGCCGGATCGCCCGCCGCGTGAAAGGAGACCCGCCCATGTCCCCGACCTTCCACTGGTTCCTGCCCACCAGCGGCGACAGCCGCCACGTCGTCGGCGGCGGCCACGGCAGCCCCCTGGGCACGGCCGGCACCGACCGTCCGCCCACACTCGGCTATCTGACACAGATCGCCCGCGCCGCCGAACAACTCGGCTTCACCGGGGTGCTGACGCCCACCGGCGCCCAGTGCGAGGACGCCTGGCTGACCACCGCCATGCTCAGCCGGCACACCGAACGGCTGAAGTTCCTGGTCGCCTTCCGTCCCGGGCTCCTCACCCCCACCCTCGGCGCCCAGATGGCCGCCACCTACCAGTGGCACACCGGCGGCCGGCTGCTGCTCAACGTCGTCACCGGCGGTGAGAGCCGGGAGCAGCGGGCCTACGGCGACTTCCTCGACAAGGACGCCCGCTACGCCCGCACCGACGAGTTCCTGCACATCGTGCGGGATCTGTGGGACGGGAAGACCGTCACCGCCGAGGGCGAGCACCTGCGGGTGTCCGGCGCCCGGCTGAACCGGCTTCCGCAACCGGTGCCGCCCGTCTACTTCGGCGGCTCCTCACCCGCCGCCCTCCGCGTCGCGGCCCGCCGCGCCGACACCTACCTCACCTGGGGCGAGCCGCCCGCACAGGTCGCGGAGAAGATCGCGAGGGTGCGGGCGCTCGCCGCCGGGGAGGGCCGCCGGCTGCGGTTCGGCGTCCGCCTGCACACCATCACGCGGGACACCTCGGCGCAGGCGTGGGCCGAGGCCCGCAGACTGCTGGACGGCTTCACCCCGCAGGCGGTCGCCGAGGCCCAGCGCGGCCTGCGCGGCAGCGAGTCGGAGGGGCAGCGCCGGATGCTGGACCTGCACGGGGGCAGCCGCGACGGCCTGGAGATCCACCCCGGACTGTGGGCGGGCATCGGACTGGTGCGCGGCGGCGCGGGCACGGCCCTGGTCGGCAGCCACGAGGAGGTCGCCGGGCTGATCGGCGAATACCGCGAGGCAGGCGTCGAGGAGTTCGTCCTGTCCGGCTACCCGCACCTGGAGGAGGCGTACTGGTTCGGCGAGAACGTACTGCCCCTCGTCCGGGACCGCTCGGCGGCGGACGGTTCCCGCGGCACGGTGCCGGTCCCGGCCTGAGCCGGTGCGCAGAGCCCCGCCCCGGGGAGGGGCGGGGCCCTACGCGGCTGCGGCGCCGGCGGGACGCGGTACGCCGGCCTCCCGTGCGTACCGCTCCACCACGACGCGGGCCACTTCCGGCGCCGCGCCGAGCACCGGGGCGAGGAGGTCGGCACCGCCCTCGCGGGCACCGGCGGCGATCCGGTCCGGCAGGCGGCCGGGGGCCAGCACATAGGGGGCGACCGCGACCCGGCGGGCGCCCTCGGCGCGCAGCGCCCGTACGGCGTCGGCCGTCCGGGGCGGGTTGGCGGAGGCGAACGCAGGCCGCACGGCACACCAACCGGTGGTACGCCGCCACTCCCGCGCGATATCAGCGATCACTGCGTTCGCCTCCGGGTCGGAGGACCCCGCGGACGCCAGCACGACGCCCGTCGAGGCTGCGTCGCCGGGCACCAGCCCGGCGGCGCGCAGCCGCCGTTCCAGGGCGGCGACCAGCAGCCGGTGCGGGCCCAGCACACCGGCCGGCCGGACGGTCATACCCGGCAGTCCGGGTGCCGCCTCGGCCAGGACCGCCGGCAGGTCCGTCTTGGCGTGGTAGGCCCGGGTCAGCAGCAGCGGGACGACGACGGTCTGACGCACTCCGGCCGCGTACAGGCCGTGCAGCGCCTCGGCCGGCGAGGGCGTGTCGAAGTCGAGATAGCCGGCCGCCACCCGGACGCCGGGCAGCAGTCGCCGCACCCGGGAGGCCAGCGCGGCCGTCGTCGCGGCATGCCGGGCATCCCGGCTGCCGTGGGCGACCAGCAGCAGTGCGGGTGCGGCGGGGTGCGGGGTGCGGTGCATCAGCGCAGCAGCCCCCGGTGCCGCAGCACCCGCCGCTCGACGGGCGCGAAGACGAGCAACTCGATGCCGATGCCCACCAGCAGGATGAGCAGGATCGCCCCGAGCACCAGCGGCATGTCCTGGTAGGAACGGCCGGTGTCCAGCAGGCGGCCCAGCCCCACGCCCAGTTCGGGGGAGGTGGCGATCAGTTCGGCGGCCATCAGGGAGCGCCAGGAGAACGCCCAGCCCTGCTTGAGCCCGGCGACGTAGCCGGGCAGCGCCGCGGGCAGCAGCACATGGCGGACGCCGCGCAGCCCGGTTGCGCCGATCACCTTGCCGGCGCGCAGGTGCAGCGGGTCGATGCGGTCGACGCCGGCCACCAGCCCGTTGGCGATGGAGGGGACGGCACCCAGCAGGACGACGGCGTAGATGGTGGCGTCCGTCAGCCCGAACCAGATGATCGCCGCGGGCACCCACGCCACCGACGGCAGCGACTGGAGCCCCGAGAGGATCGGCCCGATCGCGGCCCGCACGGGCCGCACCCTGGCCACCAGCAGCCCCAGCGGCGTACCGATGACGAGGGCCACCACGAAGCCGAGCGCGCCCCGCGAGACGCTCTGCCAGACGACGCCGAGGATGGTGCCCTTGTACCACTCCTCGGCCAGCGCGTCCCACACCATCAGCGGGCTCGGCAACTGGTAGTCGGGCTTGAGGTGCAGCGCGAACGCCGCCTGCCACAGGGCCAGTACGAGCACCACGGCGATCAGCGGCGGCAGTGCCTTCTGCCGCAGCATCCTCGGGAGCGGGGTGCGGGTCGTGGCGCGGGTGTCGAGCGCGTCGAGGCCCGCCTCCAGACCGGCCAGATCACCGCCGGGCCCGCCGCGCGCGGGCGCGGCCGGGGCGCCGGACGCCACGGTGTCCTCCCGGCGCGGGGTGAGGTCACCCTCGGACTTGGGCTGGGTCTCAGTGCTGGCCATGGCGGCGGATCTCCCCCCGGAGCTGTTCGGTGATCTCGACGGACAGCCCGGCCACGTCCGCGTCCTCGATCCGGCGCGGCTGCGGGATGCCGACCTCCCATTCGCGGGCGATCCGCCCCGGGCGGGAGGAGAGCAGCACCACGCGCTGGGCCAGGCGCACGGCTTCGCGGACGTTGTGCGTGACGAAGAGGACCGCCACCCCGGTCTGCGCCCACACGCGGGTCAGCTCCTCGTGCAGCACATCGCGGGTGATGGCGTCCAGCGCGGCGAACGGCTCGTCCATCAGCAGCAGCCGGCTGTCCTGCGCCAGCGCCCGGGCCAGCGCCACCCGCTGCCGCATCCCGCCGGACAGTTCGTGGACGCGTTTGCGGTGGGCGCCCTTGAGCCGGACGAGTTCCAGCAGCCGCTCGGCCTCGGCGGGGCGGTCGGCCTTCGCCATGCCGCGCATCCTGAGCGCCAGTTCGATGTTCCTGCCCGCAGTCAGCCACGGGAAGAGCGCGTGCTCCTGGAACATCAGCGCCGGGCGGCCCCCGGGCACCTCGATGGTGCCGGCCGTGGGCGCGTCCAGGCCCGCCACCAGATTCAGCAGCGTGCTCTTGCCGCAGCCCGAGGCGCCCAGCAGGGTGACGAACTCGCCGTCGGCGACGTCGATGCTGATGTCGTCCAGCACCTGCTGGGCACCGAACGCCTTGGAGACGTGCGCTATCCGGGCCGCGGCGCCCGTCTTCGCGGTGGTCACGGTCGCGGTCACTGTTGCACCTCCTGTGGTCCGTCGGTCCCCGGCCCCGCCCCGGTGCGTCGTGGCGCGGGGCGGGGTGGGGGAGTGGTCACTTGCGGCCCAGACCGGCGTCCGAGACGGTGGGGCGGCCCTCGCTCCTGAGCACCCGGTTGAGCGGGGCGAGGTCGTAGATCCCCTTCAGGTCGGGCTTCTTCAGCAGCCCCGCCGAGACCGCGTGGCCCGCCTGCCCGCGCAGCGTCGCCGCCAGCGGGTCGTCGGTCACCTCGATCTGCCGGAACGCCGCGTCCAGCACCGCGTCCGGCAGCGGTTTGCCCGCGTCACGGCGCAGCGCCGCGTTGATGTGCTTCTTGGCGGCGCCGGGGTGGGAGCGGATCCACGCGTTGGTCTTCACCGAGCCGCGCAGCACCGCTTCGACGACCGCGGGGTGCTCCTTGAGGAAGTCCTGCCGCACCACCAGGTTGGTGGTGACGAACTTGCCGCCCTTCCACAGTTTCTTCTCGTCGAGCAGTGTCCTGGCGCCGGCGTCGACGAGCTTGGCGGCGGTCGGTTCGGGCACCCAGGCACCGTCGATGCCGCCCTGCCGGAAGGTGGTCGGTATCTCTTTGTTGTCCTGCCGCAGTACCGAGGTGTCGCCCTTGCCCGTCTCGGGGCTGACCTCGATGCCCTTGCTCTTCAGATAGTGCAGCAGGGCGACGTCCTGGGTGTTGCCCAGCTGCGGGGTGGCGATCTTCTTGCCCCTGAGGTCGGACAGGGAGCGGATCTTGCGGGGGTTCACCACCAGGGAAGCGCCGCCGGAGGTGGCGCCGCCGACGATGCGCAGGTTCTTCCCGCCCGACTGGACGTACCCGTTGATGGAGGGGGAGGGGCCGACCCACGTCATGTCCACGGCCTTGGCGTTGAGCGCCTCGATGGCCGAGGGCCCCGCGTTGAAGACCTGCGTGCGGACCTTCGTCCCGCCCAGTTCGCGGGGGATCTGCCCGCCGGAGCGGAGGCCGACCAGCGGGGTGGCGTGGGTGACGTTGGGGAAGTAGCCGAGCTTCACCTCGTCCAGACCGTCCACCTTCTTGCCCCCCACGGTCTTCGGGCCGTCGTTGTCGACGGCCTTGGAGCCGTAGCCGCACCCGGCGGCCAGCAGCAGGGCCGGGAGGGCGACGAGAGCGGTCAGCGCGCGGGGGCGTCGGGTCGGCAGCGGGCGGCGGGTGCGGGGCACGGGAGGGTCCTCTCGGGAGGGAAGCGGCGGTGTGCGGACGGCGGGGCGGCGTGCGGACGGGCGCACGTCACCGCGCACATCGCCCCACTCCGCCCTGGCCGCTGCCGCGTGCGCCGCTGCCGATGCGGCCACCGGTCTGGTCGAAGGTCGAGAAGACCTCTCCCGGGATGCCCATGGGTCAGAAGTCCCAGCCGTCGTCGTCCGGGGCCGGGGCCGGGGCCGGCCGCGCCGTCGCGTCGGCGAACGCCTCACCGGCCATACCGGCGGTCAGGGTGGTGCCGTCGGCGGGGTCGATGAGGAGGAAGGAGCCGGTGCGGCGGGAGTGCGCGTACGCGTCGACGGGCAGCGGCTCGGCGGTGCGCAGCACCACGCGGCCGATGTCGTTGGCCGCCAGTTCGCCCGGTTCCGGGTGCTGGGACAGGTCGTCGAGCGTCAGCCGCGAGGGGATCTGTTTGACCAGGGCCTTGACGGTGCGGGTGGCGTGCTTGAGCAGCACCCGGTCCCCCGGCCGCAGCGGGCGGTCGTGGAGGTGGCAGACCGTCGCCGTCACGTCCCGGCCGGGCCGCAGCGCGGCGTCGGCCGGGGCGATCACGTCGCCGCGCGAGACGTCCAGGTCGTCGGCGAGCAGCAGGGTCACCGACTGGGGCGCCCACGCCACGTCCACGGCCTGGCCGAGCGCGTCGATGGCCTCGATCGTGGTGGTGCGCCCGGAGGGGTGGACGGTGACCCGGTCGCCGACGCGCAGCACCCCGGAGGCGATCTGCCCGGCGTAGCCGCGGTAGTCGGGGTGCTCGGGGGTGCGCGGCCGGATGACGTACTGGACGGGGAAGCGGGCCGCGTCGTCGGTCGGGTCGTGGGTGACCGGCACCGTCTCCAGGTGTTCGAGCACGGTGGGGCCGCTGTACCAGTCCATGTGCGCGGAGGGCGTCACCACGTTGTCCCCCTCCAGCGCGGAGATGGGGATGGCGGTCACCTCCGGCACGCCCAGGGAGGTGGCGTACGCGGTGAACTCGTCGGCGATCCGGGCGAAGACGTCCTCCCGGTAGCCGGCCAGGTCCATCTTGTTGACGGCCAGCACCACGTGCGGGACCCGCAGCAGGGCGGCGACGGCGGCGTGCCGGCGGGTCTGCTCCACCACGCCGTTGCGGGCGTCCACCAGGACGACGGCCAGCTCGGCGGTGGAGGCACCGGTGACCATGTTGCGGGTGTACTGCACGTGCCCGGGGGTGTCGGCCAGGATGAACCGGCGCCGCGGCGTGGCGAAGTAGCGGTAGGCCACGTCGATGGTGATGCCCTGCTCGCGTTCGGCCCGCAGCCCGTCGGTGAGCAGCGCCAGGTCGGGGGCCTGCTGGCCGCGTTCCTGCGAGGCGCGGGAGACGGCCTCCAGCTGGTCGCTCAGCACGGACTTGGAGTCGTGCAGCAGCCGGCCGACGAGGGTGGACTTGCCGTCGTCCACGCTGCCCGCGGTGGCGAAGCGCAGCAGCGAGGTGGTGGCCGTCGCCGCGGTGGCCGGACCGTCGGGACGAAGGGTGTCGGTCATCGTCAGAAGTAGCCTTCCCGCTTGCGGTCTTCCATCGCGGCCTCGGAGAGCTTGTCGTCGGCCCGGGTCGCGCCCCGCTCCGTCAGCCGGGAGACGGCGATCTCGGCGATGACCTTCTCCACCGTGTCGGCGTCCGAGTCCACGGCGCCGGTGCAGGACATGTCGCCGACGGTGCGGTACCGCACCAGACGCCGCTCCACCCGCTCGCCGTCCTTGGGGCCGCCCCAGTCGCCGGGGGCCAGCCACATGCCGGAGCGGGAGAAGACCTCACGCTCGTGCGCGTAGTAGATGGCGGGCAACTCGATCTTCTCCCGGGCGATGTACTGCCATACGTCCAGCTCGGTCCAGTTGGACAGCGGGAAGACGCGGACGTGCTCGCCGGGCGCGTGCCGTCCGTTGTACAGCTGCCACAGCTCGGGGCGCTGCCGGCGCGGGTCCCAGCCGCCGAACTCGTCCCGCAGCGAGAACACCCGCTCCTTGGCGCGCGCCTTCTCCTCGTCGCGGCGCCCGCCGCCGAAGACGGCGTCGAACCGGTTGGCGGAGATCGCCTCCAGCAGCGGCACCGTCTGCAACGGGTTGCGGGTGCCGTCGGGCCGCTCGCGCAGCGTGCCGTTGTCGATGTAGTCCTGCACCGAGGCCACGTGCAGCCGCAGCCCGTGCTCGGCCACCGTGCGGTCCCGGAAGTCCAGCACCTCGGGGAAGTTGTGGCCGGTGTCCACGTGCAGCAGCCCGAACGGCAGCGGCGCCGGCGCGAACGCCTTGAGCGCCAGGTGCAGCATGACGATGGAGTCCTTGCCCCCGGAGAAGAGGATCACCGGGCGCTCGAACTCGCCGGCCACCTCCCGGAAGATGTGCACCGCCTCCGACTCCAGCGCGTCCAGGTGCGTGAGCGCGAACGGGCTGTCGGTCTCCTCCTGTGCGGTCACCGCCGTGGTCAAAGCAGTCCCCTCTCCGTCAGCAGCGTGTGCAGCGCCCCGGCCGACTCCTCGACGGTGCGGCCCTGGGTCTCAAGGCGCAGGTCCGGGGCCTCGGGCACCTCGTAGGGGTCGTCGACGCCCGTCAGCCCGGTCAGTTCGCCCGCCGCCTGCCTGGCGTACAGGCCCTTGACGTCCCGTTCGGAGCACACGTCCAGCGGGGTGGCGACGTGCACCTCCAGATAGGCGGTGCCCTCGGCCTCGTGCCGTTTGCGGACGGCCTCGCGGCTGTCGGCGTACGGTGCGATGACCGGCACCAGCACCAGCACCCCGTGCGAGGCGAGCAGTTCGGCGACGAAGCCGATGCGCTGGACGTTGGTGTCGCGGTCCGTGCGGGAGAAGCCCAGCCCCGCGGTCAGGAAGGTGCGGATCTCGTCGCCGTCCAGCACCTCGGTGCGCCGGCCCGCGCCGCGCAGCCGTTCGGCCAGCGCCTTGGCGAGGGTGGTCTTGCCGGCGCTCGGCAGTCCGGTCAGCCACACGGTGGCGCCGCGGTTCCCCATCGTCCCTTCCGTTCGCATCGTCCCTCCGGCCGTCATCCGTGCAGCCCGCACTCGGTCTTGCCGCGTCCCGCCCACCGGCCGGCGCGGGCGTCCTCGCCGGCCAGCACCCGGCGGGTGCAGGGGGCGCAGCCGATGGAGGCGTAGCCGTCGGTCAGCAGCGGGTTGGTCAGTACGCCTCTCTCGGCGATGTAGCGGTCCACGTCCTGCTGGGTCCACCGGGCGATGGGGGAGACCTTGACCTTCTGCCGCTTCTCGTCCCAGCCGACGACGGGGGTGTGCGCGCGGGTGGGCGACTCGTCGCGGCGCAGCCCGGTCGCCCAGGCGTCGTAGCCGCGCAGCCCTTCCTCCAGCGGCTGCACCTTGCGCAGCGCACAGCACAGGTCCGGGTCGCGGTCGTGGAGCCGCGGCCCGTACTGGGCGTCCTGCTGCTCCACCGACTGACGGGGCGTGAGGGTGATGACCTCCACGTCCATGACGGCCTCGACGGCGTCCCGGGTGCCGATGGTCTCGGGGAAGTGGTAGCCGGTGTCGAGGAAGACGACACGGACACCGGGGAAGACGCGCGAGGCCAGGTGGGCGACGACGGCGTCCTCCATGGAGGAGGTGACGCAGAAGCGGTGCCCGAACGTGCCGGCGGCCCAGCGCAGCACGTCCAGCGCGTCCGCCTCCTCGAAGTCCCGGCCCGCCTGTTCGGCCAGCGACCTGAGCTCTTCGGGAGAGCGCTGCTCCGCTATGTGTGCGGTGCTCATGGGGTGGGGTCCTCTCCGTGTGCCGACCGCAGCCCGGAGGCCAGCAGCCCGAGGAATTTCAGCCGGAAGGCCCGGTTGCACGCGGCGCACTCCCAGGCCGCGCCCTGTCCGGGGGCCGTCGGCTCCTCGCTGGGGCGCAGGTCCTCGTCGCCGCAGTAGGGGCAGTGGAACGGTGCGGCGCGCTCGCTCACCGGAAGTCTCCGTCCGCTCGGCTCACTTGAGATCACTCTCGTCGGCGCGCGCCGCCCACTGGGCGAACCGCTCGCCGTCCTCGCGCTGCGCCTGGAAGGCCCGCAGCACACGTTCGATGTAGTCGGGAAGGTCGTCGGCGGTCACCTTCAGCCCGCGGACCTTGCGGCCGAAGCCCGGCTCCAGGCCGAGCGAGCCGCCCAGGTGCACCTGGAAGCCCTCCACCTGGTTGCCGTCCGCGTCGGTGACCAGCTGCCCCTTCAGTCCGATGTCGGCGACCTGGATACGGGCGCAGGAGTTGGGGCAGCCGTTGAGGTTGATGGTGACGGGCTGGTCGAAGTCGGGCAGCCGACGCTCCAGTTCGTCGATGAGCCAGGAGCCGCGGCCCTTGGTCTCCACGATGGCCAGCTTGCAGAACTCGATACCGGTGCACGCCATGGTGCCGCGCCGGAAGACGGAGGGCCGGGTGGTCAGGTCGAGCGCCTCCAGGCCCTCGGCCAGCGACTGCACCTGGTCCTCCTCGACGTCGAGCACGATCATCTTCTGCTCGACGGTGGTGCGCACCCGGCCGGAGCCGTGGGCCTCCGCCAGGTCGGCGATCTTGCTGAGGGTCGCGCCGTCCACGCGGCCCACGCGCGGGGCGAAACCGACGTAGTAGCGGCCGTCCTTCTGCCGGTGGACGCCGATGTGGTCGCGCCACTGCTGCGGCGGCTGCTGCGGCGGGGGGCCGTCGAGCAGCTTGCGGCCCAGGTACTCGTCCTCCAGCACCTGCCGGAACTTCTCCGCGCCCCAGTCGGCGATCAGGAACTTCAGCCGGGCCCGGTTGCGCAGCCGCCGGTAGCCGTAGTCGCGGAAGATGCCGGTGACGCCCTCGTGGACGTCGGCGACCTCCTCCAGCGGTACCCACGCGCCCAGCCGTACGCCCAGTTTGGGGTTGGTGGACAGCGCACCGCCCACCCATACGTCGAAGCCGGGCCCGTGCTCGGGGTGTTCGACGCCGACGAACGCCACGTCGTTGATCTCGTGTGCGACATCCAGCAGCGGCGATCCGGAGACGGCCGTCTTGAACTTGCGGGGCAGGTTCGAATAGGCCGGGTTGCCCACGACGCGGCGGTTGATCTCCTCGATGGCCGGGGTGCCGTCGATGATCTCGTCCTCGGCGATCCCGGCGACGGGCGAGCCGAGGATGACGCGGGGGGTGTCGCCGCACGCCTCGGTGGTGGACAGCCCCACACCCTCCAGCCGCCGCCAGATCTCGGGCATGTCCTCGATGCGGATCCAGTGGAACTGGATGTTCTGCCGGTCGGTGATGTCGGCGGTGCCGCGGGCGAACTCCTGGGAGACGTCGCCGATGACGCGCAGCTGCCCGGTGGTCAGCCGACCGCCGTCGATGCGGACCCGCAGCATGAAGTACTCGTCGTCCAGCTCCTCCGGCGCCAGGACGGCGGTCTTGCCGCCGCTGATCCCGGGCTTGCGCTGGGTGTAGAGGCCCCACCAGCGCATCCGGCCGCGCAGATCGGAGCCGTCGATGGACTGGAAGCCGCGGTGGGCGTAGATCGTCTCAATGCGTGTCCGCACATTGAGACCGTCGTCGTCCTTCTTGGTCTGCTCGTTGCCGTTGAGCGGCGTGAAGTGACCAGCGGCCCACTGCCCTTCGCCGCGGTGGCGTCCCGTCTTGCGGCGGGCGGGGGCTGGGGGGCGCTCGGAGGTGTCGGCCATGGCTGAGATCCTTCGGGCAGGGGACGCGGGCACACACAGGTCGGGTGCGAGCGGGCTCGGCGGTCGGGGCGGTTCGGCCCGAACGGTGCTCACCGTACGGTGAAACCGCCTGTACGCAGGGCATACGACACCGGTCACGATGCTGCGCCCGCGACGGTGGGGGCGGCGGATCCGGTGCGGTGGTGCCGGGACGGCGTCAGGGGAGAAGTGTCAGAACGGCGGTGCTGTGACTGTCAGCTCGCCGGACAGATGGCGCTGGACACGCGAGCGAGGTCGACGTGACGTCGACTCACCAAGGCGATTCCGGCGCGAGACATGACGGAAGCGTTGCACGGCCGTCTGATGCCAGTCCACTGTTGTCTGCATGGCGGACAAAAGCGTTTCGAATGATGAGATGAGCGCGGTGCGCGAGGGCGGGCCGGAGACTGAGGGCGGGACCGGGGGGTCAAGCCCCCCGGCCAGGGGTCCGGCTCGTGGGTCCGGGGGTTCAGGCCCCCGGCCAGGGGCCCGGCTGCGGCACGGCCGGCTCGTCGGCGGTCTCGGTGCGGTAGACGCGGAAACCACGCCGCTCGTAGTTGGCGCGGGCGTGCCGGCCGTCGCGCGAGCAGGTGTGCAGCCACACCCGGCCGGTCTCCGGACGGTCCGCCCAGCGGCCGGCCAGGTCCCAGGCCCGGGCGACACCGAAGGACAGCAGATGGCCGCCGATACCCCGGCCGCGGAAGGCCGGCAGCAGCCCGAAGGAGCTGACCTCCACCTCGCCCGGCACACTCGCCCCGTCCAGCTCGATGTACCCGGCGGGCGTGCCCCGTTCGTAGGCGACCCACGTCTCGACCCCGGGCCGGTCCAGGAAGTCCCGCCACCGGGCGTACGGCCACGGCAGCCGGTCCACCCATGTGTTGTCCGCGCCCACCGAGGCGTACAGGAACCGGTTCAGCTCAGGGCTGGGCACCTCGGCGCGGGCCACGGTGACACCCGCACCCTCGTCGGGCACCCGCGCGGGCACCAGATCACTCGGTGAGGTCTGCTCCAGGTACCACGTGGTGACGGTGACGGTCGCACTCATGGACGACACCCAATCATGGGCGGCTCAGCGGAGCATCCGCAGCCCCCGTACGCGGTTGACGGCGGCGGCCGTCTCGAACCGGCGGGGTACGGCGAAGTCCTCGTCCCGCACGGTCAGCAGCGGCCCGGTCGCCCCCTCCGCCAGCACCTCGTCCAACAGGTCCAGCGCCTCGGCGAGCGTCCGCCTGCCGTCCAGGAAGCCGCGCCGCACCATCAGTTCGAGGGCCAGGCCGATACCGGTGACCTGCCGCGGATCGGCGATCTGCTCGACGGCGCGCAGATCCACCTCGTGGTCCCCGAAGGAGAGCACGTCCTCACCGCGGGCCCGGATGCGGGAGCGCCCGCGCACCTGCGCGTCCAGCGACGCCGGATCCGGCACCCGCGGCACCACGCCGGGGAACGACTCCGCCTCGGCGTGCCGCCCCGTGGGCACCGCCGCGATCTCGTGCGCCCGCGCGGTCACGTCAAAGGGCCGGTAGGCGTCCATCATCACCACCCGGTCGGCGACCTCCAGATAGTCGCCGGAGCCGCCCATTACCAGCACGGTGGAGACGCCGTGGTCGCGGTGCAGGGAACGGATGGTGTCCACCAGCGGGGTCAGCGGCTCGCGGTCCTTGGCGACCAGGGCCTGCATCCGCGCGTCCCGGATCATGAGATTCGTCGCCGCGGTGTCCTCGTCGATCAGCAGCACCCGCGCCCCCACCTCGACGGCCTCGCACAGGGCGGCGGCCTGCGACGTGGAGCCCGAGGCGTTCTCGGTGGAGAAGTCCGCGGTGTCCGACCCGTCCGGCAGATGGTCCACGAACGCGTGCACATCGACCCGCTCCACCCGCCGGCCGTCCTCGGCGCGCAGTTTCACCGTCTCATGGCGTGAGACGACCAGTTCGCGCCCGTCGCCCGGCACATGGTCCCAGATGCCCGTCTCCAGCGCCCGCAGCAAGGTGGACTTCCCGTGGAAGCCGCCGCCCACCACGAGGTTGACCCCCTCCGGGACGCCCATGCCGGTGACCGCGCCGGCGTGCGGCAACTCGACCGTCACCCGCAACTGTCCGGGAGAGGCGAACGGCACCACCCCGGCGCCGGCCGCCGGCCGGTCGTCCACGCCGCTGCGGCGCGGCAGCACGGCGCCGTCGGCCACGAACGCCACCAGGCCCAGCCCCGGCAGCGCCTCCCGCAGCGCCACCGAGTCCTCGACCGTCTCCACGAAGCGGCGCACCTCCCGCGCGTCCAACGCCTCGTGGCGCAGGGCCGCTTCGGCGGCACGCGGCAGCACCTGGCACAGCAGCCGCTCGGCCTCGTACCCGTCGATCCGCCGCCCGTGCCCGGGCAGGGCCACGCCCAGCCGCAGGGTCACCGCGCCGTCGTCACCGCTGACCGTGCAGGAACTGCGCTCCAGCACCTCCTGGCCGCCCGCGTCCACCCGCAGCGCCTTCTCGCCGCGCAACTCCCGCGCGGCCTGCCGCACCAGGTAGGAGGCCAGGGCCCGCCGCCGGGTCGCCGTGTCCCACAGTTCGCCGGGCAGCCCGGCCAGCCGGCCGGGGACGTGCACGGCTACCCGGGCCGGCGGCGCGTACGGGTCCGACTGCGCGCGCACCAGCTCCAGCGTTCCGCCGCCCGGCAGCTCCCACCGGCCGACCAGGGACTTGTACCGGCCGTACTGGGCCCCCTCCAGGGACCGCAGTTGGTCCGCCAGCCCGGTGCGCGGGCCGCGCCCCGAGTGCTCCTCGTGCCCCGGGCGCCCGGTGTGCTCCCACGACGGTCCGCCGCGCCCGCGCGGACGATGACCCCCGCGCGGCCCGCCCCGGCCGCCCGCGTGGCCGCCGCGCCCGTACGGCCGCCCGCCGCCGCGCCACCGGCCCCCCGCGTCACCGAACTCCTCGCGCACGCCGCTCCCGCCTTTCCGTCCGTGTCCGACCGTGTCCGATCGCGTCTGTGTCCGTGCTCGTCGTCTCGTTCCGCCCGGCCGGTCCGGGGGCGTCCGGACGCCGGTGGTGCCGACCCTACGGCCACCGGACGGCCACCCCGAAACGCCCACGCGCGCACGGAGTCCGCCCCGTGCCCCGTGGAGCGGCTGTCCCTGAAAAGGGTCTAATTCCCCTGAACGCCCACTTCTTCGAAAAAAGCTCCATATTCTCTACTGCTGTGCGGAGGTACGGGAAACCGCCGTCCCACCGGCCGGCAGAAGGGGGCACCTCATGTCCGCACTCCGCTGGGCCGCGGCCCTCGGCAACGCCGACTGGCATCTGTGCGCCCCCCTGCTCGTCGCCCTCGCCGCCGCCTGGCACACCGACATCGCCACCGTCACCACGGGGGTGGCCGCCTACTCGCTCGGCCAGGGGCTCGCGCTGCCGCTGTGGGGCTGGCTGGCGGACCGGTACGGGCCCGGATGCAGTCTGCGCACCGGCCTGGTCGTCGCCGCCGCCGCTTCGGTGGGCTCCGCCCTGTGCCCCGGGCCCGGCTGGTGGGTCGCCCTGCGCACCGCGGCCGGCGCCGGCTTCGCCACCGTCACGCCCTCCGTCTCCCTCTACTTCGAGACGCTGCGCCCGGCACCCGCCCGGCAGCGCGCGTTCGCCGCCCTCACCACCGTCACCGCGGCCAGCGCCCTGGCCTCCCCGCTGCTCGCCGACACGGCGCTGAGCATCGGCTCCTGGCGCCCCGCCTTCGCCGTGATCGCCCTGCTCACCGTGGTGACGGTATGGCGCATCGGCGCCGTCTGCCCCCACCCGCTGCCTGCCGCGCCGCCTGCCCGCGGACGCGCCCCCGCCTCCGGACCGGGCCCGGAACCGCTCCCCGCGACCCGGGCGCGGCCCGACCCGGCACCGCTGCCCGCCGCGTACGCGTACGCCACGGTGCTCGGCCTGGGCGCCGCCGAAGGCACCGTCATGCTCGGCCTCCCCTCCCTCCTCGCCCCCGCCCTGGCCACCACCGGCGCCGCGACCGCCACCTCCGCCGTCCTGGTCAGCTACGCCCTCGGCGTGCTCGGCAGCACCCTCGTACTGCGCCGGCACGCGCGTCTGTGGCGGCCCGCACGGCTGCTGGCCACCGGCGGGACCCTCGGCGCGGGAGGCGCCGTGCTGGCCGCCCTGGTGCCGGGCGCCGCCGTGCTGATGGTCTGCGCCGCCCTGCTGGGCACCGCCTGGGGCTATCTGCACACCACGCTCCAGACGTGGCTGCCACGCCTCTTCCCGCCCTCCGCCCGGGCCCGCGCGGCCTCCCTCTTCTCCGCCGCCGCCATACTGGCCAGCTCCGCGACGGTGGCCGTCACCACCTCCCTCCTCCAGGAGGGCCGGCACACCGTGGTCTTCGCCACCGGCGCCGCCCTGTGCGCCGCGCTCACCTGCTGGACGCTGCTGGTGGCCCGCCGCCGCTGGCGCTGACGGGCGGCGGCAGGGGAGGGAGCCGGTGGCCCGGCGTCCGTCAGCCGGGGTCGCCGCCCTCGGGAACGGGAGCGCCGGAGGGCATCCCGGCGGCCACATAGGCGTCGTAACGGGCCCGCCAGTCGCCGGCCGCCTCGCCGTGCGGACCCGTCGGGGCGCCGCCGGTCAGCAGCTTCTCCAGCTCGCCGAGGCACACGTCCCAGCCCGCCGCGTTGCGGGCGGCGGCGTCCCGCTCCTCCAGCACGTCGGTGAGGGCCAGCAGACAGCCCTCACCGCGCGGCCCCAGCTCGAAGAGCAGCTCGTCACCGCCCCAGGTGTAGCCGAGCCGGTGCGGCGGGTCGAACTCCAGCACCGTGCCGAAGCCGTCGTCCGCGTACGGGTCGCCCGCGAACTCGATCCGCCCGCCCACGGTCTGCTCCATGGCGACGGTCGGCGACGGGAACCACGCGGCCAGCTCCGCCGGTTCCGTCAGCGCCTGCCACACCCGCCCCGCCGGTACCGGGAACGGGCGCTCCAGCCGTACCGCGGGCTGACCGTCCCGCTCCACGAAGACCCCCAGCTCGCTGCTCATCCTCACCCACGCCCTTCGCCGGGAAGCCCCGCCTCCCACTCCGCGCCGTGAGGGCCGGGACGGGGGCGACCGTCCCGCCGATTGTCGCTCCGCGGCGCCGGCGCCGCCGCCCGGGGACGCCGCACGGGGGAGGCGGGGCGGCGCTCCCGGTGCGTGGGGCGGGGACGCGAGCGCGGCGGGGGCCCGTACGGCGGATCCACCGGACCGGGACCACGCCGGGTGTCCGGCTGGCTAGGCTCGCGCCATGACCACCACCTGGGATCCCGGGGCCGCGGGCGTGCTCCGCCTGCCCTCCGGCCGGCTGGTGCGCGGACGGGGGCTGCGCCGTCCGCTGCCGCCGGGCCCCGAGCCGCAGTTCGGCCTCTATCTGCTGGGACGCGAACCGTCCCCCGTCGCCTGGGAGCACCGCTGGCTGCGCTGGCCCGACTTCCGGCTGCCCGCCGACCGGGCCGCCGCCCGCCGGGCACTGCACCAGGTGTGGGAGCGGGCGGCCGGTGAACGGGTGGAGGTCGCCTGCGGCGGCGGCCTCGGCCGTACGGGGACGGCACTGGCCTGTCTGGCCGTACTGGACGGGGTACCGCCCGCCGAGGCCGTCGCCTACGTCCGCGAGCACTATGCGCGGCGGGCGGTGGAGACCCCCTGGCAGCGCCGCTACGTGGCGCGGTTCGGGCCCGCCGCGGAACCGTCCGCGGGCCAGGAGACGGAGTAGCCGCCACCGGCGAAGGTGATGGGCGCGGGCAGGGCCGCCGGTTCACCGGGCCCGGCGGTGGTCGCCCGGATGTGCCCGCCGTACCCCGGCTCGGCCACGTGCGGCGCCAGCAGGCCCAGCAGGGCGTCGAGGTGGCCCAGATCGTCCTCGTGCCAGTGGGTGCGGCTGAAGAGCCCCCAGGCGTGCCGGTCCGCCGGGCGAGCGCGCCGGCCTCGCCGCCGGGCAGGTCGCTGCCCGGGTCCGGTTCCAGCAGCGGCCAGGGGTCCGCTTCGGGCGCCGCAGGCCCGGAGCCGCCGGCCGCGTCGCCCAGGTGCCCGCGCAGGGTCTCCAGCACGTGGGCGGGGGTGTCGTCGTCGAGGAAGCAGGTGACGACGACTTCGTAGCGCTCGCTCATGCGCCGCATTGTGCCGGGCCGGGTGCGGTGCCGGTCAGGACGGGTGGCGGCCGTCCGTGCCGCGCGCCGCGGCGACGCGGGCCGCCAGACGGCGGTGGTGGGCGCCCGGCCAGTAGAGGCGGGCGCAGTGGCCGCAACGGGTGAAGGTGTCGTAGGTGCGGCGGGTGCCGGGCGGCAGCCGGTCGGCGATCTCCTCCTTGGCGACCGGCTCCAGCGGTCCGTTGCAGGCGGGGCAGCGGGTCCAGGGGGCCAGCGGGGGGTCGAAGCGGGACAGCACGTCGGCGGTCTGCCGGTCGGGGGCGTCGCCGTGCACGTAGGCGCCCAGCCACAGCGTCCGCCGCCGCAGCAGGCCCCGGTCGCGGGTCAGCAGGATGCGCCGTTCGGCGTTGGCCCGGTCCACCAGTTCCGCGTCGTGCGCGTCGTTGCGGTAGGCCGTGTCGACGCCGAGCAGCCGCAGCCGCCGGGCCAGGGCGCCCAGGTGCACGTCGAGCAGGAAGCGGGGCGGGCACGGCGAGCCGGGCGGCAGCGGCTGGGGGCGCGGCACGGGGACGAGGCCGATGTGCGCGCCGTCGGCGGGCCGGTGCGCGGCGGGCACCTCGGTGCCGTCCACCCGCAGCCGCGACACCTCTGTGAGCGGGACGCCGAGCGACTGGACGACGTGGCCCAGCGACGAGGTGCCGTCATAGGGGTGGTCCAGGCCCTCGCCCCCCGCGCGGTCCGCCCGGGTGCGCAGCCGGGACGGCAGGAAGAGCCGCAGCTCCTCGGGCACGTGCACCTTCAGATGAGGGCCGCCGGTGGTCCGCTGCGGCGCGGTCATCAGTCCGTGCCGGGCAAGGCGGTGTCCCGCACCTGGAACATGCTGTGTCCCTGCGGCTCGGGCTCGGTGACCTCGACGCTTTCGACGACCGCTGCGGCGGGCCCTTCGCGGGCCCACTCCAACGAGGGCTTCCACGGCCTGCGGGTCGCCCTCGAAGTGCGCTTCGACGCCGCCGTCGGTGAGGTTGCGCACCCATCCGGACACACCCTGCTCGGCGGCCTTCCCCCGGCAGGTGTCGCGGAAGAACACCCCTTGGACCTGCCCCGTCACCCGGACACGCTTCGCTGTCGCCGCCATGTGTGCCACCTCCTGGCTCCCATGGTCCCTCCCACGGCCCCTCCCATGCTCGCCCGCCCGCCGCGCCGCGGCATCTTCCCGGGGAGCCGGGGAGCCGGGGAGCCGGGAAGCGGACCGGAGGCCGCCGTTGTGGGCGGCGGCCCCCGGTCTCACGGTGCTGTCCGGCCGGGCGCGGTTTCCCGGCGCTGTCCGGAACCCGACTCAGCGGATGGGCGGCCCGGCGCGGTCAGGCGGCGCCGGCCGCGCCGCTGCCGTCCTCCGTCGCCTCCTCCGTCGCCTGCCCGAGCATGGCGAGGGTCAGCACGTTGCCGGAGATGCCCCAGCCGCCGTCGGTGACGTCTTCGACCAGGACCATGGTGTTGGCGCGGGCACGCTCGCCGTAGATCTCGACGAACAGCTCGGTGGTGCGGGTGACGATCTTTTCCTTCTGCTTCGTGGTGAGGGTCTTCTCGGGGACCTTGAAGTTGGCGAAAGGCATGGCTGGTCGTTCCTTTTCTCGGTCTCTCGGGGTGGGGGTGTTACAGGGAGCTGCCCGCGGTGAGCAGGCTGTCCAGTCCGATACGGCGGAAGAAGTCGGCGCGGAGGCGGTCGGCGACCGCGGAGACCACTTCGCTGCCGTCCCGGCTGGGGTCCGTGTGGGTGCGCAGCGGCCGGGTGCCGTGCTCCATCGCGACCAGACGCACCACGGCTTCGGCGACCTCGGCCACCTCGGCGTGAGCGGGGACGAGCGCGGCCAGGCGTTCGCCCAGCTCGTCCAGCAGCGGGTGGTGCCGCCGCTCGTAGGCTTCCGCACGGCCGCTGTCGGCGGGGGCGCCCGCGTTGGTGAAGTGGTTGGTGCCGGTGGTGAACGCGCCGGGCACCACGATCGCGGTGTCGATGCCGAACGGGAGCACCTCGGCCGCGTAGCTGACGGCGAGGGCGTCCATCGCGGCCTTCGCGGCGAAGTACGGGCCCAGGAACGGGGGACAGCCGCCGCGGGTGCTGGAGCTGCCGATCCACACCAGCAGCCCCGAACCCTGCTCACGCAGCTGCGGCAGGGCGGCGCGGTTGACGCGCTGGGTGCCCAGGACGTTCACGTCGTACAGATCCGCCAGCTGCTCGGGGGGTGAACGCCTCGGCGGCGCCCAGCACCATGTGCCCGGCGTTGTGCACGAGCACGTCCAGCCGGCCGCGCTCGGCGACGATCCGGCCGACCGCCGCGTCGACGGAGTCCTGCACGGTGACGTCCAGTTCGACAGCGTGCACATCGAGCCGGTGCTCGGTGGCGTGGCGCGTCAGCTCGGCCACCGCGGGCGCGTTGCGGGTCGCGGTCCGGCGGATGCCCGCGTACACGGTGTGCCCGGCGCGGGCCAGAGCACGTACGGACAGCGCACCGATGCCGCTGGAGGCCCCGGTGACCAGGACGACCTTCCCGGACTCGCCGTGCTTGCCGGGCTCGTCGTTCGTCATTACAGCGCCTTTCGTCGGTCGGGGAGTGGGCTGGGCTGCCGGGGGCTCAGACGATGCCGCCGTTGGCGCGGACGACCTGGCCGTTGATCCAGTGGCCGTCCGGGGAGGCCAGGAACGCGACGACCTCGGCGATGTCGGCCGGGGTGCCGAGCCGCTCCAGCGGGGGCTGGGCGGCCAGGCGGGCGATGGTCTCCTCGTCCTTGCCGTCCAGGAAGAGATCGGTGGCCGTGGGTCCTGGCGCGACGGCGTTGACGGTCACATCCCGCCCCCGCAGCTCGCGGGCCAGGATCAGCGTCAGCGCCTCGACCGCGCCCTTGCTCGCGGCGTACGCGCCGTACCCCGGGAAGGCCAGCCCCACCACGGACGTCGAGAACGTCAGGACCGCGCCGCCGCCGCGTACCCGGCGGGCGGCCTGCTGGGCGACGACGAACGTGCCGCGGATGTTGGTGCGGTGCACCTCGTCCAGGACGGCCAGGTCCAGCTCGGCGACGGGCGCCAGCCGCATCAGCCCCGCCGCGTGCACGACGACGTCGACACCGCCGAACTCCGCCTCGGCCGTGTCGAACAGGGCCGCGACCGCGTGTTCGTCGGCGACGTCCGCGCGTACCGCGACGGCCCGGCCACCGGCGGTGCCGGCCTCCTCGACGGCGGCCTCGGCCTCGCCCCGGTTGCCGGCGTAGCCGACCACGACGGCGTATCCGTCGGCGGCCAGCCGGCCGACGGTCCGGCGGCCGATGCCGCGTGAGCCGCCGGTGACGATGGCGACACGGGGTGCGGCGGTGGACCCGGCCGGGGCGGCGGTCCGGTCGGGGGACGGGGGATGGGACATCGCTGACTCCTGGGTGGTTGCCGGTCGGGCGGCGGCCTCGCCGTCGCCCTGCTGCGGCCTCCACGATCGGCCGGTCCCACACCCCTAGCCAGGGCTGTGTCCACCCAGGGGTTGCCACCCCCTGGCTCGGCCCCGGCGCGCGCGCGACGATGGAGGGGTGAACCTCCCAGAACTCGGTGCCTTCCTCAGGACACGCCGCGACCGCATCCGCCCCGCCGAGGTCGGTCTCCCCACGGGGACGCGCCGGCGCGTCCCCGGGCTGCGCCGTGAGGAGGTCGCCCAGCTGGCCGGGCTGTCGGCCGACTACTACACCGAGCTGGAACGCGGCAGCGCGAAGAGCGGCGTCCAGCCCTCGGCCCAGACCCTGGCCGCCCTGGCCCGCGCCCTGCGTCTGAACGGCGACGAGCGCGACCACCTGTTCCACCTGGCCGAACGGCCGGTTCCCCCGTCGGCACACGGGCCGTCGGCACATGTGCAGCCGGCGCTCCTCGGGCTGCTGGACCGGCTGTCCAACACCCCGGCGCGGGTCATCACCGATCTGCACGAAACCCTGGTCGAGAACGATCTGGCCCGCACGCTGCTGGGCGGCTCACCGATGGGCCGCGGGCCGGCGGCGAGCTTCGTTCACCGCTGGTTCACCGACCCGCGGGCGCGCGAGATCTACCCTCCCGAGGACCACGCGTACCACTCCCGGGTGTTCGTGGCCGACCTCCAGGCGGCTGCCGCCCGGCGCGGCCGGGACGCGGAGGTCGCGAAGATGATCGCCGGGCTGCGCCGCCGCAGCGAGGAGTTCGCGGCGCTGTGGGACACCCATGACGTCGCGGTGCGCCGCGTGGACCACAAGAGGATCGTCCATCCCCTGCTCGGCGTCATCGAACTCGACTGCTACAACCTCCTCAGCGAGGACGGACGCCAGCGTCTGCTGTGGTTCACCGCGCCGCCCGGAAGCCGGGGGGCCGAGCAGCTGGAGCTGCTGTCCGTGGTGGGCACCCAGGAACTGGGCGTCACGGAAGGGCAGCCCGCCGAGGGTCCTTGAGCGCGGCGCCGGTCCGTGCCGCCGGCCGGTCCGTGCCGCCGGGAACGAGAGCCCTGTCGCCGGGAACGAGAGCCGCGCTGCCGGGGACGAGAGCCGCGCTGCCGGGACGAGCCGTGCTGCCAGGACCGAGAGCCGAGAGCCGTGCCGCCGGGGAGGGACCGTCTGCCTCCGGCCGCGGGGCGGGAGCGGCTGTTGACAGGTGTTGCCGTCGCGCCCACTCTTAGCTGCGCCGTGTACATGCCATCTTCACCTTCGCGGGATGGTGTGGCCGGCGGACGCGGCGACCTTCACGGAGACACACATGACCACGCACGGGGCCGGTGACTCGGTCAGCAGACGGACGGTGCTCGCCGGGGCGGGCGGGGCGGGAGCCGCAGTCGTCCTGGGCGGCGCGGCGGCGCAGCCGGCCCGCGCGGACGGCGTCACCAAACTGCCGATACCCGGCAAGACGGAACTCACCGTGCTGCTGACCGGCGACGCCGGCACCGGTGAGGACGGCCAGTGGGCCGTCGCCGACGCCGCCCGCACGGTGTGCGCCCGCCAGGGCGTGGACCTGGCCATCGGGCTCGGAGACAACATCTACGAGAACGGCCCCGAGAGCGACACCGACGACGAGTTCCGCACCAAGTTCGAACGCCCCAACACCGGTATCGACGTGCCCTGGCTCATGGTGCTGGGCAACCACGACACCAGCGGCATCATCCCCGGCAGCGGCGGCAGACCCTCCCGGGGCGACCACGAGGTCGCCTACCACCGGCACTCCGCCCGCTGGTACATGCCCGACCGCTACTACTCGGTGACCGTCCCCCACGGTGCCGCCGAACCCGTCGCCGAGTTCTTCGCGCTGGACACCACACCGCTGTCCTCCTACGTGCTCCAGACCGACCCCGAGTACTACTGGGACGGCCCCTTCGTCCGCCGGCAGCGCGCCTGGCTGGACGCGTCGCCGGCCGCCTCCCGGGCCCGCTGGAAGTTCGTCTTCGCCCACCACCCGCTGCGCAACAACGGCACCCACCGCAACGCCGGCGAGTACGAGGGCATCACCTGCGGCGACTACCTCAGCGGCAAGCACGTCAAGAAGCTGTACGAGGAAGTCGTCGTCGGCCGCGCCGAGTTCCTGCTGTCCGGCCACGACCACACGCTCCAGATCCTCGACACCGCCGACGGCCACCGGGGCACCCAGCAGATCGTGTGCGGCGCCGCCGCCAAAACCAAGGGCCGTGCCCCCGAGCCCACCAACAAGGCGTTCTGGGAGGCGTACGACACGCTCGGCTTCATGCTGCTGACCATCAACGCCCACCAGGTGGTCGTCGACGCCTACACCGTCGATCCGGCCACCGCCGCACCCACCCACGCCTACCGTCACACCCGCACCGACCGCCTTCCGGCCGTCCACCGCGCCCCCGCAGCGACCCGCTGACCCCCGCCCGGCCGGCCAATCCCCGCACAGCGCCCGACGATTGGCGGCCGGTGGTCCCCTCCCACACGGGTCGGTACCCCTTTTGACCAGCCACGGCATCGCTGCTTGCCCATCTTCGCCCCCATGACGGGGCCGTGGCCGACGGAAGCCGGGCGGGGGTTCGTAGGGTGGCGGTCTGCGGTGTGGGGCCGCGCCGGTACGCGGCGCGGGCGACCTCGCACCGCGGGACCGACCGGAACACGAAAGGGCCGAGATGAGTGCACAACTCCCCGTCGCCGTGCTGGGCGAGTGCGTCGCCGACGCGTTCGTCGCGCCGCAGGACGCCACGCACCGGGCAGCCGGCGCGCCGACGCCGCTCACACTGGACGTCCACCCCGGCGGCGGCCCGGCCAACACCGCGGTCGCGCTGGCGCGCCTCGGCACGCCCACCCGGTTCCTGGGCCGGCTGTCCCACGACGTGTTCGGGCGGCTGTTCACCGGCCATCTGACCGGCTCCGGCGTGGACATGAGCCGCACGGTCGCCGCCGCCGAGCCCAGCACCCTGGCCGTCGCGGACCTGGCCGAGGACGGCAGCGCCGACTACTCCTTCCACGCCCAGCACACCGCCGACTGGCAGTGGACCGACGACGAACTGGCCGCCGCCTCCGCCGGCCCGGTGGCCTGCCTGCACACCGGTTCGCTCGCCCTCGTCCAGCAGCCCGGCGCCGCCGCCGTGGAACGTCTGCTGGCCGGCATACGCGAGCGGGCCACGGTCTCCCTGGACCCGAACGTCCGTCCGCTGCTGGTGGCGCCCCAGGTCTACCGCGAGGCCCTGCCCCGGTGGTGCGCAGCCGCCGACATCCTGCGCCTGTCCGACGACGACCTGGCCCACCTGCGGCCCGGCGCCACCCCCCAGGAGGCCGCCGACGCGTTCCACAAGGCGGGCACCCCGCTGGTCGTCGTCACCCTGGGCGCGAAGGGCGTCCTGGCCTCGCTGGACGGCGAACAGGTACAGGTGGCGGCGCCGCCGGCCGAGGTCGTGGACACGGTCGGCGCGGGCGACTCCTTCATGGCGGGCTTCCTGCACGCCCTGCACGGAGCCGGGGCGTTGGGCGGCCGGCTCGACGCCCTCACGCGGCAACAGCTCACCGACGCACTGGAGTTCGGCGCCCGGGTGGCCGCCGCCGTGGTCTCCGTACGCGGAGCGAACCCGCCATGGGCCGCGGACCTGGCCACGGGCGGCACCGAGGGCTGAACACCCGCCGGGGCGCGGCACCCGCCGCGCCCCGGCACGCGCTGTCCGCCGCGCCGGCCGGCGGCGAGCAGCCCGTCGAGCCGGTGCGGGGCGCGGGACACGCCCTGGACGCGGGAGGCCAGGCGGTCGCGTTCGGTGCGAAGCACCGCGCTCGCGGGGGCGGAGCCGGTGGTGCGGCCGGGGCTCACGCGGGGCGGCAGGACGGCCGGAGTCGAGGCGGGCAGGACGGGCCCGGACACGATCGCGCGCGGGGCGCTGGAGGCCAGAGCGCCGGAAGATGCCGGCCGACGAGCAGACCGCGCGGTCGCAGGCACGGCTCGGTGCGGGCCCGCTGCTCCGCCCGCAGGTGAACGGGCCCCGCACCGGATGGGCCGGCTCGCCTGACGCGCGTACGGGCCCGCGTGGCGGCCGTCCCCGCCTTCAGAGCACCAGGGGCAGCACGTGGTCGCGGACGGCCGGGGCCAGATCGAGCCCGGTGCCGTCGGTCCAGCGCAGCGCGGCGATCTCGGCGGCCGGGGCGGGCCGGCCCTCCAGCGTCGCGCGGAAGACCGTCATCGTCATCGGCACGCCCTCCAGCGCCGCCGTGGCCCGGATCTCGGTGAGCGGGGTGAGGGAGCGCGGTCGCACCCCCAGCTCCTCGCCGAGTTCTCTGACCAGCGCCTCGCGGGCGGTCTCGCCCGGCTCCGGTTTGCCGCCGGGCAGATAGAACAGGCCGGGGGCGGCGGTCTTGCTCACCACGAGCAGCCGTCCGTTCTCGACGACGGCCGCCGCCGAGACGAGCGGTCCGGCGGCGGTCTCCGGGCTACCGGTGGGGGTGACGTCCATGCCCTCATCGTCCCAGCCGCCGGAGGACGGGCGCCGGGCGGGTCCCACCCGGCAGCGGGGGCGGCGTCCGGCCGGGGTCGCCCGGCAGCGGGGAGCCGTCTCGGTGGGGACGGGTTCCATCCGGCACGGGGGGAGCAGCATCCGGTCGGCGGGTCCCACCCGGCACGGTGCCCGGCATCCTGCTGGGCGGCCCCGCCCCGCCCGGCACCAGGCGCATGGCGTCCGAACGGGCGGCCCCGCCCGGCACCGGGCGCACGGTGTTCAGCGGCGGCGGGGGGCCGTCAGGGGCAGCGCACCACCTGGCCGGCCCACGACATGCCGCCGCCGAAGCTGAGCAGCAGCACGGGCGCCCCCGGGGCCACCTCGCGGCGTTCCACCAGCTTGGAGAGGGCGAGCGGGACGGACGCCGCGGAGGTGTTGCCGGAGTCGACGACGTCCCGGCCGATCACCACGTCCTCGGCGAGGTCGAGGCGGCCCAGTACGGCCTCGATCAGGCGGAGGTTGGCCTGGTGGGTGACGACACCCGCCAGTTCGCCGGTCGTCAGCCCGGCCCGCCGGCAGGCGCGGCGGGCGAGTTCGGGCAGTTCGGCGGTGGCCCAGCGGAAGACGGCGGGGCCTTCCTGGGCGAAGCGGGGCTGCCAGGCGTCCAGCAGCCGCACCATGTCGCCGCGTGCGGGGTCGGAGCCCCATTCGACGGGGCCGATCGCGTCCGGTTCGCCCTCGGGCTGGGCGCTGACGACGGCCGCGCCGGCGCCGTCGGCCAGCAGGATGCAGGTGCTGCGGTCGGTCCAGTCGGTGACGTCGGACATCTTCTCGGCGCCGATGACCAGCGCGTGCCGTGCGGCGCCGGCGGCCACCGCGTGCCCGGCGGTGGCCAGTGCGGTGCAGAAGCCGGCGCAGCCGTTGTTGAGGTCGTAGGCGACGGGGGAGGGGATGCCGAGGCGGCGGGCGACCTGGGCGGCGGTGCTGGGGCAGCGGTCCCTGGCGGAGCAGGTGGCGACGACGACCATGCCGATGTCGGCGGGGTCCAGCCCGGCGGCGGCCAGCGCCTTTCCGGCCGCCGCCGTCGCCATGTCGGCGACGGTCTCGTCCTCGGCGGCGATGCGCCGGGTGGCGATCCCGGTGCGCTGGCGTATCCACGCGTCGTTGGTGTCCACCATGCCCGCGAGGTCGTCGTTGGTCAGGACGCGGTCGGGTTGGTGGTGTCCCAGTGCGGCGATACGGGTTCCGGGCACGGTGCGCTCTCCTCGGTGGGCGGTGCGGCGACGGTGTGCCGCCACGGGGCGGGCCCGTGCGGCGGCGTGGCGGGAATATAGCAACCGACCGATCGGAAGTTAAATGAGGAGTGGTCGTTACGATGGGCGCATGAGCCCACGCAAGTCAGCCGCCGAGGCCCGCAGGACGCGGGAACGGATCATCGAGCGCAGCGTCGCCATCGGTTCCGTCGAGGGGCTGGAGGGGCTGACCATCGGACGGCTCGCCACCGATCTCGGCATGAGCAAGGCGGGCGTACTCGGCCATTTCGGATCCAAGCAGGCCCTGCAACTGGCCGCGCTGCACGGCGCCTCCGGACTCTTCACCCGCCTGGTGTGGGAGCCGGTCGCCGGACTGCGGCCCGGACTGACCCGGCTGCGCGCGTTCTGCGAGGCGTGGATCCGCTACCTGGAGCGGGAGCGCACCGCCTTCCCCGGCGGCTGTCTGTTCACCGCCGCCGCCGTCGAGTTCGACGCGCGCGGCGGGCCCGTCCACGACACGGTGGCCCGTTTCCTGCTGCGCGGCAGACGGCTGCTGGTCAACGATCTGCGGATCGCGGTGGACGTGGGGGAGCTGCCGGCCGGCGTGGACCCCGACCAGCTCGCCTTCGAACTGCACGGTCTCTACATGGCGCTCAACCAGGAGCTCCAGCTCTTTGCGGACGCCACCGCCCCCGCCCGCACCCGCCGGGCCCTCGACCGCATGCTGGGCCCGGCGCCGGCGGACTGACCCGCACCGGTGCCGGTGGCGTCCCGTACCTGGGCGGGGGGAGCTGCCCCGCACCGGTGCCGGGGGAGGCGCCCCGCACCGGCGCCGGGCGAGCCGGGCCAGGTGTGCCGCTCCAGCTCCGGCCCGCTCATCCCACCGGTCGGGCCCGCTCCACGATCGCCGCCAGATCCAGCCCCGAGGGCAGCGTGCCGAACGCCGCGCCCCAGTCGCCGCCCAGCCGCGAGGCGCAGAACGCGTCGGCGACGGCGGGCGGCGCGTACCGCACCAGCAGGGCGCCCTGGAGGACCAGCGCCATCCGTTCCACCAGCCGCCGGGCGCGGGTCTCGATGCCGTCCAGGTCGGACAGCTGGGTGAGCACGTCCTTGACGGCGGCGTCCAGCCGGTGGTCGGCGCCGTGTGCCCGCCCGATCTCCTTCAAGAAGGCGTCCAGCGCCTCCGGTGAGCGCTGGAGGGCCCGCAGCACGTCCAGCGCCTGCACATTGCCCGAGCCCTCCCACAGCGAGTTGAGGGGCGACTCGCGCAGCAGGGTGGGCATGGGCGACTCCTCGACGTAGCCGTTGCCGCCCAGGCACTCCAGCGCCTCGCCGACCAGCGGCACGCACCGCTTGGTCACCCAGTACTTGGCGGCGGGCAGCGCCAGCCGCAGGAACGCCCGCTCGGCCGCCGCCCGCTCACCGCCGCCGGCCACCGCGTCGTGGGCCGCCGCCAGCCGCAGCATCAGCGTCGTGGCCGCCTCCGACTCCAGCGCCAGGTCCGCCAGCACGTTGCGCATCAGCGGCTGGTCGGCCAGCAGCCTGCCGAACGCCGCACGGTGCGCCGCGTGGTGGGTGGCCTGGGCGACGGCCTGCCGCATCAGCGCGGCCGAGCCGGTGACGCAGTCCAGCCGGGTCGCGGCCACCATCTCGATGATGGTCGCCACCCCGCGCCCCTCCTCGCCGACCCTGCGGGCCCAGGTGGTGCCGTCGAACTCGACCTCGGCGGAGGCGTTGGAACGGTTGCCCAGTTTGTCCTTCAGCCGCTGGATGCGGAAGCTGTTGCGGGTGCCGTCCGGCAGCACCCTGGGCACCAGGAAACAGGTCAGCCCTCCCTCTTCCGCCGGCCCGGAGGCGCCCCCACGCGTCTGCGCCAGCACCAGGAAGACGTCCGACATGGGCGCCGAGCAGAACCACTTGTGGCCCAGCAGCGTGTAGGCGTCGTCCTCGGCCAGCGGCGTGGCCTCGGTGGTGTTCGCCCGTACGTCGCTGCCGCCCTGCTTCTCCGTCATCCCCATGCCGGCGAGGACCCCGCGCTTGGCCTCCGCGGGCCGCTCCAGCCCCCGGTCGTAGGTGTGCGAGGTCAGCAGCGGCTCCCACACGGCGGCCAGGGCGGGCTCCTTGCGCAGTGCGGGCACCGCCGCGTGCGTCATCGAGACCGGGCAGCCGTGCCCCGCCTCCACCTGTGACCACAGGTAGAAGCCCGCGCTGCGCCGCAGCTGCCCGTCGGGCCGGGACCACGGATCGGTCAGCCCCGCACCCACCGCCTGTTCCAGCAGGCGGTGCCAGGCGGGATGGAAGTCCACCTCGTCGATCCGGTGCCCGAACCGGTCGTGGGTGCGCAGCACGGGCGGGTTCGCATTGGCCTGCCTGCCCCACTCCTGGGCCTGCGCGGAGCCCGCCGTGCGTCCCAGGCCGGCCAGCTCGTCCCGCACCTCCTCGGCGCGTTCCGGGGTCACGTGCCGTGCCACGCCGTCGACCAGCGCGGAGTCGGTCGTGAAGACGTCGTAGTCGGTCAGCGGCGGCGGCTGATTGGTCACGGTGTGAGTCGCGGGTGGCATGACAGATACGTTAAAGAGGTGCGTGCAGTCGACGAAACCCCTGAGCAGACCGGCGAACGGGCGCCCTGGTGGGCTCCGCGGCGCTCCCGCGGCCAGTTCCGCCGGGCCCGGGTGAAGTACCGCGACGTCCCCAAACGGAGGATGGCGTGGCTGCTGCTCAAGGACACCGTCAACTCCTGCATGGAGTACCGGGTCCTCGGGCTGGCCGCCGAGGCCGCGTTCTTCACCCTCATCTCGATCCCGCCGCTGCTGCTCGGACTGATCGGCTCCCTCGGCTACCTCGACTGGATCGGCGCCGACACCGTCGACACGCTCCGCCGCAACGCGCTGGACGCCTCCGCCACGGTCCTGTCCGACAAGGGCGTCGACCAGCTCGCCCGGCCCCTCATCGACGACGTGATCAGAGGCGGCGGCCCCGACGTCATCTCGCTCGGCTTCGCCCTCGCCCTGTGGTCGGGCTCCCGCGCCGTGAACGTCTTCATCGACACCATCACCGTGATGTACGGGCTGGACGGGCGGCGCGGCATCGTCAAGACCCGGCTGCTGGCGTTCTTCCTCTATCTGATCGCCCTGGTGATCGGCGCGGTGGCGCTGCCGCTGATGGTGGCAGGGCCGGACGCGGCACTGCGGCTCGTCCCGCAGGCCGAGTGGGTGGTCAGCGCGTTCTACTGGCCCGTGGTGCTGCTGCTGTCCGTCGTCTTCCTCACCACGCTCTACCACGTGTCCGTGCCCGTGCGCTCCCCCTGGCGGGAGGACGTGCCCGGCGCGCTGGTCGCCCTGGTGATGTGGGTGGTGTGCAGCTTCCTGCTGCGGCTGTACCTGACCAACACCGTCGAGGGCCCCACCATCTACGGCTCGCTGGCGGCCCCCGTCGCCGTACTGCTGTGGATCGGTGTCTCGGCGTTCGCCGTGCTGGTGGGCGCGGCCGTCAACGCGGCCATCGACCACGTGTGGCCCTCGGTGGCGACGGCCGCCGCCCGGCGGGCGAACGAGCGGCTGCGCGAAGAGGCCGCCAAGCAGGTCGTCGCCGCCGCGGCCCGGCGCCGCCGGGGCGCCGGGGAGGAGGCCGACGAGGACGGCGACCTGCCCGACGCCCCCGCCGAGTTCCCCGAGCGCTGGACCAAGTTCCTGCCGCCCTCCGACGTACGCGGCCGGCTGCTGCGGCCCCGCGGCCGGGACCGCCACGAGACGGACCGCGATGAGGCCGGCAGCGGTGGGGCGGACCACGGCGAGACCGGCCGCAACGGGACCGGTGCCGGTATCGGGGACCAGCGCACCGGCGCCCACGAGGCGGGCCCCGGCCATGTGGCGGACCGGCCGGACGGCTCCGCCGCGACCGCCGACACCCGCCGCCGGCCGTAACCGGCGGCCCGCCGGGAGAGGCGGAAGTGCCCGTGCGAACCGGGCGGTCGGGGCAGTTCGCGAGGGCCGGGAAAAAGCGTGGCGCCGCCCGGCGGGGGCGCGGTATCGTCACGGCGATCACGCGCGGCGGCGACGGGCCGCCGCGCCAGGGGAGACGAACGGAGGTGTGACCGATGGCTGCCGTCACGGTGGGCGCTGCCCGCATCCGGTCCGTCCAGTTCACCTCCGTGGCCACCGGCTGAGCCGTCCGGATTCCGCACGCCGGGGCCACCCTCGCAAAGGGAACCCCCTTGTCACACCCGTCTTCACACCCGTCTTCACAGCCTTCCTCCGCCACGCCGCGCCCGCGTGACTTCTCCGCACTGGCCGCCTACGGCTGGGACACCGCGTGGGAAGCCGCCTACGACGATGCCTGCGCCCGGCCGGCCACGGCGGGACCCGACCCGGTGCCCGGCCGGGTGGTGCGCGTCGACCGCGGCCAGTGCGACCTGGTCACCCCGCTCGGCACGCTCCGCGCCGACACCGAGTTCGTCGTCCCGCGCGACCCGCTGCGCGTCGTGTGCACCGGCGACTGGGCCGTCGTCGACGCGACCGGGAACCCGCCGTACGTCCGTGCGCTGCTGCCGCGCCGTACCGCGTTCGTGCGCTCCACCTCCTCCAAGCGCTCGGAGGGCCAGGTCCTGGCAGCCAACGTCGAGCACGCCCTCATCGCCGTCTCCCTCGCCGCCGAGGTGGACCTGGGCCGCATCGAGCGGTTCCTCTCGCTGGCCTGGAGCAGCGGCGCCCAGCCGGTGCTCGTCCTGACCAAGGCGGATCTCGTACCCGACGAGACCACCCGGTCGCACCTGCTCGCCGACGCCGCGACATCGGCACCCGGCGTACCCGTGCTGGCCGTCAGCGCCGAGACCGGTGAGGGCGTCGACGAGCTGGCCGCCGCCGTCGCGGGCGGCACCACCGCGCTGCTCGGCCAGTCCGGCGCCGGCAAGTCCACCCTGGCCAACGCCCTGCTGGGCCGGGCCGCGCAGACGGTGCGAACCGTCCGCGACCGCGACCACAAGGGACGGCACACGACCACGACGCGCAATCTGCTGCCCCTGCCCGCCGAGCGGGGCGGCGGCGTCCTCATCGACACCCCCGGGCTGCGCGGCGTCGGCCTGTGGGACGCCGAGGACGGTCTGGGCCACACCTTCGCGGAGATCGAGGAACTGGCCGCCGACTGCCGGTTCGCCGACTGCGCCCACGTCGCCGAACCCGGCTGCGCGGTCCTCGCCGCCGTCGAGAGCGGCACCCTGCCCGAGCGGCGCCTGGACAGCTACCGCAAGCTGCTGAGGGAGAACGCCCGGCTGGCGGCACGCACCGACGCCCGGCTGCGCGCCGAACAGCACCGGGAGGCCAAACAGCGGCAGGCCCTCGGCCGCCACATGATGGAGCGCAAGCGCGGCCCGCGCCGCAGGTCCTGAGGGCACAGCCGCACGGCGGGGGAGCGGCACGGTGGGGACGGTTGCTACCGTCCCCACCGTGCCGCCACCCCCGGCCGGGGGCCGTGGTGGCCCGGCAGCGTCACGGCCCCGCGTCGCCAGGCTGCCCGGCGGCCCGGCGAACATGGCCCCGACCCGGGCCGGACCCGTCCTCGGCCGGTCCGCCCCGGGCCGGTCCGCCCCGGGCCGGACCGTGGCGAGTTCGGAACCCACCGGCCGGAAGACACCCCGGGCCGGCCCCTCACCGCGTCGCACGGAAACACGACGTCGGACGTGCACCGAGGGCGCCGGCCCTCCCGCGACAGTTACGGAGCCGCTGATGGACGACCGCGACCGCGCCACCTTCGCACGCAGGGACTTCCAGCTCGTCCTGCTGCGCCGCATGGACGACTTCCAGCCCGGCCTGGTCGACGGCGCCCTGCGCGAGCTGGACGCCACCCGGGGCGAGCTGCGGGAGGCCAACCGGCGCTGGCAGGCCATGGTCCGCTCCCCGCGCGGCGCACGCGGCACCCTGGCGCGCTACCGCTCGGTGCTCGGCCCGCCCGAGGAGACGCACCGCCGCAAGGTGGGCGACCTGGAGTGCGAAGTGCTGCGCTGGCCGCTGCCACTGTGGCCCGGGCTGCGCTTCGAGGTGCTCACCGCGCCCGACGGCGGCGCCGTATGGAACGAGTGGCTGGTCCGCGCCCCCGGCACCCCGCCGCCCGTCCTGCGCACCGTCGAGGACCTGACCGGCTGGTCCTGCACCGTGGACGAGGCAGCCCGCGCCTTCGCGCCCGCCCGCCCCCGGGAGGGCTCCGCCCCCACCCGTACGCAGCTCGCCTTCACGGCTCCCGACCGTGACGGGGTGCCGCACAGCGTGGTGGCCGAGTTCACCTGGGGCCTGCTGCAACGGCTTGTGGAGTGCACCCCGCAGGAGCCGGGCTCCCGCTGACGGGAGCCCCTCGGCCCCCGTCCACGGCCATGTCCGAATCCCGCCAGTCGCCGGGCCCGGACGCCGCCCACACTGGAGGGGTGACGAGTGACGACAGCAGGTATGAGGCCGTGCGCAGCAGGGACGCCCGCTTCGACGGGGTGTTCTTCCTGGGCGTGCGCACCACCGGCATCTACTGCCGGCCGAGCTGCCCGGCGGTGACCCCCAAACGGGAGAACGTCCGCTTCTTCCCGACCGCGGCGGCGGCCCAGGGCGCCGGATTCCGGGCCTGCCGCCGCTGCCGGCCGGACGCGGTGCCCGGCTCGGCCGAGTGGAACGTGCGGGCCGACCTGGTGGGCCGCGCCATGCGGATGATCTCCGACGGGGTCGTGGACCGGGAAGGCGTGGCGGGTCTGGCCCGGCGGCTCGGCTACAGCGCCCGCCAGGTGCAGCGGCAGCTCACCGCCGAGCTGGGCGCGGGCCCGGTGGCGCTGGCGCGGGCGCAGCGCGCGCACACCGCCCGGGTGCTGTTGCAGACGACGTCGCTGTCCGTCACCGAGGTCGCCTTCGCGTCGGGCTTCGCGAGCGTGCGGCAGTTCAACGACACGGTGCGCGAGATCTACGCCCGTACGCCCAGCGAACTGCGGGCGGCCTCGGCGCGGGGCGGACACGGGCGTGCCGGCCGGCCCGAGGTGCGGGACGCCGCCGCGTCCGGCGACGTCGGCGGGGTGCCGCTGCGGCTCGCCCACCGGGGCCCGTACGCCGCCGGACAGGTCTTCGGCTTCCTCGAGCGGCGTGCGGTACCCGGCGTCGAGGAGGTGCTGGGCACTCCCGGGAGCCGCCGCTACCGGCGCACCCTGAATCTGCCCTACGGCACCGGCATCGCCGAGGTGGACGAGGGGCCGGCCGCGGACGGCTGGCTCTCCTGCCGGCTGCACCTGGCGGACCTCCGCGACCTGACCACGGCCGTGCAGCGCGTACGCCGCCTCTTCGACCTGGACGCGGACCCCTACGCGGTGACCGAACACCTGGGCCGCGACCGCGCGCTGGCGCCGCTCGTGGCCCGCACCCCCGGGCTGCGGTCACCGGGCGCCGCCGACGCGCACGAACTGGCCGTCCGCGCGGTGCTGGGACAGCAGGTCTCGGTCCGCGCCGCCCGCACCCTGACGGCCCGGCTGGTCGCGGCCCGCGGCAAACCGCTGGCCGTACCCGACGGCACCCTCACGCACGTCTTCCCCGACGCCGACGCGCTCGCGGACGCACCGCTGGACGAACTCGGCATGCCCGACTCGCGCCGCCGCACCCTGCGCGCCGTGGCCGCCGCCCTCGCGGACGGCACCGTGGTGCTCGACCCGGGCGCCGACCGCGAGGAGACCGAACGGGCCCTGCTCGCCCTGCCCGGTGTCGGCCCCTGGACGGCCGGCTACATGCGGATGCGGGCCCTGGGCGACCCGAACGTCTTCCTGCCGGGCGACGTGGGCGTACGGCACGGCCTCGCCCTGGCCGGGGCCGACGCCGGGCACGCCGCCCGCTGGCGTCCCTGGCGCTCGTACGCCCTGCACCACTTGTGGTACGCGACCACCCTGCGGGACGGCTGATCCACCGCCGGGCCGGCCCGCCGGTGGCCGAGGTGGTGCCTCCCGCGGCCTTCCGGTCCGGTCGGTGCGCGGGACAATGACCTCATGAGCGAGAAGGGGGAACCCGACGCCGAACACCGCGACTGGTGGGCCCGGTTGTACGACTCCGACGCCCCCGACACGGGCCGCGCCCGCCGCCCCGACACGCTCGACGACCGCTACGACTCGGTGACCCGCACCCTCGCCGGACCGGGCCGGGCGGCACCCGGCGCGGCCGTCTCCCGGCCCGCCGCCGCGGCCGAGCCGGCCGGACGGGACCTCGGGCGGGATCTCGGGCGCGACCTTGGGCGGGATCTCGAAGGAGGGGCCGTGGGCCGGGTACCGGTCGTCGGACCGGACGCGGCCGTGGAGGCGGTGCCGGACACCGTGCTGGAGGAGGGACGCTGCGGGGCCGCCACCTTGCGGGCCGCCTCCGTGCGCGGTGCGGGTGCCCGCACCGCCGGGGTGCCGCGCGGCGACGCCCTGCTGGTGGTCCGGTTCGACGCGGGGGAGAGCGGGCTCGTGCTGGCGGCCGTGGCCTCCGGCGCGTACCGGGCCACCCGCGAGGCGACACGCTCTGTGGCCGCCGCCCTCGGCCGTGGCAGCGCCCGGCTGGCCGACGACATGCGCGAGGGGCGGGCCCAAGCGCTCCGGGCCGGTCTGCACCGGGTGTCCGACCGCGTCTTCGGCAGGCTGCGCGCCCAGGCCGCCGCGCAGGAAGCGCCCCCCGGCGCCCATACGGCCGATCTGCGCTGTCTGCTGCTGCCCGCAGACCCGCACTGCCGTACGCGGGTGTTCTTCGGCCACGGCGCGGGCGGGCTCTTCCGGCTGCGGGAGGGTGCCTGGTGCGACCTGGACCCGCCGCACACGGAAGAAGACGCCGCCCCCGCCGGTCCCCGGCCACTCGTCGAGCCGGCCCGGGAGGGCCGTGACAGTCCGGAGCGCGGCGGCCCGGCGCGTGCGGACCCGTTCCGCTTCCGGCTGTGGACGGCGGAAGCGGGCGACGCCCTGCTGCTGTGCACCGAGGGCCTGGCGCGAGCGGTGCGCGGTGCGGCGGACAGCGGGGCCCGCCTGGCCGCCGCCTGGCGGAAGCCCGGGGGAGAAGTGCCGGGCGCCGCCGCGTACTTGACGGCGCTGGTGGACGGCACGGCCGGGCAGGAGGGTGACCGCACCGCGGTCACCGTGTGGGAGGAGTGACGTCACCGGCTCTCCCCTGAGCGGGCGCCCTCCCCCGTACACACCGGTGCGGTACGACGCGTCGGCCGTACCGCACCGGTGAGGAGGGGAGGACGGGAGTGACGGAAGAGCGGCGGGCCGACGGTCAGCCGAACTGCCGCTCGATCTCGGCGAGTTTCTCCTCCAGCGTGTCCAGCCGTTCGTTTCGGCCCGAGCTGCCGCCGGAGTCGGCGCCCGAACTGCCGCCGGGGGTGCCGCCCTCCCGGCCCTCCCCGCCGTCCTCCGTACGCCGGCGAGCGGACGTGCCGTCACGCACGACCGCCTGGAGGGCCGGTCTGGTGCGCGGCGCGGACGGGACGGCCTCGGTGGCGGGGAGCGGCTCGGCCGCCGGTCTCTCCACGAGTTCCCCGGCCGGCTGGGCGGGTGCTCCGAGCTCGACCTCCACGGCACGCGCGTCCTGGGTGCGGCCCCGGTTCCACAGCCGGTGCTGCCGGTTGAGGGCCTTGACCCGGGCCCGGTCGAGCCGTTCCTGCTCCTTGCGGCGGGTCCGTTCCTGCGCCCGCCGCCGCCGGTCGTCGCGGACCTCGTCCACGGCCTCGTCCAGCGTCGGCACGCCCTCCAGCAGCATCAGCGACCAGGCACCGAACGTCTCGCGCGGAGCCCGGAGCCAGCGGACGATACGGATCTGCGGCAGCGGGCGGGGCACGAGCCCCTGTTCCCGGAGCGCCGCGCGACGGGTCTGTTTGAGCGCGCGGTCGAAGAGGATCGCCGCCGAGATGGACATCCCGGCGAAGAACTGCGGCGCTCCGTCGTGTCCCATACCGCGTGGCGCGTGCACCCAGTTGAACCACGCCGCCGCCCCGGCGAAGATCCACACCAGCAGCCGCGAGCCCAGCGAGGCGTCACCGTGGCTGGCCTCGCGCACGGCGATCACGGCGGAGAACATCGCCGCGCCGTCCAGCCCGAACGGGACCAGGTACTCCCAGCCTCCCCCCAGCCCCAGGTTCTGCCGGCCGAAGCCGACCAGCCCGTGGAAGGAGAGCGCGGCGGCGACGGCGGCGCAGCAGAACAGCAGCAGATAGGCGGCCGTCGCGTACAGGGTCTCCTTGCGGCGCCGCCGCTCCTCGTCGCGCTGGGCCGGGTCGGGCGCTCCGTGCTGTCCGGACGCGGCGGCTGCGGCCTCGCCCTCGGAGGCGCTGTGGCGGCGCGACCGCGCCAGCACGAGCACCGCGGTCAGGGTGCCGACGAGCAGGACGGCGCTCGGCAGCACCCAGTTCAGCGATATGTCGGTCAGTCTCATCGGGTGTGCCCCTTGCCGCGCGGGACCGCGGGCGCACGGTGCCTGCCGGGTACGGCCGCGTCCGCGCGCGGGAGCGGTGCCGCGCTCGCGCTCTGGCTTCTTTCGTGTCGCCGAGCATCTTTACGGCACCGCACCACCCTTCAGGGGGGTTTGGGGGCAAGTGCACGCGAAAAGGGGGCGCGGGTTGTCTCCCGGGGCGCCGGGTGTCGAACTCCTCAGCGCAGCGCGGTCATCCGTTCGATCCGCTCCGCGTCACAGGTGCGGGGGCAGGTGACGCAGGTGTCCTCGGGGCGCAGCGTGTAGAACAGACAGCAACTGGCGCGGTCACGGGTGGTCAGCTCCGCGCCGTCCGGGGCGGTCAGCCGGCGGAACCCCGCACCCTGGGCGAAAGGCTTGAGCGAGCCCGGCAGCAGCGCCTCGGCCTCCGCCATGGCACGCGGCTCCTCGCCCAGCAGGTGACCCAGGTACCACAGGCCCTCGGTGACCTCGTCCGTCGCCATCCCCCACAGTGCCCGCGCGCCGCGCCGCATCCTCGGCCGGAACCCCTCCAGCACGGGGGCCAGGTGCTCGGCGACGGCGTCGCGCACCTCGGCGCGCAGGGCCTCCTCGTCGCGTACCACCCGGGCGCCCGGCGCCGCGGCGGCCGGGTCGTCCGGCAGGCAGGCGAACTCCTCGATGCGGACCGCCATCCGGCCCAGCGACCGCTGGAAGGCGACCGACTCGACGGGCAGCCGCGGCACCCGGCGGTGCAGGAACCAGGGAATGGTGATCAGCAGGCAGACCGGCCAGGCGTAGCGGTGCAGTCCGAAACTGGCGATGACGTCCGGTCGGCCCGGCTGGCCGTAGTCCCGCAGGATCTGCTCCTCGTCCCACGCCAGGAACGTCTCCAGCGCCTCGCCGCCCGCCGCCAGCGCGCTCGCCCGCACCCAGCCGGGGCCCTCGGGGAGGGGCTGACGCGCCGTGGTCTCGGTCACACCCAGCGAGGGGAACACCTCGGTCAGCCTTGCGTACGCCGTATGGAAAGGGGAGACGTCAGAGGCTGCGCGGGCGAGGGTGGGCACGGCCATGGGGACCACCGATTCGACGATCGTGAGCAGGTAAGCCTTACCTTAACTGATTGTCCCCGAGGTTTGATCTCATGCCACCTCGGCCTATGGTGCTCGCGGGACCGGGAGGGGAACGAGCGCACCCGGAGGGGATTTCCGGAGGGACAGATGGAGCAGAGCCGAGCGGCGTCACGCACCGGCGGACCGCGCACCGCCACCCGCCCGGAACGGCCCGCCGGCGCCGCCGTCCCCGCACCGGGACGGTCCGCCGTCCGCGGCGAGCACACCCACAGCGAGCCCGCCGCCCCCGCCGTGGTGCCGCAGCGGCACTCCGTACGGGACCAGATCCTCGACGCCCTCCGTGCCGCGCTGCTGAACGGACGGCTGGGAGCGGGCCAGGTCTACTCCGCACCCGCCATCGCCGCGCACTTCGGGGTCTCCCCGACGCCGGTGCGCGAAGCCATGCAGGTGCTGGTCAGCGAGGGCGCCGTCGAGACGGTGCCCAACCGCGGCTTCCGGGTGGCCGAGCACGACCCCCACGACCTCGCCGAGCTGGCCGAGGTCCGCAACCTGCTGGAGGTGCCTCCCCTGCTGGCCCTGGCCCGCAGCGTCCCGGCCGACCGCTGGGAGGGGCTCCGCCCGCTGGCCGAGGACACCGTGCAGACGGCGGCACGCGGCGACCGCGGCGCCTACGCGGAGGCCGACCGCGCCTTCCACCGCGCCCTGCTGGAGCTGACCGGCAACCGCCAACTGGTCGCCGCCGCCGACGACGTGCGGCGCCGCGCCCACCTGTCCTCCCTGCGGACGGCTCCGGCGCCCCGTACCACCGACCTCCTGGCCGAGGCCGCCGACCACCTCGCCCTGCTGGACGCCCTGGCCGACCAGGACCTCACCGCCGTCGAACACCTGTTGCGCGGTCACCAGTAGCACCGCGGCGCGGTCCGCCACGCCTTCGCCCGAACGGGGGCACGCTCTCACCGCGTGCTGGGGGCGGCCCCCTCGCCGTCCGGGCCGGCCGCCACGGGAAGACGGTCGGCCAGCCAGGCCGGCACCCCGCCCAGCAGCCGGAAGAGCCGGGCGGCCTCCTCGCGCAGCCGGGTCGCCTCCGGCTCGGGCTGGACGTCGGCCAGGGAGGCGAGCGCGGGCGGCATCCCCACGAGGAACCCCAGCTCCTCACGCAGCCGCAGCGACTCGGCGAACCCGTGCCGGGCGTCGGCCAGTTCGCCCTCGCGGGCCGCGATGCCCGCCAGGTGCCGCCACGTGGAGGAGCACAGCAGCAGATCGCCGCGCGCGGTCGCACCCGCGTGCGCCCGGCGGTACGCCGCACGCGCCGACTCGGGGGCCTCGCTGAAGTTCTCCGCCAGCAGCCCGCGCCGGTAGTCCAGCAGGGCCCGGCCCGGTGCGTTCGGCTCCAGCAGCGCGGCGGCCCGGCCGAGTGCGGCACGCGCCTCGTCGGTACGGTCCCGGACCCCCAGCACCGTCGCCGCGTACGCGAGTTGGCCGCGCTCGCAGGCGGCGGCCCCGCGGTCGTCGTCCACCTGGGCGACCGCCTCGGCCGCCCGCAGCGCCTCCTCCGCCTCGGCCCAGCCCTCGCCGGTGTACATGCACCGTTCCACGAGCAGCGCCGCCCGTTCCACGGCTGCCTGCGGTCTGCGTTGCGCGTACGGCTCCAGCAGCGCCGCCGCGTCCTCCCAGCAGCCGCGCGACCGCAGCCGCCACACGGCCCGGCCCAGCGGACTGTCGGGGCCCGTCGCGGGGGACGGGGCCTCGCCGCTCGAAGGGTCTTCCTGATCCAGCCTTTCCGAACGAGACATGGCGGTATCCGCCACAGTGCCCTCCCCAAGCGCGCCGTCGAGCCGGATGTGCCCGCATCTCAGCACGGGTTGGGCCACCCGGCCAAGAGGCTGGTGTGAATCAGTTCACAAAGTTTTACCGGAGACCGCCTTCTGCCAAGCGGGCCCTCCGGCCGCGCGTACGACCGGCACCACGGCCCGCACCCCCGTCCGTCGGCAACCTGTGCGACCGGTCCGCCCGGCGCCTTCGACGCGGCCCAGCCGTTCCCCCCGGACGCGAGGGGGCCGGCCTCAGCTCATGCGCAGGGCGAGGAAGAAGTCCAGCTTGTCCTCCAGGCGGGACAGGTCGCGGCCGGTGAGCTGTTCGATGCGGCTGACGCGGTAGCGGAGGGTGTTGACGTGGAGGTGGAGGCGGGAGGCGCAGCGGGTCCAGGAGCCGTCGGAGGAGAGGAACGCCTCCAGGGTGGGCACCAGTTCGGCACGGTGTTTGCGGTCGTAGTCGCGCAGCGGGTCCAGCAGCCGGGCGGTGAAGGCGCGGCGCACGTCGTCGGGGACGAACGGCAGGAGCAGTACGTGTGAGGCCAGCTCCTCGTGGCCGGCGGCGCGTACGGCTCCGGGCCGGGCGGCGGCGACCCGGCGGGCGTGCCGGGCTTCCTCCAGGGCGCCGCGCAGCCCCTCGGCGGAGTGCACGGCCGCGCTCACACCGAGGGTGAGCCGCCCGTCGTCGGCGAGGGCGCGCCCCAGCGGCTCGCCGATCGCGGCCAGCAGCGTGTCGGCGTGGAGACCTTCGCCGCGTGCCGCGGCGGCGCCGTGCTCGCGGGTGTCCGCGGCGCCGGGTTCGAGCGCGTCGCTGCCGGGGCCGGTGCCGTCGGCCGGGGTGCCGTCGCCGGTGCCGTCCTCGGCGTCGTGGGGGACGAGGGGTACCAGTGCGACGGCTTCGTCGTCCACGTGGGCGACGGCGAACCGGTCGGAGCCGTCGGGGCCGACGATGCGCGGGTCGACCAGCAGTTCCTCGAGGAGCGACTGGGCGATGGCGCCGCCGTCGAGGGCGCGGGCGGGGTCGGGCTCCTCCCAGTCGACGCGGGCGACGATGACCTGCCAGTGCGGGGTGGCGCTCTGGCCGGGGAGCAGGACGGGGGCGGCGACGCGGAGCCGGGCGGCGATCTCGGAGGGCGAGGCGCCGGTCTGCACCAGTTCGAGCACTTCCTGGGCCAGCCGGCGCCGCACGGTGCGCGAGGCGTCGCGCCGGTCGCGTTCGACGGCGATGAGCTGGGTGACGCCGTGCAGCAGGTCGAGGCGTTCGGCGGGCCAGTCGCCGGTGTCGGCGGCGACGGCCAGCATCCAGTCGGACAGCACGGTGCGGCGGGGGTCGCCGGTGCCGCGGCGGACGGGGAAGAGGGAGTAGGCGACGCCTTCGTCGGTGGTCCGGTGCGGGCTGCGCCGGCCGCCGCGGACGGCGGCCATGTGGGCGCCCGCCAGCCGGGCGGCGGTGGCGTGCGGCAGTGCGGGGCCCTCGCTGGGGCGGGCGATCTGCCGGCCGGTGGGGGAGAGCACCCAGGCGGCCAGGTCCAGGTCGGAGCCGAGCAGGTCCAGCACGACGTCGGGGCCGCCGCCGGCCGGTCCCGAGGACATCAGCCGGCGGTGCCGGTCCACCACGGCGGCCAGGTCGCCGGCGCGTTCGGTGGAGACCTGCCGTACGACGTGTTCGGTGATGGTGGCGAAGGCGACGGACTCGGAGACGGAGAAGAGCGGCAGCCGGTGGCGTGCGCAGGCGGTGACCAGGTCGTCGGGCACGGTGCCCAGCTCGGCCTCGCCCGCGGCCAGCCCGGCGACACCGGCGGAGGCGAGGATCTGGACGAAGGAGTCGGAGTCCTCGGGGGCGCGTCGCCAGGCCAGACCGGTGAGGACCAGCTCGCCGCCGGACAGGTAGCGGCTGGGGTCGCGCAGGTCGGTGGTCATGACCCCGCGCACCGTGCGGTCCAGTTCGTCCTCGCCGCCCAGGAGCCTGAGGCCCAGCGAGTCGTTCTCCAGGAGGGCGCGCAGCCGCATCGTCTCGTCGCCGCCGTTCGTGTGTCGTGTCGTGGCCGTTTCGTGGCCGTGCTGTGTGGTGGCCGTGCCGTGGGGGGAGGCCGGGAGGAAACCGAGAGGTTACCGCCGTCCGGCTTTCGTCTGAATCTACAAGACCCGGTGGCCGACCAGCCAAACACTTCATGTTTTCCGTGGCTGCACTGCGCAGGGCACCTGTCGGTGTACTTACCGCATCCCCTCACCCCCCCTCCCGGATCCACTGTTCGCTCCCGCTTTTCCTGTCCGTCCGCACCCCCCAACGAGCACCGAGAAGAGACACCATGGAGTTCCTGCGCCCGGCCACCTGGGAGGAGGCGCTCGCCGCGAAGGCGGAGCACCCCTCAGCCGTGCCCATCGCGGGTGGTACCGACGTCATGGTCGAGATCAACTTCGACCACCGGCGTCCCACCCACCTCATGGACCTCAACCGCATTCGTGACCTGCACGAGTGGGAGGTCGGCGACGAGACCGTCCGGCTCGGCGCCTCCGTGCCCTACTCGAAGATCATCGACCAGCTCGCCACCGAACTGCCGGGCCTCGCACTGGCTTCGCACACCGTCGGCTCGCCCCAGATCCGCAACCGGGGCAGCGTGGGCGGCAACCTCGGCGCCGCCTCCCCCGCAGGGGACTCGCACCCCGCGCTGCTCGCAGCGGGCGCCGAGGTGGAGGCGGAGTCGGTGCGGGGCACCCGGTTCATCCCCGTGGAGGAGTTCTACACCGGCGTCAAGCGCAACGCGCTCGCCGAGGACGAGCTGATCAAGAGGGTGCACATCAAGAAGGCCGACGGACCCCAGCAGTTCTCGAAGGTCGGCACCCGCAACGCCATGGTCATCGCCGTGTGCGCCTTCGGTATCGCGCTGCACCCCGAGACCCGCACCGTCCGCGCGGGCATCGGCTCGGCGGCGCCCACCCCGCTGCGGGCCACGGCCGCCGAGGAGTTCCTCAACGCGGCACTGGAGGAGGGCGGCTACTGGGACAGCGGCAAGGTCATCGCGCCGTCCGTGGCCCGCCAGTTCGCCGAGCTGTGCTCCGGCGCCTGCAACCCGATCGACGACGTGCGCGGCAGCGCCGCCTACCGCCGCCGGGCCGTGGGCGTCATGGCCCGCCGCACGCTGGGCTGGACCTGGGAGAGCTACCGCGCGTCCGGGATGGGCCGCACCACCGAAGGAGGCGCCCAGTGCGCGTGACATTCACCGTCAACGGACGCCGGCACGAGGCCGACGACGTGTGGGAGGGCGAGTCCCTGCTGTACGTGCTGCGCGAGCGGATGGGCCTGCCGGGTTCGAAGAACGCCTGCGAGCAGGGCGAATGCGGGTCCTGCACGGTCCGTCTGGACGGCGAGCCGGTCTGCGCCTGTCTGGTGGCCGCCGGTCAGGCCGAGGGCCGCGAGGTCGTCACCGTCGAGGGGCTGGCCGACTACGCCAGGCAGCGGGACGGCGGCGAGCGCGACGGGGAAGCCGCGGGCGACGCCGCCCTGGCCCCGGTGCAGCAGGCGTTCATCGACGCCGGCGCCGTCCAGTGCGGCTTCTGCACCCCCGGTCTGCTGGTGGCCGCCGACGAGCTGATCGAGCGGAACCCGCAGCCGACGGACGCCGACATCCGCGAGGCGCTCTCGGGCAACCTGTGCCGCTGCACGGGCTACGAGAAGATCATGGACGCCGTGCGCCTCGCCGCCGCCCGCGCCGACCAGAGCACGCAGGAGGTGGGCTGAGATGGCCTCTCCCACGGGACCGACCCGTACCCCCGCCAAGCTGCACCAGGGGGCCGACGCCGAGGGCGGGGTGGGGGACTCCCCGCTGCGGCCTGACGGCACCCTCAAGGTGACCGGCGAGTTCGCCTACTCCTCGGACATGTGGCACGAGGACATGCTGTGGGGCTGCACCCTGCGCAGCCCGTACGCGCACGCCGAGATCGTCTCCATCGACACGAGCGAGGCGCTCGAGCAGGCGGGCGTGTACGCCGTGCTCACCTACGACGACCTGCCCGCCGAGGTGAAGAAGTACGGCCTGGAGATCCGGGACACCCCGGCGCTCGCGCACGGCCGGGTCCGCCACCACGGTGAGCCGGTAGCGCTGGTGGCGGCCGACCACCCGGAGACGGCCCGCCGCGCCGCCGCCAGGATCAAGGTGGAGTACAAAGAGCTGCCCGTCGTCCACGACGAGGCCAGTGCGCTGGCCGAGGACGCGCCGCTGCTCCACCCCGGCCGCGACGACCACCACGCGCCGCACGTGCCGCACCCGAACATCGTGCACCGGCAGCCCATCGTCCGCGGTGACGTGGCCTCGGCCGCCGAGCGGGCCGACGTGATCGTCACCGGCGAGTACGAGGTCGGCATGCAGGACCAGGCGTTCCTGGGGCCCGAGTCCGGTCTGGCGGTGCCGGCCGAGGACGGCGGGGTGGACCTGTACATCGCGACCCAGTGGCTCCACTCCGACCTGCGCCAGATCGCCCCCGTCCTCGGGCTGCCCGAGGAGAAGGTGCGGATGACGCTCTCCGGCGTCGGCGGTGCCTTCGGCGGCCGTGAGGACCTGTCCATGCAGATCCACGCGTGTCTGCTGGCGCTGCGCACCGGCAAGCCCGTCAAGATCGTCTACAACCGGTTCGAGTCCTTCTTCGGGCACGTCCACCGGCACCCGGCCAAGCTGTGGTACGAGCACGGCGCCACCCGCGACGGCAAGCTCACCCACATGAAGTGCCGGATCGTGCTGGACGGCGGCGCCTACGCCTCCGCCTCCCCGGCGGTGGTCGGCAACGCCTCGTCGCACGCGGCGGGCCCGTACGAGATAGACAACGTGGAGATCGAGGCACTCGCGCTCTACACCAACAACCCGCCCTGCGGCGCGATGCGCGGCTTCGGCGCGGTGCAGGCGTGCTTCGCCTACGAGGCCCAGATGGACAAGCTCGCCGCCGAACTGGGCATGGACCCGGTCGAGTTCCGGCAGCGGAACGCCATGTCGCAGGGTTCGGTGATGCCCACGGGTCAGACCGTGGACGCGCCGGCCCCGGTGGCCGAACTGCTGCGCAGGGTCAAGTCGATGCCGCTGCCGATGGAGAAGCAGTGGGAGAACGTGGGCGGCCGGGCCGATGTCCGGGCGCTGCCGGGCGGACTGTCCAACACCACACACGGCGAGGGCGTCGTGCGGGGCGTCGGCTACGCGGTCGGCATCAAGAACGTCTGCTTCTCCGAGGGCTTCGACGACTACTCCACGGCCCGGGTGCGGCTGGAGGTGGTGGGCGGCGAGCCGGTGGCCGTGGTGCACACCGCGATGGCCGAGGTCGGCCAGGGCGGCATCACCGTCCACAGCCAGATCGCCCGTACCGAGCTGGGTGTGACCCGGGTGACGATCCTGCCCGCCGACACCCAGGTGGGCTCTGCCGGTTCCACCTCCGCCTCCCGGCAGACGTACATGACCGGCGGTGCCGTCAAGCACGTGTGCGAGCTGGTCCGCGAACAGGTGCTGCGCCGCGGCCGGGAGAAGTTCGGCACCTACCACCCGGCGTGGGCGACCGCCGAACTCCTGCTGGAGGGCGGCAAGGTCGTCACCGACGGCGGCGAGGTGCTGGCCTCCCTGGTGGACGTGCTCGGCGACGAGCCCGTCGAGGCCGAGGACGAGTGGCGGCACCGTCCGACCGTGCCCTTCGACCTGGAGACGGGCCAGGGCTTCGGGCACGTCCAGTACTCCTTCGCCGCGCACCGCGCGGTGGTGGAGGTGGACACCGAACTGGGCCTGGTCAAGGTCATCGAACTGGCCTGCGCCCAGGATGTCGGCAAGGCGATGAACCCCCAGGCGGTGGTGGGCCAGATCCAGGGCGGCACCACCCAGGGGCTCGGGCTCGCCGTGATGGAGGAGATCCTGGTCGACCCGAAGGCCAAGGTCCGCAACCCCTCCTTCACGGACTACCTCATCCCCACGATCCTGGACACGCCGACGATCCCCGTCGACGTGCTGGAACTCGCCGACGAGCACGCCCCCTACGGACTGCGCGGTGCCGGCGAGGCTCCGACGCTCTCCTCGACACCCGCGGTGATGGCGGCCATCCGCGCGGCCACCGGCAAGGCGCTGCCGAGGGTTCCGGTCCGGCCGGAGCACATCGTCGAGGCGTGATCCCTCTTCTCCCGCCCGCCCGGAGCCAGCCCTCCGGGCGGGCGGGAGCCGCAAAAACTGGCGCGGGCCGTCCCCCGGGTCTTGCTTCCCAAATCCTCGGTGTCCGCCGGGGTGCCCCTATGAACCTTGGGAGTCAGCACAATGACCCACGCGAAAGTGGAGCCGACGACGTCGGCGGAGGACGCGGGCGGCGGCTCGCGCATCCCCGCCGGGCGCTCGTGGCTCGACCGGTACTTCCACATCTCCGACAGAGGGTCGTCCTACGGCCAGGAGGTGCGCGGCGGTATCACCACCTTCATGGCGATGGCCTACATCGTCCTGCTCAACCCGGTGATCCTCTCGGTGCCCGACGCCACCGGGCACCGGCTGGACGGCGGGCAGGTCACCACGGCGACGGCCCTGGCCGCCGCGGTGACGACCCTGGTGATGGGCTTCGTCGGCAATGTGCCGCTGGCCATGGCGGCGGGCCTCAGCGTTTCCGCTGTCATGGCCACGCAAGTCGCGCCCGAGATGACCTGGGGCAACGCCTGGGCCATGTGCGTCATCTACGGCGCCGTGATCATCCTGCTGGTCGTCACCGGACTCCGCGAACTCATCATGAACGCGATACCCATGGCGCTCAAGCACGCCATCACCATGGGCATCGGACTGTTCGTCTGTCTGCTCGGGCTCGTCCAGGCCGGCTTCGTCACCTCGACCGGCGGCCCCGGCGGCCTGCCGGGCGTCAAACCCATCCAGCTCGGCACCAAGGAGATGCTCACCGGCTGGCCCGTGCTGTGCTTCTCCCTCACCGTGCTGCTGATCTTCGCGCTCCAGGCCCGCAAGGTGCCCGGCGCCATCCTCATCGGCATCGTGGGCGGCACTGTCTTCGCCGGGCTCGTCCACCAGTTCGCCGGACTCGACAAGAAGGACTGGGGCGGCCACAACGCACCCGAACTGCCCGGCTCCCTGGTCAGCACCCCCGACTTCGGGCTCTTCGGCTCCGTCTCCTTCAAGGGCCTGGGCGACGTGGGAGCCATCTCCATCGGTGTCATCGTCTTCACCCTGGTCCTGGCCGGGTTCTTCGACGCGATCGGCACCATCATCGGCATCGGCCAGCAGGCCGGCCTCGCCGACAAGGACGGCCGCATGCCCGGCCTCGCCAAGGCACTGGCCATCGACGGTGCCGGCGGCGTCATGGGCGGCCTGGCCGGCTCCTCCGGACAGACGGTGTTCGTCGAGTCCACCGCGGGCGTCGGCGACGGTGCGCGCACCGGCTTCGCCAGTGTGATCACCGGCCTCGGCTTCGCCCTCTGTCTGTTCTTCACGCCGCTCGCGCAGATGATCCCCCCGCAGGTGGCGGCAGCCGCGCTGGTCGTCATCGGATCCATGATGATCACCAACGCGATGCACATCGACTGGACCGACCCGGCCACCTCGATACCGGTCTTCCTGACGACCGTGCTGATGCCCTTCGCCTACTCCATCACCGCCGGTATCGGCGCGGGCGTCATCGCCTATGTGCTGATCAAGGCCGTCCAGGGAAAGTTCCGTGAACCCGGATGGTTGATGTGGGTGCTGGGAGTCGTCTTCCTGGCCTACTTCGCACTCGATCCGATAGAGCAGTGGCTGGGGGCCGCGTAGCCCTCCGGCCGTCACCGTCGGCCGAGGCGGGAGCGGGTGCGGCTACCTGGGCCGTTCCCGCTCCCGTCAGGCCCGTCACCGCCGAGGAGAACGCACATGCTGGACATCGCAGCCGAGCTGCACCGCTGGTGTCGGGAGGGGCGGGACTTCGCCGTCGCCACCGTCGTCGGCGTCAGCAACAGCGCCCCGCGCCAGGTGGGTGCCGCGCTGGCCGTGGACGCCGACGGGGAAGCCGTCGGCAGCGTCAGCGGCGGCTGTGTCGAAGGCGCCGTCTACGAACTGTGCCAGGAGGCGCTGGAATCGGGCGAGAGTGTCCGGCAGACCTTCGGCTACAGCGACGAGGACGCCTTCGCCGTCGGCCTCACCTGCGGCGGCATCATCGACATCCTGGTCACCCCCGCCCGCGCCGGCAGTCCCGCCCGGCAGGCGTTCGCACGTGTCGCCGCCGAGGCCGGCGAGGGCCGTACCGCGGCGCTCGTGAGGATCGTCGAGGGCCCCGGCGAACTGCTGGGCGGCGCCCTGTGGCTGGACGCCGGCGCCGAGCCGCACGGCACCCTCGGCGGCGCCCCGCAGCTCGACGCCACCGCCGCCGCGGAGGGCCGCGCCCTGCTCCAGGCCGGCCGCACCGGCACCGTCACCGTCGGCGCGGACGGCAGCATGTGCGGGCAGCCGGTGACCCTGCTGGTCGAATCCAGCGTGCCGCCGCCGCGGATGCTGGTCTTCGGCGCCATCGACTTCGCCGCCGCCCTGGTGCGCGTCGGCAAGTTCCTCGGCTACCACGTGACCGTATGCGACGCCCGCCCGGTCTTCGCCACCCGCAGCCGCTTCCCCGACGCCGACGAGGTCGTCGTCGACTGGCCGCACCGCTACCTCGACGGTCAGGAACTGGATACGCGCACCGTCATCTGCGTCCTCACCCACGACGCCAAGTTCGACGTGCCGCTGCTGGAGCGGGCCCTGCGGCTGCCGGTGGCCTACGTCGGCGCCATGGGCTCCCGCCGCACCCATCTGGACCGGCTCGCGCGGCTGCGTGAGGCCGGGCTGACGCCGCTGGAACTGGCCCCGCTGCGCTCGCCCATCGGGCTCGACCTGGGCGCCCGCTCCCCGGAGGAGACGGCGCTGTCCATCGCCGCGGAGATCGTCGCGGTACGGCACGGCGGCAGCGGCGTCCCGCTCAACGGCGCCCACACCCCCATCCACCACGACCACGGTTCGGCGCCCGCCGCGATCGGCGGCGGCACCGGCAGAGCCGCCGGCTGACCCGCACGGCGTACGGGCGGGCCCCGCCGCCGGGGCGCCCGTTCAGAACAGCTTCACGTTCACCAGCAGCGCCCGGTGGTCGCTGCCGGCCAGTTTCAGGAACGTGCCGTCCACCGGCACCAGCTCCCGGCTGAGCAGCACATGGTCGATCTGCGCCCCCAGGACCGGGGTGGTGCGGGCAGGCCAGGTCGGGGCCCGCGAGTTGCCCAGCATGCGGGCCGCGTCGTGCATGCCGGTCCGCAGCACGGCGCGGAAGGCGGCGTGGTCCTGCGAGGAGTTGAAGTCGCCCGCGATCAGCGTCGGCAGCCGGCGGGCCGCCGCGTACGCGCGCAGCCTGCCCAGCTCCCGCCGCCAGGTCGCGGTGTCGCCGGGCAGCGGGGGCATCGGGTGCGCGATCTGGAGGGCGATGCGGTGGCCGTGGACGTCGGCGACGGCACCGGGCATCGCCAGCCGGCCGCGCACCCCGGCCTGCTCGTGCAGCGGATAGACGCTGAGCAGCGCCGAGCCCCGCGCGCCCCCGTCCACCCCCGCCACGACCCGGTGCGGGTACTCCTCGCGCAGTGCCGGGCTGTCCAGCGCCGCCGTGCACGTGAAGTCGCACTCCTGCACGGCCACGACCTGCGGGCGTTCGCGGCGCACCGTCGCCACCAGATCCGCGGTGGCCGCGCCGTACTTCAGATTGGCCGTCAGGATGCGGAACTGCGTCTCGGGCGGCCGGGTCGCCGCACCCTGTGGTGCCGGTGGGCCGTACGGCCGCAGGAACCAGCCGGTGCCCGCGAGGACGACGAGCGCCCAGCACAACAGCAGCCAGCGCCTGGCCAGAGCGGCGACCAGCAGCGCCAGCCACGCCGGGACCAGGAACCACGGCAGGAACGCCAGCAGCTGCGGCACCGGTGTGGGGCCGTCCTCGTCGGCCGCCCGGAACCCCAGCACAACGGTGAGGCCCAGCAGCGTGAGCGCGCACAGCACCGCCGTGAAACGGTGCCGGCGGCGCCGTCCCGCCGGTACGTCGTCTGTCGCGTCCCGGCCCGGACGCGTGGTGGCCCCCGTGTACACATCCTTGATGATGCCGCATCCGCCTCCGGAACAGGGCGAGCCCCCGCCCGGGGGTGGTGCGCGCGCGGCAGTCCGTACACGATGGGCACCCAGCACTGCCGGCACGCCGCTGACCAGGAGACGCACATGATCCCGTCGACGCCCACCGAAGAGTTCCGCGCCGCGCGCGACACGCTGCTGCGCCACCGGACGGACTACGAGGCCGCGCGTGCCGCCTTCAGCTGGCCGCGGCCCGAGCACTTCAACTGGGCGCTGGACTGGTTCGACCGGATCGCCGAGGGCAACGACCGTACGGCGCTGCACATCGTGGAGGAGGACGGCACCGAGTGCCGCGTCACCTTCGACGGGATGCGCACCCGCTCCGACCAGGTGGCGAACTGGCTGCGGGACAAGGGCGTGGCGCCCGGCGACCGCGTCGTGGTGATGCTCGGCAACCAGGTGGAACTGTGGGAGACGCTGCTGGCGGCGATGAAGCTGCGGGCCGTCGTCATCCCTGCCACCCCGCAGCTGGGCCCGCGCGACCTGGCCGACCGCATTGCCCGCGGCCGGGCCCGGCACGTCGTCGTCCGCGCGGCCGACACCGGCAAGTTCACCGACGTGGACGGCGACTACACCCGGATCGCCGTGGGCTGCGCGGGCGAACCCCCGGCCGGTTGGCTGGCCTACGAGGAGAGTCGGCAGGCCGGCACCGCCTTCGACCCGCAGGGCGTCACCCGCGCCGACGACACGCTGCTGCTGTACTTCACCAGTGGAACGACCGCGCTGCCCAAGCTGGTCGAGCACACACACGTCTCCTATCCCGTCGGGCATCTGGCCACCATGTACTGGATCGGCCTGCGCCCCGGCGACGTGCACCTCAACATCTCCTCGCCGGGCTGGGCCAAGCACGCCTGGTCGAACTTCTTCGCGCCGTGGAACGCCGAGGCGACGATCTTCATCCACAACTACACCCGGTTCGACGCCGCCCGCCTCATGACGGAGATGGAGCGCGCCCGCGTCACCAGCTTCTGCGCGCCGCCAACCGTCTGGCGCATGCTCATCCAGGCCGATCTGAGCCGGCTGTCCGCCGTACCGCGCGAGGTCGTTGCCGCCGGTGAACCGCTCAACCCGGAGGTCATCGAGCACGTGCGCCGCGTGTGGGGGGTGACCATCCGCGACGGCTTCGGCCAGACCGAGACCGCCGTCCAGGTCGCCAACACCCCCGGCCAGGCGCTCAAGCCCGGCTCCATGGGCCGGCCCACGCCCGGGTTCGACGTCACCCTGCTCGACCCCGTCACCGGCGAGCCCGGCGTCGACGAGGGGGAGATCTGCCTGGACCTGTCCGCGGCCCCCGTCGGTCTGATGCGCGGGTACCACGGCGACGAGGAGCGCACCGCGCAGGCCATGGCGGGCGGTTACTACCGCACCGGCGACATCGGCTCCCGCGACGCGGACGGCTACCTGACCTACGTGGGCCGCTCGGACGATGTGTTCAAGGCCAGCGACTACAAGATCTCCCCGTTCGAGGTGGAGAGCGTGCTGCTGGAGCACGAGGCCGTCGCCGAGGCCGCGGTGGTGCCCTCGCCCGACCCGGTGCGGCTCGCCGTGCCCAAGGCGTACGTGGTCCTCGCGGACGGCCACCCGGCCGGTGAGGAGACCGCGCGGGCGCTGTTCGCGCACTGCCGGGAGCGGCTGGCGCCCTACAAGCGGGTGCGCGTCGTGGAGTTCGCACAGCTGCCCAAGACGATCTCCGGGAAGATCCGCCGCGTCGAGCTGCGGGCCCACGCCGCGGGGGAGTCGGGGGAGCCGGGCACCGAGTACCGCGACCGCTGAGCCGGGCGCCTACCGCCGGGTGCGCAGCAGGTGGTGGGCCGCGTCGTTGACGGGGCTCGGCGTGCCGGTCAGGTCGAGGACGAACAGCGGGAGCGCCAGCTCGTCGGCCCGCTCCCGCGCCTCGGGCGCGTACCCGGCGAGGGCGAAACACACGGCCTCGGCCGAGTCGTTGAGCCCGTTCAGCCACAGCGTCTCGACCGCCCGCAGCCCGGCCGGTGCGGTGGAGGGATCGACATGGGCCAGCACACCGGTGCCCCGCACGTCGATCCCGGAGGCGGGCGTACGCGCGGCGACCTGCACCTGCTCGAACCCGAGCCACCGCAGATACTCAGCGGCGGCGCGCCGCGCGTCCTGCGCTGTGCGGATGGTGACGGGCCGGAACGGTGGCCGCGGCACCGGCTGCCGGGGCGGAGCGGCGGCCAGCCCCTCCGCCGCGGGCTGCCGCCGCACGGGCGCGGGAGCGTCGTCGGCGGGCTCGCGTGCCACGGGCACCCGCAGGGTGGTGCCGCAGCCGCACCCGAGTTCGGGCTGCGGCCATTCGTCGACGCGCCCGCACGCCGGACACCGTACGGAGATCCACGAGCCGGCCCAGGTGCGGTGCCGTACCTGGGTGGCGGCGACGGAGGTGAGCAGGGGCAGCGCGACCGGGGCGCCGCAGCCGCACGGGTAGACGGGCGGGGCGTAGTGGTGCTCGCGCCGGCACACGGGGCAGCGCACCAGCACACTGTCGGCCATCGTTCGGCTCCTGGCAGGACTCGTGAGGTGGTGCGCGGTCCGGGTGAGCGCACCGGTGGTCCCCATCGTCGCCGACCGCCCGGGTTTTTCGAAGGGGGCGGTGGCCCGGCCTTGCGTCCAGGGGGGAGGATGGCATGAAGATGCCCCCGCGCGGGACGGCCACCCCTCATCAACCGGACCGTCCCGCACGGGGGCGCGCACGGGCCGACCTCCCAATCGGCCCGGTACGCCGCTCATCGCGCGGCTGCGTACGGGGGCGCCGGGCCCCCGCACCGGGGCGCTCAGCCCTCCTGGAGCTCGCGCACCGCCTCTTCGACGCGCCGCCCGTACTCGGGGTCGGCCGCGCGGAAGTGGGCGATGTTCTTCTCGATGACGTCCTCACGCGACACCTGCGCAAGCCCGCCCGCGATGTTGGCGATCAGGCGGTCCTTCTCCTCGGCCGACATCAGCCGGAACAGCTCGCCGGCCTGGAAGAAGTCGTCGTCCTTGGTGTGCGCGGGCGCCTCGTGGGTGCCCCAGTAGCCGCTGACCGGCTGCGGTGCCGAGAGCGGGAGCCCGGTCTCGACGGGGCCGCCGTAGGAGTTGGGCTCGTAGTTTTTGGCGTGCCGGTCGTAGCGGTTGGTGGCCATGAAGCCGTCCCGGCCGTAGTTGCTGGCGGTGGTGGCCTTCGGCGCGTTGACCGGGAGCTGGGTGTGGTTGACGCCCAGCCGGTAGCGGTGCGCGTCCGCGTAGGCGAACAGCCGGCCCTGGAGCATCTTGTCGGGCGAGGGGCCGATGCCGGGCACGAAGTTGTTCGGCGAGAAGGCGGCCTGCTCCACCTCGGCGAAGACGTTGTCCGGGTTGCGGTCGAGCACCAGGCGGCCGACCCGCTGGAGCGGGTAGTCCTTGTGCGGCCACACCTTGGTGAGGTCGAACGGGTTGAAGCGGTAGTCGGCGGCCTCGGCGGCGGGCATGATCTGCACGTACAGCGTCCAGGAGGGGAAGACGCCGCGCTCGATGGACTGGAGCAGATCGGTCTGGTGGCTGTTGGGGTCGGTGCCGCACAGCTCGGCGGCCTGCTCGCTGGACAGGCAGCGGATGCCCTGGTTGGTCTTGAAGTGGTACTTGACGAAGAACGCCTCGCCCTCGGCGTTGGTCCACTGGTAGGTGTGCGAACCGTAGCCGTTCATGTGGCGGTAGGAGGCGGGGATGCCGCGGTCGCCCATCAGCCAGGTGACCTGGTGGGTGGCCTCGGGGGAGTGGGCCCAGAAGTCCCAGACGTTGTCCGGCTCCTGCTTGCCGGTGAACGGGTCGCGCTTTTGGGAGTGGATGAAGTCGGGGAACTTCAGCGGGTCCTTGATGAAGAAGACCGGGGTGTTGTTGCCGACGAGGTCGTAGTTGCCCTCCTCGGTGTAGAACTTCAGGGCGAAGCCGCGCGGGTCGCGGGCCGCGTCGGGGCCGCCGAGGCTGTCGGCGACGGTGGAGAAGCGGGCGAACGTCTCGGTGCGCCGGCCGACCTCGCCGAGGAAGTGGGCGCGGGTGTAGGCGCTGACGTCGTCCGTCACCTCGAAGTAGCCGTGGGCGCCGGAGCCGCGGGCGTGCACCACACGCTCCGGAATGCGCTCCCGGTTGAACCGCGCCAGCTTCTCCAGGAGGTGCTGGTCCTGGAGGAGCAGCGGGCCACCGATGCCGGCGGAGGTGGAGTTCTGGTTGTCGGCGACGGGTGCACCCGCCTCGGTGGTCAGCGTGGGCTTCGACGACTTCGACATGGACGACCTTCCTGGGGCGTGATTCGCGGAAAACAGTTTCCGCATGATGGAGCGTATGGAGGCCCTGGGGGTGAGTCAACAGTTTGTTGAAACTTCGGCCGGGGGGAAACCCTCCCCCTGGGAAGGGCACGCGAAAACCCGGCCACAGAGCGGCTTGTGGCCCCTCCCGGCCACTGCGCGGGCGCGGGCAGGGCACGGAGAAGGGGGAGACGGAGGAAGAGGAAGAGGCCGCATGTGCCGGACCCCGCCCCGGCATCGGCCCGGCGGGCGGATGAGGGAGCGGGGTCACGGGGGCGCGGCGCGCGGAGGGGATCAGCCCAGCGGGACCGTAGCCGTCGGGGCGTGGGCCGCCTCGGTGGCCAGCTCCTCGAACTCGTTGACCTGGCCGATGTCGGCGCCGGCCATCGAGATGTTGGTGATCCGCTCCAGGATCGCCTCCACCACGACGGGCACCCGGTGCTCGGCGGCCAGCTTCTTGGCCTCCTCGAAGGCCGGCAGCAGCTTGTCCGGCTCGGTGACCCGGATCGCCTTGCAGCCCAGGCCCTCGGCGACTTTGACGTGGTCCACGCCGTAGCCGCCCAGTTCGGGCGTGTTGATGTTCTCGAACTCCAGGTTCACCTGGAAGTCCATGTCGAAGTTGCGCTGCGCCTGGCGGATCAGCCCCAGATAGGAGTTGTTGACCAGCACGTGCACATACGGGATGTGGTGCTGCGCGCCGACGGCCAGCTCCTCGATCATGAACTGGAAGTCGTAGTCGCCGGACAGCGCCACGACACTGGCCTCCGGGTCCGCCTTGGCGACCCCCAGGGCGGCCGGGATCGTCCAGCCCAGCGGTCCCGCCTGGCCGCAGTTGATCCAGTGCCGCGGCCGGTAGACGTGCAGGAACTGCGCGCCCGCGATCTGCGAGAGTCCGATCGTGGACACGTACCGGGTCTCCGGCCCGAAGGCCCGGTTCATCTCCTCGTAGACGCGCTGCGGCTTGAGCGGCACGTCGTCGAAGTGCGTACGCCGCTGGAGCTGTCCCTTGCGCAGGCGCGCGGAGTCCGCCCACGCGGACAGGTCCTTCAGCCGTCCCGCCGCCTTGCGCTCCTCGGCGACCTGGACGAACAGCTCCAGTGCGGCCCGCGCGTCGGAGACGATGCCGTAGTCGGGGGCGAAGATCTTGCCGATCTGGGTGGGCTCGATGTCCACGTGGACGAATGTGCGGCCGGCGGTGTAGGTGGACAGCGCGCCGGTGTGCCGGTTGGCCCAGCGGTTGCCGATGCCCAGGACGAAGTCCGACTCCAGGAAGGTGGCGTTGCCGTACCGGTGCGACGTCTGGAGGCCGACCATGCCGGCGTGCAGCGGGTGGTCGTCCCCGATGGTGCCCCAGCCCATCAGGGTGGGCACGACGGGGATGCCGGTCAGCTCCGCGAACTTCACCAGCAGCCCGGCGGCGTCCGCGTTGATGATGCCGCCGCCGGCCACGATCAGCGGGCGCTCCGCCTCGGCGAGCAGGTCCATGGCCTTCTCGACCTGCTTGCGGCTCGCCACCGGCTTGTGCGGGACGAGCGGCTCGTAGGTGTCCGGGTCGAACTCGATCTCGGTCTGCTGGACGTCGATGGGCAGGTCGATCAGGACCGGGCCCGGACGGCCGGACCGCATCAGGTGGAACGCCTCCTGGAAGACGCCGGGAACCTGCGCGGCCTCCTTGACGGTGGTGGCCTTCTTGGTCACCGGCGCCGCGATGGAGGCGATGTCGACGGCCTGGAAGTCCTCCTTCTCGATCACCGCGACCGGAGCCTGCCCGGTGATGCACAGGATCGGGATGGAGTCGCCGATCGCCGAGTAGAGGCCGGTGATCATGTCGGTGCCTGCCGGGCCCGAAGTGCCGATGCAGACCCCGATGTTGCCGGGGGCCGTGCGGGTGTAGCCCTCGGCCATGTGCGAGGCGCCCTCGACGTGGCGGGCGAGCGTGTGCTCGATGCCGCCGGCGGCGCGGAGTGCCGCGTAGAAGGGGTTGATCGCCGCACCCGGCACTCCGAACGCGACATCCACACCCTCGCGCTTGAGGATCTCAACTGCCGCACGGGCAGCGGTCATACGAGCCATCGAACTCTCCTGGTTCGGTGCAGGTGGTACCCGGGCGGCGGCGCCTGGGCGCGACAGGACAGTGTCGACGCCGCCGCCCGGTGTCTGTGGGGAGGACCTGCCTGCGGCGCGGTCCTCAGTTGGCGCCGTCGGGGCTCTCGCCCGACAGCCGCTTGACGCCGCGCACCAGCGCGGAGTGGTCCAGCCCGCCGTCGCCCTGCGCGCGCAGGGCCGCCACGAGCTGGGCGACCAGTGCGCCGGCCGGTACGGCGGCGCCCACGGCGCGGGCCGCGTCGGTGACGATGCCCATGTCCTTGTGGTGCAGGTCGATCTTGAAGCCGGGCTTGTAGTCGCCGGCCAGGATGCTGTCCTTCTTGCGGGTCAGCACGGTGGAGCCGGCCAGCCCGCCGTTGAGCACGTCGAGGGCGGCCTTCAGGTCCACGCCGGACTTGCGCAGGAAGACCACGGCCTCGGCGACGGCCTGGATGTTGACGGCGACGATGAGCTGGTTGGCGGCCTTCACGGTCTGGCCGGAGCCGGCCGGGCCGCACAGCACGATCGTCTTGCCGAGTGCCTCGAAGACGGGCTTGGCGGCCTCGAAGTCCTCCCGCTCACCGCCGACCATGATGGAGAGCACGGCCTCGATGGCGCCCGCCTCACCGCCGGAGACCGGGGCGTCCAGGGCCCGGATGCCCTTGGCCGCCGCCGCCTTGGCGACCTCGATGGAGGTCTGCGGGGTGATGGAGGACATGTCGATGACCAGGCCGCCCTCGCGGAGGTTGTCCAGCACCCCGCCCTCGGCCAGGACGACCTGTTCGACCTGCGGCGAGGCCGGAACCATCGTGATCACGACATCCGCGCCCCGGACGGCCTCCGCGATGGAGCCGGCGCCCTTGCCGCCGTCCTTGACGAACGCCTCGACCTTCTCCGTCTCCAGTGTGTACGCCGTCACGTCGTAACCCGCCTTGAGCAGGTTGCGCGCCATGGGGTCGCCCATGATGCCGAGACCGATGAAGGCGATCTTGGTGTTGCCGGCGGTGTGAGCCATGAGTCCTTGCCTTTCGCATCCTGTCGTTGCCCGCCCCCGCGCCGCGCCGGGGCCGCCCCCCGGCGGTTCCCCGCCCGGGTGGGGCGGGGCAGGGGCCACTTACTTGTTCAGCCAGCCGAAGGAGGCCGCGCTGCCGTTGTCGCCGGGCTTGTACTCCAGCCCGACCAGGCCCGCGTAGCCGGCCTTGTCCAGCCGGCCCAGCAGCTCGTCGAAGTCGAGGGAGCCGGTGCCCGGCGCACCGCGCCCGGGGTTGTCGGCGATCTGCACATGGCCGGTCCTGGCGGTGTGGACGTCGATCACGCCGGCCAGGTCCTCGCCGTTCATGGACAGGTGGTAGAGGTCCATGAGGAACCGGGCGTTGTCCAGCCCGGTGGCGGCGTTCACCGCGTCCACGACCTCGATCGCCTTGGGCGCGCTGACGATCGGGCACTTGGGCGACTCCGGTGCGTTGAGCGCCTCGATCAGCAGCACGGCCCCGACCCGGTCGGCGGCGTGCGCCGCCAGCGTCAGGTTCTCCAGGGCGAGCGCGTCCTGTTCCTCGGCCGTGGCGCCCTCGACGCGGTTGCCGTAGAGGGCGTTGAGCGCCTTGCAGCCCACGGACTGCGCGAAGTCGGCGGCGATGTCGATGTTCGCGCGGAACTTCTCCGACTCCTCGCCGGGGACGGACAGGGCCCCGCGGTCCGGGCCGGGCAGCTGTCCTGCGTAGAAGTTCAGGCCGGTGAGCTGGACGTGGGCGTCCGTCAACGCCTCGCGCAGCGCGTCGAGTTCGCCCCGTTCGGGCACGGGGGCGTCGACCCAGGGCCACCACAGCTCGATCTTGTCGAAGCCCGCGGCGGCGGCAGCCGCCGGGCGCTCCAGCAGAGGCAGCTCGGTGAAGAGGATCGAGGCGTTGACGGTGAACCGGTCCGGGGAGACCACTGCGACCGCCCTCCCTTCCTTCGAGAATCTCGCGTTTTCGCATCGTGAAAGTCAAATTCTGCGCACTGGAAGATTGCGCCGTGCCGTGCGCTCCTGTCAAGGGCCGCAGGACAGCGAAAAGGCCCCGGGCCCCGTCGCGATGACGGGGCCCGGGGCCGGTACGGCGGCTGCCGCGCGGGGCGGCGACGTGGTCTAATGCTTCAGCGCCACACCCGCCCACATGCTCACGAGCGTGTCGGTGGTGTCCCCCGGATCGTCCGAACGCAGGTGCACCAGCTGGTCGGTGTCCTGGTCCGGATGCCAGCGGTGCGGCACCTCGATGCCGGGCTCGATCAGCTCCAGGCCGTCGAAGAAGCGGGTGATCTCCTCCCGGGAGCGGACCTGGGCACTGCCGCCGTCCTGCTTGTAGACCACCATCGCCTCCTCCCACTCCTCCGGCGCGAAGTCCGGGGTGCACTGGGAGAGGACGAGATAGGACTCCGGCGGCAGCGCCTCCACCAGATGCCGCACGATGCCGTACGGATCGCGCTCGTCGGTGATGTAGTGCATCAGCCCCACCAGGCACAGCGCGATCGGCCGGTCGAAGTCGAGGGTCTCCCTCACCTGTGCGGAGTCCAGGATGCTGTCCGGATCGGTGATGTCCGCCTCCACGTACGCGGTGCGGCCCTCGGCCGAGCCGGTCAGCAGGGCACGGGCGTGCGTGAGGACGATCGGGTCGTTGTCGGCGTAGACGACCCGGGCCTGCGGCACCAGCGACTGCACCACCTCGTGCAGATTGGGGCTCGTCGGGATGCCCGTACCGATGTCGAGGAACTGGTGCACCCCGATGCGGGCCAGGTACCGCGCGGCCCGGTGCATGAACGCCCGGTTGGCGCGGGCCGCGTTGCGGAACCCGGGGAAGGCGGCCAGCAGTTTCTCGGCCACCTCCCGGTCCGGCGGGAAGTTGGTCTTGCCGCCCAGGTAGTAGTCGTAGATGCGGGCGCTGTGGTGCCGGTCCAGCCCCAGGTCCCGTACGTCACGTGGCGGCCTGCGGGTGCGCGTCGTGCGCCGTTGCCGCTCGTTGTTCCCGTCCATTGTCGCCGCCCCTGTCGTCCGGCCTGCTGTGGTGTGCGGCATGGTAGTTGCTCGCCGGTGGCCCGGCGCCCCGGATGCCGGACTTCAACTTCCCTCCGCCCGCGGAAGGTTGCCGGGCCGGCGGTGCGGGAGTATGGAAGGCGCCACGGCGCTCGAACAGCCATGTGGCGCGTATTCTCCGGTGCCTGTACCTGACCGGTACGCAGGTGCCACACTGATGTGACCGCCCAGTCACCCTTGGGAGTCGGAATGTCCGCCATGATGCAGCCGCACGGGGAGCCGCTGCGCGGGGCCGTACCGGAACAGGCCAACGGGCCCACCGCGCTGCGCATCATCCTGGGCGTGAAGCTGCGTAGGCTGCGACAGGAGAGGGACATCACCCGCGAGGACGCGGGCCGCGCCATCCGCGGCTCCCACGCGAAGATCACGCGGCTGGAGCGCGGACAGGTCGGTGCCAAGGAACGCGATCTGCGGGACCTGCTGACGCTCTACGGCGTGCACGACCCGGACGAGCGCGAGGAGTTCTTCGACCTGGCCCGCCAGGCCAACACGCCCGGCTGGTGGTATCAGTACTCCGACGTGCTGGAGGACTGGTTCGAGCTGCACCTGGGTCTGGAGGACGCCGCCTCCATGATCAGGATGTACGAGGTCCAGTTCCTGCCCGGGCTGCTCCAGACCGAGGACTACGCGCACGCCGTCAGCCGGCTCGGCTACCCGAACACCGAACCGCGCAAGGTGGCGCGGATCGTCGCGCTGCGCATGGCCCGGCAGCGCCGACTGCTCCAGCGCCAGGACCCGCCGCATCTGTGGGCCGTGGTGGACGAGGCCGTCGTCCGCCGTCCGTTCGGCGGCAACGACGTACTGCGGGCGCAGCTCGAACACCTGCTTGAGCTGGTGCGGCTGCCGCACGTCACGCTCCAGGTCGCGCCGTTCGAGGTGACGGCCGCCGCCGCGGGCACGCCCGTCACGCTGCTGCGGTTCGCCGACCCGGACCTGCCGGACAAGGTCTATCTGGAGCACCTGACGAACGCCGTCTACCTCGACAAGCCCGCCGAGATCGACCAGTACACGCTGATCATGGACCGGCTGTGCGCGGAGGCGTACTCGCCGACCGAGACGGTCGAGTTCATCGAGGAAGTCCTGGGCGAGATGCACTGACCCGGGCGGCGCGTGCGGCGTCGTTAGTGTGGAGCGCATGAAACGCTTGCGTGTGGAGTTCACGACCGAGCCCTTCGATCTCGACGAGGCGCCCGAGCACGCTGTCGTGGCCCGTGACGTCGTCCAGAACGCGGCGCTGGACGCCGTGGACGTCGGCCCGTTCGGCAACACCGCCGAGGGCTCTTCCGAGCAGGTGCTGGCGGCCGTCACCGAGCTCCTGCGCCGCTCCCTGGACGCCGGGGCGACCCGGGTCTCCTTGCAGGTCAACGTGATCGGGGAGGACGAGGAGTGAGGGGCGAGGAGTCGCCCGCCCCGGAGCATCCGTTCGTGATGGCCGTCAAGCCGCTGGTGGATGCGATGGGTGCGGCCATGGTGCCGCCCGACCAGGCGCAGGGGGACGATGTGGTCCTCTCCTGGGCGGGGGAGGAGGTCGTCGCGGTGCGGCTGCCGCATCTGTCGGACACCCTCGACCATCTGCTGGCCGATCTGGAGCGCCGGCACGGGGTGCCACTGGCGGAACTCGACCGCAGGACCAAGCAGTCGGTGGTGCGCATCCTGGAGGCGCGGGGCGCCTTCTCGGTGCGGCACGGGGTGGAAACCGTCGCCACGGCCCTTGGTGTCTCGCGGTTCACCGTCTACAACTACCTCAACCGGGAGAACGGCCGGTCCGGCTGAACCGTGCGAGGAGCCCATCGGGCACGCATCCTTCACCAGCCCGCCATCTTCCGGATGGCGGGCTTTTACTTCCGGGATGCCGAAAAGGGTTCAACAAACTGTTGACGTGGTGTTGCCGGGGGACTTAGCTATTCCCAGCCCGAACAGCACCACGGCCCCGGAGGTCCCGTGACTTCGCGTTCGATGCCAGGACTCTTCTGGCTCAACTCAGCCCAGGACGACGAGGCGCGTGCCGCACTCCACGAGGTGTGCGCCGCCGGCAGCTGGGGGAGCGCGCTGCTCGCCCGGCGTCCGTACGACAGCGTCGAGGACCTGTTCGCCGCGAGTGACGAGGCCACCGCAGCCCTCACCGACGAAGGACTGGACGAGGCCATGGCCGGGCACCCGCCCATCGGCCGCCCCAAGCCCGGTGACGCGACCTCGTCCCGCGAACAGCGGGGCATGGCCGGCGCCTCCGAGGCGCTGAAGGCCGAGATGCTCGAACTCAACCTCGCCTACCAGGAGAAGTTCGGGCACGTCTTCCTCATCTGCGCCACCGGCCGGACCGCCGAGGAGATGAGGGACGCACTTCGTCACCGGATCGGGAACGACCCGCAGCAGGAGCGCCGGATCGTGCGGCAGGAGCTGGCGAAGATCAACCGCATCCGTCTCACCCGTCTCGCGGAGGAGGGGGGCGCCCCGGGCCACGGACCGAAGGAGGGTGCCCACGGCGCGAGCACCTCGGTGTCCACGCACATCCTGGACACCAGCCGCGGCCGTCCGGCCGCCGGGGTCGCGGTGCGGCTGTCCGTACGCCAGGGTGACGCAAGGGCCGCATGGGCCGCGCACGGCGAGTCGAAGACCGACGCCGACGGGCGCTGCAAGGACTTTCCGGCCCTGCCGGAAGGCACCACCCACGTACGGCTCGACTTCGAGACCGAGCCGTACTTCGTGGAAGAGCACAGTTCGAATCCGCGCAGCCAGCGCGAAGCCGCGGAACAGCAGGACGCCCCCCGCGTAAGGGACAGCGCACCAGGCAGCTTCTTTCCCGAGGTCTCCATCGTCTTCGCGGTGAACCCGGGCGAGCACTACCACGTGCCGCTGCTGCTCAACCCGTTCGGCTACTCCGTGTACCGAGGGAGCTGACACCATGCCCACGATTCTCGGCCAGAACCAGTACGGCAAGGCGGAGAACCGCGTCGTCAAGATCACGCGGGATGGCGACACCCATCACATCAAGGACCTCAACGTCTCCGTCTCGCTCAGCGGCGACCTGGACGACGTGCACTACTCCGGCTCCAACGCCCACGTCCTGCCGACCGACACCACCAAGAACACCTGCTTCGCCTTCGCCAAGGAACACGGCATCGAGTCGGCCGAGGCGTACGGCGTCCTGCTGGCCCGGCACTTCGTGGACAGCTGCGAGCCGATCCGGCGCGCCCGCATCCGCATCGAGGAGTACGCCTGGGAGCGCATCGAGACCTCGGACGCCAACTCGAAGTTCATCGGCGCCGACGAGGTCCGGCACTCCTTCGTCCGAAAGGGCCAGGAGATACGCACCGCACAGATCACCTACGACGGTGAGAGCGTCGAGGTGCTGTCCGGGCTCAAGGAACTGACGGTCCTCAACTCCACCAACTCCGAGTTCTGGGGCTACATCAAGGACCGCTACACCACGCTCCAGGAGGACTACGACCGGATCCTCGCCACCTCGGTCAGCTCCTGGTGGCGGTACAACTGGACCGGTGCCGAGGGCGAGCGGACGCCCAACTGGGACAAGTCCTACGCCCAGGCGAAGAAGCACATGCTGCACGCCTTCGCCGAGACCTACTCGCTCTCGCTCCAGCAGACGCTCTACCAAATGGGCGCGCGCGTCATCAACAGCCGGCCCGAGATCGACGAGATCCGTTTCTCGATGCCGAACAAACACCATTTCCGGGTTGATCTGTCGCCGTTCGACATCAAGAACGAGGCGGCGGACGGGGCGGTGTACTACGCCGCGGACAGGCCGTACGGCCTGATCGAGGCGACGGTCCTCCGCGACGGGGCCACCCCTCGCATCCCCGTGGACATGACCAACCTCTGATTCATCCCTGCCTGCCTCTTCCCCTCTCCCGGGGAGCCGTCCAGCCAACCGAGACCCCGAACTCCGCGCCGGTCCGCCCTCGAGCGGCGGGCCGGCCGGGGGACGGTCCGTTCCCTGCGGACCGCGGGGCCGGGCCGGTGCCCGGGGAGAGATGCGGGAAGTGCCCTGGTGGGGCCGTAAACCCCCCGATCGAGGATCCCATGGCGGACACCGAAGAACGCACGACCGGCCGCATCGTCATAGAGAAGTGCGCCATCGCGACGGTCGACGCGGAGGACACCGAATACGCGACAGGCCACCTCGTCATCAACGGCAACCGGATCGAGTCCGTCGGTCCGGGCGACGCCCCCGAGGGCCTTGCGGACGTCACCCGCCGTATCGACGGCACGGGGCACCTGCTGACCCCGGGCCTCGTCAACACGCACCACCATTTCTACCAGTGGATCACCCGCGGCCTGGCCACGGACTCCAATCTCTTCAACTGGCTGGTCGCCCTGTACCCCACCTGGGCCCGCATCGACGAGGAGATGGTCCACCAGGCCGCGCGCGGTTCCCTGGCCATGATGGTGCGCGGCGGTGTCACCACCGCGATGGACCACCACTACGTCTTCCCGCGCGGCGCCGGCGACCTGCTGGGCGCGGAGATCCGCGCCGCGGCCGAGCTGGGCGTCCGCTTCACCGCGGCGCGCGGTTCGATGGACCGCGGGGAGTCGGACGGCGGTCTGCCCCCGGACTTCGCGGTCGAGACGCTGGAGGGCGCGCTCGCGGAGACGGAGAAGGCCATCGACGCGCACCACGACGCGTCGTTCGGCTCGATGCTGCACATCGCCGTCGCGCCGTGCTCCCCGTTCTCCGTCTCCACCGAACTGATGCGCCAGGGCGCGGAACTGGCCCGCCGCAAGGGTGTCCGCCTGCACACGCACGGCTCGGAGACGGCGGAGGAGGAGAAGTTCTGCCACGAGCTGTTCGGCATGGGACCCACCGACTACTTCGAGTCGGTCGGCTGGCTGGGCGAGGACGTGTGGATGGCGCACTGCGTCCACATGACCGACGCGGACATCGAGGCGTTCGGCCGCACCGGGACGGGAGCGGCGCACTGCCCCTCGTCCAACGCGCGGCTGGGCGCCGGTATCGCCCGGGTCCCCGACATGCTGGCGGCGGGGGTGCCGGTCGGTCTCGGCGTGGACGGCACCGCCTCCAACGAGTCCGGTGAGCTGCACACCGAACTGCGCAACGCGCTGCTGGTCAACCGGCTCGGCGCGCACAAGGAACACGCGCTGGACGTGCGCACGGCACTGCGGCTGGGCACCTTCGGCGGTGCGCGGGTGCTGGGCCGGGCGCAGGAGATCGGTTCGCTGGAGGCCGGCAAGCTGGCCGACGTGGTGCTGTGGAAGCTCGACGGGCTGGGCCACTCCTCCATCGCCGACCCGGTCGCCGCGCTCGTCCTGGGCGCTCCGGCTCCGGTCACCCTCTCCCTGGTCAACGGCGTACCGGTGGTCGAGGACGGCCGCCTGACACGCGCCGACGAGGACGACATCGCACGCGGTGCCCGCACCGAGGCACGACGCCTCGCCAAGATCGCCGCGGACGCCGGCTGATCCGTCGGCCGGCCCCCTCCGGCGGGCCGGCGTGACGGCCGGCCCGCGGGCCGACAGCGCGGCCACGGTCCGCGCTCCATCAGACACCGGCCGGGAGGGACGGCTCCCGGCCGGTTCGCCTCACACCCTGGTTCCGGACGACTCGGTCACTGGCAGTCACTGTCATGCTCCGGACATATCGCATGGGCGCATCGCAGAACCCGCACGACACAGCCGTCGGCTGTGGCGCGACCACACCCCCCAGCACCACATCGCATACCGCACCACCTCCGGAAACCGTGTGCCAGAAGGCGCCGTAGAACGACAGGAGGACCGCGTGGCCAAGACGCCCAGGTTCACCAGGCAAGGAAAGACGGCGGACGGCAGTGGGGAGGCACCGGGACAGGGGACGCAGGACCCCGCGCAGCTCAAGCACCCGGTCGACCAGGGCTTGCCGCCGCTCAAGTTGTTCACCACCGGCCTCCAGCACGTGGCCGCGATGTACGCGGGGGTCGTCGCACCGCCGCTGGTCGTGGGCGCCGCGGTGGGGCTCTCTCCGACCGAACTGGCGTTCCTCACCGGCGCCAGCCTCTTCCTGGCCGGCATCGTCACCCTCTTCCAGACCCTGGGATTCTGGAGGATCGGGTCCCGGCTGCCGTTCGTCAACGGCGCCACCTTCGCCGCCGTCGCCCCGATGCTGGCGATCAGCAAGTCCTCCGGGCCCGAGGACACCCTGCCCGTCATCTTCGGCGCCACCATGGTCGCCGCCGCACTCGGCTTCGTCATCGCCCCGTTCTTCAGCAAGCTCATCCGCTTCTTCCCGCCGGTCGTCACCGGCAGCGTCATCACCCTGATCGGCGTCTCGCTGATGCCGGTCGCCTTCAACTGGGCCCAGGGCGGCAACGCCGACGACCCGCACTACGGCGACTACAAGAACATCGGCATGGCCGGGCTCACCCTGGTGATCGTGCTGGTGCTGCGCCGCTTCACCACCGGCTTCTTCAAACAGATCGCCGTGCTGATCGGCCTGGTGATCGGCACCCTGATAGCGATACCCGTGGGCATCACGGACTTCACCGCCGTGACCGAGTCCGACCCCATCGGCTTCCCCACGCCGTTCCACTTCGGCGCCCCGCAGTTCGCCGTCCCCGCCATCATCTCCATGTGCGTGGTGATGCTGGTGACCATGACCGAGTCGACGGCGGACATGCTCGCCCTCGGCGAGGTCGTGGACCGCCCCGCCGACCAGCGGGTCATCGCGGGCGGGCTCCGCGCCGACATGCTCGGCTCGTTCCTCAGCCCCTTCTTCAACGCCTTCATGTGCAGCGCCTTCGCGCAGAACATCGGCCTGGTCGCCATGACCCGGATCCGCAGCCGGTTCGTGGTCGCCACCGGCGGCGGCATCCTCATCCTGCTGGGCCTGTCGCCGATGGCCGCCGGGCTCATCGCCTCGGTGCCGCAGCCGGTGCTCGGCGGGGCCGGCGTCGTCCTGTTCGGCTCGGTGGCCGCCAGCGGTGTGCAGACGCTGCTGAAGGCCGACCTCGGCAAGGACAACAACGTCCTGATCGTCGGCACCGCCCTGGCCGTGGGGCTCATCCCCATCGCGGCGCCCGAGTTCTACCACGCCTTCCCGGAGAGCGCGAAGATCATCCTCGACTCCGGGATCTCCACCGGCTGTGTCACCGCGGTCGTCCTCAATCTGGTCTTCAACCACCTGGGACGCGCCCGCCGCGACGAGGAGGTGGTGGCCCATCCCATGGAGCCGGGCGAGGGGATCTCCTACGAACGGGACCCCGGCCCCGCCCCCGACCGGGCCCCCGCATGAAGCACTGAGACACCCGCACCACCGCACGGAGCCGCAAGAGGGTGCCCCCGCGTTCCTGACGAGGGGGCACCCTTTCGCGGTGCTGCGGTCAGGCGCCGACAGCCTGCCAGAAGTGCTCCACCACTTCCTCCAGATAGGTCCGGCCCGCGTCCCGGGAGCCGGCCGACGCGGGCTGGCCCCAGCCCAGGGACGCGGCGGTCGTCGACTGGTAGCCGGTGTGCAGGGTGCGCAGTCCCTCCTCCACGGCGGCACGCGGCAGCGGCGCGAGCGCGCAGACGGGGGTGACGTGCGCCTGCCAGCGGGTGGTGGCCGCCTTGCGCAGAACGGCCGCCAACTCCGCGCCGCGCCCGGTGAACTCGATCAGCGCGGGAACCGGCAGGCGCAGCATGCCGGCCAGCGCCTCGGCCTGCCGGGCGTTCCCCGTCCACACCCCGGTGTCCTCGATACGGGCGTAGGCCGCCGGGTCCATACCGATCCGCAGGGCGACGTCGGAGCGGGGGACGCCCCGCGCCATGCGGTACTCGCGCAGGGTCGCGGGGCGTCCCAGCAGATCGGACACGGAGCACCACAACGCACCCGCGAGCGCGGCCAGTTGCCGCTCGTCGGGGGTGGCGGCGCCCGCCTCCCACGCGGCGACGGTGCGCGCGTCGGTCTCCATGCCGTAGGCGGCGCGCATCCCGTACGCGACGTCCTCCGGCGTGAGCCGCAGCCCGTCACGCAGCCGTCGCGCGGCTGCGCCGTCGAAGGAACTCCCCGCCGGCCCCGGTGCTGTGCCGTAGTGCATCGGCACACCGTACGGAGCACCGTGACCGGCTGCCTACCGTGTGTTCACCCGAAGCGCGGCCTTGGAGAAAGCTCCACCCACCGGACCTTTCACCGAACGCCGGCCGCGGCGGCATCCCGCAGCAGATCCACCAGGCCGGCCAGCCCCTCGGCCCCGTGCCCCTGTTCCACCCGCCGCCGCATCAGATCCATGTAGGGCGTCAGGAGTTCGCCGGAGACGCCCTGTTCGCGGGCCGTCTCCAGCAAGGTGGTGTTGCCCGTGCTCACCATGGCCAGGTTGGAGACGACACCGTCGGTGTAGTCGCCGCTCTCCAACTGGTGCGCCACACCGCCGATCATGCCTGCCATGGCACGCAGCCAGCCGGCCAGCGGTTCGGCGAACTCGGTCGGTGCCACATCCTTCTCGGCCCGCATCAAGGCGAAGGCGTGGGTGACGCCGGCGAACATGCCGGTCATCGCGCTCAGCAGCGCCACGTCGTACAGGGCCGCGTGTCCCGCGTCCGCGCCGACGTAACGGGCGCCGACCGGGGCGCCCAGCGTCTTGGCGTGCCGGTCGAACAGACCGGCGTCGCCGCTGTAGAAGATGTAGCCGCCCGCCTCGGGCACGCCCACCATCGGCGGGACGGCCATGATCCCGCCGTCCAGGAAGCGGGCCCCGCGCTCCTGGGCCCATGCGGCGCGGGCCCGGGAGAGGGCGGGGGTCGAGGTGGTGAGGTTGACGAGGTCCTTGCCCCGCAGGTCGGCCCCCTGCAGGGTCTCGCCGACCGAGGCGTCGTCCAGCAGGCAGAGGACCACCAGATCCGCTGCCGCCACCGCCTCGGCGGCGCTCGCGGCCCGGTGTGCGCCTTCGGCGGCCAAGGGTTCGGCCTTGGCCGGGGTGCGGTTCCAGACGGTCAGCGGGTGGCCGGCCGCCAGCCAGGCGCGGGCCAGCGCGGTGCCCATGTCGCCGAGTCCGAGCAGCGAAAGCGGGGTGGGGGAAGGGGAGTTGAGGGAAGGAGTCCCAGTCATGCCTCAAGGCTCGTGCCGCCCCGGACCATGATCAAGTACGCACTGTTTTGTACGTGGTTACCGTAAGGTGAGTGGGTCGGCAGGCGTGGGGAGGGCGGTGCGGTGACCCGGCGGGACAACTACGTGTGCGGCATCGACGCGGCCATCGACGTGGTGGGCGGGAAATGGAAGGTGCTCATCCTGTGGGAACTCTCGCAGGGGCCGCGCCACTTCGGTGAGCTGCGGCGGGGCATCCCCAAAGTCACCGAGAAGGTCCTCACCTCGCATCTGCGGCAACTGGAGGCGGACGGCATCGTGCGCCGCCAGGAGTCCTACGAGGGCGCGGTGCGCCGTGTGTCCTACGCGCTGACGCCGCTGGGCGCCTCCCTCAACGACGCGCTGGCGCCATTGGCCGCGTGGGGCAAGGAACACCTGCTCGGCCGGGGCGGTCTGCCCGCGCGGCCGGCCGCGTCCGCCTGATCCGACGGAGTGCGGCCGGCCGCGGTGGTCGGCCGCGCCGGGGCGGCCGGCTCCGTCAGACCGTGCGGTGGTCGAAGCGGGCCGGGAGGGTCAGCAGATGGCTCAGGTCGGCGCCCGGCGCGTACTCGACGGCCTCCGCGCCCGCGGTGAACAGCCGGGCGCCCGCCGCGATGCCGCCCAGCTCCAGCGTCCCGCCCGTCCGCCGCAGCCAGGTGCCCTCCCGCAGTCCGAGCACCGGCACGTCGTTCTCCTCCAGGAACTGCGCCAGCCGCTCCTCACGGGTCTCGCCCATGTGTGCGCTGGCCGGGTCCGGGTCCAGGTAGTGCGGGTTGATCTGGAACGGCACCAGGCCCAGCGAGTCGAACGACGCGGGCTGGACGATCGGCATGTCGTTGGTGGTGCGCAGCGTCGGGCAGGCCATGTTGGTGCCCGCGCTGGAGCCCATGTACGGGGCGCCGCCCTCGGTCACCCGGTGGGCGATCGCCTCGGTCAGGCCCCGCTCCTGGAGCGACTTGAGCAGCCGGAAGCTGTTGCCCCCGCCGATGAAGACGGCCTGCGCCTCGCCCGCCGCGGCCCGGGGGTCGTCGGCGGTGTGGATGCCGCGCACCCGGATGCCGAGGCCGTCCATGAAGGCGGCGACCTTCGCGGTGTAGCCGTCGTGGTCGGCCAGCGCGTACGGCACGAACAGCAGCTCGCTCACACCGGTGAGGTGATCGGCGATCACCTCCCGCGCGTGGTCGAGGTACTCCCTGCCGGGCGCGGAGGAGTTGGACAGCAGCAGCAGCTTCATTGCGTGTTCCGCCTTTCGGTTGTCGGGTGCGGGGTGACTAGGGGCGCCGGCTCCGTCCCCGGCGCGGGGTGAGCAGCTCGCCGAGGCTCTCCGCGGCGGAGCGCAGCGGTACCAGCAGCTCCTGCTGCTTCCCGGCGAGGTGCTCGTGCGGTCCGACGAGGGTGAGGGAGCCCACCGGCTGGGCGCGCACCAGTACGGGTACCGCGAGTCCGGCCGTCGCCGGGTCGTACTCGCCCTCGGAGTAGGCGTAGCCCTCCGCCGGGACCCGGCACATCAGCTCCTCCAGCCGTGCCGGGTCGGTGACGGTCAGTTCGCTGAAGCGGGCCATGGGCCGCCCGTAGAGGACGGCGGCGCGGGCGCCCGGGGTGAGCATGCCGAAGTAGGCGCGCGAGGTCGCCCCCGCGTGGCCCGGGTACAGCTCGTCGGCCAGCCGGTAGGCGCGCAGCGGGCCGTGGGTGCCGTCCGCGGAGTCGACGCAGCGCAGATGCGCCCCGTCGGGCACCGCGAACAGGGCGGTCACCCCGCTGACGGCGGCCAGCTCGCGCAGTGCGGGCCGGACCAGTGCCGCCATCCCGCCGTGCCGCTCCCAGGCGGTGGCCATGTGCCAGACGGCGGGGCCCAGCCGGTAGCGCCGGGTGACGGCGTCGGACACCAGGAAGCCGCGGTGCGCGAGGGAGGCCAGCAGCCGCTGGGCGACCGACTTGTCCCAGCCGAACTCGGCCGCCAGGTCGGTCACGCCCCACTCCTCGCGGTCGTGGGTGAAGGCGAGCAGGACCTGGAGGGCGCGGTCCGCGGTCTGGAGCGGTGCTCCTCGATCGGTAGTCACAGTCCGCACCCTACCGTTACCCGGGTCACTGTTGCACATATAGGGAAAAGGTTGCTCTGAGGGAAACTGGAGGCGCAATGTTGCCGCAACGGCCGTTGGCTACCCGTCACCCGGCCGCTCGTGGCGCACCCTGAAGTCCGGGCGACCCCCGGTCCGGGCGCCTCTCCCTCCGCGCGGGCAGCGTCCCGGGCCGTCCCGCGTGAGCCCCTGTCCGCACCAGGCGCGCCGGCGCCCTCACCTCGGCAGTACGCCCCCTCCGGCACCGGTGTCCCGCCTCATGCGCACACCCCGTACCACCCGTACCACCCGCGACAAGGAGCCCCCGGTGCTCAAGCACGTACTCGACGTCATCGACCTTCTCGACCGGCCGCAGGCCGACGGGCAGCTGCTCGCCGATCACCTGCGCGGCGTCCTCCAGCGGGCCGCCCAGGAGGCCGGCCGCGACGACGCGGCCGGACAGGTCGGCATCACCGTCACCCGCGTCGAGGGCGCCAAGGGCGGCACCGACTTCGTGAAGGTCACCGTCCCGGGCAGTGCCGGCGCCACCGGCGGCGGCAGCGCCCCCACCCTCGGCATCCTCGGCCGCCTCGGCGGCGTGGGCGCCCGCCCCGAGCGCATCGGCGTGGTCTCCGACGCCGACGGCGCCGTGGCGGCGCTGGCCGCCGCCGCCAAGCTGCTGGACATGTACGGGCGCGGCGACGTCCTGCCCGGTGACGTGATCATCAGCACCCATGTGTGCCCCGACGCGCCGACCCGCCCCCACGACCCGGTGCCCTTCATGGACTCCCCGGTCTCGATCCTCGACTGCAACCGCGAGGAGATCGACCCGGCCATGGACGCCGTCGTCTCCATCGACACCACCAAGGGCAACCGGCTGCTCAACCACCGCGGCCTCGCCCTCTCCCCGACCGTCAAGGAGGGCTGGATCCTGCGGGTCAGCGACGACCTGCTGGGCCTGCTGGAGACGGTCACCGGCGAGGACGCCCACGTGCTGCCGATCACCACGCAGGACATCACGCCCTACGGCAACGGTGTCCACCACATCAACTCGATCATGCAGCCGTGCGTGGCGACCTCCGCGCCGGTCGTCGGCCTCGCCCTGACCACCGGTCCGGCCGTCGCCGGCTGCGCGACCGGCGCCAGCCACGAGACCGACATCGCGGCGGCGGGACGGTTCGCCGTCGAGGCCGCCAAGGAGTACGGACGCGGCGTCGTCCGCTTCCACGACCCGGACGAGTTCGCCCGCCTCGTGGACCTCTACGGCCCGATGACCCGCCTCCAGTCGACGGAAGGGGCCGTGGAGGACTGACCACGCCCCGGTGCGGTGGCCGCCCGGCCACCGCACCAACCCACGCACCGCATGCGCACCCGGAAAGACAGATCCGTATGAGCACCTCCCCACCGGCCGCCGCGGCCCCCGAGACCGCGCGGGCCCATCCCAGAGCCCTGGAGCCGGTCACCCTCGTGGTGACGGTCCTGCTGTCCGTCCTGGGAGCCGTGATCGGCCTCGTACTGATCACCACCCTGGGCATCGCCCCCAACACCTCGGTGATCGGCGCGCTGATCGCCATGCTCATCGGCCGGATCTCGTTCGCCGCGCTGTCGCGGATGCGTGATCCGCAGCGGCAGAACCTCGTCCAGTCCGCCATCTCCGGCTCCACCTTCGCCGCGGCGAACTCGCTGGTCACCCCCATCGCCGTGCCCTTCTTGATGGGCAAGCCGGGACTGGTGTGGCCGATGCTGGGCGGGGCCGTCATCGGGCTCGCCGTCGACAGCTGGGTGCTCTACCGCGTGTTCGACTCGCGGCTGCTGCCGGCCACCGCCGCCTGGCCCGCCGGCATCGCCGCGGCCGAGACCATCAAGGCGGGCGACGAGGGCGGTCGCAAGGCCAAGCTGCTCGGCGTCAGCGCCGTCGTCGGCTTCGTCGGCTCGCTGTTCAAGCTGCCGATGAGCGCCGCCGGTGTGGCCTTCCTCGGCAACATCTGGGCCCTGCTGATGTTCGGCGTCGGCCTGCTGGTCGCCCAGTACGCGCCGACGCTGCTCCACGTCGACCTGGCCGCCAACCACGTGCCGCACGGCGTCATGATCGGCGCCGGTCTGGTCGCGCTGGTGCAGGCCGTCCTGCTGATGCGGGACCGCAAGGGCGGCAAGGCCGGTAAGGGCGCCAAGGCCGCCGCCGAGGCCGCCGCCGCGCCCTCCGCGGACGGCGCCTTCACCCCCGAGGTCCGCACCGTGGACGCCCGCAGGCTGCGCCGCGGCCTGCTCGAAGGGCTCGCCCTCTTCCTCGTCGGCGCCATGCTCATCGCCCTCACCGGCGGTGTCCTGGCCGACATGGGCGGCGCCGGACTGGTCGGCTGGGTGCTGCTCGCCGGTGTCGCGGCGCTGGTGCACCAGCTGATCGTGGGCCTGGCCGCGATGCACTCGGGCTGGTTCCCCGCCTTCGCCGTCACCCTCATCTTCCTGATCGTCGGGCTCGTGCTCGGCATCCCGATGGTGCCGCTGGCCCTGCTGGTCGGCTACGCCGCCTCCACCGGTCCCGCCTTCGCCGACGTCGGCTTCGACTTCAAGGCCGGCTGGCTGCTGCGCAAGGACGCCGTGCCGTGGCACCCGTACGAGATGGCCGGGCGCCGCCAGCAGTACATCGCCCAGCTCGTCGGCTTCGCCGTGGCCATCCTGGTGGTGGTCGTCACCTGGAAGCCGTTCTTCGAGGACGGCCGGGTGCCGCCGGTCGCCCAGGTGTACGTCGACACCATCAAGGCGGGCCTGACCGACACCCACGCGCTGGCCATGATGGGGCTGTGGGCCATCCCCGGCGCCCTCATCCAGTTCTTCGGCGGCTCCTCCCGCCAGATGGGTGTCCTCCTGGCGACCGGTCTGCTGGTGGCCACCCCGCAGGCGGGCTGGCTGGTGCTGGCCGCCCTGGCCGTCCGGTTCGGCTACACCCGCTGGAAGAAGCGGCAGGGCCAGCGGGAGGCGGCCGAGTCCGATCCGCAGACCGACGCCGACAACGACCTCGCGCTGGTCGGCGCCGGCCTGGTGGCGGGCAGCTCCCTCAACGACGTCAGCCAGATCTACAAGGCGGTGTGACCGTGACCGACGACCACCGGACGGCACTGGGCCTGGTCACCATCGGCCAGGCGCCCCGGACCGACCTGGCCGGGGACATCGAGGACCTGCTCGGCGGGCTGCGCCCGTGCGAGCACGGCGCCCTCGACCGGGACGTCTTCGACGGCGAGGAGGGCGAGCGCACCCGCGCCGCGCTGGCCCCCGCCCCGGACGAGGCACCGCTCGTCTCCCGGCTGCGCGACGGCACCTCCGTCGTCATGGGGCACGAGGCGCTGGTCCCGCGGATGCGGGAGGCGATAGCCCGGTGCGAGGCGGACGGCGCCACGGCGACACTGCTGCTGTGCACCGGCAACTTCCCGCCGCTGCCGTCCCGCCGCCCGGTCCTGTACGCCGAGCCCCTCGTCCAGCGGGGTGTCCGCGCGATCGTCGGCGACGACCCGGTGGGCATCGTCTGCCCGCTGCCGGCGCAGGCCGCCGACGTGGCCGAGCGCTGGTCGCGGCTCCTGCCGGGCGACGTACGCGCCGAGCCGGCCGACCCGTACGCCGCCGACGCGCACGAGAGCGCCGCTGCGGCGGCCCGGCGCCTGGCCGAGGCCGGCAGCCGCTGGCTCGTCCTCGACTGCATCGGCTACACCGAGTCGATGCGCCGCGCCGCCGCCGACGCGGCCGGCCGCCCCGTGCTGCTGGCCCGGGCCCTGGCGGTCCGCCTGGCGGCGGAGGCCGCGACGGCCGCCGGCGCGGCGGGCTGAACACACGGCGCCGCCCGGCCCCGGTGGGCAACGCCCTCGCCACCGGGTCCGGGCGGCGCCGTGTCCCCGGCCGGCGGCCCGCCCGGGTGACCTCACCCGCGCGGGCCGCCGTTAGTGTGCGGGCATGATCCGGACCGCTGTCCCCGAGGACATCCCCGTCCTCCACACGATGATCCGCGAACTGGCCGACTACGAACGCGCCTCCCACGAGGCGCGGGCCACACCGGAGCAGTTGCGCGAGGCGCTGTTCGGCCCGCATCCGGCCGTCCACGCGCACCTCGCCGAGGGCGACGACGGCGAACCCGTGGGCTTCGCCATGTGGTTCCTCACCTTCTCCACCTGGCGCGGGGTGCACGGCATCCACCTGGAGGACCTGTACGTGCGCCCCGCCGCCCGCGGCGGCGGACACGGCAAGGCGCTCCTGACCGAACTCGCCCGCCTGTGCGTCCAGCGCGGCTACGCGCGACTGGAATGGTCGGTGCTCGACTGGAACGCACCGGCCATCGGCTTCTACGAGTCGCTGGGTGCCCGCCCCCAGGACGAGTGGACGGTCTACCGGCTCACCGACGACGCCCTCAAGGCCCTGGGGGCGTGACCGTCCCGGACTTCCGTGCGGCCTGATCAGGAGCCCAGCACGGAGACGTTGCCGCCCGCGCTGTGCGCGGTGATCCGGTGCCCGGCGGACGAGTCGGTGGGCACCTGGACCGAGCGCCTGCCGCCGTCGGTGCTGGCGTCCACCGCGTAGGTGCCCTCGGGCAGCCGTACGGTCACGTTGCCCCCGCCGCTCTCGAAGCGGACCGCGTCGGGTACGGCGAGGAAGGTGCCGCTCATGCTCCCGCCGCCCGTGCGGGCCTTCACCTCGCGCACCCGCGACCCGGGCATCCGGATGCCGCCGCCCCCGGTGTCGGCCACCACCGGCCCGGAGGTGCCGTCGACCACGATGTCGCCGCCGCCCGTGGTCAGGTGGACGGGCAGCGAGGCGGGGACGGTGACCGTGTAGTCGACCCGGCACCTGTCGCCGTTGCCGCCGCAGTCGTCCGCGGTCAGCCGCAGGGTGCCGGCGCGCAGGGAGTGGGTGGTCCTGGGCCGGGTCGCGTCCCAGGTGCGGTCCTCGGTGACGCCGACGGTGCGGCGTCCGGGGCCGGCGGCCTTGACGGTGATGCTGCCCCCGTGCGAGTCGACGTCCAGCGCGGTGAGGCGGGCACCGTCCTTGCCGGCGGTGTACGAACGCGAGCTGCTGTGCGTCTCGTCGCCGGTGAGGGAACAGCCCGCGGTGGCCAGCGCGGTGACGGCGGCGAGGGCCGCACCGACGGCCGGCCGGGTGCGGGACGGGACGGAGCCGGGGGAGCGATCGTTCATGCCGTCATCGTGCCGTGCGGGAAGAGCCGCAGTGATCATCTCGCGGGATGACGCAACCCTGACCGCGACCCTCAGCCGACTTTGCGTCACATGAAGGCTATGCCCGTTATGCTGCGCTTTGCGCCGCCGGTGCGGTGCCGCAGGAGTCAGGAAAGGGGCGCGGGGCGTGGCCGTAGTCGGGAAGCCCGCACAGACCGCACGGCTGGACGGGCGGGTACCCGGGGCCGCGAACGACGGCGCGGCCGGCGCCCGCGGTGCCGGTCGCGGCCCCCGCGCCGTCCCGCAACCCGTATGCGCGGGGAGTCCGGGACGTCCCCCGCGGGGCGCCACCGGCCCACCCCTCCCGGCGCCGCCCGGAGGGGTGGGCCGGGAGGGGTGGGCCGCGGGCGGCGGGGAGCCGTGCGGCCCGGAGGGCGTGCGGCCATGAGCACCGGCACCGCACCGCAACCGGCCGACGGCGCCCGCAGGTTCACCTTCCCCAGCGCGCTCACGGTGCTCGCCGTGGTGACGCTGCTGGTCTGGGTGATCGCCTTCTTCGTACCCTCCGGCAGCTACGAACGGGACGCCGAGGGCGCCCCGAAGCAGGGCACCTACCGCCCCGAGCCGTCACCGCTCTCGTTCACCGGCCGGCTCAACGACCTGTTCCTGGCGCCGGTCAACGGCCTCTACGGCATCCAGGACGGCCGGACCGGGCAGGTCGGCCCCGACCGCACCGGCGAACTGTACGGCGCGGCCGGTGTGTTCCTCTTCGTCCTGGCCATCGGCGCCTTCATCACCGTCGTCTTCGCCACCGGTGCCATGGACCGCGGCATCGGCCGCCTCGCGCACCGGCTGCGCGACCGCGGCACACTGCTGATCGCCGGGGTCATGCTGGTCTTCTCGCTGCTGGGCACCGTCGAGGGGTTCGCGGAGGAGACGCTCGGCTTCTACGGGCTGATCGTCCCGCTGATGCTCGCGCTGGGCTACGACCGGATGGTGGCGACCGGGGTCATCCTCCTGGGCGCCGGTGTCGGTGTGCTGTGTTCGACCGTCAACCCGTTCGCGACCGGCGTCGCCTCCTCGGCCGCCGAGATCTCCCTGGGCGACGGCATCGCGCTGCGTGCCCTGATGTGGCTGGTGCTGACGGCGGTCACGGTCGCCTACGTCATCCGGTACGCGCGCCGGGTGCGGGACCGTCCGGAGCGGTCGCTGTCCGGGTTCCTGCCCGGCGACCGCGACCGGGCCGAGGCGCGTTCCGACAGCGAGGAGCCGCCCCCGCTGACCGGCCTGCACAAGCTGGTCCTGGTGACGGTGGTGCTGGTCTTCGCCTTCATGATCTTCTCGGTGATCCCGTGGGCGGGCGCGCTGAGCGGTGACGCCGACGCCGCGCCCTACGGCTGGGAACTGGGCTGGTCCTTCCCGCAGTTGGCCGCCCTCTTCGTCTGTGCCGCGATCCTGGTGGGGCTGCTGACACGGATGGGGGAGCAGCGCTTCACCAGCACCTTCGTCCAGGGGGTCGGCGACTTCGTCTCGCCCGCCCTGGTCATCGTGCTGGCCCGCGGTGTGACCACCCTGATGAACAACGCGAAGATCACCGACACGGTGCTGCACTCCATCGAGGGCGCCGTCACCGGAGCCCCCTCCGTGCTGTTCAGCATCATGATCTTCGTCGTCAATCTGCCCCTCGCCTTCCTGATCCCCTCCACCTCCGGCCACGCCACCTTGGCCATGCCGATCCTCGCGCCGCTCGCCGACTTCGCCGGGGTGCCGCGCGCACTGGTGGTCACCGCCTGGCAGGCGGCCAGCGGGTGGATGAACCTGTGGGTGCCCACCACCGCGGTCATCATGGGCGGCATCTCGCTGGCGAAGGTCGGTTACGACCGCTACCTGCGCTTCGTACTGCCGCTGTTGGGCATCCTGGCCCTGCTGATCGCGGGTTTCGTGGCGCTGGGCGCCGCCATGTCCTGACGGCGCCCGGCGCCGGCCGCCCCGCCCGGGCTCAGCGCGTGCAGAAGCGCGCGGTGCGCAGGGCGCCGCCCGCGTTCTCGTCGTCCGTGCCCAGCACACCCCAGCGGGAGTGCGGCAGACACGAGAGGGCCTCGACCTTGTGGCCCTCGAAGGTGCCCAGCACCCGCGGGCTCCCGGCGATGTGCAGCGAGACGGTGCCGTCCGCGCCGGCATGGACGCGCCCGGCGTCGAGGACGGCGGAGGCGAAGGGGCCGTCGTCGCCCGGGTCGGAGGCGGCGGAGACCAGCAGCCTCCCGGACTCGGTGATCTTGAGGTCGGAGGCGTGCCGCACATGCGTCGTCGGGTACGGGGTCCGCAGCGTGCGCCGGGTGACGGCGCCGAAGCCGGTGTCGTCCCCGGTGAAGGAGGCGCGTGCCGCGTACACCGTCGCGGGGCGGCTGTCCTGGCCGCGGTCCGCCCAGACGGCGACGAGCTTCCCGTCGCGGGCGCTCAGCGCGAAGTTCTCCACGTTGTCGTCCTCGCCGAGACCGGGCAGCGTGAAGGTGTCCCGCACCCGCGCGGTGCGGCCCTCGACGTCGATGCGGTACCCGGTACCCGCGCTGGCCACGGCGACGTACGAGCCGGGGTGGCCGGGCACCCGGTCGATGGCCTCCAGATCCACGGGGAGGTCGTCACCCCGCCAGTCCAGCGGCTCCACGTGTGCCGTCTTGCCGGGGACGTACTCGGTACGGGCGAGGCGGTTCTCCCCGGGCTTCTTGTTGTCCCGTACGACGAGTGCGCGAATCCGGTCACCGTGCCGGCCCGTGACCACCATGCCGCTGACGCCCGAGGTCATGCCCGTGCCGGTGGATACCCAGTCCTGGTGGGCGGCGGGACGGGCCGCGGGGGCGGCGGCCTGCGCGGGGGCGGCCAGGGTCAGTCCGGCGCAGAGGGCGGCTGCTCCCGCGACACAGGTGCTGATCAACGACGTACGGCGCATGCGGTCAGCCTCTCATTGCTCTTCGGTACTCGCCCGCCACACGATGGTGTGCGACACCCGTCGATGTGACGCGCGTAGATTCGAACTGGCGGGACGCTAGCCGTCTCCAGTGGCCGGTGCAACCATCTGTCGACAAACTGTTGAAACAGCCGAGAGGGCGGCGAACCCCGGCCCGGGTCGCCGCCCTCCCAGCCCCTCTCAGTCCCTCCTCACGTCTTGCCGGGAGGGGGCCGGGCCGGGGACGGATCATCCCGGCCCGGCCGTGCGGACCGTCAGCCTCGCAGGATCTCGTAGGCGGGCGTGGTGAGGAAGTCCTCGTAGCTCTCGTCCAGCGCCACCCGCAGCAGCAGATCGTGCGCCTGCTGCCAGTTGCCCGCCGTGAAGGCCTCCTCGCCGATCTCCGCGCGGATCGCGGCCAGTTCCTCGGCGGCGACCTGACGGGCCAGCTCCGCGGTGACCTGCCGGCCGTCGTCCAGCACCACCTCGGCGTTGATCCACTGCCAGATCTGCGAACGGGAGATCTCCGCGGTCGCCGCGTCCTCCATCAGGTTGAAGATGGCCACCGCGCCCAGCCCGCGCAGCCACGCCTCGATGTAGCGGATGCCCACCTGCACGGCGTTGCGCAGCCCCTCGAACGTCGGTCGGGCGTCCAGCGAGTCGATCGCGATCAGATCGCCCGCCTTGACCTCCACGTCCTCGCGCAGCCGGTCCTTCTGGTGCGGACGGTCCCCCAGGACGGCGTCGAAGGACGCCTTGGCGATCGGCACCAGGTCCGGGTGGGCGACCCAGGAGCCGTCGAAGCCGTCACCGGCCTCCCGGTCCTTGTCGGCGCGCACCTTCTCGAACGCCACCTCGTTGACCTTCGGGTCCTTGCGGGAGGGGATGAACGCGGCCATGCCGCCGATCGCGTGGGCGCCGCGCTTGTGGCAGGTGCGCACCAGCAGTTCTGTGTAGGCCCGCATGAACGGTGCGGTCATCGTCACCGCGTTGCGGTCCGGCAGCACGAACCGGGAGCCGGCGTCACGGAAGTTCTTGACGATGGAGAAGAGGTAGTCCCAGCGGCCCGCGTTCAGCCCGGAGGCGTGGTCGCGCAGCTCGTAGAGGATCTCCTCCATCTCGTAGGCGGCGGTGATGGTCTCGATCAGGACGGTGGCCCGGACGGTGCCCTGCGGGATGCCGCAGTAGTCCTGCGCGAAGACGAACACCTCGTTCCACAGCCGCGCTTCCAGGTGCGACTCGGTCTTGGGCAGGTAGAAGTAGGGGCCCTTGCCCATGTCGATCAGACGCTGCGCGTTGTGGAAGAAGTAGAGGCCGAAGTCCACCAGCGCGCCCGGCACCGGCTTGCCGTCGCACACCAGGTGCCGCTCGTCCATGTGCCAGCCGCGGGGCCTGACCACCACGGTGGCCAGCTCCTCGGCGGGGCGCAGCGCGTAGCTCTTGCCGGTGCGCTCGTCGGTGAAGTCGATGCGCCGTTCGTAGGCGTCCCGCAGGTTCAGCTGGCCGCCGATGACGTTCTGCCAGGTGGGGGCGGACGCGTCCTCGAAGTCGGCGAGCCACACCCGGGCGCCCGAGTTGAGCGCGTTGATGGTCATCTTGCGGTCGGTTGGGCCGGTGATCTCCACCCTGCGGTCCAGCAGCGCCGGCGGGCAGTCGGCCACCTGCCAGTCGCCCTGGCGCACATGGGCGGTCTCGGGCAGGAAGTCGAGGGTGGCGGTGCGGGCGATCTCGGCGCGCTTCTCGGCCCGGCGCGCGAGCAGCTCGTCACGGCGTCCGGCGAACTTGCGGTGCAGCGCGGCGAGGAACTCCAGCGCGGCCCCGGTCAGCACCTCGTCCTGCCTCGCGGGCCGCTGCCCGGGTTCGACACCGACGACTTCGAGCGGAGAGGGCGCTGATGCGGACATGGTGGGTCACTCCTTCGGACAGCGGAATATGTGGCCGCCGGGTCCGCTGGACGGGACGGGGCGGCACTGGGTGCCGCGTGGGGCGCCGGGCGCGCGCAAACGCGGTCAGGGCACCTCCGGGACAGGAAGGCGCTTCTGAACAGTGGAGATTAGTTTTCTCATAGTGGAACTTCAAGAGTTTGTTGACGTCGAGATATCTCTCACCCCTGTCCGGCCCCGGAAGGTGTCGTTCCGCTGACCCGGGGTGCCACCGCGTACGCGGCAACCCCACGCGGAACGGGCTTCCCATGCGGCGCACGGACCCCGCGCGTGAAGGGCGCTCTTCCTGTGCGGGAGCGCGCACGCGGGGTGCGCACGCGGGGTACGTGTGCGGGCCGGCGCCGCACGGGTCAACGCCGCACGGGGTACCCGCCCGCGGTGCGGTCACCCGGCGGAGGGCGGTCCCTCCAGCCGGCGCAGGTCCTCCGGGGTGTCGATGTCGGCGGGGTCGGCGACGTCGGCGCACTCGACAAGGGTCAACTGGCCTGCCCGCGCCCGCAGATAGCCGCGCGCCCCGGAGTCCGCCCGCGCGCTGTCGGCGACGCCCGCCCAGTGGTCTGCGCCCAGCAGCACGGGATGGCCCCGGCGCCCTCCGTACGCCGCCGCCGCGAGGGAGGCGGAGGAGCGGCAGGCCGCCCGCACCCGGGCCACGGCCGCCGCACCGATCCCCGGCTGGTCCACCAGCGAGACCAGGGCCGCGTCGACGTCCGTGCCCGCGTCCCTCAGCGCCGTCAGCCCGCGGTGCAGTGAACCGCCCATCCCCGCCGCCCACTCCGGGTTGTCCACCAGGACGCACCCCGGCAGCCTGGCCTGCCGCCGCACTTGTTCACGGGCCGCCCCCAGCACCACGTACACCACTTCGCAGCCGCCCGCGCGCAGCACCGCCGCCGCGTGCTCCACCAGCAGACGTTCCCCGTGGGGCAGCAGCGCCTTGGGCCGGCCCCCCAGCCGCCGCCCGCCGCCGGCGGCCAGCAGCAGCCCGGCGACCCGCGGTCCTTCGTGCCCTGCGCCCCGGACCGCGGCGTCCTCGGGGCCGGGTCCCACCCGTCGTTCTCGTCTCATGCGTCCATGGATACCGCCCGCATACCGCGCTGGGCGGACCGGTCGTCTCCTCCTTGGGGACGATCATCGGAAAGGCGGGCCCTGAATCTCGCTTTCCGTGTGGCGCTACACGCGGAGAGTGGCGTTTACTGTCGGAACCTCCGACGGCGGCGGCACCCGCCTCGGAGGAACAGGCACCCTGGGGCCCGCGCGGCCCGGGGAGATCCCATGTGGGGGGAGACCGTGCGAAGCGAGACGATGGAGCAGTGGGGAGCCGTATCCGCCGGGCGCCGGACGGAGACGGATCCGCGGGTGGTGGAGCTGGGCAACGCCGTGCGCTGGACGCGGCGGGAACTGGACGCCTACCCCGCCGATCTGCGCGACCGCCGGGAGGCGGAGCGCGTGCTGGACGCGCTGGCCGCCACCGTGCGCTCCGGCGTTCCCGCGCCGGAGGAACTGCGGGACTCGTTGCTGGTGCTGGCCGCGGCTGTCGGCTCCGTCAGCGCCCTGTCCCGTCCGCTGGCCGCCGTGCGCGCGGCCGTCGAACTCTTCGGGGCGGCCCCGCGCGCCACCCGCTGACCAACGGCGCGCTGCCGGCGGGCGGTTGGTCGGCGCCGATACGGACCCGGGCGGCCTTCTTCGCGCCCGTTCCCGTACCGGGAGGTGCCGGTGCCGCCGTCAGGCCGTCGGTCCGTCAGCCTGTCGGTCCGTCAGCTCGTCGGTCTGTCAGGCCGTCGGCCGGGAGTGCTGCCGGCCGGGTGCCGGCAGCCCGGATAGGCCTGACGCCTCCGCGTCCGCGCCGCGCACGCTTGGCCCCCGTACGCCTCGCCCGTGCGGACCCCGGCCGGCGGCCGACCGCAGCGCTCCGGCCGACGGGCCGAGCGTGCTGCCACCGGGCATGCGCGCCCGCGACCGGCCGCGGCAACGGCCTGACACCGCAAGGCAGCCGGCCCGGCCACGAGAGCCGTCGGCCGGCGCCACGAGCAGCCGCCCCGGTGCCGGAAGCGCGCGGTGCCCGGACTCGCCCGGCGCCGGAACCGGCAGGCCGGGAAGCCGGCCGGGGCCGGCTCGGCCCGTAAGTCCCGGGCGCCGCACCGCAAGTGACCCTCCACACCGGCCCGTTCGCGGCGCAGTGCGACCGTACGCCGCGGACGGGCCGGTGCGGCTCACTGCGTGGTGGCCGTCGAGGTGGCGAGCGCGGCGGACAGGTCGGCGGCGACCTCGTGCAGCAGCGGTACGAACTTGTCGGTGGCCGCGTCCGTGACCCGGCCCGCCGGGCCGGAGATGGAGATCGCGGCGGCGGTGGGGGAGTCGGGCACGGAGACGGCGATGCACCGTACGCCGATCTCCTGTTCGTTGTCGTCGGTGGCGTACCCGGCCTCGCGGACGTGGGCCAGGGCCTCCAGGAAGCCCTCCGGTGTGGTGATGGTCTTCTCGGTGGCCGCGGGCATCCCGGTCCGGCCGAGGAGGGCGCGCACCTGGTCCTCCGGGGTGTGCGCCAGCAGTACCTTGCCGACTCCGGTGGAGTGCGGCAGGACGCGCCGCCCGACTTCGGTGAACATCCGCATCGAGTGGCGGGAGGGGACCTGTGCGACGTAGACGACCTCGTCGCCGTCGAGCATCGCCATGTTCGCCGTCTCGCCGGTCTCCTCGACCAGCCGGGCCAGATAGGGCCGGGCCCAGGTGCCCAGCAGGCGGGAGGCGCTCTCGCCGAGGCGGATCAGGCGGGGGCCCAGCGCGTAGCGGCGGTTGGGCTGCTGGCGGACGTAACCGCAGGACACCAGGGTGCGCATCAGGCGGTGGATGGTGGGCAGGGGCAGCCCGCTGGCGGTCGACAGCTCGCTGAGGCCGACCTCGCCCCCGGCGTCGGCCATCCGCTCCAGCAGGTCGAAGGCCCGCTCGAGGGACTGCACCCCGCCGGATGCGGCAGGGGCCGTGGCAGCCTGGGCTGTACTGGCTGTGGGCTTGCGCTCTGCGGACGGCGGCACGTCGCGTTCCTTTCCTGGCCTGCGGTCAGGCGCATGGTATCGGGGGCGGGTCGTGAGGGACCGCCCTCCGAGGGATCGCCCTACCCGTATGCACCCCGGCCCAGACACCGGTTCACTTCTGTATTGCGAAATTCTAGTTCCGATTTGTGGATTTCTCCAAGCGGAGGACCCTTGACGGGCCACTTCGGCCGGATGAAGATTCGTTCACCAGAACCTTTTCAACAGAACGTTGAAGTTGCTGAAGGAGGCCGGTTTGTCCGACGTGCGGCTCGTCCTGCGCTCACGGCGCGTCCTCACCCCCGAAGGTGAGCGCCCGGCGACCGTCACCGTGAACGGCGAAGGCCGCATCGAGGCGGTACTGCCCCATGACGCACAGACACCCCCCGGGGCGGCGCTGGAGGACATCGGCGACGACGCGCTGCTGCCCGGCCTCGTCGACACCCACGTCCACGTCAACGACCCCGGCCGCGCCGAATGGGAGGGCTTCTGGACGGCCACCCGGGCCGCCGCGGCCGGCGGCATCACCACCCTCGTGGACATGCCGCTCAACTCCCTCCCGCCCACCACCACCGCGGACAACCTGCGGATCAAGCGCGAGGTCGCCGAGCCCAAGGCCCATGTGGACGTCGGCTTCTGGGGCGGCGCCATCCCCGGCAACGTCGCGGAACTGCGCCCCCTGCACGAGGCCGGCGTCTTTGGCTTCAAGTGCTTCCTGTCGCCCTCCGGCGTGGACGAGTTCCCCGAGCTGAACCGGGAGCAACTGTCCGCGGCCATGGCCGAGATCGCCTCCTTCGACGGACTGCTGATCGTGCACGCCGAGGACCCCGGCCGGCTCTCCGCCGCCCCTCAGCGCAGCGGCCCCGCCTACCGCGACTTCCTCGCCTCCCGTCCCCGTTCGGCGGAGAACGACGCGATCGCCCTGCTGATCGAGCTGGCGGCCGAACACGGCACCCGCGTCCACGTGCTGCACCTGTCCTCCAGCGACGCGCTGCCGATGCTCGCCAAGGCCCGTGCCGAGGGGCTGCGGCTGACCGCCGAGACCTGCCCGCACTTCCTCACCCTCACCGCCGAGGAAGTACCGGACGGCGCCACCGAGTTCAAGTGCTGCCCGCCCATCCGGGAGAAGGAGAACCAGGACGCGCTCTGGCAGGGGCTGGCCGACGGCACCCTCGACTGTGTCGTCTCCGACCACTCGCCGTGCACCACCGACCTGAAGACCCCCGACTTCGCCACCGCGTGGGGCGGCATCTCCTCCCTCCAGCTCGGACTGCCCGCCGTCTGGACGGAGGCCCGCCGCCGCGGTCTGCCCCTCACCGACGTGGCCCGCTGGATGTCCGAGGCGCCCGCCCGGCTCGCGGGGCTCGACACCAAGGGGGCCATCGCGCCGGGCCGTGACGCCGACTTCGCCGTCCTGGCGCCCGAGGAGACCTTCACCGTGGACCCGGCCCGCCTCCACCACCGCAACCAGGTGACTGCCTACGCGGGCAGGACGCTGCACGGCGTGGTGCGGTCAGCCTGGCTGCGCGGCGAGCGCGTCGCCGAGAACGGGGTTCCCACCGGCAAGACCGGCCGACTCATCGAAAGGAAGAGCGCATGACAGCGGCGCAGACCGCCGGAATACCCAGCTTCACCGGGGACGCCAAGCCCTACGGCGGCGGCGACACCTTCGCCGACTACCGTGCCCCCGAGGGCGGTTTCCCCTTCGAGCACCTTCCCGACCTGGCCGACCGCAGGCTGGGCGCCACTGTCATCGCCGCCAACGACGAGTTCTTCGCCGAGCGGGAGAACCTGCTCAACCCCGAGCGTCCCGTCTTCGACCCGCACGCCTTCCAGCACAAGGGCAAGGTCATGGACGGCTGGGAGACCCGCCGCCGGCGCGGCGAGGAGGCCGAAGCACCGCACCCGGCCGAGGACGACCACGACTGGGCGCTCGTCAAGCTCGGCGCCCCCGGTGTCGTACGCGGAGTGGTCGTCGACACCGCGCACTTCCGCGGCAACTACCCGCAGGCCGTCTCCGTGGAGGCCACCGCGTTCCCCGGCGAGCCCTCGCCCGAGGAACTGCTGGCCGAGGACGTGAAGTGGACGACGCTGGTGCCGCGCACCCCCGTGGGCGGGCACGCCGCCAACGGGTTCGCCGTCACGGAGGAGCGCCGCTTCACCCACCTGCGGCTGCGCCAGTACCCCGACGGCGGCGTCGCCCGGCTGCGGGTGTACGGCGAAGTGGCGCCGGACCCCGAGTGGCTGACCGCGCTGGGCACCTTCGACCTGGTGGCACTGGAGAACGGCGGGCTGGCCGAGGACGCCTCGGACCGCTTCTTCTCGCCGCCGGTCAACACCATCCTGCCGGGCCGTTCGCAGAAGATGGACGAGGGCTGGGAGACCCGCCGCCGGCGCGACAAGGGCCACGACTGGATCAGCTACGCGCTGGCCGGGCAGGGCCGTATCCGGGCCGTGGAGGTGGACACCGCCTGCTACCGGGGCAACGCGGCCGGCTGGGTGGCCCTGCTGGGCAAGGACGGTGCGGACGGTGAGTGGGCCGAACTGCTGCCGCGCACCCGGCTCCAGCCCGACACCGTCCACCGCTTCCTGCTGTCGGACGCGGCGCCGGTCACGCACGTCCGGATGGACATCTACCCGGACGGTGCCGTGGCCCGGCTGCGGCTGCACGGCTCCCTCACCGAGGAGGGCGCTCGGCGGCTGGCGGCGCGCCATGCCGAACTGAGCTGAGCCGAAGCTGCCGTCGGGGCGGTGCGCCCGCCCCGGCGGCAGTACCGGGAAGAGCGAATGCCCGCGAAATTCAGTGAATTGGCATTGACATGTCATCTACGCGCGTCAGCATAGGTGCCATGAGATTCCCCCCACGAATCAAGCGCATCGGCGCGGTCTCCACCCTCGTCGCCGCCGTTCTCCTCGGCGGCCCGGCCCTCCCCACCGCCACCGCGGCGCCCCCCACGGCAGCCGTGCGGATCGCGGCCGTGGGCGACATCTGTGAGTCGAAACTCCCGCCCGAGGCGCACGAGACCCTGGACCTCATCGAACAAGGCGGCCCCTTCCCGTACCCGCAGGACGGCACGGTCTTCCAGAACCGTGAAGGCATCCTGCCCGACCAGCCCGACGGCTACTACCACGAGTACACGGTCGAGACCCCCGGCTCCGACGACCGCGGCGCCCGCCGCATCGTGACCGGGGAGAAGCAGCAGGAGGACTACTACACGGCCGACCACTACGCGTCGTTCGACCTGGTCGACTACACCTGCTGACCCCGCGCGAAGGCCCGGCCGGCGCAGGCCGGGCCTCCCGCCCCGGCGGCGCGCGGTGCGCGCCCCCGCCTGCTGGGTGGCGGGAGCGCGTGCCCCACAGTCCGCGGCGGCTGTCGTTCCCCGAGAGGGCGACAGCCGCCGTTTTGTGTGTAACGTTCGGCTCTCATCACCGGCCTCCTTCAGCCCCGGGGGTGGCTAACGCGCCGTGAACGGGTAACGTTCCCCACAGAGAGTGATGCATCGGCGGTAGATATGGGGAGTTACCGGTGAGAAACGGCCCGGAGGCGGTCACGTGCGGTGAGGCCATGCTGCTGATGCTCGCCGAGCCCGGCCTCCCACTCGAACGAGCCACCCATTTCCGGCGTTCCGTGGCGGGCGCCGAGTCCAACGTCGCGGCGGGCCTGGCCCGGCTCGGCCACTGGGCCCGCTGGATCGGCCGGGTCGGTGACGACCCCGCGGGCGAGGCCGTGCTGCGCGAGCTGCGGGCCGACGGCGTGGACGTCTCCTGCGCCGAGATGGACCCCGAGTCGCCGACCGGTCTGCTGATGCGCGACAGCCACCCCAACCGGGCGATCGACGTGCAGTACTACCGCACCGGTTCGGCCGCCTCCCTCCTCAGTCCGGCCCAGATCACCCCCGAGGCACTGGCCGGGGTGCGGCTCGTCCACGTCACCGGCATCACACCGATGCTGTCCGACGACGCGGAACAGGCCACCCACGCCCTGGTCGAGCGTGCCCGCCAGGCCGGCGCCGCCGTCTCCTTCGACCCCAACGTGCGACGCAAACTGGGCACCGACCACGAGTGGATACGCCGCGTCGGCCCGCTGCTGCGGGAGGCCGATCTCGTACTCGCGGGGGAGGACGAGCTGGAACTCCTGCTGGGCGCGGGCCCGGAGGAGGGCGCCAAGGCCCTGCTGACGCTGGGCCGCGCCACCACGGTCGTCGTCAAGCACCGCGACCACAGCGCCGTCGCCCACACCGCCGAGGGCCGCTGGCGGCAGGAGCCGTTCGACGTCCCCGTGGTGGACCCCGTGGGCGCGGGGGACGCGTTCGCCGCCGGCTGGCTCTCGGCCCGGCTGCGCGGACTCGACCAGCAGCGCGCCCTCGCCGAGGCGGCCTGCGTGGCGGCGCTCGTCATCCAGGCGCCGGGCGACACCGACGGACTGCCCACGGCCGCCGCCCGGGACCGCGCACTGGAGGCGTTCACCCGGGGCACCGACCCGGTCCACCGCTGATTTGCGCTTCGTCCCCGCTCCCCGTTCCGCTCCCCTTCCCGACCCGCGCACCGGAGCCGGCCCCGCACACCGGAGAAGAACCCGATCCGGTCCCGTCCGGTGAGCCGGTCGCCGGCATCCGACAGACCAAGAGAGGCGGCGAACTGCCGTGTACCGTTGGCAGATCACCAGAGCGGCGCTGGCACAGCGCGTCTTCGCCATCGTCCGTGCGGACAGCTACGAGAAAGCCACCGCGACCGCCGACATCCTGCTCGGCGCCGGCCTCACGAGCCTGGAGATCTCGCTCACCACCCCGTACGCGCTGGACGCGATCAGCACCCTGCGCCGGGAGACCGGCCAGGAGACGGTGATCGGCGCGGGCACCGTCCTGGACGGGGCCGCCGCCCGGCAGGCCGTGGACGCCGGCGCCCAGTTCCTCGTCTCGCCCAGCCTGCACGAGGAGGTCATACGCACCGGGCACCGCTACGGGGTGCCCGTCTTCCCCGGTGTGGCCACCCCCACCGAGATGGTGCGGGCGCTGGAGGCGGGTGCCGACGGGCTGAAGCTGTTCCCCGCCTCGGCCCACGGCCCCCGCTGGCTGCGGGACGTGAGGGCGGCGCTGCCCCAGGCGCCCGTGCTGCCCACCGGCGGCATCACCGTGGAGACGGCGCCGGAGTGGATCGCGGCGGGCGCGGTGGCCTGCGGGATGGGCTCGGCGCTGACCGAGGGCGACCGGGAGACGGTGGCCAAGCGTGCCACCGACCTCCTCCAGCGGCTGGAGGACGCCGCTGCCGCCGCGCAGGCCTGAACCTCCGGTCAGGGGCCGTCGGTCCCTGGCCGGAACCGTTCGCCGACTGAACACATCTGCACACCGGATCCGTACGATCCGTGCATGACTGAGCAGAGCGTGCAAGACCTCCGCCCGGACGCGGACGGTGTCATCGATCTGGCAGCGCTGGGCGAGGACTTCGTCCGGAACCCCTACCCGGTGTACGCGGCCCTGCGCGCACGCGGACCCGTCCACCGGGTCCGTATCCCCGAAGGCGCGCTCGGCTGGCTGGTGGTCGGCCATGAGGCGGCCCGCGCGACGCTCAACGACAGCCGGCTGTCGAAGAACTGGGCCAACGCCTCGCCCGACGCCGCGGCGGTCTCCGTCTCCGCCGGCTACCACATGCTCATCTCCGACCCGCCCGACCACACCCGGCTGCGCAAACTGGTCGCCAGGGAGTTCACCGCACGCCGTATCGCGGCGCTGGAGCCGCGCATCCGCGAGCTGACCGGCGAACTCCTCGACACCATGCTGGCGGCGCCCGACGGCCGCGGCGATCTGGTGGCCTCCCTCGCCTTCCCGCTGCCCATCGCGGTCATCTGCGAACTGCTGGGCGTGCCGTACCTGGAGCGTGACCGGTTCAAGGAGCTTTCCGACCACGTCCTGGGCGCCGCACCGGAGGCGGAGCGCAAGGAGTCCGCCGCGAAACTCGGCGCGTACCTGATGACGCTGCTGGACGAGCTCCGTGCCCGGCCGGGCGACGACCTGCTCAGCGCACTGATCCGCACCAGCGACGAGGACGGCGACCGGCTCTCGACCTCCGAACTGCACGGCATGGCCTGGCTGTTGCTGATCGCCGGCTACGAGACCACCGTCGGGCTCATCTCCAACGGCACCCTCGCCCTGCTCAACCACCCCGACCAGCTCGCCGCACTCCGCGCCGACCCCGGGCTGCTGCCCTCGGCCGTCGAGGAGATGCTGCGCTACGACGGCCCCGTGGAGACCTCCACCTACCGCTTCACGACCGAGCCGATGACGATCGGCGACACCGTGATCCCGGGCGACGGCCAGCTGGTCATCCCCGCACTGGCCGACGCCGACCACGACCCGGCCCGCTTCCCCGACGCGGAGCGCTTCGACATCCGCCGCGACTCCCGGGGCCACCTGGCGTTCGGGCACGGTCTCCACTTCTGTCTGGGCGCGCCGCTGGCCAGGCTGGAGGCCCGCGTCGCGGTCGGGATGCTGCTGGAGCGCACCTCGTCGCTGGAGCTGGACACCGACCCGGCGGCGCTGGAGTGGCGGGAGGGCCTGCTGCTGCGCGGCGTCCGCAGGCTGCCGGTGCGCTGGCGGCGTTGAGCGGCAGCCGCCGGGGCGGGCTCACTCGTACGAGGCGGCCCCACACGAAGGGGAACACGAAGGGGAAGGGGCCGCTCCGCTGGCGGTCGTCCGGTGGGCCGAAGGACACGCTTACGCGGGTTCCGGGGAGGTTGCCGACACGTGCCCTGCGCCGCCGACGGGCTGCGTAGGGTACGTGTATGCGGATCAGCCAGTGCCGGGAAGAAGATGTCGAACTCCTCGACCAGCACATGCCGTCCCGCAGTGCGACCTCGCACCACTCGGCCCGCTACGCGCGTCAGCGCGAGGGCCGCGGCACCTTCCTCGTCGCCTGGCGCGAACGGGTCCCGGTGGGCAGTTGCGAGGTCCGCTGGGAGGGGTGCGAGGCCCCCGAGGTGCGGGCCGCCCATCCCGGCTGTCCGGAGGTGAACGGGCTCGGGGTCTGGCCGGAGATCCTGCGCTCGCAGGGCATCGGTACCGCCCTCATCCGTGAGGCGGAGCGGCTGGCCGCCCAGCGCGAGTGCCGGGCCATCGGGCTGGGCGTCGAGAAGAACAACCCCCGCGCGCACGCGCTGTACCAGCGGCTCGGCTACCGGCCCTCGCTGCCGTACCTGGACTGCTGGAGCTACGAGGACGGCGCCGGGGTGGCCCACCGGGTCGCGGACGCGTGCGTGTTCATGGTCAAACGGCTGTGACGCCGGCGCGGCCTCGCGGCGACGTCACAGGGGTACGGAGTCCAAGGCGGCCGGCCGCACCGGGGCACCGGTGAGGCGGGAGCGTTCGCAGCTCTCCGCGACCAGGACGGCGGCCAGGGCCTGCCGGCCGTCGCACGGGTTGGGGATCTGACCGCGCAGCGCGCGGACGAAGGCGGCGAGCTGCGCCTCGTACGCGGGGCCGAAGCGGTCGAGGAAGCCGGGCCACGCCCGCTCGGCGACCCCGGGCGGCGCGGCCGGCTCGACGGAGCTGAGCGGGGTGTGCACGTCCAGTCCGACGGCGATCTGGTCCCGTTCGCCGGCCAGTTCCATCCGCATGTCGTAGCCGGCTCCGTTGCGGCGGGTGCCGGTCAGGGTGCACAGTCCGCCGTCGTCCAGGGTGAGGAGGGTGGCGACCGTGTCGGGCTGCGTCTCCCGCTCCCCGCCGTCCGCGCCGCCGGGTGCGCCGGTGGCGTAGACGGAGACGATCTCGCGTCCGGTCACCCACCGGACGGCGTCGATGTCGTGGACGAGGCAGTGCCGGAAGAGCCCTCCGGGGCAGGGCGCGTGCCCGGTGAACGGCGGTGTGGGCGCCGAGGTGAGGGCGCGCACCGTGTGCAGCCGTCCCAGCCGCCCGGAGCGTACGGCGTCCCGGGCGGCGGCGTGCCCCGCGTCGAACCGCCGGGGGAAGCCGGCCTGGAGCAGGGTGCCGGCCGCGGCGACCTCGGCCAGCACCTCCCGGGTGCCTTCCGCGTCGGGCGCCAGCGGCGTCTCGCAGAAGGCGGGCAGCCCGCGCCGGGCCGCGGCCGTCAGCAGCCCGGCCTGCGCCTCGGGTGCGGTGGCCACGACGAGGGCGTGGATGTCCAGCTCCAGCAGTTCGCGTACGCCCGGCACCGGGGTAGCGTCGAGCGCGGCGGCGGCCTCGACGGCACGCATCGGATCCGCGTCCGCGACGACCAGTTCGGTCACCTCGGGGTGCGCGCTGAGGGTGCGGGCGTGCAGGGTGCCGGTCCGGCCGGCGCCGACGAGTCCGATGCGCATGACCCTACGCTGTCGCCCCGTGCCGCACCGTGTCAACGCGTTGTCATTTCGTCCTGACAATCGAATGTATGGTTTCCGGTCGCGCAGAAGACCACTACGCTCCCACCGTGGCCAAGAATGATCCGGTGGACCTGCCGCTGAGTGTGGACCGCGCGAGCCCCGTGCCGCTCTACTTCCAGCTCTCCCAGCAGCTGGAGAGCGCCATCGAGCAGGGCGCGCTGGCGCCGGGCAGCCTGCTGGGGAACGAGATCGACCTCGCCGGCCGCCTCGGGCTCTCCCGTCCCACCGTCCGGCAGGCCATCCAGTCGCTGGTGGACAAGGGGCTGCTCGTGCGCCGGCGCGGCATCGGCACCCAGGTCGTGCACAGCCAGGTCAAGCGCCCCATGGAGCTGAGCAGCCTCTACGACGATCTGGAGGCCGCCGGGCAGCGCCCCGCCACCCGTGTGCTGCGCGACACCGTGGAGGAGGCGACGGCCGAGGTCGCCGCGGCGCTGTCGGTGCCCGAGGGCACCCAGGTGCGGCGGGTGGAGCGGCTGCGTCTGACCCACGGCGAGCCGATGGCCTACATGCGCAACCACCTGCCCGCCGATCTGCTGCCCGCGGAGGGGGCCGATCTGGAGTCCACCGGCCTCTACCGCCTGATGCGCACGGCCGGGGTGACGCTGCACTCCGCCCGGCAGACCGTGGGCGCCCGCAGCGCCGGTACGGCCGAGGCCGAACTGCTGGGGGAGCCCGCCGGGGCCCCGCTGCTGACCATGCGGCGCACCGCCTACGACGACACCGGGCGCCCCGTCGAGTACGGCTCGCACCTCTACCGGGCCTCGCGCTACTCCTTCGAGTTCCAGCTGCTGGTGCGCCCCTGACCGGTGCCGTCCTCGGGCGGGCGCCCCGGCCATTGACGGGCACCGGCCGCGCGGCTACAAGGAGGGCGGGCGGCCGGAGGGGACGGCGGCGGGGGCCGGTGCGGACCCGTCGGTCGGTTTCCCGCCACGGTGACGGATACTTGTGCGAAGATCCGGGGGCTTTTCGGCAGCGTCCGCAGTCCGTACCGATCCGTACCGAGAGAGCAGAACAGGTGGCCAGCGTGCACAGGTCCCGGGAGAGGTCCCGTACGTCCCGCAGATCCATACGCGCGATGGGGGTCATGGCGGCGGCGGTGCTCGCCGTGACGGCCTCGCTCGCGGGATGCAGCAGCACCGGCGGGAAGCGGGCCGAGGAGGCGCGGCAGCAGGCCGCGTCCGGCAAGGCCAATGTGACGACGCCCCGCTGGAAGTTCGCGATGGTCACCCACTCCGGTGACGGCGACACCTACTGGGACATCGTGCAGGAGGGCGCGCGCCAGGCCGCGGCCAAGGACAACATCGAGTTCCTCTACTCGCACGACAAGGAAGCCGGCCGCCAGGCGCAGCTCGTGCAGACGGCGATCGACAAGAAGGTGGACGGCCTGATCGTCACCCTCGCCAAGCCGGACGCCATGAAGAGCGTGGTGAAAAGGGCGGTCAAGGCGGGCATTCCGGTCATCACCATCAACTCGGGCCAGGAGGTCTCCCGCGCTTTCGGCGCCCTGACCCACATCGGCCAGGACGAGACCGTCGCCGGTGAGGCGGTGGGCCGCGAACTGAACGAACGCGGGAAGAAGAAGGCCCTCTGCATCCTCCACGAGCAGGGCAACGTCGGCCACGAGCAGCGCTGCGACGGCGTCAAGAAGACCTTCGACGGCAAGGTCGAGAACCTGTACGTGGACGGCACCAACATGCCGGGCGTCAAGTCCTCCGTGGAGGCCAAGCTCCAGTCCGACAAGAAGGTGGACACCGTCGTCACCCTCGGCGCGCCCTTCGCCGCCACCGCTGCCGAGGCCAAGAAGGAGGCCGGCAGCGACGCGGAGGTCGACACCTTCGACCTCAACGCCAAGGTGGCCTCCGGCCTCAAGGACGGCACCATCGGTTTCGCCGTCGACCAGCAGCCCTACCTCCAGGGCTACGAGGCCGTCGACCTGCTGTGGCTGCACCGCTACAACGCCGACATGCTGGGCGGCGGCAAGCCGGTGCTCACCGGCCCGCAGATCCTCACCAAGAAGGACGCGGGCAAGCTGGAGAAGCTGACCGAGCGAGGCACCCGATGACGGTCACGACCGGACCCGGCAACACCGGCGGAACCGAGGAGGGCTCCGGCGCCCGGCAGCCCGGCGGCCCTTCCGGCACGGCTCCCGCCCCCTCGGCCGGGAGCGAGGCGGAGCGGCCGGCGCACCGCCCGCTGCCCGTACGGCTGCTGCGGCGGCCCGAGCTGGGCGCCGTGGTCGGCGCCGTCGCGCTGTTCGTCTTCTTCTCGCTGATCGCCGACAGCTTCCTGCGGACCTCCAGCCTCTCCACCGTCCTGTACTTCTCGTCCACCATCGGGATCATGGCGGTGCCGGTGGCGCTGCTGATGATCGGCGGCGAGTTCGACCTGTCCACCGGGGTGATGGTCACCTCCTCGGCGCTCGTCTCCTCGATGTTCAGCTACCAGATGACCGCCAACACCTGGGTGGGCGTCGGGGTGTCCTTGCTGGTCACCCTGGCGATCGGCTTCTTCAACGGGTTCATGCTCACCCGGACGAAACTGCCCAGTTTCATCATCACGCTGGCCACCTTCCTGATGCTGACCGGCCTCAATCTCGGACTCACCAAACTGATCAGCGGCACGGTCGCCACCAAGAGCATCAGCGACATGGAGGGCTTCGACTCGGCCCGCGCCGTCTTCGCGTCCTCCGTGACCATCGGCGGTGCCCACCTCCAGATCACCGTCCTGTGGTGGCTGCTGCTGGTGGCGGTCGCGACCTGGATCCTGCTGCGGACCCGGGCCGGCAACTGGATCTTCGCCGTCGGCGGCGGGGTGGACGCGGCCCGCGCGGTCGGCGTCCCGGTGGCCCGTACCAAGATCGGCCTGTATCTCGGGGTCGCCTTCGCGGCCTGGATCTCCGGCCAGCACCTGCTGTTCAACTACGACACCGTGCAGTCCTCCGAGGGCGTCGGCAACGAGCTGATCTACATCGCCGCCGCCGTCATCGGCGGCTGCCTGCTCACCGGCGGCTACGGTTCGGCGATCGGCGCGGCCGTCGGCGCGCTCATCTTCGGCATGGCCAACAAGGGCATCGTCTACGCGCAGTGGAACCCGGACTGGTTCAAGTTCTTCCTCGGCGCGATGCTGCTGCTCGCGACGCTGCTGAACGCGTGGATCCGGAAGCGGGCGGAGGCGACCCGATGAGTGACCGCAAGCACGAGGACCTGCCGATGCCCGAGGACCTGCCGCTGGTGGAGCTGAGCGGCGTCAGCAAGTTCTACGGCAACATCAAGGCCCTGGAGGACATCTCCCTGACCGTCCACCCCGGGCGGATCACCTGTGTGCTGGGCGACAACGGCGCCGGCAAATCCACCCTCATCAAGATCGTCTCGGGGCTGCACCAGCACGACGCCGGCACCTTCCGCATCCAGGGCGAGGAGACCCGGCTCGGCTCTCCGCGCGAGGCGCTCGACCGCGGCATCGCCACCGTCTACCAGGACCTGGCCGTCGTGCCGCTGATGCCGGTGTGGCGCAACTTCTTCCTGGGCTCCGAGCCGACCGTGGGATGGGGCCCGCTGCGCCGGATGGACGTGCGCACGATGCGCCGCACCACCCGCAGCGAGCTGCTGCGCATGGGCATCGACCTGCGGGACGTGGACCAGCCCATCGGCACCCTCTCCGGCGGCGAGCGGCAGTCGGTCGCCATCGCGCGGGCGGTGCACTTCGGGGCGAAGGTGCTGGTGCTGGACGAGCCGACGGCGGCACTCGGCGTCAAGCAGAGCGGCGTCGTCCTCAAGTACGTCGCCGCCGCCCGCGACGCCGGCCTGGGTGTCGTCCTGATCACACACAACCCGCACCACGCCCACCTGGTGGGCGACCGGTTCGTGCTCCTCAAGCGCGGCACCATGGCCGGGTCCTACGAGAAGGCCGAACTGGAACTGGACGAACTCGTCCGCCAGATGGCGGGCGGCTCCGAACTGGAGGAACTCAGCCACGAACTGCGCCGCTGACCGCGCCCTGGCCGAGCCCCGTGCCGCGTCCCGCCGCGGGGCGCGGCGCCGTCGCCGCAGTGTCCGGCGGACGCGGCCCGGAGGCCGCCGGAGCGCCGGGTCCGGCCGCCGCGCACGGACCCGGCGGCACCCCCGCACCGCAGGACGTACGGTTGATCCCTGGCAGAATCGAGCCCGCCCGTAAGACCCCTCCCAGAGAGACGACCACTCTTGAACGCGGACAGTTTCCAGCGAGCAGACCGGGCAGACAGGGTCTACCGACGGCGTACCGCACCCAGCGCCAGCGTTCTGCGCACCGTCAGCACCCGCGAGCGGCGCTCCCACCTGTCGGCGCCCCGCGTCCCCACCGTCGGGATCGACATCGGCGGCACCAAGGTCATGGCGGGCGTCGTGGACGCTGACGGAACGATCCTGGAGAAGGTGCGGGCCGAGACGCCCGAGAAGTCCAAGAGCCCCAAGGTCGTCGAGGACACCATCGCCGAACTGGTGCTGGACCTCTCGGACCGGCACGACGTGCACGCCGTCGGCATCGGTGCGGCCGGCTGGATCGACGCGAACCGCTCCCGCGTCCTGTTCGCCCCCCACCTGGCGTGGCGCGACGAGCCCCTCAAGGACGCGCTGACCGCACGGCTGGCCGTCCCGGTGATGGTCGACAACGACGCCAACACCGCCGCCTGGGGGGAGTGGCGCTTCGGCGCGGGCCGGGGCGAGGACCACCTCGTCATGATCACCCTGGGTACCGGCATCGGCGGCGCCATCCTGGAGGACGGCCGGGTCAAGCGCGGCAAGTACGGGGTGGCCGGCGAATTCGGCCATATGCAGGTGGTGCCGGGCGGACACCGCTGCCCGTGCGGCAACCGAGGGTGCTGGGAGCAGTACAGCTCGGGCAACGCGCTGGTGCGGGAGGCCCGGGAACTGGCCGCCGCCGAGTCGCCCGTCGCGTACGGCATCATCGACCGCGTGGGCGGCCAGGTCGGCGACATCACCGGCCCGCTCATCACGGAACTCGCCCGCTCCGGCGACGCCATGTGCACGGAGCTGTTCCACGAGATCGGCTCCTGGCTCGGCGTCGGCATCGCCAACCTCGCCGCCGCCCTCGACCCCTCCTGCTTCGTGATCGGCGGCGGCGTCAGCGCCGCCGACGAACTGCTGATCGAACCGGCGCGGGAGGCGTTCCGCCGCCAGCTGACCGGCCGCGGCTACCGGCCGGAGGCCCGTATCGTGAAGGCACAGCTGGGTCCCGAGGCCGGTATGGTCGGTGCCGCCGACCTCGCCCGGCTGGTGGCCCGCAGGTTCAGACGAGCCAACCGCCGCCGGCTGGAGCGCTACGAACGCTACGAACGCGCGGCCGACAACCTGCGCCGGGCCGTCGGACAGTGATCGCGGCGGCCCCGCCGAACCACCACCACATCCGCCCCGACACCGAAGACGCCCAGCGCCATGCCGCACACGGATGACAGCTCCCGCCCCCGCCCGCAGTACGACCGCCCGCCCCACCGGCCGCGGCACCGTCTCGTCGTGCTGCTGATCGTCGTGCTGCTGATCGCGCTGCCGGCCGGTTATCTGGTCCAGTCCGCGTTCCAGAGCCGCGCCAGCGGCAAGGACAAGGAGCGCGCCGCGGCGGCGACCAACCTCGTCTACAACCACCCCCCCAAAGTGAGCCAGCGCATCTACGACGTGCCGGTGCCGCTCACCGCGACCCGGGTGGGCTTCTACGAGACGAACTCGTGGAAGAAGAGCACGATGTGGGTGCAGTTCCGCACCAGCGACCAGCGGCTGCGGGAGTTCCTGGACGACGTGGGCACCGACTACACGAAGCTGCGGCCCGGCCACGTCGCCATCAGCGACCGGATGGCCACCGAGGTCGGCTGGCGGTTCGAGAAACCCGAGAGCCACTACTGGAGCACGGTCTACAAGCAGCCGAAGAGCAAACCGGACGTGACCATCACCGTGGACATGACGTACAAGAAACGCCCCCGGGTCTACGTCGTCTCCACCACCGCCTTCTGAGCCTCCACAGCGCGCCCACGCGGCCTTCACCACTGCCCGCGGACGGGCCCGCCGGCCCCTCTCCGGGGCGCCCCCGGGCAGGCGCCCCGGCGCCGGGCTCGGTAGCGTGAACGCGTGAGTAACGGCCGCCTGACCCGAACCCAGTCCCGCACGTCCGCTCGTCGAGGTGAAGCACGGTGACCCCCGCCCAGACGCTCCAGCACCGGACCGACGGCCCCGAAGACGCGCCGGTACTCGTCCTCGGCCCCGCCCTCGGCACCACGTGGCACATGTGGGACCGGCAGATCCCCGAGCTCACCCGGCACTGGCGGGTGCTCCGCTTCGACCTGCCCGGCCACGGCGGCTCACCCGCCTACTCCGCCGACTCCACCGACGCCTTCGCCGAACGGCTGCTGGCCACCCTCGACCGGCTCGGCGTCGAACGCTTCGGCTACGCCGGCTGCGCCCTGGGCGGCGCCATCGGCATCCAGCTCGCGCTGCGCGCCCCCCAGCGCGTCACCTCGCTCGCGCTGATCTCCTCCTCGCCGCGGTTCGCCACCCCCGACAGCTGGCGGCAGCGCGGCGTGGTCATCCGCACCAACGGCCTCGACCCGATCGCCCGCACCACCCCCGAGCACTGGTTCACCCCCGCCTTCGCCGCCGCGCAGCCCGCCATCGTCGAATGGGCCATCCAGATGGTCCGCACCACCGACCCCGGCTGCTACATCGCCGCCTGCGAAGCGCTCGCCTCCTTCGACGCGAAGGAGGCCCTGGGCCGGATAGGAGTGGGCACGCTGGTCGTCGCCGGCGCCGAGGACCAGGTCACCCCGCCCGCCGAGGCCCGGGCCCTGGTCGCCGGCATCCACGACGCCCGGCTGGCCATCGTCCCCGGCGCCTCCCATCTGACCCCCGTCGAGCAGCCCGGCGCCGTCACCGACCTGCTCATCAGGCACTTCACCACCACCTGGCAGGAATCCGCCGCCGGACCGCCGGCCCCGGCCCCCGTCATCACCCACGTCCCGCCCCAGGTCTCGGCCGTGGCCGAACTGGAATCCCCCCAGCGTGTCGCACTGCGCACCGACGCCTACGACACCGGCATGAAAGTCCGCCGCGAGGTCCTCGGCGACGCCCACGTCGACCGCTCCCTGGCCGGCTCGGACGCCTTCACCGAGGAGTTCCAGCACTTCATCACCCGGTACGCGTGGGGCGAGGTGTGGACCCGCACCGGCATCGACCGGCGCACCCGCTCGGTGATCACCCTCACCGCGCTCGTGGCCCGCGGCCACCACGACGAGCTGGGCACCCACACCCGGGCCGCGCTGCGCAACGGGCTCACCCCCGACGAGATCAAGGAAGTGCTGCTCCAGACCGCGGTCTACTGCGGGGTGCCCGCCGCCAACGCCGCCTTCGCCGTCGCGCAACGCGTCATCCGCGAGGAGACCACCTTGGAGGACCACCGGCAGCCCGCGAGGGAGAATGAGCCCCATGGGAACTGACGCGAACGCCGCCGGGACCGCCCCGATCGACCTCACCAAGAAGGGGCACGCCTGCGTCCGGCTGGAGAAGGACGGCCGCACCCTCGTCATCGACCCGGGCGGCTTCAGCGAGCAGGAAGCCGCACTCGGCGCGGACGCGCTGCTGGTCACCCACGAGCACCCCGACCACTTCGACGAGCTGCGGCTGCGCGCCGCCATGGAAGCCAACCCCGAGGCGCAGATCTGGACGCTGCGCAGCGTCGCCGAGAAGATCTCCGGGGCCTTCCCCGGCCGCGTCCACACCGTCGGCAACGGTGACACCTTCGAGGCCGCCGGCTTCCGGGTCGAGGTGCACGGCGAACTGCACGCCGTCATCCACCCCGACATCCCGCGCATCACCAACATCGGCTTCGTCGTCGACGGCCTGGTCTTCCACCCCGGCGACGCGCTCACCGTGCCCGAGCGCCCCGTGCACACCCTGCTGCTGCCCGTGCACGCCCCCTGGAACAAGTTCTCCGAGGTCCTCGACTACGTCCGCGCCGTCGACCCCGAGCAGGTCTGGGACGTCCACGACGGGCTGCTCAACGACAACGGCCTCGGCCTCTTCGGCCGGATGCTGGGCGAGGGCGGTCCCGGAACGGGTGGCGCGGAACACGGACACCTCAAGCCCGGGGAGCGTGTCAGGCTGGCGCGGTAGCCTGCATTCTCCGGGGGGACGACCCCCGAAGTCCCCGACGGAGTCTGCATGCGTATCGCCACCTGGAACGTCAACTCGATAACAGCCCGCCTGCCGCGCCTCACCCAGTGGCTGGAGACCGCACAGCCCGACGTGCTGTGCCTCCAGGAGCTGAAGGTGTCCGACGACGCCTTTCCGCAGCAGGAACTGCGCGCCCTGGGCTACGAATCGGTCGTCAGCGCGCAGGGCCGCTGGAACGGGGTCGCCGTCCTCTCCCGCGTCGGCATCGAGGACCCCGCTCTCAGCCTGCCCGGGGCGCCCGAGTGGGAGGGCGCCGTGGAGGCCCGCGCCGCGGCGGCCACCTGCGGGGGAGTGCGGGTGTGGTCCGTGTACGTGCCCAACGGGCGTGAGGTCGGTCACCCCCACTACGAGTACAAGCTCCAGTGGCTGGCCGCGCTGCGCGACAGCGCGGAGAAGTTCGCGTCCGCGGCGACGCCGTTCGCCGTCCTGGGGGACTTCAACATCGCGCCGACGGATGCCGATGTGCACGACATCGACGAGTTCGCCGGGGCCACGCATGTGACCTCCCGGGAGCGGGAGGCGCTGGCCGCGCTGGAGGCCGCGGGGATCTCGGACGTGTACCCGCGGCCCTTGAAGTACGACATCCCCTTCACGTACTGGGACTACCGCCAGCTGTGCTTCCCCAAGAACCGGGGGATGCGGATCGACCTCGTCTACGGGAACGAGGCGTTCCGCAACGCCGTCGGCGACGCGTACGTCGACCGCGAGGCGCGCAAGGGCAAGGGCGCCTCCGATCACGCCCCCGTCGTGGTCGACCTCACCCTCTGAGGCCCTCCCGCATCCTGCGAGGGCAGCGGCCCCCGGCACCTGCGCGCAGGTGCCGGGGCCGCTGCCCCGGTGAAGGGGGCCGGCATCACCCCGTCAGGAGGGGGAGATCGACGGCGTTGCCCATGGCTTCGAGGCCCTCGTCACCGGGGTGGAGGTGATCCCCCGAGTCGTACGCCGCCAGCATCCGCGAGGGCCTCGCGGGATCCCGTACGACGGCATCGAAGTCGATCACCGCGTCGAACACCCCGCCGTTCTGCCGGACGAAGGCGTTGACGGCCTCCCGCCGCGCGTCGACGTCCGCCGTGCAGTCCTTGTACCCCTCGCAGGGGGTGATCGTCGCTCCGACCACCCGCAGGCCCCGCTCCCGCGCACGGGAGGCGATGGCTTTCATCCCGGCGATGACGGCCTCCGCGGACGCTCCCCACCGCACATCGTTGATGCCTTCGAACAGGACGACGGTCCGGGCCCCGGTCTGGGCCAGGACGTCCCGCTCCAGCCGGTGCTGGGCGCTGACGCCGGCGGTGTCGGTGCTGACGCCGTCGCCGGGGTAGCGGTCGGTGACGATGCGGTTGGCGGAGATGCCGTGGTTGAGCACGCCGAGCCGGGGCACGTCGTGCTGCTCCCGCAGCCGCCCGGCCAGCACGTCCGGCCAGCGCCGGTTGGCGCCGGGGGTGGAGCGGACGCCGTCGGTGATGGAGTCGCCGAGGGCGACGACGGAGCCGGGCCCGCCCCTGACGTCGACACCGGTGAGGAACGGCCAAGTGGTGAGGGAGCCGGTGAAGGCGTCACCGGCCGCGTCCCGGGTGCGGTCGCCGCTGCCGTCCGCGCTCAGGTAGGAGCGCTGGGCGGCTTCGCTGTGCACGGGGGCGGCGCTGACGGGGCCGGGCAGGTGGATGCTGATCAGCAGGTCGGCGCCGGCGGGTACGTCGAAGCCGACGGGGTCGCTGACGGCGCGGGCCCCGGCGGGGATGCGGGTGCCCGGGCGCCCTCCGTCGAAGGTGAGCGGCACGGGGCGGCGGTCGGCGGTGGCACCGTCGCGCCGGACGGCGAGGGAGGCGTGTCCGATGCGCACGGGTTGGGCGGCGAAGGTGTTCTCCAGCCGGATGCGGGCCGCCGGGCCGCCGGCTGAGGCGTGGACCACCAGCCGCAGCGTGCGGTCCCGCCAGGGCCCCACCTTGGTGTAGCCGCCGGTGGAGGCGGCCCAGCTGCCCGTCCAGCCGTCGGCGGCGGGGCGTACGGCGACGTCGAAGATGTGCAGGTCGCTGTCGGGGCCGGGGTCCTCGGGGAGGGTGACGGAGGAGAGAGTGCGGCCGGGGTCGAGGGGGACGGTCACCGCGTACAGCCGGGTCTTCTCCTGTGCCTGTCCGCCCTCGCGGCTGTTGAGGTGCGGGAGGGCGACGGCCTTGGTGGCCAGCGGGCCGCCGCGCCAGTCGCCGACGGTGAGGGTGTGGCCGGCGCGGGAGCCGTCGCGGTAGTGGAGGGTCACCCGGCCGGCCGCGGTGTCGCCGGGGCCGTGCGGGGAGGTGGCGGCGGCGAGGAAGGAGAGGGCGTTGCCGCGGCCGGTGAGCTTCACCTGCTGGCCGTCGGCGCGGACGTTGTCGGGGCGGCCGGGGGCCCGGTCGGGCCGGCGCAGCCGGGCGGCGTCCAGATCCAGGCGGGCGCCGGGCTCCCAGCCGGCGGCCTTCAGGTCCTGCGCGGACAGGGAGCGGCCGGCTCCGTCGAAGTCGGCGGCGCCGGGGTCGCCGTCGTCGCTGACGGCGCGGTTGTCGTAGAGCCTCTCCAGGGGGAGGGGGCGTGGGGGCGGTGCGGGTTGCCGCGCGGTCGCGGTGGCGGTCAGCGCGGGTGCCGTGGCCAGGGTGACGGTCGTCAGGACGGTGAGGGAGCGGGTCCGGGTACGTCTGTGCACGTGATGCCCTCTCGTGGGACTCCGACGGCGTGGTGCGCACCCCGTATCCAACCGGGGCGGGGTGAAGCTAGGGAGGCCCTGACGCGGCGTCAAGATGTCGGATGTGCCGTCCGGGTGGTGTTCTTGTGCCGCGCGCCTATGGTGCCCGGGGCCGTGAGAATGCCACGCTGATGCGCATGCACTTCCCCTTTCTGGACAACTGGCGCAAGCCCCACCTGGATGCCGAAGGGGCAGCGGCGGCCGAGGGGCTGCCGGGTGAGCAGGAGAGCGCGGCGCAGCTCCTCTCCGAATGCGAACTGTTGCGCGAGCACGCGCGTGCCGCCGGGGTCGGGCTCGACGACTCCGTCGAATCCTTGGCCGCCCTCGACCAGTTGCTGCCGCACTGGCGCGAGGACCCGGAGGTGACCCCCTGGCTGGGGACCGACGCCGGGCTCTACCTGGGCACCGTGATGGTGCGCACGGTGCCGGGTGCCCGCTGGGCGCGCTGGCCCGACGGGCAGCCCGTGGTGCGGCTGCCCTCGGGCCGTGAGGTGGACGTGCTGGCGGAGGGCGGCGCCTGGGCGGAGACCGGCTCGCCGGAGCTGTCGCAGGTGTACGCCGAGGTCAGCGAGGCCTGACGGCGGGGGCCCGCGGACCTTGCCGCGGGGCGGGGAGCGGCCGGGCCGCCGTTGTCCGCGCTCGCTGCGTGTCATCCCGGTAGTGACCCATTCAGCCCGATAGTTTCCCTTTCCTATGGAACCGCTGATCGAGCTGCGCGGAGTCAACAAGCACTACGGCCCGCTCCACGTGCTCAAGGACATCGACCTGACGGTGGGCCGCGGCGAGGTCGTGGTCGTGATCGGCCCGTCCGGCTCCGGCAAGTCCACGCTGTGCCGCACCATCAACCGGCTGGAGGCCATCGGCTCCGGCACCATCAGCCTGGCGGGGCACCCCCTCCCGGAGGAGGGCAGGGAACTGGCCCGGCTGCGCACCGAAGTCGGCATGGTCTTCCAGTCGTTCAACCTCTTCGCCCACAAGACGGTGCTGGCCAACGTGATGCTGGCGCCGGTCAAGGTGCGCCGCAAGAAGAAGGACGAGGCCGAGCGGCGGGCCCGTGAGCTGCTGGAGAGGGTGGGGCTGCTGGAGCAGGCGCACAAGTATCCGGCGCAGCTGTCGGGGGGCCAGCAGCAGCGGGTGGCGATCGCCCGGGCGCTGGCGATGGACCCGCAGGCGCTGCTGTTCGACGAGCCGACCTCGGCGCTCGACCCGGAGATGATCAGCGAGGTGCTGGAGGTCATGCAGCAGCTGGCCCGGGACGGTATGACGATGGTGGTCGTCACCCACGAGATGGGGTTCGCCCGCTCGGCCGCCAACCGCGTGGTCTTCATGGCGGACGGCCGGATCGTGGAGGACCGCTCGCCCGAGGAGTTCTTCACGGCGCCCCGCAGCGAGCGCGCCAAGGACTTCCTCTCCAAGATCCTCAAGCACTGAGAGGCGGTCCCTCGTGCGCACGCCCACCGCATCACGCACCGGGGCCCGGCCGGCCCGCGGTCCGGCCCTCGTCCTGCTGCTCGCCCTCGCCGCCTGCGGGGCGCCGGGCAGCCCGCCCGCGCGCGGCCCGCAGCCGGCCCGGCTGCCGCACTACGCGGTGGACCGGGACTTCTCCCTGCCCTCCTCGCCCACCTGGCGGGCCGCCCGGCAGCGCGGACACCTGGTCATCGGCGTCAAGGAGGACCAGCCGGGCATGGGGGAGAAGAACCCGGCCACCGGCACGTACACGGGCTTCGACATCGAGATCGCCAAGATGATGGCGGCCTCCCTCGGCTTCGATCCGCACCGGCAGGTCGAGTACAAGGCCATCGCCTCCGCCAACCGTGAGACGTCTCTGCAAAACGGCCAGGTCGACTACTACGTCGGCACCTACACGATCAACGGGGGCCGCAGGAAGCTCGTCGGCTTCGCCGGGCCGTACTACATCGCCGGGCAGCGGCTGCTGGTCCGCACCGACGAGAAGCACCTCAAGGGGCCGCAGGACATGGCGGGCAAGAAGATCTGCTCGGCCGTCGGCTCCACCCCGTTGCAGCGGATCCAGTCCGACTACCCGCGTGCCAGGCCCGTCGCCTACGACAGCTATGCCATCTGTGTCGACAACCTGCTCAACAACCAGGTCGACGCGGTCACCACGGACGACACCATCCTGCTGGGCTACGCGGCCAAGGACCCCGCCCATCTCAAGGTCGTCGGCCGGGCGTTCTCGAAGGAGCCGTACGGCATCGGGGTCCCGCGCACGGACCGTGCGTTCGCCCGCGCCCTCGACGACGCGCTCACCGGGCGGGAACGCAGCGGCGACTGGAAGCGCGCCTACGACGCCACCCTCGGCCTCTCCGGCACCCCGGCGCCCAGGCCGCCCCGCGTGGACCGCTCCCTGACCGGCTGAGACGCAGGGCGACGCCGCAGGAGACGAGCGCCAACCCGACCAGGCGAGAGGAGCCGAGCGGCTCGAAATGGACGTACTGACGAACAACTTCTCCCTCTACGGCGAGGGCTTCTTGGGCACCGTACGGCTGACGGTCTACTCCTCGCTGCTGGCGCTGGCCCTCGGCGTCGTGATGGCGGGCTTCCGGGTGGCGCCCGTGGCCGCGCTGCGCGCCGTGGGCACCACCTGGGTGACGGTGCTCCGCAACACCCCGCTCACGCTGCTGTTCTTCGCCATGCTGCTGGGCCTGCCCCGGTTCGGGGTGGCACTGCCGTTCGAACTGTTCGCGGTGCTGGCGCTGGGCTGCTACACCTCGGCCTTCATCTGCGAGGCGGTGCGCTCCGGCATCAACACCGTGCCGCTCGGCCAGGGCGAGGCGGCCCGCAGCCTGGGCATGACCTTCGGCCAGACGCTGGGCACCATCGTGCTGCCGCAGGCGTTCCGCACCGTCATCGCGCCCATCGGCTCCACCCTGATCGCGCTCGCCAAGAACTCCGCCATCGCCGGTTCGTTCAGCGTGGTGGAGCTGCTGAGCACCTACAAGACGCTCAGCGAGAACGGCTACAGCGTCGTGTGGAGCTTCGTGTGGATCGCGCTGGGCTACCTCATCCTCACCCTGGCGATCAGCGGACTCTTCCACCTGATGGAGCGGCGCTGGGGGGTGGCCAGGTGACCACGCGCAGTCCCGCCACGCCGCCGTCCGGACCCAAGCCCTCGGGAAAGCCGTCGGGGCTGGCCACGCTGCTGCGCGGTCGCGGCGGCCAGCCGGCGCCGGGGGCCGCGTCCGCGCTCTACGACATCCCCGGCCCCCGCGCCCGCGCCCGTCACCTGGTCTACGGACTCCTCACCACCGCCGCGCTCGCCGTGCTGCTGGCCGGAGTGTTCTACCTGCTCACCGACACCGGCCAGTTCGCCCACGTCAAATGGCGCCCGTTCGCCTACGAGGGCGTGCAGGAACTGCTGCTGGGCGGACTGGGCAACACCCTCAAGGCGTTCGCCATGGCCGCCGTCCTCGCCCTGGCGCTCGGCGCCGTGCTGGCGGCCGGCCGGCTCTCGGACCACCGGCCCGTGCGCTGGGTGAGCACGCTGCTGGTCGAGTTCTTCCGGGCCATGCCCGTCCTCGTCATGATCTTCTTCGTCTTCGTCGCGCTGCGGGTCCAGGCGCTGCCCGCGCTGGTGACGGGGCTGACGCTCTACAACGGGTCGGTGCTCGCCGAGGTGTTCCGCTCCGGGGTGCAGTCCGTGGACCGGGGCCAGCGGGAGGCCGCCTACGCGCTCGGCATGCGCAAGACGCAGGTGATGGTGCACGTCCTGGTGCCGCAGGCGGTCCGGGCCATGATGCCGACGATCATCAGCCAGCTCGTGGTCGCCCTCAAGGACACCTCCCTCGGCTTCCTCATCACCTACGAGGAGTTCCTGCACGCGGGCCGGCTCATCGCCATCAACATGGACTACACGATGCCGTTCATCCCCGTGGTGATCGTCGTCTCCGCCATCTACATCGGTCTGTGCATGCTGCTGTCCTGGTTCGCCAACTGGGTCGCCCGGCGGGAGAGGGGCAACCTCAAGAACGAGGCCGTCGCCGTCGCCCCCGCCCAGGCCGGCTCCACCATGCCGGGCGCCCGCCCCTGACGGACGGGCCTGCTGCGGCGCGGGGCCGTCGAGGGCCGGCCCGTGCCCGTCCGCCGCCGGCCCGTGCCCGGTACGTGACCGGGCGGCGGACGGGGGTGCTGACGCATTCGCGACAAGCACATTAGGCTGCGCGGATCACGCGCACGACGCGCGGAGTCCGCACAGAAGGAGGCCCCTGTATGACGTCCTCTTCGCCCGGTGCCGACGGCGGTGAGCGCCGCTCGTCCGCCGCTGTGGGGCGGGCACGGTGGCGCCGTACCGCGCCACGGCCCGCCGCCGGAAGGGAGCAGCTCGCCACGGCCGGGAAAGCGGCCCCGTGGTCCGTCCCGTCCCCGGCGTCCGTGGCGCGCCGTCCCCGCGTGGCGGTGCGGCAGCGGCGCGTCCTCGCCCTGTTCGCGACCGGCGCCGTGGTGGCCGGCCTGATGGGTGCCGCACCGGCCGGGGCGGCGTCCCGCGAGGCGGGCGGGCAGCCCGCGAAGTCGCCGGTGGCCACCGGGTACGGGGGCGCCGTCTCCAGCGTCGATGCCGACGCGTCGGCGGCGGGCATCGAGGTCCTCAAGCGCGGCGGTACCGCGGCCGACGCGGCGGTGGCCACGGCGGCGGCGCTCGGGGTGACCGAACCGTACTCGGCGGGGGTGGGCGGCGGCGGGTACTTCGTGTACTACGACGCGGCCACCCGCAAGGTGAGCACGATCGACGGCCGGGAGAAGGCGCCGCTGAGCGCCGGCAAGGACCTGTTCACCGAGGACGGCAAGGCCATCCCGTTCGACCAGGCCGTCACCAGCGGGCTGAGCGTCGGCACCCCCGGCACCCCGGCGACCTGGGAGAAGGCGCTGCGCGACCACGGCACCAAGTCGCTGGCCCAGGTGCTCAGGCCCGCCACGAAACTCGCCCGGCAGGGCTTCACCGTCGACAGGACGTTCCGTCAGCAGACCGCCGAGAACGAGGAGCGGTTCCGCGACTTCCCCGCGACGGCGCGGCTGTTCCTGCCCGGCGGCGAGTTGCCGAAGGTGGGCTCCACCCTCAAGAACCCGGACCTGGCCCGCACCTACGACCTGCTGGCCCGCAAGGGCACCAAGGCCGTCTACCGCGGCGAGCTGGGCCGCGACATCGTCCGCACCGTGCGCAAGCCGCCGGTGGCCCCGGACTCCGGGCGCCGGGTGCGGCCCGGTGATCTGACGGACAAGGACCTGGCCGCCTACACGACCCGCTCCCAGCAGCCGACCCGTACCGGCTACCGGGGGCTGGACGTCTACGGCATGGCGCCGTCCTCCTCCGGCGGCACCAGCGTCGCCGAGGCGCTCAACATCCTGGAGCGCAGCGATCTGGGCAAGCTGAGCGAGAAGGAGTACCTGCACCGCTATCTGGAGGCCAGCCGGATCGCGTTCGCCGACCGGGGCCGCTGGGTGGGCGACCCGACGCAGGAGGACGTGCCCACCAAGGGCCTGACCTCGCAGCGGTTCGCTGACGCGCGGGAGTGCCTGATCGACGACAAGAAGGCCCTCACCAGCCCGGTTCCGCCGGGCGATCCGCGAAACCCGGCCGCGTGCGAGCGGGGTGACGCGGACCAGGCGGCGCCCACCACCTACGAGGGTGAGAACACCACCCACCTGACCGTCGCCGACAAGTGGGGCAACGTCGCCGCCTACACGCTGACCATCGAGCAGACCGGCGGCAGCGGCATCACCGTGCCGGGCCGCGGTTTCCTGCTCAACAACGAGCTGACGGACTTCTCCTTCACCCCGGTCAGCCCCGGTGTCCACGACCCGAACCTGCCCGGCCCCGGCAAGCGGCCCCGCTCCTCCATGTCGCCGACCATCGTGCTCAAGCACGGCAAGCCGGTGCTGGCCCTCGGTTCACCCGGCGGCGCGACCATCATCACCACCGTCCTCCAGACCCTCACCAACCACCTCGACCGGGGCATGCCGCTGGTGGACGCGATCGCCGCGCCCCGCGCCAGCCAGCGCAACGCCGCACAGACCGAGGCCGAGCCGGGACTGCTGAACAGCCCCGTGCGGCAGCGGCTGGAGAAGCTGGGACACGCCTTCAAGGAGACGAAGGAGATCGGCGCGGCCACCGGGGTGCAGCGGCTGCCGGACGGGCGCTGGCGCGCGGCGGCCGAGACCGAACGGCGGGGCGGCGGCTCCGCGATGGTCGTCCGTCCGGCCCGCACACCGCACGAACGATGAATTGACACTCCAGCAAAGGAAGTTGACCTTCCGTACGGCCTCTTGCCTTCGAGTGCGCTCCAGGCTGTACCAATGTCCGTCGTGGACTACAGCGCTGAACAACGCACCGGAAACCACCTGCTGCTGACTGTCAACGGGGAGAAGAGGGAGGTGCCGGCCTGCGACGTGCGGGCCACCCTCCTGGACGTACTGAGGGAACGCCTCGGGCTGACCGGGGCGAAGAAGGGATGTGACAGGGGGAGTGCGGCGCCTGCACCGTGCACCTGGACGGGCGCCGCGTCCTCTCCTGTCTGACACTGGCGGCCTCCGCGCACGGCGGTGAGGTCACCACCGTCGAGGGACTGGCCGCACCGGACGGCACCCCGCACCCCATGCAGGAGGCGTTCCACGCCAACGACGCCTTCCAGTGCGGCTTCTGCACCCCCGGACAGCTGATGTCCGCCATCGCCTGCGTCCGCGAGGGGCACGCTGGCTCCGCCGCTGAGATCCGCGAGTGGATGAGCGGCAACCTGTGCCGCTGCGCCGCCTACTCCCAGATCACCGCGGCCGTCGCCCAGGCGGCACCCGACGTACGGCGCCGGGACGCCGAGCGGGCCGGCAGCAAGGGGGAGCGGGCATGAAGGAGTTCACCTACACGCGTGCCGCCGACACCGGCAGCGTGCTGGCCGCCCTCGCCGAGCGGCCGGGCGTCGCGCTGCTGGCCGGCGGCACCGAGCTGCTCAACTGGCTCAAGGAAGGCATCGAGGCCCCCGACCACCTCATCGACATAGGCGGCCTGCCGCTGTACGACATCGAGGAGACGGCCGACGGCGGGCTGCGCATCGGGGCGTTGCAGAAGATGGCCGACGTGGCCCGGCACCCCGATGTGGTGCGCCGCTTCCCGGCCCTCGCCCGGTCGCTGCTGCTGGCGGCCTCGCCGCAGCTGCGGAACATGGCCACGCTCGGGGGCAACCTCCAGCAGCGCACCCGCTGCCCCTACTTCCGCGCGGAGACCGGTGCGCTGCCGTGCAACAAGCGCACCCCCGGGTCGGGCTGCGCGGCCCTCGCCGCCGGCGCGGAGGACACCGCCGCCCTCTTCGGCTGGACCGAGGAGTGCGTGGCCACCCACCCGTCCGACATGGCGGTTGCCCTGGCCGCGCTGGACGCCACCGTGGTGGTGTGCGGGCCGGGCGGCACCGAACGGCGGGTGCCGGCCGACGCCTTCCACCTGACGCCGCAGGAAGCGCCCGTCCAGCGGCACACCGTGCTCCGCGACGACGAACTGATCACCGCCGTCGAGGTGCCCGGCACCGCATGGCCGTCCGCGTACGTGAAGGTGCGGGAGCGCGCCTCCTACGAGTTCGCCCTGGTCTCCGCCGCCGCACTGGTGGACCTCGCCGACGACGGCACCCTGCGCGCGGCCCGGGTCGCGCTCGGCGGCGTCGCCCACAAGCCCTGGGTGCTGGACGGGATCACCCCGCTGGTGAAGGGGCTGCGGCCGGCCGACACGGCCGCGCTGCACGCGGCCGTCGGGCCGCTGTTCGAGGAAGCCCGGCCACCGGCCGGCGAAGGGTTCAAGGCGGACCTCGCCCGGCGCGCCACCGTGCGCGCGCTGCGCGACGCCGCCGCCGTCCGGGAAGGGGACCGCTGATGAGCGCACCGACCGTCGCCCCGTCCAGCACCGCCGCGCGCCCCGCGCCGCCCGGCCCGGACGCGGGACTGCGCCGTCCGGACGGGCTCGCCAAGCTGACCGGGGCCGCGCGCTACACCGGGGACCTGCCGCTGGAAGGCTCCGCCGTGGGCACGCTGGTGTGCGCGACCGTACCGCGCGCCGACCGTGCCGTCGTGCACGCCGACGAGGCCCGCGCCGCGGACGGTGTGGTGGCCGTGCTGACCGCAGCCGACATGCCCCGGCTCCACCCCTCGCCGCTGCTGGGCACCACCGTCATGCCCCTCCAGGACGAACGCGTCCGCTACGAGGGGCAGCCGGTGGCGCTCGTACTCGCCGAGAGCGTCGAACAGGCCCGGTACGCGGCCTCGCTCGTGCGCGTCTCCTACGAGGGGCTCCGGGCGGCCACCGGCTTCGACGACGCCGAGGACGCCGTCGAGAGCGCGCCGAGCATGTCGCCCACGGACGAGGAGCGGGGCGAGGTGGAGGCGGGCCTGGCCGCCGCCCGCCACCGCGTCACCCGCACCTACACCACGGCCGACCGGCACCACAGCCCCATCGAGCCCTCCGTCACCCACGCCCGGTGGGACGGCGACACGCTGACGCTGTACGACTCGGTGCAGGGCATATCCCTCGCCAGGACGGCACTGGCCGAGGTGCTCGGCATCGACGCCGGGCAGATCCGCGTCGTGTGCCCGTACATCGGCGGCGGGTTCGGCTGCAAGGGCTATGTGTGGCCGCACCAGTACCTGACCGCGGCGGCGGCCCGCGTCGTCGGGCGCGGGGTGCGGCTGCCGCTCACCCGCGCCCAGATGTTCACCTCCTGCGGGCACCAGCCGACCACACGGCAGACCGTGACACTGGGCGCGGACGCCGAGGGCCGGCTCACCGCCGTCGAGCACCACAGCGTCAACGCCGCCTCGCGCGACGACGAGTACGGCGAGGACGCCACCGCCGCCAGCGGCTGGATGTACGCCACGCCCGCCCTCAGGCTGCGCCGCCGCATCCGGCACACCGACCGGGCCCACCCCACCCCGATGCGCGCCCCGCACGAGGGGCCGGGCATGTTCGCGCTGGAGTCGGCGCTGGACGAGCTGGCGCACGAGGCCGGTATCGACCCGGTGGAGCTGCGGCTGCGCAACGAGCCGGACCGCGAACCGCTCACCGGCCGCCCCTTCTCCTCCCGGGAGCAGCGGGCCTGTCTGCTGCGCGGCGCCGAACTCTTCGGCTGGCGCGAGCGCGACCCGCGCACCGGCAGCATGCGCGACGGCGACGAACTGGTCGGCTGGGGCATGGCGGCGGCCACGATGGACACCTACCGTTCCGCCTCCACCGCCCGGGTCCGCCACACCGCCGACGGCCGCACCGTCGTGGAGACCGGTACCCAGGAGATCGGCACCGGCCAGCCGGGGGTGATCGCCACGATCGTCTCCGAGGTGCTGGGCGTACCGCCCGCGACGGTGGAGGTCCGCATCGGCGACACCCGGCTGCCGGCCGCCGCGATGACGGCCGGTTCCAGCGCCACCGGCAGCGTCGGCTCCGCCGTCCACGCGGCGGCCACCGAGGTCCGCGACCGGCTGGCGGCGGGCGCCGCCGAGGCGGAGGCGACCGGCTCGTGGGCGCCGCAGGAGGGCTCGGACGGGCTGGGCCGGCACCCCGAGGTGGCCATCCACACCTACGGCGCGGTCTTCGCCGAGGTGCGGGTGGACGCGCTGCTGGGCACCGTACGGGTGCGCCGGGTGACGGGCGTCTACTCGGCGGGCCGCATCATCAACCCGCTGACCGCCCGCGGCCAGATGACGGGCGGGATCATCTGGGGGCTCGGCCAGGCGCTGCTGGAGGACTCGCGGTTCGACGCGCGGCACGGGCGGTTCCGCAGCAAGAACCTGGCCGGGTACGCCGTGCCCGTCAATGCCGACGTGCCCGACATCGACGTCTCCTTCGTCGACGAGGTCGACCACCACGCCAGCGCGCTGGGGTCGAAGGGCATAGGCGAACTGGGCGCCGTCGGCGTCTCGGCCGCCGTCGCCAACGCGGTCTTCCACGCCACCGGCGTCCGGGTCCGCGACCTGCCGATCGGGGTGCCCGATCTGCTGCCCGGCCTGGCCCCGGCCGCGCACTGACGGGCCCGTGGCCGCCCCGCCCCCGGGGCGGCCACCTGGCCGGGCCCGCCGTCAGACAGCCGGCAGGGCCGCCAGCACCTCCTCGGTCGTGCCGGTCTCGCCCAGCAGCGGGAAGACGCCCTCGACACTGGCGCGGTGACCGTCCGCGTCCATGTCGGTGCACAGGTCCTCGGCGATCGTCACGTGGTAGCCGTGCTCGTGCGCGGAGCGGGCGGTGGACTCGACACCGAAGCGGGTGGCGATACCGCCCAGCACGATCTGGGTGACCCCGCGCCGCCGCAGTTCCAGATCGAGGGCGGTGCCGTAGAAGGCGCCCCAGTTCTGCTTGGTGACGCGGATGTCGCCGTCCTGCGGGCCGAGTTCGGGGCACAGCTCGGCGTGGTCGGCCGGGCGCTCGCCGCCCCCGCCCAAAGATGCCGCCGTGCGTCCCGGCGCGTTGCCCGCGACGTTGACGAGGACGACGGGCAGCCGGCGCCGCCGGAACTCCGCGGCCAGCCGCGCGGCACGCGCCACGACGTCCTGGGCAGGGTAGGGCGCGGTCGGCAGCCCGACGATGCCCTTCTGGAGGTCGATGAGGACGAGCGCCGTCTGCGCGTCCAGCGTGGTGAGAGGCATGGGTGGTGCTCCTGGAGAGGGGGAGGATCCTACGAACGGCCGCGCAGCGCGCGGTCGGTGACGGTCAGCACGAGCAGAACGAGGCCGAGCCCCGCCGCCGTCACGGCTATCGAGTGCAGTCCCGCGTCGCCGGCCCGCTGCCCGTAGAACAGGGCGATCAGACCGGAGGCGGTGATGGCACCCAGGTACTGGGAGGTGCGCTGGAGCCCGGCCGCCGCGCCGATCCCGTCGGCGGGGGCCTGACGGGCGACAGCCGCCTGGTTGCCGGTGCCGGCCAGACCCTGCGGCAGCCCGAAAAGGACGGAGGCCGACAGCAGCGCCGCCACGGGCGTGTCACCGTGCGCGAGGGCCAGCGCCCCCGCCCCGGCGAGCAGCAGCACGGCGGCCAGCGTGAGGGGCCCGCGGATGCCCTTCGTCCGGGCACCCAGCAGCGAACAGACCGCGGCGGCCAGGGACATGGGCAGCATCAGCAGCCCGGCGTGGAACGAGGACAGTCCGCGCGACTCCTCCAGCCACTGCGCGTAGCCGTACATGACGCAGTAGACGACCAGATAGGTCAGCCCGTGCCGCAGATAGGTGAGCACCAGCGGCCGGTGCCGGGCCAGCACCCGCAGGTCCAGGAACGGTGCCCGGCACCGCAGCTCCCACCACACGAAGGCGCACGCCAGCACCGCGAACGGGGCCAGCAACGGCCAGCGCGGGGCGGTGAGTTCCATCAGGAAGAGCATCACCGTCGTCAGCGTCCCGGCGAACAGCGCGATGCCGAGGCCGTCGACGGACGGGCCCCGCCCGCCGGCCGGCCGCGCCGCGCGGGGCGTGTCCCGGGGCAGCCACAGCAGCGCCAGCACCAGCCCGACGAGCGACACCGGAACGTTCACCGCGAAGATCGCCCGCCAGCCGGCGGTCGCGGCCAGCAGACCGCCCAGCACCGGGCCGGCGGCGGCGCTGCCCAGTGCCGCCAGCGACAGCCGCGCCAGCACCGGCCGCGGCACCTGGGTGCCCAGCCGGGCCGCCTCGGCGCGTAGCAGCGCCATCGCGCACGGATAGGCGGCCGAGGTGCCCACGCCCAGCAGCGCCCGGGAGGCGATCAGCCAGCCGAAGGCGGGCGCCGCCGCCCCCACCGCACCGGCCGTCGCGACGATCAGCAGCCCGGCGAGGAACACCCGGCGCGGGCCGAGCAGATCGGCCAGCCTGCCCATGGCCGGCTGCGCCACGGCGCTGGCCAGGTACAGGGAGGCCACCAGCCAGGCGGTGTCGGCCGCGCCGACGCCGAAGCCCCGGCCGATCGCCACCAGCGCGGTGGCGATCATCGTCGAGTTGACCGGATTGAGGAGGGAGCCCAGCAGCAGCGGCGTCATCAGCCGGGCGCCGAAGCCGCGGGCCGGTCCGGGGAGAGGGCCGGGCTCCGGCCGCGGCCGTACCTCTTCCCGGGCGAGGGACAGCCGGCCGCTCCGGTCCGCCCGCCGGTTCACCCGGCGTCCCGCGGGGCACTGCCGTCCGGTTCCGGGCCGTCGTGCTGCTCCGAAACCAGGCGCCGGAGCAGTACGACGGCCTCGGCGAGGGTGCGCTGCTCGGCGGCGTCGAGGCGGGTGGCCAGGGCCTCGGTGAGCCAGTCGTGCTTGGCGCGCTGCACGGCCCTGAGCGTTTGGTGGCCCTCCTCGGTGAGGGCGAAGACGACCTGCCGGCCGTCGGTCGGGTGCGGGCTGCGGGTGAGCACCCCGCGCTCCTCCAGTGCACCCACCGTCACCCGCATCGACTGGGGCCGCACCAGTTCGGCGCGGGCCAGGGCGGCGATGGTGGTGGGGCCGGTGCGCAGGATTCGGGCGAGCACCGAACGCTGGGTGGGGGTGAGCGCCCCGGCGGGGGACGCGGCACGCAGGCGTCTGCCGAGCGCGGCCACGGCGGCGGCGGTCTGTGCCGCGAGTTCCGCCGTCTCCCCGCCGGTCCCGCCCACCGGGGCCCCGGTGGGCTCCCGGGGGGCGGGCTTCCTGGTGGCCGGGTTCTCACGGGGCATACACCGACAGTACGAGTTCGACAGACAGACTTGCAAGTTTGCCTGTCGATCCCGGCGGGTCCGCCGAGACGGCCGACCGGCGCGTGGTTGCCCCCTCGTCGCAGGCCGTACCATCGCTCTTCATCTGCTGACAGCGGCTGAGCTACTGGCCACGGACCCGGGGGAGAGGGCATGCGGTCCCTGCGCGCGGAGGATCCTGAACGCATCGGTGACTACCGGCTTCTGGCGCGGCTGGGCGAGGGCGGCATGGGCAGCGTCTACCTCGCCCAGTCCCCGCGCGGACGCACCGTCGCCGTCAAACTGGTGCGGCGCGAACTGGCCGCACACGCCGAGTTCCGGCACCGCTTCGAACAGGAGGTCGGCGCGGCACGCCGGGTCGGCGGCGAGTGGACCGCGCCCGTGCTGGACGCCGACACCGGGGCCGAACAGCCGTGGGTCGCCACCGGCTACATCCCCGGCATCACCCTCCAGGAAGCCGTCGCCGGACGCAGCGCACCGCTGCCCGGGCGCACCCTGCGCATCCTCGCCAACCGGCTCGGGCTGGCCCTGCGCGCCGTCCACGCCGCGGGCATCGTCCACCGCGACGTCAAACCCTCCAACATCCTGGTCACCATCGACGGGCCGCGCGTCATCGACTTCGGCATCGCCCGCGCGCTGGAGACCGTCGCGGCGGACGCCGAACTCACCCGCACCGGCGCCGTCGTCGGCTCGCCCGGGTTCATGTCGCCCGAGCAGGTGCGCGGCGAGCGGCTGACCGGGGCGAGCGACATCTTCTCGCTCGGCTCCGTCCTCGCCTTCGCCGCGACGGGGCGCACCCCCTTCGGCGGCGACGGCGTCGCCGGGCACGTGCAGATGTACCGCATCACCCAGGAGGAGCCCCGCCTGGAGGGCGTGCCCGACGCCCTGCGCGAACTGGTCGCCGACTGCCTCGCCAAGGACCCCGCCCGGCGCCCGGACATCGGCAGCCTGCTGGAGCGGACCGCCGACCCGCAGGACGCGCCGGGCCCCGGCCCCGCCGCTGCGGACGCCGCCGAACCCTGGCTGCCCGCAGCCCTGGTGGCCCAACTGGGCAGACACGCCGCACAACTGCTGGACATGGAGGTCCCCGGCGCCCAGGCCGCCGCCGACCGCGCCGCCGAGGCCCCCGCCGTACCGCCGCCCACCCGCGTCGCGGCCGGCCCCGCACCGGACGCGGACGCCCCGGCAGCCGGAGGGCGCACCCCGGAAGAGCCCGCGACGAGCGCCGGGACGGATTCCGGGAGGGGCGAGGGGACGGCGGACGGGGCGGCCACGGAGGACGCGGCGGAAGAGACCGGTACCGGGCAGGCCGGGCGCGGCGCCGCACCGGACAGCGGCACGGACCCGGCGGACACCGCCGACTCGACGACAAACGCCGCTGGACCGGCGGACGCCGGACCCACGGACGCGGTCGGAACGACGGAGGCCGGAGCCACGGACGCGGGCGGAACCACGGACGCCTCCGAACCGGTGACCGCCGTCCAACCGGTGACCGACACCGGCTCGAAGACGGCAGTCGTCACGGCGACCACGACACCCACCGCACCCACGTCGCCCACATCAGCCACGTCGCCCACCGCAGCCACGTCAGGCACGTCAGCCACGACCTCCAAGCCGGCCACGTCCGCCACGCCGGCCGCGGCGTCCGAGTCGGCAACGACGTCCGGACCGGCCGCGAAGTCCGCGTCGGCCGCGAAGTCCGCATCGGCCGACGACTCGGCGTCGGCCGCCCCACCAAGCACGGCCCCGGCGTCCGGTTCCGGGACGGCGCCCTCCCCGGCGTCTGGGGCCGGCCCCGCCGGCGTCGGGGCGCCCGGCGCCGCGAGCGCGGATGGCGCCGCCGCGCCGGGCGGTTCGCCGGGCGGGGGCACGCCGCCGCCTCCGCCGGGCGGCCTCGGCGGTCCGCACGGTACGGATGTGCACGGCATGCTCACCGTCACCGGGCCGGTGCAGCACACCCCACCGTCGGGGCAGTGGGCGGTGCCGGGCGGGCCCGGCGGCCCCCAGGCGCACTTCCCGGCGCCGGGGGAGCCGCCCGCGCAGGGGCGCCGGCGGGGGCGCGCGGTGCTGCTCGGGGCGCTCGGCGTGGTGCTGGCGGTGGCCGCCGGGGCCGGCACCTTCGTGGCGTTGCAGGTCTACGACCAGGACGGCGGCGGCGGGAAGCCGGGCTCGGAGGCGGGGCGTTCGCCCGGCCGGGGAGAGCAGGGGGAGGGGGCAAGCGGCGGGGCCGCGGTGCCCGAGCCCTCCGAGCGGGACATCAGCAGCCCGGCCCCGGGCGGCGCCCTGCCGAGGGGCTATCTGGGGGCCTGGCAGGGCAGTGTCCAGGACGCGGACGGCTCGACCATCACGCGCCGTTTCGAGATCCGGCAGGGACGGAAGGGCGAGGTGATCGCCAAGACGGTGAACCTCCGCGCGGGCATGATGTGCGAGGGGAGGGCCACTTTGGTGGCGTTCGACGGCGGCGCCGCCGGACTGCGCATCACCAGCACCATCACCCAGAGCCACCCGATGCACAAACCCTGCTCCCCGTACAGGGAGCAGCGGCTTGTGCTGCGCGGTGACGGCAGTCTGTCGTGGACCTATCCGGCCGGTTCCCTCTCGGCGAAGCTGCACAGGGTGGGCGATCCGGCCCGGCCCGTGCCGGCGAGGCTGGCCGGTGAGTGGAAGGGCGTTGCCGCGGACGGGCGGGAGCGCACCCTTTCCGTGGAGCGGGGCCGGGTCGGTTCGGCCAGGCTGGTGGTGTCGGGCAGAGGGCCGAGCGGCGACTGCGAGTGGGAGAGCGAACTGGCCGCAGCGGACGGGAACACGCTCTCCTACGGCCCGGACGTGGTGACCCGGGGCGGTACCCGCGCCGGCTGCTCCACCAAGGGGATTTCCGTGACCCTCACCGCAGTCGGTGACGACGAGCTGCGGATGTCGCCGGCCACGCCCGCCGATGCGCCCCCGCTCGTCTTCCGCCGGCCCTGAGCCGCCCGGTCACTGGCGCCGGTCCGCGTCCCGGGTGGGTACCGTCAGCCGGGAGGGGTCCTGGGCGGGCGAGCTGAAGGTGAGCCGTGCGCCGTCGGGGTTGTACTCCGCGTACAGCGGGTCGGCGGTGTCGACGACGAGGGCGAGTCGGTGTCCTGCGGGCACGTCGTACGCCGTGGAGAACAGGTCGAGGTCCACGGCGAACGGCTTGCCCGGGGTGCGGTCGTGGAAGGTGTAGGGGGCGTGGGTGATCAGCTTCCCGGTGCCCAGCGGGCCCACGTCGTAGAGGTAGGCGTAGAAGGTGCCGCTGCTCGCGGTGCTGGTGACGGTGGTGTGCAGCGTGGTGGTGCCGCGTACCGCCGTGTCGCTTCCGTAGCGGCCCGACTCCCAGACGGCGGCGCGGGAGCGGGGCAGCAGCGGCATGCTGACGACGGGCGGCAGCTTCAGGAACTGGTCGAGGATGCCGGTGAGGAACATCGTCCCTCCGTTGGCGCCCGAGTCCTTGCCGGTGGCCAGTTTCCTGGTGTCGTTCAGGGCGAGGGTGCGGGCGCCGGAGGGGACGTCCTTCCAGTCGGCGTAGCCCTCGTAGGCACCGGTGGTGCGGGACTTGAGCTGGACGGGCGGCTGGGTGTCGATGCCGTTGTCCTCGCCCTTGAGGTAGTGGTCGAACCAGTCGTGGGCGTGCGACCAGGTGTCGTTGGGCAGCCCGAGCAGGCCGGTGGCCTCGGGGGTGGCGTGGTCGCCGGGGCGGAACTCCAGCCGCTTGGGCACGCGCAGCTTCTCGTAGAAGTCGGCGTACTGGTTGGGCGGGAAGATGGAGTCGCCCCAGGCGTTGCCGAGCATGACGGCGGCGCCGTTGCGGTTGATCTTGTCGAGGTAGGTCGCGGGCGAGCGCTTCTTGCCCCAGGCGATCATCTCGTCCTCCTTGTCGAGGTCGGAGGCGAGGAAGTCCTTGAGGATCTGCCGCAGTTCGGGGCTGGGCCGTCCGGTCAGTTCTCCGGCGCCGCCGAGCAGCCCGGCCGCCTGGAGGTGCTGGGTGCGTCCGCTGTAGATCGACTCGATGAGGTCGGCCCAGCCGCTGAGCGCGGCGACGGCCTTGATGCGAGGGTCGTGGCCGGCCGCCAGCAGGCTGATGCCGGCGCCGTAGGAGACGCCGCCCATGCCGATGCGGTCCTTGTCGGCGGGGGTGTGGGCGAGGGCCCAGTCGATGACGCGGGAGGCGTCGGCGATGTCCTCGGGCCCGCCGGTCTCGATCCGGCCGCCGGACTGCCAGAAGCCGCGTGAGTTGTAGCTGACGACGACGTAACCGGCGTCGGCGAGCTTCTTGGCCTGGACGAGGTATTCGATCTGCGGCATGCCCCAGCTGGTGGGCAGCACGATGAGGGGGTATTTGCGTGTGCTCCCGGCGGTGGCGCCCTCGGGCAGGGCGACGTTGGCCTTGAGGGTGATGCCGCCGTCGCCCTCGATGTCGGTGAAGTCGATCCCGGCCACGGCCGGGGCGGCGCCGGTGGTGGCCGCGGCAGTGTCGCGCGCCGGCAGGGCGGTGGCGGTGGGGGCGAGGGCGAGGCCGGTGGTGGTGAGTGTTCCGGCGAGGAGGACCGAGGCGTACCGCACTGCGGTGGGGGAGGGGCGCATGCACGTCTCCAGTTGTCGTCGGCGACCGGGCTGCGAAGTGACTGGAGAGTAAGCACCGGCGGCTACCCGAGGTAACCCGTCGGTAGGTTACGGACCAGTAAAGGAGTGGCCGCCCGCGCCGCCCCGCAGGGGTTCTTGTCAGGTGCCCAGAGGGGGCTTACGGTCTCAATCTCACGTATATCTACGCGTGTCGAACAGGCTGCCGCGCTCACAAAGGAGCTGCTCATGCCCGACGTTGTACGTGCCGCGCTGGTCCAGGCGAGCTGGACGGGCGACACCGAATCGATGATCGCCAAGCACGAGGAGCACGCCCGGGAAGCCGCACGCCGGGGCGCCCGCATCATCGGTTTCCAAGAGGTCTTCAACGCCCCGTACTTCTGCCAGGTCCAGGACGCCGAGCACTACCGCTGGGCGGAGCCGGTGCCCGGCGGACCGACGATCAGCCGGATGAGCGAGCTGGCCCGCGAGACCGGGATGGTCGTCGTCGCCCCGGTGTTCGAGGTCGAGCGCCCGGGCTTCTACTACAACACCGCCGCCGTCATCGACGCCGACGGCACCGTGCTGGGCAGCTACCGCAAGCATCACATCCCGCAGCTCAAGGGCTTCTGGGAGAAGTTCTACTTCCGCCCCGGCAACCTCGGCTGGCCGGTCTTCGACACGGCCGTCGGCAAGGTGGGGGTCTCCATCTGCTACGACCGGCACTTCCCCGAGGGCTGGCGGGCACTCGGCCTGGGCGGCGCCCAGATCGTCTACAACCCCTCGGCCACCTCCCGCGGTCTGTCCGCCCACCTGTGGCAGCTCGAACAGCCCGCGGCGGCCGTCGCCAACGCCTATTTCGTCGCCGCCATCAACCGCGTGGGCACCGAGGAGTGGGGCGACAACGACTTCTACGGCACCAGCTACTTCGTCGACCCGCGCGGCCGGTTCGTCGGGGAGACCGCCTCCGACAAGGAGGAGGAACTGCTCGTCCGCGACCTGGACCTGGCGCTCATCGACGAGGTCCGCCAACAGTGGGCCTTCTACCGCGACAGGCGGCCCGACGCCTACGAAGGGCTGGTGCGGCCGTGAACGCCCCGACGCCCTCCACGGCGGCCGGCGGCGCCGCCCACGCGGAACTCCACGCCCGTCACAAGGCGGTGCTGCCCGACTGGCTGGCGCTGTACTACGCACAGCCCCTGGAGATCACCCACGGCGAGGGCCGCCATGTGTGGGACGCCGAGGGGCGCCGCTACCTCGACTTCTTCGGCGGCATCCTCACCACCATGACGGCCCACGCGCTGCCCGAGGTCACCAAGGCGGTCGCCGAACAGGCCGGGCGCATCCTACACACCTCCACCCTCTACCTCAACCGGCCCATGGTGGAGCTGGCCGAGCGGATCGCCTCCCTCTCCGGCATCCCCGACGCGCGGGTCTTCTTCACCACCTCGGGCACCGAGGCCAACGACGCCGCCCTGCTGCTGGCCACCACCTACCGGCGGTCCAACCAGGTCCTGGCGATGCGCAACAGCTACCACGGGCGTTCCTTCACCACCGTCGGCATCACCGGCAACCGCGCCTGGTCGCCCACCTCCCTCACGCCGCTCCAGACCTTCTACGTGCACGGCGGCGTACGCACCCGCGGCCCGTTCGCGCACCTGGACGACGCCGCGTTCACCGCCGCCTGCGTCGCCGACCTGCGGGACCTGCTGGGCCAGTCCGGCGGGAACGTCGCCGCACTGATCGCCGAACCCGTGCAGGGCGTGGGCGGGTTCACCTCGCCGCCCGACGGACTGTACGCCGCCTTCCGCGAAGTGCTGGACGAGCACGACATCCTGTGGATCAGCGACGAGGTGCAGACCGGCTGGGGCCGCACCGGCGACCACTTCTGGGGCTGGCAGGCGCACGCCGCCGCGGGCCCGCCCGACATCCTCACCTTCGCCAAGGGCATCGGCAACGGTATGTCCATCGGCGGCGTCGTCGCCCGCGCCGAGGTCATGAACTGCCTGGGGGCCAACTCCATCTCCACCTTCGGCGGCAGCCCCGTCACCATGGCCGCGGCCAACGCCAACCTCGCCTATCTGCTGGAGCACGACCTCCAGGCCAACGCACGCCGCGTCGGCGGACTGCTGCTGGAGCGGCTGCGTTCGGCCGCCGCCGGCGTCGGCATCGTCCGCGAGGTGCGCGGGCGCGGACTGATGGCCGGCATCGAACTGGTGCGGCCCGGCACCGGCGAACCCTCGCCCGAAGCGGCCTCCCTCGTGCTGGAGGCGGCCAGGGAAGGCGGCGTCCTCATCGGCAAGGGCGGCGGCCACGCCACCCCCAGCGTGCTGCGCATCGCCCCGCCGCTGACCCTCACCGTCGCGGAGGCCGAGGCGGGGGCCGCCGTGCTGGAGAGCGCCCTGCGTACCGCCGAGGCCCGGCTGACGGGAGGCGCCGAGGCATGACCTCCACCCTCATCACGGGCGGCCTCGTGGTGACCGCCGCCGACGAGGTGGCCGCCGACGTCCTCATCGAGGGCGGACGCGTCGCCGCCGTCGTGGACCGGCACAGCACGGTCGCCGCCTCCCTGACCGCCGACCGCACGCTGGACGCCACCGGCCTGTACGTCATCCCGGGCGGCGTGGACGGGCACACCCACATGGACTTCCCGTTCGGCGGCACCTTCTCCAGCGACGACTTCGAGACCGGCACCCGGGCCGCCGCCTGGGGCGGGACGACCACGATCGTGGACTTCGCCGTCCAGACCAGAGGCCGGGCGCTGCGCGAGGGGCTGGACCGGTGGCACGCCAAGGCCGACGGACGCTGCGCCGTCGACTACGCCTTCCACATGATCCTCTCCGACGTGAACGACGGCACGCTGCGCGAGATGGACGCCCTGGTCGCCGAAGGCGTCACCTCGTTCAAACTGTTCATGGCCTACCCGGGCGTCTTCTACAGCGACGACGGGCAGATCCTCCGCGCCATGCAGCGCACCGCCGGCAACGGCGGGCTGGCCATGGTGCACGCGGAGAACGGCATCGCCATCGACGTCCTGGTCGAACAGGCACTGGCCGCCGGCCGCACCGACCCGCGCCACCACGGCGAGGTCCGCAAGGCGCTGCTGGAGGCCGAGGCCACGCACCGTGCGATCCAGCTGGCGCGGGTCGCCGGATCGCCGCTGTACGTGGTGCACGTCTCGGCGCGGGAGGCCGTCGAACAGCTCGCCGCGGCCCGCGCGCTGGACCTCCCGGTCTTCGGCGAGACCTGCCCCCAGTACCTCTACTTGAGCACCGACAACCTGGCCGAGCCGGACTTCGGCGGCGCCAAGTACGTGTGCAGCACACCGCTGCGGCCCCGCGAGCACCAGGCGGCACTGTGGCGCGCACTGCGCACCGACGACCTCCAGGTCGTCTCCACCGACCACTGCCCGTTCTGCTTCACGGGCCAGAAGGACCTGGGCCGGGGCGACTTCTCCAGGATTCCCAACGGGATGCCCGGCGTGGAACACCGGATGGACCTGCTGCACCAGGCGGTCGTCGACGGACATCTGACCCGCCGCCGCTGGATCGACCTCGCCTGCGCCACCCCCGCCCGGATGTTCGGCCTCTACCCGCAGAAGGGCACGCTGGCGCCGGGCTCCGACGCCGACGTCGTCCTCTACGACCCGCACGCCGAGCAGACCCTTTCGGCGGAAACCCACCACATGAACGTCGATTACTCCGCCTACGAGGGCAGGACGGTCACGGGTCAGGTCGTCACGGTGCTCTCCCGGGGCGAGACGGTGCTCGACAGGCGCACCTGGGTGGGCCGCGCCGGGCACGGCCGGTACGTCCCGCGCGGGGTCTGCCAGTTCCTCGACTGACCGGATGCGTTCCGACACCAACTGAGGGGTCATGCTGATGGACTTCGGACTCGTGCTCCAGACGGATCCCCCCGGCCACGCGACCGTCGATCTGATGCGCCGCGCCGAACGCAACGGGTTCCGCTACGGCTGGACGTTCGACTCGCCGGTGCTGTGGCAGGAACCGTACGTCATCCACAGCCGCATCCTCGCCCACACCACACAGCTGACCGTGGGCCCCATGGTCACCAACCCGGGCACCCGCGCCTGGGAGGTCACCGCCTCCACGTTCGCCACCCTCAACGAGATGTACGGCAACCGCACCGTCTGCGGCATCGGGCGCGGCGACTCCGCGATGCGCGTCGCCGGCCGCCCGCCCGGCACGCTGGGCCGCCTCGGCAAGGCCATGGCCGCCATCCGGGATCTGGCCGAGGGCCGCGAGGCCGTGGTGGACGGCACCCCGATGCGGCTGCCGTGGGTGCGAGACGGCCGGCTCCCGGTGTGGATGGCCGCCTACGGCCCCAAGGCCCTCGCCCTGGCCGGCCGCGAGGCGGACGGGTTCATCCTCCAGCTCGCCGACCCGGTGCTGACCGCCTGGATGGTGCGCGCCGTCCGCGAGGCGGCGGCCGAGGCGGGGCGGGACCCGGCCGAGGTCACCATCTGCGTGGCGGCGCCGGCCTACGTGTGCGAGGACACCCCCGACGCGCTCGCCCACGCCCGTGAGCAGTGCCGCTGGTTCGGCGGCATGGTCGGCAACCACGTCGCGGACCTCGTGGCGCGGTACGGCGAGCACTCCGACGCGGTACCGGCGGCGCTCACCGCCTACATCAAGGAACGGCAGGGCTACGACTACGCGCACCACGGCCGGGCCGGCAACCCGGACACCGCCTTCGTGCCCGACGACATCGTGGACCGCTTCTGCCTGCTGGGCCCCGAACAGGCGCACACGGCCCGGCTGCGGGAGCTGGCCCGGCTGGGCGTGGACCAGTTCGCGCTCTACGCCATGCACGACGCGAAGGAGCCGACCATCGACGCCTACGGCGCCACCGTGATCCCCGCGCTGGCCGCCCTGGAGTGAGCGTCAGGCGGGCGCACTACTGGCCCTCCCGGTTGTGGACCAGCGGCCGGTAGTCGGGGTGGCGGCGGATGTAGTCGGCGAAGAACGGGCAGACCGGCGCCACCTTCTCGCCCGCCTCCTGGACGGACTCCAGGATGTGCCGCGACAGGGCGCTGCCCACGCCCCGGCCCTCGTAGGCGGGCTCCACCTCGGTGTGGGTCACGGCCACCACCCCGGGGGCGCGCAGATACTGCGCGACGCCCGCGAGCGTGCCGCCGATCCGGGCCTCGTACCGGCTCTCGGCGGTGTTGTCCGCGATCTCGATCCGCTCCTGACCGGCCATGCTGCTCACCGCCACTCCTGACTGCCGCACCGTGCCGTCCCCCAGCCTCCTCCGGTGCGCGGGGGAGCGGCAACGGGTGGCGGTCCGATGGGGTGGCCTCCGCCCTCCCGTCGCGGATGGATCAGGGTTGACTTCAAGTCGACTTCAAGTCGGAGGGTGTGGGCACGCGCCGCCGCACAGGCGGGCGGAGCGCCCCTCGCGCACCCGTACGACGAAGGAGACACCCGTGATACTCGTGACCGGAGCGACAGGGAAGGTCGGCGGCCAGGTGGCCGCGCAGCTCGTGGCGGCGGGCGTCCCCGTACGTGCCCTCGTCCGGAACCCGGAGACCGCCGTGCTGCCCCCCGGGGTCGAACCCGTCCGCGGCGATCTGGCCGACCCGGCAGCCCTGACCGCGGCCCTCACACAGGAGGTGACGGGTGTCTTCCTGATGTGGCCGCTGCCCGGCCCCGGCGGCGCCGCGGAAGCGGTCACGGCCCTGGCCCGGCGCACCGGCCGCATCGTCTACCTGTCGGCACGCGGCGTTCCCGAGGCACCCGGCGACGGAAGCGAGCCGGCAGCCCACATCCTGGGCACCCACGCCGTACTGGAACGCCTGGTGCGCGAGGCGGTCCCCGCATGGACACTGCTGCGCCCCGGCGGCTTCGCGAGCAACACCCTGGAATGGGCGGCCCAGGTGCGCTCCGGCGACACCGTGCGCACCGCGTACCCGAAGGCCGCCCGCCCCCTGGTGCACGAGGCCGACATCGCCGCGCTCGCCGTCCGCGCCCTGCTGACCGACGATCTGCTGGGCGCCGTCCCCGAGTTCACGGGGCCCGAGGTGCTCACCCAGGCCGAACAGATCGCCGTCATCGGCGAGGTCGTGGGCCGCCCCCTCGCCGTCGAACGGCTCACCCGCGCCGAGGCCCGCACCGGACTGCTGGCCGCCGGACTGCCGCCCGCCTACGCCGACGGCATCCTCGACGCCCACGCGGCGATGGAGACCGAGCCCGAATCCCCGGCGCCCGCCTCGGCAGCCCTCCTGGGCCGCCCGCCGCGCACCTACCGCGAGTGGGTCACCGACCACCTGGCGGACTTCACCTGAGCGCTGCGCCCGCCGTCACCACATGGCGGCGGGCGGGGCCCCTACGGCACCCGGGCCGTCCACTCCTCGCTGCTGAACTTGGTGAGGGCCAGCTCCTCCGCGCGCGCCATCTCCTGGGGCGTGACGTGCCCCTCGCTGAGGCCGTAGCGGGTGCGGAAGGAGGTGATCATCCGGTCGATGACGTCCGCGCGGGGCAGCCCGGTCTGCCGGCGCAGCGGGTCCACCCGCTTCTTGGCGCTCCTGGTGCCCTTGTCGGACATCTTCTCCTTGCCGATGCGCAGCACGTCGAGCATCTTCTCCGCGTCGATGTCGTAGGACATCGTCACGTGGTGCAGGACGGCGCCGTCCCCGCTGGTGAGCCGCTTCTGCGCGGCACCGGCGATCTTGCCCTCCTTGGACGCGATGTCGTTGAGCGGCATGTACCACGCCTTGATGCCCATGTCGCCCAGCGCCCCCAGGACCCAGTCGTCCAGATACGCGTAGGAGTCGGCGAAGGAGAGGCCGGAGACCAAGGAGGCGGGCACCGACAGCGAGTAGGTGATGGTGTTCTCGGCCTCCACGAACATGGCGCCGCCACCGGAGATGCGCCGCACCACGGTGACACCGTGCCGGGCGGCGCCCTCGGGGTCCACCTCGTTGCGCAGCGACTGGAAGCTGCCGATGATCACCGCCGGTGCACCCCACTCCCACACCCGCAGGGTGGGGGCCCGGCGTCCGGCGGCGACCTCCTCGGTGAGGACCTGGTCGAGCGCCATGTGGAGCGCGGGCGACTGCGGCGGCTCGTGGATGAGCTGCCAGTCGTAGTCGGACCAGTCGGTGGCCTGCGCCAGCGCCCGGCGGACGGCCACCGCGATCCCCTCGGCCGTGACGCCGTACATCGCGGTGCCCTCGGGCAGCGCCGCCTCGATACGGGCGGTCAGCCCGGCCGCGTCGGTGTCCGAAGGCGCCCCTTCGAGGGCCCCGTCGATGGCGGCGAGCGCCTCGTCCGGCTCCAGGAAGAAGTCCCCCGCGACCCGGACGTCGCGCAGCACGCCGTCCCGGTCGTCGAGGTCGACCACCACGAGCTTGCCGCCCGGAATCTTGTACTCGCCGTGCACCCCGGCCCCCTACCTTCCGTATCTGGTCCGGTCGGGGTCCAACCATACGTCCGTCGTCAGCCTGCGCGACCGCCGTGTGTGGCTGACCAGCAAAAACGTGGACATGATCAGCGTGACTGCCTGCGCGACGAGGGCCAGCCGCTTGTCGTCGGACCACACCGGGTCGTGCATGCCGGGGAACGGCCCCAGCCGGCCGACGTCGACGTACTGGTAGACCAGCAGCAGCGCCATCCCGCCCGCGGCCACCAGCCAGGCGTACGCATCGCAGTAGGCGCGCCACCACACCAGCACCAGCAGGGCGCCGAGCGCCGCCAGTCCGGCCTCGATGCGGAACAGATCGCCCTGGCTGATGTCCGCCGTGACGCGGTCGAACCGGCCGGCGAGCGTGGCGTGCACGTACGCGACCACGGCCAGACCGCCCGCGGACAGCACCCGGGCGGCGAACTGCACGGCGCGGTACGCGGGCCCGTGGGGTGCGGGCGGAGGGGTGGAGCTGTTCGCGGTCATGGCCTCTCCCGCCGTCACAGTGTGCGGGACACCGCCGAGGGCGCCCCGGTGCCGTCGCGTACGGTTCAGCGCCCGCCGGGCGCCCGGCCCGCCGAGGACGCGCCCCGGCGTGCGGCGGACGGCGCCGCCGGCACGGCGCCCGGGACCTGTTCCGCGCTGTTCCTCATGGCGCCTCCTCGGGGGCGGCGGTGCCCCGGCCCGAGCCGTCCGGCGGCACGGGCGGTCCGCCCGACCAGCGCACCACGGACCCGCACCCGGGGCCACCCGGCGGCACCGCATCGGGTGAGGCCGGGCCGCTCTCGCCAGTGCTGTACGTTGGACTTGTTGGTACGGTGTGCTGCACTGCGCCGGCCTGTGGCCGGCCGACGGCACCGCGACGAGGAGCGAGACGCAACCCATGAACACGACCGAGGAGTGGCTGCACGCCGCCACCATCGACCCGTCCGTCGGTGCCCTGCGCCCGGACTACCGCGCGCTGCTGATCGTCGGCGAAGGGCTGCGCCCCGGACCCGGTGACGCGTTCAGCGAGGAGATGCTGGCCGAGGCCGAGGCGAAGGCGTGCGATCCCGAGGAGCACCCGCACGTCGCCGAGTGGCGCGAGGCGTTCCGCGCGTTCGGCGCCAAGCCCAAGCGCACCCGCTCCAGCGTGGACGCGCTGCTGCGCCGCGCCCCGGAGGGGCTGCCCCGCGTGGACCGGCTCACCGACATCTACAACGCGGTCTCCGTCGCCCACGTCGTCCCGCTCGGCGGCGAGGACCTCGACCACTACCAGGGGCCGCTGCGCCTCACCCGCGCCGAGGGGACCGAACCGTTCGAGCTGATGTCGGGCGGCGAACCGGTGACCGAGCACCCCCGCGCCGGTGAGGTGGTCTGGCGGGACGACGCGGGCGTCACCTGCCGCCGCTGGAACTGGCGCCAGTGCGTACGCACCCGCCTGACGACGCAGACGACACGCGCGGTCTTCATCCTCGACGCGCTCGGCGCGATGGACGACGCCGCACTGGAGGCCGCGGGCCGCGCCCTGACCGACGCCCTCAGTGCCGGCAACCCGGAGGCGGTCCTCACCTCCCGCCTCCTGCGCGCCACTCCGGCCTGACACAGGCGGGACGAGGCCGGGCCCGCCGCCCCGCAGCGTCCTCCGGGGCGGCGGGAAAAACCCTCGAAGCCGACTCCCGCCCCAGACGGCGACTTTGGTCGTCCGGCGGCAGACCGAAGACTGATCCACCGGCCCGGACCCCGTGCCTACAGTCGGGAAATCCGCGGTGGCGCCCGCGACAAGGGGCGCCCCGCCACCGATTCCCGCACCGCGCACCCCAGGGGCCCGCATGGCAGACAACAGGTCCGTTCCGCCCGGAAGAACACCGCTGTCCGGCCGGCTGACGGCGGCACTGGCACTCCTCGTGCTCTCTCCCGTCTGCGCCGAGTACCTCATCGGCTACGACAGCATCATCGGCCGCCCGCGGGAACTGCTGACCGGACTGCTGCTGCTCGCCCCGCTCTACGGCTCGGTCGCCGTGCTCATCAGGGAGGCCGTTCGGCGGACCGGCCGGGGATGGCCGAGCATCCTGCTGCTGAGCGCGGCGTTCGGGCTGATCCAGGCCGGGCTGATCGACCAGAGCCTGTTCAACCCGCACTTCGTCGACGACGCCTCCTGGGCCCGGGAGCGGCAGCCCACACTCGTGCCCGCCGTCGGTGTCAGCGTCCACCATCTGCTGGGCTTCGTCGTCGGCCACGTCATCTGGAGCTTCACGGCGCCGGTCGTCGTGATCGAGTCCTGCGTTCCGCGACTGGCCGACCGCCCCTGGCTGGGACGCGTCGGCCTGACGGCGATGGCGGTGCTGTACGCGTGCGCGGTGGTGGTCTTCTTCCACGAGCACACCAGGACGTTTATGGCGAGCCCCGCCCAGCTGGGCGTCACCGGGGCCGTCGCCGCCGCCCTCGTCGCCTCCGCGTTCGTCCTGCCGCGCCGTCCCGCGCCCTCCCCGGGCCGGGTGCCGTCGCCGTGGTCCGTCGGCGGCGGGGCCGTGGTCGCGCTGGCCGTCCACCAGCTGGTGCCGGCCGGCTGGTGGGGGACCGTGCTCGACCTGGTGGTGCTCTGCGCGGGCGGCGGTGCGCTGCTGTGCTGGTCGCGGCGCCCCGGCTGGGGCAGGCGCCACGCGCTCATGGCCGGCGGCGCGGCCCTCGTGGTGAACGCGGGGCTCTCGTTCGTGGTCGTACCACTGGGCGGCGACACCTCTCCCGTGGCCAAGTACGCGGCCAACGCCACGCTGACGGCAGCCGTGCTCGCGCTGCTGATGTGGGCCGACAGCCGGCTGCTGCGCTTCGGGCCGCGGACGGCGCCGACCGCGACGGCCGCCGGCGCCGAGGCGGCCGGAGGCTGAGCGGGAACCGGCTCAGGCCGTCATATGACGGGCGAGCAACCGGGGCAGGGCGGTGCCGATGGGGTCCCGTACCACCTCGTCGGCCAGCGCGTCGTAGGGCGTCGGCTCCGCGTTGACGACGACGAGTTGGGCACCGTGCTCGGCGGCCAGCCCCGCCAGCGAGGCGGCGGGCTGCACCTGGAGACTGGTTCCCACGGCGTAGAAGATCTCGCAGGCCCGGGCCACGGCCATCGCCTCGCCCAGCACCTTTGGATCGAGGGCCTGACCGAACATCACGGTGGCGGATTTGAGGATGCCGCCGCACGCCAGGCAGTCCGGGTCCTCCTCCCCGGCGGCGACCCGCTCAAGCGCGTCGGCCATCGTGGAACGCGCCCCGCACTCCGTGCACACCACCGAACGGGCGTTGCCGTGCAGTTCCAGCACCTTCCGCGCGGGGACGCCCGCGGCCTGGTGGAGCCCGTCCACGTTCTGGGTGATGACCCGCACCGGCACCCCGGCGGCCTCCAGCCGGGCGACGGCCTCGTGCGCGGCGTTGGGCCGGGCCCGCCACACCGGGCTCTCACCGCGCATCAGCCAGGAGCGGCGGCGGACGTCGGGGTCGGTCACGTAGTGGTCGTAGGTGACCAGTTTCTCGGCTTCCGGGTCCTTGCGCCACACACCCTGCGGCCCCCGGTAGTCGGGGATGCCGGAATCCGTGGAGATACCCGCGCCGGTCAGGAACGCCACCAGCGGCGCACCGCCGCCCGGCGCGCTGTCACGTTCGGCCATGCGCCCAGCGTAGCCGCCGCCCCGGGGGACGACTCCGCGCGCCCGAAGGCGGCCTCGCCGCCCGGTCGGACACCGTGCTTGTATGGAGGTGTGATCGACGACGAGCTGATGACAGCGGTGGAAGAAGCAGTCCTTTCGGCCGTACGGGCGGAGGTCATGCCGCGCTGGCGGCAGCTCGCCGAGGACGAGGTCACCACCAAGACCGGCAGCCACGACCTGGTCACCGTCGCCGACCAGCGTGCCGAACAGCGGCTCTCCGAGGACCTGCGCAAACTGCTGCCCGGTTCGGTGGTCGTCGGAGAGGAGACGGTGCACGCGCACCCGGCGACCTACACGGCGCTGGAGGGCGACGATCCGGTGTGGATCATCGACCCGATCGACGGCACCCGTCAGTTCGTCGCCGGCGACGAGGGCTTCTGCACACTGGTGGCGCTGGCACGGCGGGGCGAGACGCTGGGCGCCTGGATACACGCGCCGGCGCTCGGTCTGACGGCCACGGCACGCCGCGGCGGGGGAGTGCTGCTGGACGGCCGGCCGCTGCACGCCGGCTCGCCCGCCGAGGGCGCGCCGCTGCATGTCGCCGTCTCGCACCCCGACTTCACCGACGAGTCGCAGAAGCGGGCGCTGAGCGGGCTGCACACCGAGGGCGTCGCGCCGCGCGACACCGGCTCGGCCGGGCTGGAGTACCTCGCCATCGCGCGGGGCCGGCTGGACGCCGTCGCCTACACCTGGGAGTCGGCCTGGGACCATGCCGCGGGGCTGCTGGTGGTCACCGAGGCGGGCGGCGCCCACAGCACGGTCGCCGGCGCGCCCTTCCGGCTGGCCGGCGGCAACGCGCTGCCGTTCACCGCGGCGCGGGACGCCGCCACCGCGCGGCGTATGGTGGGCCTGCTGCGCGACCAGAACGACTGACGAGAGCGACATCAGCCGGCCCGCCGTGTCCGGGCCGGGGCCGGGCGAGGGGAGCCACACGTGCCATCGATCCGGGACGCGGTCGTCGTAGGTGCCGGGCCCAACGGGCTGACGGCGGCGGTGGAGTTGGCCCGCCGCGGTTTCACCGTCGAGGTGTTCGAGGCGCTGGAGACGGTCGGCGGCGGCGCCCGCACCGAGGAGCTGACCCTGCCCGGCTTCCGCCACGACCCGTGCTCCGCGGTGCACCCCACCGGTGCCGGCTCGCCCGCCTTCCGTGCCATGCCGCTGGCGGAGCACGGGCTGGAGTGGCTGCACCCCGAACTGCCCATGGCCCATCCGTTCCCGGACGGCAGCGCCGCGGTGCTCTCCCGCTCGGTGGGCGAGACGGCCGCGTCGCTCGGACCGCGCGACGCGGGTGCCTACCGCCGGCTGGTCGCCCCCTACCTGGGCCGCTGGGAGACCCTCGCGGAGGACTTCTTCGGCTACGGCTCCGCCCTCAACGGCCGTCTCCCGGCCGACCCCGTCCAGCTCGTCCGGTTCGGACTGACCGGGCTCCAGCCGGTCACCTGGTCGAAGATCCGGTTCCGGGACGCCAAGGGCCCGGCGCTGCTTGCCGGGATGGCGGGGCACGTCATCGCGCCGATGAACAACCCGTTCATGACGGCGCCCGCGCTCGTCTTCGCGCTGGCCGCCCACGCGGTCGGCTGGCCGGTCCCGCGCGGGGGCTCGCAGGCCATCTCCGACGCGCTGGCCGGCTATCTGCGGGCCCTGGGCGGCACCATCCACACCGGTGTCGAGGTCAGACGGCTGGACGAACTCCCGCCCGCGCGCGCCTACGTCTTCGACACCTCGCCGACCGCGCTCGCCCGTATCGCGGGCCTGGGCAGCGCCTACGACGGCGTGCGCTACGGCGCCAGCCTCTTCAAGATCGACTACGCGCTGGACGGGCCCGTCCCCTGGACCTCCCCCGAGGCGGCCCGGGCCGGAACGGTCCACGTCGGGCCCACCATCGACGACATCGACACCGCGATGCGGGACGCGGTCGTGCGCGGCCGTGCCCCCGAGCGGCCCTTCCTCATCACCGCCCAGCCCAGCCTGGTGGACCCGAGCCGCGCCCCCGAGGGCAAACACGTCTTCTGGGCGTACGGCCATCTGCCCAACGGCTGGGAGGGCGACGCCACCGAGGCGGTCGAACGGCAGATCGAACGCTTCGCCCCCGGGTTCCGCGACCGGGTGCTGGCCCGCGCCACCGCGGGCCCCCCGCAGCTCGCGGCCCGCAACGCCAACTACGTGGGCGGCGACATCGCCTGCGGCTCCGCCGCCGGACTGCGACTGCTGATCCGCCCCAAGCTCAAGCGCGTCCCCTACGAGACGGCGCACCCCTCCGTCTACCTGTGCTCCTCCGCCGCCCCGCCCGGTCCCGGCGTGCACGGCATGGCGGGCCACCACGCCGCCCGCGCCGTCTGGCGCCGGCTGCGCCGCAGGGCGTAGCGGGACGCCTTCGGATCATGGCCCCATGGTCGGGAGCCCCTTGCGGCGGATAGGGTCCCCACGGCGCGACTGCCTGTTCGAACGACTGAGAGACCCAGGGGCAGAACATGACTACGACGGCGCGGAGCACACCGGCGCGCGTACTGATCGCCGCGGACAAGTTCAAGGGATCGCTGACGGCCGTCGAGGTCGCCGACCGCGTGAGTGCCGGGATCCGGAAGGCCCGTCCCGAGGCCAGGATCGAGGCGGTGCCGGTGGCCGACGGCGGCGACGGCACCGTGGCCGCGGCCGTCGCGGGCGGGTTCACCCGCCACGAGGTCGAGGTCACCGGCCCCACAGGCGCCCCCGTCACGGCCGCGTTCGCGCTCCGCGAGGGCACCGCTGTGGTCGAGATGGCCGAGGCCGCCGGGCTCCAGCACCTGCCGCGCGGCGTCTTCGTCCCGCTGACCGCCACCACCTACGGCGTCGGTGAACTGCTGCTGGCGGCGCTGGACGCCGGCGCGCACACCGTCATCCTCGGCGTCGGCGGTTCGGCCACCACCGACGGCGGCGCGGGCATGCTGGACGCGCTCGGCGCCCGTCTGCTGGACCGCGACGGGGACACCGTGCCGTGGGGCGGCGGCGGGCTGCGGGAGCTGGTCACGGCCGATCTGTCCGGTCTGGACGAGCGGCTGGGCAAGACCGAGTTCGTCCTCGCCAGCGACGTGGACAACCCGCTGACGGGTCCGAAGGGAGCCGCCGCCGTCTACGGCCCGCAGAAGGGCGCGAGCGACGCCGACGTCACGCTCCTCGACGACGCCCTCACACATCTCGCCGAGGTGCTGGGCGCCCAGGAGGCCGCCGCCTCGCCGGGCGCCGGTGCCGCCGGCGGTATCGGTTTCGCGGCCCTCGTCGGGCTCCGCGCCCGGTTCCGCCCCGGAATCGAGATCATGATGGAGGAGCTGGGCGTCGAGGCCGCGATCGGGCGGGCCTCTCTGGTGATCACCGGTGAGGGCTCGCTGGACGAGCAGACGCTGCACGGCAAGGCCCCCGCCGGAGTCGCCGCAGCGGCCCGGCGGGCGGGCAAGCCCGTGGTGGCCGTGTGCGGGCGTCTGGCGATCGACGCCGCCCGGCTGAAGGCCGCCGGGATCGAGCGGGCCTACGCGCTGACCGACATCGAGTCCGACGTGGAGCGCTGCATCGCCGAGGCGGGCCCGCTGCTGGAGGCCCTCGCCGAGCGGCTGGCCGCCGACCGGCTCTGACCTCCTGACCTCCGGGGCCGGGGCGGGAAGCCCCCCCCCGAACGCGAAGAGGGGCCCACCGCGACGGCGGTTTCTAGCGGTCGTTGCAACACGTGGTTGTGTTGATCAGGCCGCGAGCAGTTTATGCAGGCGCTCGGCTGGGGTTTCCCAGCCGAGCGTTT
>NZ_JODR01000001.1 GCF_000725885.1 Streptomyces albus subsp. albus | reverse complement strand
TCACGTCCAGCAGCAGGACGTCCTTGACCTCACCCTTGAGCACACCCGCCTGGAGGCTGGCACCGATGGCCACGACCTCGTCCGGGTTCACACCCTTGTTGGCCTCCTTGCCGCCGGTCAGCTCCTTGACGAGCTCCGCGACGGCGGGCATACGGGTGGAACCGCCGACGAGCACCACGTGGTCGATCTCGCCGAGCTGGATGCCCGCGTCCTTGATCACGTTATTGAACGGGGTCTTGCAGCGCTCCAGCAGGTCCTGGGTCAGCTGCTGGAACTGGGCGCGGGTGAGCTTCTCGTCCAGGTGCAGCGGGCCCTCGGCGGACGCCGTGATGTACGGCAGGTTGATCGTCGTCTCGGTGGACGAGGACAGCTCGATCTTCGCCTTCTCCGCGGCCTCGCGCAGCCGCTGGAGGGCCATCTTGTCCTTGGACAGGTCCACACCGTGACCGGACTGGAACTGCTTGACCAGGTAGTCGACGATGCGCTGGTCCCAGTCGTCACCACCGAGGTGGTTGTCACCGTTGGTGGCCTTCACCTCGACCACGCCGTCGCCGATCTCCAGCAGCGAGACGTCGAACGTACCGCCACCGAGGTCGAAGACCAGAATCGTCTGGTCCTCCTTCTCCAGGCCGTAGGCCAGAGCGGCGGCGGTCGGCTCGTTGACGATCCGCAGCACGTTGAGGCCCGCGATCTCGCCGGCCTCCTTGGTGGCCTGGCGCTCCGCGTCGTTGAAGTACGCCGGGACGGTGATGACGGCGTCGGTGACCTTCTCGCCCAGGTACGACTCGGCGTCCCGCTTCAGCTTCTGCAGCACGAAGGCGCTGATCTGCTGCGGGTTGAACTGCTTCTCGTCGATACCGATCTTCCAGTCGGTACCCATGTGGCGCTTGACCGACCGGATGGTCCGGTCGACGTTGGTGACGGCCTGGCGCTTGGCCACCTCACCGACGAGCACCTCACCGTTCTTCGCGAAGGCCACGACGGACGGCGTGGTCCTGGCGCCCTCGGCATTGGTGATGACGGTGGGCTCACCGCCCTCGAGAACACTGACGACGGAGTTCGTCGTACCCAGGTCGATGCCGACCGCACGAGCCATGTCTGTTTCCTCCAGCTGCCTGTAGCTGTCTGTCTTGCTTGAGTGAAGCTGACTCAAGAGTGCATCACTGGCCCCATAGCGTCAAGAAGCCTGAGTCTCGCCGACTCAACCTCTGTGATTACGGTCCGCGCATGGTCGGCGGCGGACAGGAAGAGGGCGGAGGGCACGGCCTCGGGCCGGCCCCCGGCGGCGCAGGCACCACGCCCGCCGGGCGGAGGGGCGACGCAAATCACCGGGGGACGCGGTACAGCCATCCACGACAAGTGGGTAGTCTCATACGGACTGGATAAGTTACTGCTTAGTAAATGCCTCCGTGCTCCGAGGAGCCGTTATGCAACTCGCCGCGATCGTCGTCACGCTGGTGCTCACCGCGGTCGGCATTGCGCTCATCGCCCGCGCGGTAGCGCAGATCTACCGCTTCGTGAAGCTGGGCCAGCCGCTCCCCGCGGGTATGCGGAAGGACAGTCCCAAGCAGCGAACGGCCACCCTCGTCAAGGAGTTCCTCGGTCACACGAGGATGAACCGGTGGGGCGTGGTCGGCATCGCCCACTGGTTCGTGGCGATCGGCTTCCTCACCCTGGCGCCGACCATCATCAACGCCTACGGCCAGCTCTTCCGGGCCGACTGGACGCTGCCCGTCATCGGCGGCTGGCTGCCGTACGAGATGTACATCGAGTTCATCGGCGCCGCCACCACCGTCGGCATCCTGGTGCTCATGGCGATCCGGCTGCTGAGCCTGCCCTCCCGCGCCGGCCGCAAGTCCCGGTTCACCGGCTCGAAGATGTGGCAGGGCTACTTCGTCGAGTACGTCATCCTCGTCATCGGCGTCGCCATCCTGATGCTGCGCGGCCTGGAGGGCGCCCTCCACCACGTGGACGGCTACGGTCCGGCGTACTTCGTCTCCTACCCGCTGACCGCGGCCTTCGACGGGCTGAGCACCGGCACGCTCCAGAACCACGTCTACCTGTGGGCCCTCATCAAGCTGGGCACGACGATGATCTGGATGATCACCGTCAGCCTCAACACCAACATGGGTGTGGCCTGGCACCGCTTCCTGGCGTTCTTCAACATCTGGTTCAAGCGGGACGCCGCGGGCGGCACCGCGCTCGGCGCCCTGCAGCCGATGATGTCCGGCGGCAAGGAGATCGACTTCGAGACCGCGCTGGACGACGACAACGAGGAAGAGGTCCGCTTCGGCGCCTCCCAGGTCGAGGACTTCTCCTGGAAGGGCATCCTCGACTTCTCCACCTGCACCGAGTGCGGTCGCTGCCAGTCCCAGTGCCCGGCCTGGAACACCGGCAAGCCGCTCTCCCCGAAGCTGCTGATCATGTCGCTGCGGGACCACGCCCACGCCAAGGCCCCCTATCTGCTGGCCGGCGGCGGCAAGACCATGGAGGGCGAGGAGAAGGCCACCGAGGAGCAGCTCAAGGGCGTCCCGCAGGCCGCGCTGGCCGAGGCCGAGCGCCCGCTGGTGGGCACCGCCGAGGAGAACGGCGTCATCGACCCGGACGTGCTGTGGTCCTGCACCACCTGCGGCGCCTGCGTCGAGCAGTGCCCCGTCGACATCGAGCACGTCGACCACATCGTCGACATGCGCCGCTACCAGGTCATGATCGAGTCCGCGTTCCCGTCCGAGGCCGGGACGATGCTCAAGAACCTGGAGAAGAAGGGCAACCCCTGGGGCCTGGCCAAGAAGCAGCGCCTGGAGTGGACCAAGGAGCTGGAGAAGGAGACCGGCATCCAGGTCCCCGTCGTCGGCAAGACGGTCGAGGACCTCACCGAGGTCGACTACCTCTACTGGGTCGGCTGCGCCGGCGCCCTGGAGGACCGCGCCAAGAAGACCACCAAGGCCTTCGCGGAGCTGCTGCACATCGCGGGCGTCAATTTCGCGATCATGGGCGGGGACGAGAAGTGCACCGGTGACTCGGCCCGCCGCCTGGGCAACGAGTTCCTCTTCCAGCAGCTGGGCGAGGAGAACGTCGGCACGCTGAACGCCGCCTGGGGCGAGGACGACGAGGACCCGGCCACCCGGAAGCCGAAGGCCACCAAGAAGATCGTCGCCACCTGCCCGCACTGCTTCAACACGCTCGCCAACGAGTACCCGCAGCTGGGCGGCCACTACGAGGTCATCCACCACACCCAGCTGCTCCAGCACCTGATCGACGAGGGCAAGCTGGTGCCGGTCACCCCGGTCGACGGGCTGATCACCTACCACGACCCGTGCTACCTGGGCCGCCACAACAAGGTCTACACGCCGCCGCGCGAGATCATCGGCCGCGTCCCCGGCCTGCGCAACGAGGAGATGCACCGCCACAAGGAACGCGGCTTCTGCTGCGGCGCCGGCGGCGCGCGGATGTGGATGGAGGAGCGCATCGGCAAGCGCATCAACAACGAGCGCGTGGACGAAGCCCTCAGCCTCGATCCCGACATCGTCTCGACGGCCTGCCCGTTCTGCCTCGTCATGTTGACCGACTCGGTCAACGGCAAGAAGAACGACGGCAAGGCCAAGGAGAGTCTCCAGGTCGTGGACGTGGCGCAGCTCCTGCTCGACTCCGTCAAGACGCCGCCGGCCGACCCGCCGGCCGACGACGGCGTCACGGCGAAGGACCCCGAGCCGGAGCCCGAGCCCGCGCAGTAGCCCGCACGCTGCCGTCATCCCCAACGGCCGGTCCCGTACGCCACGGGACCGGCCGTTGCGCGTTTTACGGCACCGCGTGGTCAAATGCGATCAGTTGGAACACCACACGGGCCAAACCGCTGTCGCGGTATACCCATTGCCGCGTGCCGGGCCTAGCCTCCCTACACACGCTTCCGCGCACGGCACAGCACGACAGCGGCACGGAACGCCGCCCGGGAGGGCGCGCGCCCGGCCGGGCGCGGGACGTGACGCCGCGGCTCGCCCCGGCAGTCCCGTACGTACTGTCCCGTGAGGTCGGCACAACGGCACAGCAGACGACGCAGCAGCACGGCGCATCAGCAGCACAGCCGGACAGCGGCACAGCGTGCACGGCACAACAGCAGCACAGCAGGTACGCGAGGAGGAGCACCAGGTGGCGGACCGCGCGGCCCCGGGCCACAGGGCCAAGGACGGACCGGCCCAGCACGACCGGGCCGCGGGCCCCCACGCGGGCGCGACCGCCCGCCTCCCCCGCGAGCGGAAGGAAGGCCGCACATGCTGAGCCCCGAACTGCTGTGCCGCCTGCGCTTCACCCTGCGTGACCTGCCCCGGCTCCGCGCCGAGGTGGAGGCACGCGCCGCCTCGGCCGGGCTCGGCGAACCGCGCCGCGGCGAGTTCGTCGTCGCGGTCGACGCGGTGGCCACCAACGCCGTCGAGCACGCGGGCGGCGGCGGCCAGCTCGTCCTGCGCAACCTCGGCCACGAGCTGGAGTGCCAGGTCGCCGACTCGGGCCCCGGTTTCTCCGAGGACGTCATCCCCGAACTGCTCCCCGGCCTCGACGGCGCCCCCAGCGGACGCGGGCTGTGGCTGGCCAAACTGGTGACCGACCGGCTCTCGGTGGCCGAAGCCGCCGGCAAGGGCTCCGTCGTCACCTTCGCGGTCCGCCTCCCCGCCGCCGACACCGCCTGCCGCCCCGCCCCGCCGGGCCCGCGCCGCTGACCGGTACAGGACCGGACCCGGCACCCGGCGCCGCGGGCCGGAGTCACCACCGGGGTGGGGTTGCCTCCACCCCGGGGTGGAGGCAACCCCACCGGGACCCCCTAAGGGATGTCACAGCTCAGCAGCGATGTCAGGCCATCCCACCCGGCCATGGCGCACAAGGTCGCCGCGACACGGTACGTTCGATGACGTGGCTGGTTTCAGGAGCGGTCGCGGCCGGGACTCCCGGGGCGCGCAGCAGTATGGGCAGTACCCTCAGCACCCCTCGGGTCCGCCGTACCCGCAACAGGGCCCCGGCCCGGGCGGCGGGCCGGGCCCCGGCGGGCCCGCACCCGGCGGCTGGCAGGCCGGACCGCCAGGACCCGGCGAGCCCGAATACTTCGGCGACCCGCACGGCGCGCCCCCCGGGCCGCCCTACGGCGCGCCGGCCGGCGGCCCCGGCGGACACAACCCCGGGCCGCAGGGCTGGCACGGCCAGGACCCGCACGCCAACAACCCCGGTCACACGCAGGCGTTCAGCATCCACGACCCGTACGGCGCCCCCGGCCCGCACGACGGCGGCCCGGACGACTACGGCTACCAGGACGGCGGCAATTACCACGTCGGCAACGCCCCGGCGCCGCCCCCCGGCCCGCGGCTCCACTGGAAGCATCTGCTGACCGGTGTCGTCCTGCGGCCCAACGCCACGTTCTGGCAGATGCGCGACTACACGGTGTGGGGCCCCGCCCTCATCGTCACGTTCATCTACGGGCTGCTCGCTGTCTTCGGCCTCGACGAAGCCCGCGAGGACGTGATCAACTCGCCGTTCTCGCAGGCGATCCCGTACGTCCTCATCACCGGTGTCGCCGTGGTGATCGCGGGGCTGATCCTGGGTGCCGTCACCCACACGCTGGCCCGCCAGTTCGGCGGTGACGGTGCGTGGCAGCCCACCGTCGGCCTGGCCATGCTGATCATGTCGCTGACGGACGCGCCCCGGCTGCTGTTCGCCCTCTTCCTGGGCGGCACCAACCCGGTGGTGCAGATCCTCGGCTGGGCGACCTGGGCGCTCGCCGGCTTCCTGTTCACCTCGATGGTCAGCCGCTCCCACGACCTGCCCTGGCCCCGCGCCCTGGGTGCCTCCGCCATCCAACTGCTGGCCCTGCTCTTCCTGATCAAGCTGGGCACGCTGTAGCCCCGGCCCTGTGCCCCCGGTGCCCGGCACACTCCCGGCACCGGGGGCACAGGCGTGCCCGGGAGCGCTCAGGCGGTGAAGCGCTGCGCGTCCGACCCGTTACACGCGGCCAGCCGCGCCCTGTCCTCCAGCCCCGGCAGCGTCACGCACAGCCCGGTGTCGGAGGCCGGCCGCAGGGTGTCGCCCTGCCGCACGAAGCGCTGCCCCGCGGCGTCCGAGCAGTTGCCCAGCTCCAGCCCGGCCCCGGCCTGCACCGCGCCCTCGCTCTGCACGCACCGGTCATGGGTCTGCCCCGCGTACAGGCTCCGGCCCTCCGCGTCGTACCACCACAGCTGGTTGCGCTGCCCCGGCTTGCACGTCCAGCCCCGTACGTCGGTGCCGACGGCGCTCTTTCCGCCGTCCGCGTCCAGACACGTGCCGGTGTCCGCGTTGCGCAGCCGATTGAAGACGTCGTCCCAGGCCAGCTCGTACAGCTTGGGCTTCCCCGCGCCCTGCGGGTCGGCGCAGGACGCCTCCCGGACCCCCTTCAGCCCGGCCTGGTACATCCTCGTGAAGCAGGTCGCGAAAGCGCCGTGGCCGCGCTCGTTCGGGTGGAAGGACTGGCGCACCGAGTTGGAGTCCGGCGGGAACGGATTGCTCAGATCCACGTACAGCCCCCGCGCCCAGGTGTTCTCCATGCACACCTCGTGCCCGTGGAACAGCCGCGAGGCGTCCAGATAGCTCGCCCCCGTCCGCCGCGCGGCCTCACGGATGCCCGCCTCGAACTTCGGCACCGCCACGTTCCGGCCCCACGCGGAGTCGCTGGTGTAGCCCACGCAGCCGCCGACCAGCTTCCCGGGGAAGTCCGGGTTGTCCTCGACGTCGGGACCGATCGGGCTCGGATACCCCATGACCACCAACTGGTAGTCGCCGTCCGCGTACCCGGCGTCCCGCATCACCGTCCGCAGGTCCTCGACGGTGCGCTCCACCTTCGGCACCAGCCCGGCGATCCGCGCGTCCCAGCCGGGGTCGTACTTGGGCTCGCAGCGGCCCTGGAGCGTCAGATACCGGGTCACGCAGTCGGTCATCACCGGCCCGAACTGGAGGTCGTCGTTCGCCCCGACGACCAGCTCGATCTGCTTCAGCCGCGTGTTGCGCGCCTTGATGGCGAGACTGTCGCTCTGCACCAGTTCGTCGGCGTACTGCTTCGTCCCGCCGATCCGCACGTTCTCGGTGCTCGCACCGGAGCAGGCGACGTTGTACGACACGTCCACGCCGATGCCCGTACGGTGCACGGCCGCGTCGGGCGACCGGTGACACCAGTTGTCCGGCCCGTTCGTCCCCGGCTCGTAGGTGCCCACACCCTCGCCGGAGATCTCGCTGTCCCCCAGCGAGATGACGCTCGTCTTGCGCTCCCCCATCGCCGGGGCGTCCGGACTGCCGTAGAGCTTCTCCGCCTCCTGCGCCCGGATCTTCTCCAACTCGGGCGGCAGCGGCGCGACCCGCGCCTGCGCGCCCGCCTTCGCCTGCACGCCCGTCGTCGCCTGCGCACCGCCGGGCGCGGCGATGGCCGCGCCCGCCCCTCCCAACACCATGACCAGAGCTGCCGCGAGCGCTGTCGCGGGTCTCGAACGCGCCATCAGGTGATCTCCCTACGGCCGGCATCTGCGGTTGTTACCGCCGGTTCTTACCCGCAGGTAGAGAAAAAGGGAACCACCCGCGCCAGGATCCCCCCACAGCGGCCAAACCTCCCCGTCCCGCCCAACGGGAGAATTCCGGCCAGGAGTTGAGACCCCGGCTTCATTCGTAGTACTCCGGCGCCTGGGCGGAGCCCGGTCGGCGTGCGGGCAGCGGCCCTGACTGCGTGAGGGCGCCGGGCGCGGCCCGCGTGAGGGCGGCGGGTCAAGGGCCGGAGCCGTGCCGGGAGGCAGGGGCGGCTCCTCCGCCGGAGGCGTCCCCTCGCCCGAGCGACCGACCCGGATCCGCCCACAGGTGGAGGCCCGGACGGCCCGGAGCGACGACGCTGACACAGGAGCGGGACCGACGGGGGGGGACCGCTCCAAGCGGCTCGCACCCGAGGGCGCGAGTCGCCAAGGGAGCGCGGGGGAGACAGGGGGAGAGGAGGGTGGCGCGGCGTACGGGGGTACGGGTGGTACGCGCGGGTGCGCATGCTCGGGGGCGCGCGAACCACACGGCCGGCCACCCTCCCACCCGACAGCTGACCGCCGCGAGGGGGTTTTCACAGGCCGGGCCCGCCCCACCGGATCCGATCATCACCAGCACGACAGCCGGAACCCCCGCACGCGCTCACGGACGGAGCGCGAACGGGGGTCGCGGAGGGACAGCGGAAGGGCTCAGGCACCCAGCAGAAGCCGGCGTTGCCGCGACGTACAGCCCCGTCCGGGCCGCCCGGGCGGCCCGGACGGGTTCCGGGCCGGTCAGCTCGGAGGGGTTCTCAGCAACCCTTCACGGAGTAGCCGTCCGAAGCGGAAGCGCTACGAAGCGAGGGCGGGCCGGGGCACTGGCTGAGCGAGTCGATCCGGAACGTCCACGAACCGTCGGCGTTGGGGCCGAGGCAGGAGAACTCATTGACGCCCCACCAGGTGTTGCCGTCCTTCTCGCATGCCTCCTTGCTGGGCTCCTTGTAGGTGTCGCCCACCATGTACGCGTGCGGGTCGGGCAGAGCCTGTGCGGCTCCGGCGGCGACACCGGAGAAGGCTATGAGGCCGGCGCCGACAATGGCGGCGCGCTTGATTCCGCGCATACGTGCTCCTTCTGCGTACGTGCGTCGCGTGCACGCCCGACGACGTGCGGGCCGCGTTCCGGGCGTGCGCACTGCCTGCGCCCCTGCCCCGGCGCCGACCCCGGCTACACGCCGACCCCCGGCTCCCTGCCGGCCCCGATCACGCGCCGATTCCGGTCACGCGCGGACCGGTCACGCCTCGGTGGCGGCCCGGCGCGTAGGGGTGCGGCGGTGGGCATCCCATCCCCGATGGGAGCCCCCGACACGACGGGACCGATCTTCGGTACCGAGGAGTCCGATGGCCGGGCCGACGGAAAAGTTCACGGAGAGCCCGGAAGAAATGCCCGGGAAGAGGCCGCCGGAACGGCCGGCCGACGCCCTTCCGCCCCCGCGTAACCGGCATCAAGCGTGCGATGACCGGACATGTCCCGCAGCACCGAACCACGGTGTGCCACGCAGCGCCCGCTGAAGCTGTTCCGCTTCGTCAGGCGTCCAGCACCTGTCCCTCACGCCGCACGACGGGCGGCTCGACGGACCACGGGAAGTTGATCCACTGATCGGTCCGCTTCCAGACGTAGTCGCACTTCACCAGGGACTGCGACTTCTCGTAGATGACCGCGCTGCGCGCTTCCGCCACGTGCTCGGCGCAGAAGTCCTGCACGAGCTTGAGGGTCTTGCCGGTGTCGGCGACGTCGTCGGCGATGAGCACCTTCTTACGGCTCAGGTCGACGACATTCGGGACAGGCGGCAGCATGACGGGCATGGCGAGCGTTTCACCCACACCGGTATAGAACTCCACATTCATGACATGCAGGTTCTTCACGTCGAGCGCGTACCCGAGCCCGCCGGCCACGAAGAGGCCGCCACGGGCGATGGACAGGATGATGTCCGGTTCGTATCCGTCGTCGGCCACGCTCTGCGCCAGCTCACGAATGGCCTGTCCGAAGAGGGTGTACGTCAGGTTCTCGCGCTCGTCACTCACAGGAATCTCTCTCGCTTGCTCGCCGGCGGTCAGCTGGTCCCGGTCTCAGACCTGGGTCCGGTGGAAGTTCAGATACGAGCGGGAGGGGGTCGGCCCGCGCTGGTCCTGATAGCGGGAACCGTACTGCGGCGATCCGTACGGGTGCTCGGCCGGGGACGTCAGCCGGAACATGCACAGCTGGCCGATCTTCATGCCGGGCCACAGCTTCATGGGCAGCGTCGCGACGTTCGACAGCTCCAGCGTCACATGACCGGAGAACCCCGGGTCGATGAACCCGGCCGTCGAGTGCGTCAGCAGCCCGAGCCGCCCCAGCGAGCTCTTCCCCTCCAGCCGCGACGCCACGTCCTCGGGCAGCGAGATCACCTCGTACGTGGAGGCCAGCACGAACTCCCCGGGGTGCAGGATGAACGGCTCGTCCCCCTCCGCCTCGATCAGCCGCGTCAGATCGGGCTGCTCCACCGCGGGGTCGATGTGCGGATAGCGGTGGTTCTCGAACACCCGGAAGAACCGGTCCAGCCGTACGTCGATACTGGAGGGCTGCACCATGGCCGGATCGAACGGGTCGATCCGCACCCTGCCGGCGTCGATCTCGGCCCGGATGTCCTTGTCTGAGAGAAGCACGGCCCGAGACTACGCGCACGAGGCGGGGCCGGCCCAATCGGACCGGCCCCTGTGACGCTGCGGAGCTCCCTCACCGACGACTGTTTCCGGCCGCCCGAAGCTGCGGAGCCCCGCTCACCTTGCCCACTGCCCGGCGCTAGCCCTGGCGCGGACGTCCCACGGGCACCGCCTGCCGCAGCCGCCCGCACCGGGGACACCGCAGGAGCCGCCCTGGCCCGATCCGGGAGGACCCCAGATGCTGCATCGGGAACGTCGAGGTGCTGAACACATGCCCCTCGGCACACCGGACGACCGTGGATTCCATCGCTTCCCTCTCCCCAGTCACATGGATGCGTGGACGACAAAAGCCACGTTAGGGGATGGATCCGGCGCCCTCACGAGCGGCACTCCGCCCCTACCGTACGCCCCCTCAACCCCCCTCCCACCCCCACAACGACAAAAGACCCAGGCCATCTGCGGCCGGGGTCTCCCATGCGGTACAGTATCCACTCGAAGAGCCAGCCCTCTCCGCTGACTCCTCGCGGGCGTAGTTTAATGGTAGAACATGAGCTTCCCAAGCTCAGAGCGCGGGTTCGATTCCCGTCGCCCGCTCCACGACGAAGACCCAGGTCAGCGACCTGGGTCTTGTTTGTTGTCGGGTTTGTCGTCGGGGCGGTTACGTGTCCCCATGCCTGTTGCGTTGCGTCCCGAGAACGGTGGCGCCGACCGCTTCGGAACCGAGTCCGACCTGCCCTAGTCGGCGGGGAGTTGGTAGGCCAGTACGTAGGCGTCGGCGGCCATGACGGTGTCGCAGACTTCCACCGCTCGCCCCTCGGTGTCGTACGCGGTCCGGAACAGACTGATCACCGGTACGCCGGAGGAGAGGCGGAGCGTTTTCACTTCGGCCGGGGAGGGCATCCGGGCGCGGACCTCTTCGTCGAAGTGGTCCAGGCGGTGACCGAGTTCTTCCAGCCGGGCGTAGATGCCGCCAGGACCCGGATTCGGCTCGGCGATCTGTGTGCCGCGCGCCAGGTCGAGAGGGATGTAGGAGACGGCGAACTCGACCGGGCGTCCGCCGAGCAGGTAGCGGCGCCGACGGGCAAGAACCTTGCGGGGCGAGCCGAGACGCGCGGAGATGTCCGGTGCCGGCTTCTCTTCCTTGACCTCCAGGCTGTCCACCTCGGGCTTGCTCCCGGCGGCTTCCGCCTCCACCGTGAACGCCGACTTCCCTTGGTCGCGGTAACGCCGGGCGAACCGGTCGGAGGCGAGCCGGCGCACAGGGGGCCGGGGCCGGACGAAGACGCCTTTGCCGTGCTCCGCGGTGACCAGTCCCTCGCTCTGGAGGAGGGAGAGCGCGTTGCGGACGGTCATCCGGGACACCCCGAAGTGCTCGACCAGTTCCGACTCGGAGGGCAGCTTGGCGCCTTCCTTGAAGCGGCCCTTGTCGATGGCCTCACGGATCCGGTCGGCGATCTGCCGGAAGACCGCTCGGTCACTGGTGGGATCCAGCGCCCCGAGGAGGCCGGAGGAAAGAGCCACCATCGACTGTGCTCCTTTAGATATCTAGACGAGCTGCTGAGTTCCGTTGCTACGGTGGTGAAGCCTAGCCATCCGAGGGGACCCGAGAAACGTGAGCACCGCAGAACGCCCCCACTCCGTGAGCGTCGCCGGCGTCATCGTGGACGACGCGGGCCGAGCGCTGCTCATCCAGCGCCGCGACAACGGCCAATGGGAGCCGCCCGGCGGCGTGCTGGAGCCCGCGGAGACGATCCCGGACGCGCTCCAGCGCGAGGTCCTCGAAGAGACCGGCATGAAGATCGCCCTCCCGGCGACCCTCACGGGCGTCTACAAGAACATGACCGGCCTGATCGTCTCCCTGGTCTTCCGCTGCGAAGCGGTCGACGGCTCCCCGACGACGGGCAAGGAGACCTACGCGCTTCGCTGGGCCACCCGCGAAGAGGTCACCCAGCTCGCCGACGAGGCATACGCGGTCCGCGTCCTGGACGCGCTCGACGCGGCATCCCCGCCGGCTGTCCGGGCCCACGACGGCGTGCGACTCGTCTAGCACACACCCACTATCCATAGCGGCCACCAGCACGAAGGAACTTGTATGCACGAGTATATGAGTACGGAACGGATCTGGGAACTCACCTGTCCAGGACTCCCCGAAGAGGTCGGCCGAGTCCGCCGCTGGACCCGGGACGTGCTGCGCGACAGCTCATGCGGGGAAGACGCCGCCTTGATCGTGAGCGAGCTGGGCTCGAACGCACTGGTCCACTCGGCGAGCGGCGGCCCCAACGGGAGCTTCCACATCTCCTTGCACCGGTCACCCGGCACCGTCGTCTTGGCGGTCACCGACACCGGCGGAGGCGAGACGGAACCCCACGTCGAGACACCGGACGAGGACGACACCCACGGCCGGGGTCTGGGCCTGGTCGCAGCACTGGCCAACCGCGTACAGGTGAGCGGAGACGACTACGGCCGAACGGTCACCGTCGAGATCAACGACCAGCACCAGGCGCCGGCCAAGCCCTCAACGCGAAGGGCTCGCGTCGCACTCCCGGCCCCGAGGTCGATGACATGAGCGAGCGACCGCAGCCGCCGGTACGGATCTACTACTGCGAGTGCTACGTCAACGAACGCCGCATCGGCACCTACGACGCCTACAGCCCACGCGAAGCCCTGCGATGGATACGCATCAGCCTCATGATGATCGCAACCACCCTGGACGAAGCCCCTACCGCCGAGCCCGCACATGGCTCGACCACGGCCAACCAGCAGCAGCCCACGACCTCGAACAAGGCAGACCGCACACCCTCACACTCAAGCAGCGCAGCACCCAGGCCACTTGGACAGTCAGCCCGATAGTCTGCCCGCCAGCTCACCACGGGCGTGCGTAACAACTTTCTCTACGACTTCAAGGCGGCCCGCTGACGCGGGCCGCGCGCGCTGGCGGCCCGCGGCCGCCGCCCGCTCCTGTCTCCGCCCCGCTCCGCGCCACCCCCGGCCCGCTCAGCGCGCAGCCCGAAACGGCAATCCACCTGCGGATGCAGGACTCCAGGAGCGCGATCAGGCGTAGGAGGTCGACCAGTTCTGTACGGCTGGGCACGGCATACCGAAGAGGTCCGTGGCGCGGCGCCCGGTTTCGTCGCTGCCCGCGGGCCGGTCACGCCATCGCCGGGGTGGCTGGCTGAGGCTGCGCAGAGGCGTCTGCGGGTCCAAGACATAAGCGTTGGAAACGTAGCTGACGACGGTGGGTGGCCGAGGGACCCACTTGCAGGCGCTCAGGCACCTTCCCCGCCGTCGTGGCTGACTTTCCCCACTTGAGGTCTGAACAGCACGCCAGAACCAGGGGCCCACATCGGGATTACTGGCAGGCGAGCAGGCAACACGATCCGCTGGCCCTCTCTCCCCTAAAACAACTCCAGCCTCATAGCCGATCTCCCGCCCTACTAGGGGAGCCGCACCCCAATTCACGAATTACGCTTCCCGCCAAACCTTTCTTCATCTCTCTCAATTGCAAGAGAGACGTCCAGAAAAAGTTGAGCAGCACGACCCCTCACTTCATCCAGGGCCTTCATGGTGACCAAGCTTGTGAGGTCAGCCCCTTGAGGCAGCCCTTTAATCAAGAGCATGACAGTCGTCTGATACAGCGAGTTGAGAGCCATTGAGGCAGGAACCTCCAGGCCGACGTTTGTCTTTCCGACCCGCATCAGCAGCTCTCCCCTGAATTCCGACGAATTAAGAGAAAGCCCCCTTGCCCCTGAATGCACTTCATTGCTAGCCATTTGATAGTAGCCGCGCATATGCCCCATCTGCACTTTCTCTTCGGGCCCGCGAAGATTATCATTGGGGCAATACTTCTTCGCCCAACCGTATTCCCCTTTGAAGTCTTTGCCATACTTGGAGATCGCGGCATTATATCGACGCTCAATCAGATCGAGGAAGTTTTGATCGAGCGGTTCCATGCCCAAGAACCTGTGATCTTTCTGGTACTGGAGAGCGCTGCGCCTTTGGGTGACCACTTCGTGGTCAAGGTAGCGAGCCGCAAGGTCAGAGTTATCAACATCGTCTACAGAGTCGCCGATGGCTCCAGCCACCACTGCCATTTCGTGAAGAGTTCTGCATCGCGCAAGGGCTCCTTCAGGGAAGCCGTTCTTAAGGAGTGCAAGAACCTCCCCCGCAACGCGACAGGACTTAGCGTGGATGCGGACCAATGCCTCAAATGCGGCCGTCCCATCAGCACTAAGAGACTTTGATGACTTCAAGGCTATCGATTCTCCAGCCTCACGGGCACAGGCTGTGGAAATAGTGAAAGCCTTGAACGCCGCATCATACCTCCGCCGGAGGCGCTTATTGAACCCCTCATCCAGTTTATGATTCACGCGATAGGTCCGCCTATCGCGCAGGACGTGCTCTGCGACCTGCAGCCCCATCTTCTCCGCGAAACTTTCAACAGATCCAGTGGCCGCCTTTTCCAAAACCTGCTCATCAACCTCCTCTACGCCCGATTTCTGCAACACATCCATCACGTATTTCGCGAATTTTTCTTCGACGCTCGCAGTCTTTTTTCGGAAATTCCTCACCAGTGCCACTCCTAGACTCAGAATCCCAATACTAGAAGAAAAATCAGACGGGGCATACCTTTTTACTCTGACCTGCATGACTCGATGGGCGCTAGGCGACAGCGGCTGGTGTGGACGTTTTCCTCCCAACCTCCCCTACGGCTGTAAACAGATGTTGCTCAGGAGGAGAGCGCCCCCTCACAGCTCCCCATGCAACCGGTGCGCGCCTCCCCGCCAGAGTTGGCCGTGCCTCAGGCTGGCATGGGATGCGGACTCAGGAGGTGGCAAGCAGTGGGCACTCAGTCGAGGTGTGGCGCGATCACCGAGAAGGGCACTCGATGCAGGAACTTGGCGATGGTCAACGCTTCTCGCTGCTACCGGCATCGTGGCGAGTGGTCGTCGTACACGATCGAGAGGCGAAAGAAGCAGCCTCGCAAGCGCCGTAAGAAGTGAAGGAGGAGCGTGCCCGTGCCGTGCCCGTAAGGCCGGACAGCCACGGTAAACGAGGGGTTCCCCGCGAGCGTGCCCGACGAGCCCAAGCTCACGAAGCGCCAGGTCAGCAGGGTGACAGCGCCCAAGAGCCCCGTGATTCCCAAGCTCAGAGCGCGGGTTCGATTCCCGTCGCCCGCTCCACGACGAAGACCCAGGTCAGCGACCTGGGTCTTGTTTGTTGTCAGGACTAGTTCAGCCATCTCGTGCCAGATCCGTGCGGAAATTTTCGTCGCCGTCGTCGTGCGGGGTCTTTCTGCGCTCGGCACGTGCGCGCCCGTCCGGTCCGGAGGCCACCTGCGTCTGCCGTTCGTCGTCGTGGTGCTGCTAGATGAGCGCGGCTGGCGGAGACCGGCGAGGCGAGCGCAAAGCCGAAGCACCACGTCGAGACACTCGACGCGGACGACACACACGGCCCGTGGTCTGGACCTGGTCGCAGCACTGGCCAATCCATGTACGAGTGAGCGGAGACAAAACCGCGGCCGGACGGTCACCGTCGAGAGCAACGACGAGCACCAGGCGCCAGCCCCTCATCACTGCTACGCACCACCTCAGGGATATGGCTGAGGTACCATAACCATATGGCTTTGAAGAAGACCACTGTCATGGTCGACGAGGAGGACCTCGCGCTGATCAAGGAAGCGGCAGCGCGGGAGGGCCGGCCGGAGTCGGAGTACTTCCGGGAGGCGTTCCATCTCGCGGCGCTGCGCAGTCGGCGCTGGGACGAGGACTGGGACATCCCGAGTCTGGACTTCGGCGGTCCGGTCACCGCCGAGGAGATTGACCGAGCGGTCTCGGACGGCGTGGCGGACGCAGAGTGATCGTCGTAGGCGACACGTCCGGCCTGGTGGCAGCCCTCAACGCCGCGGACCCCGAGCACGAAGCCGCTCGCACCGCGATGCGCCAAGCAGCGCTCACCGTGGTATCACCGCTGGTGATCCTGGAGATTGAACACATCACCACGCGCAACGTCGACCGCAAGGCTGCACACGTGGTGAACGACTGGCTACTGGCCCAGGAAAGCACCGGGCGCTTGACCATCCCTGAGCTGTCCGCCGACACGCTGCGCAAAGCGCGTACGGTCCAGAACCGCTACGCAGCACTGCGCCTCGACCTTACCGACGCGGTGAACGTCGTCCTGGCCGAGGCATACGACACCGAGACCATCCTCACCCTCGACCGCCGAGACTTCAGAACCGTCACTCCACTCACCGGCAATCATGCCTTTCGGCTTCTGCCCGACGACCTGTAGCACCTGCCCCGTGCCAGATGCAGGCCAGAACGACCGGACAGCCGCGGTCGGCGGCGGACACCGCAACACACTGAGTGCCTGGCCAAGCAGTGTTCGTACAGGTCGGGGCCTATGCCGACCGTTCACCCCCGCGGTTCCCAGGCTCAGAGCGCGGGTTCGATTCCCGTCGCCCGCTCCGATGAGAACCCCCGGGTCTGGGCTCGGGGGTTGTTGCCCGCTTCCGGATCGCCGCTCAGCGTCAGCGAGTTCTCATTCGGTGCCCACAGTTTCGTGCCGGCGGGTTGGCAAGTCGCGATGGCCGCGCGCGGGCGAGTGCGGTCCTGGTTCAGGGTCTTTCGGCAGGCCGGACCGGGGTGCTCCAGCCCGGTGGAGGCGGCGGTCTGAGCGGTGGGGGTTTGCCAGGTGTCCGGTGGGCGCAGGACACAGGGGGCGAGGCTGACGGGGGAGGAGTGGTGGTGGGGGACGCAGCGCGGAGGGGGCGTCGGTTACGGGTTGCGCGGCGGCGGCCGGCGCCGGGGCGCGTACGGGTACGGGTGCGGGAGGAGTCGTCCGCGGCGCCCTCCGGGGCCGGGGCGGCCAGAGGGCGGGGGGCTTGGCGGCGGGTCGGGTGGGCGCACGGGATCACGGTCACCGGGACCGCGCTGGCCGCCGTCGCGGCGGTCGGCGGGCTGTGGGCCCAGGCCGTGGCGTCGTACTGGGCCCAGCAGACGGCGCGGGACCAGCTGTCCCAGTCGAGGGACGACAGCGTCCGCCGGGTGCGTGATCAGGCATCGAAAGTGACGTACTGGGGTGGCGGCGGGTCGGCGCTCGAACGGGGTGCCACGGACACGGTCCCCTCACGCGGTGTCGGCTCAGCGGCTCTGCACGTACTGAACAGGTCCCCCGACCCGGTTCCCGCGGCGCAGGTCGCGCTGCGCGTCGTCACGAAGAGTGCCGATGACGAGGAGCTGTCGGAAGAGACGTGGGTTCTGTCGCTGCACGACATACCGCCCTGCACCCACATCACGTACCCGCAGTCCGCGCTGGAACTCGGGGCGGTGCAGGAAGCGGGGACAGAGCCGCTCAACGTCTCCTCCGGGGACGGTGTCTGGGGTCCTGTCGCGATGCATTTCGTCGACACCCGCGGGCGGGAGTGGAGGCGTACGCAGACCTCCCTCAAGGAGGGATCGATGCCGGATGCCGTCGCGAAACCCCTTCAGGCGCACAACTTCGTCGTGGGCACCGATGCGAAGGTGCGGGAGGTCGAGTCCTGCGGTGATGCGGGCGGGGGCGGTTGAGGGCAGGAATCGTGTTCCGCTCATCCGTTGCGCAGCCGGGCGCAGCGGACGTTGCCTGTGGTGAGGGCTTCGCGGGGGAGGTCGAGGGCGAATGCTCGTTCCAGGGCGGCGAAGAAGAGGGGGACGCTGCCCGTCCAGTCGGTCTGCTCCTCCGCGCGGCGGAGGTGCGGGTTGAGGAAGGACAGGGGTGCTTCCGGGTGGAAGGGGGGCTCGCCCGGGGTGTACCAGGGGATTTCGTACATGTCCCGGCGCGGTTGTTCGCCGTACTCGGCCGGGAAGGGGTTCTGGTACACGCCGTCCTTCTCGTAGGAGAAGTCGTAGATGCCCTTCGCCATGGTCCCGGTCAGGGTGATGTGCTCGGAGGGAGGCGGGTCGAAGGCGCGGAAGAAGGCGAAGTCGAATTCGTGGTAGCCGAGCCATGTCCAGCCGTCCGCCTCGCCGAAGGCGATCACGTCGAAGAAGTCGTCGGTGTCCTCGTTCTCGTCTTTTCCCCATACCTGGTGGAGGCGGAGGCCGTCGGTGATGTCCTGGGGGTCGGCTCCGTAGGCGAGGGCGGCTTCCTCGGGGGACGGGCCCTTGAGGAATTCGAGGATGCGGAAGGGGTGCTGTTCCTTCCAGTCGTCGGCGATCCACGCTATGCCGTCGCCGATCGGGCGCTGCCAGGCGAGGAACACCTCGAAGGCGGCTGCCTGTTTGGGATCCATGTAGCCCTGGCGGACGGAACTCGCCTTGTCCTGGAGCCAGTCGATTTCCTCGACGGAACGCAGTTCGGCCACGACCGCGCGGTCCCGGGTGAATGTCATCCGCACTCCGTCGGGGTGCGCGTAACGGGTGTAGGGGCCCTGCTGGACTGGGCCGAGGGGGCTTTCGCGCGTGGTGGGCGTCCAGGGTCTCGGGCCGCGCTGGGCGGCCCGTTGTGCGAAGTGTTCCAGTTCGGCGAGTTCCGCCGCCGGGAGGAGAACGCCCGCCGGCTCGCCGTCGTCCGTGACGGTCAGTCGCTCGCCGGTGTCCTCGATGTGGCGGATCAGTTCCTCGAAGTCCTCGGTGCACGCGTTGAGTTCGACGTTTGCCATGGGGGCGGACCATAGCCGGTGCCTCTGACATGCCTTCTGTGATCAAGATGATGCCGGCCCGGTGCGCAACCCCGTGCGAGGCAGGCGGGTCTTGTCTGCGTCGACCCCGCGCCGCTTCCGGGCGCGGGGCGTGGAGCACAGGGAGACGCACAGTGCGAGTCGCCGTCATTCGTCGTACCGTCCTGACCGCTTCCGCGGTGTCCCTCGCGCTGTCGGTCACCGCGTGCGGTGCCGGCGCGCAGGGCGACGGGGGCGACGCGGGCAAGGAGGGCAAGGGCGGGTCCGCGCCGGGCAAGGCGGCGGTCAAGGCGCTCAGCGCCGCGGAGCTGGGCGAGCGCGTGATCGCCCAGGGCGACGTGAAGGGGCACCAGGTGGAGAAGCCCGGCAAGGATGACGTATTCGCGCCGGGTTCGGTCTCTGCGGGGAAGGCGGCGTGCGAGCCCGTCGCGCAGGTGCTGTCGTCCCTGCCGGTGGGGAAGCCGGTGTCCCGCGTGCAGCGGCTCGTCGTCCACAAGCCGGCGGAGGCCGAGAAGGGCATGCCCTCGACGGACAAGCTGGCCGGCATGACGGAGAAGGAGGCCGGGGACGCCGCCCTCGACTCGCTGGACATCACCAAGACGATGACTTCGCTGTGGTCCTACGACGGTGACGGCGCCGCACGGGCGCTCGCCGCCCTGCGGAAGGCCGGCAAGGCGTGCGCGGGAGGCTTCACCATGACCGCCGACGAGGAGAAGCAGCAGGTCACCAAGGTGACGGAGGAGAAGCTGTCCGCAGGGCAAGAGGCTGTCGCCTGGACGGTCGGGACGAAGCAGGGCGGCAGTGCGGCCGACACCAAGGTCGTCGTCTTCCGGCAGGGCGCCACGCTCGCCGGTTTCTCCTCCTTCAACATCGCCGCGATTTCGCGGGGTGAGAAGTTCGGGCAGCCGGCCGCCGTCATCGAGGCGCAGGAGGCCAAGCTCCGCTGACCCCCCGTTTCCCCCGGGGCTGTCCGGCGGCTGCCGTCCGTCGGGCTGAGTGTGCCGCGTGCGGGTAACCGGCGCGGCATGGGTGACATCCTCGTGGGCACGTGCTCGTGGGCCGATCCGATGCTGGTGCGCAGCGGTTGGTACCCGCCGGGGCGACGGGACGCCGAGGGGCGGCTGCGGTACTACGCCGGGCGGTTCCCCGTCGTGGAGGTCGATGCCACGTACTACGCCCTGCCCCGCGAGCGGAACAGCGCGCTGTGGGTGGAGCGGACGGGGGACGGGTTCGTCTTCGACGTGAAGGCGTTCTCGCTGCTGACCGGGCACCCCACGCGAAGTGCGGTGCTGCCGGACGGAATACCGGCCGACGCCCGTGACCCCGGGGTGCTGGACGAGGTGTGGGCGCGGTTCGCCGCGGGGCTGGCACCGTTGCGGCGGGCGGGGCGCCTGGGGAGCGTGCTGTTCCAGTTCCCGCCGTGGTTCCGGCCGGGGGCGCGGGCCGAGGAGGTGCTGGCCCGCACCGCGCGGCGGACGGAAGGGTGGCAGGTCGCCGTCGAGTTCCGGCACCCCGCGTGGTGGCACGAGGAGCGGGCGGACGCGACCCGCGCACTGCTCGCCCGCTACGGAATGGCGGCGGTCGCCGTCGACATGGCGTCGGGACTGCCGTCGTCGGTACCGCCCGTCACGTGCGTCACCTCGCCGCGGCTGTCCGTCGTACGGTTCCACGGACGCAGCACCGCGTGGGGCACCGGCAGCAAGGAGGAACGGTTCCGGTACGCGTACCGCGACGACGAACTCGCCTCCTGGCTTCCCCGGTTGCGGGCGCTCGCCGCGGGTACCGAACAGGTGCACGTGCTGTTCAACAACTGCTGCGGTGACGCCGCCGTGCGGGCCGCCGAGGCGATGCGGCGACTGCTGGGGCCTACCTGACGGCGGTGCATCTGTTGAGCGCCTCCCTCCACCCCTCGGCGGCCTCGGCGGCCGGTTGTCCACCGACCGCCGCCCGGACCCTGGGGGCCCGGGACGGCGCCCGGGGCGGTGCCCGGGACGGCGTCGGGGCCCTGTGCACCCTCCCGGAGCTCGATGCCGGCGTCGGTGTCCGGAACGGTGTCGGCGTCGGGAACGGTGTCGGCGTCGGCATCGGGGGCGTCAGCGTCGGGGGCGTCGGGAACGGTGTCTGCGTCGGGAACGGCGTCGGATTCCGGTTTCGTCGTCCGCATCGGTGCCCGCCCCCTTCGTCTCCTCCCGGACGCGGTTGCCGAGGGCGGGCTTCCGGCGGGGCGCCCCCGTTCGCGACCGCCCCGGCACCGTACGGTCAGGGCCGGCCGGCGCGCCGAACGCCCTGCTCCGGGCGGTGGTTGGGGCCGCGGTCGTCGCGCCGAGCGCGGCGGATAGCGTTCTCCGTGGCCGGGTCATATGCGTGGGGAGAACAATGAGGCTCTGCTTTCTGGTGGAGGAGGAGTACCGCCACGACGGCATGCCCGTGGAGGTGATCCGCCGGCTCAGGGCCTGGGGGCATCGCGTGGACGTCCTGCGGCCCGGCAGCGCGCTGCTGCGCGTGTCGGAGGAGATACGCGCGGGCAGCCACGACGCCTGGGTGCTCAAGACGGTGTCCGGCGGGCCCGGTCTGACGCTGCTGGAGGCCGCGGCGGCGGTAGGGCTCACCACCGTCAACGACGCCCGCGCGATACGCGGCGTACGGGACAAGGCGCTGGCGGCTGCCATCGGCCGCAGCAGCGGGCTGCCGGTTCCCATGACGTACGCGGTGGCACGGTCCGAAGCCCTCCGGGAGATACCGGCGGCCGAGTTCCCCCTCGTCGTCAAGCCCGCCGACGGCAGCTCCGGCCGCGCCGTACGGCTGGTGGCCTCACCCGACCTGCTGGACAGCGGGCCGCTGCCGGCGCAGCTTGCCGCGGACCTGGCGGGCGGCGGCATGCTCATCGCCCAGCCGTACGTGCCCAACTCCGGCGTCGATATGAAGGTGTACGGCGTCGGGGGCGAGCTGTTCGCCACCCAGCGGTGTTCGCCGCTGCACCCCGACCGCTCGGTGCCCGAACGGCGGGTGCCGCTGAGCGCCGACGTCGCCGCCATCGCCGCCGAGACGGGCAGTGTGTACGGGCTCGACCTGTTCGGGGTCGACCTGGTGCTGGGGCCCGACGGGCCGGTCGTCGTCGACGTCAACGACTTCCCCAGCTTCCGGCAGGTGCCGGACGCGGTGGCGCGCGTCGCGGGGGCCGTGCTGGACCTCGCCCGGGCCGGGAGTGCCCCGCACCCGGGGTCCGGTCCGGTGCCGCTCCTCCCCCTGGCCGGGGGCGGCGACGGCGCGCGGCCCCAGCCGGCCGCCACCACTGGCCCCCACCTGGCTTCCGCCCCGCCCCACGCGGCCCGGCCGTCCGCCGCGGTACCCGCGTCGGTGCCCACGGCTGTGGCGGGCTCAGCTGGCGTGGACCCAGTGGTGGCGCCGGGTGCGGCGGCTGTGACGGGTGCGGCGACCGTATCGAGGGCGACGGGTGTGACGGCCGTGCCCGTCACCGCCGCCGGGGACGCCGGATGAGAGTCGGACTGATCACCTCCCGTCCCGGCCACCCCCTCCTCGCCGGGACGGCAGCGCTGCTGACACCGCGGCACGAGGTGGAGACGCTCGACCCCGAGACGGCCCCGCTCGACGGGTCGGCCCCGTCCAACAGGTCGGTCCCGTCCGACGGTCCGGCCTCGTCCCACGGAACGGCCCAAGGCCGGCTCGTCCACCGGCTCGCGGACGTCTATCTGCTGAAGGCCCGCACGCCGCGGGCCCTCGCCCTGGCCCGCCGGCTGGAGCAGCACGGCGCTGTCGTGATCAACTCGGCTGCCGCCACCGCGTTCTGCCAGGACCGCACCGCCATGGCGGAACGGGCACTCGCGGCGGGTCTGCCGTTCGCGCCGACCCGCACCTTCGCGACGCTCCAGCAGCTGGCCGCCCGCCCCGGGCTGGTCTTCCCCTGCGTCGTCAAGAGCCGCCACAGCCGACGCGGTGACCTGGTGGCCCGCGTCGACGACGCCGACGCGCTCCGCGCCCTGTGCGGCACCTGGGCGGACGAGCCGGTGGTGGTGCAGCCGTTCACCCCGAACGACGGCTGGGACCACAAGCTGTGGGTGATCGACGGCCAGGTCTTCGCCGCCCGGCGCCGCTCCGAGCTGGCGGCCGGCGGCAAGAGCCCGGGTACCCGTCTGCGGCCGGAGGCGCTGCCCGACGGCTGGACCGCGATGGCCCGTGCGGCGGGCGCCGCCTTCTCCCTCGACGTGTACGGCATCGACCTCGTCGTCGCCGACGACGGCTCCCCCACGGTCGTGGACGTCAACGCCTTCCCCGGCCTCCGCGGCCAGCCGACGGCACCCCGTGCCCTGGCGGACCTGACCCTCCGCACCGGGGCGGAAGCGGGCTTGCTGGTTGGGGAGTTGTCGCGAGGGGGGCCGTGGGGGCGGGGGGTGACTCGTTAGGGTCGGGCGGTGTGGTTGTCGGCCGGGCCGCGTGGGCCCGGGTGTCGGTGAGGGGGACATCGATGGGGATGCGTTCACGGGTCGTGCTGGGCGTTGTGGCCCTGGCCGCGTTCGGGGCCGTGGGGACGGCGCCGGCGCAGGGGGCACCGGCCGCGGTGGGGACTTACGACGAGTTCTCGCGGCTCGACCAGCGTTCCGCGGGCCAGTTCGGTACGGGGGACTCGGTGGCGGGCCAGTGGTCGTGGCGGACGGAACCGTCCGGCGAGTACACGATCAACTGGGAGGTGGAGGAGCCGGAGAACCGGGAGCGGTTCCGGCGGTCGGCGGACGGTGAGTGGCTGCTGCTCGACGGGTGGGGCAAGAAGGGGCACACCTACTACGAGCAGCGGGTGACCTCCGAGAAGAGCGGTGACGCCGGCTGCGGGCAGATGACGCCGATCCCCTCGGAGGGCGGCCGGCAGCACTATGTGCGCTGGAACATTCCCGCCGAGGGCTACTGCCTGGACGCCGAGGGCACCATCCAGGAGGAGAAGGGCGGGCCCGAGATCCGCTTCCGGCACCGGCAGGTGTGGTCGCCGCCCCAGCCGTGCTCGAACGCGCGGTTCAAGGACCGCGTCTGCATCACGCAGCACGAGATGTGGTGGGACGACAACAACCACCCGTACCAGAAGACGCTCGACCGCAAGGTGCAGCTGGCGAAGGGGCTCGGCATGGCCTTCCGGATCGAGCAGACGTTCCCGCAGCCGTGGTCGGCGGAGATGATCCGGCAGTGGGACTACTGATCCGGTGACGTGACCGCCTGCCTTCCCCGGACCGGATGCTTCCCCGGCCCGGATGCTTCCCCGGACCGGATGGCCTCCTCCCGGATGGCGTCCTCCCAAATGACGGAGGAGTGGCGGGCGGGCGCAGCGGCGCGGGTTCCGGTCAGGCCGTCGCGTGGGCGGTGTGCCGGACGGTACGGGCGTGGCGGCCGTGACGGGTGCGGTGCGGACGGTGCGGGCCGTCCGCCGGGCCGCCGGCCGCCGCCTCACCGGGCCGGGGCGCCAGCTGGGCCGTGAGGGTCTCCAGGGCCAGCACCGTGCGCAGGGAGGCGTTCAGGGCGCGGGCCCGGGGCCGCGAGACGGCGTCGGGCTCGGCGGGGTCCGCGAGCCACGCCAGCCCCGTACGTGCGCAGAGCGCGGCGAAGTCGTCGCGCAGTTCCCCGGGAGGCAGGGCGGGGCCGCCGTGGGGTGACCGTGCGAGCTGGGCGAGCCGGCCGAGGTGGTCCCGCAACGGGGCGGCGTACTCCGCCAGTTCGGGTACGGTCTCGTCCGGCCGGCGCGGCAGGTGCTCGGTCAGCAGCGCGGTGCAGCGCGTCAGTTCGAAGGCGGCGCCGGTGAGCCAGGCCAGTTCGTCCGCCGTCCAGCGCGCCCGGTGGCCGCGCGGCTCGTGCGGCAGATGGGCGACGGCGGACTCCAGCTCTTCCCGCGCGCGGCGGGTGGCGTCCCGCATGTCCTCCAGTGCGGCCCGGTCGGCGGCGCCCACGTCGGCGTACCCGGTCAGCAGGGCGGGCAGCAGCCGCTGCTGTGTGCGCAGCCAGCGCGCCAGCAGGTCTCCGACCCGGTGGTGGTGCCAGGTGGGCAGCACCAGGAAGACGGCCAGGGCGATGGCCGCGCCCAGCACCGTGTCGGCCGGCCGTCCCCAGGCCACCAGGCCCTGTGCGGTGCCCATCTGGTGGAGGAGGAAGACGATCCATGCGGTCAGGACGACGTTGAGCACGTGCTGTCCCGTGCGCAGCAGGACGAACGTCACCGCGGAGAACGCGACGGTGGCGAGCGCCAGCGCACCGTGCGACCAGGAGAACTGGAGCAGCCCCCAGGCCAGGAGACCGCCCACGGCCGAGCCGACCGGGCGGCTCCAGCCGCGGGCGAAGGTGTGTTCGTAGTCGGGGAAGAGGACGAGCATCGTCGTCAGCGCCGCCCAGAAGCCGTGGGAGGGCAGGCCGTGGCCCCAGAAGTCGCCGATGGCCCGGCCCGCCGCCTCGCCGAGGGTGGTCCCGATGCCGACGCGCAGCGCGTGCCGCAGCAGTGGGGTGCCGGTCATGCTGGGGTCGAGGCCGGCCCGCAGTCGGCGAAGGCCACCGCGGACCAGCCCCTCGGGGGTGCACAGCGCGGGGATCTCCTCGTCGCGGAGGGGGTCCTCCGCGAGGGCGGACGCGCTGTCGCGGCGGGGTGCCGTGGCGAGGGCGCACAGGCGTTCCGCCTCCGCCAGCCGGGAGCGCAGGACCGCGGCGAGGGAGCCCTGCCAGGTGGCCAGTTCCGTACGGGCGCGCTCGGCGGGGCCGTGGTGCTTGCCGGTGGAGATCGCCCGGGCGAGCGCGTCGAGGGTCTCGGCGAGGGCGCGGTAGGGCACGTGCGGGGTGCCGGGGGCGGCGTACAGGGCGCGGCGGATGCGTTCGGCCTCCCCCAGCAGGCCGTAGAGCGGTGCGGCGGCGGGCCGCGCGGAGGACGGCAGCAGCCCCAGGGCGTTCCGTGCGGCGGTGAACGGCGCGGGGGACATCCGGGCGGCACCGCCGGAACGGGTGACGGCGGCGCCGGGGCGGGCGGCGGCGGCCCCCGCGGCTTCCTCGGTGCGGGCGTACGCCGCGAGGGAGGCGTACACCTCGGCGAGCTTGCGGCGCTGCGCGGCGTGGCGGTTGCCGTACGGCGGGAGGAGCTGGACGAGGACGACGAGGGCGGCGCCGGCCCCGATCCACCGGACCATCTCCAGGCCGGGGCCGATGCCGGGCGAGACGTCGGCGGTGATCAGCATGCCGATGACGACGAGGCAGGCCCGGATGCCGGGGGCGGGGCCCAGGGCGCGCCAGAGTCCTGCGAGGAAGGCGACGACGGCCAGGACGGGCAGGACGTACCAGCCGGTGGGCTGGAGGAAGACGCCGAGGGTGGTGGCGGCGGTGAAGGCGGCGGCCATGGCGAGGGCGTTGACGGCGCGGTGCCGCAGCGGGGCGAGCAGGGTGCCGATGCCGCAGGACAACGCTTCTAAAGGGGGCTCAGTCAGCGCACTGGTTCATCGCGTCGGTGAATGACCTCATCAGGGTGCGATGCCCAGGGGTCCGGCTTCCACACAGGATGAATTTCAGTGCGGACGTTCAGCAGTCGCCCGCGATCGTCACGCTCGTCGTAGCAGACGACGCGCCGCACAAGCTGTTTCAGGATTGCGTTGCGCTCAATCGGCTGAATTGTCTTCCACTCGGCGAGCAGGCCGACCACCAGTTCCTTGTACTCCTCACGTGTGGGCAGCTTCGCAGCCTCGCCGAGGTCGCGAAGTTGCCCAACGATGGTGCTCTTCTTCCCAAGCAACTGGTCACGTACCCGCTCGAACGAGTCGACCGGGTACTTGTCCGGGTGCATCGCGTTGTCGGTCACGAGCCGGTCGATCGCTGCGTCGACCTTGGATAGTTCGGCTTGCAAGCGGGCGCGCTCGCGTTGCACGCGGGCCTGCGGGTCCTCGGCCGGCTCGGCACGCTGCCGGGGAACGGACGGTGCCGCGTCGACGCCGGCCGCAGCCTCTTCAGCGAGCCACCGCAACACGTCGCCCTCCACCTGTTCGCGCTTGGCGTTGATCCCGTGTGGGCATTCGAGTTTGTTCGAGTGCTTGTGGCGGCTGCACACAAGCCAGAATCCGGGTTCCGGTGGGCCGTGTCTGTTGCTGTTCGAGGCAGCGGCCATGTGGAAGCGGCAGTATCCGTGTCTCATGAGGCCGGTGAGGGTGTAGGTCGCTCTTCGCGCCCGGGGCGGGGTGCGTTTGGTCTCGGCGCGGTGTTCCCTGTATGCCTCCCACTGCTCGGGGGTGATGATGGGGGGTTGGGCGCCGGCGAGGTAGATCATGCGCCCGTTGGGGCATCGGTGCATCTTGGGGTTGGCGCCGTAGCCGCACTTGCAGTCGCGGTCATGGATGCGCAGCAGACCGGCGGCGAACCCTGAGTCAAGGAAGCGCGACACGCTTGAGACTCCCCACGGCCGACCGCGGGTGGTGGTGATGTTCAGCTCTTCGTTTAGCCAGTGCGCGAGGTTGTTGAACCCATCGTGATCCTCGATCTTGCGCTCGTACATCTCCTCGACAATGGGTGCGTAGTCGGGGTGCAGTTCGTAGCGTTCTTGCTGGAGGCGCCATCCTCCGGGCTGGGAGAGGTCGGGAACGCGACGGGGGTGCCAGATGTACCCGAATCGTGCGCGGCCGGAGGCTGGCAGTTTGGCAGCGAGGCGGTACTCGTGAGCCTCGCGCCACTGCTCGCCGGCTCTATTGCTCTCAAAGTTGCCGAACGCGAAAATCATTTCTCGTTGGAACTCGCCAATTGCAGTCGAAGCGTCGACGGGTTCTGTCGCGCTCTCAAGCTGCCCGCCTGCGGCCTCAAGACGGGCGAGGTTGACCGCGTTCCCCGTACGGTTGCGGCCGAACCTGCTGTAGCGCCATACGACGATGCCGCGGGCGTCGCCGCGTTCGACGCGTTCAATGTCGCGCATGATCTTGCGGTTGAAGTTGCGACCGGTGACGTCGAGGTCGTAGGTCAGCGGTTCCAGCAGGCGTCGGCCCGTACGCGCGGCCCACTGGCGCAGCGCGGTTTCCTGTAGCTCTGGTGAGATCTTCTCCTCTCGCCATGTCGAGACACGTATATAGCCGATGTACGGCTCACCCTCGCCGCGACTGCTGAACGTCGCGGGGAGCTCGTGCACGGTCATTGCGCCTTCTTCTCCTCCCATGTGTTGGGGGCTACTGGGCGAATGTGGATCACGTCGCCCGCGACTTGCTCGACCGCGAGCCCGCGGCCCGGATTGGGCGGAGTGTGTTGGTCGAGCAGGCCGCGCGCCACGTGGTCGAGTGCCATCCGGTAGCCCTCCCGCTCCGCCTGGGCGAGCTGGTCGGCGGTGGCGTGGTGGGTCGCACGTATGGCGCGGATGACGAGCAGGGGCACAGCCGCGATGCTGAGGATCACGCCGACCTGCACCGCTTCGTCGAGGTCGACGAGCAGGCCGTATATGCCCGCTGTCAGACCGATTGCGAACATGTACGGCGCGATGGTGCTTAGATGGCGGGTGTTCACTGTGCCTCCGTGCACGTGCTCAGTTATCGGCGAGGCGGTCCTCGCTGGGGGGTGGCGTGCGTTGCAGAGTGTGAGTCATGTTCACGAACAGGCGGCGCGCCTGTTCGTCTTCGATGCCGAGTTCGTCGGCGGCCTGCTCCGGGGTGATCCGGCGCGGTGTGTGCGGGTTCTGGACTGCGCGGAGTTCGTCCTCGTCGAGGACGCCAGCGGCGACTAGGACGCGGGGTAGGGGCAGGTCAAGGGTGGCCGCGATGCGGGCGCACGTTCTCGTGTCTGCGGTGCTGCGCCCTTGGAGGATGCGGCTAACTGTGGCGGCGCCGATGCCGGCGGCTTCGGCGAAACGCCGTTGTCCGCCGCGGGCGTCGAGGTCGTAGCCGTGCTGGGCGCACTGAGAGCGTAGCCAGGCAGCGAAGCGGGCGGGGGCGTCGGCACCGCCCTGTGTAGGTCGTTGTCGTTCCATGGGTGGAACATATCGCGCGCGCAACAAACGAGGTGCGCGTGGCCGGATGACGACCAAAAATCACCCATGTGCACACACCTCCCTCACACAGAATCGAACTTGTGTGCAACTTGTGACTCAGTGTGCAGGGGCGTTATCCAAGTGTCAATCCGAAAGCCCTGCTCAGCCCGGGAAGTTCGAGGGTTGCGGCACACGTTTCACGGGCGTAACGTTCCTTGCGTGGAAGAAACGACCTTCCGCGAAAGGAACGTCATGTACGACCGTGCTCAGCTCATCTCCGCTGCTCAGGCCGCAGGGGACCGCACACCGTCTGACCTCTCTAGACGCCTCGGGGTTGCACGAAACACCGCATGGCGCCTGTGGCACGGACGCACCGCGCCAAGTGCCAAGGTGACCGCCGCAGTCGAGGCCCACTACGGCATTTCGGCTGGTCAGCTCATCAAGCGAGCCGCCGCATGACCAGCACCGTGATACCCCGCGAACAGGCGTTCGCCAACGCACGCCGCGAGCTCGACCGCGCCAGGGCCCGCCGCGACCGCGACCGCGCCGCCGGCCGCCTCGACCCGGCCATCGAGCTGGCCCTCCGACGGCTGGAGCGCGAGCAGCGCACAGCGCAAGCCCCAGTAGCGGAGCGCCCCGCCGCTTGACCGGCTGGCCCGGATGCGACCCGGACCAGCCCACCCACAACAGAAGCGCCGCCCCGAATGCGACTCGGGGCGGCGCCCTGAACGCCGCCCCGGATGCGACCCGGGGCGGACCACCACGACCACCCCAGCGAAAGGCATGGCCGTGAACCAGCAGACTAGCCGCCGTACACCCCGCGCCGTCCTCGCTGTCGAGGGCGCCCGCACCGCCCGGCGGCACCTCGCCCGCCGGAACGTGATCGCCCGGCAGCTCGACCAGATCGCCCCTGGCGTGACCCGCGTCCGCACCGTCCCCGTCACCACCGAGCACGACGGCGAATGGCGCCGCGTCACGTGGGTGTCCCTCGACGACGCCCTCGGCCTGCCGGTCCGGGCCGACCGCGCCGCGCACCGCGCCGCCCGTGGCCTGCTGCGCCGCATGCTCCCCGACGCCGACTGGTCGCGCCCGCTCGTCTACGACGCCATCACGGGCGAGCTCACCGACGACGCGTCGCCGGCGATGCCCGAGGAGCTGCGCGCATGATCCGGCCGCAGCTCACCGCCGACGGCCTCGCCGTGCGCCTGGCCGACGACCGGACGGCCGTGCTGCTCGACGAGCTCGCCGCCGCCTACGCCCGCGACCCCGAGGCCGTCGCCGCCCTGCTCGCGGCGCACGCCGACGCGGTCGACGCCTACGACGTGGCCCAGTGCGACCCGGACGGCGCCGACCACGTCCGGGCGATGCGCGCCGCCGAGGCCGACGCCACCCGCGACGCCCTGGCCGGCGAGCTGCCGCCCCCGGCCGTGCTCGACCACGTCATCGACCCGGCCGAGGCCGTCGCCCTCGCCGACACCCTCACCGCCCGCGCCGCCCGCGCGCACCTCGCACAGAACGGAACCACCGCATGACGACCGCCACCGACACGCCGACGCCCGCCGCGGCCCCGACCGTCTTCCAGGCGATCGCCCTCGCCATGCGCGACACCGTCCCCGTGAGGAAGGACCAGCGTAACGACCACCAGCGCTACAACTTCCGGGGAATTGACGACGTGATGAGCGCCGTTGCGGGCCCGTTCCGCAATCACGGTGTGTTCATCGTTCCCGAGGTCGTCAGCCGCTCCGCCGAGCAGCGCGGCAAGATGGTCAATGTCGTGGTGACCGTCCGGTACCGGATCTACGGCCCGGCCGGCGACCACGTTGAAGCCGTCGTCCCCGGTGAGGCGTCCGACACCGCCGACAAGGCGACGAACAAGGCACTGTCGGCCGCATTCAAGTATCTGCTGTTTCAGGTGCTCATGATCCCGGTCGACGCCCGGAGTATCGAGGACGGCGACCGGCACCACCCGGAGAACGAGGCGCCGCAGCAGGCCGAACAGCAGCCCCGCCGCAGCCGCCGCGCCGAGCCGGGCCCGTGGGAGCAGGACCCGCCCCCACAGCAGCCGCAGGGGCCCTCGCGCAACTACCTCGCCGAAGCCCGCGCCGCCGCCGACGTGGCCGCAGTCCGCGCCCTGTACGACGCGGCCAAGGGCGAGGGCGCCCCGGCCGACTACCTCGCGCAGCTCGCCGAGATCGGCGCGAGCAAGCCCGGCGCCAAGCCGCGCCAGCAGCAGCGCGGCGCCGTCGCCGACACGCCACGCCGCGCGATGGAGTGGACGAAGGGCCACCAGTCGGCCGCCGTCGACGAGGTGACCGACGCTGCGGGCGAAGCCAGTTGGCAGGGCGAGCGCGCGCAGCAAGAGCACGCCGCCGCTGTCGTCGAGCTGTACGACGCCGCCAAGACGGCCGGGTTGAGCGGACAGGAGGCCGACGAAGCGTTCGAGGCCCGGTACCAGAAGCACCCGTACGCCGCGACCGTCGCCCAGCTCCGCGAGATGCGCGACGACCTGCTCGACGCCGCCAAGGGGGGCGCCGCGTGACCGCCGCCGACACCACCACCGCCGAACAGCCCATCGAGTCACTGCGCGACCTCGCCCAACAGGCCGCCGTCTTGAAGCTGCTCGCCGAGCGGGTCGCAGCCGCACAGAAGGACGTGCGCAAGCGGATACAGATCGCACTCGACGCCGCGGCCGAGCGCGACGGAGTCGAGCGGATCACCGCCGAGCTTCCGACCGGCGAGGCCGTCGCCACGATCGGTCTGCGCAAGGGCGAGACCGGGCCCGTCGTCGTCGACGAGGAAGCCCTCGCCCGATGGGTGCGCGCCACGTGGCCCGACGAGCAGTGGACCGAGACCCGCATCGTGCGCACGGTCAAGCCATGGAAGCTCGCCGAACTCCTCGGCGAAATGGAGGCTGCCGGGGCGGCCAAGGTCGCCGACAAGGCGACCGGCGAGATACACGAGGTGCCCGGCGTCGTCATCAAGGCCACCCGTGCCCGCACGCACGGAATCACGTGGCGCAAGGGTGGGAAGGAGGCGACGGCCGCCGCGTGGCGCACGGGCGCCCTCGCCGGACAGCTCGCCGCCATCACCGCGGGCGAGGAGGGCGCCGCGTGAGCACCCCGACCGCGATCGCCCTCGACCGCACACGCCGCCTTCTCGACGGCCCGCCCCCAGCGCCCGTGCCCGGACAGCTCGCCGTGGACGACGGACCGCGCATCGGTTCTCTGTGCTCCGGATACGGCGGCCTCGACATGGCGGTATGCGACGTGCTCGGCGGCTCGGTGGCGTGGCACTGCCAGTACGACCCCGACGACCGGCACCAGTACGCCGCGCGCATCCTCGCGCACCACTGGCCGGACGTGCCGAATCACGGCGACATCACGGCCGTTGACTGGGCGGCCGTCGAGCCCGTCGACATCCTCACGGCCGGTTTCCCCTGCCAGGACGTGAGCCTTGCCGGCCTGCGCGCGGGCATCGCCGAGGGCACACGTTCCGGCCTGTGGGCGCACGTCGCCCGCGCGATATCCGCACTTCGCCCGCGATTGGTTGTGATCGAGAATGTCCCCGGCCTGCTCTCAGCCCCTGCCGCTCGCGGTGTGGGACCCGACGGCACGCCTCTGGATGAAGGCGGAACCTCCGGGACTCTTCGAGCTCTCGGCGCCGTACTCGGCGACCTGGCCGACCTCCGGTTCGATGCGGAATGGGTTGTCGTACCAGCATCCGCCGTACGCGCCCCCCACCAGCGAAAGCGGGTCTTCCTGCTCGCCTGGCCTGCTGCCGACGCCGACGACAAGCGAAGCGAACGGACCGGGCGCACCGGACGGGAACCGAAACGACACGCTGCGGGCCCGGATCGCGAACCTGCCGACGCCCAGGGCAAGGGACGGCAAGGGAGTGGGGTTCGAGGACGGACTACCGGCCGTCGTGCAGCTCCTCAAGACGCCCACGACGAACCTCGCGACGAATGGCGGGAGTCAGCACCCCGACAAGAGGAAGCAGGGCGGGCACGGGCCGACGCTCGCGGACGAGGTCGAGCACCTGCTACCGACGCCCACCGTGGCGGACTCGCGAGGCACCCGGAACCGGCGCAGGGACGGCAGCAGGTACGGGGGGACCTACGGGAAGACGCTGACGGATGCGTCAGCGCTGCTGCCGACGCCGCGGGCCTCTCATCACGAGGAGGGCGAGGAAGCAGTCGAGGCGTGGCTCGCCCGGCGCCAGAAGCGGCGGAAGGACGGGAAGAAGGCAGACACGAGCCTGCCCCTTGGGCTGGCGGTGCAACTGCGGCCGGAGTTGGGGAAATACGCGATTGGGGGGTCTACGCAGCCGCAGTCGCCCGGTGGGAAGCCGTCACAGGGCTCTCCGCTCCCCGGCCAACTGACGATCGAGGCCGTCTCACCCCGGAGTTCGTCGAGTGGATGATGGGGCTTCCCGCCGGCCACGTCACGGCCGTGCCGGGCCTGCCCCGACCAGCGCAGCTCAAAGCCCTGGGTAACGGTGTCGTACCCCAGCAGGCCGCGCACGCCGTGCTCTACCTGCTGCACCGGGCAGGACTCGCCGAGCGCTTCGGGCTGGCCGCGTGACCGCCGGCCGTCCCGGCTCCGCCGGACCCCCCGTGTGTGGGCACGGCAACCCCCGGTGCGGAGCCGTCCCCGCCCGCCCGTACCCGTGCGGCTACCGGTGCGAGCAGCACCAGCCCGCCCGCACCCACCCCTACCGCACCGCCCCGTAACGCGCCGGGGGCGGGGGAGAGCCGCCGCGCCCCTCGCCCCTGGCGACTCCAGACAGGAGCAGCCCCCCTTGCCTTGGTTCAAGGTTGACGATACGGCTCACGCGCACCCGAAGTTGCTCAAGGCCGGTAACGCCGCCCTCGGCCTGTGGGTGAGGTGCGGCGCCTATGCCGCGCAGCACCTCACGGAAGGCACTGTGCCGGGCGTCGTCGCCCAGCTGTACGGCACCGCGCCGCAGGCTCGAAAGCTGGTCGCCGCCGGACTGTGGCACCCGCACGGGCACGACTGCACCCGTTGCCCGCAGCCGCCCGCGGGTGACTACCAGATCCATGACTTCCTGACCTACAACCCGACCCGCGAGAAGACCGAGGCGAAGCGCGCCGCCGCCGCCGAGCGCCAGCAGCGGGCCCGCGAGCGCGCGGCCGAGCAGCGCGCCGGCCGCGGAAAGCACGCGGAATCGTCGGCGAATCGCGGTCGAAACGGCGGCGAATCGTCGACGGAAAATCTCGAAAACGGCCCGGAACAGGGCGCGTTTTGGGGAGAGTCCGCAGGTCACGGGGGCCCGTCACACCGTGACGGCGCGCACCCGTCACGGTCCCCCCGACCCGACCCGACCCCTAGTACCTCCTACGGAGGTACTACCCCCCAACCCCCCGCGGACCGGCCCGGCACTCCCGGACCCGCCGAGCAGCTGCTCGCCCGATGGTGGGAGACCTACGGCCGCACCACCGCGCAGAGCCGTACGACCGTCGGCCGGGCGATCGCCGACGCGCTCGGCAACGGCCTCGAGGTCGACACCCTGTGGCCCGCCCTCGACCGACTCGGCGCCCTGTCCAAGCCGATCACGGGCGGAACGCTTCAGTTCGCCCTCGCCGAGCTCAAGCGCCCCGCCGCCCCGGGCCCGGGCGCCGAGGTGATCCCCCTCGACCGCGCCGCCCGCCCCTCGACCACCGATCAGCGCGTCGCCGCCGGCATGGACCTCGCCGCCCGCCTGCGCGCACAGGAGGCCGCCCAGTGACCCCCGCCGACGCCGCCGAACTGTTGACCCTCGCCGCAGCGTTCGACCGCCGCACCGTCGGCGAGGCCGACGCCCGCGCATGGGCCGCCGCGCTGCACGCGATCCCCCTCGACGACGACGCCCGCGCCGCCGTCGCCCGCCACTACGCCGAAACCGACCGATGGCTCACCCCCGCGCACGTGCTCAAGCAGCGCGCCGCGATCCGGGCCGACCGACTCACCCGGGCGAACGTGTTCGACGACGGCCGCCCCGACGAGACGCCCGAGCAGTACCTCGCCCGCCGCCGCGCACTCACCGCCGCGATCGCCGACGGCCGCCTCGAGCCGCAGACCGCCGCACAGGGCGTCGGCCTCGCCGCCTCGACCGCGCCCCGGGCACTCACCGGCGGGCCCGCCCCGGAGGTCGCCGCCCGCCTCGCCGCGATCGGCCGCCGCATCCCCGACGACGCCGCCGAGCAGCTGCGCCCGTACCGACCCGTGCGGGCCCAGCGCGAAGCCCTCGCCGCCGCCGATCTGCCCGACCCGCTCGACGTGGCGTGCACGTGGTGCCAGGCCGCCCCCGGCAAGCCGTGCCGCATGGGGAAGAACCGCGCCCGCGTCCGCGCCACCCCGCACCCGTGCCGCCTCGAGGCCGCCACCGCCCACCACCACGCACGACAGGAGCAGGCATCGTGAACCGCAGCGCCAAGCACCCCGACCGCCCGTACCGCCGCCGCGCCGTCCCGGGCGACCACACGCCGAACACCCGCGGGTACCGCGTCACCGCGTCATGGGACGCCCGCCCCGACCGGCCGGCGATCCGCTCGACCCCGGACAAGGCCAAGGCCCGCCGCATGGCCCGCGAGTACGCCGAGCAGGGCGCGTACGTGATCCTCGAGGAGCACAAGGGGCGCGACCAGTGGCGCACCCTGCGCGAGTACGACGGGCCCGCCATGGCCGCCGAGCGCCGCGAGGCCGAGCTCGCCGAGCGCCGACGCGCCGCCGAGCAGGCCGCCGCGGAACGCGCCGCCCGCCTCGAGCAGCAGGCCGCCGACCGCCGTCGCCGCCGCCTCGCCGCCGAGGCCACCACGCACGCCCGCGAGCTCATGAGCCCGCCCGCGATCGTCCGGCCCGAACACCGCCAGCGGGCCCGCCACGTCACCGGGGCACAGCGATGACCGCCCCTGTGCCGGCCGCCCTCGCCGTGGTGCGCGCCGCGCTGGCCGACGCCGAGCAGGACGACGAACCCCCCGAGCAGACCGCCCGCCGCATCGTCGCCGAGCTCGCCGCGGCCGGATGGTGCATCACCGCCGCCGACGTAGAGGCCGCCGCGTAGCAAAGGCCAGCCGCCTCCTGTATGTTTCTCTCGCGAGTGAAACGTTCCACTCGCGAGAGAAACATACGAGCCGATGTGCGTCCCGCTGGAGGTAGGTTCATGGCACCCTCGCGCATACCCGCCGCCCAGCGGTTCGCCGCCAAGATCGAACCGGGACCGCTCCCCCTCGTCCGCGCCGCCGCCGGCCACTGCCACCTGTGGACCGGAGCCACCAACGAGCACGGATACGGCACCTTCTGGGACGGCCGCACCGTCAAGGCCCACCGCTTCGCCTACGAACAGGCCAACGGGCCCATACCCGACGGCCTCGACGTTGACCACATTTGCCGCAACCGCGCCTGCGTCAATCCGGCCCATCTCCGCGCCGTCACCCACCGCGAGAACATCCTCGCCAGCGCGAACCACGTCGCCCGCCGCGCCGCCGTCCGCGCGTGCCCGGCCGGCCACGCCTACGACGACGCGAACACCTACCGCGCGCGCAACGGGACGAGGAAGTGCCGCGCGTGCAAGAACGCGTCCACCCGCGCCGCCCGCGCCGCGGCCCGCGAGCAGCAGCTCGCCCCCGTAGCACCCATCCGCACCCGCACCGCCACCCCCGAGAGGCAGGCCGCCTGATGTCCGGCGAGACCACCATCACCATGACCGGCAACGTTGTGAACGAGCCGGAATTGCGATTCACCCCGGCCGGCGCCGCCGTCTGCAATTTCCGCATCGCCTCGACGCCGCGCCGCTTCAACAAGCAGGCGAACGAGTGGGAGGACGGCGACCCGCTGTTCCTCGGCGTGGCCGTGTGGCGCCAACAGGCCGAGCACGTCGCCGAGTCCGTGCAGAAGGGCATGCGCGTGGTCGTCGTCGGCAAGCTCACGCAGCGCCAGTACGACGACAAGGAAGGCAACCGCCGTTCCTCGTACGAGATCCAGGCCGACGAGGTCGCCCCCTCCCTGCTGCGCGCAACCGCCACCGTCAACAAGACCACCGGCCAGCAAGGCAACCCCCAGGGCGCCCCGCAGACGAACGGCTGGAACCAGCAGCCCGCCGACCCCTGGGGCAACCAGCAGACCACCGAGCCCCCGTTCTAACCCACCCACAGAAAGACGAACCCATGAGCGACACCACCAACACCACCATCACGCCCGCCGTCCTCACCCCCCGCCAGGCCGGCGCATACCTCCAGGTCGGGACCGGCTGCCTCGCCGCCTGGCGCGCCCAGGGCCACGGCCCCCGCTACCTCAAGCTCACCCCCGGCCGCAGCGGCACCGTCCGCTACCGCCTCCGCGACCTCGACGCCTATCTCGACGCCGCCGAAGTCCAGCACTGACCCCCGGCCGCGACCGGGCGCCGAGTCCGGTCGCGGCCCGCGCCGCGCGCGCGACCCCCTCTCGACTCCACCGAGACAGGACCACCGCCCATGAGCGAACAGCCCGTCGAGCCCACCGTCGGCGACCGATACGTGAAGCGCACTGCCCCCGAGCACGGGCGCATCGTCACCGTCACCCGCGTATGGACCGCCGACGACGGACACACCGCCGTCGCCTACGAGTGGCGCGACGACAAGCCGGGACGGTGCGGCAGTGCATGTCCCCTCGCCGTCTTCCACCGGACATACCGGCGCTACGAGAAGCCCCTCGGCGATACCGCCCGAGCCCTCACGACGCAGGAGCAGCAGGCCCGCCGCGACAGTCTGCTCGTGCTCCTCTCCCGCGCACAGCGCGGCGTCCTCACGACCAGCGAGGCCGGACTACTCCGTGCCCACGTCGGGACCGAGCTCGACGCCGCCGACCGCTACCGCAACGCATGGCGCAGCGCCCGCCAGCGCGCCCGCCGACGCGACCGCAGCGCCGTCTACCGACTCGCCAAGTTGCAGGAGCGGCGTGCCCAGATTCGCGCCGCCGAGCAGCGCGCCGAGCAGGCCGAGGCCGCCGTCGAGCGCGTACGCGAGACCGCACGACGCCACGGCCCGGCCCTCACCGCCGACGAGATCGAACACGCCCTCGCCGCCCCGGAGCAGCCCCGATGAACCCGACCGCCCTCGACACCGCCGCCCCGGCCGGCCGCCGCGCCGCCGTTGACCTAGCCGCCGTCCGCGAGCAGTGGGGCGGCCTGCTCGCCGCCATCGACACCCCGCCAGCCGCCGAGTGGCCGCCCCGCGAGTGCCGCGGCTTCCTCGACCAGCTCGCCGCCCGCGACGCCGAGCTCGACCAGGTGTCGGCCTCCGCCACGATCGGCCGGGCCCCCCTCGTACTCCGCGAGCACCCCGCCCCGCTCAACCTCGACGCCCTCGACACCGCCCTCGCCGTGGAACGCGAGCTGTTCGAGCTGGCCGACACCATCGCCGCTGCCGTACAGCGCCCAGCACACGACCAGGACGACGCCACCGACCCCGCGCGTTGGCGCTTCCCCGCCCCCAGCGCCCCCACCATCGACCCCGGCAGTCGCGCGTACGGGCTGCACTGGGCCGCCGTCTGGATCGAGGGCCGCGCCCTCGACGAGATGAGCGGTGACCTGTTCGCCCCGATGCCGCTGCGCCTGCTCGACGAGACCGCCGCCGTGGCCCGCCGCTGCCGCGAGCGTGTCGAGCGCGCGCTCGGACGGGACGGGCGCACGACCGCCCTTGACCGGCCGTGCCCGTGGTGCGGGGGTGAGCTGACCGGCCGGACCCGTGCGGGAGGGGAGCCGGAGGTGACGTGTGCGACGGGTGAGGCGTGCGGGGCGCCCGTGCCGATGAGCTGTCGGGGGCGGGTATGGCGCGGGGCTGAGCTGGTCGACCTGTGGGCGGCCCTGTCGGGCGCGCACCGGTAACTGACAGCACCTCGCCGGAGGCGTCGGACAACCGGCGCCCCTGTTTCCGCCCGCCAAGTGAAACCGCTTGCGTAACAACTTGTGTAGTGCCTACACAATTCGCTACAGTCTTGCCCTCACCACCGGACTCCACCCGGCGGGGCCGGACTCCACCCGGCAACCACAACCAAGGGAGCAACCCCCATGGACATCACGATCCCCGGCGCTCTCGCCGACTTCATCGCCGACAGCAACCTCGCCACCGGCGCCGACGACCACGACCCCGCCAGCAAGGCCACCCGCGAAGCCTTCGAGGCCGGGCGGGCAGGCCGCGGCCGAACCATCGTCATCACTCCCACCCTCGAAGTGCTCAACGTGATCAGCGAGTTCGCCGAGACCCTGCTCGCCTTCGGCCCCGAGGCCACCCGCGCCGAGCGCCGCGCCGCCCGCCTGTGGATCGAGCGGGCCGGACACGCCCGGCCCCGCCTTCTCTCCTCCGAGACGCAGCCCGACACCGCACGGGACGCCGCTGTCCCCGAGCCGGTCGTCGTCCGCGCCGATCAGGTACGCCCAGGCGACACCGTCCTCGCGACCTTCCCCGACGACCTCACCATCGACACGGCCACCGAGAAGCACGCGATCTACCACGCCGCGCCCTACACCGCCGAGCCCACGCCCTACGACCCGTCGTGCGGCTGCACCGCATGCGGCCTCTACCGCGACCACGACGAGCCGGTCGTCACCCTTGCGACCGACACCCCGTGGGACACCTGCGACCCGGCGCCCGCCGAAGCGCCCACCCTCATCCAGCGCCCGGCCGCCGAGCAGCCCACCCACGACGAGGCTGCCGCAGAGGCCATGTACGCCGCCGCGCTGGTGACCGAGGCCGAGGCCACCGACGGCACTTGGCGCGGCCAGTGGATCGGCGAGCAGCCCGACGACGCCCTGTTCGCCGTCGAGCGGCCGGCCGATCAGGGCGCCCTGTTCGACGACCGCGCCACCGCGCCCGCGCCGACCGTCCGCGAGCAGCAGCGCGCCGCCCTCGCCCGCATCCGCGCCAAGGCCGACGCCGACCGCGCCGCCCACCGGGCCGCCACCGACAACGAGATCGCCGCCGAGTGCGCCGCCCACGGCGTACCGGCCCCGCGCACCGTCGCCGCCCGGATCGCCGCCCGCACCGCCGAGCAGGCCCCCGCGCGCCGCGTCGTCGAGGGCGTCGTCGTCCAGCACGCCGGCGCCGCCACCGGCAGCACCCCGGCCGACGCCGACCACCCGAACGTGATCGCCGCACGGGCTGCCCTCGACGGCCTCGCCGCCGCGACCATGACCGACCACCACGACGTGACCGACCCGACCGAGGACGAACAGCACGTGCGCGGGTACCTGATCGACCCCCGCGAAGGCGACCGCGTCGCCGTCTACTGGCTTGAAGGCGGCCGGATCATCCGTCGCGATGACGAATGGCACGGCCCGGCTCTCGACTGCCTCGCCGACCGCCTGCGCCGCCGCGGCTGGAGCGTCGAAAAGATGCTCCGCAGCTCGCAGTGCGTGTTCGCCCACCGGCCCGTCCAGTAGCCACCATCCGGCCCGCCCCCGCCCGGGGGCGGGCCCCGACCATCGACAGGAGCAGCACCGCATGAACACCAGCGATGACCAGCAGCCGACCGGCCCCGATGAGGAGCCGACCACACTGCACTACGAGCGCGCCGACCCGAGCAAGGAGCCCGCCCACCCCGCTGGGCAACAGGCCGCCGTCGAGGGCATGCTCACCGCTGGTGGATACCTCCCCGCCGACCGGCCCGCCACCGCCGACCACAACCGGCGCCGCGCCGCCCAGCACCTCAGCGCCGAACCCCCCGCCGAGAAGCTGCGCCGACAAATGCTCGCGATCATGGAGGAGTACGAGCGGAAAACCATCGCCGCGCGCGCCCTCGCGGGCGACCCCAACCCCACAGACGCCGACCCCCTCGAATACGTCAAGGACATCGCCGCCGCATACAGCGCCGACGCCGCCGACGCCCTTGACGACTACCTCGACCGCCTCGCCGACAAGCTGACCCTCGACGACGTGCGGGCGCTGCGCCTTGCCGGGGAAGCCGCCCAAGCCGTCACACCGCGTGTGGTCAAGGCCGAGGCGGACCGCGGCAAGAAGGTGCCACGAATCGCCGACGAAATCGGCCTCACCGAGTCGCGCATCTACCAAATCTTGCGCGAGCAGCGCGACCAGTAAGCCCACCACCAGCGCGGGCCCGCCGCGGTGACTCCACCACCGGACGGGCCCGACTCACCACGAACGGGAGCAACCCCCGCCATGGCTGACAGCAACCCTACCCGCCGCAGCACCCCGACCCCGCCGGCCGTCGGCCGACCCGTCTCCGTCCGCGTACTCGACGAGGACATGCGCGACGACCTCGCCGTACTCATGCGCGCACACGGCACCGCAGCCGAGCCGCTGCGCCTGGCCGTGCGCCTGCTCGCCCGCGCCTACCGGCGCGCCTGGTGCTACCGCGAGGTACCCGACGGCACCGCGCCGCACATCATCGCCATCCGCTACGCGCTCCCGGACGGCACGCCCGAGCAGATGCCCAACCCGGCACACACCGCGTACCCGCACGTGCGCGACGTGTCCACCGCCGACGCCGAGTAGCGGACAGCGCCCGTCATACAACCGCGCGTGCGCTCCGGTAGTCGAACCACACGCCACCCCCGGCCCGTTCGACTCTGGAGCGCACGCGCATGCACCCCCAGTACCAGCCCCAACCCCACCGCCACCGGCCGCCCCGCAAGAAGCGCATCCCCAAGCCTCTGCTCTTCGTCGGTATCCCTGCCTTCCTCATCGCTGCCGTCATCGTCGGCACCGACGACGACACGAGCGCGACCAGCGACAGCAAGCCCAGACCCAGCGCGAGCGCGACGGCCGACAAGGACAGCCAGGCCGACACTGAGAGATCACACGGCATCCCCCCGGAGCCGACCGGCGCCGACCGCACGGCCTACCTCGACGCCATCGCGGCGGTAGACCCGACCCTGACCGCCGAGCCGGACAAGGCCATCGACGCCGGCCGCAACCAGTGCAGCGCCCTCGACGGCGGGGCACAGCGCCTCGACTACCTCGCCGCACAGCGGTTCGGCAACGACGCCCACCCGCTCACCGACGCACAAGGCGCCGAGCTGAACGCCGCGCTGCGCAAGACCCTGTGCCCCAAGGAGTAACCACAGTCCAGGGTTGCGCCGTGATCAAAACGTGACCTAAAGTGGGCCGCGTCTCCGGCATGCCCGGAAGCAGCCACCCAACGCCCCGCCGCAACTCCACCGCGGCGGGGCGTTTCGCATGCCCACGCGAGGAGGTGACCACCCATGCCGCGCCCACTCACCGACACCGACCGCGAGCAGGTGCGCCGCCTCCACGCGCAGGGCAAGGCACGCAACGAGATCGCCCGCGAGATCCGCCGCTCACCGAGCACCGTGTCAAAGATCGCCCGCGACCTGGGCCTCACCTTCGAGCGCGGGCCCGAAGTGGTCGCCGCCACCGAGGCGCGCCGTATCGACCTCGCCGCCCGCCGGGTCCGGCTCGCCGAGACGCTGCACCAGGACGCCGAGCGCCTGCGCGCCCAGCTCTGGGCCCCCACGACCTACGGCGAGTTCGCCGGCCGGGACGGCGAATGGCACGAGGTGCACCTCGACAAGCCGCGATTTCCCGACCAACGGCAGATCATCGCCGCGACCGGCACCGCCATTCAGCAGTCACTCAAGTTGGCCCCCGCCGAGGGAGGCGAGGGAGCCGACCAGGTGCGCAGCATGCTCGGCGCACTCGGCGAGGCACTGACCCGCGCAGCCGACGACGACGCGGACGACGGGGGCGCCGAGTAGGAGGTGAGCCGCAGTGCTCAACCTCGACTCACTGCCCCTGTCCCGCAAGCAGCTCCGCAGCATCGGGCAGGCGCGCGCCCGCATCAACTTGTGGCACGGGTCGGTGCGCAGCGGCAAGACGATCGCCTCACTGTTGGCGTTCGTGATCGCCGTCGCCACCGCCGGCCCCTCCGGGCTCATCATCATCTGCGGCCGGTCGCTCCAGACGATCGAACGCAACTGCCTCGACCCCCTGCAAGACGCCGCACTGTTCGGGCCCCTCGCCCGGCACGTCGTGCACACCCGCGGCGCCACCACAGCGACCATCCTGGGCCGCACCGTCCACCTGATCGGCGCCGCCGACGCCCGCGCCGAGGGCCGACTCCGCGGACTGACGGCACAGCTCGCGTACGTCGACGAGGCGACCCTCATGCCAGAGGGTTTCTGGACGCAGCTCCTCGCCCGCCTCTCCGCCCCCGGCGCGCGGCTGTTCGCCACCACGAACCCGGACTCGCCCCGGCACTGGCTCAAGAAGGGCTACCTCGACCGGTCGACCGAGCTGGACATGCGCGCGTGGCACTTCAAGCTGCGCGACAACCCGAGCTTGTCGGCCGCTTACGTCGACGCGCTCGCCGCCGAGTACGTCGGCCTCTGGCGCCGCCGCATGATCGACGGTGCGTGGGTCGTCGCCGAGGGCGCCATCTACGACATGTGGGACGAAGACCGGCACGTCGTCGACGAGCTGCCGTCCATGCGCCGCCATTGGGTCGGGCTGGACTACGGCACGACGAACCCGTTCGCCGCGCTGCTGCTCGGCGAGGGTGTCGACGACCGCCTGTACGTGTGCGCGGAGTGGCGGCACGACTCCCGCGCCACGCACCGCAGCATGACCGACGCCCAGTACAGCACCGCCGTCCGCGACTGGCTCGGCGAGCTCGGCGCAGCGCCCGAGTGGACGTTCATCGACCCGTCGGCCGCGTCGTTCATCACGCAGCTGTGGGCCGACGGACACCCGGGCATCGCCCGGGCCGTCAACGACGTGTCAGACGGCATCCGGTCCGTGGCCGCGCTGCTCGCCGCCGGCCGCCTACTCGTCCACCGCTCATGCGAGGGACTGCTCGACGAGCTACCCGGATACTCCTGGGACCCGAAGGCGACCGAGGTCGGCGAGGACAAGCCCTTGAAGGTCGACGACCACAGCGTCGATGCGCTGCGCTACGTCATCCACTCCACGGCCCACGAGTGGCGCCACCTACTCACCACGCACCGCCCCGAGGAGGCTGCCGCCTGATGGCCGACACCCCGACTGCCCCAACAGTCACCCTGCCCGTACGGCTCACCATCGGCGACCACACGAGCGAAATCGGCGAGCTGACCATCGCACCGGGCAAGCCGTTCACGCCCGCCCTCGCCGACCTGTTCCGGGCCGCCGCCGACGCGCTCGACCGCACCGCCCAGGAGGTGACCCCGGATGCCGCTCCCTGAGACCGGCGCCCCGTGGCCGCCGCCGCAGTGGGCCGAGGTGTACCGCGAGATCGCCGTCGACGACACGTGGTACGCCGGCGACCGGCGCCGCCTGGCCCGCCTCTACGAGCACCACCCGCGTCCGACGGAGCGGCGCCGTCTGTGGGGCCGCACGTCCCTCGACCACCACCCGCGGCGAGACACCCGGCTGCACGTGCCCCTGCCCGGCGACATCGCCAGCACGTCGGCCGACTTGCTGTTCGCGGACATGCCAGCGATCACCGTCACCGACACCGCCACACAGGCCCGCCTCGACGTGCTGCTCGACGAGGGCCGCGTACAGCAGACCCTCATCTCAGGCGCCGAGCAGGCCGCCGCACTCGGCAGCGTCTACCTGCGCGCCACCTGGGACCGCGACCTTGTCGACCGGCCCATCCTCGACGTGGTGCAGCCCGACGCCGCGATCCCCGAGTTCCGGTTCGGCATGCTGCGCGCCGTCACCTTCTGGCGCGAGCTGGCGACCGGCGACGCCCACACCGTGCTGCGCCACTTCGAACGGCACGAGCCCGGCCGCATCACGCACGCCCTGTACCAGGGCACCGCCGACAACGTCGGCCGCCCCGTGCCCCTCACGGAGCACCCGGACACGGCCGAACTGTCCACCTCCCTCGACACCGACGGCGACGGGCAGACGATCAGCACCGGTATCCGGGACCTGACAGCCGCATACGTGCCGAACATGCTCCCGAACAGGCGGCACCGCGGCGCCCCCCTCGGGCGCAGCGACTACGCGGCCCCGCTCTACGACCTGTTCGACGGCCTCGACGAGACCTGGACGAGCTGGCTCCGAGACATCCGCCTCGCCCGCGCCCGGCTGATCGTGCCGGACGGCTACCTCCGCGACGACGGGCCCGGCCGGGGCGCCAGCTTCGACGAGGACCGCGAGGTATGGACCTCACTCCGGATGCCCCCGACCGAGGGCAACGGCATTACGCTCGCTCAGTTCGCCATCCGCGTCGACGAGCACCAGCGCACCGCGGAAGCCACGATGCGGCAGGCCGCCCAGTCCGCCGGCTACTCCGCCCAGTCCTTCGGCCTCGACGGCGGCGGACAGCCCATCACCGCAACCGAGTCGGACTCCCGCGACTCCCGGAGCATGACGACCCGGAAGAAGAAAGCCGGCCACTTCCGGCACCCGCTCGCCGACATGCTGCACGTCCTGTTGCAGCTCGACGCCGTTCAGTTCGGGCAGCGCATCACGCCCGAGCGCCCCGCTGTCGAGTTCGGGGCCGGTGTCGCCGAGTCCGAGCAGCAGACCGCGACGACGCTCGACCTGCTCAGCCGCGCCGGCGCCATCTCCACCAAGACCAAGGTGAAGATCCTTCACCCGGAGTGGGACGACGGCGACGTACAGGCCGAGGTCGACGCGATCCTCGCCGAGACCGGCGCGGGCGCACCCGTTGACGCCTTCCCCATGTGACGGACTACTCGGCACGGAAAAGGATGCGGAGCACACGCTCGGCACGTTCCCGTCTCTCCCCGTTCCGTCCCAGCATCACGACCGCGACCAAACCGACAACGACCAGGCACAGCACACCGACGGCGACCGGCACCGCGAGATCCAGTTTCATGCGGGCACCATCGCTCAACCGCGCGTTGGCGTGCTACGTGACACGGGATTATCACCGCAGGTCAGCGCGGGGGTTGCGCGACGTACTTCACACGAAGGAGGTACGTCGATGCCGATTCACCCGGGCATGGTCGAACCCCTCGCGGAGCGGACGCGCGATCTGTACGCGGGCGCCGAGGAGCGGCTACTCGGCATCATCGCCCGCCAGCTCGCGGCCGGTCTCGACGCGCCCGGGTGGGCCGAGCGGAAGCTCGCCGCCGTACAGGCGTTGCGCCGGTCGTCTCAAGCCGTTGTCGACGAGCTCGGCCGCGCCGTCACGCTTGACGTGTTCGACGCGGTCGCCGACGCCTACAACGTCGGGCACCGCGCGGGCATGGCTGAGCTGGGCGCCCTCGACGACGACGCCCGACGGCTGGTCGACGAGGTCACCCCGCAGGCGCAGGCCGTCGACCGCATCGCACAAGAGACGGTCGACCGCCTCACGGCGACGCACCGCAGCATTCTGCGCGCCGTACTCGATGGCTTCCGCGACATCGTGTCGACCGTCGTCGGCGACGTGTCACTCGGCATCGCCACCCGCCGCCAGGCCACGCAGAACGCCATGCAGCGCTTCGCGGACCGAGGCATCTCCGGTTTCACTGACCGTGCGGGCCGACGCTGGCAGCTCACGTCATACGCCGAGATGGCCGTACGCACGGCGACCGCCAGGGCCGCGACCGAGGCGCACACGCGCACGCTGACCGAGGCCGGTGTAGGGCTGGTCATCGTGTCGAACGCGCCGCGCGAGTGCCCGCTGTGCCGCCCGTGGGAGGGCCGCGTACTCGCGCTGGACGGGCCGACCGGTGAGCGCACCGTCGAGGCCGAGCACGCCACCGAGGACGGCCGCATGGTGCCGGTGCGGGTAGCGGGCAGCCTCGACGAGGCGCGCCACGCAGGGCTCCAGCACCCGAACTGCCGGCACAGCGTGTCCGCATACACCCCGGGTCTGACAGTCGTCGAGCAGGCCGAGAGCGACCCTGCCGGGTACGAGGCCGGGCAGCGGCAGCGCGCCATCGAGCGGAACATCCGCAAATGGAAGCGTCGGGAGGCCGCCGCCGTCTCCCCGGAGGCGCAGCGCGCCGCCCGCGCGAAGGTGCGGCAGTGGCAGAAGGCGCAGCGCGACCACCTCGCCGCGCACCCCGACCTACGACGCCTGCGGGCGCGCGAACAGCCCGGAGCCTCGAACTTGCCGAAGCCGCGCCGCGAGACGACGCCCGAGCAGGTTGACGCCGCCCGTGTCTGGTCGGGCGACGACGCGAGCGTGCGGGAGATGAGCGACGACCAGCTCGCCGCCGCCATGCGCAGCGGCACACTCGACGACCGGGCCCGCTCCCGGATCGAGGCCGAGGCCGACCGGCGCGACCGCGAGCAGCTACGCGACCGGGTACAGGGCGACGTGCGCCGCGGTGACCTCACCGCGTACGGCGACGACGAGCTCGCCCGTGCCGTGCCCCTGCTCGACAACGAGCGGGATCTCCTGGCCGTCATGGCGGAGATGGACCGGCGCGACCTAGCCGCGCGCCTGCCCGGTGTGCGGCCCGAGCTGGCGCGTCTGTCCGATGCCGACCTCGCCACGCGGGCCCGCGCTGCCGACCCTGGCACGCTGGCGGATCTCGCGGCCGAGGCCCGCCGGCGCGACATGCTCGCCCGGCACTTCCCGGGCGGACGGCTGGCCGACGATCTGTCGGACGTGTCCGACGACGATCTCGCGTGGTGCATGCAGTACGCCGACGAGGGCGAGCTCGCCCGGATCGCTGCCGAGATGGATCACCGCGACGCGGTGCCTATGCCGGCCGCGTCGGACACGGGCGATGCCGTGGTCGACCTGCTGGCCGACCGTGACGCGCTCGATGCAGCGGTGCGCCCGGCGCCGGACCCGGAGGAGTGGGGACGGCTCGCCGACGACGACGCGTGGTCGGACGTGTCCGACGCCCTGTCGCACACGTCCGACGCCTCCGACCAGGAGCCCGAGGAGCGGCGTATTACGCGCCGCGAGGCCCGCGCCCTGTACGACGAGTACGTGTACGACCAGTACCTCAAGGCCGAGGAGGCGTGCCGCGGCTACCTGCTCAACAAGCGGGCCGAGGCCGACGGCGTCGACCCGGCGACCCTGTTCTCGGGGCCGGCGAGGATCGCCTACACCCGCGCGTCCGACGAGCTCAAAGAGTGGTGGGCCCGCAACGGACGTATGACGCAAGCCGAGTTCATCGAGAAGGCGACCGGCATACGGTCGGCAGCCGCCGAGCGGGCCCGGCAGAATGAGGCCGAGCACCAGAACCGGAGGTAGCCCGTGGGGACGCGTGAGGACATCGTCCGGGCCGTGACCGCCGGCCGCGAGGCAGGCCGCCGCGGCGACCGCCCGACCACCTGCCCGCACCCGTCCGGCTCGATCCTGCGCCGCGCGTGGGTTCGCGGCTACGCAGAGACTCGACCACTCGCCCGGCAGAAGCCCACCGAATAGCCAGGCCGCAAGGCCCCGGCGGACGCTCCGCCTCTATTCAGGCTGGTTCTGCCTGTCGAACTCCTCCAACTCGGCCACCGTGCACGAGGGACAGTGCGGGTCACCGATCGGCTTTTTGATCACATCCGGGCCCCACGTACGAAACTCTCTGATCTCTTGGACCAGCCCGGCGGAACACCTGCGACACCGCCCGGCAACCTGCCTCGCATATTGGCTCATATCAGCAATGTACGCCGGGCCCGCCAGGTGCGGGCCCTTTCTGCTATGCCCACACGCCCGCCAGGAGCGGGCCGACCAGCCCCAGGAGGGCACCATGAGCGACGACAACGGCACCTCCGGCCAGCAGGGCGCCCCGGCCAGCGAGGGCGGGCAGGACCCGACCACCGCGCCGATATCCGCCCCGCCCGCCGCGCAGCCGTCCAGTGAGCGGCAGCAGCAGAGCGAGGACACCGCCGCACAGATCGCCCGCCTTGAGGCCGAGCTCGCCAACGCTCGCAAGGAAGCGGGCAAGTCACGCGTCACCGCCAAGCAGCGTGCCGCCGACGAGGCCCGCGCTGAGCTCGCGCAGCAGATCGGCAAGGCGCTCGGCATCGTCGACGACGACACCCCGCCGGACCCCGACCAGCTCGCGCAGCAGCTCGCCGCCGAGCAGGCCAGGGCCCGACAGACGGCCGTCGAGCTCGCCGTCTACCGGACCGCTCGGGAGGCAGGCGGCGACCCCGACGCGCTGCTCGACTCCCGCCAGTTCGCCGCCGCCGTCGCCGACCTCGAGCCGGCCGACACCGACGCCATCGCCGCGGCGATTACCGCCGCCGTCGAGGCGAACCCCCGACTCGCCGCCCAGCGGCAGCCGGCCGGACCGGCACGCGGCGGGGCGGAGTTCTCCGGGCCCCCGTCCGAGGGCGTCACGCCCGCGCAGTTCGCCGCCATGGACTATGCGGCGCGGGCCGAGCTGTACCAGTCCGACCCCGACACGTACCGGCGCCTCGCCGCCGGTTCCTGACCCGGCCGCCCGCCGGGCACCCCGACCGCCCGGCAACGCGCCGGCACTCAGTGAGGAGTAACCGTCATGGCCGAGACGAAGGCCGCGAACCTGATCGTCCCCGAGGTGTGGGCCGACATGGCACAGGCAAAGTTCAAGGGGGCCGTGCGCGTGGGCGGCTCGTCCGCCGTCCTCACCGACAGCACTCTCGAAGGACAGCCCGGCGACACAATCAACTTCCCGAAGTGGGGGCGCCTCGGCGACCTCGACGAGCTGACCGAGGCCGTGCCCATGGGCACGTCCGTGATGGGGCAGAGCAGCAGCTCGGCCACCATCAAGGAAGCCGGCAAGGCTGTCGAGATCACCGACAAGGCCCTGTTGACCGCGCTCGGCGACCCGCGCGGCGAGGCGCAGCGGCAGTTCGGCATCCTCGCCGCCCGCAAGGTCGACGCCGACCTGATCGCCCAGGCACAGGCCGACGAGACCGCACAGGGCGGCGGCACCCCCTACCGGTACACCGCCACCGAGACCGCCCTGTCGTGGAAGGTGATCAACCACGCCGCCGCCATGTTCGGCGACGAGTTCGATCCGTCCGACTTCGCGGGCATCTTCATCAACAGCGCGCAGCGCACGCAGGTGTGGGACGACAACCAGTTCACCGACGCGGCCAAGCTCGGGACCTCGATCCCCGTCACCACGGGCACCATCGGTGCCATGGCCGGGATTCCGGTCGTAGTCACCGACCGTCTCGCCGCGGGCACGTTCCTCATGCTCAAGACCAACTCGCTCGGCCTGCTCTACAAGCGTCGACCGATCGTGGAGACCGACCGCGACATCCTCAAGCGCACGACCGTGATCACCACGAACGTGCACTACGCGGTGAAGCGGCTGGACGACGAGGGCGTGTGCGTTGGCACCCTCGCCACCGAGGGAGGGGCGTGATGATGCTGCGCCGCTATCACCAGGAGACGCCGACCGGCCCGGCTGCGTCCCCCGCGGCGTCCTCCGGGCCGACGGCTGGCCCGTCGGGCGGGAAGGCCGGCAGGCGTCCGCAGGGCAAGGCCAAGGGCTGAGGGGGCGACCATGTTGCACACGATCACGTCCCCGGTCACGGACTTCTCAGGTGTGGTCGCCGGCGTCCGTTTCGCTGGTGGCACAGCTGAGACCGACGACGAGAACGCCGTCGCGTACTTCCTGCGGAAGGGCTACACCGTCGAGCCCGTCGCTGGCGACGCCACGCCGACCCGGCCGTCACCGGAGCAGCACGCCAAGACGGCCGACGACGCCAAGACGGCCGGGCGTGCCCGGAGCAGGCCCAAGGAGGGATGACCGGTGCCCCGTGTCTACGCCACCCCCGAACAGCTCGCGGCGTGGACCGGGCAGCCGGCCCCGCCCGGCGCCGAGCGGCTGCTCGCCCGCGCCAGTGAGGACGTGGACGACGCGCTCCTGTCAGCCGTCTACCGCACCGACGAGACGGGCATGCCCACCGACCCGGCCGTCGTGCAGGCCCTCGCCAACGCCACGTGCGCGCAGGTCGAGTACCAGCTCGCCACGGGCGACGACGGCACCGGGGCGGCCGGCCGGTGGGACAGCGTCTCCATTGGGCCCGTGTCCCTGTCCGGCCGTAAGGACGGGCCGACGGCCGCGGGCGATGTGGACCTCGCCCCCCGCGCGCACCGTGCGCTTCGGCGGGCCGGTCTGCTGCCGGGGGTGATCTGGTGACCGGCGTCCCCGGGTGGCTGCTGCGGCACACGGTGGCTGTCGAGCCGTATCTCGGCGATTCCGCGTACGGGCCGACGTACGGGCCCCCGGTCACGGTGCGCGCCCTGGTCGCCGAGACGGTGCGCACCGTCCGCGACCGTGAGGGCCGCGAGGTCACCTCTACAGCGCAGATCATCGCCGAGCCGGATCTCGACTGCCCAGCCGAGTCCCGCCTCACCCTGCCGTCCGGCCGGATCACGCGCGCGCTCACCGTCGCCCATCACTCCGCGCCCGGACTGCCCGTGCCCGAATCCGTCGAGGTGATGTGCGAGTGACACAGCATGCCCGTATCCGGTGGAACACACAGGCTGTGGAGGGCCGCGCGCACGCGGGCGCGGCCCGGGGCGTGCGCCTCGCGGTCGAGCACCTGCTACAGGTCTCGCGGGCCCGCGTCCCCATCGAGGAGGGCACCCTCGAACGGTCCGGCACGGCGACGGTCGACGAGCAGCAGCTCACGGGCGCCGTGGCGTACGACACCCCGTACGCCGTGCGGCAGCACGAGGACATGACGCTTCGGCACGACGCCGGCCGAGGCCCCAAGTACCTCGAACAGCCGTTGAACGAGGAGGCCGCGACCATGCAGCAGATCATCGCTGCCCAAGTTCGGCGGGCCCTGCGGTGAGCGTCGTACACGGCCTCGCGCTGCTGCTCGAATCGCTCGGCCTGCTGTCGTACGACGAGACCGGCACGGCCGGTGACACGTTCGTCGGCACCATGCCCCCGACGCCCGACCAGGCCGTGTCGCTCACCGCGTACGACGCGGGCCCGCAGAACGCCGCAATCGCGTACGACGCCATCCTCGTGCAGGTGCGCGTGCGCGGTACGACAGACCCGCGCGTGTCCTACGCCCGCGCGTACGACATGTACGACGCGGTGAACGGGCTGTCGGACACCGTCCTACCGGACGGCACGCCCGTGATCATCTGCACTGCGACGACGCCCTCGCCAATGGGCCCGGACGGCACCGGCCGGCACGAGCACGTCGTACGCGTCTCCGTCGAGTACGACGTGCTCGCCACGCACCGCGCGTAGGACACCACCCGCAACACCCCGCAGCGCCCCGCCTGTGGGGCGCCCACGCATGCCCACAGGAGGACACCCATGGGACGCCCCATCAGCGCCCGCGACTGGATTTTCGAGGTCGAGGACGAGGACGCTGCCACCGAGACGTGGCTGACGCTCACCAAGGTCAACAGTTGGACGCTCAACCGCGGTGAGAACGAAGAGGTCGCCGACACCACCACGAACGACAGCGACGGCCAGTACGAGCAAGACATCATGCAGCGCGGCGCCACGATCGAGCTCACCGGGCTGTACTCGGCGACCACGGGAGCGCAGGACCCGGCACAGCAGTACGTCGACACCGTGTGGACCACCGGTGTCGGCGAAGCGAGCCGGAACCGCTTCCGCTACCGGCACAAGGACCAGACCGAGTGGACGGTGTGGGAGGCGACGGCCACCCCTGGCGAGGTCGGCGGCGAGCACAACGCGAAAACGTCCTGGGGTGTCACGATCACCCGGTGCGGCGCCCCGTCGAAGGTCGCGGTGGTGGCGCAGTGAGCGAGCTGCACGACCAGGAGCACGACGAGCGGCCGGATACGGCCGACTGGGATGCCTTCTGGGCCGAGGAACGGATCGAACCGAGACACGACGGTATGCCGTTCCGCATGTTCGGCCGCGAATGGCGGCTCCCGTCGCGGCTCCCGGCCCTCATTCAGGTGCAGATGCACCGCGTGCGCGAGTCCGCCGACCCCGAAGACATTCAGAGCCTGCTTGGCGCGCTGCTGCCGTCCGGGCTGGTCGATGAGCTGATCCGTCGGAACGTCGATGACCGGCATATGGGCATCGTCCTCGCCTGGGCGATCGCCAACACGTCCGTGCCCGGCTCGATGTCGTTGGAGCGCGCCCGCCGCCTATACGACGAGCAGGACGGCCCGGGAAAAGCCCCACGGCCGCGGAGCGGCAACAGGAACAGGAAGCGGAAGAGTTCTGGTCGGCGGTAGTCCGTCACTGGGCTGCGGTTGAGGGTGACCTGTCCGCCGTCCACCACCTCAGCGCCGACCAGCTCGCGGCCCTCAGCCTGCGCCGGTTCCTGGTGCTGCTCGGCTCCCTGCCGCCCGAGTCCCGGTTCGCGCGCGCGTGGCGCTCGACGCCGCGGCACGTGACCGACCCGAACGAGATCGCCCGGCTCACCGCGTAGGCGAGCCGCACAACCACAACTGCATAGGGGGTGCGTGCCCGTGGCGCTGACTGTGGGAGAGCTCACCGCGCTTGTGACCGTCGACGACGAGGGCATGTCGTCCGGTCTCACCCGAGCCGAGGGCCGCGTACGCACGGCCGGCCAACAGATGGGCGAGGAGGCCGCGCGCGCGGGCCGCGCGGCGGGGCAGCAGCTCGGCGACGGTGTGTCGCGCGGCGCCGACAGTGCCCTGTCCGGCCTCGACGGGCAGTTCGCCGCGGCCGGCCATGAGGGGGGCGCCGCGCTCGGCGACGGTGCCGCCGATGGCACTGCGGGCGCCGGCGAGAAGATCGGCGGCCGGCTCCAGGGCATGAAGGCCGCTGTGGCCGGGGGTGCTGCTGCGCTGGGCGCGGCGGCCGGCGCCGCACTGGTCATGGCCATGGGTGAGGCGCTGGACCAGTCCCGCATCGTGGGCCGTCTGGGCGCCCAGCTCGGCGCCACCCCCGCCGAGGCGAAGAAGTACGGCGAGATCGCCGGTTCCATGTACGCGAACGCCGTCACGGAGGACTTCCAGGGCGCTGCGGACGCGATTTCCGCGACGATGCGCTCGGGTCTGCTCCCGCCTGGCGCGACGAACGCTCAGATCGAATCCATTTCGACTAAGGTCTCGGATTTGGCGTCGACGTTCGATCTGGATCTCGGGCAGACCGCTAATGCTGTCGGTCAGATCATGAAAACGAAACTCGCGCCCAACGCAGACGAGGCGTTGGACGTGATGACGCGCGGCATGCAGAAAATGGGGCCGCGCGCTGACGACCTGATGGACACGTTCAACGAGTATTCCACTCAGTTCCGTCAGCTCGGTATCGACGCCAAGACCGCGACCGGGCTCATGTCGCAGGGCCTCAAAGCCGGTGCGCGCGATACCGATGTTGTCGCCGACTCGCTGAAAGAGTTCGTCCTGATCGCGCAGGGCGGTGGCGACGAGGCGAACAAGGCGTTTGCCGCGATCGGCCTGTCCGGCGAAGAAATGCAGCGGGTTTTTTCCAAGGGTGGCCCGAAGGCGAAAGAAGCGCTCGATAAGGTCTTCGACGGCCTCCGGAAAATCAAAGACCCGACCGAGCGGTCAACGCTCGCCCTGACGCTCTTCGGCACCAAGTCGGAGGACACACAGAAAGCGCTTATGGCGCTTGACCCGTCGTCGGCTGCTGACGCGCTCGGGAAAGTCGGCGGCGCTGCCGACAAGATGGGTAACTCGCTGCGGGACAACGCGGGCACGAAGGTCGAGAAGTTCAAACGGACCCTTCAACAGGGATTCGTGGAATTCCTGGGCGGCAAAGTCCTGCCCGCTCTTGAAAAATTCCGGCAGAACTTCGGCGGCGCTTTCTCAGGCATCGGCAAGAAGCTGGGGGAATTCTGGGAGGAGATCGCCCCCCACCTTGAGAAGCTGCAAGGCGTCTTCGGGAAGATCAGCGCAGCTTTCTCGGGCGAAGGCTCCAAAGGCGGCCTCGGCGAAAAGGTCGGCGAAGCACTCGGACAGGTCGCACAGATAATCCAAGATGTCGTCACTCTCATTGACGAGACGTGGACTAAGCACGGTGACAGCATCATGGAAATCGCCCGTGTCGTCTGGGGCGCCATCGGCGAATATGTGTCCGCTGCGATGCAGTACATTAAAGGCATCATCGAGATTGTCACCGGTCTGATATCTGGCGACTGGGGCAAGGTGTGGCAGGGCATCAAGGACGTGACGGGCGGCATGTGGGGCATGCTGATCGCCGTCGTCAAAGGCGCCCTCCAACTGCTCAAAGCCACGCTGAAAATGGCTCTCAAGTTCGTGGGCCAGCTCATCGCCGATGGGTGGCAGTGGGCCGTGGACAAGACGAAATCGAAGTGGCGCGGCCTGATCGACTGGTTTACGAATATTCCTTCGTGGTTGGCCGAGAAAGTCGGACCGCTGGCAAAGAAGCTGTCCGATGTGGCAGCGCGCGCCGGTAAGGCTTTCAAAGACTGGCTGGTGCGCAAATTCCGCGAGGCGGTCGACTGGGCTCGCGGACTTCCTGACCGTCTCGTGCGCGCCGTCGGCGACACGAAGAACCTGCTTATCGGGAAGGGCAAGGACGTGATCCGGGGCCTGCTGTCCGGAATCAAGTCCATGGGATCTTGGCTCAAGAGTAAATTGATTTCGTTCGCGAAGAACATGATCCCTGGGCCGATCGCGAAAGCGCTCGGTATTCACTCGCCCTCGCGCGTGATGGCGCAATCGGTGGGCCGGTGGATTCCTGCGGGCATCGTCCGGGGCATCGAGTCCGGCCGGGGGCCGCTGGACTCCGCAATGCGGTCGCTGGTGACTCCTCCGCCGGTCCCGCGCATGCAGCTCGCCGGGACGCCTGCCGCGCAAGCGTGGGGCCCCGGCCCCGCGGGCGGGCAGGCCGGCCCGATGGTGCACGTCGAGCACTGGCACGCCGCAGAGAACGGGAGCCCGGAGGACAACGCAAGAGCACTCGCGTGGGCCGCGAAGGCGAGGGGGTGACAGTGCTCGGGGACCTTGTCACCCGACGCGGACAGGTTCAGTACGGCGGCCTGCTGCTCGGCCGCGGCACACCCTACCGGTGGGCCAAGCTGACCGGCTGGGGCGAACTCCCCGCGCTTGATTCGGGCACGGTTCAGCGCCCGGACGCGCACGGCGCGCTCCCTGGCACGCTGCTGGCGCAGTCGCGCACGATCGGCCTTGACGGGCTGGTCGTGCGCGGGCGCGCGGCCGAGCTGGGCGCCGTCGTCGGCGCGCTCGAATCGGGCACGGTTCCCGTGGTCGACGAGCTGCCGCTCGTGATCTGGCTGGATGAGCGGGGGCCGCTGCTGTGCTGGGCCCGCTGCACGCGCCGCGACCTGCCCGTCGGCAAGGGCTACAACACCGGCACCGTGGTCGACGGCGCGGTCGAGTGGGAGGCGACGGACCCGCGCCGGTACGCGCTCGACGAGCAGACCGCGAGCGCCGGGCTGCCCTCGCCCGAGCCGGGCCTCGCCTGGCCGCTGGCCTGGCCGCTCGATTGGGGGGCGCCCGGGGAGTCCGGCGCCCTCACCGTCACCAACGGGGGGACCGCCAGCACGCACCCCGTGATCGAGTTCCGGGGGCCGATGGCGCGCCCCTCGCTCACCAACATCAACAGCGGTGACGCCCTCGAATACGACCTCCCGCTCGACTCCGACGACCTGCTCGTCGTCGACACCCTCGCCGGCACGGCCACGCTCAACGGCACCGCAAGCAGGCTCTATGCGGCGACCGCCCGCAGCGTGCCCGAGGCCACGTTCACCTTTCCCCCGGGCGAGACGGCCCTCGTACTGCGCGGCACCGGCACCCCTGCCGCGTCCGTGACCGTCCGCTACCGGTCCGCCTACTGGTAAGGAGCCCTTTCTCATGACCGTGCGCGCCGCATGGCTGCTGCCCACCGGGCAGACCCGAGAGGAGACTCGCCTCGCGCCCGTCGGCACGGTGACCCCCGCCGCAGAGCTCACCAGCCGCAGCGGCGTGATCCCGGGCGGCTCCCCGCTGGTCGCCACACCGGCCGGCGCCATGTCCGTGCGCATCGGTATCGGCCGGGCCGTGGTCCAGGGCACCACCGCCCAGGGCCCGTACCCCGTCGCGCTGGACGCGCCCGAGCTGGTCACCCTCGCCCCGGGTGACGCGCTCGACCGGATCGACACCGTCATCCTGCGCATCTACGACGGCATGTACGACACCGAGGGCAAGACCCTTGCCGTGGTCGAGATCGTGCAGGGTGAGGCGTCCGGCGCCCCGACGGCGCCGCCGCTGCCGCCCGCCTCGCTCCCGCTGTGGGACGTGCGTGTACGGGCCGGCGCGTCATCCTCGACGGGCGGCATCGACTGGGCGTCGGCCCTGACCGACCGGCGCCGGTACACGGTCGCCGTCGGCGGGATCACCCCGCACCCGCGCAGTGAGGGCGCCGGCACCTACGACGGCCAGTACAGGGACCGCGCCGGCGTGCTGGAACGGTGGGACGGTACGGCCTGGCGCACCTACCGGCCGCCGGAGATCCCCGCCGAGAGCACCACCTCGGGTTTCGCCGTCGGCACGGGATGGAAGATCAACACGTTCGCCGCCCGCCGCAGGAGCGGTGTCGTGACGTTCTCCGTGTACTTGGAGCGCACGGGCGGCGATCTCGTCGACAAGACCAACTTGCCCGACACGTTCATCGGTTCGCTTCCGGGCGGGTGGCGTCCGCCGTTCAGCGTCGAGGCCATCGCGACGGACGGCTACGGCGACGGCAGCGCCCGCGTCGAGTCCGACGGACAGATCTACCTCCGCACGTGGTCGCCGAACATCGTGCTCGCCAAGGGCCACAACATGCGCGTCTCAGCGACCTACGTGCAGTGACCCGAGAGGGGGCCTACGTGATCCCGACCCCCTCAACCGCCTACCGGCTGTTGCTGTGCGACCTGATGACCGACCGGCTCGTCGACTCCCTGCCCGTGCAGGGTCTCAGTCTCGACGACTACATCGGCAAGACCGGCAGCATGCGTGGCACCGTGCCGATCCCGAACGCCCGGCTCGCCGCGCGGGCGCGGCAGGCGCTCACCCCGGGCCGCACTGGCGTATGGGTCGAGCGCGGGCCCGACATCTGGTGGGGCGGCATCCTGTGGACCCTCAACCTCTCGTCCGACGCCCGCGGCTTCCTTGGCGCGGAGATCCAGGCCGGCGGCTGGGAGTCCTACCTCTACCGCCGGCTGCTGCACGACGACTACGCCGTGACCGGCCGCGACCAGCTCGACATAGCGCGCGACCTGCTCGCCTATGCCCAGTCCGCCCCCGGCGGTGACCTGGGCATCGTGGCCGACCCCGGGCTGTCTGGAGTGCTGCGGGACCGCGCGTACAGCCGCTACGACCTCCACACCATCGGCGACCTGCTCGACGAACTCGCCGCCGCGGAAGACGGTTTCGAGTGGCGCATCGCGAGCTACCGGGCCGACGACCGCACCCGCGCCCGGCGGCTCCAGCTCGGCTACCCGGTGCTACACACCGGCGCGGCCGACGTGGTGCTCGACCATCCGGGACCGGTCCTGTCCTACGCCTGGCCCATGGACGCCACCGAGATGGCTACCACGTGGCAGACACGGGGCGCGAGCATCAACCGCAACCAGACCGAGGACAGCGTCCCGCTCACCTCCCCCCTGCTGGTCGCCGAGCAGGACATCGCAACCGGGTGGCCGCGGCTCGATGGCACCAGCGACTACACCACTGTTGAGGATCAGAGCATCCTCGACGGCCACGCGCGGGCCGATCTCGCCGCATCCCGCCGTCCCGGTCAGATACCCGAAATCGAGGTGCTGCTCGGGGGAGTGGTCAGCCCTGCGCTCGTCGGGGCGACCGTCCGCGTCCGTATCCGCGACTTGTGGCACCCGGACACGCTCAGCGCCCGGTATCGCGTCGTCGGCATGTCCGTCAGCCCGCCCGAACGGGGCCGGCCCGAGACGGCAAAGCTGTATCTGGAGGTGCCTTGATGGCCGCCGTCCCGCGTGACCTGCTCGACCGCATCGCGAAGCTGGAGCGGGAAGTGCGCACCATCCGGGGCCGGTCGCAGATCCGGCCCGCTCTCGACTCCGTAACCGCTGGTGACGTGGTGATCGGCCGAGGCGGACAGCTCAAAGCCGAGACCCCCGACGGGTACCGGACGTTCATCGTCGGGGAGACGCCCGACGGTGACTGGGGCGTCGGCATAGGCCGCGACGACGGGACCCGCGCGCTGACCGTGGGAGACGAGAGCGGCACCGACGCTCAGATGATCCGCATATGGAGCCGCGACGGACACATCATCCTGATGGACGACGCGCACGCGCCCGGGTTCCTGGGCCGCCCGTGGATGCCCGTCCCGCTGTACCCGACCAGCGCCCAAGTCACCAGCTCCACCGGCTATCTGATCGGCTGGCGGGGCGCCGGGCCCGTGCACAATGCGGTCGCATACCTGCGGCTGGTCACCTACGCGGGCGCAGGCGGCGGACAGGTGCGCGTCGTGATGACCCCGCCCGACGGCGTCGAGCGCATCCTCGCCGAGTACGACGCCGCCGCGGACACCTCGACACTGCGCGAGGTGACCTATCCGCTGGTCGGTCTCGAATACCTCGACTACGTGACCTGGCGCATCGACCACCGCACCAGGGGCGCCGGCACCGTCGAGACGACCGTGTTGTCGGCCTACACGCGGAACACCTTCGCCGCTGACGAGGCGCCGTCCGCCCTCGCCCCCGCACCGCCCACCTCCGCCGCCCCGTAAGGAGACCCGCTCTTGGCATCGCTGCCTGAGTCCATCCCGTCCGTGACCGTCACCGCCCGCTACCTGCGACCGAACGGCGACCCGCTCAAGGGAAAGGTGACGTTCAGGGCCCCCGCGCTGCTCACCTTCGGCGGGGCCGACGTGATGCTCGCCGGCCCCGTCGAGGCACCGCTCGACGCCTCGGGCGCTGTCTCCGTGGTCCTGCCGGCGACCGACGCCCCGGGCATGGACCCGGTCGACTGGACGTACACCGTGACGGAAGCCCTCGAAGGGGTGGCGTCGAACCGCTCGTACTCTCTCCTGCTCCCGCAGGACGACCCGGAGGTCGACCTCGCGGACGTGGCCCCGACCGACCCGAGCAAGCCGAACTACGTACGCGGCGCGAGCGCCTACGAGATCGCGGTCGCCGAGGGTTTCGTCGGTACGCCCGTGCAGTGGCTCGACTCGCTCGTCGGCCCGCCCGGGCCCGCAGGCCCCCAGGGACCGGAAGGTCCCCAGGGGCCCCAGGGGCCCGAGGGCCCGCAAGGGCCGAAGGGCGACCCAGGTGACGGCAGCGTGAACAGCGTGAACGGCGACTTGGGCCCCGACATCATCCTCAACGCAGCCGACGTAGGCGCCGTGCCGGACACCGCCCCGGGGTCACCGGGCGGCGTCGCCCAGCTCGACGACACGGGCACCCTCGCCGCCGCACAGCGGCCCACCTACACCGCGGCTGACGTGGGCGCCATCCCCACCACAGCGCAGGGCACACCCGGCGGCGTGGCCTCCCTCGACGCCTCCGGCAAGGTCCCTTCCACGCAGATTCCGCCGATCAGCAGCGGCAGCACGCACTTCGACGTGCGCGCGTTCGGCGCGGCCGGGGACGGCGCCACCGATGACGCCCCAGCGTTCCGGGCCGCGCTCGACGCCGCCGCCGCGGCCGGCGGCGGCACCGTCCGGGTACCGGCCGGTGTGTACCTGATGGACTCGGCCCGCGGCGAGTGGCCGGCGCCGTGCCTGTACGTGCAAGACGGCGTCACGATCGCCGCCGACGAGGGGGCCGTGATCCGCCGCGGACTCAACCTCTCGGCGCGGCTGGTGCAGAACTTCGACGGCACCGAGGAACACGCCGGCTACTCCGGGCACGGCACCATCCGGGTCTCGGGCGGCACCTGGGACGGCAACGCCCCGGCCAAGACCGGCAGCGGGAACATGTTCGCCTTCGCCCACGCCGAACGGATCACCCTCGACCACGTGCGCGTGATCAACCAGCCCAACAACCACGCCATCGAGCTCAACGCGATCAGCAACGCGACGGTGGCGCACTGCCGGTTCGAGGGCAGCGTCCCCAAGCCCGACAGCCCGCAGACCACCGAGGCAATCCAGATCGACGCCGCACTCGGCGCCGCTGGGCTGGAAGGCGGGTTGCCGTACGACGGCACCCATTCGCGGGACATCATCATCACCGGCTGCTACACGGGCCCCTCGGACGTGTGCGGCCCGTGGGGCGCGCTGGTCGGCTCGCACGCCAGCAACACCAGCAACGTCTACCGGCGCATCACCGTGCACGGCAACACGATCGCTGACACGCTTGTCTACGGCGTGCACGCGTACGACTGGTACGACTCGATCATCGCCGACAACACCATCGGCGGCACCAACCGCTCCGGCTACCGGTCCGGGATCATGGTCACGTCCGGCAAGACCAAGTCCGACGGCGTACTGATCACTGGCAACGTGCTCAACAACGTAGGCGGCAGCGGGTACGGCGCCATCGAGGTTCAGACCTCATCCGGCGCGAAACAGGCCGGCGGCGTGATCATTTCGAACAACATAATCAGCGGTTACAGCGGCGACGGCATCCGGTCCGACGGCGACGCAACGCAAATCAACGGGAACTTCATCCGGGCGGCGAACGCCGGCGCGACGTTCGGCATCAACGTCACGAGCGGCGGCACCTCGCACGCCAACGTGACGCTGAACCGGATCACGGGCGGGCGCGGCGCCTCGGTCCCCAAGGGCACCGTCAGCTACGGCAACGACCCGACGATCACGCCGCCCGCGTAGCCCCGCACGTTCCGACCGCACGCCCCGGCACCGCGCCGAGGGCGTTTCTTCATGCCCAAGGAGCAGCACCATGACCGTGCGCGGCATCGACGTGTCGTCGTACCAGCCGACCACCTACAGCACGAAGGGCCTCGACTTCGTGTTCGTGAAGGCCACCGAGGGCACCAGCTACACGAACCCCAAGATGCGCGCCCAGGCGCAGCGGGCCCGCGCCGCCGGGCTGGTCACCGGCTTCTACCACTTCCTACGCCCCGGCGACATGAAGGCCCAAGCCGCGTACTTCGTCGAGCAGGCCGCCAGCGTCGAGGGCGACCCGCTGTGGGCCGACTGGGAAGACCCGCGCGTGAGCTGCGCGGACAAGGACCAGTTCATCGCCGAGGTCAAGAAGCTCCGGGGGGAGACGCACCGCGTCGGCCTGTACTGCAACGTCGACTACTGGCGCCGCCGGGACACCACCTCGCAGGCGGGCGACGCGCTGTGGATCGCGCACTACGGAGTGAGCGCGGGCCAACCCGGCGTACAGGCCAAGTGGCTGTTCCACCAGTACACCGACCGCCCCATCGACACCAACATCGGCCAGTTCGCCGACCGCGCCGCGCTGCGCGCGTGGGCCGGCGGCGCCCAGCACCAGGAGGAAGACGAGATGAAGCTCGACGACGCCGTGAAGCTCGGCGCATGGGTTCCGAAGACGTTCCCGAAGCAGAAGGGGTTGCAGGACGGCGAGATCAGCGTCCGCACCGCGCTCGGGTCCGGCTACGCGTACGCCCACCTCGCCGCCGACAACTCGACGAAGATCCTCGCGAAGCTCGACGCCCAGGCCGCCGCCGTGACCGAACTCGCGAAGGCCCTCGCCTCCCGCGACGCGGCGGTCGACGTTGACGCGCTGGTTGCCCGCATCGAGGCCGCCATCGAGTCCGTGACGGTCCGGCTAGTCCCCGACCGCGACGACGCCTGAGAACCGGTGGCTCGTCCCCCACTTCACGAAGAGAGGCACCACCATGAGTGACGCCGCGAAGCGCACCGTGCGCACGATCCTGCAAGGGGTGGTGGCGTTCGCCGTCGCCCTGCCCGCCATCATCGACGCGGCCGGCATACCCGAGTCCCTGCCGTGGGTCGCGGGCGCCCTCGCCGTCGCGGGCGGCCTCGCCCGCGTGATGGCGCTCCCGTCCGTTGAGGCCCTGCTCGACCGCATCGGACTCGGCCTCGGCCCGGTCGGCGAGGGAGCCGACCGACCGTGACCGATTCCCCGACCGAAGTAGCGGTCGAGCTTGAGAGGCTGCGCGCCGCTGTCGAGGTCGGGCTCGCTCGCGTCGACGGGTCCCTCGCCCTGCTCGTGCAGCGCAGCGACCAGACCGAGCAACGGCTAGCTGACCAGGAGCAGCGTCTCGACGCGGTTGAGCGTGGCGAGACCGACCGCCAGAGGCGCACCGAGCAGCGTCTCGACGCCCTCGAACGCGGCCGGTGGCCCCTGCCGTCCGTGGCCGCGCTGGTCGCCCTGTGCGGCCTCATCCTCTCCATGTGGCAGCTCGTCAAGTGACGCCAGAAAGCGCCCCCACGCGGCCTACAGCGGCCGGTGGGGGCGCTTTCTGCGTTCACGCAGGGCCCCCAGCTTGCGCCCACCGGGGGCCCTGCTCTTCGCCCGTCCCGCACGGGGGAACGGGACGCGGCGAAGCTCTACGGCACCCGCACGGGTACCAAGTTGTCGGGCCGGTCGAGCCACACGTGTTGGCCCTGCGGCGTCACTGTCAGGCCGTACCGCTCGAACCGCGGCTCGCCCTGCTCGCGCCACCAAGACATGACGGCCTCAGCCTCAGCCCACAACCGCCGCGGCCCGTACTCGACGACCTCGTACTCGCTCCGGCCGTCCGCGTAGTCCGCCGTCGCCCACGAGCGGCCGGACATCTCCAGCAGCCACAGCCGGTACGCGCTGCCCTCGCCCCACTCGACGCGACAGAACACGTCCGGCAGCTGCACACCGAGCGTGAACATGTGGAACCACGCCCCCATGTCGTCGGGCGACAGTGTCGACGTGCGCCGTTCGCCGTCGGCCGGCCACTGCTCGGCGCCCGGGAACGACGCCGTCGGCGGGAACCGGTCGCGCTGGTCGCGTAGCCGCATAAACGCCGACGACATCACCAGCGGACCGGATGCCGTACCGTCCTCGTCCACTGTCAGCCGTACGACGCCCTGCCCGCCATACGGCGGGCCCCACGGGGCGACGATCACCGAGCCGGGCCTCGCCTGCTGGACCCATGCGTATGGCACCCGCGACAGGCCACACGTCGCGATGATCCGGTCGTACGGCGCCCCGTCCGGGTAGCCCTGCGCACCGTCGCCGACGACGGACACGGGCAGCAGGTCGACCGCGTCGAGCCGATGCCGTGCCTCCTCCGCGACGACCGGATCGACCTCGACCGTCACGACGTTGTCGGGCCCGAGCCGGTACGCAAGCAGCGCCGCGTTCCAGCCCGTGCCGGTGCCGATTTCGAGCACGCGGCACCCACGCTCGACACTGAGCTCGCGCAGCATCGAGAACACCATCGTGGGCATGCTGTTACTCGAGGTCGGCGACCGGCCCTTGCCGTCGCCGCTGTGCGCGCCGTCGTCCCATTGCGTCGTGAGCGGCCGGTCGCTGTAGACCAGCCCCCACCACCGCGCCGGGTCTGTGTTCCGGTCGACGAGGTCGCCTTGCCGGTTCCCTCCGGCCGTACCCGGCCACAGCCGGTCGGGTACGAACAGATCACGCGGCACAGCCTTGAACGCGGGCAGCCAGTCAGAGACGAGGGCGCCCTTTTCGATCAGGCCGGAGGCCAGCCCTGCGGGGCCGGCCTCCTTCACTTCCTGGGTGCTCACTCAGTTGCCGTCCGCCGGGCCGGAGCCGTCCGAGGTGTTGCCGCCCTCGTCCGAACCGCCGCCGCCGTGCTTGTTGCCGCTGTCGCTGTCGTCCTGCGGGTTCCCCTCGTCGGCACTGATGATCCACGGCTGAGCTTCCACGTTCCTACCTCCCTGTAGGTCGTGCTCCTGGTGGTGCTTCTTGCAACCCGCCTCGACCGGGCGACCCTACGTCGAGCCCGGCAGAGGCGGAGACTAGGCGGACGCCTTGAGCAGACGCCCGATGCGCAGCGGGATTCCGGGCACGCACAACGCCCGCCGCTTAGGATGGGGGCGCGCCTGCTGCTCCGGCAGGGGCCCACCGGCACGCAGTCGAGCCCGCTCGGCCTCGACCCAATGCAGTTGCTCGATACGGAAGATGCACCAGTGACAGGCCCGGAACGGCACTGTCAGGCCCCGGGCCTCCATCGTGCCCAGCTCCGCCACAGGCAGCCCCGTACGCTCGCACCGGTGGCACGATCCACGCTCGAACGTGAAGCGGGCCCACAGCTCCATTGGCTTCACTCCCACGGCGCACCCCCGCGGGCGCCGTGCGGGCGAGGTATGCCGCCGATCAGTGGCAGGAACGTGGCCGGGCGGGCCGTCCACTCGAACCGCGTCTCGCGGCACGTCACGGTGAATGTGAACGGCTCCCCGCGGGCGAGCTGCTGCTCGGCCTGCCGCGGGTCCGAGCCCAGCCAGTCGAACGCGTACGACGACGCCGGTTCGTCGAGGGCCGACGCGATGACGCCGAGTCCGACCCGGGCCCACCGCAACGCGTTCTGCGGCGCGGCAACGGGCAAGGCTTGTACGTGGCGCGGGTCCGGCGCGGTCGAGTCGTAGTACCACCACTCGCACCAGAAACCCGCGGTGACGTTTTCCAGCATGGCCGCCGCGCTCAGCATGGCAGGCGACGGCGGGGCCGGTCGGAGTCCATCACGTGAAGGAACCCGCCGCGCTTCTCTACGTCGCGGGCGACCTCGTCGTACTCCTGCGGCACCGTCGAGATCATCGACCGCCACGGGGTGAGGACGGCGCCGGCTTCCTTCGCCTCGATCATGTCGAGGGCTCGCGCGAGGCCGTCGCGCCCGTCAGGCGGGAGCAGGCCGAACCGGTCCTCGATCACGTCGGCGACTTCCCAGCCGAACGCGGCGGCGTACTCGGTGCACTCCCGGCGCGGTGCGGTGAGGCTGGTGTTCGCGGCGGCACACAGGTAGATCACGACACGGAAGCGGTCGACGCCCTTCGGCGCGTTGGCCTCGCCCGGCATGATGCCGGTGGCGCCGTCGGCGAGCGCCTGCCGCCGCTTCCGCTCGCCTTCTGTCCTGCGAACCGGAGTTGACCCCTGCTTTGATCCGCTCTCAGTGCTGACCATGCGCCAATAGTGGTGCCGCGATCACTCATGGTGAAGAGACAGAGCGTAGGAGTGGACTCACTCGGTGTGCGGTGAACTCCTACGCTCCGTAGGCGTCATGCGATCAACGGGACGCCGATCAACTCGCTGATGTTCCGCACCCTCGCCGTCGACACCTTCGCGATCCGCTGCCCGATCACCCCTGGCAACGCCTGATGCCTCACCCACTCCGGCGCATCGAGGCCGACCTCGACCAGCGTGTCAGCCGCCTTGTCGTACAGGCCAGCCGAGCACTGCGCGAGGGCAACATCGAGCTTGTACCGGTTCCGCGCCACCTTCGACATGCTCGCCGGTAGACGCTGCATGTCCGGCTGCCCGGCGAGTTGGAGCGCCCGCCCGTAGTTCTTCAGCGCGACGTGAATCCCGACCGCTTCCGTCTTCGCCGCCGTCGGCCCGAACGACGTTCCGTACAGCTTCACGTCGGTGCCGAGTCTCGCCGCGGCGGCGTGCGCCTGCGAAATGTAGTCGTCGGCCGCGCTCTTGTCCTCACGCCTCGACGCCGCCACGGCAGCCGAGATCATCAGCCGACCGTACGCGAGTAGTTCCGGCTGGGACGGCCGGCTGAACGACGGCTCGATCGCGAGGGCGGCGCGCTCCGCGACAGAGACAGCCCGCGGCATCTTCGCGCCGCGGAGGTAGATCCACGACAGGGTGGACTCCAGCAGCGCGCCCATGACGGGGTCGCCGGCCCGCTTCGCGAGTAGCTTCGCGGACGTGAGCGCGGACAGGGCAAGGTCCCGGTGTCCGAAGCCGTTCGCGGTCGAGGCTGCGACGCGGTACGTGCTGGCGAGGATCGGCGCCAGGCGGTCGCGTTCGTCGCCGGTCGCCGCCGAGTACCGCATCTGCCCTTCCATGAGCACCTGCGAGGCGAGGGTCGCCACGCGGGGCGTGTTGCTGTCCCAGTACGCGGCCCACGCGAGGTCGCGCGCGCGGGCGAGGTCGTCGACACTGCTCGGTTCGTCAAGGTCTCCCCACTCGCCGAGCGCGCTCTCGTGCACAGCGTCGGACAGCTGTCGGAGCGCGGTCCGGCTGTCGCGGTCCATGCCGCGGCGCGGTGCCTGCTGTCCGAGGATCACGGCCACGTCGGTACGGAGCGCGGCGGCGAGCTTGAGCAGGGAACCGACGGACAGTTCGCCCCGATCCTGCTCGGCCTTCTGGATGAGCGCGTACGAGACGCCCGCAGCTTCCGCTAGACCCTGCTGCGTGAGGTCGGACCCTCGTAGGTGCTTGATGCGCTTGCCGGTCGTCAGGTCTGCCCAGTTGGTCACAAGTCCACCTCTGCGGTTCGGGTCTGGCCCTCCACTTTCGATGGTAGGCACGTGCCCATGCGAGCCGTCCGGCGAACGTAGAACGCCCCCGACTGGGCGGGCCGTCGGGGGCGTTTACGTGCCGCGTTGCGAACCCGGGCGGTGAGGCCCCTTTAGATGCACTGCCGCAGATGAAGGCGCCGACGCTCATCATCGTGGTGGCCAGGAGGTCGTCGCGCATCCAGCCGATGGCGGCGCCGACGGCGACGGCGAGCACGGCGCGGGCGATGGCCCAGGGGTCGGCGAAGGCCCGTTCCGTGCGGAAGCCCTTGCGTACGGTGTGTGCGAGCGATGCCGTCCAGGCCAAAACCGGGTCACACCCTCCGTGCTGCGCGGTCAATATACATGTATTCCACACCTAAACTCCGTGTACGCTCCGTGATCCCTTGCCCGGTCCGGCCGGCTCCGCCCCCGCCGCCGGGCCGCGCTCACCCCGGCGCGGGCTGGCAGTGCGGGCACCACACGGTGGTGCGCCCGGCGATGCGGCCGGAGCTCAGCCGGGTACCGCACCGGGGGCAGGGGGCGCGGCCGGGGGCGTCCCGGTGGCCGGTGAGCCAGTCGTCGCGCGGCGGCACGTGTGCGGCCCGTACGGACGTGCGCAGGACGTCGCGCATGGCCCCGTACAGCACGTCGCCCTCCTCGTCGGTGAGGGACGAGGTCGCGCGGGAGGGGTGCAGCCGGGCCTGCCACAGGATCTCGTCCGCCAGCAGATTGCCGAGGCCGGCCAGCAGGGACTGGTCGGTCAGGGCGGCCTTGAGACCGCCGCGGCGGCCGGTGAGCACGGCCCCGAACCCGTCCCGGGAGACGGCCAGCGCGTCGGGCCCCTGGCCGTCGAGCATCCGGGCGGCCTCGGGGTCGTCGGCGAACCACAGGCCCTTGAGTTTGCGCTGGTCGCGGTAGCGCAGCTGGCGGGTGCCGCCGAGGGTGAACAGCACCCTGTCGTGCGGGTGCGGTGCCTCGTCGGCGCGGGCGCACACCAGGCGGCCGGTCATCCCGAAGTGCACCGCCACGGTCGGGCCGCCGGTGTGCGCGAGCAGCCATTTGCCGTGCCGCTCGGGTGCGGTGAACCGCCGGCCCCGCAGATCGTCGGCGAACCGCCGGGCGCCGACCCCGTGCAGGACGCCGGTGTCCCGTACGTCCACCTGCCGGATCGTGCGGCCCTGTGCGCACTCGGCGAGGACGCGCCGGAAGCCTTCCACGTCGGGGAGTTCGGGCATGGCTGCCGCACCTCGCTCGGGAGCCGGGGGCCGGGGGCTGTGCTGCCCCGTTCCGTGCGACCAGCGTAGGAGGAACGGAGCCGCCCCGCGCGCGGACCACGGGGCCACCAGGTCCGCCGCCCCGGCGGGCGGACCACGGGGCCACCCGGGCCACCGAGCCGCCGCTCCGGTGCACGGGCCACAGGGCCGCCCGGCCACCGGGCCACCGCCACACCAGGTCCCCCCCGTCCCCCCCGCCGCCACGCCACCGGGCAGCCGGACCACCGCACCAGCGGAGCCCCGGGACGACGGGGGATGTCACGTCCGGGGCCGCCCCGGGCGTCGGGACCACAGGGAGCGGGCCGGCGACGAGCGCGCGGCCCCGCAAGGAGGCTGGAGGCCCCATGCAGCAGGACAGGACGCGCCGCATCCGGCTGACCGTCGTCGGCGGCGGCTTCGGCGGGCTGACCGCCGCACTGTGCGCGGCGGAGGCCGGCGCCGAGGTGACGCTGTACGAGGCGCACGAGGAGCTGGGCGGCCGGGCACGCACCGCCGTCGGCCCCTACCGCACCAACGAGGGACCCCACGCCCTCTACAACGGCGGCCCCCACTGGCGGTGGCTGCGCCGGCGCGGACTGCTGCCGCCGATGGCGCGGGTGCCCGTACGGGAGGGGCTGCGGTTGCGCTACCAGCACGGCGGGGCGCTGCGCCGCACGCCGCCGGCCGCGCTGCTGCGGCTGCGGCGCGGGCGGGAGGCGCCGGTGGGGGTGCCGTACCTGGAGTGGGCCGCCGAGCGGGCGGGCGAGCCGATGGCGCGGGCCGCCGCGCACTTCGCCGCCGTCGCCACCTTCCACCACGCCCCCGGCCGGCTGTCGGCCGCGTTCACGCACGAGCGGATTCGGCGTGCCTCCGCGCTGCCGCCCGAGGCGCACTACCCGCGCGGCGGCTGGGGGACACTGATCGCGCGAATGGCGGCACGGGCCCGGGAGTCGGGCGTACGCGTCGAGACGGGGGCGCGCATGGACGCCGCCTCGCTGGCCGAGGCGGTACGGCACGGACCCGTGGTGGTCGCCACGTCGCTGGCCGCGGCGCGCGGGCTGCTGGACGACCCGGCGCTGAGCTGGCCCACGGGCCGCACGGCACTGCTCGACCTGGTGCTGGAGGCGCGGCCCGGCGACCCGTTCGTCCTCTCCGATCTGGACGCGCCCGGCTGGATCGAGCGGTTCACCGCGCCCGATCCGTCGCTGGCCCCGGCGGGCCGGTCGCTGCTCCAGGCACAGTTCCCGCTCGCTCCGGGCGAGCCACGGGCACGGGCGCTGGAGCGGGGTGAGCGCCTGCTCGACGTGGGGTTCGCGGGGTGGCGCGGCCGTGTCGTCCACCGTGCGGAGGCCACGGCGGACGGCCGCACCGGTGCCGTGGACCCGTGCGGTACGACGTGGCGGGACCGGCCGGCGATCGACCGCGGGGACGGGCTGTATCTGGTCGGCGACCAGGTGGCGGCGCCGGGTGTGCTGTCGGAGGTCTCCTTCACCAGCGCGGTACGGGCGGTCCGCGCGGCACTGGCGGCGGCGGGGGTGGCGGCGAGGAGCTGAGCGTGCTGCCGCCGGGCGCTCACCGCCGCCGCCGAGCACCCAACGGGCGCACGGCGGCCGGTATTTCGGGTGGCTGGAACCAAGCGGGTGCAAGGCCACGTGTACGTGGGAGACGTCGGCTCCACTTCTCTTGTAGCGTCCTCAGAAGGTCGGAGATGTTCACCGACGAAAGCGGGGATTCATGTCTTTCGGACAGGAATGGGCAGGACTGGTCGCCAACGCCCAGTCGAAACAGTCCACTTCCATGCAGCTCAACCACGCACCCTCACCCGACCACGCCACCGGCGGCGGGGACGGCGGCAAGGGCGGCGACGGCAAGACACTCAACGTGACGCCTGACGTCCTGCGGACCTACGCGGGCAAGGCGGAAAAGGTGAGTGACGAGTTCCAGAAGACGGACAACGAAGCGATGCGGGAGACCGAACAGGTCCCCGGCTCCATGAAGGGTTTCGCCAGCGACGAGGCCTTCAAGGAGTTCCAGAAGATGTGGCGCGAACAGATGAAGTATCTGGACGGCCTCTACACGGGCGTCGCCAAGGCACTGCGGGCCGCGGCGACCAGCTTCAAGGCGGAGGACGTGCGCCGCAAGGCGGACATCGACAAGGTGGCGCCCTACGGCGACACCCCCCTCAAGGGCCCGCTGTACGGCCCTTACGCGCGCGGTACGGACAAGCCGCTCTTCGGCCCCTACGTCACTCCGCCGCCGCTGCTCCAGCCGAACACCCAGGGCAACGGTCTGCTCCAGCCGGGCGGCCAGGGTCCGCTGCTCCAGCCGCAGGGCGACGGGGTCCAGCCGGGCTCCCAGATCCCGCCGCTGCTCCAGCAGAACCCGCAGGCGCCCACCGCGCCGGCCACCGATGACCCGACGTCCTAGGGAGCGCGCGCATGGACGAGATGCTGGAGTACACGGCGGTGCGCCACGTCGATCTGACACAGCTGCGCGAGGCCGTGGAGAAGTGGCAGAAGCTGCCCGGGAAGATCGACGGTGTGGCCACCACGTTCGGCCGTACCGTCGCCACACCGCTGGAGCAGTCCGGCTGGTACGGCGAGACGGCGCAGGCGGCCTTCAAGAAGTTCACCGGTGTGCGGCGCCAGATGGCGGAGGCGTCCGGCGAGGCCAAGCGGATCGGCACCGTGATGTCGCAGGCGCTGAAGGTCTTCGAGGACGCCAAGGAAGAGCTGAAGAAGATCGAGCAGGAGGTCGAGAACCCGCCGACGGGCGGCGGCCCCAACTATCTGAAGCTCAACAAGCAGACCGGTGAGGTGTACGTCGATCCGCCCGACTCCGAGAAGGGCAACAGCGCGGGCATCCAGAAGGCGTTCCACGACACGCTGGTGCACTACAAGAAGCGCACGACGGACGCGCTCAAGGCGGCCGGCGAGGCCGACCACGACCTGAAGACGGCACTGCAGCTCAACCCGCCGGGCAAGGGATTCAACGACGACATACCGGCGAACCTCAAGGACGTCGACGCGGAGACGAAGCGGGACGTCGACGCCTTGATGAAACTGGCGGAGCACGACGACTTCAAGAAGAATGCGAAGCTGCTGTCGCAGTTCAACGGCATTCTGGCGAAGAACGCACAGAACGCGGATTTCGCCGAGCAGTTCGCCACCCGCAAGGGTGCCAAGGGAATTCTCGACTTCTGGTACAAGACGGCACAGCCGGAGTACGGCGACGGACCGTTCATGGAGCCGAAGGACCGGCCCGCCGGCGTCACCAAGCAGCTCGCGGCGCTCCAGGACAACCTCGGCAACACCCTGGCCCTGGCCAGCCGTTCCGACTCGCCCGAGATGGCGCAGTGGAAGAAGGACGTCATCGAGCTGGGCGACAAGCGGATGGCCGGCTTCCAGGGCGCCTACAACTCCCAGCCGCCGTACGGCTTCCAGGTGATGAGCAACCTGATGCGCACCGGGAAGTGGGACACCGGCTTCCTGCACGACTACGGCGACAAGCTGGTGAAGTTCGACAAGGAGCCGTTCATCAACCCCGGTGGCCGGGAGGAGGAGGGGCACCGCAAGTGGCTGAGCTACGGCCGCATGCCCAACGACTTTCTCAACTTCGGCCCCAAGTACGACAAGGGCGAGGACCCCTTCACCGGCTATCTGGAGGCGCTGGGTCACAATTCCGACGCCTCGACGGACTTCTTCAAGGACAAGGACAAGTTCGACTACCTGTTGCGGGAGCGCACCTGGCTGCCCGACGGCGACCCGCCCTCCGAGGGCGAGCACAAAGGTGAGACCGGCCCCCGCATCGCCCTGGGCCACGCCCTGAACTCCGCGACCACCGGTCACGACTGGGACGCCCCGCTGCCGATGAACGCCTCCCACACCAAGGACCAGGCGCACATCATGGAGGAGCTGATCAAGGGCGTCGCGTCCAAGGACGACCACATCAAGCTGGCGCCCGGTATGCACGAGGGGGTCGGCAGGGCGGCGGCCGAGTACACCCCCGACCTCTTCCGGGCGCTGCGGGAGGGCTCCGGCGACGAGAAGCTCTTCCCGATGAAGGGCACCCAGGCCGAGTTCGACCATGTGGACGCCACCCGGTTCCTGGTCACCCTGGGCCAGGACCCCGAGGCGAACGCCGCGCTCACGCACGCGCAGAAGGTCTACACGGCACAGTCGCTGGAGCACGCACTGGCCGGTGACCTGCCCGCGGACCAGAAGTACGACGCCTCCACGCGGGACACGGTCCAGCAGATCCTGCGTACCTCCGGTGAGACGTCCGGCACGCTGGCCATCGGCCGGCAGGAGGCCATCATCAGCAAGGCCATCGAGTCGGACGCCAAGTTCGAGCAGCAGACGCTGCACGCCCGGCTGTGGGGCAACACCGGCTTCGGCGGCGCCGTGGCCGCGGCGACGGCCTACGCCAAGTGGTTCCCCAACCCGGTCATCGCCGCGACGGTCGGTGCCCTCACCTCGGGTGCCGAGGGTGCCCTGGCCAACGACTGGGACGCGAGCGTCTCCCACAACACGGGAGCCGAGAAGGCCGATTACGCTGGCCGTCTCTACAGCAAGATGCGGGAGCAGGACATCACCACCAACGAGAAGATCCTCGAAGCGATCGAGAAGAAGCACAACGTGGACACGTCCAGCGCGTGGGCCAACACCTTCACCTACGAGGGATTCGGCCTGGCCAAGGACAGCGTGGAGAGCACCGCCCCCTACCTGACCTCCATCGACCAGGTGAAGTCTCTCCCGGCGGACCGGCCCGACTGATGTCCTCGGCACGATCCGCACGCCGGCTCCGCGTCGCACTGTTCGCCGTCCTCGCCGTGGTTCTCGTCGCGGCGGGGGCGGCCGGCGGGTACCTGGCCCGCCACGCGCCGGAGCCCAAGAAGTTCTCCCAGGTCTCCTCCGACGACTGCCACACGGTGCTGCTGGACGTGCCGGGCAACGTGGTGGACCGGCTGGTGCCGCGCACCCACTACGTCAACGCCTGGCAGAAGGTGACCCGCAAGAAGGGTGCCTACAGCTCCATGTGCGCCCTGGGCGCCGACGGGAAGCAGGCGCTGCTGGTGCAGGTGCAGCAGCGCGACGAGTCCGCACCCCTCAGCAAGCTGGGCTCGGGCGAGGGGCACGGGGACACCCGGAAGGTCCCCGGTTTCGAGAACGGCTGGTCCTCGGACGACTCCGCCGCCGTCGCCGTGCCCTGCACCAAGGGGAAGAAGGACGGCAAGGGCGGGGACGACGGGAACACAGCGCTGCACGTACAGGTGCGCGCTCTGGCCAAGCAGGGCCAGGACGTGCGCGAGGACGTGGTGGCGGTGCTGAAGAAGGCCGTCAGCACCAACCACACGCTGGCCTGCTACGCCGCACCGATGGAGGACGGCTCGGCGTACGACTGAACGGGCCCGGCCCGCGCTCGGGCCGCAACCGCTCCGGGCGGGACCCGGCCGCGTCTCATCCCGCGGCGCCGGCCAGGTCCTGCCCCACCCGGTCGGGGGTGAGCGGCAGTTCCCGCAGGCGGCGCCCCGTGGCGTGGTGGACGGCGTTGGCGATGGCCGCCGGGGTGCCGACGATGCCGATCTCGCCGATGCCCTTGCCGCCGACCGGGTTGAGGTGCGGGTCGTGCTCCTCGATCCAGTGCACGTCGATGTCGGGCACGTCCAGGTTGGCGGGCACGTGGTAGCCGGCCAGGTCCTTCTCGACGAAGCCGCCGAGCGCGGCGTCCATCGAGCTGTGCTCCGTCAGGGCCATGCCCAGCCCCATCGTCATGCCCCCCACGAACTGGGAGCGGGCGGTGCGGGCGTTGAGGATGCGGCCGGTGGCGTACACGCCGAGCATGCGGCGGACCCGCACCTCGCCGGTGACCACGTCCACCCCGACCTCCACGAACACGGCGCCGAAGGCGTGCCGCGCGTACTCCTGCTGCGCCTCCACGTCCGGGGTGGTGTCCACGGTGACGACGGTGCCGCCGGACTCGCGCAGCTCCCGGCACGCCTTGTGCACGGCCCAGCCCCAGGAGGCGGTGCCGGAGGAGCCGCCGGCCAGCGGCGCGTGCGGCAGATCGCTGCTGCCCACGTCGATACGGACGGCGTCCAGCCCCACGCCCAGCGCGTCGGCGGCGACCTGCGCCAGGACGGTACGGGCGCCGGTGCCGATGTCGGTGGCGTTGATCCGCACGTGGTAGGTGCCGTCGCCCTGGGCCTGCGCCGAGGCGGTGGAGGGCGCCACGAGCACCGGGTAGGTCGCGGACGCCATGCCGGTGCCCAGCAGCAGATCGCCCTCGCGCCGGGTGGCCGGGCGGGGGTCGCGCCGCTCCCAGCCGAAGCGGCGTGCTCCCTCGCGCAGACAGGCGGCCAGGCCGTGGCTGCTGAACGGTTTGCCACTGTCCGGCTCGCGGTCGGGGATGTTGCGCAGCCGCAACTCGACCGGGTCCATCTCCAGGGTGCAGGCCAGCTCGTCCATGGCGCACTCCAGCGCGTACATGCCGGGTGCCTCGCCGGGTGCCCGCATCCACGACGGTGAGGGCACGTCGAGCGCGGCGACCCGGTGCCCGGTGCGCAGCCCCTCGGCGCCGTACATGACGCGGGAGGGCACGGCCGCCTGCTCCACGAACTCGGTGACGGTGGAGGTGTGGGTCACCACGTCGTGGTGGAGGGCGGTCAGGGTGCCGTCGTCGCGGGCGCCCAGCCGCATCCGCTGGATGGTGGGGGCCCGGTGGCCCACCACGAAGGGCAGGTGCCGGCGCGGCAGCGCCACCTTGACGGGCCTGCCGGTGTGCCGGGCCGCCATCGAGGCCAGCACGACGGGGGCGCGCGGGGTGCCCTTGGAGCCGAAGCCGCCGCCGACGTGCTCGGCGACGACGGTGACCTGCCGCTGGTCGAGTCCGTACATATGGGCGAGGAGTTCGGCCACAGGGGTCGCGCCCTGGCTGGAGTCGTAGGCCGTCAGATGCCCGCCCTCCCACACGGCGGTGGCCGAGTGCGGCTCCATCGGATGGTTGTGCAGCGGGCTGAGGGTGTAGGTGACGTCGATCCGGTGCGGGGCGGCCTCCCACGCCCGGTCGAAGTCGCCGGTCTCGCGGTCGCCCGGGTTGCCGCCGTTGGCCCACTCGGGGTGGTACAGCCGCGGGTGGCCGGGTTCGAGGACCACGTCGTGCGGCTCCTCGTCGTAGGTGACGCGCACGGTACGGGCCATCTCGCGTGCCGTCTCCAGCGTCTCGGCGACGGCCAGCGCCACGTACCAGCCGCGATGCGGCACCCGCGGGCTCTGGAGCAGGTGGAGGGTGGCGTCCTCGGGCTCGCCCAGCCGGGGCGCGTTCTCGTGGGTGAGGACGGCCAGCGCGCCGGGCAGGGCCAGCGCCGCACTGTCGTCGACGGCGCTCACCCGGCCGCGGGCCACGGAGGCGGCCACCGGCCAGGCGTAGGCGCAGGCGGGCGGGGTGTGCTCGGCGGCGTACCGTGCGGTTCCGGTGACCTTGGCACGGCCCTCGCGGCGCGGCGCCGCCGTGCCCAGCACGCCTTCGGTGGTCTTCGGTGCGGCCATCGTCTCTCACGTCCCAGCGGGGCTGTGCGGGCCGGCCGGGCCGGCGGTTGCGGTGGAGCTGTCGGCGAGGAGGGTCAGCAGGTGCACGGCCAGGTTCCGGGCCAGCGGCACCTTGAAGCCGTTGTCGGACAGGGGCCGGGCCGCCTCCAGTTCGGCGTCCACGGCGCTGCGGAAGGCGGCGGCGCCGGCCGGGGCGCCGCGCAGCGCCTCCTCGGCGGTACGGGCCCGCCACGGCCGGTGCGCGAGCCCGCCGAAGGCGAGCGCGGCGTGCCCCACCGTGCCGTCGTCGTCCACCACCAGCACGGCCGCGACGGAGGCGAGGGCGAAGGCGTAGGAGGCGCGGTCGCGTGCCTTGCGGTAGGCGGCGCGGGCCCCCGGGGGCGGGGCGGGCAGCGTCACGTGGGAGATCAGCTCCCCGGGGCGCAGCACCGTGTCCTGCTGCGGGGTGTCCCCGGGCAGCCGGTGGAACTCGGCGGCCGGAACGGTGCGGACACCCTCCGGGCCCAGCAGTTCGACCTCGGCGTCGTACGCGGACAGGGCCACCGCCATGTCGGAGGGGTGGGTGGCCACGCACTGCGGGGAGTGGCCGAGGACGGCCATGTCACGGTTGACGCCGTCCCGGGCGGAGCAGCCGGTGCCCGGCTCCCGCTTGTTGCACGGCGCCGAGACGTCCTGGAAGTAGGGGCAGCGGGTGCGCTGGAGGAGGTTGCCGCCGGTGGTGGCCACATTGCGCAGCTGCCCCGAGGCGCCGGCCAGCAGGGCCTGGGAGAGCGCGGGGTAGCCGCGGCAGACGGCGGGGTGCGCGGCCAGATCGCTGTTGCGGACGTTCGCCCCCACCCGCAGCCCGCCGTCCTGGGCCGGCTCGATGTCGGTGAGCGGCAGCCGCGACACGTCGATGAGGTGCTCGGGCGTCTCGACGCCGAGCTTCATCAGGTCCACCAGATTGGTGCCGCCGGCCAGATAGCGGGCGTGCGGCTGGGCGGCGTACGCGGAGACGGCCTGCTCGGGGCTGGTGGCGCGCTCGAAGGTGAAGGGCCTCACGCCGGCACCTCGCGTCCGCCTCCGGAGGCGCGGGCGGGCCCGTCCGCGCGGGTCACCTCGTGCCGCACGTCCTCCAGGGCCCGCACGATGTACGGGTAGGCGCCGCAGCGGCAGATGTTGCCGCTCATGCGTTCGCGGATCTCGTCCCGGTCCAGTTCGGCCGGTGCCCCCGTCGCCCGCTCCAGCACCTCGCGCGGCGTCACGTGGGAGGGGTGGCCCTCGGCGGCCTCGCACAGCATGCCGACCCCCGAGACGATCTGGCCGGGAGTGCAGTAACCGCACTGGAAGGCGTCCCGTTCGTGGAACGCCTCCTGGAGCGGATGGGGCCTCCCCTCGTCGCCCAGCCCCTCGACGGTGGTCAGATGGGCGCCGTCGTGGGCCACCGCCAGCAGCAGACAGCTGTTGGCGCGGCGCCCCTCCACCAGCACCGTGCAGGCCCCGCACTGGCCGTGGTCGCAGCCCTTCTTGGTGCCGGTGAGGTCCAGGTGTTCGCGCAGGACGTCCAGCAGGGTGGTCCGGTGGTCGGCCGTGACCGTGTGCGCGGTGTCGTTGACGTACAGGGTCAGGGTGGAGCTGGTGGCGGTGCGCTGGGGGATCACGGGGCGCGCCTCTCTTCTGCTTCGCCGCCTCCGGACCTGCCGGGGGCAGCCGCTGTCAGCCTTGCCTCTCCAGCACGCCGCGCAGGAACGCCGCCTGCCCCACGTGCTGCATCGTGTCGCCGATGACGCTCACCAGACGTACCCCGAGGGAGACCGGCGGGTCCCACGCCTCGTCGACGATCCGGTTGAGCGACTGGGAACTGAGGGTGCCCAGATAGTTGAGGGTCTGGGCGTGCACCGCGTCGTGGTAGGCCACCAGCGGCTGCGGCGAGTCCACCCGGACGGCGGCCACGTCCTGCGGGGAGTGGCCGAAGCCGGTGTCGTCGGACGGCAGGTCCAGGCCGAAGCTCTCCTCGAAGCCCTCGGCGTGCCAGACCTGGTCCTGGCCGGCGGCGTCCGCGAGGTGGTCGTCCTGCACCCGCGTCAGGTGCCACACCAGCCACGCGACGGTGTTGGCGGCCGGGTCCAGCCGCTGGTTGAGATGTTTCTTCGCGATGCCGTCCAGCGTCGCGTGCACCTCCTGGTTCACGCGGGTGAAGGCGTCGGTGAGCAGGGCGGTGGTGTCCATGTCCGTGACCTTACGACCTGTCAGCTGACGGGGCGCGCCGAAGCGGCCCGGCGAAGGGCCGGACGGGGCCGTGCGGCCCCCTCCGGACCCGCCACCGGGCCGCCCGGCCCGTGGCGGAAAGCGCACCTACCACCGGTACCAGCGGCCACGCCGCCCGCCGGTCGTCGGCCGCACGATGAACCCCAGCAGCCAGACCACCAGGACGATCACGGCGATCCACCACAGTGCCTTCAGTGCGAAGCCCGCACCGAACAGGATCAGCGCGAGCAGCAGAACGAGCAGCAACGGGACCATTGCTATCCACCTCCGCGGCCCGGGTGCCCCGCCCGGCCGGTGCCATGCACTTGTGTTCCGCCACCCGGGAGCGGCGCGCTAGGTGGGGACGATGAGGCGGGCCTTGCCCTGGGCGGCGGCGTAGTCGAGGGTCTGCCAGGTGCCGGAGCCGGTGCTGGTGCCCACCGGGAAGCCGATGACGAGGCCGGACCGGTCCACCATCCAGCGGCTGCGGGCCAGATGGGCGGCGTCGTCCAGGGGTTCGGCGCCGAGTTCGACGATCTCGGCGATGCGGTCCCAGACCCGGTTGACGGCGCTCCGCGCCTCGGGCGGCTGCTGGTCGAGGGTGCCGGGGACGGCGACGGTCAGCCACGCCCGCGTGTGCTCGGCCAGCCATTCGAGGGCGAGGCTGTCGATGCCGCGTGAGCCGCCCAGGTAGAAGTGGCCGTCGGGGGCGAAGGGGGCCAGGTAGGCGGCGAACAGCCGCTGGTAGTGGACGGGCGACTGGTGTCCCGTCGTCCGGCTTCCGGTGAGGGTGACGGTGCGCATCGTCATCGGCGGTGTCTCCGGCGTCTCGGGGTCTCCGACGGGTCCGACCGGGGGCGAGGTGGGCCGTCCGCCCGTTCGCGATCCGCTCGCACGGCCACCCGGCATCTTCGCACGCGCCGCCGGGCCTGTCCGTGTGTCGCGCCGGGCCTCCGCGGTGTTCCGGGAGCCGGGCACGCGGTCACCGCGGGCCCGGGTGGCTAGGGGGCCAGGACGTCGAGCTCCGCCATGGCGTCCTCGGTGATGGTGCGCATGATGCTCTCGGCCCGCGCCCCGTCCTTCTCACGCACGGCCTCGGCCACCCTCACGTGGAGGGTGACGGCCTCCTGGCGGGGGTCGCTGAACATGACGTCGTGGTGGGTGCGGCCGGCCAGGACGGCGGCGACGACGTCGCCCAGGCGCGCGAACATCTCGTTGCGGGAGGCGCGCAGCACGGTGCGGTGGAAGGCGATGTCGTGCACCAGGTAGTTCTCCAGCTGGTGGCCGCGTGAGGTGGCGACCATGCCGAGCGCGTGCTCGGTCAGCTCGGCGCACTCCCGGGGGGTGGCCAGCTCGGCGGCGAGGCGGGCGGCGACCGGTTCGACCGCGGAGCGCAGCACGGTGAGGGAGCGCAGCTGGCGGCCCCGGTCGGCGCCGGCGAGCCGCCAGGTGATCACTTGCGGGTCGTAGACGTTCCACTGCTCGGGCGGCAGGACGGTGACCCCGACCCGGCGGCGGGAGACGACCAGGTGCATGGACTCCAGCACCCGGACGGCCTCCCGGGCGACCGTGCGGGAGACCTCGTAGCGGGCGGCGAGCTCCTCGGTGCGCAGGACGGTGCCCGGCGGGTACTCGCCCGCGGTGATGGCCGGCCCGAGGGCGGCGAGCAGCCGGGCGTGCAGCCCCCGGTCGCGTGCGGGCTGCTCGGGGGGACCGGCCTGCGGGCTGCTCATGGTCGTGGGTCTCCTCGTTGTTCCGCCCCTGTCCCGGACACGCTCGGCGAGCGGTTCGGGACGTTCAGCCTACGTGCTCATCATCACCCCAATTAAGTATGACTAATTTAGGAACGACTATTGAATACATGTGACCTATGGGGTTAGGTGTGCTCGGCATCGATGTCGAGGAGGACGTCGGTGAGGACAGGTGAGGACAGGTATGAAGCTGACGAACCGGAACGTCGTGGTCGTCATGGGCGTCGCCGGAACCGGCAAGACCACCGTCGGGCGGCTGCTCGCCGACGCGCTGGAGGTCCCCTACGCCGAAGCCGATGCCTTCCACCCGCCCGCGAACGTGGCCAAGATGTCGGCCGGCACCCCGCTGGACGACACCGACCGCGCCCCCTGGCTCGACGCGATCGGCGCCTGGGCGCACAGCCGTGAGGGACAGGGCGGGGTCGTCAGCTGCTCCGCGCTCAAGCGCTCCTACCGCGACCGGCTGCGGGCCGCCGCACCCGGCATCGTCTTCGTCCACCTCACCGGCGACCGTGAACTGATCGCCCGGCGCATGGCGGAACGCGCCGGCCACTTCATGCCCGTCGCCCTGCTGGACTCCCAGTTCGCGACCCTCGAACCCCTCCAGCCCGACGAGCCGGGCGTCACCGTCTCCGTGGCGCCGGGCCCCCAGGCCGTCACCGGGAACGCGCTGGCCGCGTTGCGGGCGGCCACCTCCCAGGACCGGCCGGCCGCACCGGCGCAGGCCGCCCGGGGGCACTGAGCCCTCCGGGATTTCTCCCCCACCCCTTTGAACGAAGAAGGAAAGAGCCGTGCGCCATCTCAGCGTCGAGATACTGGCCGCGGGGTCGCAGCAACCGGACCCCATCACGTCCGCCGGCAACGCCCAGCTGGGCATCGCCGCCCTGGTCGGCATCGCCGTCATCGTCCTGTTGATCACCCGGTTCAAGCTGCACGCCTTCCTCGCCCTGACCGTCGGCTCCCTGGTGCTGGGGGCCGTGGCCGCGGCCCCGCTGGACAAGGCGATCGACAGCTTCACCACCGGGCTGGGCGACACGGTCTCCGGCGTCGGCGTGCTCATCGCGCTCGGCGCGATCCTGGGCAAACTGCTGGCCGACTCCGGAGGCGCCGACCAGATCGTCGACACGATCCTGGCGAAGGCCGGCCGGCGCAGCATTCCCTGGGCCATGGCGCTGATCGCCGGCATCGTCGGGCTGCCGATGTTCTTCGAGGTCGGCCTCGTGCTGCTGATCCCCGTGGTGCTGCTGGTGGCCAAGCGCGGCAACTACTCGGTGATGCGCGTCGGCATCCCGGCCCTCGCGGGCCTGTCCGTCATGCACGGGCTCATCCCCCCGCACCCCGGCCCGCTGGTGGCCATCGACGCCATCCACGCCAACCTCGGCGTCACCCTCGCCCTCGGCCTCGTCGTCGGCATCCCCACGCTGGTCGTCGCCGGTCCCCTCTTCGGCCGGGTCGCCGCCCGCTGGGTGGACACCACCCCGCCCGAGGGCGTCGTCCCCGAGCGCGCCACCGCCGATGCGGCCAGGCGGCCCGGCTTCGGCATCACCCTGGCCACCGTGCTGCTGCCCGTCGTGCTGATGCTCGCCAAGGCGCTGACCGACATCATCGTCGACGACGCCGAGAACACCGTGCAGCGCGTCATGGACGTCGTCGGCGACCCGATGATCGCCCTGCTGGTCGCCGTGCTCGTCGCCCTGTTCACCCTCGGCCGGTCCGCGGGCTTCGGCAAGGACAAGCTGTCCGAGACCGTCGGCAGCTCCCTCGGCCCCATCGCCGGCATCCTGCTGATCGTCGGCGCGGGCGGCGGCTTCAAGCAGACTCTCGTGGACGTCGGCATCGGCCGGATGATCCTGGACGTCTCCGAGAACTGGTCCGTGCCCGCGCTGCTGCTGGGCTGGCTCATCGCCGTCGGCATCCGGCTGGCAACCGGCTCCGCCACCGTCGCGACCGTCTCGGCCGCGGGACTCGTCGCGCCGCTGGCCGCCGACATGTCCACCGCCCAGGCCGCCCTGGTCGTCCTCGCCGTCGGCGCCGGTTCGCTGTTCTTCAGCCACGTCAACGACGCCGGGTTCTGGCTGGTCAAGGAGTACTTCGGGATGAACGTCGGCCAGACGGTCAAGTCCTGGTCGATCATGGAGACGATCATCTCGGTCGTCGCCCTGCTGCTCCTGCTCCTGCTGTCCCTCGTGGTCTAGCCGCACCGGACGGCCCCGGCCCACCTGGGCGGCCCACCGGACCGCCTCAGCCGCGGCCCTCGCCCAGGTAGTGGAGGACCGCCTGGACCCGGCGGTGCGTGGCCGTCGTCCGGGGGATCTCCAGCTTGTCGAAGAGCGCGGCCGTGTGCTTCTCCACCGCCCGCTGCGAGATGCCCATGCGCCGGGCGATGGCGGCGTTCGTGAGGCCCTCGGCCATCAGGCCGAGGGCCTCGTGCTCCCGCGGGGTGAGCACGGCCAGGGACGGACCGGCGCGCAGCAGCCGCGCGATGACGTCCGGGTCGAGGGCCGTGCCGCCGGCCACCACCCGGTGCAGCGCGTCGATGAAGTCGTCCACGTCCAGCACCCGGTCCTTGAGCAGATAGCCGATGCCGGCCGGCCCGTCCGCGAGCAGCGAGTGCGCGTAGCCGGTCTCGATGTACTGGGAGAACAGCAGGATGCCCAGCCCCGGGTGGCGGCGGCGCAGCTCGGCCGCCGCGCGCAGCCCCTCGTCCCGGTGCGTGGGCGGCATCCGGATGTCGGCGACGACGGCGTCGGGCCGGGTGCGCTCCACCGCGGCCAGCAGCGCCTCGGCGTCGCCGACGGCGGCGGCCACCTCCATCCCCCGGTCGGTCAGCAGCCCGGCCAGCCCCTCCCGTACGACGGCGGCGTCCTCGGCCAGCACCAGCCGCAGCGGCGGCCCGGACGGCGAGTCGGACGGTGGTCCGGACGACGACGGCGGTCCGGACGACGACGGTGATCCGGACGACGGCGGCGGTCCCAGCGGCGCGCCGGACGGCGGTCCTGGCGGTGTGTCGGTCAACGTGTCGGCTCCCGCGACGAAGTGGTGAGCGGCAGGCGGACCGTGGCCCTGGTCGGCCCGCCGGGCGGACTGTCGAGCGTCAGTGTGCCGTCCACGGTGCGCACCCGCTCGGCCAGGCCCCGCAGCCCCGACGGCGCACCCGGTGCGGCCGGGCGCGGGGCGGCGCCGCCCCGGCCGTCGTCCTCGACCTCCACCACCAGCGCCCGGCCGCCCTCCGCGAGACGCGCACCGACCACGATCCGGTGCGCGCCCGCGTGGCGGGCCGCGTTCGTCAGCAGCTCGGCCGCGCAGAAGTAGGCGATGGTCTCCACGGCCTCCGGCGGCCGGGGCCCGCCCAGCAGTTCGGTGTGCAGCTCGACGCGGAGGGCGGGGCTCTCGATGTCGGAGCGGAGCGAGGCCAACGCCGGCGCCAGCCCGTTGTCCAGCACCGGCGGATGGATACCCCGCACCAGGTCCCGCAGCTCCCCCAGGGCGGTACGGGCGTTGCCGAGCGCCTGCTCGACCAGGTCCCGCGCCCTGGCCACGCCCTCCGGTGACGGCTCCGGTGCGCGGAGGGCCTCCTTCGCGCGGGTCAGCCCCATGGCCAGCGCGATCAGCCGGGCCTGCGCGCCGTCGTGCAGGTCGCGTTCGATCCGGCGGAGGGTGGCGGCCGAGTCCCGTACGGCCAGGGCGCGGGTCTCCTCCAGGTCGTGGACGCGGTCGGCGAGCGGCGGCGGGGCGAGCAGGGTGCGGGCCAGCAGGACGGCGAGCGCGGTCAGCCGGCGGCCCGCCCAGCCGGCCACTGCCAGCAGCGCCAGCCCGGCGGCGGCCACCGCGAGGGCGCGGGGCCAGGTGTCGAGCGGGAGGTCGCCGGTGAGCTCCAGCCCGCGGTGGCCGTTCTCCCGCACGGCACGGAACCACAGCGGGTACGACAGCAGCAGCAGCCCGTACAGCCGCACGGGCAGGTGCACCACGAACAGCAGCACCCCGAGCGGCAGGTCGAGCACCGCGTACGCCGCGCACCGCCAGGCGGCACCGTCGTGGGCGGCGCGCAGCGGACGGGGGCGCGGCGGCGCGGGCACGTCCTCGCCGAGCAGCGCGCGCACCAGGGCCCGCTCCAGCCCGGTCAGCCCGCGCACGGCGGTCAGGGCGAGGGAGAGGACGGGCATCCCGGCGCGGGTCACGCACAGCACGGCACCCGCCGCCAGCAGCACCAGGGCGGGGGCGCCCAGCAGCGCGGGGACGAGACCGGCGACCGCGTACGCGAGGGCGCGCAGCGTCCGGCGGGAGGCGGGCAGGCCGAGGGCGTCGAGGGTCGCGGTCACGGTCACCGGTCCGGGTTCGGGGGGTGTGGCGACGGCTGGCCGTCGTGGAGCACGGTACGGCGTCGCCGTCACGGGGTGGCCGCCCTTCGCAGTTGCCGGGGCAGCGGGGCCAGCGTCGCGGCCAGCGCGAGGGCCAGCACCGCCGCGCCGGTACCGGCCCACGTGGTGGCCGGCAGCGCGCCCGGCGAGGCCCCGGCGGCGTCCCCCAGCGGGAGGGTCACCGCCACCGCCACGGCCGCACCCGCACCGAACCCCGCGGCGGTGACGATCGCCGCCTCCGCCAGCCGGGTGCGCACGACCTGGCCCGCCCCGGCGCCGACCGCCCGCAGCAGGGCGACCTCCGCGCCGCGTTCGGCGCTCAGCATCACCAGCGTGTTGGCGGCGGCCAGCGCGGCGAACACCGCGTACAGCGCCGTCGCGAACAGGTCGATCCACGAGGGCTCGGCCGCCTCCGCCAGCGCCGCCAGCTTCACCAGCGAGAAGGCGACGACCAGCGCCACCGGTGTCACGGCCGAGGAGAGCCGCCGGGCCCGCGCCCGGATCTGGGCGCCGGCCAGTTCCGTCGCGGCCCCGCCGCCCAGCGCGCGCGGCGCCGTCACCAGCCGCACCGGCCGCACCGACAGCCGGGCCGTGACCCGTGCCAGGAGCGGCCCGGCGCATCCGACGGCGACCAGGTGGGCCAGCAGCACCAGCGGCAGCCGCTCCCCCACCTCGGCGCGCGGCCCGGCCGCCGTCAGCGCCGTCAGTGCCGCACCGCCGCCCAGCGCGAGGAGAGCGACGACGCCGCGCAGCACGTCCACGACGGACAGCCCCCGGCGGGCCCCGGCCGCGTCGCCGAGCGCGTCGGCGGGACGGGCGCGGGCGGCCCGGTGGGCGGCCAGCAGCCCGCCGAGCTGCGAGGTGACCACCAGTACGCCGCCCGCCGCCAGCAGCGGCGGCAGGCCGACGACCAGCGGCACCTGATCGGGCAGCAGCCCGTGTGCGGCCATCCCGTCCCGCCATCCGGCCGCCAGCAGCCGGCCGAGTACGTAGCCGACGGGCAGCGCGGGCACCGCGGTCAGCAGCGCCTCGGCCGCCACCGCGCGCCGGATCTGCCAGGGCGAGGCGCCGACGGCCCGCAGCACCGCGTGCTCCCGCGCCCGCTGGGCCACCGCGAGGGCCATCACCTGCGCGATGACGAACACCGACAGATAGCAGGTCACCACCGTGAACCCGGCCCCCATCGTGGCCAGTTCCTCCCGCAGCGCGGGCTGCCGCACCCCCGAGGCGGTCCGCAGCATCGCCACGGACGCCACCACCACGGTCGCGGACAGCACCAGCACCGAGAAGACCCCCGCGAAGGACGCGGGCCGGGCGCGCACCGAAGCGCGGGCGAGCCCCGTCGTCATACGACCGCCCCCGTGCTCAACTGTCGCACCGGGCCGCCACTGCCGCCACTGCCGGCCGGGTGCGCCGCCCCGGCGGCGGGCCGGGCCAGCTCCCGCATCCGCCGCCCGACGTGCGCGGCGAACCCCTCCCCGGCGACCGCGCCCCCGCCCGGCGCCGCCAGGGCATCGACCACCGCGCCGTCCGCCAGGAAGAGCACCCTGTCCGCCCACACGGCCGCCGCGGGATCGTGCGTGACCATCAGCACCGTCGCCCCCAGCTCGTCCACCGAGTGCCGCAGCAGGGCCAGGACCTCCTCGGCCGTGCCCGGGTCCAGGGCGCCGGTCGGCTCGTCGGCCACCAGCAGCTCGGGGACGGTCACCAGGGCGCGGGCCAGGGCGACCCGCTGCTGCTGGCCGCCCGACAGTTCCGCCGGGCGGCTGCCGGCGCGGTCCGCCAGCCCCACGCGGGCCAGCGCCTCCACGGCACGGGCCCGCGCAGCCCGGCCGGTGCCCCCGCCGGCCAGCCGCAGCGGGAGCCGTACGTTCTCCTCCGCTGTGAGGGCCGGCAGCAGGTTGAAGGACTGGAAGACGAAACCGATCCGCTCGCGGCGCAGCCGGGTGAGGGCGCGGCGGCCCATCCGGGTCAGCTCCTCCCCGGCGAGCCGCACACTGCCCGAGGTGGGCCGGTCGAGGCCCGCGGCGCACTGGAGCAGGGTGCTCTTGCCGGAGCCCGAGGGCCCCATCACGGCCGTGAGGGTCCCTCGGGGCAGCGTCACATCGACACCGCGCAGCGCCTGCACCGCCGTGCCGCGCCGCCGCCCGTAGCGCCGGGTGACGCCCCGCATCACCAGGGCGTCGGGCGCCCGTACGCCGGGCCCGGCGGCGTCCTCGGCACGGCGGGACCTGTCCGAACTGTCCACGTTCACCATGCCGGTGACGCTACGGACGCGCGCGCCGCACCACGAGGGAGCCACCTCCCCGGTCCGGGGTTCGGAAACACCGAACCCCGGTGCGCTCACCGCCCTTCGGTCAGCACCTTTGCCAGCTCCCGCAGCCCGGTGACCCGCAGATCCGGCGGTGGATCGTCCCAGCCCGCCCACAGATGGCCCCACGGCCCGCGCACCAGATGACAGGTGCGCAGCCCGGCGTCGCTGGCGGGGCCCACATCGCGGGCGGGGTGGTCGCCGACGTACAAGGTGGCGGCCGGGGCGCTGCCCGTGGTCTCCAGAACGCGGGCGAAGAACGCGGCCTCCGGTTTGGCGCAGCCCCACTCCTCGGAGGTCGAGACGGTCTCGGCGGGCAGCTCCATGGCCCGCAGCAGGGCGCCGGCGCGGGCCGTCTGGTTGCCGGCGACGTGCACCGCGAACCCGGCGTCGCGCAGTGCCGCGAGGGCCGGGCGGACGTCCTCGTACAGATCGGACTCGTCCAGGTGCTCGCCGCGTCCGGCGGCCTCGCGGCGGGCCCGCTCGGCCGCCACGTCGATCCCCGGGCGGGCGAGCCGCAGCGCCTCCTGGTTGTCCCGCCCCTGCGCGACGACGGCACCGACCAGCGCGGAGAGGGTGTGCCGGGGGACGCCCAGCCAGTCCGCCCACGAGCCCCAGTAGCGGTCGTCGCGCACCAGCGTCTCGCCCACGTCGAACACGACGGTGGTGACCGCCCCGAGAGCGGCGGACGCGGTCGGTCCGGTCACGGTCACAGCCACCCGTTCCTGCGGAAAGCGCGGTGCATGACCACGCAGATGACGACGATGGCGACGAGGACCAGGGGGTAACCGAACGGCGAGCGCAGCTCCGGCATGTGGGTGAAGTTCATGCCGTAGATGCCGCACACCATCGTCGGCACCGCGACGATCGCCACCCACGCGCTGATCTTGCGCATGCCCTCGTTCTGCGCCGCGGACACCTGGGCCAGATGGGCCTGGAGGATGGAGTCGAGCAGCGCGTCGAAGGAGGCGATCTGCTCGGTGACGCGCGCCAGGTGGTCGGCCACGTCCCGGAAGTACTTGCGTATCTCCGGGTCGATCAGCCGGTTGGGGCGCGTGGAGAGCAGCTCCAGCGGGCGGGCCAGCGGCTGGGTGGCGCGCTTGAGCTCCAGCAGCTCCCGTTTGAGCTGGTGGATGCGCCCGGTGTCCGCGGCGGCGTTCCGCTCGTCGCCCCGCATGGACGGCGCGGTGGAGGCGAACACGTCGCTCTCCAGCTCGTCGATGTCGGTCTGCACCTCGTCGGCGACCAGCAGGTAGTCGTCCACCACCTGGTCGGCGATCGCGTGCAGCACCGCGGCCGGGCCCTGCGCCAGCCGCTCCGGGTCGGCCTCCAGCGCCTCCCGCACCGGGCCGAGCGAGCCGTGCTTGCCGTGCCGCACCGTGATCACGAAGTCCACGCCGGTGAAGACCACGATCTCGCCGGTGTCCACCACCTCGCTGGTGGTGGTCAGCCGCTCGTGCTCCACGTACCGGACGGTCTTGAGGACGGCGAACATCATGTCGCCGCCGAACCACTCGGCCCTCGGCCGCTGGTGCGGCTCGACGGCGTTCTCCACGGCCAGCGGGTGCAGCCCGAACAGTTCGGTGATGCCCTCGAACTCGGCCTCCGTCGGCTCGTGCAGCCCGATCCACACGAAGCCGCCGCCGTCCCGGCCCCCGCCCGGTTTGCGGACGCACGCCAGTGCCTCCTCGACGCCGCACTCGGCCAGCAGCCGCGTGCCCTCCCCGTCGTAGGCCACGCAGCTGACCACCGAGGTGCCGAGGGGGGAGCGAGCGGGGTGGGACAGATCCACTCCGGGACGCGGCTGCCGTGGCCGCACCACCCTGCGCAGGCTGCGCACCACCGGACCCGTGGGCATGGGAACTCCTGGGGTTCCTCGTCGTTCTTTCGGTCTTCCCCAACTGTGCCCGCATTCCGTCCCCGAATGCGCGCGCCTCCCCGCTCCACCGCAACCCCGCTCGCCCTTCACTCCCGGAACACACAGAACGGGTGCCCGGCCGGGTCGAACAGCACCCGGACGTCCTCCTGCGGCTGTTGCGCCGCCTCCCGGGCACCGGCCGCCACCGCCTGCCGTACCGCCTCCGCCAGATCGGGCACCCGCAGGTCCAGGTGCAGCATCTTGTGCGGGCGTCCCGGCTCCTCCGGCCAGACCGGCGGCTCGTACCAGCGCTCGCTCTGGAAGGCGAGCCCCACACCCGAACGCGGATCGCGCATCAGCACCCACCCCTCCTCACGCGCGGTCACCGGCCAGTCGAGGAGGCTGCCGTAGAAGGCGGCGAGAGCATCGGCGTCGGGACAGTCGAGGACGACGGTGGCGAGGGCGAAAGACATGCCCCATGCCTGCCCCCATCCCCACCGGGTCAGGCCGTCATCGGGAATGTCTCCCCAGAGGCCGGAATTCACCGAGCCCGATATTCCAAGGGAAACACGGTTCGCCGCGGAAAGTGCACGAGCCCCCCGCACGCGTCTTCCCATGCGGGCGACGGATGCCGGGATTCATCCCGCGCACAGGGAGAGGGGTTTCCGGCAGCGGGCTTCCCGGGGCCGAGCCGACGTGAGACGATGCCACCGTGCCGATGACCCGAAATGATTCAGTACTTGTCTTGTGGGACGTGGACCATACTCTGCTGAGCGTCGGTGGCGTAAGCCGCTCCATCTACGAACATGCCTTCAACGCCACTACCGGGCGCCCTCTCCGTGACTTGGCCTCCATGGCCGGAAGAACTGAGCGCGCCATCATCACCGAAACCTTGCAACTGAACGGTATCGAGGCGTCGCCGGCACTCGTTTCGGACTTCTACTCCGCTCTTGGTGTGGCAGCACAAGAATTGGAAGGCGAAATGCGGAACGCGGGCCACTCCCTGCCGGGAGCCCGTGAAGCGATAGCCGCATTTGACAGCAAGAACGCCGTGCAATCAGTCGTCACGGGGAACATCCGGCCCATCGCCAGGACGAAGCTGAGCGCATTCGGACTCGTTGACGGGCTTGATCTGGAGGTAGGCGGCTACGGCGATGACGGAAGTGATCGCGCTGATCTCGTCCGACTCGCCCGCGAACGAGTCGAGGAAAAATACAGCATTCACTTCACCGGGAAACGAACGTTCGTCATCGGAGACACACCGCACGACATCAAAGGCGCTCACGATGCCGGAGCACTGGCTGTCGGGGTGGCGACTGGCCCCAGCCCCGCGGAAGCTCTTCGGGCAGCCGGGGCCGACCTGGTTCTCGCAGACCTGACAGACAGCGAGCCTCTGTTCAGGGCGGTACTGGATTCCCGAGGAAGTTAGACGATTCAGCCCGCCGCCACGCCTTGCATGGACATGCGATATTTTTCTCTGAAGTCAGCAGCACTGGGAATGTTGCCGTAAGGCCTGAGCAGCGCTTCGAACTCTCCAAGACGTTCGGCGACTCGCGCCGAGCCGATGGCCCGACTGAGATCCAATGCACGGCCGGCCGTCCGACAGGATTCCTCGACTTCCCCGTCCAGGAGATAGCATTTGGCGAGACGGGAAAGGTAGTGAACTCGGTCGCGGAGTCGATCGGGTGCGTGGACACTCAGCATTCCGAGAGCACTGGTGAGGGCGGCGACCGCCCTTCTCGTCAATCCGAGTTCGAGAAAACAAGCACCTTCCTGGGCGGAAACTTCAACCGCGTCCACGTAAGAGACGTAGCAGGGCTCTTTCAGGCTGCCGCCCCGATCGAACTCCTCTCGTGCCGCTTCCAGCGCTTCCAGGCACGGACCTTCTTCCCCCATGGCGGCATATGCTCGGGCCAGCCTCGTCTTCAGCATTGTGCGAGTAAGCGGCGTGAGATTGCTGTATTCCGCTTCATTGGCTTCGAGAGCAAGGGAGAGCGCAGGCGACAGTCTGCCTCGATACATTTCTTGCAAACTCATGTAGGCAAGAGCACTCGCCATAAGACCAGGATCGTCTTCCTCCTTCCCGACCCGCACAGCCTCCATGAAATGCTTCCTGGCGGTTGGATGACTGTTGGCGTCGAGGGCCAGCCACCCCGCCATCTGATTGAGCTGACCGAACACCGACAGCCCGTCACCGGGGTTCCTGCGGACACTCTCAGCCATTCGTGCGACGTATCGCGTCAACGGGAGAAAAAGACTGTCGCCGCCGAGTTCGTCATCGAGATGAAGAAACATCTTGAGCAGGTGCTCACCGCTCTGTTGAAGCGTCATTCCTTCGAATGCCGAAACGCCTGGCATCGACAAGTCGGACGCCGCTGCAGCCCACGCGGCGACCTGCCCATCGTCTGTGTTTTTCCGGCTCTCCCACGGCCTTTCCGGCAGCCCAAGCATGTGTCCGGGAATTCCGAATCCATCGGCCACCCGCTCCATTACTTGCTGGCCTCGGATACCACGGACTCCACGGATGATGTCGCTCACGCGTGAGGTTGTCATCCTGCCGACTGCGGCGGCCATCGCCGCGTAGCTGGAGCCCGTGCGTCTGTTGACCAAGCGGAAGATCTCCTGGAAGTCCCGCGCTGCGCAGGCCCGTCGCATGGCCTCGCTTCGTAGCAGCGTGTCGGGGATGGTCAGCGGGTAGCCGCTGCGCCTGGTCTCGCGGTCGTGCATGAGCACCGCCTACAGGGCCGATGTGACGGGCTCCCCAAGCGTAGCCGCGAACGGGGTTCCCCAAATGAGCCTGCGGGGTTCCCCGTTCGCTGTTCCCCGAGGGTTGCCGTGGACCTGAAGCTCATGGGGTGACGCGCGTCCGCGCTCACAGCGAAGGACCCCCGTGACGCGGCGAACGTCCGGGGCGTGGCCATCGACCGCCAGGAGGTTGCCGACATGACCCATGGAACCAGGCTTCTCACGCTGCCACTGCGGCTGTTTCTGCCTGCCGGGGGACGCCACCGGGCATCCGGATGCTGCCCGAGTGTCTCGCCTCCGCACTCACCCGATCTGACCACACTCGTGCTGCGGGGTGAGGACATCGCACTTGTCCGCCCGTACGTGATCGCTCACGAGCGGCGCGGGGAAGCGCGCCGGCAGCGCGTCCACCGGCGGTCCCTGTGGCTGGCCGTACACGGCCTGGATTTCGGCCCCCGGCCGCGCCACGGAGTGGAAGTGAGCGCGTGACCGCCGAAGTCCACAGCACCCCTCGCCCAGCTGACGTCCGCCAGCTGGAGGCCGCCTACGTCTTGCACAGGCAGGAGTGCGGGACGTGCACTCCGGATCAGTCGTGCGACATAGCGCGACGGCTGGAAGCGGCACGGAGCGAGGCAGGAGCGTCGCCGTCGTGACGCGCGCTGTCCACCGTTTTCGTGAGTACAAGTTCGGCCCTGACCTCCAGCCGGCAGCCGAACCGATCACGACAGCGATGCAGTGCAAGGCATGCGGCCTGACCGGCGGAACGGCCGAAGAGCCCGCAGACGGCTCAGCATGGGCGGTGGGGCACCTCAAGGCCAACCCTGACCACCTGGAGTACCGGGAGCACATCAGGCGCCCGTACCGATTCGAAGCGGGAGCGTGGCAGTGATGAGCACCTTGGAGCGCGAGCGCGCACTGCCCGACTGGACTCCCGGCACGGTCGGAGACGACGTGATGACCGTGCACAAGATCCGGGACGGCGAGGCCGTGTGCGGCGCTGTCGGCAACGTGGACGAGTGGCAGCGACGCGTCACCTGTCCCGCCTGCCGGGCCGGCGAGTAATCCCTGGTTCCCGCCTCGGCGGACGACCGCCAACGCCCTGCCGGGACGGGTGCACGACGGCGCGGGGACCGCTTCCCCGCCACCTTCTCCGAGAGGAGTGTCCATGTCCGCTGCACTGCCTGAGTTCGAGTTCGTCAAGACTGCCGCGTGTCGTGACGCGAGGGTGGGCAACTGCCCCGAAGTGGCGACCAGAGTCCCTGGTGTTGTCGCGTTGCGTGACAGCAACCGTCCGGGGACCATCGTCACCATGACGGCTGCCGAGTGGGTCGCCCTCACCGATGCCGTGAAGGCCGGCGAGTACGACCTGAGCGCCTGAGAACAGTCCCATGCCGAAGTGCCCCCGCTGTGACGCCGAGTGCCCCACTGATCCCGAGAACGGGTTGCCGTGGTGCGCGCGGTGCGGTGAGTTCTTCGGGGTCTCGCTGCCCGCCTGCCGCGGCCTGTGGTGGTGGCGCAACGCTGCCACCCGCAGGCCGGTCCGGCTGCGCAAGCACTGAGCGGGACCACCGCACCCGGCTCCGTCCGTGCGCCATGCCTGTGGCGTGCGGGCGGGGCAGTGTCATGCCCGCCCACCTGTCGCTACCGACGAGCGGCCATTCGGGAGCATTCGCCCGTACAGCCGCCCGGACGTCGTCCTGCTGCTGCGCCGCTTGCCGGGCGTCCCGGCTCGTACCGGCGCTCGCTCTGGCAGGCATGCCCCATGCCTGCCCCCATCCCCATCCGGTCAGGCCGTCAGTTCGCGGGCGCGTTCCTGGGTGAGGTAGGCGTCCGTGGCCTCCATGTCCTGGAGGGTGGCGGGGCGGCGGGAGAGGAAGCCGGTGCGCAGGAAGTCGTCGCCGGTCAGCGCGTTGAGGTTCCAGTTGGTGACGGTGCGGGCCTTGGCGGTGAAGGTGGGCAGCGCCATCAGGTGGTAGCCGCGGGCGATGATCTGGGCGGGGAGCCCGGAGAACTCGTACCCGAAGGGGCGGGCGACGGCGTCCGTGCCGCCCAGGTCCACGACGAGGCCGAGGTCCTTGTGCCGGTAGGGCGTCATGGGCGCGCCGCGCAGGGTGGCGACGAGGTTGCGCGCCATGTGCTTGCCCTGGCGGCTGGCGTGCTGGGCCGTGGGCGGGCAGACGGCGCCGCCGACCTTGGTGAGGTCCGGTACGGCCGCGGCGTCGCCCAGCGCGTACAGGCCGGGCCGGCCGGGGACGGTGAAGTCTGCGTTGACGACGAGCCGGCCCTTCATCGTCTCGGCGTCGAGGGTGCCGATGAGCGGGCTGGCGGCCACACCGGCCGTCCAGATGAGGGTGCGGGAGGGCAGGACGCGGTTGTCGGTGAGGGTGATCCGCCGCTCCTCGGCCTTGGCGACGGAGACGCCGAGCGACACGTCGGTGCCGCGTTCGCGCAGGATCTGCTGGGCGCGCCGCCCCAGCCGGGCGCCGAGTTCCGGCATGAGTTTGGGCGCGATGTCGAGCAGATGCCATTTGATGAGGTCGGGGTCGAGCCGCGGGTAGCGCTTGGCGGCGGCGTTGGTGAGCCGCTGGAGGCAGGCGACGGTCTCGGTGCCCGCGTAGCCGCCGCCGACGACGACGAACTGGAGCCGTTCGGCCTTCTCCTGCTCGTTGGTGCAGGCCGCGGCCAGGTCGAGCTGGGCGATGACGTGGTCGCGCACGTAGGCGGCCTCGGCGAGCGTCTTCATGCCGCGGGCCTGCTGGTCGAGGCCGGGGATGTCGAAGCTGCGGGTGACGCTGCCGGGGGTGAGGACCAGGTGGTCGTAGGCGTAGGTCTCGGTCTCCCCGCTGATGAGGCGGACGACGCAGCGCCGGTCGCGGATGTCGACGCCGATGACCATGCCGGGGATGATCGAGGTGCGGTGCAGCAGCCGGCGCAGCGGGGGCGCCACGGACTGCGGGGTGAGCACGCCGGCGGCGACCTGGGGGAGGAGCGGCAGGTAGAGCTGGTAGCTGGCGGGGGTGACGAGGGCGATCTCCGCCTCTTCGGGGCGCAGACCGCGCTCCAGTCCGCGTGCGCACTCGACTCCGGCGAATCCGCCGCCGACGATCAGAATTCTGGTTCGCTCCATGGCTGCACCCGCAGTGGTTGGCGTGACCTGGCAGGGCGGGACGCCCGATTCCGCACTTTCGTCCCACTGGTCACCCTCGCACGGGCCCGTGCCCTGCGCCACCGCACGGCCGGAGGGGCACAGCACCGTCCGGGCCGCCCCGGCACCACGCCGGGACGGCCCCGCGTCACCCGGACCGGACCAGGGGCCCGGCCCGGGGCGGACCAGGGGCCAGGCCCGGGGCGGGTCACCTGCCGATGTCGGAACCGTCCTTCGGCCACACGGCCACCACGGACGGCCGCACATACCTGCCCGGCCCGTCCGGCCAGCTGGAGGCGGGCCGCTCCACGGAGGCGCCGTCCACCTCGCCCGGGTGCTGGACGGCGACGAGCACCCGGCGGTCCTGCACCAGCGGCCCGCAGGTCTCCGCACCGGTCGGCACGGTCAGGAACTGCCGCACCTCGCCCCGGCGCGGCCCGGCGGTGGCCACCCCGAACAGTCCGTCGTGGGTGCCCAGCGCGTTGCCGTCGGTGGACAGCCACAGGTTGCCGTAGGAGTCGAAGGTGACGTTGTCGGGGCAGGAGATCGGGCTGACCTGCTCCTTGGGGAAGCCGCCGAAGTAGGTGCCGGGGTCCTCGGGGTCGCCGCACACCAGGAACAGCCGCCAGTCGAAGCGGAGCGAGGAGGGGTCGTCGCCGCGCTCGGCGAACTCCAGCACTTGCCCGTGCTTGTTGTTCCGGCGCGGGTTGGCCTCGTCCGGCCCCGCCTTTCCGGGCTTGCCGCGGTCGGTGTTGTTGGTGAGGGCCACGTACACCCGGCCGGTGCGCGGGGAGGGCTCGATGTCCTCGGGCCGGTCCATCTTGGTGGCGCCCGCCTTGTCGGCGGCCAGCCGGGTGAAGACGTACACCTCCTCGGCGCTCATCCCCTCGACGAACGACCTGTCGCCGCTGGCCAGCGGTATCCAGCGGCCGGTGCCGTCGAACTCGCCGTCCTCGGGCTCGCCGTCCTCGGGCAGCGTGCCGGTGCCGTCGATCGCGCCGGCCGGGCTGTCGCCGGTCAGCTTGGCGACGTAGAGGGTGCCCTCGTCCAGCAGCGACATGTTGTGGCGCCGGTCGGCGGCGCTGGTGCCGCGGCGCATCCGCTTGGCGGAGACGAACTTGTAGAAGTAGTCGAACCGCTCGTCGTCGCCCATGTAGACGACGGCGCGGCCGTCCCTGGTGAGCCTGGGCTGTGCCGCCTCGTGCTTGAAGCGGCCCAGCGCGGTGTGCTTGCGCGGCGTGGAGTCGGGGTCGTACGGGTCGATCTCTATGACCCAGCCGAAGCGGTGGACCTCGTTGGGCTCCTTCGTCAGGTCGAAGCGGGAATCGAACCGCTCCCAGCGCCGCTGGGTGGCGCCGCCGCCGACGCCGTACCGCTTGAGGGTCGCGGCCCGCTCGGGGTCGGTCACCTTCTCGGCGTTGGCGAAGTACTGGTTGAAGTTCTCCTCGCCGGACAGCACCGTCCCCCACGGGGTGGTGCCGCCGGAGCAGTTGTTGAGGGTGCCCAGCACCCGGCGCCCGCGCGGGTCCGCCGAGGTGCGCAGCAGTGCGCTGCCCGCGGCGGGGCCGGTCACCTCGAACGGGGTGGTGGCGGTTATCCGGCGGTTGAGGGGGTGCCGGGGTACGGCGCGCAGCGCACCGGTGCGGCGCTCCCCGCTGACGGCCACCACGGACAGGCCGTGCGCCGCCCAGGCGATCTCGGCCTGTTCGCGGGTGGGGTTCTCCGGGTCGTACCCGGCGAACATCAGCTCCTCGTTGGTGTACTCGTGGTTGGCGACGAGCAGTTGGTCCGCGCCGTGCTCGCGGTGGCCGCCGCGCCCGTGGTGCCCGGGGCGGATCGGCAGGAGGGTGAGGAAGTCGTTGTTGTAGCCGAACTGGCCGGCCTGCGCCTTGGCGCTCTGCCGCTCGGGGTCGAAGTCGGGAGCGCCCCGCAGAATCGGTTCTCCCCAGCGGATGACGACGTTCTGTCCGTACCCCTCGGGCACGGTCACCTTGTCGGCGGTGTTCGGCGCCACCGGCGTGAACCGCAGGCCCTTGGCCGGCTTGCCGTGCTTGCCGGGCCCGTCCGGCTTGCCGTGTCCGCCGCCCCGCCCGGCCGCCGCGGCGGGTGCCGCACCCGGGCCGGACGCCAGCGCGGCGCCGGCCGCCGCGGCCCCCACCACGGCGCCGGCCCGCAGGACCGAGCGGCGTGCCAGTGCCCGGGCGATCACCTCGCCGGCGTACTCGTTCCCACTGGTGTTGGGCACCTCGTGGAAACAGGCGTCGCCGCAGCGGTAACGGCAGGTCATCGCGGACCTGCCGCCCGGGTGCGTGGTCAGCAGCGGCAGCGGTTTGCGCATCGTCCATCCTCCGGTCTGTGCACTCGTACGCCGTACACCGCCGTGACGCTAGGGCCACGGGTACGCCGTCGAGCGACACCGGAATGAACCACGGGTGAACACCCACCCCGTGCGGCACCCGCCGCACACCTCTGCCTCCCCCGCACCACTTCACACCTCGCACCGGACACCCCCAGTCCCCACCGGCCTCCGCCCCCCCGGGGCCCGGCCCGCCGGGCGCTGCGGTGCTACAGCCGGAGGGGCCGCCCCGGGCCGGCGCCCTCCCCGCCCCGCTCCTCCTGCTCGTCCCAGGCCACCCGCATCGCCTCCGCGTGCGCGATGGTCTCGCCGATCCACTCGGGGGCCAGTGAGGTCTTCGCGTAGTCGCGGGCGCAGGGCAGACACGCGTAGGCGCTGCCGCCGGGTCCGGAACCCGTCTCGATGATCGCGATCAGCGCCCGGTGCATCACCGGCAGATCGCAGCGGCAACACGTGCCGGGGTTGGGCCCTTCGGGCTCCACACCGCCACCTCCTTCACCGTCACTGGCGTCGCACTCTCGTCACATTGCACACATCGCACCCGGCGACTCACGGTGCGTGAGGCGACGGCGCGGCGACACCCGGCGCGACCGGCCTCCCCGTTACCGGCCCAACGCTCCCCGCACGCCGCATCGTGCCCGGGTCACGCACGGATTTGGCCGTTGTCGCCGTCCCCGTGCACACGCGTAGCCGTTTGATGACCGTTGTTCTTCCCCCGCAACGACCCCCCACAGCGAGTGACAGAGATTGTTCCCTCTTTGACGTTCCCACTGGTGCACCCTTCGACGTCCCCTGGGACGCGGACGGCGTCCCGGGGGATGCCCGCGCCGGGAAAACGGGTGGCCGGCGGCCGATAGGATTCGGGTATGGCGGCCACTGGATCAGAGCAGGAGGGGACGAAGGCGTACTACGTCTCGACCCCCATTTACTACGTGAACGACGCTCCCCACCTGGGCCACGCCTATACGACCGTCGCGGGCGACGTGCTCACGCGCTGGCACCGGCAGCGCGGCGAGAAGGTGTGGTACCTCACCGGCACGGACGAGCACGGTCAGAAGATCATGCGCACCGCGGAGGCCAACGGGGTCAGCCCGCAGGAGTGGTGCGACAAGCTCGTCGAGGAGTCCTGGAAGCCCCTCTGGCAGCACCTGCAGATCGCGAACGACGACTTCATCCGCACCACCGAGAAGCGGCACACCGACCGCGTGCGGGAATTCGTCCAGGACCTCTACGACCGGGGCGAGATCTACCAGGGCGGGTACGAGGGCCCGTACTGCGTGCCCTGCGAGGAGTACAAGACCTACGGCGAGCTGCTCGACGGCGAGGGCGAATGGGAAGGGCTCAAGCTCTGCCCCATCCACAAGAAGCCCGTGGAGATGCTCAAGGAGGAGAACTACTTCTTCAAGCTCTCCGCCTACGGCGAGAAGCTGCTCGCGCACTACGAGGCGCACCCGGAGTTCATCCAGCCCGAGTCCGCGCGCAACGAGGTCATGCAGTTCGTGCGCCAGGGCCTGGAGGACCTGTCGATCTCCCGCTCCACCTTCGACTGGGGCGTCAAGATCCCCTGGGACGACAAGCACGTCATCTACGTGTGGGTGGACGCCCTCCTCAACTACGCCACCGCCGTGGGCTACGGCTCCGACCAGCAGAAGTTCGAGGAGACCTTCCCCGCCGACGTGCACCTGGTCGGCAAGGACATCCTCCGCTTCCACGCGGTGATCTGGCCCGCCATGCTGATGGCCAACGGGCTGCCGCTGCCCAAGCGGATCGCCGCCAACGGCTGGCTGATGGTCGGCGGCGAGAAGATGTCCAAGTCCAATCTGACGGGCATCTCCCCGCACGAGCTGACCGACCACTTCGGCGTGGACGCCTACCGCTGGTACTTCCTGCGGGCCATCGCCTTCGGCCAGGACGGCTCCTTCTCCTGGGAGGACTTCTCCGCCCGCTACACCAGCGAGCTGGCCAACGACTACGGCAACCTCGCCTCCCGCGTGGCCGCCATGGTCGGCAAGTACTTCGACGGCGCCCTGCCCGAGGCCACCGCGCACGGTGAGGCCGAGCAGGCAATCGCCGACGGGCTCGCCGCGGCCGTCCGCTCCGCCGACGAGAAGATCGGTGAGCAGCTCGACTTCGCGGGCGGCATCGCCGCGATCTTCGACTTCATCAAGCAGGTCAACGGCTATCTGACCGAGCAGGCGCCGTGGAAGGTGGCCAAGGACGACAGCGCCGAGGCGCAGGCCCGTCTCGCCACCATCCTCTACACGGCCGCCGAGTCGCTGCGCGCCTGCGCGGTCCTGCTGAACGCGGTGATGCCGGAGTCCAGCGCCAAGCTGTGGGAGATGCTCGGCGCCGAGCCGGCCCTGGGCGCCCTCGCGGACCAGCGCATCGCGGACGCCGGCGAGTGGGGCAGGCTCCCCGCCGGCACCACGGTCACCAAGGGCGCGGCGCTCTTCCCCCGCCTGGAGGAGAACAAGTAGGCGGGGCGCCGCCCGAGAACGCGGACCCGGGACCTGGAAAAAGGCCCGGGTGCGCGTGCGGAAGGGACAGCAGGAGGCACCCGTACCCGACCGAGTGGAGCTCCCCCTCCCCGGGGGAGCTCCACCCTTGTCCTGGACGGGGCACGACCGACTCAGCCGGGCACCCGGCCGAGGCTGGTGACGATGATGCGGATGACGGCCTCCTCGATCACGTAGAGAACCCGGTAATCGCCGACGTGCAGGCGGCGAATGTCCGTCGATCCGAAAGCGAAGGATCCCCGGGGGCGGGGATCCTCGCCGAGTGCGTCCACCGCTTCGTACACCGCGGCCAGGCCCTGGGGATCCTCCTGGAGAAAACGGACGGCCGCGTTCGTGGCCCGGGGCTGCCAGATGATTTCGTACGCCACTACCGGAGCCCCAGCATCCTTCCCACTTCCTCATGAGAGGTGCCACTCTCCGGCTTCCCCTCAGCCTTTCGGCGCTCGTATTCGGCCAGCGCCAGCGCGTCTTCGAAGTCCTCTATCACCTGCGGTGACACGAGCAACGCGGCAACGTGTCCGTGATCGGTGAGGGCAATGGTCTCGCGTCCGTGCGCCGCGCGTCGCACGAGGTCACCGAGCTGGGACCGAGCAGCACTGATGGCGATCTCCGTCATGTGCCACATGATGTCTCAACATGCATCTAGTGGTCAATCCTGCGCATCTCAGCGCAACGTTCACCGCGCCCGGCGGCTGTCGAGCGGTCGAGCCCCGCCCGCGAGGGCGGGGCTCACGCGTTACGCGGGCCGGGCACCGTCCCCGTACACCGGCAGGCACGCCGTGTCGACGGGGCAGGTGAACGGCGCGGGAAGCGGCAGCTCGTCGCCGTACTCACCGCGAAGCGTCCCCTGGTATTCCCCGTCCCGGGGACGGGTGTAGAGCGCCCAGTCCCCGCCGCGCGGGTCGAGGACGAGCAGCGCACGCACGCCCGCCGCCGCGTACCAGCCGTTCTTCGCGCTGACCGCCTTCGCCTTCTCCGACTTGGAGATCACCTCGACGGCCAGCTCGACATCACCGGGGTCGACGAGCCATTCGTCGTCCTCGTCCCACTCGGTGGGCAGAACGACGAGGTCCGGGGTGCAGTAGTCCTCCGGGTCACCTGGCATGGCGATGGAAGAGACCTCGTACAGATCGGTCCCGTCCGGTAGCTGTGGCGTGAGCTGATGCCGCAGCCGCCTGATCGTTCCCGCGTGCTTGCCGCGCGGGGTCGGGGACATCACGAGCTTCCCTCCCAGGATCTCCACGCGCAGGCCGGTCGCCCTCTCGATCTCCTCCGCGACCTCGCGCAGGTTTCCGGGACGGGGACTCAGGGCGGGCACGGACATGATCTTTGGCCTCCACTCGGCTGCGGGGCAGCGCCGGGTACGGGTCCACAGTAGCGGGCACCCCACGGGCCCGGGCCCTCTTCGCGAGGGCCCGGGCCCGTGGGGTGTCAGCGCGTGCCGCGCGCTACTGCGCGGGCTTGACCTGCGGGGGCTTGCGCACCGAGAGGTGCAGCTCGCGCAGGCGGGCCTCGTCGACCTCGCTCGGGGCGCCCATCATCAGGTCGAGGGCGTTGTTGTTGAGCGGGAAGGCGATCGTCTCGCGGATGTTCGGCTCGTCCGCCAGCAGCATCACGATGCGGTCGATGCCCGGTGCGATACCGCCGTGCGGCGGGGCGCCGAAGCGGAAGGCCCGCAGCATGCCGCCGAAGTCCCGCTCGACGTCCTCACGCGAGTAGCCCGCGACGCCGAACGCCTCGAACATGATCTCCGGCTCGTGGTTCCGGATGGCGCCGGAGGACAGCTCGACGCCGTTGCAGACGATGTCGTACTGCCAGGCCAGAATGTCCAGCGGGTCCTTGGTGCGCAGCGCCTCCAGACCGCCCTGCGGCATGGAGAACGGGTTGTGCGAGAACTCGATCCTGCCGGTCTCCTCGTCCTTCTCGAACATCGGGAAGTCGACGATCCAGCAGAAGCGGAAGACGCCCTCTTCGAAGTGTCCGGCCCGCTTGGCGGCCTCCACCCGGACCGCACCCATGATCTTGGAGACCTCGTCGAACTCGCCGGCGCCGAAGAACACCGCGTGACCGGGCGCGAGGCCGAGCGCGTCGGTCAGCGCCTTGACGTTGTCGTCCGTGAGGAACTTGGCGATGGGGCCGCTCAGCGAGCCGTCCTCGCCGACCCGCACCCACGCCAGGCCCTTGGCGCCCTGCTCGACGGCGTAGTCGCCCAGCGAGTCGAAGAACTTCCGCGGCTGGGCGGCGGTGTCCGGCACCGGGAGGGCCCGGACGTGCTTGTCGGCGAACGCCTTGAAGGCGGAGCCGGCGAAGATGTCGGAGACGTCCACCAGCTCCAGCCGGGCCCGCAGGTCCGGCTTGTCCGAGCCGTACTTGACCATCGCCTCGCGGAACGGGATCCGCGGGAACGGGGAGGTGACCTCGCGGCCCTCGCCCAGCTCCTGGAACAGCTCCGTCATCACCGTCTCGATGACGGAGAAGACATCCTCCTGCTCGACGAAGCTCATCTCCATGTCGAGCTGGTAGAACTCGCCCGGCGAGCGGTCGGCGCGGGCGTCCTCGTCGCGGAAGCAGGGCGCGATCTGGAAGTAGCGGTCGAAGCCGGCGATCATCAGCAGCTGCTTGAACTGCTGCGGCGCCTGCGGCAGCGCGTAGAACCTGCCCGGGTGCAGGCGGGAGGGCACCAGGAAGTCGCGGGCGCCCTCGGGCGAGGTGGCCGACAGGATCGGGGTGGCCAGCTCGTTGAACCCCTGGGCCACCATCTTCTCGCGGATCTTCGCGATCACCTGCGAGCGCAGCATGACGTTGCGGTGCATGCGCTCGCGGCGCAGGTCGAGGAAGCGGTACTCCAGCCGGCGCTCCTCGTTGACCCCGTCCTCGGCGTTGATCGTGAAGGGGATCTGCTCGGCGGTGCCCAGCACCTCCACCTGCGAGACCTCGACCTCGATCTCGCCGGTGGGCAGCTCCGGGTTGACGTTCTCGTCGCCGCGCGCGGTGACCTTGCCGTCCACGCGGAGCACGGTCTCCTTCGGCAGCGAGCCGAGCTTCCGGCTGATCTCGCTGGACTCGTCGCGGACGACGAGCTGGACGATGCCGTAGTGGTCGCGCAGATCGATGAAGAGGATGCCGCCAAGGTTCCGGCGATTGTGCAGCCAGCCGCTCAGCCGGACGTCAGTGCCGACGTCCGTGGCGCGAAGCTCGCCGCAGGTGTGGGACCGGTACCGATGCATCATTCATCCAAGTCTTCGGCTCAAGGGTCACAGTGGAATCCCCCTCAGACTACCGTCCTGCCCCACCCTCCCTCGCCCCCGTTTCCGGAAGCCGACGCACTCCGCATAAAGTGGTGCAATGCGCACCGAAGACGCCCTGGCGACCCTGGGCGCCGGTCTGTGGAGCTGGGACACCACCACGGGCCTGGTGACGCTCGACAGCCGCACCGCCGAGCTGCTGGGAGCCGCCGTTCCGCCGCCCGGCGAGAGGCCCGGCGCACCGGACGCCTCCGGCACCGCGGGGGCCCCGTCCGACACCCGCATCACTCTGCCCGCCAGCGCCGTCCGCTCCCATCTGCACGCCGTCGACTACGTCGGCTTCCAGGGCATCGTCACCCTCGCCCTCGCCGAGGAGACCACCGCCGAGGCGCTGCTGCGGGTCGTGGACGCCGCCGGGGCGGTGCTCAGGACGGTACGGGTCGCCGTCCGCCCCGCGCACCGGCCCGCCGCCCCCGCACAGCAGGAGGCCGCCTGCGGGCTGACGGGGCTCGTCTACGAGGTGCCGGCACCGGACGCGCCGGGCACCCAGGACGACAACGGCGCGAACGGCGGCCGGACCACCACCGGCACCGGCCGGTCCCCCGGCACGCACGGCGCCCCCGCCCCCGGCCGGCAGCCCGCGGCCCAGCAGAACCGGTCCACCACGGATGAATGGGACTGGCGGCGCAACCGGGAGGCGTTCCTGCTGGACGCCGGCCGGGCGCTGGCAGAGGCGTACACCACCGCCGACGTCCTGCGGGTCGCCGCCTCCTTGGCCATGCCCGGCTTCTCCCCCGACGCGCTCGCCGTCTTCTGCGTCAGCGGCGACCAGCTGACCGTCTACGGCGCCTCCCCCGGCGCCCCGGCGGCGCCCGGCCACCCGCACGCCCCCGGCGCCGGACCCGCCACCGGCGGCGCACGGCTGCGGCTGTCCGACGACGACCCGGCGGCCGAGGCCGTCCGCACCGGCCGCCCCGTCTATCTGCTGGGCGCCGACGAGTACCGCGCCCGCTACCCCGACGCCCGCCCCGCCGAGACCCAGCCGGGCCGCGCCGCCTGGGCCTTCCTGCCGCTGACCGTCGCGGGCCGCACCATCGGCGCCTGGATGACGGCCTTCGACCGGCCGGTCGCCTTCACCCCCGACGAGCGCGCGGTCCTCACCACGGTGGCCCGCATGCTGGCCCAGTCGCTGTCGCGGGCCATGCTGGGCGAGTCCGAGCGGGAGCTCTCCGCCCGGCTCCAGCGCGCGATGGGCCCCGGGCGCAGTCCCGCCGTCCCCGGGATGGACCTGGCCGCCCGCTACGTGCCCAGCGGCGGCGGCCTCCAGATCGGCGGCGACTGGTACGACGTCATCCCGCTGCCCTCGGGCCGCACCGCCCTGGTCATCGGGGACGTGCAGGGCCACGACGTGCGCGCCGCCGGGATCATGGGGCAGCTGCGGGTCGCCGTCCGCGCCTACGCCTCCGAAGGGCACCACCCCGACGCGGTGCTCTCCCGCGCCTCCCGCTTCCTGCACGGGATGAGCGCGGGCCACCGCCTCCACGCGCCGCCGCCCTCGGCCCCCGCCGAGGAGGCTGCCGCCTTCCCGCCCGGGTCCGGACCGGAGGGCGGCCCCGCCGACGAGCCGGAGTACGCCGATCCGCGCTTCGCCACCTGCCTCTACGTCGAGGTGGACCCCGCCACCGGCGTCCTCGACGTGGCCCGCGCCGGCCACCCGGACCCGGCGGTGCAGCTGCCCGACGGCCCGATGATGGTCCGCCCCACGGCCGGCGGTCTGCCGCTGGGCGTCGAGGCGGACTCCGACTACCCCGTCACCCGTCTCGTGCTGGAGCCCGGCGAGCGGCTGCTGATGTGCACCGACGGGCTGATCGAGGCCGGCGGCCACGACCAGGACACGGGCTGGGCGCGGATCAACGAGGTGATCGAGGGACTGCGGGTCCGGGCCGGTGCGGTCCCGGCCGGTGCCCCGTCCGCCGGACAGCCGGGGCTGGAGGAGGTGGCCGACGCACTCGTCGCGGCCGTGCACGGCGACGCGCGGGCGGGCGGCCGGCACGGCGGCGGCCCGCTCACCGACCGGCGGGAGGACGATGTCGCGCTGCTCCTGCTCTCCCGTACGGCCACCGCCGACGGCGGCCCGGCCGAGGGCGGGCCCGTCCCGGCCCGGCGCACGGTGATGACGGTCGCCCAGGCCCAGCCGGACCGGATCGCCGCGGCCCGCCACCAGCTGCGCGACCTGCTGCACGACTGGGCCGACCCCGAGCAGGTGGACGGCGCGGTGCTGATGCTCTCCGAGATGCTGACGAACGTGCTGGTCCACACCGACGGGGACGCGGTCCTCGTCGCCCGGATCAGCACGCCCCGGCACGGCGGGCAGCGCACCCTGCGGGTCGATGTCGCCGACTCCAGCGACGAGCTGCCGCACCGCCGCAGCCCGGGGGAGCTGGCCTCGTCCGGGCGCGGTCTGATGCTGCTGGGCATGCTCGCCGACCGCTGGGGCGTGGAGCCCCAGGGCGAGGGGAAGTGCATCTGGTTCGAGATGCACGAGGCGGATCCGTCGGCGCGGGAGCAGGGCGCCGAGGAGGAGGGCGCCGAGCCGTCCCTCGACCAGTGGGACGCCTGGGACCTGTCGGCCGCCGACGGGACGTGATCCGTCCCGGGACGGTGGTCCACCTGCCGATCCCGTCCTCGGGCACGTTCGCGGCGTGATCCGCCCCGGGGCACGGTGGTCCGCCGCGGCCCCGGGAGGCGGGCTGTCAGCCGTACATGCGCCGCATCGCGAAGTCGACCATCTCCTCGACGGCCTTCGCGTCGAACACCACCCGGTGCTCGCCCTCCATGTCGAGGACGAAGCCGTACCCGGTCGGCAGCAGGTCCAGCACCTCGGCGCCGGTGATGACGAAGTACTTCGACTCCCTGCCCGCGTAGGCACGCAGTTCCTTGAGCGTGCTGAACATCGGGATCACCGGCTGCTGGGTGTTGTGCAGGGCGAGAAAGCCGGGGGTGTCACCGCGCGGGCAGTACACCTTCGAGGTGGAGAAGATTCCCTGGAAGTCCTCCGCGCTCATCGAACCCGTCGTGAACGCGCGGATGGCCTCCTTGAGGGAGGGCGGCGAGGGCTCGGGGTAGAACGGCTGCTGCTGTTGCGGCCCCGGCTGCCCGTACGGCGCACCCTGCGGCGCCCCGTACGGAGGCGGCGGCGCCTGGTGGTGCCCCTGCTGGTGCCCACCGGGGTGCCCGACGTCCTGATAGCCGTGCCCCCCGTGTCCCTGCCCGGGCGGGGCACCGGTCTGGTCGTAGCCGTACATGCCGAAAAGAGTAACCAGTCACAGATGGGTGGCGGGGGGTTGCTTCTTATTACCGACGGGTAGCATCATCTAAGGAGCTACTGACAAGTACGAGCGAGTCATTACGGAGCCGTCGCCATGGGGCATTACAAGTCGAATCTCCGCGACATCGAGTTCAACCTGTTCGAGGTGCTCGGGCGCGATGCGGTGTACGGCACCGGACCGTTCGCGGAGATGGACGTCGAGACCGCGAAGAACATCCTCAGTGAGATCGCCCGGCTCGCCGAGAACGAGCTGGCCGCCTCCTTCGAGGACGCCGACCGCACTCCGCCCGTCTTCGACCCGGAGACCAACACCGCACCCGTCCCGGAATCCTTCAAGAAGAGCTACCAGGCGTACATGGACGCCGAATGGTGGCGCCTGGGCATCCCGGAGGAGATCGGCGGCACCGTCGCCCCGCGCTCGCTGCTGTGGGGCTTCGCCGAGACCATCCTGGGGGCCAACCCCGCGGTGTGGATGTACGCCTCCGGCCCCGCCTTCGCCGGCGTCCTCTACGACGAGGGCACCGAGGAGCAGCGCAAGATCGCCAAGCTGATGGCCGACAAGCAGTGGGGCTCCACCATGGTGCTCACCGAGCCGGACGCCGGCTCCGACGTGGGCGCCGGCCGCACCAAGGCCGTCCAGCAGGACGACGGCTCCTGGCACATCGAGGGCGTCAAGCGCTTCATCACCTCGGGCGAGCACGACATGTCCGAGAACATCGTGCACTTCGTCCTCGCCCGCCCCGAGGGCCACGGCCCGGGCACCAAGGGCCTGTCCCTGTTCATCGTGCCGAAGTACGACTTCGACTGGGAGACCGGCGAACTGGGCGAGCGCAACGGCGTCTACGCCACCAACGTCGAGCACAAGATGGGCCTGAAGGTCTCCAACACCTGCGAGATGACCTTCGGCGCCAACCGGCCCGCCAAGGGCTGGCTGCTGGGCGAGAAGCACGACGGCATCCGCCAGATGTTCAAGATCATCGAGTTCGCCCGGATGATGGTCGGCACGAAGGCCATCGCCACCCTGTCCACCGGCTACCTCAACGCGCTGGAGTACGCCAAGGAGCGCGTCCAGGGCGCCGACCTGGCGCAGTTCACCGACAAGACCGCGCCGCGCGTCACCATCACCCACCACCCCGACGTCCGCCGCTCGCTGCTCACGCAGAAGGCGTACGCCGAGGGCATGCGCGCCCTCGTCCTGTACACCGCCACGGTGCAGGACGAGATCATGCTCAAGGAGCACAACGGCGAGGACGCCTCCGCCGCGCGCCGCCTCAACGACCTGCTGCTGCCCATCGTCAAGGGCTACGGCTCCGAGAAGTCCTACGAGCAGCTCGCGCAGTCCCTCCAGACCCTGGGCGGCTCCGGCTACCTCCAGGAGTACCCGATCGAGCAGTACATCCGGGACTCCAAGATCGACACCCTCTACGAGGGCACCACCGCCATCCAGGGCCAGGACTTCTTCTTCCGCAAGGTCGTCCGCGACCAGGGCCAGGCGCTCACCGCCCTCTCCGAAGAGGTCAAGAAGTTCCTCGCCGAGGCCCGCGGCGGCGAGGAACTGGCCGCCGCCCGCGACCAGCTCGCCAAGGCCGCCGGCGACCTCGAAGGCATCGTCGGCACGATGCTCACCGACCTGGCCGCCACCGAGAAGGACGTCCGGTCGATCTACAAGGTCGGCCTGAACACCACCCGGTTCCTGATGGCCGCCGGTGACGTCGTGATCGGCTACCTGCTGCTGCGCGGCGCCGCCGTCGCCGCCGAGAAGCTGGCCGGTGCCTCCGCCAAGGACGCGCCCTTCTACCAGGGCAAGATCGCCGCGGCGAAGTTCTTCGCGGCGAACGTGCTGCCGCAGGTCTCCGTCCAGCGGCAGCTGGCCGCCGAGGTCGACCTGTCCGTCATGGAACTGGACGAGTCCGCCTTCTGAGCCCCGCCCGACGGCACCCCGGCTGTCAGCCGCGCCCCGCTCCTCCCCCACGGGAGCGGGGCGCTCGCCTTGCTGGGCTGCTGCCGGGCGGGCGTCCCCCACAGCGTCGAGCGTCCCCGGCCGGGACGTTCGCGCAGGTGGGCCGGGGCGGCGGGGCCCGCCCGGGGCGGCCGTAAGGTGGGGGCATGAGCGATGCCATGCCGTTCGACCGCGGCCACACCGACGGCCTGCTGTCCTTCCTCGCCGCCAGTCCCTCGCCCTACCACGCGGTGGCGAACGCAGCCGCACGGCTGGCCGAAGCCGGCTTCCAGCAGGTCCACGAGACCGACGCGTGGGACGGCACCCCCGGCGGCAAGTACGTACTGCGCGGCGGCGCCCTGATCGCCTGGTACGTCCCCGAAGGCGCGACACCCGCCACCCCCTTCCGGATCGTCGGCGCCCACACCGACTCGCCCAACCTGCGCGTCAAGCCCGTGCCCGACACCGGCGCCCAGGGCTGGCGGCAGATCGCCGTCGAGATCTACGGCGGCACCCTCCTCAACACCTGGCTCGACCGGGACCTGGGCCTCAGCGGCCGGCTCACCCTCCGGGACGGCTCCACCCGCCTGGTGCACGTCGACCGCCCCCTGCTGCGCGTCCCGCAACTGGCCATCCACCTCGACCGCCAGGTCAACGACGGGCTCAAGCTGGAGCGCCAGCGCCACATGACCCCGATCTGGGGACTGGGCCGCCCCGGCGAAGGCGACCTGGTGCGCTTCCTCGCCGAGGAGAGCGGACTGGACGCCGACGCCGTCGCCGGCTGGGACCTCATGGCGCACAGCGTGGAACCCCCCGCCTACCTGGGACGGGACCGCGAACTGGTCGCCGGGCCGCGCATGGACAACCTGCTGTCCGTGCACGCCGGCGTGGCCGCGCTCGCCGCCGTCGCCGAGGCCGGCACCGCCCCCGCCGCCATCCCCGTACTCGCCGCCTTCGACCACGAGGAGAACGGCAGCCAGTCCGACACCGGCGCCCAGGGCCCCCTGCTCGGCACGGTGCTGGAGCGGTCCGTCGCCGCACGCGGCGGCACGTTCGAGGACCGGGCCCGGGCCCTCGCGGGAACCGTGTGCTTCTCCTCCGACACCGGACACGCCGTGCACCCCAACTACCCCGAGCGGCACGAGCCGGGCCACCACCCGATGCCCAACGGCGGACCCATCCTCAAGGTCAACGTCAACCAGCGCTACGCCACCGACGGTTCAGGCCGGGCCCTGTTCGCCGCCGCCTGCGAACGCGCCGGGGTGCCCTGGCAGAGCTTCGTCTCCCACAACGACATGCCCTGCGGCACCACCATCGGCCCCCTCACCGCCGCCCGGCACGGCATCACCACCGTGGACATCGGCGTCGCCATCCTCTCCATGCACTCCGCACGCGAACTGTGCGGCGCGGACGACCCGTTCCTGCTGGCGAACTGCCTCACGGCGTTCCTGGGGGAGTGACCGGACCGGCCCCCGCCTCCCCGCCACGCCCCACCGCCTCCGCCCGGCTCCCCCGGAATGCCTCCGGGTGAGCCGGGTACCCGCCGCCGGTAAGCGCGGTAAGCGCGGCCTCGACTGAGCTTGGAGGCATCACTCATGGGCATCGTCATCTGCATCGGCATGATGGCGGTGGGGGCGATACTGGCCCTGGCCGTCGACATCGACATCAGCGGCGTCAACGTCCACTTGGTGGGCGCCCTGCTGCTGATCGTCGGCGTCATCGGGCTGTGCACCTACATCAGCATCCTCAAGCGCCGTCGTGTCGAACCGCCGTCCCCCGGCGCCCCGGTGATCGAAGAGGTCAACAAGCACCACTGGGAGTGAGCCGGCCGGCATCCCGGCGGCTCACCCCCGCGACGGGACGGCCTCGCGTGGCCGCCCCGTTCACCGGACCGGCGGTCAGCCCTCGTCCAGACCGGCCAGCACCAGCGGCAGCCGGTCGGCACCCCGGCCGCTGAGCCGCACGGGCACGCCCCAGTCCTGCTGGTGGACGTGGCAGGCCGGGTACTCCCCCTCCTCGTCGCAGGAGGCGGCCATCGCCGAGACGTGCAGCACACCCTCGGCACCCTCCGCACCCGCCAGCCGCACCTCACGGCGCAGCTCCGTACCGGCGCCCTCGCCCTCCGCGAGGAGTTCCGGCGGGGTGGCACTGACGATCAGCCGCGTCGAAGGCCCGTAACGGGTGTCGAGCTTCTGACCCGGCGGCGGCTGGAAGACCACATCGAGACGGAGCACACCCGGCGCCACCTCGGTCGCCGCCCGCTGCGTACGGTGCGCGACGGCCTCGACGCGTACGGCGTCCTCGGGCAGCCGCAGCCGGGTGAGCCGGTGACGGGCCGACTCGACGACGACGATCTCCCCGCCCGCCTCCGGCGCCAGCACGGCATCCGACGGCTCACGCAGATCGGTGGCCAGCGTGCTGACCTCACCGGTGGCCGGATCGTAGCGGCGCAGCGCGTGGTTGTAGGTGTCGCAGACCGCCACCGAACCGTCCGGCAGCGCCGTCACACCGAGCGGATGCTGGAAGAGCGCCTGCCCGGCCGGCCCGTCGCGATGGCCGAAGTCGAAGAGGCCGGTGCCCACAGCGGTCCGCACGGCGAACCCCTCACCGTCCCGCTCGACCCACCGCAGCGCGCTGGTCTCGGAGTCGGCCACCCACAGCCGCGTACCGTCGGAGGAGACGGCCAGCCCGGACGGCTGCGCGAACCACGCCTCACCGGCGGGACCGTCCACCAGCCCCTCGTTGGTCGTCCCGGCCTCGGCCCGCACCGTGCCGCTCGCCGGGTCGTACGTCCACAACTGGTGCACCCCGGCCATCGCGATCCACACGCGGTCCGCGAAGTACGCCACGTCCCACGGCGACGACAGCGCCGTCTCCCGCGCCGGACCCTGGGCGGGGGCACCCTGGAACCACTGCTGCCCGGTGCCGGCGACGGTCAGCGTCTCGCCGGTGGACGGATCCACACGCCGCAGCGCGTGGTTGACGGTGTCCGCGACGAGCACCTGCCCGTCGGGCAGCAGCGCCAGCCCCTGCGGCTCGTTGAAGCGTGCCGCCTCGGGGCCGCCGTCGGCCAGCCCCCGCTCCCCGGCCCCGATCCGCCGCCGCACGGTCTCGCCGTCCGCCGCCAGCTCCACGAGCTGGTGCCGGGTCGTGTCGGAGACGAGGTACCCGCCGTCGGGCAGGGCCAGCACCTTGCCGGGAAAACGCAGATCGGTCGCGACGGGCTCGGGCGGCACGTACGGCCCGTCCCCGCGGCGCAGCGTCCCCTTGGCACCGTGCTCGGCCTCCAGCTGCTCCACGAGCCGCTCGATCGCGTGGACGTGCCCCTCCCCGGCGTGCTGCGCCACGACGTAGCCCTCCGGGTCGATCACGACCAGCGTCGGCCAGGCCCGCACCGCGTACTGCTTCCAGGTGGCCAGCTCGGGGTCGTCCAGCACCGGGTGCTCGACCCCGTACCGCTCGACGGCGTCCACCACGGCGGCGTGCTCGGCCTCGTGCACGAACTTGGGCGAGTGCACCCCGACCACCACGACGGTGTCGCTGTGCCGCTCCTCCAGCTCCCGCAGCTCGTCGAGGACGTGCAGACAGTTGATGCAGCAGAACGTCCAGAAATCGACAATCGTGATCTTTCCCCGCAGCGCGGCGAGGCTCAGCTGTTCACCGCCCGTGTTCAGCCAGCCCCCGGCCCCGGTCAGCTCCGGGGCGCGGACGCGGGGACGGCGGGCGGGTGCGGAGGCGGGGGCGGAGGTGGCCGGGTCGTTCATGGTTCAAGCGTGCCACTCCCCGGCCGGAAGGTGCCGGGCGCCCGGCCACCGCGGAGCGCGGCCGGGCGCGGTGCGCGGGCCGGCGAGGGCCCGGCGGCTCAGAGCACCCGGTCCTTGAGGACGGGGAAGACCTCGCGGACCTTCTCGATCTGGGTGAGGTCGAGATCGACGGTGAGGACCGTCTCGTCCGTGGTGGCGGCCTCCGCGACCGTCTCGCCCCAGGGGTCGATGACGGCGCTGTGCCCGGCCTGGGCGACGCCCGCGTGGGTGCCGGCGCTACCGCAGGCCAGTACGAAGCACTGGTTCTCCACGGCGCGGGCGCGGGTGAACAGGGACCAGTGCGCGGCACGCTTCGCGGGCCAGCCGGCGGGCACGACCAGGACACCGGCCCCCGCGTCGACAAGGGCGCGGAAGAGTTCGGGGAAGCGCAGGTCGTAGCAGGTGGCCAGGCCGAGGGTGGCCTGCGGGTGCGGGACGGTGACGGGGGTGGTGCCCGCCGTCATCAGCGCGGCCTCGCCGCGGTCGAAGCCGAAGCGGTGGATCTTGCGGTAGGCGGCGGCGAGTTCACCGGTGGGGGAGAAGACCAACGAGGTGTTGTAGAGGGCGCCGCCCTCCTCGCCCTTCTCCACGATCGAACCGGCGTGCAGCCAGACCCCGGCGTCGCGGGCGGCGGCGGACATGGCCAGTGCGGTGGGGCCGGTCGCCGGGTCGGCGTCCTCGGCCTCGGCGGCGAACCGGTCGTGCGCGAAGGCGCCGACGGGCCACAGTTCGGGCAGGACCACCAGGTCGGCACCGGCTTGTCCGCGGACGAGCGCAGCGGCCCGCTCGCGGCGGGAGGCGACCGACTCGTCCGGGTCCACCTGCATCTGGAGAAGCGAAGCGCGCACCGTATCACCGTCCATGCGATCGAGGGGGGCGATTGGGCCTAGCATCGTCCCAAAAGCACTGCCGGGGTGCCCGTGCGCAGCGTAACTTGAGAGCGGCCAGCATGAGCACCCTGCCCTGTCCAGCAGCCAGCGAACCGCCAAGCCGAGGGGTCCCGTGACCGACCACCCAAGCCTTCAGCCCTACGTTGACGCATGGACGCAGTCCATGGAAGCGATATCCGAGCTGGTCACTCCGCTCGTCGAAGGGGAGTGGAACCGGCGGACCGAGTGCCCGGGCTGGTCGGTCCGCGACGTGGTGTCCCACATCATCGGTCTCGAATGCGAAGTGATGGGGGATCCGCGGCCGATCCACTCCCTGCCCCGCGACATCCTGCACGTGCGGGACGAGAAGAGCCGCCACATGGAGGTCCAGGTGGATGTGCGGCGGCATCACACGGGGCCGGAGATGACCAGCGAGTTCGAGTACGTCTTCATCCGCCGGTCGCGGCATCTGCGCAACGAGAAGCGCGGCCCGGAGGCGGAGGTCACCAATGTGCTGCCGTTCGGGCCGCGGAAGCTCACGCTGGAGCGGCAGTTGATGATGCGGGCCTTCGACGTGTGGGTGCACGAGCAGGATCTGCGGCGGGCGCTGGACGCTCCGGGCGACCTCGACTCGCCGGGTGCCTATGTGGCCCGGGATGTGATGCTCGCGGCGCTGCCGAAGGTCGTCGCCAAGGACGTCGGTGCCCCGCCGAACTCGGCGATCGTCTTCGATGTGAGCGGCCCCGTGGAGTTCATGCGGACGGTGCGCGTGGACAAGGACGGCAACGGCACGGTGGACGGCAGCGTCTCGCTGGGCCCGACGGCGACGCTCGCGATGGACTGGGAGACCTACTCGCGGCTGGCCGCGGGCCGCGTACGGCCGGAGGCCGTCGCGGACCGCGTCAAGATCGACGGTGACGCCGAGCTGGCGGCCGAGATCCTGCGCCACTTCTCCGTCACGCCGTAGTCGGCCTGGTCACCGCAGTCGCCGCAGTCGCCGTCGGCCTGGTCGCCGGAGCCGCCGTGGTCCACGCGACGCGGTCCGCTCCCCTCACACCGGGACGTGCACCGCCTCCACACGGCTGGCCACCACGCGTTCGCGTTCCCTGCGAACCGCGCGGCCCCGCAGCCGGGCGAACTGCACCAGTCCCAGCGCCTGGAGGACGAAGACGCTGACGAAGGCGATCCGGTAGTTGTCGCCGGTCAGGTCGAGCAGGACGCCCACGGCGAACAGCGTCGTCATGGACGCCGTGAAGCCGCCCATGTTGACGATGCCGGAGGCGGTGCCCTGCCGCTCGGGCGGGTTCGCGGGCCGGGAGAAGTCGAAGCCGATCATCGAGCCGGGTCCGCAGGCGCCGAGGACGGTGCACAGGACGACCAGCAGCCACATCGGCGCCCGTCCGGGCCAGGCGATCGTCGCCGCCCACAGGGCGGCCGTGGCCAGGACCGTACCGAGCACCAGCGGCGTGCGGGCCGCGTGGTGCCGGGCGATGACCTGGCCGTACACCAGGCCGCAGCACATGTTGGAGACGACGACGAGGGTGAGCAGCGCGCCCGCCGTGCCCTTGTCGAGGCCCTGCGCCTCCACCAGGTAGGGCATGCCCCACAGCAGCAGGAAGACCATGCCGGGGAACTGGCAGGTGAAGTGCACCCACATGCCGACGCGGGTGCCCGGCTCCCGCCAGGCGGCGGTGATCTGCCGGCGGATGAAGCCCGACCCGCTCGTCTCGCCGGGGGGCGGGGAGGGCGGTTCGTAGCCCTTCGGGTGGTCGCGGAGGAAGAAGATCACCAGCAGCAGGATGAGCAGTCCGCCGGCGGCGCTGCCCGCGAAGGTGGGTGTCCAGCCGAAGACGTCCAGGATGCGGGCGAGCACGAGGGTGGTGACCAGGTTGCCCGCCATGCCGATCAGGGCGGCGACCTGGGCGATGACCGGGCCGCGCCGGGCGGGGAACCAGCGGGCGCCCAGCCGCAGCACGGCGATGAAGGTCATCGCGTCGCCGCAGCCGAGCAGGGCCCGGGAGGCCAGTGCGGTGCCGTACGAGGCGGACAGGGCGAAGCCGAACTGGCCGGCGGTGAACAGCAGGACGCCGAGCAGCAGGATGCGGCGGGTGCCCCATTTGTCGACGAGCAGGCCGACGGGTATCTGCATGCCCGCGTACACCAGCAGTTGCAGGATGGAGAAGCTGGAGAGGGCCGAGGCGTTGATGTCGAAGCGGTGCGCGGCGTCGATGCCGGCCACGCCCAGGCTGGTGCGGAAGGTGACGGCGACGAAGTAGACGGCGACGCCGATGCCCCACACCCACATGGCGCGGGGGCCGCCGGGGGGATCGCCGGGCAACCGGACGTGGGGGGAGTCGGCGGTGCTCACCGGGCCTCACCCCGGGTGCCGTCGAGGGCCGGTGCCGCCGGGTCCGCGCGGTCGTCGCCGCGCACCAGCTGGCGGACGCGGCTGACGTGCTGGTGCACGGCGTGGGCGGCGGCGTCCGTGTCGCCCTCGCGCAGGGTGCGCAGGATGTCGGCGTGCTCGGTGATGTTCTTGGCGACCCGGTCGGGGTGTGCGTGCATCACGGCGACGCCCATGCGCAGCTGGCGGTCGCGGAGTTGGTCGTAGAGGCGGGTGAGGATCTGGTTGCCGGTGGCCTCGACGATGGTGGCGTGGAAGGCGCGGTCGGCGACGGAGAAGGCGGGCAGGTCGCCGGAGGCCGCGTGGGTGCGCTGTTCGGCCAGCAGTTCCTCCAGGCGGGCCACCAGGTTGTCGGAGACGGGGTGTGCGCGGCGGACGGCGTGCTGTTCGACCAGCAGCCGGGTCTCGACGACGTCCTCGATCTCCTGTGCGGAGACGGGCAGCACGAGTGCGCCCTTCTTGGGGTAGAGCCGGATGAGCCCCTCCACCTCCAGCCGGAGCAGCCCTTCGCGGACGGGGGTGCGGGAGACGCCGACGGCCTCGGCCAGTTCGCCCTCGGTCAGGAGCACACCGCCCTCGTAACGGCGTTCGAGGACGGCCTGTTTGACGTGTGCGTACACCCGCTGGGCCGCGGGTGGCTGCCGGTCCGCCCTCACGGGCTCGGTCCGGGCTGTGGGGGCAGCGGCATGAGACATGTGCGCATCATAGATACATCACATGAATTGGTGTTCCCGTTTCCGCGATGTGGACAGCGACGTCCGGCCACGCGGCACAACTGCGTCCGGCCACGCGGCACAGCGCGTCCGGCCACGCGGCACAGCGACGTCCGGCCGCACCGGCGCTTCCGGCACACAGCAAGGCGCCGCCGGCCCGGGGAAGGGCCGGCGGCGCCACAGCGAGCGGCCGAGGGGGCAGGAGCTCAAGCCCCCACGGGCCGGGGGATCAGCCCCAGATCATCAGCCTCTTGGGGCGTTCCAGGATCGCGGCGGTGTCGGCCAGCACCTTCGAGCCGAGTTCGCCGTCGACCAGCCGGTGGTCGAAGGAGAGCGCCAGCGTGGTGACGTGGCGCGGCTTGACCTTGCCCTTGTGGACCCACGGCTGCTCACGGATCTGGCCGAAGGCGAGGATCGCGGACTCTCCCGGGTTGAGGATCGGCGTACCGGTGTCCACGCCGAAGACGCCGACGTTGGTGATGGTCACCGTGCCACCACTCATCGCCGCCGGGCTGGTCTTGCCCTCGCGGGCGGTGGTGACCAACTCGCTCAGCGCGGACGCCAGTTCGGGCAGCGTCTTGTCGTGCGCGTCCTTTATGTTGGGGACGATCAGCCCGCGCGGGGTCGCCGCGGCGATACCGAGGTTGACGTAGTGCTTGCGGACGATCTCCTGGCGGTCCTCGTCCCAGGAGGAGTTGATCTCCGGGTTGCGGCGGATCGCCAGCAGGAACGCCTTGGCGACGAACAGCAGCGGGTTGACCCGGACCCCCGCCATGTCGGGGTCCTTCTTGAGGTCCGCCACCAGCTTCATCGTCCGGGTGACGTCCACCGTCACGAACTCGGTGACATGCGGCGCCGTGAACGCGCTGCCCACCATGGCCTGCGCCGTCGCCTTCCGCACCCCCCTGATGGGGACGCGGGTCTCCCGGGCGCCGGCTGCGGCCCAGGAGGCGGCGCCCCCGGCGGGCGCGGCGGCCTCCTCCGCGGGCCGTGCGGGCTGGGCGGGCTGCGCCGGCTCGGCGGGGGCCTCCGGTGCCTCGGCGGGCTCCGGCTGCGGCGGTGCCGCGGCAGCGTGGACGTCCTCGCGGGTGACGATCCCGTCCGGTCCGGTCGGCGTCACGGTGTTCAGATCGACACCAAGGTCCTTGGCCAGCTTGCGCACCGGGGGCTTGGCCAGCGGGCGGGTCCCGGTGGCCGGGGTGGCGGTGCCGTACCCGTCGGCGGCGGGCTCGGGCGCCGGGGCCGCGGGCTCCGGCTGCGCGGGCTGCCCGGCCTGGGCGGAGGCGGCCTTGCGCGGGCGCCGCTTGGTGGAGGCGGTGGAGACGCCGTACCCGACCAGCACCGGCTGCCGGCCCTCCGGCTCGGCCTCCTGCTCCTGCGCCGTCTCGGCCGTCACCTGCGCGGCGGCGCCGGCTCCGGTCTCCATCGCGGCCTGCGCGGCGGACGACTCACCGCCGCCCGAACCGGCCGCGGGGCCCCCGGTGTCCACGGTGATGATCGGGGTGCCGACATCGACCGTGGTGCCCTCCTCGAAGCGCACCTCGTGCACCACACCGTCGAAGGGGATGGGCAGTTCCACGGCGGCCTTGGCCGTCTCCACCTCGCAGACGACCTGCCCGTCGGTGACGGTGTCGCCCGGCTGGACGTACCACTTGAGGATCTCCGCCTCCGTCAGCCCCTCGCCCACGTCGGGCATCTTGAACTCACGGACGCCGGCGGCCGACTGCCCGGCCTGTGCGCTGTTGGTCATCGTCACGGCTCTCCTCAGTACGCCAGCGCGCGGTCGACGGCATCGAGCACCCGGTCCAGGTTCGGCAGGTACTCGTCCTCCAGCCGCGCCGGTGGGTACGGCGCGTGGAACCCGCCGACGCGCAGCACCGGTGCTTCAAGATGGTAGAAGCACCGCTCGGTGATGCGGGCGGCGATCTCCGCCCCGCTGCCGAGGAAGACCGGGGCCTCGTGGACGACCACCAGGCGGCCCGTCTTCTCCACGGAGCGCTGAAGGGTGTCGAAATCGATCGGGGACATGGATCGCAGGTCCACGACCTCCAGGGAGTTGCCCTCCTCCTCGGCCGCCGCGGCTGCCTCCAGGCAGACCTTCACCATCGGGCCGTACGCGGCGAGGGTGGCCGCGGTGCCCTGGCGGGCGATCTTCGCGGAGTGCAGCGGCGCCGGGATGGCGGAGGGGTCCACCTCGCCCTTGTCCCAGTAGCGCCGCTTGGGCTCGAAGAAGATGACTGGGTCGTCGCTCTCGATGGCCTGCTGCATCATCCAGTAGGCGTCCGAGGCGTTCGACGGGGAGACGCACTTGAGCCCGGCGACGTGCGCGAACAGCGCCTCCGGCGACTCACTGTGGTGCTCGACGGCGCCGATGCCGCCGCCGTAGGGGATCCGGATGACGACGGGCAGCTTGACCTTGCCCAGCGCACGGGCGTGCATCTTGGCGAGCTGCGTGACGATCTGGTCGTAGGCGGGGAAGACGAAACCGTCGAACTGGATCTCCACGACCGGCCGGTAGCCGCGCAGCGCGAGCCCGATGGCGGTGCCCACGATGCCGGACTCGGCGAGCGGCGTGTCGATGACCCGCTCCTCCCCGAAGTCCTTCTGGAGACCGTCGGTGACCCGGAAGACGCCGCCGAGCTTGCCGACGTCCTCCCCCATGATCAGGACCTTGGAGTCGTTCTCCATCGCGGTGCGCAGCGAGGCGTTGATGGCCTTGGCGAGGGGCAACTTCTGGACGGCCATGATCACTTACCTTCCACCGCGGCGGAGCCGCTCTCGGACTCGGTCGCGAACGACGCCTGGTACTCGGCGAACTGGGCGCGCTCCTCGTCCACGAGCGCGTGCCCGTCCGCGTAGACGTTCTCGAAGATCGCCATGGAGTCGGGGTCGGGCATCGTGCGGATGGCGTCGCGCACGTGCCGTCCCATCGCCTCGCTCTCCTCCTCGATCCGGGCGAAGAAGTCCGCGTCGGCGAGCTTCTCGTTCTCCAGATACGCCTTCAGCCGCTTGATCGGGTCCTTCGCCTCCCACTCGGCGCGCTCCTCGTCGCTGCGGTAGCGCGTGGGGTCGTCCGAGGTGGTGTGGGCGCCCATCCGGTAGGTGAACGCCTCGATGAGCATGGGGCCCTCGCCCGTCCTGGCCCGTTCGACGGCGGCCTTCGTCACCGCGAGACAGGCCAGCACGTCGTTGCCGTCCACCCGTACGCCCGGGAAGCCGTAGCCCTGGGCGCGCTGGTAGATCGGCACCCGGGACTGGCGCTCGGTGGGCTCGGAGATGGCCCACTGGTTGTTCTGGCAGAAGAAGACGATCGGCGCGTTGTAGACGGCCGAGAAGGTGAACGCCTCCGCCACGTCGCCCTGGCTGGAGGCACCGTCGCCGAAGTAGGCGATGACGGCCGAGTCGGCGCCGTCCTTGGCCAGACCCATGGCGTACCCCGCCGCGTGCAGGGTCTGGGAACCGATGACGATCGTGTACAGGTGGAAGTTGTTGCTGTTCGGGTCCCAGCCGCCGTTGTTCACACCCCGGAACATGCCCAGCAGCATCGTCGGGTCCACATCACGGCACCAGGCGACGCCGTGCTCGCGATAGGTGGGGAAGACGTAGTCGTCCGGACGCAGGGCCCGCCCCGAACCGATCTGGGCGGCCTCCTGGCCCAGCAGGGACGCCCACAGCCCCAGCTCCCCCTGCCGCTGGAGGGAGGTGGCCTCCGCGTCGAACCTGCGGGTGAGCACCATGTCGCGGTAGAGCCCCTGGAGCTCCTCCGCACTCAGCTCGACGTCGTACTCCGGGTGGGTGACCCGCTCGCCCTCGGGCGTCAGGAGCTGGATCAGCTCCGGCTCGGCGCCCACGACGCCGTTCGCGGCTCCACCGGCGGCGGACGCCGCCCCGGACCGGGCCGGACGGGTGGCGCGGGACGAGCCGGCCTTGCGGCCCGCACCGGATGCGGCCGTGCTCTTGGCGCGGGACTTCGCCGACCGGCCCGCCGTGCTCTTCGGCGCGCTCTTGGCCGTGCTCCTGGCCGTGCTCTTCGGTGCGGCCTTGTCCGACCCCTTGGCGGCGCTCTTTGCCCGGCTGCCGGACGACGGGCTCTTCACTGCGCCCTCGGACTTGGCCGGGGCCTTCGCGGCGGACTTGGCCGGGGCCTTCGCCGCGGTCTTGCGGGGCTTGCCGGTGGCAGAGGTGTCGGCCTCCGCCGTACCGCTGCGTCGCGTACTGCTCCGCGCGGCAGTGCTCTCCACGGTCACGTGTGCTCCTCCGTCTGTCCGGCCCCCGGGGTTGCCGGTGACCTGGGGCTCCCCCGCCCATGTGCGGGGGGAGGCTCGCCCGGTCCCGTGCGGCGCACGGGGTGGGAGCGTCGCGGTCGGCACCGGGTGGTGACTGCTTGTCCCGGTCGCGGCCCGCTGTACCGACCCCAGTCGGGGCGCCCCAGCCATGGCTGGCATCTCCATAGACGCACGAGGCGGCCCTGACCTGCAACTTTGCTCGGATATCCAAGTAAGAACCTGAACACCCAAGCATCTGTGCGAAGAGTCGGGACATCACTGGTCACGGCCTCGCGAGCCGCGGACACCCGCACGGTAACCCGGGGTGCGGGAGCCCGGGAAGAGTGAAGAGCCGATCAGTATGTGAGACTGAGAATGTGCCCAGAGACGGACAAACCCGGGTATTCCTGGTGGATGACCACGAGGTCGTCCGCAGAGGGGTACGGGACATGCTCGACACCGACCCCGGCATCGAGATCGCCGGAGAGGCCGGCACGGCCGCCGACGCCCTCCGCGGCATCGCCGCCACCAGGCCCCACGTCGCCGTCCTGGACGTCCGGCTCCCCGACGGCAGCGGCATCGAGGTCTGCCGCGAGGTGCGCTCCCGCGACGAGTCCGTCCACTGCCTGATGCTCACCTCCTACGCTGATGACGAAGCCCTGCTGGCCTCCGTCATGGCCGGCGCCTCCGGCTACGTCCTGAAGGAACTGAGCCGCCAGGAACTGCTGCGCGCCGTGCACCAGGTCGCCGACGGCACCTCACTGCTCGACCCGGCCGACACCCAGCGGCTGCTGGACCGGCTGCGCGGGCGCGGCTCCCATGCCCGGCAGGACGACAGACTGGCCACGCTCACCGCCCAGGAACGCACCATCCTCGGCCTGATCGGCGAGGGGCTCACCAACCGGGCCATCGGCGAACGGCTGCACCTGGCCGAGAAGACCGTCAAGAACTACGTCTCCGGGCTGCTGGCCAAACTCGGCATGGAACGCCGCTCCCAGGCCGCCGCCTACATCGCCCGCCTCCAGGCGTCCGACGGCCCCGCCGACCACCACCACTGAACCGCGGGGGTCCTCTGGGGCCTCGCCCCGGGGGCCGGCCCGGGGCCCTCGCCCGGGGGCCCGGCCCGCGGGGCCGGGTTTCCCCTGGGGCCGCCACCGCGACCGGCCCCCGCCCGGCCCCCGCCCGGCTCCTCGGCTGCGGATGGTGACGCGTGTCAGCCGGAGAGGGGGCGCATAGGGGAAGGGGCCGCATCGCAGGGGGGGACGCGTCGCAGAGGGGCCGCATCGCAGAGGGGGACGCATCGCAGAGGGAGACGCGTCGCCGAGGGAGACGTGTGTCCGGTCGCAGATGGCGGCGCGTACCAGTCGCAGAAAGCGGCCCTGCACCAGTCGGCGGAAAGCAGCCCTGCACCAGTCGGCGGAAAGCGGCGCTGTATCAGTCGCAGAAAGCGGCGCGTACGGCCTCGTAATGCGCCGTCCACCACACCACGAGCGCCGCGGCGGCGGGGAACTGCGGATCCGTCCGCGCATCCCGCAGCTGATAGCGCCAGCGCAGCATCCAGAAGTCGTTGAGCCGCTCCCACCACACCCGGTGCACGGCTGCGGCCAGCTCCTCGCGCGGGGCGCGCGCGCCGCCCCGGTAGGCTCGCGCGAACGCCCGCACCTTCCGCAGGTCGAGCCGGCCGCCCGGCCGCAGGAAGAAGATCGCCGCGCCGCGCACCGCCTCCTCGGCCCGCGGCTGCACCCCCAGCCGGTCCCAGTCCAGGATCGCCACCGGGCGCGGCCGGGCACCGTGCGGTGCGTACAGCAGGTTCAGCGGATGGAAATCTCCGTGCACCCACCCGCTGAACCGGTCCGGCACCGGGCCGGGCCGCGCCCCCGCATGGCGGCGCAGCAGCTCGCGCCGCTCGGTGAGCCGGTGCTCGGCCAGCTCGTCGAAGCTGTCGCGGCGCCGCCGCGTCCTGATCCGCTCCAGCAGCGAGCCGATCGTGTCGTACGTCGCCGCCGGATCGGCGCTGGGATGGTCGGTGTGCGGCGGCTCGGGTATGACCCGGGCCAGCCGGGTGTGCACCCGCCCCAGCAGTGTCCCCAGCGCACCGGACTGCTCGACGGTCAGCTCGCTCCCGTGCCGGTGGATGCCCTCGATCCACGGGTGCAGCGCGAAACAGCGGCCCTCGGCCACCACCGCCGTACGGCCGTCCGCTCCCGGCACCACGGGCACCACCGGCAGCCCCAGCGTCCCCAGCCGCGCCGTCGCCCTGTGCTGCCGCTCGATACGGGGCCGCGCCGATGCGCCGTCCAGGTGATGCTTGAGGAAGTAGCGGCCCTGGGTGGTCGTCAGCCGGTACCCGCGGTTCAGCAGCCCGTGCGACACCGGCTCGCACTCCAGCGGCTCCCCCACCCCGTCGTACCGGCGCAGCACAGCACTGAGTGTGCTCACGGTCAGAGCGCGGGTGGACGGCTGCACGGCCGCATCGTAAGACGCCCGCAGGACGGGTTCTCCGCACCGTCAACAGCCTGTGGACGCCGGGTCAACACGGTGCTGACCCCACCGCCGGCGACTCCTCGCGGTGCCGCCTGGTGCGCTTCCCCGACAGCGCCTGCCGGTGGCCGCGGACACACGTGCGCCCGGCTCGCGCCGAGGCGGGCCGGGCGCACAGAGCTCACTTCCCGGAGGCGGGCCGTCCCTCGACGGCGGTCGATCTCGGCTGCAGGTCGTTCCCCGGCCTCAGGTCATTCCCCGGCCGCGGGTCGTTCCCGGCCGCGGGTCGTCCCCCGGCCGGGGGTCACTCCTCGCCGTCGCCGTCCTGACCGCTGTTGTCGGAGCCGGACTGGTCGCCGCCGGGGTTGCCGCCGTTGTCGTTGCCGCCGTTGGGGGGCGGCGACTGGTCCCCGGTGGGCTTGCCGCCGTTGTTGCCGCCGTCGGACGGGTTCGAGCCACCGTTGTGGGAGCCGTTGCCGTTCTGCGACTGGTCGCCGCCCGAGGACGGGGGCTGCGTCTGCGACGGCTGGGTCTGGCTGGGCTGCGTCTGCGACGGCGGCGGGTTCCACTCGCCGGTGCTGCCGTCACTGGTGCCCAGCTGGTCGTCCTCCGTCTCCGTCGGCGTCGCGTCCGGTTCCTTGGACGGCTTCTTGTCCTTGTCCTTCGGCTCCGTGGTGCTCTTCTCCGGCGACGGCTTGTTGTCCTTGCCGTTGTCCTCCTGCCCCATCGCGAAGAAGATGCCGCCGGCGATGGCGATGACCGCGAGCAGTGCGACCAGTGCGTACTTGACGGTCTTGTTGCCGCCACCGCCGCCACCACGCCGCGGACCGCCCTCGAAACCGCCGTCGTCCTCGCGGGCGGCACCCAGCAGGGGAGCACCCATCTGGGAGGTGTCGGAGTGCGAGGGGTGGGGCCGCGCGCCGGTGTCGGCGACGCCCATGGCACGGGTCGCGGCAGCCGAGTGCGCGACGGGACCGGTGTCCCACAGGCCCCCGGTGTGCCCGCCCTGCTCGTGCAGCATCTGGAGCGCGTACTGGGTCAGTCCGCGCATCTCCTCGGCCGTCTGGAACCGGTCGTCCGGCTCCTTGGCCAGGGCACGCATCACCAGGCCGTCCAGCTCCGGCGGCACGGCGTCCGACACCTGGGACGGCAGCACCGGGTCGTCCTGGACGTGCTGGTAGACCACCGACAGCGGGGTCTCACCGGTGAACGGCGGGCGCCGGGTCAGCAGTTCGTACAGCAGACAGCCCGTCGCGTACAGGTCGGAGCGGGCGTCCACGGCCTTGCCGAGCGCCTGCTCGGGGGAGAGGTACTGCGGGGTACCCATCACCATGCCGGTCTGCGTCATGGTGTTGGACGCACCGTGCAGGGCGCGGGCGATGCCGAAGTCCATCACCTTCACCGCCCCGCCCCGCGTGATGATCACGTTCGCGGGCTTGATGTCCCGGTGCACGATGCCGTGCTGGTGGCTGTAGGCCAGCGCCTCCAGCACACCCGAGACGATGATCAGCGCCTGGTCCGGCGGAGGAGCGTCGGAGGTCATCAACAGATCGCGGATCGTGCTGCCCTCGACGAGCTCCATCACGATGTACGGCGTGACGTTCCCGCCGATCATCTCCTCGCCGGAGTCGTAGACCGCGACCACGGAGTGGTGGTTGAGACCCGCGACGGACTGTGCCTCGCGGGTGAACCGCGCCTTGGAGACCGGGTCCTCGGCAAGGTCGGCACGCAGCAGCTTGACCGCGACCGTCCGCCCCAGACGCAGATCCTCGGCACCGAAGACCTCGGCCATGCCACCGCGGCCCAGGCGGTGTGTGAGGCGGTACCTGCCGTCGCCGACCAGGCCGTTGTTGCCCCACAATTCCGGCGAATCGGGCAGGGAGCCGCCGCCCGTCGCGTCGGGGTCCGAAGGGCCCCCGGCGGATTGCGTCTGTGCCATCAGTCCTCGCCGTCGAATCGAATCCGCGGGCTTCGCGCGGTGGATACTCCCCCCAAGGAGGCTACAGGCACGCGGGGGGTGGGTGGGTGGGACGGAACATCGAGCTACGGAGTGAGCTACGGAGTGGCATCCAACAAGCTGACCCACCAGGGCCGCAAGTTGGAGCCCGGCGTCCCAGCACACACCGGGTACGGCGCCCTCGCGCCCCCCGTGGCGTACGGGCCCCGGGAGGGGCGGCGTGACGTTGCGCACCCACCCGGTGACACCATCCGGCAGGAACCCGGCAGGCCGGCACAACCCGCACATCCGCCCCACCCATCACGTACGCCCCCGGCACACCCCGCCGACGACCAGCGCGAACGGCCCCGCAGCGCCCCGGCGCAATCGCCTGTCCTCCGGGAGGGAGCGGCACCCGAGCAACCGAACGCGCGTCGCACGGGGACGCCCACCGCACGAGGTCACGCCGGGTGAGGCCACGACGCACGAGGAGGCCATGTCCCTCGCGAGGGCACCGGCCTGCACGAGAGGGCCGGACCCCGGGAGGGACCGAGCCGCGCAAGGGGGCGGGCCCCGGGAGGGAGCAGGCCCTACGACGAGGGAGCGGCCTCACGACGGGGAGCGGCCCCAGGAGGTGGAGCGACTCCACGGCGGGGAGCGGCCCCGGGAGGTAGCAGGCCCCACGATGAACGCGCTCCGCGCAGGGTGGTCACCGCGAGGAGCCGGACGGCACCAAGGTGCAGGCCGTACCAAGGCCCAGCCCGCAGCGACCGCAGCCCGCACGACCGCGCAGCCCGTACCAGACCGCAGGGCCAGCGCGGCCCGCACCAGACCGCAACCCGCATGACCACCGGACCACAGCCCACCCGACGACCCCGCCCCCACCGGACCACAGCCCACCCGACAACCCAGCCCGCACCAGGCCACAAGTCACACAAGGCCGCAGGTCACACAAGGGTTCCCCTGCGCCTCGGCGCAGGTCGCAGCGTGTGGGCCGGCAACCCCGGGGGCGTCCGGCCGGGAGCACCATTTACGCTCGCTCTACGCCCGGACGACGGGCCGGGGCGACGCTCGCGGAGGGTGTATGCGCATTCGGTCACGGAACGGGCAACGAGCTTGACGTGACCCCGACCCCGGGCAAACCTGGGCCAGGATCTCAATCAAAGGATCACTCAACGTACCTGCACGGGGGCAGCGCCGCCGAGGGGGAAGCAGTCAGATGAGCGACGACGGCGCACAGGCGGCCGGCAACTACTTGGGCCGCATGGTCGGCGGAGGACGGTTCCAGCTCCGTTCCCTGCTCGGCGCCGGCGGGATGGCATCCGTCTATCTCGCCTACGACTCGGTTCTGGACCGGCAGGTCGCGGTCAAGACGCTCCACACCGAACTGGGCCGCGAACAGTCCTTCCGCGAACGCTTCCGCCGCGAGGCCCAGTCCGTCGCCAAGCTGACCCACACCAACATCGTTTCCGTCTTCGACTCCGGCGAGGACGAGATCGACGGCGCGCTGGTGCCCTACATCGTCATGGAGTACGTCGAGGGCAAGCCGCTGCGCACCGTGCTGGACGAGGACATCGCCCAGCACGGCGCCATGCCCGCCGACAAGGCCCTCAAGATCACCGGCGATGTGCTGGCGGCCCTGGAGGTCAGCCACGACGAGGGCCTCGTGCACCGGGACATCAAGCCCGGCAACGTCATGGTCACCAAGCGTGGCGTCGTCAAGGTCATGGACTTCGGCATCGCGCGCGCCATGCAGTCCGGCGTGACCTCCATGACGCAGACCGGCATGGTCGTCGGCACCCCGCAGTACCTCTCCCCGGAGCAGGCCCTCGGACGCGGTGTGGACGCCCGCTCCGACCTCTACTCGGTCGGCATCATGCTCTTCGAGCTGCTGACCGGCCGGCTGCCCTTCGACGCGGACTCCCCGCTGGCCATCGCCTACGCGCACGTCCAGGAGGAGCCGGTCGCGCCCTCCTCCATCAACCAGTCCATCCCCCCGGCCGTGGACGCGCTGGTCGCCCGGACGCTCAAGAAGAACCCCAACGAGCGCTTCCCGTCGGCCGCCGCGATGCACGACGAGATCAACCGCATCGGCGGCTCCGGGGTCGCCTCGGGCGCGGCGCCCATCATCATCAGCGGGGGACCGCCGGCCAGCGGCGCCGGTGTCGGCCAGGCCGTCTTCCCGCCCGTGGACGCCAACGCCCAGCCGCAGCAGGGCGGCGCCGGGGTGCAGACGCCGTACCAGCCGCAGGGCCAGGCGGGGCCGCCCGGGCCGGGCCCGTACAACAGCGGTGGCTTCGGGCCGTCCACCCCGCCGCCCCCTGCCCAAGGCGGCCAGCCCGCCGCCGGTTACGGCTACCCCCAGTCGTCCTACGGTTCCGGCGGGCCCGCCACCCCTCCGCCGTACACGATCAACGCGAGCGGCGGTGCCGGCCAGGGCAGCGGCGGTCCCGGGAAGAAGCGGTCGGCCGGTGCCCTCGCCGGATACGGGCTCGCGGCGGTCGCCGTCGTCGTCGCCCTGGTGTTCGTGATCGTCAGCGTGACGAAGGACGACGAGGACCCCGACCCGGAGCCCACCGCCAAGCCCGAGCCCACCGCCACCGCGGAACCCGGCACGACCACGGCCGGCGGGAGCGACACCGGCGACGACAGCGGCGGCGGTGCCGGCGGCTTCAAGGGACCGGACAAGACCCGGACCATCGACAAGGAAAAGTGCACCGACGCCACCGAGACGTACGAGCACAACGGCAACGTCATGATCCCGGACCTCACCTACAAGGACCTCACCTCCGTCAAGGCGTGCCTGCGGGCGGCCGGCTGGAAGGTGGGCGAGGTGACCATGGAGGACGAGAACGTCTGGGGCAAGAACACCGTCCTGGACCAGAACCCGGGCTCCCTCGACGACTTCAACCCGAAGAAGGACGAGGTCGACCTGACCGTCTCCACCGGCCGCCCGGCCGGCTGAGCCGAGCCGCGGGCTGAGCCGGCCCTCCGGCTGAGCGAGCCGTCGGCCCGTCCCTCACGTGCCCCCGGGCTTCCGCCCGGGGGCACCGTGCTGTCCGGCCGTCGCGGTGCCGGGTGCCTGCCGTCCGCCCTCGGTGGGCCGTCCGGCGCTCAGCCGGCCATCCGCCTCACCTCCACCACCCGGAACCGGCCCGAGACGAAGTCCCCGTCGCACAGCGCGCAGTTGGCGGCGGGGTTGCCGCCGGAGCCGTGGTAGTCGCTGAAGGCGGCCGTCTGGTTGACGTAGACGCCACCGGTGAGGTTGAGCGACAGCTGGGCGGGCTCGTCGAAGCAGACCTCCTCGATGCGGCTCGCCACCTCGGGGGAAGTGGTGTAGGCGGAGACCGTCATGGCGCCCTTGGTCAGGAGCGTGTGCCGCAACAGCTCCAGTGCCTCCTCGGTGGAGCCCACGGCCACGGCGAAGGAGACCGGGCCGAAGCACTCCTCCAGATGGACCGCCTCCTCGTCCTGCTTGGTGCCGTCCACCTTCACGATCACGGGGGTGCGGACGGTGGCGTCGGGGAACTCCGGGTTGTGCACGGTGCGGGAGGCCAGGGCGACCTCGCCGAGCTTGGGTGCGGCCTCAAGCCGCTGTCGGACCTGCTCGTTCACCAGCGCGCCCAGCAGGGCGGCGGCCCGTGCGTCGTCGCCGAGCAGCTTGCCGACGGCCGCGCCGAGGTCGGCCACCACCTCGTCGTAGGACTTGTGGCCCGTCTCGGTGTCGATACCTGCGGCCGGGATCAGCAGGTTCTGCGGGGTGGTGCACATCTGGCCGCTGTAGAGGGAGAGGGAGAAGGCAAGGTTGGAGAGCATGCCCTTGTAGTCGCCGGTGGAGTCGATGACGACCGTGTTGACGCCCGCCTTCTCCGTGTGGACCCGGGCCTGGCGGGCGTTGGCCTCCAGCCACTCGCCGAACGCGGAGCCGCCCGTGTAGTCGATCACCCGGATGTCGGAGCGGGTGGCCAGGTTCTTGGCGATGCCGTCGCCCTCCGCCTCGGCGGCGAGCGCGACCAGGTCGGCGGCGAAGCCCGCCTCCGCGAGGACCTCACGGGCGATCCGCACCGTCAGGGCGAGCGGGAGCACCGCCCGGGGATGCGGTTTGACCAGCACCGCGTTGCCGGTGGCCAGCGAGGCGAAGAAACCGGGGAAGCCGTTCCAGGTGGGGAAGGTGTTGCAGCCGATCAGCAGCGCGATACCGCGCCCGACGGGGGTGAACTCCTTCTCCATGCGCAGCGGTTCGCGCTTGCCCTGCGGTTTCTCCCAGTGGGCGCGGCCGGGGGTGCGGGTCTGCTCCTCATAGGCGTAGGCCACCGCCTCCAGGCCCCGGTCCTGGGCGTGCGGACCGCCCGCCTGGAAGGCCATCAGGAACGCCTGCCCGCTGGTGTGCATCACGGCGTGGGCGAACTCGTGGGTCCGCTCGCTGATCCGCGCCAGGATCTCCAGGCACACCGCGGCCCGCACCTCGGGGCCCGCCTTCCGCCAGGCCGGCAGACCCGCGCGCATCACCGGCAGCAGGGCGTCCAGCGCGCCCTCGTCCGCGCGCGGATAGGAGATGTCCATCTCGATGCCGTACGGCGACACCTCGGTGGCCACCCATTCGCCGGACACGGGCTGGTCCGGGATCTCGAACCGGCTGCCGCGCAGCGCGTCGAAGGCCGCCTTGCCCTCCTTGGCCGCTTCTTCCCCGTACGCCTTGGGGTGCTCGGGGTGCGGGGTCCAGAACTCCCGGCTGCGGATCGCTTCCAGCGCGCGGTCCAGGGTCGCTCGGTGCTTGTCGACGATCTGGGCTGTGGTGGTGCCGATACCGGTGGTCACTCGGGACCAACTCCTCGCTGAGCTGGGACGGAAGGCGCGGGGCCACGGCGTTGCCGGGGCCGCTCACCTGGTAGATACTGCTACCGAACGATCGGTCGGGGCAAGGGGGTCCGTGAACCTGTGGATAACTCGGAATCGGCCCCGGCTAGCATCGGCCGCATGCCCACGGTCAAGCGCGACACCTACACGCCCGACTCGCTGCTCTCCGTCGCCGTGCGGGTGTTCAACGAGCGGGGCTACGACGGCACCTCCATGGAGCACCTGTCCAAGGCGGCCGGGATCTCCAAGTCCTCCATCTACCACCATGTGAAGGGCAAGGAGGAGCTGCTGCGCCGGGCGATAAGCCGCGCCCTCGACAGCCTCTTCGCCGTACTGGAGGAACAGCCGGCGCGCGAGGGGCGTGCGGTGGAGCGGCTTGAGCACGTCGCGCGCCGTACGGTCGAGGTCCTGATCGCCGAGCTGCCGTATGTGACGCTCCTGCTGCGGGTGAGGGGCAACACGGACACCGAGGTGTGGGCGATGTCCCGTCGCCGCGAATTCGACCAGCGGGTCGCCGCGCTGGTCAAGCAGGCCGCGGCCGACGGCGATCTCCGTTCCGACGTGGATGCCCGGCTGGCCACCCGGCTGCTGTTCGGGATGATCAACTCGATTGCCGAGTGGTACCGCCCGGACCGCGCACCCGGGAACGGTGCCGGCGGCGGCACCAGCGCCGAGGTCGCCGAAGCGGTCGTCCGCACCGCCTTCGCCGGCCTGCGCACCCACTGAAGGCCCCGGCGCACCTCCGTCCCCGATCCGGCACGGTCGGCCGGGCGGCTCCCCCGTCGGCGAGGCTCCCCCGTCGGCGCGGTGCCCCCGCGCTCGTCCCGGCGGCTGCCACCGGTCACGGGTCCGGCTCCAGGTCGGTCTCCTCGAAGACCAGGAGCGTGCGTGTGCTGAGCACTTCGGGCATCGACTGGATGCGGGTGAGGACCAGATCCCGCAGGGCACGGTTGTCCGGGGTGTGCACGAGCAGCAGGACGTCGAAGTCGCCGCTGACCAGCGCCATGTGGGCGGCGCCCGGCAACTCCCGCAGCTTCTCGCGCACGTCGCGCCACGAATTCTGGACGATCTTGAGGGTGATGTAGGCGGAGGCGCCGTGTCCCGCCCGTTCCTGGTCGATACGGGCGCTGAAGCCGCGGATGACACCGTCGTCGAGCAGCCGGTTGATACGCGCGTAGGCGTTGGCCCGCGACACGTGCACGCGTTCGGCGACGGAGCGGATCGAGGCCCGGCCGTCGGCCCGGAGCAGCCGCAGGATGTCGCGGTCGATCGGGTCCAGCGGGCGGGCCGGCGGCCGGGGCCCGGCGCGGTCCTCGGCCCCCTCCGGCGCGCGTCCCGGCCCGCTGGCCATCTGTTCATCCGGCACGGTGCCCCGCCTCCCCTGCATGGACGCCCTGCGGCCATCGAACGGTTTTCCGTGCCAGTTGTCCACAGGCTGAGGCCACCCGTAGCCAAAATGTGCCGACGACCGAACAATCGGTAGGGGTGGCCGAACCGGTCACCGTCCCGGCCTGCCGGTGGTACGGCCATCGGCAGGCCGGCGCGCCAGGCGTATCCGCCGAGCGGCACGCGGTAGCCCGCCCACGAGGAGGTGCTCGTCATGACGGTCCTAGAGCAGCCAGGTACCCACGCCCCCGCATCTCCTCCCGCCTGGCGGCCCCGCACCGAGGCCGGCCCGCTGCTGCCCGACGCCGAGCCGTACCGGGTGCTCGGCGCCCGTACGGGACGGCTCCCGGACGGGTCCGACGGATCGACCGCGCCGCAGGACGGTTCCGGGACGCCGACGCCCGGGGCGGAGGGGGCGGCCGGGGCGGGAAAGGTGAAGGAACCCGACGCCGAGCTGCTGCGCCGGCTGTACGCGGCCGTCGTGCAAGGCCGGCGGTTCAACGAGCAGGCCACCGCGCTGACGCGGCAGGGCCGTCTCGCCGTCTACCCCTCGTCGCGTGGACAGGAGGCGTGCCAGGTCGCCGCGGCGCTGGCCCTGCGGGAGCAGGACTGGCTCTTCCCCAGCTACCGCGACACCCTGTCGGCCGTGGCCCGCGGCGTCGACCCGGTGGAGGTCCTGTCGCTGCTGCGCGGCGACTGGCACCACGGCTACGACGCGCACCGCACCCGGGTGGCGCCCCTGTGCACGCCGCTGGCCACCCAGTTGCCGCACGCGGTGGGGCTGGCGCACGCCGCGCGGCTGCGGGGTGACGACGTGGCCGCGCTGGCCCTCGTGGGGGACGGCGGCACGAGCGAGGGCGACTTCCACGAGGCGCTGAATTTCGCCGCCGTCTGGCGCTCCCCGGTGGTCTTCCTGGTGCAGAACAACGGGTTCGCGATCTCCGTACCACTGGCCAAGCAGACTGCGGCACCGTCCCTGGCGCACAAGGCGGTCGGCTACGGGATGCCGGGCCGGCTGGTGGACGGCAACGACGCGGTGGCCGTGCACGAGGTGCTCACCGAGGCGCTGGAGCGGGCCCGTTCCGGCGGCGGCCCGACACTGATCGAGGCGGTCACCTACCGCCTGGAGGCGCACACGAACGCCGACGACGCGACCCGCTACCGCACCGAGGAGGAGGTCACAGCCTGGCGCGAGCACGACCCGGTGACGGTGCTGGAGCGGGCGCTGCGGCAGCGGGGGCTGCTGGACGAGGAGACGGTGACGGCGGCTGCCGAGGCGGCCGAACAGCAGGCGGCCGACCTGCGGGCACGGATGAACACCGAGCCCCGGCCGGACCCGATGGAGCTGTTCACCCACGTCTACACGGAGCCGACCGCGCAACTGCGCGAACAGGCGGCACAGTTGCGCGCCGAACTGGCCGCCGAGCAGGCGACCGAGGGCGGCGCGACGGGGGAGGAGAACCGATGAGCACGGCAGTACGGCAGCCCCCTGCGGCTGGCGGCACGGCGGAACGCAAACCGGCGACCCTGGGGCAGGCGCTGCGCCGGGCCATGCGGGACGCCATGGCCGACGACCCGGATGTGCACATCTTCGGAGAGGACGTCGGCACACTGGGCGGCGTCTTCCGCGTGACGGACGGTCTGGCCGCGGAGTTCGGCCCCGAGCGCTGCGCCGACACCCCGCTGGCGGAGGCGGGCATCCTGGGCACGGCGGTCGGGATGGCGATGTACGGGCTGCGGCCGGTCGTGGAGATGCAGTTCGACGCGTTCGCCCTCCCCGGCTTCGAGCAACTGGTCTCGCACGTCTCGCGGATGCGCAACCGCACGCGCGGGCGGATGCCCATGCCGCTGACGGTGCGCGTCCCCTACGGCGGCGGCATCGGCGGTGTCGAGCACCACAGCGACTCCTCCGAGGCGTACTACATGGCCACCCCCGGGCTGCACGTCGTCACCCCGGCGACCGTGGCCGACGCCTACGGGCTGCTGCGGGCGGCCATCGCCTCCGACGACCCTGTGGTCTTCCTCGAACCAAAAAGGCTGTACTGGGCGAAGGCCGACTGGGACCCGGAGGCGCCCGAGGCGGTGCCGGGTATCGGTGAGGCCGTCGTCCGCCGGACGGGCACCTCCGCCACGCTCATCACCTACGGCCCCTCGGTGCCCGTCTGCCTGGAGGCCGCCGAGGCCGCGCGTGCGGAGGGCTGGGATTTGGAAGTGATCGATCTGCGCTCCCTGGTGCCGTTCGACGAGGCGACCGTCACCGCCTCCGTGCGGCGCACGGGGAGGGCGGTCGTCGTCCATGAGTCCCCCGGTTTCGCCGGGCCCGGCGGGGAGATCGCCGCCCGCGTCACGGAGCGCTGCTTCCACTATCTGGAGGCTCCCGTGCTGCGCGTCGCCGGGTTCGACATCCCCTACCCGCCGCCGATGCTGGAACGCCACCACCTGCCCGGTGTGGACCGGATCCTGGACGCCGTCGCCCGCCTCCAGTGGGAGAGCGGCTGGACTTCACGGCAGGACACGGGCCGGGGCGGGGGTGCGCGCTGATGGGCGAGGTGCGGCAGTTCGCCCTCCCGGACCTGGGGGAGGGGCTGACGGAGGCCACGATCGTCAGGTGGCTGGTCGCGGTCGGTGACACGGTGCGGGTGGACGAGCCGGTCGTGGAGGTGGAGACCGCCAAGGCGCTGGTGGAGGTCCCCTGCCCGTACGCCGGCGTGGTGACCTCGCACGCCGCCGAGGAGGGCGCGGAGGTGGCGGTGGGGGCGCCATTGGTCACCGTCGCGGTCGGCCCCGAAAACGGTGCGCCGGGCAGCGGGCCGGACGGTGACGCGGCCCCGCGCACGGAAGACGCGACGCCGGACCACACCCCCGGCACGGCCGCGGAAGCTGTCACCGGGCCGGCCGCGGGACGGACCGCGCCTCCCGATCCGGAGCACGTGGGCGGGTCGGGCAACGTCCTGGTCGGCTACGGGACGGCGCCGGCTCCCGGCCGGCGCCGCCGGGTCCTCCCCTCCTCCCTCGCCGGCCCCGTGTCCCCCTCGCCCGCACGCGCCGCAGGAGCCGGGCCCCGAGCAGACGGCACACCCCACAACGGCACCGACCGGAGCACCCGCGCGCACCCGGACAGGCGCGGCGCCTCCCGGGCGAACGGCGACGCCCGTACGCCCGTGCCCGTCATCTCGCCCCTCGTTCGCCGGCTCGCCCGGGAGAACTCCCTCGACCTGTCCCGAGTGACCGGCAGCGGACCGGACGGGCTCATCCTGCGCGCGGACGTGGAGCGGGCACTGCGCACCGCCGTGCCGGAAGGGGCGCCCGCCGACCCGCACAGTCCGCCGCCCGCACCGACCGGTACGGCCGCACGGGAAGGCACCCGCAGCGGCGCGGACGGCGTACGGGGTGACGCGCGCACCGTGCCCGGCGATGCGGATGGCGTACCCGGCGCCGACGACGTACGCAACGCCGTCGGCAGCGTCCGGCACGAGCGCCGTATCCCGCTGCGCGGCGTGCGCGGCACGGCTGCGGCACGCCTGTCCCGCAGCCGCAGCGAAATCCCCGACGCGAGCTGCTGGGTGGACGCCGACGCCACCGAACTCCTCGCCGCCCGGGCCCGGATGAACGCGGCTCCCGGGCACGGCGGGCAGGTGCCGCCCGTCTCGCTGCTGGCCCTGCTGGCCCGCGTCTGCACGGCGGCACTGGCGCGGTTCCCCGAGCTGAACGCCACGGTGGACACCGAGGCGCGGGAGATCGTCGTCCTGCCCGAGGTGCATCTGGGGTTCGCGGCGCAGACGGACCGGGGGCTCGTCGTACCGGTGGTCCGCGACGCGCACACGATGACCGCCGAGGAGCTGACCGCCGAGACGGCCCGGCTCACCGAGGCGGCCCGCGCCGGGCGGCTCTCCCCGGCCGAGTTGACGGGCGGCACGTTCACGCTGAACAACTACGGGGTCTTCGGTGTGGACGGCTCCACCCCGATCATCAACCACCCCGAGGCGGCGATGCTCGGTGTGGGCCGTATCGCGCGCAAGCCCTGGGTCGTCGGTGACGAACTGGCCGTGCGCAGCGTCGTCCAGTTGTCGCTCACCTTCGACCACCGGGTGTGCGACGGCGGTACGGCGGGCGGTTTCCTGCGTCATGTCGCGGACTGCGTGGAGCAACCGGCGAGGCTCCTCCGTACGCTCTGAGGTGTGACGCAGCCTCCAGCACCACCGTCCGCCCGTCGGCAGCAGTACGGACCGGGCGGTGCTCCCCGCCCGTACGCGGCGCTCGTCCTCGCGGGCGGGGACGCGCGCAGGCTCGGCGGCGTCGACAAGCCCGCCGTGACGGTGGGCGGCAGGACGCTGCTCGACCGGGTTCTCGCGGCGTGCGCCGACGCGGCGGCGACCGTCGTCGTGGGGCCGCGCCGCCCGTCCTGCCGGCCCGTTGTGTGGGCCCGTGAGGACCCGCCCGGCGGCGGCCCGCTCGCCGCCCTGCGCGCGGGTCTGGAGGCTCTGGGCGAGGACGGCGGCGGGCCGGACGGCGCCGCAGGGCGAACACCCGTGCTCGTCGTCTCCGCCGATCTGCCGTTCCTCGACGCCGCGACGGTCGGCACACTGGTGACGGTCCCGGAGGACGCGGAGGGCGTGGTGCTGCACGACGGGCGCGACCAACCCCTGCTCGCCGCCTACCGGATGGAGCCGCTGCGCCGCGAACTCGCCCTGTTGCGCACGGAGTACGGTCATCTTTCGGGGCTTCCGCTGCGTCTGGTACTCCAGGGGCTGCGACTGCACCGGGTGGCCGCCCTGTCCGCGCCGTCCCTCGCTGCCGCGGCGTTCGACTGCGACACCTGGGACGACATCGTCACAGCGCGGGCCAGGATCAGGGAGCATGACAGGGTGCTGGATGAATGGATTGCCGCGGCCAAGGCCGAACTGGGCATCGAACTGAACGTGGACACCACCGTGCTGCTCGATCTGGCCCGTGACGCCGCACACGGCGTCGCCCGGCCGGCGGCGCCCCTCACCACGTTCCTGGCGGGTTACGCGGCGGGGCGGGCAGGTGGTTCGTCCGTGGACGTGGACGAGGCGGCAGCCGCCCTCACCCGGCTCGCCCGCCGGTGGGCCGCCGAGGCGGACGGAACCGGCGGCAGAGGCGGGACCACCGATGCCGACGGGACCACCGGGAACGACGAGACCGGCACGGCCGGGAACACAGGCGAACGATGAGCGGATCCGACGAACTCGACGAGGCCATCGCCCTGGCCAACAGCGGCCGGGCCCGGCCGACGCCGCCCCCCGCACCACGACTCAAACGCATCCGGCGTATCAGGTGGGACGACTGGGAGAACCTGGACGAGGACGAGTTCGACCCCGGCCCCGGCGAGGACGAGGAGGGGGAGGGCGAACAGCCCGCGTGGGCCGGCCAGGGCGCCCGGTCCGGTACCGCCCCCGGCCAGGGCCCCGCGCGCGGCGGACACCCCGGTGACACCCGCCACGGCGACCAGGACACAGGCGGCCGGAACGCGGGCAACCGGGGCAAGGGCGACCAGGGCACAGGCGGCCGGAGCGGCGAGGCCCGGCCGGGCGGCGCTCCGTCCCCCGGCGCACCGTCCTACGACGCACACCCCGCCGACTCCCGCGCGGACGCCGGCACCGACACCGGCGGCACGGCACGGCGGACCGCCTCCCGCGAGTCAGCCTCCCGGGAGGCCCGGCACACCGCGCCCCGGCAGCACGGCGACCGCTCCCGGGTGTCGGCCGCCACCTGGTCGGAGGCGGTGGCCACGGCGGCCGGGGCGGCCGATGCGCTGCCGTCGGCCACGGTGCCGCTCGACCGGGCGCTGGGGCACACGCTGGCCGCTGCGGTGACGGCCCTCACCGATCTGCCGCCGTTCGACACCTCGGCGATGGACGGCTGGGCCGTCTGCGGTCCGGGGCCGTGGGTGCCGGCCCGCACGGCGGACGGCGCCGAGCGGCCCGGGCTGCTGGCCGGGGACCGCAGCGAGCCGCCGCAGCTCGCCGACGGCGAGGCCATCCGCATCGCGACCGGCGCCCGGGTTCCGCCGGGCACCAGTGCGGTACTGCGCTGGGAGGCGGCCGAGCGCATCGGCGGCGCCCGGCTGCGCAGTCCCTCTCCCCCGCAGGCGGGCGCCGACATCAGGCCACGCGGCCAGGAGTGCCGTGAGGGCGACGCGCTGCTGCCGCCGGGGCGGATCGTCACCCCGCCGGTGCTGGGTCTGGCGGCGGCGGCGGGCTACGACGAGCTGGAGATCGTTCCGCGTCCGCGCGCCGAAGTGCTCGTCCTGGGCGACGAACTGCTGCACAGCGGCCTGCCCCGGGACGGCCGCATCCGGGACGCGCTGGGGCCGATGGTCGGGCCGTGGCTGACGGCTCTGGGCGCGGAGGTGGTCGCGACCCGGCTGCTGGGCGACGACGCCGAGGCGCTGCACGAGGCGGTGTCCGGGACGACGGCCGATCTGATCGTGACGACCGGCGGCACCGCCCGCGGCCCCGTCGACCACCTCCAGCCGACGCTGCGCCGCATGGACGCGAGGCTGCTGGTGCGCGGCGTACGGGTCCGTCCGGGGCACCCGATGCTGCTGGCCGCACTGCGACCGCAGCAGGGCCGTCGGCGCGGCAGCCATCTGGTGGGACTGCCCGGCAATCCGCTGGCGGCGCTGTCCGGGCTGGTGACACTGGCGGCTCCCCTGCTGCGTGCGCTGGCCGGCCGGGCCGAACCGGAGCTGCGGAAGGCGACGCTGGGCGCCGAGGTGTCCGGCCACCCGCGGGACACCCGGCTGGTGCCCGTACGGCACGAGGGATCCGGTATCCGGGCGCGCATCAGGCCGCTGCGCTACGCGGGCCCGTCCATGCTGCGCGGGGTCGCCTCGTGCGACGCGCTGGCGGTCGTCCCGCCCGGCGGTGCCGCACCCGGTGAGGACGTACCGCTGGTGGAGCTGCCGTGGTGAAGCGGTTGTACGGAGTCGCCCAGGAGAGCGAGGACGAGGCCGAGCAGCACGGTGCGGTGGTGCTGCCCACTTTCGGCGCCTCCCCGCTGCGGCAGGTGCTGCGTCGCCTGCTGGCCGCTTTTGTCGTCCTGTGGGTGACGGTCCTGCTGGTCTACATCGACCGGGAGGGCTACCGGGACGCCGCCGACGACGGCATGTCGTTCCTGGACTGCGTGTACTACACGACGGTCACCCTCTCGACGACCGGCTACGGCGACATCACGCCCGCCTCCGACAGCGCGCGGCTGGTCAACGCCCTGGTGATCACGCCGCTGCGCGTCCTGTTCCTGATCATCCTCATCGGCACCACGCTCGAAGCGCTGACCGACCGCACCCGTCAGCAGTGGCGCCTGAACCGCTGGAGGTCCGCGTTGCGCGACCACACCGTCGTCGTCGGATACGGCACGAAAGGCCGCTCGGCGATCCAGACGCTGCTGTCGACTGGTCTGGTACGCGACCAGGTCGTCGTCATCGACACTCACCCACAGGTCGTCAAAGCCGCCAACGGGGAGGGCTTCGCGGGCGTCGAAGGGGACGCGACCCGCAGCCAGGTACTGGTGCGGGCACAGGTGCAGCGGGCCAAGCAGATCGTCATCGCACCGCAGCGGGACGACACCTCGGTACTGGTGACGTTGACGGCACGGCAGCTGAATCCACGCATCAAGATCGTCGCCGCGGTACGGGAGGAGGAGAACGCCCCGCTGCTGCGCCAGTCCGGCGCCGACCAGGTCATCACCAGCGCCAGTGCGGCGGGCCGGCTGCTGGGCCTCGCCATGCTCAGTCCCAACGCCAGTTCGGTGATAGAGGACCTCATCCAGCAGGGCAGCGGCCTGGACCTGAAGGAGCGGCCCGTCACCAAGGCCGAGGCCGGCCGTTCCCCGCGCGAGTGCGACGACCTGGTCGTCTCGGTGGTGCGCGGCCACCGGATACTCCCCTTCGACGACCCGGAGGCGGCCAGTCTGCAACTCACCGACCGGCTGGTCGTCATCCACCGCGCCTCCCGGCCGCTGCCCGACGGGGACGAGCGGCGCGGCGAGTACCGGTGACCCGCCGGGCGCCCCTCACCCCTTCAGGTGACTGTCGGGCGCCTGGCGGACCCCGTCGGCGCCCGCGCGTGACGATGACGCGGTGGACCCGCCGCCGACCTGCCCCAACTGTCCCGAACGCCTCCTGTGGAAGGACACCCGCGAGACCGGGCCCGGCAAGGAGGACTCCTGGTTCTGGTTCTGCTCCGGCTGTCACCAGGCGTACGTGCCGACGCCGGACCAGAAGCTGCGCTTCACCTACGCCGCCTGAGCGCCCGCGCCCGGCACGACCGGGCCGGCTGGCCCGGTGACCGGACAGGCCCGAGCGAGCAGGACCGGGCAGCACCCAGGAGGACCGGGCGGCGGTGACCGCACAGCCGGGCGACCACATGGCCAGGTGGCCGCACAGCCGGGTGACCACATGGCCAGGTGGCCGCACAACCGGATGACCAAGGTGGCCGCACAGCCGGGTGGCCGGGTGGCGCCGACGGTGCGGCACGGCGGCCGGTAGCGTCGGCCGTATGCATGCGATCACGATTCCCGAACCCGGCGGCCCCGAGGCGCTGGTCTGGGCCGAGGTCCCGGACCCGGAACCTGGTGAGGGGGAAGTCGTCGTCGACGTCGTGGCGAGCGCCGTCAACCGCGCCGACGTCCTCCAGCGGCAGGGCTTCTACGACCCGCCGCCCGGCTCCCCCGCCTACCCCGGCCTGGAGTGCGCGGGCCGTATCTCCGCCGTCGGCCCCGGTGTGGCCGGCTGGGCGGTCGGCGACGAGGTGTGCGCCCTGCTCGGCGGAGGCGGCTACGCGGAGAAGGTGGCGGTGCCCAGCGGCCAGTTGCTGCCCGTACCCGAGGGGGTGGACGTCGCGGCGGCTGCCGGACTGCCCGAGGTGACCTGCACCGTGTGGTCGAACGTCTTCATGGTGGCGCATCTGCGCCCCGGGGAGACCCTGCTGGTGCACGGCGGGTCCAGCGGCATCGGCACCATGGCCATCCAGCTCGCCAAGGCCGTCGGCGCCCGGGTGGCGGTGACGGCGGGTACGGCGCAAAAGCTGGAGCGGTGCGCGGAACTGGGCGCCGACATCCTGATCAACTACCGCGAGCAGGACTTCGTGGAGGAGCTGCGCGCGGCCACCGACGGCGCGGGCGCGGACGTCATCCTCGACAACATGGGCGCCAAGTACCTGGAGCGGAACGTCAAGGCGCTCGCGGTGAACGGCCGGCTGGCCATCATCGGGATGCAGGGCGGCAGCAAGGGCGAGCTGAACCTGGGTGCCCTGCTGGCCAAGCGCGGCGCGGTGACGGCCACCTCGCTGCGTGCCCGTCCGGCGGACGAGAAGGCCGCGATCGTCGCGGCGGTCCGCGAGCACGTGTGGCCGCTGATCGCCGACGGCCGGGTACGCCCGGTGGTGGACAGCGCCGTCCCCATGTGGGACGCCGCCCAGGCACACCGCACGCTGGACGAGAGCACACACATCGGCAAGATCCTTCTGACCACGGGGTGACCGGCGGACCGGCTGTGTGCGGCGGGACGGACGGGAGCGCTGCTGCGCCCTTCCCGTCCGCCCCGCCCCTGGCCGCCCGGACACCCACCTCCCGCTTTGCCCGGAATGCCGGTTTTGCCCTTTTGTGTGACGCTGGATTGGTCTGCGGACCATCCAGCTCGGAAGGGCCACCGCCGTGCGGCACTCTCAGCGGCGCAACAGGGGACTCACCCTCTTGACCTGCGCTTTCTTTGTACTTCCTGCCCCGGTCGCCCTGGCGGATGACGATACGCACGCGGAGACCTCCCCCCAGCCGGGCACCGCCGCGACGATCAACCCGACCGGCGGGCACAGCGAATCCCACCCCGGAAAGGGCACCGGGACTCACCTGGCAGTGCTAGGCGGAACCCGCCCCGAAGCCGATCCGGGGACGGAGGAACCGGAAACCGGCGACCACGCCGCCACCCGGTCGGTGCTGCCCCCGATGCCGGCGCCGCCCCCGATGCCACCGGCCGCGGCCCCGCCCCCACCGCCCGCGCCACCGTCCCCGCCCGCACCGCCGACTCCCCCCGAACCGCCCGCACCACCGGCACCCCCCACGTTCGGTGCCGCCACGTCGCTCTCCCCCGCCTCCCTCGGCCCCGTCCGCTTCGACACGGAGGCGGAGCCGCTGGCGGGCCCGGCACCGTACGAGCGCTCCTCCCGCGGCCCGGACGCCGAACCCGGGCGCTCCGCGCCGCGACAGCTCCCCACCGGGCCGGGCGACAGCACACAGCCGGCACCGGTCGGGCCGGGGCCCCACCGGCCGGACAAGGGCACACACGGGAAGCACCGGGAGCGCCCGGAGCACGAGTCCCTGGCGAGCACCGGCGCGCAGCACGAAGAGGCGCGACGCAAGCAACAAGAACGGGGCACAGGCCGGCCGGAAGAAACCGGCCCGACCCTGCGTGACGGGCGCCCCGGCGAACCCGGGCGGCAGCAGCCCGGTCACAGTCGGCCGGAAGACACCCGGAAGAGCGAAAAACGGCAACAGCAGCGCGGGCCGAACCGTACGTCCGCTCCCGCTCCGGGCGGGTCCGCACCGAGCACGGCACGACAGGGCGCGCCCGCACCTCCCGGGGCCGGGTCCGGAACCGGTGCCGCATCCGACGCGGGACCCGCCACCGGTTCAGGTCCGGGCCCGGGCTCCGGATCCGACGAGGACGGGTCCGACGAGGACACCCTGAGCGCCCCGAACCGCTCCGACCAGGCGATCGGCCAGTACGACCTGTACGCGTCGGACGACTCCCCCAAGGACCGCCGGGAGCCGCCCGACGACCCCTTCACGACCCAGCCGTCCGGCCAGGTGCTGCCCGTGCTGCCGCTGGGCACGGGTATGACGCTGATGGGGCTGGGGCTCGCCTTCCTGGGCCTGCGGCTGCGGCGCGGCTGAGCCACCGGGCGGCTCGGCGCCCGCTCCGGCACCGATGCAGAATGGGGGCATGACGCAGCCGAGCAACGAACAGTCGCAGGAGAGCCCGCAGGTCCTGGTCGTCGGCCCGGACGGGATGGCTCTCGGCAGTACCGCCGCCAAGGGTGGCGACGGTGAGGGCGATGAGCAGGCTGAGGTCCCTGTTACGGAGATGGTGGAGCAGCCCGCGAAGGTCATGCGCATCGGCAGCATGATCAAGCAGCTGCTCGAGGAGGTGAAGGCGGCACCGCTGGACGAGGCCAGCCGGGCCCGCCTCAAGGAGATCCACACCAGCTCGATCAAGGAACTGGAGGACGGGCTCGCGCCCGAGCTCATCGAGGAGCTGGAGCGGCTCTCGCTGCCCTTCACCGAGGACTCGACCCCCACCGACGCCGAACTGCGCATCGCGCAGGCCCAGCTCGTGGGCTGGCTGGAAGGGCTCTTCCACGGCATCCAGACCGCGCTGTTCGCCCAGCAGATGGCGGCCCGCGCCCAGCTGGAGCAGATGCGCAGGGCGCTCCCGGCCGGTGCGATGCCACAGGACGAGGCGGCGCAGGCCAACGAGGCCCAGCGCCGCACGGGCGGCCCCTACCTGTGACGGCCCGCCGCGGGGAGCGGCACCCCACCACCACGGCGCCCGGCTGTCCCGGCCACCACGGTCAGGACGGCCGGGCCATCCAGTGGTACAGGGCCATCGCCACACTGGTGGCGAGGTTGTAACTGGAGACCTGGGGCCGCATCGGAAGGGCCACCAGGTGATCGGCGCGGTCCCGCAGCGCGTCCGTGAGGCCGTGCCGTTCCGAGCCGAAGGCCAGCATGGCACCGGGCGGCAGCGGCACGGAGCGCAGATCGTCGCCTTCCGGGTCGAAGGCCAGCAAGGGCCGCCGCGGCAACCGACCGACCTGCCGCCGGGCGACCGGAACGGCGAAGTGCAGCCCCGCACCGGCGCGTACGGCGGCGGGGTGCCAGGGGTCGAGGTCCCCGGTGGTGAGCACCCCTGCGGCGCCGGCGCCCGCGGCCAGCCGTACGACGGCCCCGACGTTGCCGAGGTTGCGCGGGTTGTCGAGGACGACGAGCGGAGCACCCTCCTGGGTCCCCGCGCCCGCACCCGGTCCCGGTACTCCGTCCCCTGCCCCGTCCCAGTCAGGGGCGCTCGAACGCAGTGCGAGGGCGGCAACGCCGGTCGGGTGCGCACGCGGCACCAGGCCGCGCAGTGTGGCCTCGGGCACTTCTCGCAGCAGTCCGTCTAGGACGTCGAGCAGGTCGGGGGCCAGGGACCGCGCCAGTTCGCGGACGGCCAGCCGGTCCGTGGTGACGGCGACCGGCACCCGCGCACCGAAGCGGAGGGCGTGCTTCAGCGCGTGGAAACCGTCCAGCAGCACGCCGTCGGCGGCGTGCCGCGCCCACTCTGCCGTCACCGGCTCGACGGCTTTCTCCGACGCCGCCGTCCCCGCGGGCGCCGTCCGCTCCGCCTGCTCATCCTTTCGTGTCACGCCGCCACCCTACGGGCGGCCCGGCCCGGGCCCGTCGGACGCCGGCTCGGTGGCGGGCCAGGTCACCTGGGGCCGCGTCTGCTCCGGTACGCCGGGGCCCCCGCCGGGCGGCCCACCGGGGGCGGCCGGGGCGGGGTCTTTCCGCCCGCCCGGCAGCAGCCTCCTGACGCGTCCGCCCAGTGCGGTGACGTGCCGGCCGGTCCACATCAGGAAGACCGTCGGCAGGAAGACCGCGTCAGCCGCGATCATCGCCAGCGAGAAGAACGGCAGGCCGAGCAGTACGGCGATGCCGATGTGCTCCATGATCATGGCGGCCAGCAGCACGTTCTTCACCCGCCGGTTGAAGAGCGTGAACGGGAACGCCACCTGGGTGACGACCGTGCCGTAGGTGACCAGGAAGATCATGAGGCCGCTGCCCGCCAGCAGATGGCTCAGCGCGGGCCAGGGCGTGAAGTAGTCCAGGTTCATCGGGTAGTAGACGGCTGTGCCGTCCTGCCACCGGCTGCCCTGGATCTTGTACCAGCCGGCCGTGGAGTAGACCAGGCAGACCTCGACCATGATGACGAGCAGCACACCGTTGTGCGCCAGATTGGCGAGGATGTCGCCCACCGCGCGCGCCTCGCGCACCGTGGCACCGCCGCTCCCGGCCGCCTTTTCGAGGCCCCACCACAGCCCGTGCACCGCCCACAGCGCCCAGAAGAACAGCGCCCAGCCGGTGCTGAGCGCGCCCGCGAACGTGCCGCCCAGCAGTACGGCGCCCAGCACCGCCCACAGCACCACACCGCCGGTCGCCGCGACCGCGTTGGCCGGCACGGGGAGGCCCTCGGCCGCGGCCCGCTCCCGTGCCCTGCGGGCCCGGCGTGCGTCCAGGGACCACACCTGGGCGCAGCGGGTGAGCACCAGGTACATCGACATCAGGTGGATGACGTTGTCCCCGCCGTCCCCCATGAAGACGCTGCGGTTCTGGAGCGAGAGCACCCCGACCATGAACACCACGGAGGAGACCCGGGTGTGCCAGCCCAGCACCATGGCCGCGGCCGAGGCCATGGCCAGTACGTAGACGAGTTCGAACCAGCTGTCGCTGCTGGACCACAGCAGCACGGTGAAGGCGCGGTTGGTCTCGATCAGTTGCTTGCCGAGCCCGAAGCTCCACGGCCCGTCGGGCCCGTACAGCTCGTGCCGGTGGGGCAATTCGCGCAGCAGGAACAGCAGCCAGGCCGTGCCGAAGCCGATACGGACGATCGCCGTCTGGTACGGCCCGAGCGCATAGGTGGTGACCTTGGACAGGCCCCGCGACACACACCGTTCCAGCCACGCGCGCGGGCCGCTGCGCACCATGTACCGCCCCTGGTCCGTCACTCGGCACCCCCCGGCAGGTCGGCACTGGTGACCTGCCACCAGGGCTGCACGGCGTACTGCGTCTTGATGTCGGCCTTCTCCTCGCTCCAGGCGGGCGGCGCGACCGGCGTGACGGCGGAGCGCACCTGGATGCGCTCGACGCTGCCGCCGTTCAGCTCCGCGCCGAAGCGCATCATCACGATGCGCTTGAGGTACTGCTCGGACAGCCGTCCGCGCAGTCCGACCGGCAGCCCGTTGTCGTCGTGGTAGTCCGCGTAGAACTCCCAGGCGCGGCGCAGTTCGTTCTGCTGGGTGTGGCTGGGCGCCGGATTGCCGTGGATGGCCTTTCCGTCCATGGCGGTGAGGTTGACCCAGCCGGTGGTCTCGGTCGTCCCGTCGTCCTTGGCGATCCGTGCCCGGGCGTGCACCGCGACGTTCTGCTGGAGGGGGTTGGGGGCGAAGAGCTTCCAGTTGCGTTCGAACTCGGGGTAGACGTACGCGTCGACGACGTCCGCGTGCCGCTTGCTGATCGTGTTGTCCGGTGCTGTCTGCAGAAAGACCATCGCCACGTGGAAGGCGACTCCGACGGTGACGACGGCCACGGCTATCGCGACGAAGACCCGCGCGGGCAGGGAGAGCGCGGCGATGCCCCGCATGCCGTCCGTTCCCCCCGCGCTGCTGTCCGTCCCGGGCACCTGGCGCGCTGCTGGCTCCATGCCCTCCCTGCTCCCCATTTCTTCATGCCCATGACTGGACCGGTCCGTCTCAGAGACTCTCAGAGACTACTGGGGCACAGGAGTCCGCCCCGGCGGGTCGGCGGCATTCGTCCGGGCACCCGCCCACATCCGTTCCGCTTCCGGCCACGACGCACGGCAGCCCCGACTCCCCGCCCCTTTTCTCCCCTCCCCTGCGCCTACCGCCGGGCTTCTCCGCTGCCCTCGCGAGGGGTCGTGGACGGGACAGCCCGCTCTTGACAGGCCCGTGGAGCGCATCCATCCTTGAACCGAACGATCGGTCGGTCGGGAGAGGGGGCTCTATGACACCGGTGACCACGCCGTCGACACCGCCGCACCAGCAGGCGGAAAGGGGCATGGGAGCGGACGCGGCGGAAGGGCCGCCGTCGGGGGCGGAGCAGGCGCTCCAGGCCGCGTTCGACGCCGCCGTCGCCGCCGACGAGCGGATCGAGCCGCGCGACTGGATGCCGGAGGCCTACCGTGCCTCCCTCGTCCGCCAGATCGCACAGCACGCGCACTCCGAGATCATCGGGATGCAGCCCGAAGCCAACTGGATCACGCGCGCCCCGTCCCTGCGCCGCAAGGCGATCCTGATGGCCAAAGTGCAGGACGAGGCGGGCCACGGCCTCTACCTCTACGGCGCGGCCGAAACGCTGGGCGCCGGCCGCGACGAACTGCTCGACAAGCTGCACACGGGCCGGCAGAAATACTCCTCGATCTTCAACTACCCGACCCTGACCTGGGCCGACGTCGGCGCCATCGGCTGGCTGGTGGACGGCGCGGCGATCACCAACCAGGTGCCGCTGTGCCGCTGTTCCTACGGCCCCTACGCGCGCGCCATGGTGCGGATCTGCAAGGAGGAGTCCTTCCACCAACGCCAGGGCTACGAACTGCTGCTGGCGCTCTCCCGCGGCACCGAGGCCCAGCGTGCGATGGCGCAGGACGCGGTGAACCGCTGGTGGTGGCCCTCCCTGATGATGTTCGGCCCGCCCGACGACGAGTCGCCGCACAGCGCCCGCTCCATGGCGTGGAAGATCAAACGCCACTCCAACGACGAACTGCGCCAGCGCTTCGTGGACATCTGCGTCCCCCAGGCCGAGGCGCTGGGCCTCACCCTCCCCGACCCGGACCTGCGCTGGAACGAGGAGCGCGGCCACTGGGACTTCGGCGCCATCGACTGGCAGGAGTTCCGTGACGTGCTCAAGGGCAACGGCCCCTGCAACGAACAGCGGCTCAGCCAGCGGCGCAGGGCCCACGAGAACGGCGCCTGGGTCCGCGAGGCGGCAGCGGCCCACGCCGCCAAGCAGGCCGCGAGGCGGGCCGCCGCCCAGCCGCCCGGGCAGCCCTCCGGACAGGCCGCCCGCCCCACCGAGACAGCGAGGAGCTGAGCCATGAGCGCCGACTGGCCCCTGTGGGAGGTCTTCGTACGCAGCAGGCGCGGACTCTCGCACACCCACGCGGGCAGCCTGCACGCCCCGGACGCCCAGATGGCACTCCGCAACGCCCGCGATCTGTTCACCCGCCGCTCCGAAGGCGTCTCCCTGTGGGTGGTCCCCGCCGCCGAGATCACCGCCTCGTCCCCCGACGAGAAGGACCCGTTCTTCGCACCGGCCGCCGACAAGCCCTACCGCCACCCGACCTTCTACGAGGTCCCGGAAGGGGTGCGGAACCTGTGAGCACGCACCCGGCCGGCCACCCGGTCGGCGCCCTCGCCACCCTGCCCCTCGGCGACGACGCGCTGGTCCTCTCCCACCGGCTCGGCGAGTGGGCGGGCCACGCCCCCGTCCTGGAGGAAGAGGTCGCCCTGGCCAACATCGCGCTGGACCTCCTCGGTCAGGCCCGTGCGCTGTACGCCGGGCTCGCCGATGTGCTGGGCAGCGAGGACGAGATCGCCTACCTGCGTGAGGAACGGGAGTTCCGCAACTGCCAGTTGGTCGAGCAGCCCAACGGCGACTTCGCCCACACCATCGTCCGCCAGCTGTTCTTCTCCGCCTACCAACTGCCGCTCTACGACCGGCTGTCCCCCTCCCTCCCGCTGGCCGCCAAAGCCGTACGGGAGACGGCCTACCACCGCGACCACGCCGAGCAGTGGACGCTCCGCCTGGGCGACGGCACCGAGGAGAGCCATACCCGCACCCAGCGGGCCGCCGATGCGCTGTGGCGCTTCACCGGTGAGCTGTTCCAGCCCGTCGAAGGGCTCGACGTGCCCTGGCAGGAGCTGGAGGCGGAGTGGACGGCGGATGTCCGCGACGTCTTCGACCGTGCCGGGCTGACCGTCCCCGAAACCCCGCGCCATGGTGCCTGGTCCGCCGGCGCGGGCCGCCAGGGCCTGCACACGGAGCCGTTCGGCCGCATGCTCGCCGAGATGCAGCACCTGCACCGCAGCCACCCGGGGGCGACATGGTGACGGAGAAGGCGGCCCGCACGAACGGGCCGACGGAGAAGGCATGCGGCCCGATGCCGAGGCCGCACGGGCAGACGGCGCAACCAGACCGGCCGACGTCCAAACCGGCCGGAACGGTGGACAAGCCGAGCGGAACGGTGTCCAGCCAAGACGGGCCGATGTCTCGCCACAACGGCCCGGCGCCCAAGCCCCAAGGCCCGGCGCCCGATCCCGCAGGCCCGGCGCCCGATCCCGCAGGCCCGGCGCCCGATCCCGCAGGCACTGCGCCCAACCCCCGAGGGACGGCACCCAGGCGCGAAGGGACGGCGCCCGGGCACGAAGGGCCGGTGAAGACGCCGGGCGGAACGGCGGAGAATCCGGGCGGAACAGCGTCAGAGCCGCGCGGGACGGCGACGGGCCCGGCCCCGGGAGAACCGCCCGGTGCCGGCTCGTGGGAGCGGCTGGCCGGTACGGTGCCCGACCCCGAACTCCCCGTGGTCACCCTCGCCGAACTGGGCGTGCTGCGCCGGGTCGCCGAGCCCGAACCGGGCCAGGTCCTCGTCGAGCTGACCCCCACCTACACCGGTTGCCCGGCGGTCGAGGCGATGGCCGCCGACATCGAGCGGGTCCTCACCGGAGCCGGAGCCGCCCGGGTGGAGGTCCGCACGGTGCTGACACCGCCCTGGTCGACCGACGACATCAGCGCCGAGGGCCGCCGCAAACTCGCCGAGCACGGCGTCGCCCCGCCCCGCGCCGGCGCCCGCTCCCGGGGTCCCGTCCCCCTCACCCTCTCCGCCACCCGCCGTACAAGTGGGGACTCCGAGGGCTCCGGCGGCCGACCCGCCACGCGGCGGACGCTCCCCGGTGAAGAGCCGGTGCGCTGCCCCCGCTGTGGGTCTGCCGAAACACGTCTGCTCAGCCGTTTCTCCTCCACGGCGTGCAAGGCGCTGCGCCGGTGCGATAGCTGTCTGGAGCCGTTCGACCACTTCAAGGAGGTGTGAGGGGTGCCGTCCTTCCACCCGCTGCGTGTCCAGGCGGTCGAACGTCTCACCGACGACTCGGCCGCCCTCACCCTGGCCGTCCCGCCCGAACTGCGTGAGACCTACGGCTATGCGCCCGGCCAGCACCTCACGCTGCGGCGCGTGAACGAGAGGGGCGAGGAGATCCGCCGCACCTACTCGCTGTGCGGCCCGGCGCGTCCGCGGCCCGAAACGGTGCGGGTCGGCATCCGTCTGGTGGAGGGCGGCGAGTTCTCCACGTACGCCCTCAAGGAGCTGAGCGAGGGCGGTGTGGTGGAGGCGCTGCCGCCACGGGGACGCTTCGTGCTGGAGCCGCGGCCCGGGCGCTTCGCCGCCGTGGTGGGCGGCAGTGGCATCACCCCGGTGCTCTCCATCGCGGCCACCCTGCTGGCGACCGAGCCCGCCTCCCGGTTCTGTCTGATCCGCAGCGACCGCACGACGGCCTCCACGATGTTCCTGGAGGAGGTCGCCGATCTGAAGGACCGCTACCCGGACCGCTTCCACCTGGTGACGGTCCTCTCGCGCGAGGAGCAGCACAGCGGCCTCCCCTCCGGGCGGCTCGACCGGGACCGGCTCTCCGCGCTGCTGCCCGCGCTGCTCTCCCCGGAGGGTGTGCGGCAGACGGACGGCTGGTACCTGTGCGGACCGCTCGGACTGGTGGAGGGAGCGGCCATGGCGCTGCGCACGCTGGGCGTGCCCCGCGCGCGGGTCCACCAGGAGATCTTCCACGCGGACGCGACCGCACCGGCCCGGCCCGTGGCGACCGGTGCCGTCACCGGCTCGGTGACGGTCAGCGCGACGCTGGGCGGCCGGGGCGGCTGCTGGCCCGCGCGCGAAGGCGAGACGCTGCTGGAGACGGTGCTGCGGAACCGGGCCGATGCCCCGTACGCCTGCAAGGGCGGCGTGTGCGGCACCTGCCGCGCCCGACTGCTCGGCGGTGAGGTGCATATGGACCGCAACTTCGCGTTGGAGGACGAGGAGGTGGAGGCCGGTTACGTACTGGCCTGCCAGTCCCGCCCCCTCACCCCGCAGATAGCCCTGGACTTCGACGCCTGACCCACTGCCTTCACCCCCCACGGCCATCGCCCCCACCGTCATCACGGCCGCCGTCACCATCGCCGCCACCGCCCTCCGCACGGCGTCACCGATCCGCCACCCACCGCCGCCGCCCTCTGGCCAGTTCACCCCCGCAGTCGTAACCTGACGGCGCGTCAGTTCCACTCGCCAGGTACAGCCGCAGCCGCCCACAGCCGGACAAGCCCCCGGCACGGGCAACGACCACCACGGGCAACGACCAGCACGGACAGCTCCCGGCATGGGCGGGGATCAAAGCGCGCAGCGACCAGCACGCGCAGCGACCAGACCGGGCAAGCCACCAGGACGGACACCGACCAGGACGGGCGGGGACCATGGACTTCGGCTTCAGCGAGGAGCAGCAGGCGGCCCAGGAGGCCGCGAAGGGCGTCTTCTCCCAGGTGACGCCCGAGGATGTGGCCAGCCCGGCCCTGGTGCCGGGCACGGTCGCCGACGACTTCGACCGCCCGCTGTGGGAGCGACTGGCCCGGGCGGACCTGCTCGGCCTCACCGTGCCGGCTGTCTACGGCGGTTCGGGTCTCGATGCGGTGGCACTCTGTCTGGTGCTGCGCGAGGCGGGGCGGGTGCTGGCCCGCGTCCCGTTGCTGGAGACCGGTGCGGCGGCGCTGGTCCTCGCCGAGTCGGGCAGCGAGCAGTTGCGTTCGGCGCTGCTGCCCCGCGTCGCGGCGGGCGAGGTGGCGCTGACGGTCGCCGGGCACGGCCGTACCGGCCACGAGCCGCCCGAACAGGCCGTCACGGCGACACCGGAGCCCGCTGACGGCGCCCGGACGAAGGCGGCGGACCAGGAGGGGAACTGGCTGCTGGAGGGGGTGCAGACGGCGGTGCCCTGGGGGCAGACCGCGGATCTGGTCGTCGTGCCGGCTCACACTCCGCAGGGCCGCCCGGTGCTGGCCCTGGTGGATCCGCGCTCAACGCCGGGGGTCGCTCTCGCCGAGCAGGCGTCCACCAACGGCGAGCGGTACGCGCAAGTGCGGCTGGACGGCGTACGGGTGCCCTCCCGCCACGTGCTGACCGACCCGGCGGCCTGTGGCCGGCTGCTCCGCCTCCTGGCCACCGGCACCTGTGCGCTGGCGCTCGGGCTGGGCTCCAAGGTGCTGGAGATGACCAGCGCGTATGTGAGCCGGCGTGAGCAGTTCGGGTTCCCCGTCGCCACGTTCCAGGCGGTGGCGGTGCAGACCGCCGACCGTTACATCGACCTGCGCGCGATGGAGGCCACGCTCTGGCAGGCCGCCTGGCGGACCGGCCCGGAAGAGGTGGCCGTCGCCAAGATGTGGGCGTCCGACGGGGTGCGGCGTCTGGTGCAGACGGCGCAGCATCTGCACGGCGGTCTGGGCGCCGACACGGACTATCCGCTGCACCGCTTCCACGCGTGGGCCAAGCAGTGGGAGCTGTCGTACGGTTCGGCGGCGGCCCACGAGGAGGCCCTCGCCGGCCTGCTCGCCGCCTCCGCCCCGGACTGACGCCCCCCGCCGGGGCGCGGAGGGACGGTCAGCGGACGAAGGCCGAGTCGGCGTCCCCCACCAGCGGGCGGCCCGCGCTCTCCCAGGCGAGCATGCCGCCGTCCACGTTGACGGCGTCGATGCCCTGCTGGGCGAGGTACGCGGCGACCTGGGCGGAGCGCCCGCCGACACGGCAGACGACGTAGACGCGTTCGCCCTCACCGAGCCGTTCGGTCAGTTCGCCCTGCCGGCCGACGAAGTCGCTCATGGGGATGTGCAGCGCACCTTCCGCGTGTCCGGCTGCCCATTCGTCGTCCTCGCGGACGTCGAGCAGAAGGGCGTCGGACGGTACGGAGGCGGCGTCGATCTGCGGCACCTGTCCGGGGAAGGCGTTCATCTTGGGGTCTCCTGTGTTGTCGCTTTTCCTGCTGTCCGGGCCCCGGCTGCCAGCCGTTGCTGCCCGGGCCCCGGCTGCCCGCCGTTCCGGCCGGGGCGGTACGGCGGTACGGCACCCGCAGAGCCGTCGGTCACTGCCCGCCGTGCTGGGACGGATCGTCGTAGCCGGGCGAGCCGCCGTACGGTGACTGATCGCCGTACCCGGACCGGCCGCCCTGCTGGGTCCGGCCGCCGTTCTGGGTCTGCTCCCCGTACGCCGGCTGCTCGCCGTACGCCGACTGCTCGCCGTACGCAGTCCGGCCGTCGTACCCGGCCTGTCCCTCGAACTGCTGAGGGGCACCCTGCTGTGCGCCCTGTCCTCCGCCGCCGGTGAGCCGGGCCAGTTCGCGTTCGCGTTCCTCGACCTGGGCGAGGAGTTGCTCGGCGATCTCGTCCAGCAGCGCGTCGGGATCGTCCGGCGCCATCTTGAGCATCGTGCCGATCGCGCTGTTCTCCAGCTCCGCGGCCATTTCCGCGAGCATCTCCTTGCGCTGGGCGAGCCATTCGAGGCGTGCGTACAACTCCTCGCTGCGCAGCAGCGCGGCCACCGGTTCCGGCAGCGGCCCGGCGGCCCATTCCTCGGCCAGCGAGGCGAGAGTGGCCTCGTCACCGTCCGCGTACGCCTTGTTCACCCTGACGAGGAAGTCCTCGCGGCGCTTGCGTTCCGTCTCGTCCTGGACGAGGTCGGGGTGCGCCTTGCGGACGAGCTCGCGATAGGTCTGGCGGGCCTGTTCGCTGGGCCGTACCCGGCTGGGCGGGCTGACGGGCTGCTCGTTGAGCATGGCCTGCGCCTCGGGAAGCATCCCGGTGGAGTCGATCCAGCCGAAGAACAGCTCCTCCACCTTCGGCATCGGCAGCACGGCGCCGCGTGCCTCGTCGGCCTTGCGGATGTCCTCGGGCGCACCGGTGCGCGCGGCGACGGCTTCGGCGATGCACGCGTCCAGCTCGTCGAGGCGGGCGTAGACGGGGCCGAGCCGCTGGTGGTGCAGCCGGGAGAAGTTCTCCACTTCCACCCGGAAGGTCTCGACCGCGATCTCGTACTCGATCAGCGCGGTCTCCGCGGCGCGTACGGCCCGCTCCAGCCGTTCGGTACCGGGTTCTTCGCTCGCCTGGGCGGGGGAGTTGGCGTTCATCGGCACCACCCTACGACCGCCGCCGGCCCCGCGCGCCCCGCCCGCCGGTGCGGCCCGCCCACGGGCGGCGGCGCTCAGGAGCTACGGCGCTCACGGGCGGCGACGCTCACTCCCGGAAGGCCTCCGGGCAGCCGGTGGAGGAGTGGGGCAGGTGACCGTCGGCCCAGCGGGTCAGCTCCACCATGGCGGGCCGCAGGGCGTGCCCGGAGTCGGTGAGGCTGTAGCTGACCCGCAGCGGCGGGCCCTCCTCCACGGACCGGGAGACGAGCCCGAGTGCCGCGAGCTCGGTCAGTCGGTCGGAGAGCATCCGCTCACTGATGCCGGGCACCGCGCGGCGCAGCTCGGCGAAGTGTCCGGGGCCGCTCATCAGGGCGGCCAGGATCAGGCCCGTCCAGCGCTTGCCCAGCAGCTGGAAGACGCGGGTGATGGCGCTCTCGGGCTCGGTACAGGCTGCTGTCGCCGCCGGCGGAGCGGGCGGCGGCGGGAGATCGAGCTTTCGACGCTCTGACATGCCCCCATGGTACTGCGCCGACACAAGGTGGTGCAGAAAAGTAAGTACCTGTGTTATACATAGTTACATCGGAAAGCAACTCAGCTTACGAAACACTTGGAGCACCACCATGGCCACCCTCCTGCACATCGACTCGTCCGTTTACCCGCGGGAGGCGTCCGTTTCCCGTGACGTCGCCGCCTCCTTCCGCAAGGCCTGGGAGGCCGAGCACCCCGACGGCACGGTCGTCTACCGGGACCTGGGCAGCGACCCGATCCCGCACCTGGAAGGCCCGGCCGCCGCGGCCGGCTTCGTCGACCCGTCGGAGCACACCCCGGAGCAGGCCGCCGCCTTCCGGCTCCGCGAGGAGCTGACGAGCGAGTTCGAGCGTGCGGACGCCGTGCTGATCGGCGCGCCGATGTACAACTACACGATCCCCTCGACCCTCAAGGCGTGGCTCGACCACGTGATCGTGATGGGCCGCACCACCGCCGCGCCGACCACGACCGTCGCCGGCAAGCCCGCCACGGTGGTCGCCAGCCGCGGTGGCGGCTACGGCCCGGGCACCCCGCGGGAGAGCTTCGAGTTCGTGCTGACGTACCTGGAGAAGGTGCTCGGCAAGGAGGGCTTCGGCCTGGACGTCGAGTTCATCGTGCCGGAGCTGACGCTGGCCGAGTCGAACCCGGCCATGGCCGGCCTGGTCGACCTGGCCAAGACGTCCCGCGCCAAGGCCCACGAGGCGGCCGAGACGCGCGGCAAGGCCCTCGCCGCCCGCTTCTCCGCCTGACGACCGGACGGCCGGCCCCCGACACCCGCCGGGTCCGGCCGGCCCCGATCCCCCCTGCACGGCACGGAAGGCCGACAGCAGAGGGCAAACGGCAGACGGCAAACAGCCAGACCGGAACAGACCGGCCTCACGCCTCCTCGCGGAGCGTGCGCCCGCCACGAGCGGAACGCGCACGCTCCGCTGCCGTATGTCCGCCCGCTTCCCCCCTTGGAAGCACCGCCCGGAAAACCAGCCCGGAAAACCCGTCCGGAAGCACCGCCGGGACGCCCGGAAACGGCAGCACCGCCCTGAGTGAGGAGTGCACCACGCCCCGTACGAAAGGCGAGGCGACCCGCTCCACCCACAGGGACCCCTCATCCACACAGGATCAGGACCCCGCACGGGAGAACCCGCCGTCCACGCAGAAGGACCCCGCACGGAAGAACCCCGTAGTACGGGAAACACACCGCGTACGGGAGAAGCAGGAAAAGGGGAAACCGCGTGGGCCGGACGGACAGGAGCGGGGTGGCCGCGTGCGCCGCCGGCCCCCTTGTGAGAGGGAGCACATCGATACGCCGAAGGCCCCACCGGGATCCGGTGGGGCCTTCGCCTCTGTGTGCGCGAGGGGGGAGTTGAACCCCCACGTCCTTTCGGACACTGGAACCTGAATCCAGCGCGTCTGCCTATTCCGCCACCCGCGCATTGGGTGTTGTCGCCTTTTGCCCGGTCCGGGCGCCTGCCGACATCCAGAAGATTAGCACGCCCACCGGGGTGGACTCACATCCGTATTCCGACCACCCGTCCCGCACCCCGCCGGGCCCCTCCGTCCGCCCCCTCCGTCCGCCCCCGGCGTCAGCCTCGCGGCACTCCGGCCGGCCCCACCCCGGCGCTCCCGCCTGCCGGTGTGCCGGCCCTCCGGCGGGACTCAGTACAGGAACCCCGCGATCCATGCGACGCTGTAGGGCGGTACGGGCAACTGTGGGCGGGGGCCGCGCGCGACCACTGTGAGGGGCGACACTTGAGCCTCCTCGGGGAACCAGTCGATTTCCCCGTGCGTGGATACGATCAGTAAGCAGTACCGCAGGAGCGCTGTGCCCGCGTCCCGGGGGACACTGGGAGCGGACACACTGGGCCGACTGGATCGGCTAGGTCCGAGAGCATCTGGGAAGGAGGTGCGTCGTGGGAGTTCTGAAGCGGTTCGAGCAGCGACTCGAAGGTCTCGTCAACGGCACCTTCGCGAAGGTGTTCAAGTCCGAAGTGCAACCCGTCGAGATCGCGGGCGCCCTCCAGCGCGAATGCGACAACAACGCCACGATCTGGAACCGTGAGCGTACGGTTGTCCCCAACGATTTCATCGTCGAGCTCAGCCCGCCCGACTACGAGCGGCTCAGCCCCTACTCCGGCCAGCTGGGTGACGAACTCGCCAGCATGGTGCGGGACTACGCCAAGCAGCAGCGCTACACCTTCATGGGCCCGATCAAGGTCCATCTGGAGAAGGCCGACGACCTCGACACCGGCCTCTACCGCGTGCGCAGCCGCACTCTCGCCTCCAGCACCTCCCAGCCGCAGGCACAGGCCCAGCGAGGCGCGGGCCAGTCCGGCGCCGGGTACGGCGGTCACGGATACCCTCCACGCCCCGCTTCCGCCCCGCCCGTGCCCTCCGGGCCACCCCCCTACGCACCGGGCACCGCCGCGGGCCCCGGTGGAGCGCTGCCGGGCACCGAGACGCGGCGCTGGGTCGAGATCAACGGCAACCGCCACCAGATCTCCGGGCCGACGCTCGTGCTGGGCCGCAGCACCGAGGCCGACGTGCGGATCGACGACCCCGGGGTCTCGCGCCGCCACTGCGAGATCCGCGCGGGCAATCCGTCGTCCATCCAGGATCTGGGCTCCACAAACGGAATCGTGGTGGACGGGCAGCACACCGCGCGCGCTACGCTCCGCGACGGCTCACGCATCGTCGTGGGCAGTACCACGATCATTTACCGGCAAGCCGAAGGGTGAAGCGGGGGCAATGTCAGAGCTGACCCTCACGGTCATGCGGTTGGGGTTTCTCGCCGTACTGTGGCTGTTCGTCATCGTGTCCATCCAGGTCATCAGGAGTGACCTGTTCGGCACCAGGGTGACGCAGCGCACCGGACGGCGCGCGGACGCTCAGCGCCCCCAGCAGCGGTCCCAGCCCCAGCGTGCCCAGCAGGGCGGCGGCCGGCGGGCCCGTGGCGGCGGCCGGAACACCCCCACCAAGCTGGTGGTGTCCGAGGGTTCGCTCACCGGCACCACCGTGGCCCTCCAGGGCCAGACCATCACCCTGGGCCGTGCGCACGACTCCACGATCGTGCTGGACGACGACTACGCCTCGTCCCGGCATGCCAGGATCTACCCGGACCGTGACGGCAGGTGGATCGTCGAGGATCTCGGGTCGACCAACGGCACGTACCTCGACCGGACCCGGCTCACCACACCGACGCCGATCCCGCTCGAAGCGCCGATCCGCATCGGCAAGACGGTCATCGAGCTGCGGAAGTAGTACCGACATGACGACCGGAGGGTGGGCACCGTGCGGATGTACCCGGAGCCGACGGGCGAGGTGCGCATGAGCCTGTCACTGCGCTTTGCCGCCGGATCACACGACGGCATGATCCGCGAGCACAACGAGGACTCCGGCTACGCCGGCCCCCGGCTGCTCGCGGTCGCCGACGGCATGGGCGGCCAGGCCGCCGGCGAGGTCGCCTCCTCCGAGGTGATCTCCGCGATGGTCCAGCTCGACGAGGACATCCCCGGTTCGGACATCCTCACCTCCCTCGGCACCACGGTGCAGCGCGCCAACGAGCAGCTGCGCATGATGGTCGAGGAGGACCCGCAGCTGGAGGGCATGGGCACCACGCTGACGGCGCTGCTGTGGACGGGCCAGCGGCTCGGCCTGGTGCACGTCGGCGACTCGCGGGCCTATCTGCTGCGCGAGGGGCAGCTCACCCAGATCACCCAGGACCACACCTGGGTGCAGCGGCTGGTGGACGAGGGCCGGATCACCGAGGAAGAGGCCACCACCCACCCGCAGCGCTCCTTGCTGATGCGCGCGCTGGGCAGCGGCGACCACGTCGAGCCGGATCTGTCGATCCGCGAGGTGCGGGCCGGCGACCGCTATCTGCTGTGCTCGGACGGCCTGTCCGCGGTCGTCTCGCACCAGACGATCGAGGAGACGCTGGCCGGCTACCACGGCCCGCAGGAGACGGTGCAGGAGCTGATCCAGCTCGCGCTGCGCGGCGGCGGCCCGGACAACATCACCTGCATCGTCGCCGACGTGCTGGACGTGGGGCAGCTGTCGGACGACGACACCCTGCACGGCCAGCTGAACGACACCCCCGTCATCGTCGGGGCGGTCGCCGAGACCCAGCAGCCGCTGGGCACAGGCGGTTCGCTGCGCAGCACACCGGCGGCCCGCGCCGCCGAGCTGGGCCGGGGCGGGGTGCCGCAGCAGGGGCAGGGCGCCCCCGAGGGTTTCGGACCGCCCACCGCGGACCCGTCGGCGCCGACGGGTGCGTTCGGCCCGTTCACCGACGAGGACTTCACCAAGGGCGGCGGTGGCAAAGGCCGCTGGATCAAGCGCTCGCTGTGGATCGCGCTGGCGCTGGCCGTGGTGGGCGGCGGTATGTACGGCGGTTACCGCTGGACGCAGACGCAGTACTACGTCGGTGCCAACGGTGACCACGTCGCTCTGTACCGGGGCATCAGCCAGGAGCTGGCCGGTGTCGCGCTGCACAAGGTCGACCAGGACCACCCCGAGATCGAACTCAAGTACCTTCCGGTCTTCCAGCGGAACCAGGTGAAGGAGACGATCGCCCTCAGTGGCCGCGGGGAGGCCAAGAGCAAGCTGGCGGAGCTGGGGGAGCAGGCGGAGGTCTGCAAGATCGTCGCCGAGGAGAAGAAGCACCCCAAGCCCAACAAGAACGACAAGCAGGACAAGAGCGGCAAGGACAGCGAGAAGCAGCGCAAGGACGAGCAGAACCGTCCCGGTGACGCGACCACCGACGGCGGGGTCGGCACCGGCACGGCCGGCACGGGTGCTGGTGAGGCCGGCATCGGCACCGCCACCCCCACCGCCTTCACCTCCGGCTCCACCAACGACACCACTGGCGCCGACTCCAGCACTCCGACCCCGAGCCCCAAGCTCACGGAGAAGCAGCAGGAGCTGGCCAAGCAGTGCACCGCGCCGTAGGGGGCGGCACAGGCATGAGCAACCTCACCACCACGGGCAGCAACACCACCGTGTCCTCCGGCGGACTGCCGAGCCGCCGCAACACCGAGCTGGCGATGCTCGTCTTCGCGGTGCTGATCCCGATCTTCGCCTACGCCAACGTGGGCCTGGCCATGAACGACCGGCTGCCCTCGGGCATGCTCGGCTACGGCTTCGGACTGGCCCTGCTGGCGGGCGTCGGCCACCTGGTGGTGCGCCGCTACGCCCCGTACGCGGACCCGCTGCTGCTGCCGCTGGCCACCCTGCTCAACGGCCTGGGCCTGGTGCTGATCTGGCGGCTGGACCAGTCCGAGCGGCTGCACCAGCGCGCCGAGGACATCTTCGGCGCGTTCACCCCCGACGCCCCCAAGCAGCTGCTCTACTCGTCCATCGGGCTGGCGCTGTTCGTGGCGATCCTGCTGCTGCTCAAGGACCACCGCGTCCTCCAGCGCTACACCTACATCTCCATGGCCGTCGGCCTGGTGCTGCTCGTCCTGCCGGTGTTCTTCAAGCCGGTCAACGGTGCCCGGATCTGGATCAGCGTGGGCTCCGTCAACCTCCAGCCCGGCGAGTTCGTGAAGATCATCATCGCGGTGTTCTTCGCGGGCTATCTGATGGTCAAACGGGACGCCCTCGCGCTGGCCTCCCGCCGTTTCATGGGGCTGTACCTGCCGCGCGGACGCGACCTGGGCCCGATCCTGGTGATCTGGGGCCTCAGCCTGATGATCCTGGTCTTCGAGACCGACCTGGGCACCTCGCTGCTCTTCTTCGGCCTCTTCGTGATCATGCTGTACGTCGCCACCGAGCGCACCAGCTGGATCGTCTTCGGTCTGCTCCTGTCGGCCGGCGGCGCCACCGCCGTGGCCTCCTTCGAGCCGCACGTGCAGCAGCGCGTCCAGGCCTGGCTCGACCCGATGGCCACCTACCTCAAGAGCAAGCAGGGCATCCCCGGCTACTCCGAGCAGGCCATGCAGGCCCTGTGGGCGTTCGGCTCCGGTGGCGTGCTCGGCACCGGCTGGGGCCAGGGCAACTCCGACCTCATCGGATTCGCCGCCAACTCCGACTTCATCCTCGCCACGGTCGGCGAGGAAATGGGCCTCACCGGCATGATGGCCTTCCTGATGCTGTACGGGCTGATCGTCGAGCGCGGCGTGCGGACCGCGCTGGCGGCCCGTGACCCGTTCGGCAAGCTGCTGGCCGTCGGCCTGTCCGGCGCCTTCGCGCTCCAGGTCTTCGTCGTCGCCGGCGGTGTGATGGGCCTCATCCCGCTGACGGGTATGACGATGCCGTTCCTCGCCTCCGGTGGTTCGTCCGTGATCGCCAACTGGGCGTTGATCGGCATTCTCATCCGGATCAGCGACACAGCCCGCCGCCCCGCGCCGGCCCCGGCCCCCTCACCCGATGCCGAGATGACTCAGGTGGTCCGACCGTGAACAAGCCCCTGCGCCGGATCGCGATCTTCTGCGGTCTGCTCGTGATGGCCCTGCTGGTACGGACGAACTGGCTCCAGTTCGTCCAGGCAGACGAACTGAAGACCGATCCGAAGAACAGGCGTGTGGACATCGCCCGCTACGCCCAGCCGCGCGGCAACATCATCGTCGACGGCAAGTCCATCACCGGCTCGACGGTCGTCAACGGCACCGACTTCAAGTACAAGCGCACCTACAAGAACGGCGAGCTGTGGTCGCCCGTCACCGGGTACGCCTCCCAGGCCGTCGGTGCCAACCAGCTGGAGAAGCTCTACGACCCGTTCCTGACCGGCGACGACGACCGGCTGTTCTTCAACCGCACAGTCGACATGATCACGGGCAAGCCGCAGAAGGGCGGCAACATCGTCACCACGCTCAACGCGAAGGCGCAGAAGGCCGCCTACGACGGGCTCGGTGACAAGAAGGGCGCGGTCGCCGCGATCAACCCGAAGACGGGCGCCATCCTCGCGCTGGCCAACAAGCCCTCCTACGACCCCTCCAGCTTCGCCGGCGTCAACACCAAGGACAGCGAGACCTTCGCGAAGCTGGACAAGAGCGAAGAGCAGCCGATGCTCAACCGGGCGCTGCGCCAGACCTACCCGCCCGGCTCCACCTTCAAGGTCGTCACCGCCGCCGCGGGCCTGGAGAGCGGCAAGTACGACATCGACTCCAAGACCGACTCGCCCGACCCCTACCGGCTGCCGCTGACCACCAGGGACCTGGGCAACGAGGGCAACAACCCGGCCTGCAAGAACGCCTCCATCCGGGTCGCGCTCCAGTGGTCCTGCAACACCGTCTTCGCCAAGATGAGCGACGAGCTCGGCAACGACGAGATGATGAAGGCGGCCGAGAAGTTCGGCTTCAACCGGGACCAGGAGGACGGCTCGCAGGACACCCCGGTCCGCCCCTCGCCCAGCGTCTACCCGAAGGACAACCGGCCGCAGAACGCCCAGGCCGGCATCGGCCAGGCGTCCAACCGCGCCACTCCGCTCCAGATGGCCATGGTCGCCGCCGCGGTCGCCAACGACGGCAAGCTGATGAAGCCCTACATGGTGGACCAGCTCGTCGCCCCGAACCTGAACGTGGTCGAGCAGACCAAGCCGGAGGAGCTGAGCCAGCCGGTCTCCTCGGAGAACGCGCAGAAGCTCCAGTCGGCCATGGAGACGGTCGTCGAGAAGGGCACCGGAACCGCGGGCAAGATCCCCGGCGTCACCGTGGGCGGCAAGACGGGTACGGCCCAGCACGGCGAGAACAACAAGGACAACCCTTACGCCTGGTTCATCTCGTACGCGAAGACGAGTGACGGATCTCCTGTCGCCGTCGCTGTCGTTGTGGAGAGCTCGGACACACTCCGCAGCGACATCGCGGGTGGCAGGCTCGCCGCGCCCATCGCGAAGAGCGTGATGGAGGCCGTCCTCGACGAGCAGAAGCGGTGACGCACCAGCAACGGAGGTGATCCGGGTCACCGCGGCCACACCGGGCAAGCGTCCTGTGGCGGGTACCGTATGCCGAGCAGCACACCGCCGTGCCGCAGAACGCGTGGGACTTGAGGTGCCACGCGCCGCGGCACGGAAGACCGGAGAGGGCTGGAGACTATGGAAGAGCCGCGTCGCCTTGGCGGCCGGTACGAGCTGGGCTCGGTGCTCGGCCGGGGAGGCATGGCCGAGGTCTACCTCGCCCAGGACACCCGGCTGGGGCGCACGGTCGCGGTCAAGACGCTCCGCGTCGACCTCGCCCGCGATCCGTCGTTCCAGGCCCGCTTCCGCCGTGAGGCACAGTCGGCCGCCTCGCTGAACCACCCGGCGATCGTCGCCGTGTACGACACCGGCGAGGACTACGTGGACGGGGTCTCCATCCCGTACATCGTGATGGAGTACGTGGACGGCTCCACGCTGCGTGAGCTGCTGCACTCGGGGCGCAAGCTGCTGCCCGAGCGGGCCATGGAGATGACCACCGGCATCCTCCAGGCCCTGGAGTACAGCCACCGCAACGGCATCGTCCACCGCGACATCAAGCCCGCCAACGTCATGCTGACCCGCACCGGCCAGGTGAAGGTCATGGACTTCGGCATCGCCCGCGCCATGGGTGACTCCGGCATGACGATGACGCAGACCGCGGCGGTGATCGGCACCGCCCAGTACCTCTCCCCCGAGCAGGCCAAGGGCGAGACCGTCGACGCCCGCTCCGACCTGTACTCCACCGGCTGCCTGCTGTACGAGCTGCTGACGGTGAGGCCGCCGTTCGTCGGCGACTCGCCCGTCGCCGTCGCCTACCAGCACGTACGGGAAGAGCCGCAGCCGCCCAGCGCCTTCGATCCTGAGATCTCGCCCGCCATGGACGCGATCGTGATGAAGGCCCTGGTCAAAGACCCGGACTACCGGTACCAGAGCGCCGATGAGATGCGCGCCGACATCGAGGCGTGCCTCGACGGCCAGCCCGTCGCCGCCACCGCGATGGCCGGCGGCTACGGCTATCCGCCCGAGGACCAGCCCACCACGGCGCTGCGGGCCCAGGACCCGCAGACCTCCATGCTGCCGCCGATGCGCTCCGACGACGGCGGCTACTACGACGACCAGCCCGGCAGCCGCCGCAAGAGCAAGAGCCCCTGGTCCACGATCCTGCTCGCGCTCGCGGTGATCCTGGTGCTGGTCGGCGCGATCTTCGTCGGCAAGGCGCTGTTCGCCTCCTCCGACAACAACGTGGACGTGCCGAACGTCGCCGGACTGTCCGTGTCCGAGGCCACCGACCAGCTGGAGAACACCGGGCTGAAGGCGACCAAGGGCACCAGCGAGTTCTGCGGCGAGAAGAAGGGCACCGTCTGCAAGACCGACCCCGGCCAGGGGGAGAGCGTCGAGGCCGACAGCACCGTCACCCTCATCATGTCCAAGGGCCCGCGCGACCAGGCGCCGCGCGAGGTTCCCGGCGTGACGGGCGACATCTTCGCCGACGCCAAGCAGAAGCTCAGCGAGGCGGGCTTCAAGGTCGGCAAGAAGCAGCAGGAGTCCGACCAGCCGGCCGGCACCGTCCTCAGCCAGGACCCGGCCGCGGGCGAGAAGGCGAAGAAGGGCACCAAGGTGACGCTGACCGTCGCCACGGAGTCCCAGCCGACCGTGCCCAACGTGGTGGACCAGCCCTTCGACAAGGCGAAACAGCAGTTGGAGGCGCTCGGCTTCAAGGTCGCCAAGTCGGAGGAGGAGAACGAGGACAAGTCCGCCGGCACCGTGCTGCGGCAGGACCCCGGCCCGGGCAAGCAGCCGGAGGGCACCACGATCACCCTCACCGTGGCCAAGGCGTCCGACGACCAGCCCGCCACCGTGCCGGACGTCACCAACCAGAAGCTCGGTGACGCCAGGTCCGCGCTGGAGGGCGCCGGGTTCTCCGTCGAACGCGTACAGGGGCCGCAGGACGACAACGCCATCGTCATGGGCACCAACCCGCCGGCGAACTCGCAGGGCAAGAAGGGCGACAAGGTCACGGTCATCACCCGACCGGGCGGCCCCGACGAGGGCGACGGCGGGGACGATGACGACGGCGGGTTCTTCGGCGGCTGGGGCCGCCGCCACCACTGAGCCCGCCGGCTCCACACGGAACACACCGAGGCCGTCCCCTTCGCCGGGGGACGGCCTCGGTGCTTGACGGCGGGCGGGGCTTGACGGCGGGCGAGGCGGGCGCGCCCCGCGGGGACCTCAGCGCAGTTCGGCGGGCGGCGTGCGGTCCTCGTCGACGTCCTGGGTGCGGACCAGCTCGCCCCACACGATGTAGCGGTACTTCGAGGTGTAGACGGGCGTGCACGTCGTGAGGGTGATGTAGCGGCCCCGCTCCTTCTTCCCGGAACCCTTCGGCACCGGATCGATGACGTCCACGTTGTACTTGGACGTCTGCGGCAGGATCTTGAACACCTTGTAGACGAACCAGGTGTTCTTCGTCTCGAAGACGATCGCGTCGCCCTTGTCGATCTTGTCGATGTTGTGGAACTTCGCGCCGTGCCCGTCCCGGTGCGCGGCCAGCGAGAAGTTGCCGGACTGGTCCTGCGGCAGCCCCGACTTGACCGGCTCGGTGTAGTAGCCGGCGATGCCCTGGTTGAGCTCCTTGGGGTCGGTGCCCTTCTTGACGAGGATGTCGTCGCCCGACATCGCGGGGACGTGCAGGAAACCGATCCCGTCACGGGTGTCGAGATCGCCCGGCCCCCGGCCAGCGGCCCAGTGCTCGCGGACCCGGTCCCCCTGCTTCGCGGCCTGCCGGTCGGCCAGCACGTTCGTCCACCACAGCGAGTAGACGACGAAGAGCGCCAGCACCAGGCCCGCCGTGATGAGCAGTTCCCCGACGACACCGATCACCGCCGCCAGCCGCCCCCGCCGCACCGGCTTGCTCCGGCCGGCCTCCCCGGCCGCCTCCTGGGTGCCCTTCTCGACTTCCTTCTCGGCCGCCTTGTGGGATGAGGCGTCTTCCGGGGATGAGGGATCCTCCGGCGCGGAGTCCTCGGGTGGGGAGTCCTTGCGTGCGGAGTCCTCGGGCGCGGGGCCTCCCGCGGCGGAGTCCCGTGCCGGGGAGTCCTCCGTCACGGCCTCGGCGGTCTCCCCCGGGTCCACGGTCTCGGCCGTGGACTCCCGCTTGCCGTCACTCACTGTGCCGCCTCCGCGCTTGTCACTCGTCCCTGCGCAGCCCCCTGGCGGAGCCCCACCGGGCCCGCCCGCCGGACGCGGCGCGCCGGACGCCCTGGGGCGCCCGGCCGGTCTCATTCGACGAGCGCGTCCGGCTTGCCCTTGCTGCGCGGACGTTCGTCCACCATTTTGCCCCAGACGATCAGACGGTACTTCGAGGTGAATTCGGGAGTACAGGTCGTCAGGGTGACGTACCGACCCGGTTTGGTGAAGCCGGACTTGGGCGGGACCGGATCGATCACCCCCGTGTCGGACGGCAGGGTGGACGGCAGTTGACGCGTCACCTCGTACGTGTAGAACTTCGACTGCGTCTCCACCACGACGGAGTCCCCCGGCTCCAGCCGGTTGATGTAACGGAACGGCTCGCCATGGGTGTTGCGGTGGCCGGCCAGTGCGAAGTTGCCCTTCTTGTCCCAGGGCATCGCCGTCTTGAGCGGCGCCTTGTCGTAGTGCCCCACCATGCCCTTGTCCAGCACCGCCGTCTTGGAGACCCCCTGCGCGATGGGAGCGGTGATGCCGATCTTCGGGATGTGGATGACGGCGAAGCCCTCGCCCGGTTCGAAGGCGCCCGCCTTGCGTTCGGGGTCCACGGTGTCGGGCTTGTGCTCCCACTTCTCGTGCAGCGCGTCGGTCGCGCCGCCCGCCTGCTGGTCGGCGCGGATATTGGTCCACCACAGCTGGTAGGCCACGAAGAGCAGCATCAGTACGCCGCACGTGATGAAGAGCTCGCCGATGACCCGGCTGGCGATGATGCCGGGCCCCGGACGCAGGGCGCGTGCGGCCCTGCGGGCCTCCAACCGGGAGGGGCCTGGCGGGCGTTGGGTACGGGGTCCGGGCAGCGGCTCCGTGACGCCCAGCGGCATCGTCGCGTCGTCCTCCGGGGGCTGCCCCGCCGGGTGGGCCGGGCCGGCCCCGTGCGAGTGTCCGGTGCGCCCTTGGGACGGCGCCGGCGCGGCGTACCCGGCCGGCCGCTTTTGGACGCCGGGAGCGGACTCGTAGGGCGCCGCCGCGTGCCCCACACGACCGGGTGCCGCCTCTGGCCGGACGGGACCGGGTGGCATCTCCTGCCGGACGGCGGGCGGCGGTTCCGTGTGCCGCACTGACCCGGTGGCCGCATCCTGCCGGACCTGCCGGACCGCACCGGGCGGCTCGGCCTGCCCGAGGGGTCCGGCCGGCGTTTCCGGCACCTCCTGCCGTACGGAGCCGGTGGGACTCTGCTGCCCGACGGGACCGATCGGCACCTCCTGCCGCACGGGACCGACAGGGCCCTCCTGCCGCGCAGAACCGACAGGGCCCTCCTGCCGCACCGGGGCGGCAGGGTCCTGGTGCCCGACGGGGCCTGCGGGGCTCTGCCAGACGGCCGTCGCGCCCGCCCCCGGGCCCTCTCGCGGCCCCGCGGGGGCTTCCGGGCCTTCCGGTCTCCGTCCCTCGGACGCGGCCTCCCTGGGCGGCGCCTGGGGCGCTGCGGGCGCCTGGGAAGCCGCCTGCCGCACCGGGGGCGCAGCCGCCTCCGTCGCGCTCCCGGACCCCGGAGCGGAGCCCGGGCCGGTCCCGGGGGCCGGCCCGGGCGCAGGGCCCGGCGCGGTGGGGAGTTGGTCGGGGAGGGGGTCGTTGAGCGGGTCGGCGAGGGCGTCCACAGCAGCGCGGTACGGGTCGAACTCCGCACCGCGCCCGGCACTGTCGCCGTGGCCCGTCGTCACCCGGTGACCGTCCCCAGACCGGCGGCCCGCGGCACCCCCGTCAGGCCGGCTGACCGTTCCACGGCGTCGGTGTCACCGCACTGCACCAGCCAGTTGGCGAGCATGCGGTGGCCCCATTCGGTGAGGACCGATTCGGGGTGGAACTGGACGCCCTCGACGGGGAGTTCGCGGTGGCGCAGGCCCATCACCAGGCCGCCGCCGTCCACTGCCTCGCCGCCGGGTGCGGTCCGGGCGGTGACCTCCAGCTCGTCGGGCAGCGTGCCGTTGCGTACCGCCAGCGAGTGGTAGCGGGTGGCGGTGAAGGGTGAGGGGAGTCCGGTGAAGACGCCGGTGTTCTCGTGGGAGACGACGGACGTCTTGCCGTGCAGCAGTTCGGGGGCCCGCTCGACGATGCCGCCGTAGGCGACGGCCATGGACTGCATGCCGAGGCAGACGCCGAAGACGGGGATCCGGCGCTCGGCGCAGTGCCGCACCATGCCGATGCAGACGCCGGCCTCCTCGGGGGCGCCGGGTCCGGGGGAGAGCAGGACGCCGTCGAAGCCGTCCTCGGCGTGGTGGGGTTCCACCTCGTCGTTGCGGACGACTTCGCAGGTGGCGCCGAGCTGGTAGAGGTACTGGACGAGGTTGAAGACGAAGCTGTCGTAGTTGTCGACGACCAGGACGCGGGCGCTCATGCCACATTTCCCTTCAGTGCGGTGGCCGCGGCGTGGCCGGCCGGAGCGGCCCCGTCCACCGTCACGTCGTTGAACGGCAGCAGGGGTTCCGCCCAGGGGAAGACGTACTGGAAGAGCAGGAAGACGACGCCGACGATCAGCACGATCGAAATCAGTGTGCGCACCCATACGTTGCCCGGCAGGTGCCGCCAGATCCAGCCGTACATGCCCCGATGGTGTCCTCTCTCCTCCCGCGCCTGCATCGGGCGCGTGCTTCCGGCCCACCCAGAGTACGGCGTCAGGGTACGGCCTCACCGGGTGAGCGCGTCCGGTTTCCCTTCGCTCGCGGACTGTGTGGCGTCCAGTCGTCCCCAGGCGATGAGCCGGTGGCTGCTGCCCCATTCCGGGTCGCAGGTGGTGAGGGTGAGGTAGCGTCCGGGCCGGTCGAAGGGGGTGGCGGCCTCGTCGACGGGGGCGGGCACCGCGTCGAGGACGCCGGTGTCGCTGGGCAGGGTGCGGTAGGGGCGCGCGACGATCGTGTAGGTGTACCAGGTGTCGCCGTCGGTCACCACGACCGGGTCGCCGGGCCGCAGCCGGGGGAAGTCCTTGAAGGGGTCGCCGTAGGTGCGGCGGTGTCCGGCGACCGCGAAGTTGCCCTTCGCGCCGAGGGGCGCGCTGCGGGTGTAGTGACCCAGCCCTTTGCGGAGGGTCTGTTTCCCGGTGTTCTCCAGGACCGGCTTGGACCAGCCGCCGCCGAAGCGCGGGATGTACATGACGGCGAAGGAGTTGCCGCTGCGGTACCCGCCCGGAGCGGTGCCGCGCGCGGTGCCTGGCGCGGCTCCGCGTTCGGCCGTGCCGCCGGCCTGGCCGTCACCCGTCGTGTCCTGGCCACGGGACGGGGAGCCGCCCGTCTCCTCGGGGGTGCCGCCGCCCGGTGCGCCGCCGTCCACGGGCCCGGCCGCCCACTGCTTGTGGAGCCGGGCGATCTCGTCGTCGGAGGCGCTGTCGGCGCGCAGCCCGGTCCAGTAGAGGAGGTAGACGACGAAGAGCACGATGAGGACCCCGACCGTGATGCACAGTTCGCTCAGGCTCCGTACGACCGCTCGTAACGCCACGTGCCTCACTCCCGTTCACTCGACGGGTTCGGCCTGCCGGAGATCCACTGTGCCCGAGTAACCCGGAAGAGTCATCGCCTTGTGCTGCTCGACTTTCCAGCCGAGGCCGTAGGCATCGACGTACTCCTGGTAGTTCTGGATGGCGGGCGCCGCGTCCAGGGCGGCCCTGAGACGGTCCGGGTCCCCCACGGCGGTGACCTTGTAGGGCGGGGAGTAGACGCGCCCCTGGAGGATCAGGGTGTTGCCGACGCAGCGCACGGCGCTGGTGGAGATCAGCCGCTGGTCCATCACCTTGATGCCCTTGGCGCCGCCCTTCCACAGGGCGTTGACGACGGCTTGCAGATCCTGCTGGTGGATGACCAGGTCGTTGGGTTCGGGGTCGGGCAGCCCGGGGACCTTCGCGGTGGCGTTGCTGGGGGCGTCGTCGAGGGTGACGGTCAGGCCCTGGCCGGTCAGTTTCTTCAGGCCGGCGCGTTTCTCCAGCGCGTCGATCCGGCGGTCCTCACCGCGGGTGCTGCCGTCGTCGCGCCGGGCGAGGGAGTCGACCTGGCGGCGGAGGCCGGCGGCCTGGTTCTCCAGTTCGGCGTTCTGTCTGCTGCGCTCCTGGATGAGGTCGGAGAGCCGGAGCATCGAGGAGTCGCTGCGCAGATTGGTGCCTTGCGCGGTGTCGAAGCTGACCCAGAAGATGAGACCTGCGAGGGCGAAGACGCCTATCGCGGCCAGCCGGGCAGGCCGGACGATGGATCTGGTCACCGTACCCTTGTCTCCCTCCGCCCTGGGAAAGCACTACGCTAACGGACCACCGTCCCCATGGGCCGTGCGGCGGTCAGCAGCGCATCGACAGGAGAGTCTCTCGTGCCGAAGTCACGTACCCGGAAGAAAGCGGACTTCACGCCCCCGCCGGAGAAGAAGGCCACCAACATCGACCTGCGTGGTGGCGGGCGCGGCTGGGTGGCCCCCCTGATGCTGGCGATGTTCGGTATCGGGCTCGCCTGGATCGTCGTGTTCTACGTCACGAACAGCTCGCTGCCCATCGAGGCGCTGGGGAACTGGAACATCGTGGTCGGGTTCGGCTTCATCGCGACCGGCTTCGTGGTCTCCACGCAGTGGAAATAAGAGTTATCCACAGGCTGATCCACAGCCTTGGATAACTCACAAGATCTGTGGATAACTTTCAGGGTGTTGACGCCGATGTGACCGGCCGGACGGCACCCGGAGACCCGTCCGGCCAGTAACCACAAGGGAAACGCACACCTGACCGAATCCCGGCCGGTCGGGCCACTCCGTGCACAAGATCCCGTACCCGCTGTGGAAAACCCGGGCTCAGCCGAGCTGGAGCGTACGCACCACGAGCAGCACCACGATCACCGCGAGCACCAGCGCGACCGCCCCGTACTGCACCAGCGCACGCTGCCGACGGGGCGCGTGCACCATCGCGTAGGCCAGCACCAGCCCCGCGACCAGCCCGCCGACGTGCGCCTCCCAGGCGATGTTCTTCCATGTGAAGGTGAAGATCAGATTGATCGCCAGCAGGATCAGGATCGGCCGCATGTCGTAGCGCAGCCGCCGCATCAGCACCGCGGTCGCACCGAACAGTCCGAAGATCGCACCCGAGGCGCCCAGCGAAGCCTGCTGCGGGGCGGCCAGCAGATAGGTGACCGCACCGCCGGCGACGCCGGAGAGCAGATAGAGGGCCAGGAAGCGGATCCGGCCCAGCGCCGCCTCCAGCGGCGGGCCCAGGAACCACAGCCCGAGCATGTTCATCGCGATGTGCCAGATCTCCTGGTGCAGGAACATCGAGGTCAGCAGCCGCCACCACTGTCCCTCGGCCACGCCCTCCAGAGGACCGTACGGCTGAGTCACCGCCTGCCCGAACAGCAGCAGCGGATCCAGCAGCCGGTTGCCGACCGCCAGCACGGCGATGAAGACGGCCACGTTGATGCCGACCAGCACCTTGGTGACCAGCCTGGGATCGGCCGTCACCCGGCCCCCGGCCACCGTCCTGGGCCGGGTCGCACCCGGCGGGTGCCCGGTGCCCGAGCCGGACCTGACGCACTCGGGGCACTGGAAGCCCACCGAGGCCGGCACCATGCAGTCGGGGCAGATGGGCCGCTCACAACGCGTGCAGGAGATACCGGTCTCCCGCTCCGGGTGCCGGTAGCAGTGTCTGGGGCCCTGCTGTTCCGCCCCGCCCCCGGGCTGTCCGTCCTGCGCCACGCTCACCCCTCCAGTCTCCCCCACGCACTGCCCCGCCCGCCCTGATTACGGACGGGCGGGGCGGTACGGTTCCCGGCCGGCCGCGGCCGGTCCCGGCTGCCGCTTACGCGCGCTCGACGACCACCGACTCGACGACCACGTCCTGCACCGGACGGTCGGTGCGCGGGTTGGTCTGGGTGCCGGCGATGGCGTCCACCACCTTCTGGCCCGCCTCGTCGGCGACCTCGCCGAAGATGGTGTGCTTGCCCGTCAGCCAGGTGGTCGGCGCGACGGTGATGAAGAACTGCGAGCCGTTGGTGCCCGGCCCGGCGTTCGCCATGGCCAGCAGGTACGGCTTGGTGAACGCGAGGTCCGGGTGGATCTCGTCGGCGAACTCGTAACCGGGGCCGCCGGTGCCGTTCCCCAGCGGGTCCCCGCCCTGGATCATGAAGCCGCTGATGACGCGGTGGAAGACGGTGCCGTCGTAGAGCCGGTCGGTGGTCTTCTGGCCGGTCGCGGGGTGGGTCCACTCGCGGGAGCCCTCGGCGAGCTCGACGAAGTTCTTGACCGTCTTCGGGGCGTGGTCCGGGAAGAGCTTGACCCGGATGTCTCCCTGGTTGGTCTTCAGGGTGGCGTAGAGCTGCTCGGCCACGATCTACCTTCCATCTGTCTGCAGTGACTGTCCCGATCCTCCCACGGACGCCGGGGGCGCCTGCTGACCCGGATGCCCCACGCCCACGGCGCGGGGCGGGGCACGGGCAGCGGACTGTCAGGCATGATCTTCTAAACAGGTGGAAAAACGACTTCCTGTCCTCCGTTTTCGGAGAGACTGCACATGTCATGAGCCACCGAGGAGGAGGATCCCGTGACCGCCAAGGACAGCGTGCGCACGGCGACCGGCACCGCCAAGGAGAGCGTGCGGCACGCAGCGGAGGTGGTGAAGCCCCACGCGGGCCAGGCCATGGACACCGCGGCACGCTACGCGCAGGAGGCCGGCGCCCGGCTGGGACCGAAGGTCGCCAAGGCGGCCGAGCAGGCCCGGCACACCGCCCGCGAAGGGTACGAGCAGTATGTCGGTCCCCGGGTCGCCCAGGCGCGTGACGCCCTCCCCGTCGAGGTCGAGCGGGCCGCCGGGCGTGCGGCCAAGCGCACCCGCAAGGCCGCGCGCAAGGCCGCCGACTACGCGGGGCCCCGGATCGAGAGCGCGGTGACCGACGTCCGCGCCGCCACCGCTCCGGCCCGTGAGGAGGCAGTGCAGCGGGGAGCCGCCGCCGTGGCCGCGCTCCGCAACCAGGTGACGGCCCAGGACATCGAGAAGCTCGCGCGGCGCCGCCGCAGGCGCTCCCGTGCGGGACGGTTCGTGTGGCGGGCCACTCTGGTCGGGCTGGTGGCCGGCGGGGCGTACGCCGCCTGGCGCTGGTGGGACCGGCAGGCCAACCCGGACTGGCTGGTGGAGCCCCCGGCCGCGACGGAGGTCGCCGACCGCTCCCCGCTCACCAGCGTCAACGGCTCCCCGGCCGAGAGCGACGGCCCGGGGCTGGACCCGCAGGTGCAGGCGAAGGAAGACGCCGAGAAGGAAGCGAAGGGTGACTCCAAGGACGGCGACACCGGTGCGGACGCCGAGGAGCGCCGCGAGAAGTGAGCACGCCCGGTACGCGCGAGGGGCGGAGGACCTTCAGGTCTTCCGCCCCTCGCGCATCGCGCCCTGCCCCGCACCCGCGGCGCCCGGCGCCGAGAGCTCGGGAAGCCCGGGTACCGGGGCCAGTACGGCGGCCAGCCCGGTGATCCGCAACAGTCGCAGTACGCGCGGGTCGGCGCAGACGAGGGTGAAGGTGCCGCCGCCCGCCAGGACCCGGGCGCGGATGTCCACCAGCAGGGCGAGTCCGCTGCAGTCGATGAAGGAGACCGGCCGCAGGTCCGCCACCAGCCGGGGTGCGGGCGCCGTGGTGAGCGCGTAGAGCTGGGGTGTGGTGGCGAGCACCACGGCGAGGTCGATCTCCCCGTGCAGTTCCACCACTGTGTATCCGCCGTCCGTACGGGACAGCACGGTGCCGGCCGGCGGCGGCTCCTCCGTCCCGACGGCGCACGTCAGTGTGTGGGCGCTGTCGTCCATCTGCGGTGCCATCGGTGCCCTCACGTATGACCTTGTGACCGTAGGAGTCCGGGGGAAATCGGCCCGTAAGCATAGGCAGCACCCCCCTGACTGGCGCTGCGCCACCCCCGCACCATCACTCGATCGAGTGGAAAACTCCAGTATGGCTTGCGAGTTGACGCACGGGGAGGGTCACGACCGAGCGGAGTCGTCGGGTCCGGGAATACCGGAAATGCCGCGCGTCAAGCCGACAGGCTGCCCGCACCCCGAAGACCCACGGGACGACTAACCCTCCTCGCCGCCCGCCGCGCGAGGGCCGGGACGGAAGGCGTGGCGCCGGGCGAGTGCGACGAGCAGCAACGCTCCGCCGCACAGCACCGACTGCCCCCACGGGAGGGCTCCGCTCCCCAGCCGGCCGAGCACCGTTCCGCCGAGGAGACCGGCCACCGCGATGGCGCCGTTGAAGACGGTCACGAACATCGACTGGGCCACGTCCGTGTGCGGTTCGGCCGCGTCGGCCAGCGCGGTCTGCAGCAGAGTCGGTGCGCCGCCGAAGGTCAGCCCCCAGGCCGCCGTTCCGGCGAAGACCACGGCCGGCAGTCCGGCCGACAGGCCCAGCGCGAGGGCGGCTGCGGCGAAGACGGCGAGGCTCGACAGCGTCACCGGCCTCGGCCGTCTGTCGACGAGGAGGCCGGTGACCCAGATTCCGGCCATCGCCGCCACACCGAAGACGAGCAGCACGACATCGACCCGGCCGCCGAGCCCAGAGGTGGCGAGGAACGGCGCGATGTAGGTGTAGAGCAGGTTGTGCGCCAGCACCCACAGCAGCGTCACGGCGAGCACGGTGCGCACCCCGGGGATGGTGAGTGCGGCACCCGGCGGCGTGCCGGGTCCGGCCGGCCCGCCCGGCATCTGCGGGACGAGCAGCCGGATCCACAAGAGCAGCAGCAGTGCCACCGCCGACATGATCCAGAAGACGCCGCGCCAGTCGACGAGGGAGCCCAGCCACGTCCCCAGCGGGACCCCGAAAGCCAGTGCGACGGGCTGGCCCACCCCCACCAGCGCGAGGGCACGCCCTTGCAGACGGGCGGGGACGAGACGGCGGGTGTAGCCGGTCAGCAGCCCCCAGACGACTCCGGACGAGGCGCCGGCGCAGAAGCGGGCGGCCAGCGTGAGCACCCACTGTCCGGACAGCGCGGTGACCGTGTTGCAGACGAGCAGCCCCACGACGGCGGCCAACAGCACGTGGCGGCGGGGCGCTCGGCGCGTCGCCGCGATGACGGGCACGGCGCTGCACACCGAACCCAGCGCGTACAGCGAGACGAACTGCCCGGCCAGGGCCTCGGATATGTGCAGTCCCGCGCTGATGCGCGGCAGCAGGCCGGCCGGCATCGTCTCGGTCATGATCGCGAGGAAGCCGGCCGTCGTGAACGCCAGCAGGCGCACGACCGGGAGGGAGCCGCTCCCGGTGCCGCCGTGCCGTGCGGGCGCGGTCGACTCGCGGGCGGGCGAGGTGGTCATGGGTGCTCCTCCACCGTGGCGGACCGCCACCGAACTTGTGTGATGTCTGACAAGTTGCGGAGGCAGTGTGCCACCCTGTCCACAGCCCCGGCAACCACCCGGACAATGGGTGGACGGCAGCGTGAAAGGGGACGCACATGCGTGCAGTGGGCCGCCGGTCCTCCGTGGAGGGGGCCATCGCGAGCCTCAACGAGGCCCTGGCCCAAGGTGAGTGGCAGCCCGGTGACAAGCTCCCGGGCGAGCACCGCATGGCCGAGGAACTCGGAGTGAGCCGCACCGTCGTGCGTGAGGCGATCCGCGCACTGGTGCACCTCGGGACGCTCGAGACGCGCCACGGCTCGGGCACGTTCGTCGTCTCCACCGCCGACCCCGCGCCGCTGCTGCGCCGGCTCGGCATGGCCGACGTACGGGAGATCTTCGAGATGCAGCTCGGCTTCGACGTGCACGCGGCGCGCCTGGCCGCCGAGCGCCGCACCGAGGACGATCTCGCGCGGCTGCGGAAACTCCTGCACGCCCGTAACCACGCGACCGAGGCAGTGCTCTTCGCCGGCGCCGACGCCGACTTCCACCTCGCCGTGGTCGAGGCGGCGGGCAACGAGGTGCTGCTGGAGTGCTATCGCTTCTTCGTCGGCCGGCTGCGCGACAGCCTCGAAGCGCTGCGCAGGCAGGATGTCGTCGTGGAGAGCGGCAGCAAGCCGCACGAGGACCTCGTCGAGGCACTGGAGCGCGGGGACGCCGCTGCTGCTGCCGCCGCCGCGGAGGCCGCCATCCGCCCCGGACTCGACGCCCTGACCCGGCTCGAAGGACCGCCCGCACGGAAGTAGGCCACCCCACCCGGCGGCCCTCGGCAGCCGCGTGGGCGAGGCGCGTGCACGGCTCGCCGGGCGGGCGGCCGGAGACCGGGGCGCCACCGCCCGCACGGCGCGCCCGCGCACGCGAAAAGAGGCCCCTGGCCTGCGTCACCGCAGGCCAGGGGCCTCTTCCTAGGTGGAGCCAAGGGGAGTCGAACCCCTGACATCTGCCATGCAAAGACAGCGCTCTACCAACTGAGCTATGGCCCCGTCGGGCACCAGGATACTGGCTTCCGCGCCCTCCTTCCGACCGGGTATCGCCCGCACCTGCCGCCGTCCGTAGGATGCACGGCAAGTTCGCGGGAGCGAAGTGACACAGGGGAGCCCAGGGGAGACGCCATGGACGCAGCAGCACAGGACCCGACGGCGAAAGCGCGCCAGCTCCAGAGTCAGTGGTACGGCGAGCCGTTGGGGACTCTCTTCCGCCGGCTGATCGACGACCTCGGCCTCAACCAGGCCCGCCTCGCAACCGTGCTCGGACTGTCCGCCCCTATGCTTTCGCAGCTCATGAGCGGGCAGCGCGCAAAGATCGGCAACCCGGCGGTCGTCCAGCGTGTCCAGGCCCTCCAGGAACTGGCCGCCGAGGTGGCCCGGGGTGATGTCAGCGCGGCGGACGCCACCAGCCGCATGGAGGAGATCCGCCGGACCGCGGGCGGCAGCGTGCTGGGCAACACTTCGCAGACGGCCTCCTCGGGCACCTCCCAGACCCCCGTCAAGCGTGTCGTGCGGGAGATCCAGGCTCTGCTGCGCTCGGTCTCGGACGCCGCCGACATCATCGACGCCTCCAACGCCCTGGCCCCCACCCACCCCGAACTGGCCGAGTTCCTGCGCGTCTACGGCGCCGGCCGCACCTCGGACGCCGTCAAGCACTACGAGGCACACCAGTCCTGAGCCTGCTGGAGCCCACCGGCAGGGCACCGCACGACGGCGGAACACTCGACGGCGGCACGACGACGGCACAACGGCCACCCGGCAAACAGCACCAGCGGCAGAGCGGCACGGACAGGGAGCGGCGCGGCACCATGGGGGAGATCTTCGCCGGCAGGTACGAGCTGGTCGATCCGGTCGGACGCGGCGGCGTCGGCACCGTGTGGCGGGCCTGGGACCACCGGCGCCGCCGGTACGTCGCCGCGAAGGTGCTCCAGCAGTCCGACGCGTACGCCCTGCTGCGCTTCGTCCGCGAACAGGCGCTGCGCATCGACCATCCGCATGTGCTGGCGCCGCACAGCTGGGCGGCGGACGACGAGAAGGTCCTGTTCACCATGGACCTGGTGGCCGGCGGTTCGCTGGCGCACCTCGTCGGTGACTACGGGCCGCTGCCTCCCACGTTCGTGTGCACGCTGCTCGACCAGTTGCTGTCCGGCCTGGCCGCCGTGCACGCCGAGGACGTGGTGCACCGCGACATCAAGCCCGCCAACATCCTCCTGGAGCCCACCGGCACCGGCCGGCCCCATCTGAGGCTGTCCGACTTCGGCATCGCCATGCGCAAGGGCGAGCCCCGGCTGACCGAGACCAACTACGTGGTCGGTACGCCCGGATACTTCGCGCCCGAGCAGATGCTGGAGGCCGAGGCCGACTTCCCCTCCGACCTGTACGCGGTGGGCCTCGTGGGACTCTTCCTGCTCACGGGCCGCAAACCGGACAGCCAGGCGCTGTTCGAGAGCTACGAGAACGGCACGCCCCCGCCGCCCGGCGGTGTGCCCGAGCCGCTGTGGCAGGTCCTCGGGCAGCTGCTGCAGCCCGACCCGGCCGCCCGCTTCAGGACCGCGACCGGGGCCCGCAAGGCGCTGGCGAGCGCGGCCGAACTGCTGGACGGGGACGCCACGGTGGAGCGGGAGACCGTCGAGGTCTTCGACCATCTCGGCCCGCTCCCCGAGGGGTTCGGCCCCGACGGACCGGTCCGCGCCGCGACACCGCACCCGGCCGGCCCCCACACCCCTGCGACCGGTTCCGCGCCGCACGCCTCCGCAGCCGCCCCGCCCACGGCTGCCTCCTCCGCTCGTGGAGCCGCCCCGCACGCGGCTCCCGCGCCGCTGACGACGCCGACCGTGCCGCGGCCGTCCGACACGGGCAGCTTCGTGCTGCAGCCCCCGGCACCCCATGCCTCCACGGCCGTGGCCCCCGCAGTACCGCACCCCGCGCAGGGGCCGTACCCGGGCGCCGTCCCACAAGGACCGGGCACCCACCCGTACGCGGCAGCGCGGACGGCCGTGCCGCCCCTCACCGCGCCGCCGGCACCGCCGCGCAGGCCCGGCCCGCCGGCGAAGGTGGCCGTACCGATGCTGGTGGTGGCAGTGGTGTGCCTGATCACAGGCTTCTGGGCCCTCGCAGCCGCCGGCTGACACGCACCACCGGCATGCCCCCTCGCAGCCGCGAGCCGGACCGCGCCCGGCGGCGGCCCGCGCCCCAGCGGCGTGCCACCCGACAGGCTCACAACCAACAGGCGCCAACCAACACGCGCCACCCGGGGAAAGGGCGGCCCCCCGCGAAAACAGCGGTGCCCGGCCCGCGGTCAACGGGCCGGGCACCGTATGTCCGGTGGGCGGCCCCGCTCCCAGGGGACGCCCGGCCTCATCCCGGTGAGGGGGGCACCGGTCACTCCCAGGCCGGCCGGACAACGGGTGGGATGCGGAGCCGGACGGAAAAGTTCACGGGGACGGGGGGAATCCTCCGGGCCCGGGGGTGCCGCCCGGCGGGCCCGCGACCGGCTGGACGGCAGCGGCGCCGCCCCGCCGGGCCAGCAGCGTCCAGGCGGCCAGGACGGCCAGGAGTGCCGTTCCGGTGCCGATCCCGCTCCAGCCGACCGTGCGCAGCAGTGCGGCCTCGGCCGCGGCGTCGTCGGCCTCGGCCCGGGTCAGCCTCTTGGCGGCCGTCTCACGGTCCTCGTCGCTCACGCCGATCCCGGCCGCCCGCGCGTCACCGCCGTAGCGGGGCCCCGGCTTCGGCTTGCCCCGCACGGCGATCCGCAGGGTGACCGGAACGCCCTGCGGGAAGGGCCCGGCCAGGTCGGGCCCGGCGGTGACGGCCACGTAGTACCAGCCCGCCAGCCGGGTCGCGGAGTTGGCGGAGGCGAACCGGTTCTCGTAGCGGACGGGGTTGCTGTAGTGGTCGGTCTTTCCGCCGTCCCCGTCGTAGCTGGTGAAGCTCTCGGAGTAGAGGGGTCCGCGGGCCGGGTTGTAGACGTTCATCCGGAAGCCGCGGGCGACGAACCGGCCGGCCCCGTCCTCGCGCCGGGCGGCGTTGGGCAGTTCCACGGCGGTGTGGAGCCGCTGTCCCCAGTCGACGGGCACCCGGTACCAGCGCGTCTCGCCGGGGCGCAGCCGGTCCTTCCACACTCCGCCGCCCACCGCGCGCGCGTCGTTGAAGCCGGAGCCGCCGGCCACCGGGCGGGGCGTACCGGAGGGCGGGGCGGGACGGGGGCTGTCGGCGTCGGACTCGTTCTCCGTGCCCGGGTGCGGCGCGGGAATGCTGCCCTTGAGGGCCGGCTCCCGCAGGACGGACAGCTCCAGCGGCCAGCGCGATGGGTCGTCGCCGTCCTCGCGTACGACCCGCACCAGGTAGGGGCCGGCGGCGCGGCAGGAGCTGTTCCCGTCCGCGCCGGTCAGCCGGGCCACGTAGGCGGTGAGCGGGAAGGCGGTCTGCCCGGTGCCCGTCACCTTCTCGCTGCCGCAGGAGTCCCCGTCGGTGGTGCGCAGCGAGATCTCGATACCGTCCCGGTAGTCGATCCGGGTGCCGGGGGCGGGGAGCGCGGTGGCGCTGAGATGCACATCGGAGCGGGCATCGAGGTCGAGGGCGTAGAAGTGCTCCTCGCCCGGTCCGATCCGGTCGGTGGCCGGGCCGGTGCCGAGCGCGGGGGCGTCGGCGCTGCTCGGGGAGCCGTGCACCCGCTGCGCGTCGTCGGCCGTCTCGTACGGGCGCGGCCGGTCCGCCGCGTGGGCGCCGGGCACCGCGGGGCCCGCGGACAGCGCCGTGGCGCACACCGCCGCCGCCACCGTGACCGACCGGAGCCGCGCCGGCGTGCCTGCCCGCCGGGGCCCTTCGTTCCGCCTCACCACGTGCCCCCTCGTCACTCCTCCGCGCCGGGCCCGGGCGTCGCGGGCCCGCGGCGGCACGTGCGGCGATCCGTTGTCGTACGCAACTTGTCGGGGAGCCGGCCGGTGTGCCCGCCGGGCACGGCCCCCCAAGAGAGCGCCGTCCCGGCGTCCCCGGCTCCGCCGCCAGCACCGTATGGATTTGCACGAGCAAGTCACAAGGGGGTGCGTGTCACGGTACGGCAACGAGAAGGCCCCGGCCGCACAAGGGCGGTCCGGGGCCGGAAACTCGTCTGGTGGTGTCGTTCGCGCGGTTACACGCCCGAACCTGCGGGCACGGAGTCGGTCGCCTCCGTCCACAGGTCCTGCTCGGCGCGGTCCGCCTGGATCTGGCGGTACACGAGGAGACCGCCGATGGCGGCCAGTGCGACCAGGATCAGCTTCTTCACCGGGCTACCTCGTCCTTCGTAGACATTGGGACCTCTAGGCGGCCGATGATACCCAACCGTGTCCTGGCACCAAGGGGTCGGGCCGAGTGCGCCGACACGTGCCGTCAAGCCGTGCGCGAGCGCTTCTTGTGCTTGGTCCTGGACCGCTCCTCCATCTGGAGCTCCCGCTCCGCTCCGGGCACCCCCTCGCCCAGTTGCCGGCCGCGTTCCCGCTCGGCGTTGAACTCGGCGCCCAGCAGGATCGCCAGATTGGTCAGCCACAGCCACACCAGGAAGACCACGATGCCGCCGAGCGCGCCGTAGGTCTTGTTGTACGAGCCGAAGTTGGCCACGTAGAAGGCGAAGCCCACCGAGGCGACCAGCCAGACGACCAGCGCGATGACCGCGCCGGGCAGCACCGAGGAGAAGCCCCGCAGCTTCGCGTTGGGCGAGGCGTAGTACAGCACGGCGATGATCAGGATGACGACCAGCACCATCACCGGCCACTTGGCCCAGTTCCACGCGGTGACCGCCGTGTCGCCGGCACCCAGGGCGCTGCCCGCCTTCCGGGCGAGCGGCCCGCTGACCACCAGCGCCACCAGCACCGCGGCCTGGAGCAGTACAGCGATCAGCGTCACCAGCAGCTGCACGGGGCGGAGCTTGAAGAACGAGCGCCCTTCCTCCACCTCGTAGATCACGTTGGAGGCGCGGATGAACGCCCCCACGTACCCGGAGGCGGTCCACAGCGCACCCAGCGCGCCGACGATCAGCAGCACGGTCGGTGTGCCGGAGCCGGAGGCCATGGACTCGATGGGTTTCTTGAAGGTGTCCACGGCCGAGGCCGGGCCGATGGAGGAGACCAGGTCGGTCAGCGTGCTGATGATCTTCTTCGGACTCATCACCAGACTGACCAGGGAGATCAGCGCGATCAGCGCGGGGAAGATCGACAGGACCGCGTAGTAGGTGAGCGCGGCGGCCGAGTCGGAGAGATTGTCCTCCTTGAACTCGGTCAGCGTCCGCTTGAGCACCTGCCCCATGCCGCCGCTGCGCCGGTGTGCCGGCCCCTCGGGGCGCCGCCCGGACGTCTTCTCCCGCTCGGGGCCCGCCTCCGCGCCGGCGCCGCCCCCAGGGTGCGGACGGCCACCGGTGCCCCCGCTCTCGCCGCCGTCCCGCGGTGCCTGGCCGCCGCCTGGCCCGGGCGCCCCGCCTGCTCCGGACGCGCCGTCGGGCTCAGGACGGTTCTCGGGTGCGGGCGTGCCCTGAGGGCCGGGCCCCGGCTCGGACCGAGGGTCCGGCCCGGGCCTGGGCCCGTACTCCGGATCGGGCTCGGAACTGGTCATCGCAGCACTCCGCTCGCCGACAGGACGCCGGCCGTACCGGCGTCACGGACGCGCTACCGGTACCAGGGCCGCACCCGGGGCAAACGTCCCCGCCCGAGCCGGCCCGGCGCCCGCCGCCGAAGCCCCGGACACCGGCCGGCACACCCGCGCGGTCCCGGGCGGAGTCTTCCGCTCCCAAGCGAAAGGCCCGGCCCCTCCGAGAGGGGCCGGGCCTCGCTGCCGGTGCGGCTACCTGGACTTGAACCAGGGGCCTCTTCCTTATCAGGGAAGCGCTCTAACCGTCTGAGCTATAGCCGCGCGCTGCACGGAAAGATTAGCGCACCTCAGGCCGTGTTCCCAAATCGGTTCCGCGACCCCTCCCCGGCGGGCCTATTCGTCCTCGGCGAGGGTCAGCTCCACGCCGCCGACGAAACCGGCCGAAAGGTTGTAGATGAAGGCACCGAGGGTGGCCAGGGCGGTGGCCAGCACCACGTTGATCAGGGCGATGAGGGAGGTGAAGGCCAGCACCCTGGGCAGCGAGAGGAAGGTCTCCAGGTCGAAGCCGCCGTTGCCGTCGGCGCTGGTGGCGTCGCTGACGGTGCCGCCCAGGGTGGAGAAGACGCCCATCGCGTCCATCACCATCCACAGCACGGCCACCGCGACCACGGTGCACACGCCCAGCGCCACGGCCAGCAGGAAACTGACCTTCATCACCGACCACGGATCGGCCTTGGCCACCCGCAGCCGGGCCTTGCGGGTCCGGGGCACCGTGCGGGCCCCGGTGCGGGGCTTGCGCACGGCCTCCGGCCGCCCCTCGTCCTTCCCCGACCGGGGGGACGGATACGCCTGGGGCGGCCGGTGCGGCTGCTGCTCGGCCTCGGACTCCGTCGGTGAAGGTGGCTTCGCCTCCGGCTGCGGCTGCGCCTTCGGCTGAGGCTGAGCACCACTCACGCCCTGCTCCTAGTCCTCGTCGTCCTGGTCGGTACCAGTCGGTACTAGGTCGGTACCAGTCGGTACTACTCGTCGTCGGAGCCGGGCTCGTCCTGCTGCTCCCCCTCGTCGGGGGCGCCCACCGCGGCGTCCACTTCCTCGGCTTCGCGGCCGGCTTCGGCGTTCCGCGCCACTCCGACGACGGCGTCCTTCTTGCCCAGGTTGATCAGTTGGACGCCCATGGTGTCACGGCCGGTCTCACGCACCTCGCTGACCCGCGTACGGATCACACCGCCGCCGAGCGTGATGGCGAGGATCTCGTCGCTCTCCTCGACGACCAACGCGCCCACCAGCGACCCCCGGTCCTCGACGATCTTCGCTGCCTTGATGCCCAGTCCGCCGCGGCCCTGAACCCGGTACTCGTCCACGTCGGTGCGCTTCGCGTACCCGCCGTCGGTGGCCGTGAACACGAACGTACCCGGCCGCACGACGTTCATCGAGAGGAGTTCGTCGTCCTCGCGGAAACTCATCCCCTTGACGCCGGAGGTGGCCCGGCCCATCGGACGCAGCGCGTCGTCGGTCGCGGTGAACCGGATCGACTGCGCCTTCTTGCTGACGAGCAGCAGATCGTCGTCGGGGGAGACCAGTTCGGCGCCGATCAGCTCGTCGTCGCGGCCGTCCTCCATCTGCCGCAGGTTGATGGCGATGACACCGCCGGAGCGGGGCGAGTCGTAGTCCTTGAGCGGAGTCTTCTTCACCAGACCCGACTTGGTGGCCAGCACCAGGTACGGCGCGGCCTCGTAGTCGCGGATGGCGAGGATCTCGGCGATCTGCTCGTCCGGCTGGAAGGCCAGCAGATTGGCCACGTGCTGGCCGCGTGCGTCCCGCCCCGCGTCCGGGAGTTCGTACGCCTTGGCCCGGTAGACGCGGCCCTTGTTGGTGAAGAACAGCAGCCAGTGGTGGGTCGTGGAGACGAAGAAGTGGTCGACGATGTCGTCTTCCTTCAGCTTCGTGCCGCGCACACCCTTGCCGCCCCGCTTCTGGGCGCGGTAGTCGTCGGTCCGGGTGCGCTTGACGTAACCGCCCCGGGTGATGGTGACGACGATGTCCTCCTCGGCGATCAGGTCCTCGATGGACATGTCGCCCTCGAAGGGGATCAGCTGGGTACGGCGGTCGTCGCCGTACTTCTCGACGAGCGCCGACAGTTCCTCGCCGATGATCTGCCGCTGCCGCTGCGGCGAGGCCAGGATGGCGTTGTACTCGTCGATCTTCGCCTGGAGTTCGTCGTGCTCGGCGGTGATCTTCTGCCGCTCCAGGGCCGCCAGCCGGCGCAGCTGCATCTCCAGGATGGCGTTGGCCTGGATCTCGTCGATCTGGAGGAGACCCATCAGGCCCTCGCGCGCCACATCGACGGTCTGGCTGCGCCGGATCAGCGCGATGACCTCGTCGATCGCGTCCAGCGCCTTGAGCAGACCGCGCAGGATGTGGGCCCGCTCCTCGGCCTTGCGCAGCCGGAACCGGGTACGGCGCACGATGACGTCGATCTGGTGCGCGACCCAGTGCCGGATGAAGGCGTCCAGCGACAGGGTGCGCGGCACGCCCTCGACCAGGGCCAGCATGTTGGCGCCGAAGTTGGTCTGGAGATCGGTGTGCTTGTAGAGGTTGTTGAGGACGACCTTGGCCACCGCGTCCCGCTTGAGCACGATCACCAGCCGCTGGCCGGTGCGCGAGGAGGTCTCGTCGCGGACGTCGGCGATGCCGCCGACCCGGCCGTCCTTCACCAGATCGGCGATCTTCAGCGCGAGGTTGTCCGGGTTGACCTGGTAGGGCAGCTCGGTGACGACCAGGCACTGGCGGCCCTGGATCTCCTCGACCTCCACCACGGCCCGCATCGTGATCGAGCCGCGCCCGGTGCGGTACGCCTCCTCGATGCCCTTGCGGCCCACCACCAGGGCACCGGTGGGGAAGTCGGGGCCCTTGATCCGCTCCATGAGGGCGTCGAGCAGCTCCTCGTTGGAGGCGTCCGGGTGGTCCAGGAACCACTGGGCACCGGCGGCGACCTCGCGCAGGTTGTGCGGCGGGATGTTGGTCGCCATACCGACGGCGATGCCGGCACTGCCGTTGATCAGCAGGTTCGGGAAACGCGACGGCAGCACCGTCGGCTCCTGGTTGCGGCCGTCGTAGTTGTCCTGGAAGTCGACGGTCTCCTCGTCGATGTCCCGGAGCATCTCCATGGCCAGCGGCGCCATCTTGCACTCGGTGTACCGCATGGCCGCGGCCGGGTCGTTGCCCGGCGAGCCGAAGTTGCCGTTGGAGTCCACCAGCGGCATCCGCATCGACCACGGCTGGGCCAGCCGCACCAGCGCGTCGTAGATCGAGGTGTCGCCGTGCGGGTGGTAGGTACCCATGACGTCACCGACGACGCGGGCGCACTTGTAGAAGCCCTTCTCGGGGCGGTACCCGCCGTCGTACATCGCGTACAGCACCCGGCGGTGCACCGGCTTGAGGCCGTCGCGGATGTCGGGCAGCGCACGGCTCACGATCACGCTCATCGCGTAGTCGAGATAGGAGCGCTGCATCTCCGTCTCAAGGCTGACGGGCTCGACGCGGGCGCCCGCCTCGGTGTCCACCAGCGCGCTGTCGGGCGCGGGGGCGTTCTCAGGCGTCGGCTCTGGGGTGGTGGGGGTCTCGTCGGCCATGGCTCAGTTCAAGTCCTCGTGTCTGTACGGCCGTCGGGCGCCGCGGCGGGAGAACTCTCCCGCCGCGGCGGCGACCGGCCTGGGGGCTCCTGCCGGCCGAAGCCGGAAGGGGCGTGGGTCCGGGGCCCTCCCGTCCGAAGGCCGGGGAAGGCTGGGCGACCAGTTCGGCCGGCGCCTCCGACTAGATGTCCAGGAAGCGGACGTCCTTGGCGTTGCGCTGGATGAACGAGCGACGGGCCTCGACGTCCTCGCCCATCAGGATGGAGAACAGGTCGTCCGCGGCGGCGGCGTCGTCCAGCGTCACCTGGCGCAGCACCCGGTGCTCGATGTCCATCGTGGTCACCCGCAGTTCGTCGGCGTTCATCTCGCCCAGACCCTTGAAGCGCTGCACCGAGTCGTCCCTGATGCGCTTGCCCTGCTCGCGGCCGAGCTGGATCAGGCTGTCGCGCTCCGGGTCGGAGTAGGCGTACTGGAACTCGTCCCGGCTCCACTTGATCTTGTACAGCGGCGGCTGCGACAAGAACACGTGCCCGGACTCCACCAGGGGCCGCATGAAGCGGAAGAGCAGGGTCAGCAGCAGGGTGTTGATGTGCTGGCCGTCGACATCGGCGTCCGCCATCAGAATGATCTTGTGGTAGCGGAGCTTGGAGATGTCGAAGTCCTCGTGCACCCCGGTGCCGAACGCCGAGATCAGCGCCTGCACCTCCGCGTTCTGGAGGACCTTGTCGATCCTGGCCTTCTCCACGTTGAGGATCTTGCCGCGGATCGGGAGGATCGCCTGGTACTCCGGGTCACGGCCGGACTTGGCCGAACCGCCCGCGGAGTCACCCTCCACGATGAAGATCTCGCACTTGGCCGGGTCGTTCGACTGGCAGTCCGACAGCTTGCCCGGCAGCGAGGCCGTCTCCAGCAGCCCCTTGCGCCGCGTCAGGTCCCGCGCCTTGCGGGCCGCGACCCGCGCGGTGGCCGCCTGGATGCCCTTGCGGATGATGTCCGCGGCCTCGTTCGGGTTCCGGTCCAGCCAGTCCGTCAGATACTCGTGGACGATCTTCTGGACGAAGGTCTTCGCCTCCGTGTTGCCCAGCTTCGTCTTCGTCTGGCCCTCGAACTGCGGCTCGCCCAGCTTGACGGAGATGATCGCCGTCAGCCCCTCGCGGATGTCCTCACCCGTGAGGTTGTCGTCCTTGTCGCGCAGCAGCTTGCGGTCCCGCGCGTACCGGTTGATCAGACCGGTCAGCGCCGCCCGGAAGCCCTCCTCGTGCGTGCCGCCCTCGTGCGTGTGGATCGTGTTGGCGAAGGAGTAGACCCCCTCGCTGTACTGGTTGTTCCACTGCATGGCGACCTCGACCGAGAGCATCCGCTCCTTGTCCTCGGCCTCGAAGTCGATCACCGTGGGGTGGACCAGCTCGCCCTTGCGCGAGTTGAGGTAGCGGACGAAGTCCGAGATGCCGCCCTCGTAGTGGTAGCGGACCCCGTTCGGCCGGCCCTCCTCGTCGACGTGGCCCTCACGCTCGTCGGTCAGGGTGATGGTCAGCCCCTTGTTGAGGAACGCCATCTCCTGGAACCGGCGCGAGAGGGTCTCGAACGAGTAGTCCGTCGTCTCGAAGATGTCGCCGTCCGCCCAGAAGGTGACCGTGGTGCCGGTCTCCTCCGTGGCCTCGTTCCGGGCCAGCGGCGCCGTGGCCGCACCCAGCTTGTAGTCCTGCGTCCAGCGGTAGCCGTCCCGCTTGACCTCCACCGCCACCCGCGTGGAGAGCGCGTTGACGACGGAGACACCCACGCCGTGCAGACCACCGGAGACCGCGTAGCCGCCCCCGCCGAACTTGCCGCCCGCGTGCAGCACGGTCAGCACGACCTCGACGGCCGGCTTGTTCTCCGAGGGGACGATGTCCACCGGGATACCGCGGCCGTTGTCGGTCACGCGCACCCCGCCGTCGGCGAGCAGCGTCACATCGATGGTGTCCGCGTAGCCGGCCAGCGCCTCGTCCACGGCGTTGTCGACCACCTCGTAGACGAGGTGATGAAGGCCACGCTCACCCGTCGACCCGATGTACATACCGGGCCGCTTGCGGACCGCGTCCAGCCCTTCCAGGACCGTGATCGCACTCGCGTCGTACGACGGCTCCGGCCCGGGCGCCGCCGCACCGGCCGCGACACCGGGCCCGGCGCCCTCGCCGTGATCAGGGGATTCGGGGTGTGCCTCCGCGGACTGCGGCGGAGTCGTCTTGTCGTTCTCGTTGAGATCGCCGGAATCGGCCACGAAGCGCCCTTTCTGGCACAGCACAGGCCGTCTCCTGGGCAATGCGGAGCGGCTGCGTCGTTCGACATGTTCCGCAACGGTGCGGTAGTCCCCCAGTGTACCGGTGGCCGCCATATGAGTGGGGGTTTGCCGGTGCCTGAGTCCACATGTGGCGCCCTCAACCGGCGTCCATCGACTCCCCATATCTGGACAGGGGGGCCAGGAGCCTCACAGTGGCACTGAGCGCTTCGGCCGGTCTCCATCAGTTCCGGTCCGCACACACACCGCGACGACCCCCTCCCGGCCCTCACCCGTAGGTGTCCCCCGGCCCCCTGCTGCCCGGTGCCCGCAAGGGTCCGTACCCCCTGCGCGGCGCCTCCGGACCCCGCACCTTGATCACCTTCACCGTGCCGTGGCCCAGGTCCTCGTTCAGCCGGGCCACCAGCCGCGGAGCCAGCAGCCGCAACTGCGTCGCCCACGCCGTCGAATCGCAGCGCACCAGCAACGTGCGCTCCTCCTCGTCGTAGTGCTGGGGCTCGCAGTGCTGGGCGACCTGCGGGCCCACCAGCTGCGGCCAGCGGCCCATCACCCCACCGACCGCGGCCGGGGTCTCCCAGCCGCGCTCCGCGATCAGGCGGCTCACCGCCGCACCCAGCGGCAACGGGTCACGACCGTCCCGCCGGGCCCCCGAACGCAGCCCACCGCCCCGGCGGGCCTGCCGCCGCTGCTGCGCCTCCGCACCACGGGCCCGCGCCTGCTCCCTGGCCGCCCGCAACGCCACCCGCGCGAGATCCACCCCGCGGGCCGGGGTCTCCTTCTCCGGCGACCCGTCGCTCACGCCGGGGCCACCTCCCCGTCCGCCACCGTGAAGCGGGCGCCCTCAAGCCCCTCGGGCACGTCCTCGGGCACCGCCGCCGTGACCAGCACCTGCTCGGCCGGGGCGACCAGCTCGGCCAGCCGGGAGCGGCGGCGCGCGTCCAGCTCGGCGAACACGTCGTCCAGGATCAGCACCGGCTCGTGCCCCTCGCTCTTGAGCAGCTCGTAGGCGGCCAGCCGCAGCGCCAGCGCGTACGACCAGGACTCGCCGTGGCTCGCATACCCCTTCGCGGGCAGCTCCCCCAGCCGCAGCAGCACATCGTCCCGGTGCGGACCCACCAGGGTCACCCCGCGCTCGATCTCCTGCTTGCGGGCCTCACCGAGCGCTGCCAGCAGCCCCGTGTACAGCTCCTCGCGGGAGGCGCCCACCACCGGGCCCCGGTACTCGAAGGCGACCGGGCCCCCGCCCGGCGCCAGCCGCTCGTACGCCTTGTCCGCCAGCGGGCCCAGCACGGCCAGCAGGTCCAGCCGCTGCGCCAGCAGCTCCGCCCCGGACCTGGCCAGATGCTGGTCCCACACATCGAGCGTGGACAGATCCATGGCCCGGCCGCCGTGCCGGCGGGCCATCGCCGCCGACTTCAGCAGACTGTTGCGCTGCTTGAGCACCCGCTCGTAGTCCGAGCGCACCCCCGCCATCCGCGGGGCCCGGGCCGTCACCAGCTCGTCCACGAACCGGCGCCGCTCACCCGGATCACCCTTGACAAGCGCCAGGTCCTCCGGCGCGAACAGCACGGTCCGCACGATGCCCAGCACGTCACGGGGCCGCACCTGCGACGAACGGTTGATCCGCGCCCGGTTGGCCTTCCCCGGGTTCAGCTCCAGCTCGACCAGCTGCTCCCGTTCGCCCTGCCGCACCTGGGCACGGACGACGGCCCGCAGGGCTCCCGAGCGCACCAGCGGCGCGTCCGCGGCGACCCGATGGCTGCCGAGCGTCGCCAGATAGCCGACGGCCTCCACCAGATTCGTCTTGCCCTGGCCGTTCGGCCCGAGGAACGCGGTCACGCCCGGACCGAGCGGCACCTCGGCCCGGGCGTACGACCGGAAATCGGCGAGCGAGAGATGCGTGACGTGCATCGGTGCGCTGTCAGCCCCCCGTGGGCGGCGTGACGTCGGAGCCCTGCGCACCGCCCTTGCCGGCGGCGGTGACCGCGTGGCCGCCGAACTGGTTGCGCAGCGCGGCGATCATCTTCATCTGCGGGGAGTCCTCCTGCCGGGAGGAGAACCGGGCGAACAGCGACGCGGTGATCGCCGGCAGCGGCACCGCGTTGTCGATCGCGGCCTCGACCGTCCAGCGGCCCTCGCCCGAGTCGGCCGCGTAGCCGCGCAGCTGCTCCAGGTGCTCGTCGCTGTCCAGGGCCTTGACCGCCAGGTCCAGCAGCCAGGAGCGGATGACGGTGCCCTCCTGCCAGGAGCGGAAGACCTCCCGCACGTCGGTCACCGAGTCGGCGGCCTCCAGCAGCTCCCAGCCCTCGGCGAAGGCCTGCATCATGGCGTACTCGATGCCGTTGTGGACCATCTTCGCGAAGTGGCCCGCACCCACCTTGCCCGCGTGGACCGAGCCGAACTCGCCCTCCGGCTTGAGCGCGTCGAAGATCGGCTGGACCTTCGCCACGTCCTCGGTGGAACCGCCGTACATCAGCGCGTAGCCGTTCTCCAGGCCCCATACGCCGCCGGAGACGCCGCAGTCCACGAAGCCGATGCCCTTGGCCTTCAGCTCCTCGGCGTGCTTCTCGTCGTCGGTCCAGCGCGAGTTGCCGCCGTCGACCACCAGGTCGCCGGGGGAGAGCAGCTCGCCCAGCTCGTCGATGGTCGACTGGGTGGCGGCACCCGCCGGGACCATCACCCACACCACGCGCGGCCCGCTGAGCGAGTCGACCATCTCCTTGAGGCTGCCGACATCCGCGACGTCCGGATTCCGGTCATACCCGATGACCGTGTGGCCCCCTCGGCGGATGCGTTCCCGCATGTTCCCGCCCATCTTCCCGAGACCGACCAGACCGAGCTCCATCACTGCCCCTTACGGATCCGAACGTTTTCGTACTGTTTCGACCCTACGCCCAAGGGTTGTGAGCAGCTCTTCCGCAGGGCGGAACGGCGGTACCTCCCGCCGACGGCCGCGGAAGAGGGCGCACCGCCGGCCCGCGGCGGGCGACGGCACCCAGGGCCGGGCGGCAGGCTCAGCCGGAGAGGCGGACCGGCATGATCAGGTACTTGTACGACTCGTCCGCCTCGGCGTCCTTCGCCGGGCGCCCGCTCAGCAGCGCCGGCTTGGTGGACGTCGTGAACGACAGCTGCGCCACCGGAGCGTCGATCGCGCTCAGCCCCTCCAGCAGGAACCCGGGGTTGAAGGCGATCGAGATGTCCTCGCCCTCCAGGTCGGCGTCGACGCGCTCCACAGCCTGTGCGTCGTCGCTGGAGCCCGCCTCCAGGGTGAGGACGCCCTGCTCGAAGCTGAGCCGCACCGGGGTGTTGCGCTCCGCGACGAGCGCGACACGCTTGACGGCCTCCACGAACGGCGCCGTCTCGATCACGGCGACGGAGTTGAACTCCGTCGGGAACAGCGTGCGGTACTTGGGCAGATCGCCCTCCAGCAGCCGCGTCGTCGTCCGCCGGCCCGCGCCCTCGAAACCGATGAGCCCCTCGCCGGACCCCGAGCCGGACAGCGCGAGCGTGACGTGGTCCCCGCCGCTGAGCGACTTCGCGGTGTCCAGCAGCGTCTTCGCGGGCACCAGGGCCACCGCGGAGGCGTCGGGCGTCTCCGGCTTCCACAGGAACTCGCGGACGGCGAAGCGGTAGCGGTCGGTGGAGGCCAGGGTGACGGTGTCGCCCTCGATCTCGATGCGCACACCGGTCAGCACCGGGAGGGTGTCGTCCCGGCCGGCCGCGATGGCGACCTGCTGGGCGGCGGCGGCGAAGACCTCACCCGGCACGGTGCCGGTGGCCGACGGCATCTCGGGCAGCGCCGGGTACTCCTCCACCGGGAGGGTGTGCAGGGTGAACCGCGAGGAGCCGCAGACCACCGTCGCCCGTACACCGTCTGTGGAGATCTCCACCGGCCGGTTGGGGAGGGCGCGGCAGATGTCGGCCAGCAGCCGGCCGGAGACCAGGACGGTGCCCTCCTCCTCGACCTCCGCGTCGACCGAGACCCGCGCCGACACCTCGTAGTCGAAGCCGGACAGGCTCAGGGCACTGTCGTCGGCCTTCAGCAGAAGGCCCGCGAGGACAGGCACCGGCGGGCGGGCGGGGAGGCTCTTCGCCGTCCACGCCACCGCCTCCGCGAGGACATCGCGTTCAACCCGGATCTTCACCTTCAGCCGCCTCCCGCTGCTGCCGTCGCTCGTGCTGTTGCCGGGGACCAGTCTGACGCACGGGACCGACAGCGAGTGCGGGCACGGGTCAAGTCGGAGCGATCCGCCGCGAGGCGCTCGGCGCCGAGTTGTGCACAGCCCCGACTTCGAAACGAATCCCGAGCTCTCTCTGTGTGGTCGTAGTAGTAGGGCTTGTGGAAACCGTGGAAAAGCCCGTTTCCGCAGCTCAGAGCCGAGATTTTGTCCACCGCGCCTGTGGGTGGAGCCGTGGAGGAACGGGGGGTCGCTGTGGACGCCGAAAAGTTGCCCACACCCCGCCCACAGGAAGAGGGGGTTTCCCCACAGCTGCGCCCACAGTTTTACCCACCTTTCCCACAGCCCAATCCTCGGTCTCGATGTGACCGCTTTCACTCGGAGCAGTGAGCGGGCGCGTTGCGTTGCCGAACAGTGGACAGCTCTGTGGAGAAGTGCCTGATCACTGGGGAAAACAGGCCGTTTCCTGTGGGCGGGCGGTGGACAAGCCGAAGCGCCGCCGCGGAGCCCGGCGCCCCTCCACAGCTGTGGACGACGCGAGCCCACAAGTACACAGCCGGGTGACCTGGGTGAACCGGCCTCCCGAGGGGGCTGTTGTGGACGCCCTTGGGACAACCGGAAAGGTCCCCAAGGTGTGGACGCGGCAAACCGCCGTTTCCTGTGGACCGAGGCGGCCGACGACCCCCGATTCGAACAGCGAAAGGCCCCCGGGGAGCTCTCCCCGGGGGCCCGGTACGGCGCTCAGGCGGCCGTCAGCCGGCCGTCAGCCGTTCTGCTAGCCGTTCTGTCAGCCGTTCTTGATGCGGTTGGTCAGCTCGGTGACCTGGTTGTAGATGGAGCGCCGCTCGGCCATCAGGGCGCGGATCTTCCGGTCGGCGTGCATGACCGTCGTGTGGTCGCGCCCGCCGAACTGGCCGCCGATCTTCGGCAGCGACAGATCGGTCAGCTCCCGGCACAGGTACATGGCGATCTGCCGAGCCGTCACCAGCACCCGGCTGCGCGAGGAACCGCACAGATCGTCCACCGTCAGCCCGAAGTAGTCGGCCGTGGCGGCCATGATGGCCGGGGCGGTGATCTCCGGCGTGGCGTCCTCACCGCCGGGGATCAGGTCCTTGAGCACGATCTCCGTCAGGCCCAGGTCCACCGGCTGCCGGTTGAGGCTCGCGAAGGCCGTCACCCGGATCAGGGCGCCCTCCAGCTCACGGATGTTGCGGGAGATGCGCGAGGCGATGAACTCCAGCACCTCGGGAGGCGCGTTGAGCTGTTCCTGCACCGCCTTCTTGCGGAGGATCGCGATGCGCGTCTCCAGCTCGGGCGGCTGCACATCGGTGATCAGACCCCACTCGAACCGGTTGCGCAGCCGGTCCTCCAGCGTCTCCAGGGCCTTGGGCGGCCGGTCGCTGGAGAGCACGATCTGCTTGTTCGCGTTGTGCAGGGTGTTGAAGGTGTGGAAGAACTCCTCCTGCGTCGATTCCTTGTCCGCCAGGAACTGGACGTCGTCGACGAGCAGGATGTCCATGTCGCGGTAGCGCTTGCGGAACGCGTCCGCCTTGCCGTCGCGGATGGAGTTGATGAACTCGTTGGTGAACTCCTCCGAGCTGACGTACCGCACCCGCGTGCCCGGGTAGAGGCTGCGCGCGTAGTGCCCGATGGCGTGCAGCAGGTGCGTCTTGCCCAGCCCGGACTCGCCGTAGATGAACAGCGGGTTGTACGCCTTGGCCGGCGCCTCGGCCACGGCGACCGCCGCGGCGTGCGCGAACCGGTTCGAGGCGCCGATCACGAACGTGTCGAAGAGGTACTTCGGGTTCAGCCGCGCCGTCGGCTCGCCCGGTCCGGTCGCCGGCGCGGGCTGTGCGGCCAGCGGGCCCGGAGCCCCGCTGGGCGCGGGCAGCTGGGACGGGCTGTCGTAGTGCGGGGCGGGCGGCCGGCCCTGCGGCGGCACCTGCGGACGGGGCCGCTGCTGGTGCTGCTGCTCATAGGGCTCGTACGACTGCTGCTCGTAGTTCTGCTGGTCGTAGCCCTGCTGCTCGTACGGCTGCTGGTCGTAGGGGGACTGCTGCTCGTACCCGCCCTGCTGCCGGTGGTCGTAGGGCTGGTGCCGCTGCTGGTGCTGCGGGGCGTACGGGTCGCGTCGCTGCTGCTGCTGCCAGGACCCGGGGCCCGGTGCGGGCAGCGGGCTCTGCGCGTAGTCCTGGTACGCGGAGCGGGCGCCGGGCATCTCCCGGTTCTCGTACTGCTCGAAACGGTCGGGCTGCTCGTAGCGCTCCGGCTGGCCCTGCTGCTGCCCCTGCGGCTCCCGCGGGCTCTGCGGGTTCTGCGGGTTCTGCTGGGGGCCGGGTCCGGAACCGTGCGGGGGTCCGCCGTGGTCACCGCGCTGTTCGTAGGACTCGTACGTCTCACGCGGCGGGTATGTGTCGTACCCCACCTCGTACGAGCCCTCGCGCTGCGGCGGCTGGTGCTGCTGGTGCTGCTGCTCGGGCGCGGGGGTGGGCGAGGGGATGGAAGGGGTCTGCGGGGCCGGCGGAGTGGGTGCTTCCGGTGCGGGCCCTGTCACGGTGATCGCGAGCCGGATGGGCTGCTGGCACTCCCGGCTGAGGGCCTCGGTGATCAGCGGGGCGAGGCGGCCCTCCAGGACCCCCTTCGCGTACTCGTTCGGCACGCCGAGCAGGGCCGTGCCCGACACCAGTACCAGCGGCTGGCAGTCCCGCAGCCACCGCTGGTCCTTCGCCTCGACGCCCTGACCCTCGCGGAGCAGCTGTTCCAGCACCCGTGGCCACACTGCGGCAAGATCGGCAGGTAGGTCAGCCACGGGGCACGCTCTCTCACTCGCTTGGTGACGGGTCACTCACAGTGTGACGGTCGCTCGGTGATCGACCGGATCCCACGCAGTCCCACTCATGTGTGGTTCTCGGGACGGTCGGGAAGGAAAGGAAGTTCGGCCACGGTAGTCACGCGGCCCTGTCGCGTTCAAGTCGTTGTCCACAGGCTGTGTACGAGTGCAGTGGCCCGTACCGTGGCCGGGGTGCCCCGCCGGTGCTGGTTTGACCGGATGGCGTAGGCGCGCGTACCTTAACCAGGTCGAGTGTCGACGGCTGCTGCCGCCTGCCTCCGATGGGCAAGATCAGCTGGTTCCACCGGACGATCATGAAGCGGTGCACACTCGGGCGTTGCGAGCTACTCGTGGGCGCACGGTGACAGCCGGTCGACTCCCCACACCCAGTCCCGCGGTCGCCCGTGGGACTCGAAGCACCCAGGAGCCCCCGAGTGAGCAAGCGCACCTTCCAGCCGAACAACCGCCGCCGCGCGAAGACCCACGGCTTCCGGCTGCGCATGCGGACCCGTGCCGGCCGCGCGATCATCGCGAACCGCCGCAGCAAGGGTCGCGCCCGCCTGTCGGCCTGAGCAGCCTGACCACAGGTCCATGACGTGCTGCCTACCGAGAACCGGCTGAGGCGGCGCGAGGACTTCGCGACCGCGGTACGCCGAGGGCGCCGGGCCGGACGCCCGCTCCTCGTCGTCCACCTACGCAGTCGAACGGACCCGCACGCGTCGGGGGGAGAGGTCCCCCCGACGCGTGCGGGTTTCGTCGTGAGCAAGGCCGTGGGCAACGCGGTGATCCGTAACCGTGTGAAACGGCGCCTGCGGCATCTCGTGCGCGAACGCCTGTACCAGCTGCCCGCAGGTAGCCTGGTTGTCGTACGGGCGCTGCCCGGCGCGGGAGAGGCGGACCACGCGGAGCTGGTCCGTGATCTGGATGTCGCGCTGCGGAAGCTGCTCAAAGGGTCCCCTCGCTCTGCCGAACCGGGGGACAGCCCCCGGAATCCCGGCCCCGAACCGGGAGGGAGAGCACAGTGAAGTACCCGCTGCTGTGGTTGATCAAGCTGTACCAGTGGACGATCAGTCCGATGCTCGGCCCGGTGTGCCGGTACTACCCGTCGTGCTCCCACTACGGCTACACGGCCATCCACCGCCATGGCGCCGTGAAGGGAACCGCCCTGACGGCCTGGCGCATTCTGCGCTGCAACCCGTGGTCGCCCGGTGGCGTCGACCATGTCCCCGCCCGGAAGCACCCGGTATGGCACCAGCGGCTCCGCTCCCGCTGGCAGCAGCACCGGACCCAGTCCAACGCCCAAGGAGCCTGATTCGTGGACACGATCCTGAGTCCTCTCTATACCGCTGTCTCCTGGATCATTGTCCAGTTCCATTCACTGTTCGGCCTGGTCTTCGACCCGGACAGCGGCTGGGCCTGGGGTCTGTCCATCTTCTTCCTGGTGGTACTGATCCGGATCTGCCTGATCCCGCTCTTCGTGAAGCAGATCAAGTCGACGCGGAACATGCAGGCGCTCCAGCCGAAGATGAAGGCGATCCAGGAGCGCTACAAGAGCGACAAGCAGCGCCAGAGCGAAGAGATGATGAAGCTCTACAAGGAGACGGGCACCAACCCGCTCTCCAGCTGCCTGCCGATCCTGGCGCAGTCCCCCTTCTTCATCGCCCTCTTCCGGGTGCTCAGCCACATCGCGTCGAACAAGCCGGTGGGCGTGCTCAACGCCGAGCAGGTCGACAGCGCCCGTAACGCCAAGATCTTCGGCGCCCCGATCGCCGCGAAGTTCATGGACAGCGCCGACCAGGTGCGCGAGCTGGCCGCTTCCCTCACCGACGTCCGCATCGTGACCGTCATCATGATCGTCCTGATGTCGGCGTCGCAGTTCTACACGCAGCGCCAGCTGATGACCAAGAACGTCGACCTGACGGTGAAGACGCCGTTCATGCAGCAGCAGAAGATGCTGATGTACGTCTTCCCCATCATGTTCGCCGTCTTCGGCATCAACTTCCCCGTGGGTGTCCTCGTCTACTGGCTGACCACCAACGTGTGGACGCTGGGTCAGCAGATGTACGTCATCAAGCGGAACCCGACGCCCGGCTCCCGCGCCTTCAAGGAGCGCCAGGAGCGGTTGCGTGCCAAGGGCAAGCTGAAGGAGGACCCGAAGGAGGTCGAGGCCCGCGAGGCCGTTGAGGCCGCCCGTGCCCGCCGTCAGCAGCCGAAGCGGCAGAGCAAGTCGCAGCGCCAGGGTGGCGGCCCGGTCGCCGCGGGCGCCAAGAAGAGCGGGTCCTCCTCGGCCGCCGACTCCATGCAGAAGACCGGCCCGAAGACCGCCGAGAAGCAGTCCGGCCAGTCCGGCCAGTCCGGCCAGTCCGGTCAGAAGGCCGGCTCGCAGAAGGGCTCCCAGAGCAAGTCCGGTCAGAAGAAGACCGGGCAGCAGCGCAAGGGCCCGCAGCGTCCCAAGCACCCCTCCAAGAAGTGAGCACCGAAGGAGTCCCCGCCGTGACGGACACGGACACCACCGCCCCCGAGGCCACCGAAGCCGGCACCGACACCCTGACCCGTCTCGAACAGGAGGGTGAGATCGCGGCCGACTACCTTGAGGGACTGCTCGACATCGCCGATCTGGACGGCGACATCGACATGGACGTCGAGGCGGACCGTGCCGTGGTCTCGGTCGTCAGCGAGGGCACCTCGCGCGACCTGCAGAAGCTCGTCGGCAGGGACGGCGAGGTCCTGGAGGCGCTCCAGGAGCTGACCCGGCTCGCGGTCCACCGCGAGACCGGTGACCGCAGCCGACTGATGCTGGACATCGCCGGCTTCCGGGCCCGCAAGCGCGAAGAGCTGACCGAACTGGGCGAACAGGCGGCGAAGGAGGCGAAGGGCTCCGGCGAGCCGGTGAAGCTCCGCCCGATGACGCCCTTCGAGCGGAAGGTCGTGCACGACGCAGTGAAGGCCGCCGGACTGCGCAGCGAGTCCGAGGGCGAGGAGCCGCAGCGCTGCGTGGTCGTCCTCCCGTGACCCGGGGCCCGGGGGAGCCGCAGGAGTACGAGGAGGAGCTTCCTCCCGCTCCCGAGGCGGCACACAAGGCGTTCGGCGACAGCCTGCCGGCTGTCGAACGGTACGCGGAGCTGCTGGCGGACGCCGGGGTACGGCGCGGGCTGCTGGGCCCGCGCGAGGTGCCCCGGCTGTGGGAACGGCACCTGCTGAACTGCGTGGTGCTCTCCGAGGTGGTGCCCGAGGGCGTCTCGGTCTGCGATGTCGGGTCGGGCGCCGGGCTGCCGGGTATCCCGCTCGCCCTGGTGCGGCCGGACCTGGAGATCACCCTGCTGGAACCGCTGCTGCGGCGTACGACCTTCCTCCAGGAGGTCGTCGAGCTGCTGGGGCTGGACCATGTGACGGTCCAGCGGGGGCGGGCCGAGGAGATGCTGGGCCGGCTCCGCCCGGTGCATGTGGTGACCGCCCGCGCGGTGGCGCCGCTGGACCGGCTGGCCGGCTGGGGCGTTCCGCTGCTGCGGCCGTACGGCGAGATGGTGGCGCTCAAGGGCGACACGGCCGAGGACGAGGTCCGGGCCGCCCGGGACGCGCTGCACAAGCTGGGGGTCGTGGAGACCACCGTGGAGCAGATCGGCCAGGGCGTTGTCGATCCGCCCTCGACGGTGGTGCGGGCCCGGGTCGGTGAGAGCCCCGGCGGTGTCCGGTTCGCGGCCCGCCGCGCGAAGGCGGAGAAGGCGGCCCGGCGCGGGGGCGACCGCTCCCCGCGGGGTGGCCGTCGGCGGCGCTGAGTCGCTGATCCGGTTACTCCATCAAAACGCATGCGGCCGTGCGGAGCGGAGTGTCGCGGCAGTCCCCGTCCGGGGGCTGTGCATCGTGTTTCACGTGAAACGCCGCTCTCTGTTGCACGGAATCATCAACCGAGGCCGCGCCGCCGCTGCCGGCGCGCGCGGCCGGACCGCCCCTGAGCCCCGCTCGGAAGTGGATTCCTCCACAACTGAGCGGGGTTCGCTGGTTCACCGCACCGAAAGCATGGGAGGCTTCGTCCATAGCGAGCCTGATGGTGAGGAGTGTGAACCGTTGCGGTCCGACGCCAATATCGCGGGACCGATGGCCGACCCGGTCCCCGGTCCCCGGACAGAACCGGGCGATACCAGCGCGGGTGTGGTCGCTCCCCGCGGTGACGCGGCGCGTGAAACGCCACCGCCCATGGACGACACACCGATCGGCCGTGCTGCCCAGCAGGCGGTCGAAGCGATGAACCGCGCCGGGGAGGGCCTGCCCCGTCCGGCCCGCACCCGGGTCATGGTGGTCGCCAACCAGAAGGGCGGGGTCGGCAAGACCACGACGACCGTGAACCTCGCCGCCTCGCTGGCCCTGCACGGGGCCCGGGTACTGGTCGTCGATCTCGACCCGCAGGGCAACGCCTCGACGGCGCTGGGCGTGGACCACCACGCCGAGGTGCCGTCGATCTACGACGTCCTGGTGGAGAGCAGGCCGCTCTCCGAGGTCGTCCAGCCCGTGCGGGACGTGGAGGGGCTCTTCTGCGCGCCGGCGACCATCGATCTCGCCGGTGCGGAGATCGAACTCGTGTCGCTCGTCGCGCGGGAGAGCCGCCTTCAGCGGGCCCTGGAGGCCTACGACCAGCCGCTCGACTACATCCTCATCGACTGTCCGCCCTCCCTCGGTCTGCTCACGGTCAACGCCCTGGTGGCCGGTGCGGAGGTGCTGATCCCCATTCAGTGCGAGTACTACGCGCTGGAGGGGCTGGGTCAACTCCTGCGGAACGTCGAGCTGGTGAGGGGCCATCTGAACCCGCGGCTGCACATCTCGACGATCATCCTGACGATGTACGACGGCCGTACCCGGCTGGCGTCGCAGGTGGCGGAGGAGGTGCGGGGGCACTTCGGCAAGGAGGTCCTGCGCACCAACATCCCCCGCTCGGTGCGCATTTCCGAGGCCCCCAGTTACGGGCAGACGGTGCTCACCTACGATCCTGGCTCCAGCGGTTCGCTCTCCTACCTGGAGGCGGCGCGGGAGATCGCCTTGCGGGATCCGCATGTCGAGCAGGCCCAACAAGCCCAACAGGCACAGCTGGCCCACCAGACGCAGCAGGCACAGCAGGTGGCACAGTTCCAGATGCAGCAACAACCACAACCACAACAAGCGCAGCAGCACGGCAGCATGGCGGAGGGGACTCAGTGAGCGAGCGACGTAGGGGCCTGGGGCGGGGGCTCGGTGCGCTGATCCCGGCGGCCCCGTCGGGCACGGAGTCCGCAGAGGCCCCAGGGGTGACGGGGAACGGTCGGAAGCCGAGCATCACGGGAGGCTCCGCCTCCCCCACCGCCGTCCCGCCGCTCGACCTAGAGCAGGGCGCACGGGGGGTGGCGGCGGCCAAGCTCGCGGCTCTCGCCCAGCGGGACGAATCCCAGTCGGCGGAGAAGAAGCCGGTTTCACGTGAAACCGAGGCGGAGCCGGCCGAGGAGGGGGTGACCGGCGAGGTTGCCGGCGCCTTCTTCGCGGAGGTCCCGCTCGACGCCATCTCCCCGAACCCGCGGCAGCCGCGTGAGGTCTTCGACGAGGACGCCCTCGCCGAACTGGTCACCTCCATCAAGGAAGTCGGCCTCCTCCAGCCCGTCGTCGTCCGTGAGATCGAAGCGGGCAGCTTCGAACTGATCATGGGTGAGCGCCGCTGGCGGGCCTGCCGCGAGGCGGGCCTGGAGCGGATCCCGGCCATCGTCCGGGCCACCGAGGACGAGAAGCTCCTCCTGGACGCCCTGCTGGAGAACCTGCACCGGGCACAGCTCAACCCGCTGGAAGAGGCAGCCGCCTACGACCAGCTCCTCAAGGACTTCGACTGCACCCACGAGGAGCTGGCCGGGCGCATCGGCCGCTCGCGCTCCCAGGTGTCCAACACCCTGCGGCTGATGCGACTCTCCCCCGCCGTGCAGCGTCGGGTGGCCGCCGGGGTCCTCTCGGCCGGGCACGCCAGGGCGCTGCTGGCCGTGGAGGACGGTGAGGAGCAGGACAAGCTCGCCCACCGCATCGTGGCCGAGGGGCTGTCGGTGCGGGCGGTCGAGGAGATCGTCACGCTGATGAGCTCCGAGCCCAAGAGCCGGTCCAAGCCCAAGGGGCCCCGGGCCGGTGCCCGGGTCTCACCCGCCCTCAACCACCTCGCGGGGCGGCTTTCGGACCGCTTCGAGACCCGGGTGAAGGTGGACCTCGGTCAGAAGAAGGGCAAGATCGTCGTCGAGTTCGCCTCCATGGAGGACCTGGAGCGCATCCTGGGCCAGCTGGCCCCCGGTGAGGGCCGGGTGCTCCAGCAGAAGCTGGCGGAGGGGGACGCCGGCGAGGAGGACGCGGCCTCGGACTGACCGAAGAAACCCCCGACGAGCTGTCGCCCCATGGCTACGATGTCTGCCATGGGGCGACAGCTCGTTCCGCTCACGCTGGACAACCTCGCGGATCTGCCGGAGCGCTGCCGGGCCTGCGCCTTTTGGGAGCTGGGACCGGTCAGCGACGAGGAGACGACCGCCTCGCGCCGGCCCGACCTGGAGAAGGAGGGCTGGATCTCCTCCGTGCTGCTGGAGTGGGGATCCTGCGGACGGGTCGTCTATGTGGACGATGCGCCGGTCGGCTACGTCCTCTACGCGCCGCCGGCGTATGTGCCGCGCTCGTTCGCGTTCCCCACCAGCCCCGTCTCACCGGACGCCGTGCAGCTGATGACGGCCTATCTGCTGCCGGAGTTCCAGGGGCAGGGGATCGGCCGCGTCATCGTGCAGACGGTCGCGAAGGATCTGCTGCAGCGCGGCTTCAAGGCGGTGGAGGCGTTCGGGGACGCCCGCTGGTCCGAGCCGTCCTGTCTGCTGCCCGCCGATCATCTGCTGGCCGTCGGCTTCAAGACCGTACGCCCTCACCAGCGTTTCCCCCGGCTGCGGCTGGAGCTGCGCTCGACCGTCTCCTGGCGGCAGGACATGGAGCGGGCGCTGGACCAACTGCTGGGCAAGGTCCACAGCAAGGAACCGGCTCTGCGTCCGCTGTGAGGCTCGGGTCCCCGTGGTGGCTCCGGACATGACGAAGGGGCGCGGTTTCACGTGAAACCGCGCCCCTTCGGAGCCGTATGTCAGGCGCTCAGCCGATGAAGTCGGCGAGGTCCTTCTCGAGGGCGGCCTTCGGCTTGGCGCCGACGATGGTCTTGACGACCTCGCCGCCCTGGTAGACGTTCATCGTCGGGATCGACATGATGCCGTACTTCGCCGCGACGCCCGGGTTCTCGTCGATGTTCAGCTTGACGACGGTCAGCTTGTCGGCGTTCTCCGCGGCGATGGCCTCCAGCGACGGTGCGATCTGCCGGCAGGGGCCGCACCAGGCTGCCCAGAAGTCGACCAGTACGGGCTTGTCGCTCTTGAGGACGACGTCGTCGAAGTCGGCGTCGGTCGCGGTCACGGTGGCACCGGCCATGGTGCTTCTCCTCATTCTGTGTTGACTGCGGGTCGGGTGGGAGCCGACGGGCGGCAGCCCGTTCTCCCCGGCGGAGCGGGAACGGCCCGCCTCAGATGGCGGCTGCGGTCTTCTCCGGCTCGGGGGTCTCCTCGGCGTCCACATCGGTGAGCGCCGCCAGGTAGCGCTCGGCGTCCAGCGCCGCGGAGCAGCCGGTGCCGGCCGCGGTGATGGCCTGGCGGTAGGTGTGGTCCACGACGTCGCCCGCCGCGAAGACACCGGGGATGTTGGTGTGGGTGGACGGGGCGTCCACCTTGAGGTAGCCGTCCTCGTCCAGCGTGAGCACGTCCTTGAACAGCTCCACCCGCGGGTCGTGACCGATGGCCACGAAGAGGCCCGTGACATCCAGCTCACGGGTCTCGCCGTTCTCGGTGTCGCGCAGCGTCAGCCCCGAGAGCTTGCCGTCCTTGCTGTGGATCTCGGAGACCTCGCTGTTCCAGGCGAACGAGATCTTCGGGTCGGCGAAAGCGCGCTCCTGCATGGCCTTCGAGGCACGCAGGGTGTCACGGCGGTGGACGATCGTCACCGAGGCTGCGAACCGGGAGAGGAAGGTCGCCTCCTCCATGGCGGTGTCACCGCCGCCGACCACGGCGATGTGCTGCTCACGGAAGAAGAAGCCGTCGCAGGTGGCGCAGTAGGAGACACCGCGGCCGGAGAGCTCCTCCTCCTGGGGCAGCCCCAGCTTGCGGTGCTGGGAACCGGTGGCGACGATGACGCTGCGGGCGCGGTGGACGGTGCCCGCCGAGTCCGTCACGCTCTTGACCGGGCCGGACAGATCGACGGCCGTGACGTCGTCCGCGATCAGCTCAGCGCCGAAGCGCTCGGCCTGGGCGCGCATGTTCTCCATGAGCTCCGGGCCCATGATGCCCTCTTGGAAGCCGGGGAAGTTCTCGACATCGGTGGTGTTCATCAGGGCGCCACCCGCCGTGACGGAGCCCTCGAACACCAGCGGCTTCAGCGACGCGCGGGCGGTGTAGAGCGCAGCCGTGTATCCGGCCGGGCCCGAGCCGATGATGATGACGTTACGGACGTCGCTCACGGGAGTCTTCCTTGTCTGCCGACTGCTTTCCGGGATCTTGCACCGAGGCTTGCACCCCGTCCAACGGATCCTACGGGGCGGACATTCCCGGGCCGGAAACCCGTGTCACCCGCGCGCGTACGTGCCCTTGTACAGCACCCGTCCCGGCTGGGGCGGGTCCACACTGATGCAGGAGGGATCCACCAGGTAGGCATCGGCCCGCCGGGTGTCCCCGCCCTGGTGGGGCAGGACCACCAGATAGCCGGACCGGTGGTGGAACGTGGCCTCCGGATCGACAGCCAGGGGCGGCTCCGCCCGGCCGATGGCGTCGCGTACACAGGAGGGCACGGTCTGTCCGCCGCCCAGCGCGTCGTCGCGGAGTGTGTTCTGACCGGTGTCGGGGCTCTTCCGGGTGCCGGGGGAGGGCGGCTCGCTCGGTCGGGAGGGAGCCGAGGAACGCGGGCTCGCCGACGGAGAGGGCGTGTGCTGTCCGGACAGGAGCCGCTGGACGCGCTTGCGGAGCTGTTTGTCGTCACCGCTGCCGCTGTCGTCCCCCTGCGGAGCTCCCGTGGACGGGCCAAGCGGCGAGGCGCCGGGAACGTGCTGCTCGGGGGTGGGTCGCGCGGCATCCGAGGCGACCTCGGTGGCGGGGGAGCCGGAGAGCGCCTGGAGGGCGACTCCGCCGACGGTCAGCGCCGCGACGGAGGCGACCACGGCGAACACTGCCCGCCTCCGCCTGCGTGCCCGCTGAGGGGTCGGCCCGGAGCTGCCGCGGCCGGCCGCGCTCGTGCCCTTGCGATCGGGGCCAGGGGTGCCGGGACCCGTGGCGGAGGCGGCGCGGCCCGGCGGACGGTCGGTGGTCGGGCGGCGACGTTTCGAGGCGGCTTCCGCGGATGGCGTGGCGCTGGTTTCACGTGAAACACCGCTGTCCTTGCCGGGGCGCGCCTCCGGCGTGCGGTCCGAGGGCTCGTCCTCGGTCGTGGTTTCACGTGAAACCGCTCCGTGGGGCACGGATGCGTCCGGCGGCGGGCCCGGCATCGCTTCCGGCGCCGCGTTGGGCGAGGCGTCCGAGTCGGAACCAGGCGAGGTTTCCGGTGCGGCGCCTTTTGCGGTGCCGGGTGCCGCGGTGCCGGGGGTCGTCGTGCCGGGAGTCTTCGTGCTGGGCTCCGTGGAGGGCGGTTCCGTCGCGGAGGCCGCCTCGGGCGACGCTCCGGCCTTCGCCGCCTCGGCGGCCAGAGCGGCGTCGATGCGGTCCGCCACGTCTTCGGGCATCCGCACCGGACCGGACAGTGTGCCCAGCGTCTCGCGGATCTCCTCCAGCGAGGCCAGTACACCGGCACACTGGGGGCACTCCGCGAGGTGGCTCCGGATCTGCGGCGCACGGGCGGCGGGGGAGATCCCCTCGCCGAACGCGGAGATCTCCTCGACGTCGGGATGCTCGTCGCGGTCCGGCCGCCCGTCGCCGGGCTGCCGGTTCTCCGTGCCCGGCCGCTCGTCGTACGGGAAAGGGGCGGATGTCATGCCTGTCCCCCTCCTTTCACGGCCCCGGAGCCGGTGGTGCCCTGCGCGGTGTGCTGAGGAGACTTCCGCTGTGCGCCTCTCGGTGCTGGGACGGACGTCCCGGCAGCCGGGTTCCCTCCCCCGTCGCCGCCACTGCCGGCGCCGCCGGTCCGGGCCGTGGGGTTCTCCTGCGGCTCCTTCTTCGGAGCCCCTTTCTCTTTCGTCCCCTTGCCCGGTGTCCCTTTGCCCTCAGTCCCCTTGGTCTCAGTCCCCTTGGCCTCAGACCCCTTGCCCTTCGTCTCCTTGTCCTCGCGGCGGCGGCCGGGGCGCAGGTGGGAGACGAGCGGCAGGAGCCGGGCGCGGCCCCGTGCGCAGCGGCTCTTGACCGTCCCGACGGCCACGTCGAGCACTTCGGCGGCCTCCGCGACGGGGTAGCCCTGCATGTCCACCAGGACCAGTGCGGCGCGCTGTTCGGCGGGCAGCTCCGACAACGCCGCCACCACCTGCCGCCGTACGTCCTGACGCTCCACGGGGCCGGCCGCCGATTCGTGCGGCTCCAGCACCTGCTCCAGGCGTTCGGTGTCGTCGGTGGGGGTGGCGCGTCGGGAGGCGGTCTTACGGGCGCGGTCCAGACAGGCGTTGACGGTGATGCGGTGCAGCCAGGTGGTGACGGCCGACTGTCCGCGGAAGGTGTGCGCGGCGCGGTACGCGGAGATCAGGGCGTCCTGCACGGCGTCAGCCGCCTCCTCACGGTCGCCCAGGGTCCGCAGGGCGACGGCCCACAGCCGGTCCCGGTGCCGGCGGACGAGCTCTCCGAACGCGTCGGGGTCGCCCGCCACATGGCGGGCGAGCAGCTGCTTGTCCCGCTCTTTGTCGTCGCTCGCCATCAGCCCTCCCCTCGCCCTGCCGCGTCCACGGAGGGAAGCGGCGCCCGCGGCCCCGGCCGGCCCCCGTCCCGTTGCGGGACGGGATCAGCTGAGGACCTGGACCTCCGTGACGCGACCACGGTAGTTGCCGTCCTCGGAGAGGGGGAGCTTGGTGAGCCACACCAGTACGAAGCGGGTCTTGATCGGCTTCTTCGCCTTCAGGGTGACGTGCTCGCCCGAGCCGCTGGTGACCTTGCTGAAGCTGCCCAGCGACGTCGGCATGCTCGTCACGCTGCTGGGCGCGGCCAGGAAGCTCACCGACGTCTTGCCGATGAAGTCGACCTTGAGGCTGCTCACCTGCCGGGCCTTGCCCAGGTCCAGGATGAGGCCCGCGCCGGACTTGAGATTGCCGAAGTCCGCGTGGCCGATGTACTTGCTGGTGAGCCAGTAGGTGCCGGGCTTGCCGTCGATCGCGTCGCCGACCTTGTCCGGGTTCTCGGAGCCGTCGCCCTGCGGGTCGAAGTCCTTGATGTCCTCGATCTTGATCGGCTTGCCCGTGTCGTGCGCGGACGTGTCGTGCGCCTGGACGTTCTTGGTGGTCTTCTTCTCCGGTGTGTCGGACGACAACAGCGCGTCGGCGATCTGCCAGCTGCCCAGCCCGAGCGCGGCGATCAGCAGCGCGGAGACGCCCCACTTGAGGACCTTGCCGGTACGGCCCGGCAGCGTGGGCGGCGTCGGCGGCTCGGCACGCGGAGCGGTGGCCGCCCGGCCCGCGGCGCCGCCGGCTCCTTGCGCGGCGCCCTGCTGGTAGGCCGCGCGCGGGAACGGCGGGGGCACGGGGAACGCCTGCTCCGGCGGGCGGATGCGCGGCAGGGCCGAGACGGCCTTGGCCAGCTCGTCCGGCGTGGTGCAGGGCTGCTCCTGCCGGGAGGCGGTGGCGCCGTCGTTGACCAGCGCGCGCATGGCCAGCGTGGACAGCCCCCGGTGGACGCCCGCGCGGACCTGCTCGGGCGCGGCGAGGGTGCTCATGTCGAGCGAGCCGACCCCCGGCAGACCGTGCGCGTCCTCCTCGTACGGCCAGCGCTGGGTGAGCGCCGCGTACAGCAGGGCACCGATCGCCTCGGTGTCGTCGCGCTGGGGGTTCTCGCTGGTCACCCCGCGCAGCGCGGCGTTCACGGCGAGCCCGCGGATGCGGTACTGGCCCATCCCGGTGCGCAGGACGCACGTCGGGTTCAGCCGCAGATGTGCCAGGCCCTCGCGGTGCGCCGCGGCGAGCGCCTGGGAGAGCTGGCCGACGAGCTGGTAGGCCTCGTGCGCCTCCAGCGGGCGGGTGGTCAGCACCTCGCTGAGCGGGACGGCGTCGGGCAGCCACTCGTGCACGACGTAGACGAGGTCGTCCTCCTCGACCGCGTCGAGGACCTGCACGAACCGGGGGTCGCCCAGCAGCGCAGCCGAGCGGGCGGCGGAGAGCACCTGGCGGGCGCGGGAGTGCCCGGCGGGAAGGACGTGGACGCCCACGGCCCGGCGGAGTTTCTCGTCGACGGCCCGCCAGCTGCTGAAGCCGTCGAGCCGGGTGACGCACTCCTCCAGGCGGTAGCGGCGGGCGAGTTTGTGGCCGCTGTGCAGTTCGGGCACCCGCAGTTCGACGGCCGCAGGCGACGCGGCGGACTTTCCGGAGTCCTTCCGCGAGCCGGCCTCCTCGTCGGGGGAGCTCTTCCCGGTGGCGTCGGCGGAGTCGCTGTCCGCGTCGTTCCGGTCCGTGTCGCTGTCCGTGTCGCCGTCTGCGTCCTTGGCGGAGGCGGTGGCGGATGTTTCGGGGGAGGTTCCGGCCGGGGCGCTGGCGTTGGCTGCGTCGCTCTTGTCGCCCTTCTTGGCGCCGCTCTGCTCGGGGTCCGGCTTTTCGGAGCTGTCCTTTGCGGCACTGTCCTTTTCGGCGTCCGGCTTTGGCTGCTCGGCGGCACCGCCGTTCTTCGGAGCGCTGTCTCCGGCGTCGGCGCTGCCGCCGCCGCCCTCCTCACCGGAAGCACCGGTGGCGTCCGCGGTGTCCGCGGTGTCCGTGCTGTCGTCGGCGGGCCGGTCCTTGCCGGCCGGGTTGTCGGCGCGGGGTGCGGCGGGGGTGGGTGTGGCGGTGGTGGTGCTCTTGGGGCCGGTGTGGGCGGAGCTGCCGTCCTCGGGGCCGACGGTCTTGCCGGAGCTGTGTCCGGCACCGGCGCCGGCGGGATCCTGGGCGCTGGTCTCATCGGGTGGTGTGGAGTCGCCGGCGTCTCTGGAAAGTGCCGCGAAAGCGGTGCCGGAGGGGATGGGCGTGGGCGCCGCGGGAGCGGGGGCCCCGGTGCCGCGGCTGTGTCCGTTCGTCGCGTCCGTCGCACCGTCGCTCGTGGCCCCGCCCAGGCGGGCGGGCAGCGGCGTGCCGTTCATGCCGCTGGTCTCGGCCACGTCGACAGCGGCTGTGCTCCGTTCCGCCACCGTCGTTCCTGCCTCCCCATCCGTTGCGCCGTTCCCTCGGGGAACGACCGAAAACAATTGTGCCTACACCTCGCCGCTATGCACGACACGCGGGGGCGAATGATGGTTGTATGCGCCGGTTTCCCGCCCGGATTTCATCGGCCGAGTCTGGCGCGCACCATGCCGAGCATGGCTGTCATCTCCGCGATCCGCATGCGCTTCGCCGCTAGGACGAAAACCGCGCCCAAAACGATCCCTCCGCCGATGAGCGCGGCGATCGAACCGAAGGTGCCGCTGCCCAGGGCACGGGTGATGCCCCACGCTGCGGCGCCGGCGGCAAGCGTGGCCGGGATGCTGGCGCCCGCGAGCCGGATGTACGTACGGACGACCCGGCGCCCGTCGAGGTCGCCGCCGAGCCGGTCGCGCAGCCGCCGCCAGGCGATGCCGACCCCGATGAGGTAGGCGAGCCCGTAGGAGGCGGCCATGCCGATGACCGCCCAGCGGGCGGGCAGCAGCAGGAAGCACAGGGCGGAGGCGGCTGCGTTGACCGCCGCGACGATGACCGTGTTGAAGAACGGGGTGCGCGTGTCCTCGTAGGCGTAGAAGGCACGCAGGACGACGTACTGCACCGAGTACGGGATCAGCCCGACGCCGAACGCCATCAGCATGTACCCCATGGAACGGGCCGCGTCCACGCCCGCCGAGCCGTAGATCATGGTGCACATGGGGATGCCCAGCGCCACGAAGCCGAAGGCGATCGGGACGATGGCGACGGCCGAGTTGCGCAGGCCCTGGGAGATGTCGTCGCGGACGGCGCCGGGGTCGCCGTCCGCCGCGGCACGGGAGAGGCGGGGCAGCAGAGCCGCCATCACGGAGACCGTGATGATCGACTGCGGCATCGTCCAGATGAGCTGCGCGTTGGAGTAGGCGATGTAGCCGGTGCCCGGGTCGCCGTTCCGGGCGGCCGTGTCGCCCGCCCACGTGGACAGCTGCGAGACGACCAGGACGCCGGCCTGGTTGGCGAGGACGAACAGGATCGTCCACTTGGCCAGCTTCGCGGCCTTGCCCAGGCCGTGACCGCGCCAGTCGAAGCGCGGCCGGATGCGGAAGCCGGCGGCCCGCAGGTACGGGAACATGGCCAGCGACTGGACGACCAGCCCCAGCAGGGTGCCGACGCCCAGCAGCCGCACGCCCTCCGGCGGGATGGTGGTCACGTTCAGACGCGAGGTCGCGGCCGAGCCGTAGACCCACAGGAACATGCTGATGGTGGCGATGATGACGATGTTGTTCAGGACGGGCGTCCACATCATCGCCCCGAACCGTCCGCGCGCGTTGAGCACCTGGCCCATCACCACGTGGATCCCCATGAAGAAGATCGAGGGCAGGCAGTAGCGCACGAAGGTGACGGTGACCTCGTTGGCGGCGGGATCGCCGGCCAGCTTGACCGACATCATCCGCACCAGCAGCGGCGCCGCGAACACCGCAGCCGCCGCCATCACCCCCAGGATCACCGCGACCAGCGTCAGCAGCCGGTTCGCGTACGCCTCGCCGCCGTCGTCGTCCTCCTTCATGGACCGCACCAGCTGCGGCACGAAGACGGAGTTGAGGCCGCCGCCGACGGTGAGGATGTACAGCATCGTCGGAAGGGTGATGGCGAGCTGGTAGCTGTCGCCGAGGGCGGAGGCGCCGAGTGCCGCGACGATCATCGCGGAGCGGACGAACCCGGTCAGCCGGGACACCATCGTGCCCGCGGCCATGATCGCGCTGGATTTGAGGAGGCCGCCTCCGCCGCCCTTCCCGGAGTCCGGTGCGCCCTCGGCCGGGGCCTCCGGCTCCTTGCCGGGGACGGTGCCGAGATTGACCGTCTGGGCCGACGGCTCCTCGGCGGCGCCGGGCGCGCCGGGCTCCGGCGGGTACGGCTGCGGGGGCTGCACGGCCTGGAGGGGCTGCGTGACCTGGGTGGCGGGGGTGCCCTGCGGTGCGGGAGCGGGCCGCCGGCCGTGGTGGGGCGCCTGGGCGTGCTGCGGGTTCTGGGGGTACTGCGGGTTCTGCTGCTGCTGGTACGGGGAGGGGCGCGACTGCTGGGGCGGGTGGGGCTGCTGGGGCTGCGGGTGGCCCTGATCGCGGTACAGATGTGCGAAGGCGTCACCCTGCTGGGGCGCCTGGGGGGCTTGCGGGCTCCGGGGGGCCTGTGGCGTCTGGGCGGTCTGCGGTGCCTGCGGGTACTGCTCACCCCGGTAACCCTGCGCCGAGTACGGCTGCCGGTCCTGCGGCTGCCCCTGGCCCTGGCTCTGGCTCTGGCTCTGGCCCTGCTGCCCCCGGTACGGCTGCTGCCCCTGGTGAGGCCGCTGGTCGTGGTACGGCTGCTGCGGCTGAGGCCCGGGCTGAGCGTGCGGGCCCTGCCCCTGCGCGGGCCCGTTCTGCGGGTACTGCCCCTGGGGCTGCGCGGTCCGGGGTTGCTGCCCGCCCTGGGGGTGGTGCTGCCACGGCTGGGGGTCCTGGGGCGAGGGGGCGCGGTCCTCGTACGGGTCACGGCCGTACGCGTCCCGCGCGTACGGGTCTTCCGGCTGGCCAGAGCCGTCACCGGGGGCGTGGCCCCGGTCGTCGCCATACGGCGCGTTCATCGTCGCTACCTACCCCTGCCCCTGCTCGCCCGGATGCGTCAACGGTCCACTTTCTCACCCGTGGCCGGGGGGTTGTCGTTTTCCCGTACGGTGTCGTCCCCCTCGCCGGACCCGGCCGTGGCCGTGCCGTCGGCCTTCTCCTGCCGGTCCTCGTCCGGCTCCTCGGCGGGGGCGTCACCGTCCTTGCCGTCGCCGTCTTCCTCGCCGTCCGGCTCCTCCAGGGGTGCGTCCGGGTCCGGTGCCGGGCCGGAGCGCTTGCGCTGGGTGTACATCCGGATGCCCGCCAGCACGATCAGCAGCACTCCGCCGGCGATCACCAGCAGCACGGTGGAGGTGATGGAGGTCACGTTCACCTGGAACCGCATCACCTTGCCGTACGGTTCGCCGTCCTCGGTGTAGAGCTGGGCGTAGACGTAGGCGCGGCCGTTGTTCTTGGCGGTGGTGTCGAACTTCAGGGACTGGGTGTGCTCCCCGTCGACCTTGACCCGCTTGCGGTCGCCCACATCGAGACCGACCCGGCTGGAGCGCAGCTCCAGGACGAGCCCGTCCACTCCCTGGGCGAGGTTGTTCTGGACCGTCACGGGGATGGTGGCCTCACGGCCGGAGAGCGTGATGTCCGACTTCTTGATCAGCTTCACCGCACCGCGCAGCTCCAGCAGGTACTCCTCCACGGAGTCGCGGTAGTCGCGTGCGCTTCCGCTGTGGTCCCGCCAGGCGTTGGAGACCTCACGGTCTATGGCGGTGCTGAAGGGCGGCATCACGCGCTCGGGGGTGTCGAGGATCGCCTTGAAGTCGTCCAGCCCCTCCTTCGTCTTGCGGACCTGCTCGAAGGCGGCGGTGGGCAGCTCGCTGCGGCGCAGCGAGGCGGGGTAGGAGGACGGGGCGGGCATCCGGCGCTGGGCGCGCGGGTCGGGCGTGGCCTCCGCGGCGTCCGTCAGGTCGGCGGTGCCCGCCCAGCTGCTGTCGCTGAGCGCCTTCACACCGGCCGCCATCGCCTGCGCCTGCGAGACGCTCGGCATGCGCTGCGGGGCGACGACGATGCTGCGGGTACGGGAGGGCGCCTGGTCGGCGAGCGCCAGCGACTGCGCCAGGAACTGCTGCACGGCCAGCGAGGAGGCGCCCGCCCGGGACAGGTCGCCCTCGAAGGCGGTGGACAGCCGGGCGTCCGCGACCAGCGCGGTGGTGCCGCTGCCGATGGGCCGGGCGGCCGTCGGGCTGTAGGAGAGGCCCGGGTCGCGGACGCTGTCGCTGCGGGCGATGACGTTGTGGGCCCCGGCCGAGGTGGCCACGTCCACGACGGAGGTGTCCACGGCGCCCTCGTAGGGCCAGGCGAAGTCGGTGTTCGCTTTCACGTGGAGCACCGTCTCGACCGTGTTCCGGGCCAGCGTCGTGGCGTGGCTCAGCGAACCGAGCGCGCCGCGCACGGTCGTCCCGCGGTGGGCGAGCGAGGCGAGATCGGGGTCGGCGAACGGCAGGGTGACGACGTCCTTGCCGCGGACCGCCCGCTGGAGCTCGTCGAGCCAGTGCTGCGCGTACTCCTGGCCCTTGCCGGCGACGGTGTCGTCCGGGGTGCCCCCGGGCTTGAGCACCCGGTAGCGGCCCGCCATCATGTCGACGCTCGCCAGCAGGTCGGGGTCGATCACCCAGGTGACGTCCAGGTCCTTGCCGAGTTCGAGCATCTCCTGGAGGCGCCCGCCGGGGGCCAGCTCCTTGGCCAGCGACTCGTCGCGGAAGACCGGCGTCTGCTGCTCGTCGGACTGGGTGCGGGCGGTCACATGCGGCTTGGAGATCAGCGGCCACAGGTAGGTGATCCGCGTCCGGGACGCGGTGTTCTTCTTGTGCCAGGGCACGAAGGTGCGGCCGATGCCGAGCACCTGCGGGTATGGGCGGGTGCGGGTCTGCCCGGTGAGGGAGACGCCGAGCTGGTAGACGCCGTCGGCCCCCAGGTGCAGATCGCTGACGGGGATCTTCAGCGCGAAGGACCTCGTGATGCCGGGGGCGAGCCCGGAGAGCTTCACCCGGTGCCCGCCGGACACCTCCGTGCCGTCGGCGCTGGACAGATAGCCCTGCCGGCGCCCGGCCTGCTCGATGGCGCTGCGGGAGCCGAGGGTGGGGCCGATTCGGGGGGCGATCTCCAGGTGGCTCAGCGTGCTGCCGCTGGTGTTGGTGACGGTGCCGCTGAGGGTGAGGGTGTCGCCGGCCGCGGGGACGGCGGGGGTGACCTCGTTCACGGAGACGCGGGCGCTGCGGGAGCCGGTGCCCTGGAGCGCCGCAGCGGCTGTTGTGGCGGCCGTCCGGCCGGCCGCCGCCTGCGTGGTGGCGCGGTGGGCCGCGGACTGGGCCGTGGTGCTCTGTGCGGCCGTCGGGGAGGCGGGCGCCGCGGTGGCGGGGGCCGCCGCCGGGAGGGTGCTCCCGAGGGCGGGGAGCGCGGCGAGGAGGAGCGCCGTGGCGCGGCGCCTCCAGCGGTTCGTCCCCCTCCGGCCAGGGGGAGCCTGCCTCTCAGCCGCCTCGGCCACGCGCTCGTCCATCCCGTCGTCTGTCCGTCGTCGATTGGTGCTGGGTGGTGCCGTACTGGGTGGTGCCGTACTGGATCGTGCGGATTTGTGCTGCCGTACTGATGCCGTACTCGATGCCGTACTGGTGGTGCGGTCCCCGTTCTGGATCCCTGATGGTAACGATGCCCGGAGGGCGGAAGTGCCGCGCCGTCCCTTACAAGATCACCAATGCGTCCGCCGGGCCTCCCCCGGGCACGGGCGCACCGCGCCGGGCCGTGGCAACGTACCCTGTGCTGCTGTGCCGAACGCCATGAGTGACAGCCAGGACAAGCCCTCCGCCGCGCCCTCGACGCCGCCAGCCGACCGTCCGGTGGCCGAGCAGTTGAGCGAGGTGCAGCGGCGTGCCGTCAGCGAGCTGCTGCGGGTCTCGCCGGTGGCGGACGAGCTCGCACGCCGCTTCCGGGAGGCCGGGTACCGCCTGGCGCTGGTCGGCGGCTCGGTACGGGACGCGCTGCTGGGCCGGCTCGGCAACGATCTCGACTTCACCACCGACGCGCGGCCCGAGGACGTGCTGCGGATCGTGCGGCCGTGGGCGGACGCGGTGTGGGAGGTCGGTATCGCCTTCGGCACCGTGGGGATCAAGAAGTCGGACTTTGTCCTGGAAGTGACGACGTATCGGTCGGAGGTGTACGACCGCACCTCGCGCAAGCCGGAGGTCTCCTACGGCGACACCATCGAGGAGGACCTCGTCCGCCGCGACTTCACGGTCAACGCGATGGCCGTCGCGCTGCCGGAGAAGCAGTTCGTCGATCCGCACGGCGGCCTGGAGGACCTGGCCGCCCGCCGGCTGCGTACGCCGGGGACGCCGGAGTCCTCCTTCTCCGACGACCCGCTGCGGATGATGCGGGCCGCGCGGTTCGCCGCCCAGCTCGACTTCGATCTGGCGCCGGAGGTCGTGACCGCCATGACGCAGATGGCGGACCGGATCGAGATCGTCTCCGCGGAGCGGGTGCGGGACGAGCTCAACAAGCTGCTGCTGGGGCGGTGGCCCCGCAAGGGGCTGCGGCTGCTGGTGGACACCGGGCTCGCCGCGCGGGTGCTGCCCGAGCTGCCCGCGCTCCGGCTGGAGCGGGACGAGCACCACCGGCACAAGGACGTCTACGAGCACTCACTGACCGTGCTGGACCAGGCCATCGACCTGGAGGACGACGGTCCCGACCTGACGCTGCGGCTCGCGGCACTGCTGCACGACATCGGCAAGCCGAAGACCCGGCGGTTCGAGAAGGACGGCAGGGTCTCCTTCCACCACCATGAAGTGGTAGGCGCCAAGATGGCGAAGAAGCGGCTGACCGCGCTCAAGTACCCCAGCGAGATGATCAAGGACGTCTCCCGGCTGGTCGAGCTGCATCTGCGCTTCCACGGCTACGGCACCGGCGAGTGGACGGACTCGGCGGTGCGCCGCTACGTACGGGACGCCGGCCCGCTGCTGGAGCGGCTGCACAAGCTGACCCGCTCGGACTGCACCACGCGGAACAAGCGCAAGGCCCAGGCCCTCTCCCGGGCGTACGACGGGCTGGAGGAGCGCATCGCGCGGCTCAAGGAGCAGGAGGAGCTGGACGCGATCCGTCCCGATCTGGACGGCAACGACATCATGCGGGAACTCGGCATCAAGCCGGGCCCCGCGGTGGGCCGGGCGTACAAGCACCTGCTGGAGCTGCGACTGGAGCACGGGCCGCTGGGGCACGATGCCGCGGTGGCGGAGCTCAGGAAGTGGTGGGCGGCCCAGCAGCAGGGCTGACCGGCTCCGACTGTTCCCCGCCCCCGCCGAGCGTGGTTGTTTCACGTGAAACACGGAGGACGGCGAGGGCGATGACCGCGTACAGCACCGCGACCCCGAGGACGACCGCGGCGGAACGGCCGTCGGGCGGCAGCATGAGCGCGGCCACACCGGCGGCCCCGACGTAGGCGACGTTGTAGAGCATGTCGTAGAGGGAGAAGACCCGGCCCCGGTACGCGTCGTCCACCGAGGTCTGCACGGCGGTGTCGGTGGCGATCTTCGACGCCTGGGTGACCAGCCCCAGCACGAAGGCGGCGGTCAGGGTCGGCACCGGTGCGAACGGCAGCCCCAGCGCGGGTTCCAGCACCGCCGCCGCACCCGCGCACAGTGCCATCCAGCGGAAGACCCCCAGCCGTCCGGCCGCGGCGGGGGTGAGCACGGCGGCGGCGAAGAAGCCGAGCCCGGAAAGACCGAGGGCGAGACCGAGCAGCCCGAGCCCGCCCTCGGCCGAGTCGGCACCGTTCCAGGCGTACCGGCACAGCATCAGCACCGTCACGGTGAGCGCCCCGTAGCAGAACCGCATCAGGGTGACCGCCCCCAGGGCGTACGCGGCGGTGGGGCGGGCGCCGAGGTGGCGCATCCCTGCCAGCAGTCCGCGGGCGGTGCTCGCCACGGCGGCCAGCACCCTGGGCTGGACCTCGGAGGGGTCGGGGCCGAGTTGGTTCTTGCCCAGCCGCAGTGCGGCCAGACCGCTGAGCAGGTAGATCCCGGCACCGGTCAGCAGGACGAGGGCGTCGGAGGAGCGGCCGGTGCCGGGGGCGAGGAAGCGCACCACGAAGGCGACACCGCCGCCGAGGGTCGCGGCCAGGGTGCCGGCGGTCGGGGAGATCGAGTTGGCGAGGACGAGGCGTTCGCCGTCCACCACGCGGGGCAGGGCGGCGGACAGTCCGGCGAGGACGAAGCGGTTGACGGCGGTGACGGTGAGCGCGGAGAGGAACACCAGCCAGTCCGGGACGGCGCCGAGGACGAAGGCTGCGGTGACCGAGGCCAGCACCGTACGCAGCACATTGCCGAAGAACAGCACCTGCCGCCGGCGCCAGCGGTCCAGCAGGACGCCGGCGAAGGGGCCGAGGAGCGAGTAGGGCAGCAGCAGTACGGCCAGGGCCGAGGCGATGGCGGCGGGAGAGGTCTCCTTCTCGGGGGAGAAGACGACGTACGCCGCCAGCGCGACCTGGTAGACGCCGTCGGCGAGCTGCGAGAGCAGTCGTACCGTCAGCAGCTTCCGGAAGTCGGGGAAGCGGAGCAGAGCGCGCAGGTCACGGGCGACGGACATGGGAACAGCCTCACACAGCGGTGCCGGACTCCGGCGGTTTCACGTGAAACATCACGCGTGCTCCCCTTACTTACTCCTGTGCCGCGCCGGGCCGGGACGCATGGTCCTGCGTGCTCACTCCCGTGCCGCGCCGCGACCGAGTTGCGGGAGGGCAAGTTGGACGGCTGGTTCGACCTGCGCGCTCATTCCCGTGCCGCGCCGCGACGGCACGCAGGGCCACGTACTCATTCCCGTGCCGTGCCCCACCGCACGACGTTCCGCGCCGGCTGGGGAGTGGAACGCTGGAGCTTCGGAGTGGCGGTCCGGGCGCCGAGGGTGAAGACATCGGGTGCCTCGTCCAGGACACCGCCACCGGGGTCGTCGGAGCCGTCGTCGCGGCGTACCGGGTCGTGCTCGGGCCGCAGTGCGTCGCGGACCACCATCAGACACAGGAACAGGGTGCCCAACAGATGGGCGAGGATGACCAGTTGGTAGCCGTCCTCGGGCAACCCCTGCCGTTTGTCCCCGCTCCCCGTGTAGGCGAGGTACATCCAGATGCCCACGAAGTACAGCACTTCGCAGCCCTGCCAGATGAGGAAGTCACGCCACTTGGGGCGGGCCAGCGCGGCGAGCGGGATCAGCCACAGCACGTACTGCGGGGAGTAGACCTTGTTGGTCAGGATGAACAGCGCGACCACCAGGAAGGCGAGCTGGGCGAACCGGGGCCTGCGGGGTGCGCACAGGGCGAGGGCGGCGATACCGGCGCAGCCCAGGACCATCAGGATGATGGCGTACACATTGGCGTCACCGAGCGGGTTCCCGGTGCGCTGCTGGATGACCAGCCACAGGGAGCCGAAGTCCACCGGCCGCTCCTGGCTGAAGGTGTAGAACTTCGCCCAGCCGTCGGGCGCCAGCACCATCACCGGTACGTTCACCACCAGCCAGGAGAGGGCGGCGCCGCCGGCCGCCCGGAAGAAGGCACCCCACCGGCCGGCCCGCCAGCACAGCACCAGCAGCGGCCCCAGCAGCAGCACCGGGTAGAGCTTCGCCGCCGTCGCCAGACCGATCAGCACGCCGGCCGCCAGCGGGCGCGAACGGGACCACAGGAGCATGCCTGCGGCCGTCATGGCGACGGCCAGCAGGTCCCAGTTGATGGTGGCCGTCAGGGCGAGGGCGGGCGCGAGGGCGACCAGCATGGCGTCCCAGGGACGGTTGCGGTGGGTGCGTACGGCGCAGACCACCAGCACCGCCGTGCACACCATCAGCATCACGGAATTGACGACCCAGTAGAGCTGCTGGTCCTGGCGCAGTGAGTCCCCGCCGATCGTCAGCATCGCGGCGATCTGCATGAACGCACCGGTCAGCACCGGGTATTCGAGGTACTCCATACCGCCGGAGATCCGGTCGGGGAGGTGGTCGAAGTACGGCAGGAGTCCGTCGGCGAAGCCGCGGCCGGTGTAGAGGTGCGGGATGTCGGAGTAGCAGGCGTGGACGTACTGCGCCGTCTGACCGGAGAACCAGGCGTCGTCGAGGCAGGGCACCTTCTGGAGCATGCCGAGCGCGAACATCCCCAGGGCGACCGCGACCACCGCGCGGACCGGAGTCCACCAGCCGCTGCCGTGCAGGGCGCGCCGTCCCGCGCGCCCGCCGACCACTTCGCTCGCCGCGGCGGCCACCTCGTCCTGGTCGGTGGGGCGGACCGGGAAGGACGTGTCCGGGGAGTCGCCTTCCGCGGCGGGCCGGGACGGTTCTGAGGAATTCCGGGCGGTGGGGGCGCTCGTCATGGCCCTCATCCTGCCGCACGGCACCGTACGAACCCGGCACCCGCCCGGCCGAGGAATGCGGAAGAGGAAGACGCCGACGTGACCGCAGCCCGCCGGATGGGGCCCGCGCTCCGGCCCCCAGGGGCCGCCTGCCCTGGCGCGCGCTCCCACCGCGGAGGCACCGGCACGGCCTGTCGCGCGGACGTCTGCTGCGTGGGTCGGCAGGCGAAAGTCTGCTGCGTGCGCCCGCAGGCGAACGTTTCCTGCAACGGGTCCACGAGCGAACACCTCCCTCACAGCGCCCTCCCACCCGGACGCCTCCCACGCGGGCTCGTACGCGAACGGCCCCCTCACAGACCGGACGTGAACGCCGCCCTCACGGGCTCGGACGCGGACGCCCCTGTCCGCGCGCTCCCACGCGAAGGCCCCCGGCGCGTGGTCCGCGCCGGGGGCCTTCCCTCAGCTGTGCCGTCGTGGGACGGCTGTCCTGCTCACTCTCTCCGGCCGTTGGGCCCGCCCCACCATTGGCCGGGTCCGTCGTCGTTGTCGCCGGTGTCCCCGTCGTCGCCACCCGGACCACCGCCGGGTCCTCCGCCGGGTCCTCCGTTGTCGCTGCCGCCGTTCGGTGGCTTGTTGCCACCGTCATCGTCGTCATCACACGACGGGTCCAGCGGCGGGCAGCTCGACTTGCTCGGCGGCGGCGTGGTGGACGGCTCGTCGGACGGTTCCTTGGAGGGGGACTCGTCGTCGGTGGGGTCCTGGCTCGGCGGCGGCGTGGTGGCCGTCTCGGTGTGCGTCGGGTCGGGGCTCGCGCCGTCCCCGTAGATCTTCTCGCCGATCGGCTCCGGCGGCGGGAAGGACTTGACCGGGGTCCCCTCCAGCGCTTCCTTCATGTACTTCGTCCAGATCTCGGCCGGGAACGAGGCACCGTGGATCTGCTTCTCGCCGCCCACGCCGTACATGGACAAGAAGCGCTGGGACTTGGCCTTGTCGTTGACCCGCCACATGCCGATCGAGGTCGACAGCTGCGGGGTGTAGCCGGTGAACCAGGCCGACCTGTTGTCGTCGGTGGTACCCGTCTTGCCCGCCGCGGGGCGGCCGAGCGCCTTCGCGGTGGTACCGGTGCCCTTCTGGACCACGGTCTCCAGCATGTTGGTGACGTTGTGCGCGACGGCCGGCTCGAAGGCGTTCTTGGTCTTCTTGGTGTGCTTGTAGACCTGCACGCCCTTCCGCTCGACCTTGGTGACCGAGTACGGGTCCGTCTGGGTCCCGTCCTCGGCGAAGGTGCCGTACGCGCTGGCCATCCGGATGGCGCTGGGCGCCGAGGTGCCCAGGGAGAAGGTCGGGGTCGTCTTGGCGAGGCTGTCCTCATTGACACCGGCGTCCAGCGACGCCTGCTTGACCTTGCTGAGGCCGACGTCCATGCCGAGCTGGATGAACGGCGTGTTGACCGAGTGCTGCATCGCGGTGCGCAACGAGATGTCGCCGTAGCTCTCGTCGCCGTCGTTGCGCTGGTGCCACTCCTTGCCGTCCTTGTCGTGCCAGACGGTCCCGTTGTAGTCCCGCAGCTTCACCTTGTTGTCGCCGTCGTAGATGCTCTTGGGCGAGACCCGGGTGCGGGTGTCCGGCCCCTGCTCGACGGGGCCCTTGGGGTCGCGGACGCCGTCGCGCATGGCCGCTGCCATGACGAACGGCTTGAAGGTGGAGCCCACCTGCACACCGGTGTAGTCGGCGTTGTTGGTGAAGTGCGTGATGGCGTTCTCGCCGCCGTAGACGGCCTTGATGGCACCGTCCGACGGTCTGACGGAGGCGCCGCCGAACTGCACGTACTTGTCGCGCTTGCGGGCCTTCGGGTCGATGTTGGCCTTCTTGACCTGAGCGACCGTCTTCTCCATCTGGTCGATCTTCTTCTTGTTGAAGGTCGTGTGGATGCGGTACCCGCCCAGTTCCAGCTGGCGCTTGGTGATGGGGTGGCTGCTGTCCTTGGTGGCGCTGACGACGTAGTTGTCGGCCAGGTCGACCAGATAACCGATCTGCCCCTTCAGCTCGGTGGCCTTCTGCGGCTCACGGGGCATCGGGAAGCCCTCGGCCTTGATCCGGTCGCGGGTGGACTTGTGCATCCGGCCGATGGCCACCTCGCGGTCCAGCGTCCAGGACCACCGGGCCTCCGCCCGCTTGAGGTTCTTCTCCTTGGTCGCCGCCGAGCCGATGCCGCCCGCCGGGTCGTAGAGGTTGGGGCCGTTGAGCGTCGCGGCCAGGAACGCGCTCTGGCTGGCGCTGAGGTCGACCGCGTCCTTGCCGTAGTACGCCTGGGCCGCGGCCTGGATGCCGTAGGCGCCACGACCGTAGTAGCCGGTGTTCAGATAGCCGGCGAGGATGTCCTTCTTGTCCATCTTGGCGTCGACCTTGATGGAGATCAGCAGCTCCTTGACCTTTCGCGAGATGGTCTGCGACTGGTCGAGGTAGGTGTTCTTCACGTACTGCTGGGTGATGGTGGAGCCCGACTGGGTCTCGCCGCCCATCGCCATCCGGCCGAGCGCGCGGACGATACCCATCGGGTCGACACCGCTGTCCTGGTAGAAGGACTCGTTCTCCGCGGCGATCACCGCCCACTGCATGGACGCGGGGATCTCCTTGATGTCGACGACCTGCCGGTTGCGGTCGCCCTTGCCGGCCACCACCATCTGCGTGCCGTCGTCCCAGTAGTAGACGTTCTTCTGCTGCTGCGCCGCGGCCTTTGCGTTGGGCACCTGCACGATCAGCAGTCCGATGCCCACCAGGCCGACCAGCAGGGCGAGGCCGCCGAGGCAGAGCCCGGTCAGCAGTTTCCAGGACGGCAGCCAGCGCCGTACCCCGTACTTGCCCGCGCGCGGGTAATCGATGAACCGCTTGCGCTCGGGCGCACGTCCGCGTCCGCGCCGGCCGGTCTGGGCGTTGGCCGCCGCGGCGGCCCGTCGCCGTCCGCCTCCCTGGGCGGCTCGCCGGGCGGCGGCGCGGCCCCCGTACGCGCCCGGCTCGCTCCTGCCGTAGGCGTCGCCCGGGTTGGAGGCCGGTGTGTGCCCCCCGCCGCGCTGTGCCGCCCGGCGTCCGGAAGACGGTGGCGGCTGTGCCGCGCGACGGCCGCGCCCCTGCGGCGGCTTTCGACGGTTTCCGCTCATTGGAACAGTTACTCCTCGGGCAGGCGGGCGTAGCGCCTGAAGGTGGCAGTTGGCTTCTGGTCCCCCCGAGTGCGCGGGGACGACGGCCTTGCCCCGCCCGCACGCACTGCACCCAGGACGAGGACGTTTCTGTACGTCGCACGGTTCCCGGTGGTCTGCACAGCCGACAGACTACGCAGCTCCAAAACGCCTCTTAGGCCGTATTCGCCTCAATCGACGCAAAGCAGCTGCGGTGAATCGGTGATGTACGTCCCTTCACCTGTCCCCCTCTTGTCGCTCCCGAAGGGCCGTTCTATCGTCGGGATGTATCGAGTCGATACATCAGAGCGAGACACCGGCCGGGACACGTGCCCGGCCACGTGCGGGACGACCGGAAGCGGACGGAGGTGGCGGACGATGAGCAGACGCTCCGGCGTCCTCGAATTCGCCGTGCTCGGACTGCTCCGTGAGTCCCCCATGCACGGTTACGAGCTGCGCAAGCGGCTCAACACCTCGCTCGGCGTCTTCCGAGCTTTCAGCTACGGCTCCCTCTACCCCTGCCTCAAGGCGCTGGTGCAGCGCGGCTGGCTGGTGGAGGAGCACAGTGGCCGACCGGAGACGTCCCCGTCCGCGCGCGCCCAGGCGGGCTCGCTCGCCGGGCGCAGGGCGAAGATCGTTTACCGGCTTACGGCCGAAGGCAAGGAGCACTTCGAGGACCTGCTCTCCCAGACGGGTCCCGATACGTGGGAGGACGAACACTTCGGTGTCCGCTTCGCCTTCTTCGGCCAGACCTCGCGCGACGTACGGATGCGCGTCCTGGAAGGACGCCGCAGCCGGCTGGAGGAGAGGCTCGCGAAGATGCGCGCCTCCCTGGCCCGTACGCGCGAGCGCCTCGACGACTACACGCTCGAACTCCAGCGCCACGGCATGGAATCCGTGGAGCGCGAGGTCCGCTGGCTCACCGAGCTCATCGAGAGCGAACGCAAGGGGAGCGAGCGGAAGAGCGACGAGCACACGGGGCGCCCGGCGCGCGAGACCCGTCCGGACCGTCCCGCGCCGGGTCCGTCCGACAACACCGACAGATGAGGTCCCGCGCCTGGCGCGGCCTCAGCGAGAACACACAGGGAGCAACCGGAATGGGTTCGGTTCGCGTAGCCATCGCCGGCGTCGGCAACTGCGCCGCATCGCTGGTGCAGGGCGTCGAGTACTACAAGGACGCCGACCCGGGCAGCAAGGTCCCGGGCCTGATGCACGTCCAGTTCGGCGACTACCACGTGCGCGACATCGAGTTCGTCGCCGCCTTCGACGTCGACGGCAAGAAGGTCGGACTCGACCTCGCGGACGCGATCGGCGCCAGCGAGAACAACACCATCAAGATCTGCGACGTGCCGCCCACCGGCGTCAGCGTCCAGCGCGGCCACACCTACGACGGCCTGGGCCGGTACTACCGCGAGACCATCGAGGAGTCCGACGCCGAGCCCGTGGACGTCGTCCAGGCGCTCAAGGACGCCCGGGCCGACGTGCTGATCTGCTACCTGCCGGTCGGCTCCCAGACCGCGGTCGAGTTCTACGCGCAGTGCGCCATCGACGCGGGCGTCGCCTTCGTCAACGCGCTGCCGGTCTTCATCGCCGGCACCAAGGAGTGGGCGGACAAGTTCACCGCCGCCGGTGTGCCGATCGTCGGCGACGACATCAAGTCGCAGGTCGGCGCGACCATCACGCACCGGGTGATGGCCAAGCTGTTCGAGGACCGCGGCGTCATCCTGGACCGCACGATGCAGCTGAACGTCGGCGGCAACATGGACTTCAAGAACATGCTGGAGCGGGAGCGGCTGGAGTCGAAGAAGATCTCCAAGACGCAGGCCGTCACCTCCCAGATCCCGGACCGCGACCTGGGCGCCGACAACGTGCACATCGGCCCCTCCGACTACGTCGCCTGGCTGGACGACCGCAAGTGGGCCTACGTCCGGCTGGAGGGCCGCGCCTTCGGTGACGTGCCGCTGAACCTGGAGTACAAGCTGGAGGTGTGGGACTCGCCGAACTCGGCGGGTGTCATCATCGACGCGCTGCGCGCCGCGAAGATCGCCAAGGACCGCGGCATCGGCGGCCCGATCCTCTCGGCGTCCTCCTACTTCATGAAGTCCCCGCCCGTCCAGTACTTCGACGATGTGGCCCGCCAGAACGTGCAGGACTTCATCGACGGCAAGGTGGAGCGCTGACGGCGTTCCCCCGACCGCATGCGTGAGGGCCCGGCAGGTGCGCACCTGCCGGGCCCTCACGCATGCGCGGCCGGTCAGCGGTCCACGGTGCGGTCCACCGTCGTCGTGGTGTGCCGCAGGATGGCGGTCAGCTCCTCACCCACGTGCGGCTCCGGGGCGTCCGACGGGACGAACAGGATGGAGACCTGCATGTGCGGCGGCTCGGCGAACCAGCGCTGCTTGCCGGCCCACACGAACGGGGACAGATTGCGGTTCACGGTGGCCAGTCCGGCGCGGGCCACGCCCTTGGCGCGGTCCGTCATGCCGTGCAGCGCCTTGGGGGACTCCAGGCCCACCCCGTGCGAGGTGCCGCCCGCGACGACGACCAGCCAGCCGTCGCCCGGCGCCTTGGCCTGCCGGTAGCCGAACCGGTCACCCTTGGCCACCCGCGTCACGTCCAGGATCGCGCCCCGGTACTCGGTGGCCCGGTGGTCGCCCAGCCACAGCCGGGTGCCGATCCTCGCGCGGAACCGGGTCTGCGGGAACTGCTGCTGGAGAAGGGCGAACTCCTCCGGCTTGAGGTGGCTGACGAACATCGTGTGCAGCGGCAGCCGGGCGGCGCGCAGCCGGTCCATCCAGGCGATGACCTCCTCCACCGCGTCCGAACCGTCCGTGCGGTCCAGCGGCAGATGGATGGCGAAGCCCTCCAGCCGCACCTCGTCGATCGCCGCGTGCAGCCGGGGCAGGTCCTGCTCGGTCACCCCGTGCCGCTTCATGCTGCTCATCACCTCGATGACGACGCGGGCCCCGCGCATGAGACCCACGCCCTCCACCGAGGAGACGGAACGGACGGCGCGGTCCGGCAGCGGCACCGGCTCCTCGTCCTTGCGGAAGGGGGTCAGCACCAGCAGGTCACCGCTGAACAGGTCCTTGGTGCGGGCCGCCTCGTACGTCGTCCCGACGGCCAGGATGTCGGCGCCGAACTTGGTGGCCTCCTCGGCCAGACGCTCGTGGCCGAAGCCGTAACCGTTGCCCTTGCAGACCGGAACGATCCCGGGGAACTGCTGAATCACCGCCTGCTGGTGCGCCCGCCAGCGATCGGTGTCGACATAGAGGGAGAGCGCCATGGCCGGTACGGAACCTTTCTGGGTCTAGTCGGGGGGTACGGGAGGCAGCCGCCGCGGCGGGACTCAGCGCCGCGACATGTAGATGTCGAGCGCCTTGTGCAGCAGCTTGTTGAGGGGGAAGTCCCACTCACCGAGGTACTCGGCCGCCTGCCCGCCCGTCCCCACCTTGAACTGGATGAGGCCGAAGAGATGGTCGTTCTCGTCGAGGGAGTCGCTGATGCCGCGCAGGTCGTACACGCTGGCACCCAGCGCGTAGGCGTCCTGGAGCATCCGCCACTGCATCGCGTTGGAGGGCCGCACCTCCCGCTTGTGGTTCGCGGAGGCGCCGTAGGAGTACCACACGTGGCCGCCGACGATGAGCATCGTGGCCGCCGAGATCCGCTCGCCCTCGTGCTCGGCGAAGTAGAGCCGCATCCGGTGCGGGTCCTCGGCGTTCAGGACGTTCCACATCCGCTGGAAGTACGCCTTGGGACGCGGCCGGAACTTGTCGCGCTCCGCGGTGATCTCGTACAGCCGCTGCCACTCGTCCAGGTCGTACGGGTTGGCCATGTTGCCCTGCACGACCTGCACACCGGCCTTGTCGGCCTTCTTGATGTTGCGCCGCCACAGCTGGTTGAAGCCCTTGTGGACGTCCTCCAGGGAGCGGCCCTCCAGGGGCACCTGGAAAACGTAGCGCGGCTGGACGTCGCCGAAGCCGGCGCCGCCGTCCTCGCCCTGCTGCCAGCCCATCCGGCGCAGCTTGTCCGAGACCTCGAAGGCCCGCGGCTCGATGTGGGTGGCCTCGATGTCCCGCAGCCGCTTGACGTCCTGGTCCTGGATGCCCTTCTTGATGGCGGCGGCGTCCCAGCGGCGGATCACCACGGGCGGGCCCATCTTCACGGAGAAGGCGCCCTGCTTCTTGAGGTGGTCCAGCATCGGGCGCAGCCACTCGTCCAGATTGGGGGCGAACCAGTTGATCACCGGGCCCTCGGGCAGGTACGCCAGATACCGCTTGACCTTCGGCAGCTGCCGGTAGAGCACGAGCCCGGCACCCACCATCTGACCCGTGCGGGTGTCGAACCAGCCCAGGTTCTCCGAGCGCCATTCGTTCTTGACATCCGCCCAGGCGGGCACCTGACAGTGGCTGGCCGACGGCAGACTCTGGATATACGCCAGATGCTGCTCTCGGCTGATGGTCCTCAGGGTCAGGCTCATGGCGGGACGCTCCTCCGGCGAACTGAGAGATGCTCGCCGGAAGCCTACTGTGCCCCGCAACGCCCCGTTCGGCCCAGGGCCGGGCGGGCCGGGGCGCATTCCGCGGCCCCGCCGGCGCGTTGCCGGCGTACCGCTGCGGCACCGCCGGCGTACCGCCCGTGCCCCGTCGGCGCCCGGCCGGCGCACCGCCGGGGCCCCGCCGGGGCCCTGTCGCCCGGTGGCCCGCGGGGCGCGGCTAGATCAGAAAACCGCCGTGCATCATGTTGATGTAGAAGCCGGCACCCGCGGCGCCCAGACCGATGATCGTGACGAACCGTTCACCGGTGGTCGCCGAGATGTACTGGCCCCAGGCCCCGGTGAGCACACCGGCCAGCCCGACCACCGACCCCAGTACGTGCAGGCCCTGCCACCATGCGCACACCACGGCGATGACGCCCAGCACCAGCGTGACGGTCGCGAACGAGTTCTCGACAGGATGCCGCCTGCCGTCGGAGTTCAGATAGGACAGAGGATTGTTCCAGCGGACTGCCTGAGCCATACGGCACCTCCTGGAAGAGTTCCGGGCTCCTCGTTCCGGGTTCCTGCTCAGGCGGGGCGGAACTGTAACGCCGCTCACACCTGACGTGTCCAGATTGCGCCGGAACCACCCCGGATTTCAACCGGAAGGCAGCGGCCGGGTACGCTGTCCCTTCTGTGCCCCGCCCCGGGAACGCTCCCGGCCGCGTCCGGGCACGGACCACGCATCACGACCCTCCTGCCACGGAACGACCGTGGCCGCCGAGTCCAGAGGAGGTGGGTTCCACATGCGTCACTACGAGGTGATGGTCATCCTCGACCCCGATCTGGAGGAGCGCGCTGTCTCCCCCCTGATCGAGAGCTTCCTTTCCGTCGTCCGCGAGGGCAACGGGAAGGTCGAGAAGGTCGACACCTGGGGCCGTCGTCGTCTCTCCTACGAGATCAACAAGAAGCCCGAGGGCATCTACTCGGTCATCGACCTCCAGGCCGAGCCTGCTGTGGTCAAGGAGCTCGACCGGCAGATGAACCTGAACGAGTCCGTCCTGCGGACCAAGGTCCTGCGCCCGTCGACCCACTGAGGCCGACCCCCGAGTAGCACCGGCATCACGCCACACCGCAGCGTCATCGAGCACGCAGCACCCGAGCACCACAGCAGCCAGCAGCACGCCGAGAGGTTCCCCCATGGCAGGCGAGACCGTCATCACGGTCGTCGGCAATCTCGTCGACGACCCCGAGCTGCGCTTCACCCCCTCCGGAGCGGCGGTCGCGAAGTTCCGCGTCGCGTCCACCCCCCGCACCTTCGACCGGCAGACCAACGAGTGGAAGGACGGCGAGAGCCTGTTCCTGACCTGCTCGGTCTGGCGACAGGCGGCTGAGAACGTCGCCGAGTCCCTCACCAAGGGCACCCGCGTCATCGTGCAGGGCCGTCTTCGGCAGCGTTCCTACGAGGACCGCGAGGGCATCAAGCGCACGGTCTACGAGCTGGACGTCGACGAGGTCGGCGCCAGCCTCCGCAACGCCACGGCCAAGGTCACCAAGACCAGCGGTCGCGGTGGCCAGGGCGGCGGCGGCTTCGGCGGCGGTGGCGGCTGGGGCGGCGGCCCCGGCGGTTCCCAGGGCGGCGCTCCCGCGGGCGACCCGTGGGCCACGGGTGCCCCGGCCGGTGGCGGCCAGGGCGGTGGCGGCGGCTGGGGCGGCGGCCCCGGCGGCAACGGTGGCGGCTACTCGGACGAGCCACCCTTCTGAGCGAACTCATAGGAGTAGACAATGGCGAAGCCGCCTGCTCGCAAGCCGAAGAAGAAGGTTTGCGTGTTCTGCAAGGAGAAGATCTCCTACGTCGACTACAAGGACACGAACCTGCTGCGGAAGTTCATCTCCGACCGCGGCAAGATCCGTGCCCGCCGGGTCACCGGCAACTGCACCCAGCACCAGCGCGACGTCGCCACGGCCGTGAAGAACAGCCGTGAGATGGCGCTGCTGCCCTACACCTCCACCGCGCGATAAGGGAAGGGTGACCACAGCATGAAGATCATCCTGACCAACGAGGTCTCCGGCCTCGGTGCCGCCGGTGACGTCGTCGAGGTGAAGGACGGCTACGCCCGCAACTACCTGGTCCCGCGCGGCTACGCCATCCGCTGGACCAAGGGCGGCGAGAAGGACGTCGAGCAGATCCGCCGCGCCCGCAAGATCCGCGAGATCGCGACGATCGAGCAGGCCAACGAGATCAAGACCCAGCTCGAGGGCCTGAACGTCGGCCTGAAGGTGCGCGCCGGCGACCAGGGCCGCCTCTTCGGCTCCGTCACCCCGGCGGACGTCGCCGACGCGATCAAGGCGTCCGGTGGCCCCGACGTGGACAAGCGCCGCATCGAGGTGGGTTCGCCCATCAAGTCGCTGGGCGCCCACCAGGTCACCATCCGGCTGCACGCCGATGTGGCCGCGACGGTCGAGGTGAACGTCGCCGCCGCCTGACGCGCGTCGGTACGGTTCACACAGGAGGGCGCACCCCTTGCGGGTGCGCCCTTCTTCGTCGTCCGCGAGCCCCTTCCCGGGCGATGGCCGCCCCCGGTGGGGCGGGCACCGCTTCCGGCTCGGGCGTCACCGGGCGCGGACCGCGCCCGTCACGGCCCACCGCCCGGAGCGGGCCCGGAGCGCCAGGGTGATCAGTCGGGTGCCCATCATCACGCCGGCGACGGTCCACCACAGGGCGGTCAGTCCGCCGCCGAAGACGGGGACCAGCAGTGCGACGGGGGCGAAGACGGCGAGGGTGACCAGCATGGCGCCGGCCAGGTACGGGCCGTCGCCGGCGCCCATCAGCACCCCGTCCAGCACGAAGACGACCCCGGCGACGGGCTGGGTGACGGCCACCACCAGCAGCACCGGCGTGAGCTGGTGGATGACGTCGGCGTCGGTGGTGAACAGCGGCATGAACAGCGGTCTGACCAGAGCGACCAGCAGTCCCAGCACCACACCGGAGAGCACCCCCCACTGCACCATCCGGCGGCAGGCCGCCCGGGCGCCCGCCGCGTCCGAGGCGCCCAGATAGCGGCCGATGATGGCCTGTCCCGCGATGGCGATGGCGTCCAGCGCGAACGCCAGCAGGGACCACAGGGTGAGGGTGATCTGGTGGGCGGCGATGTCCGCGTCGCCGAGCCGGGCGGCCACCGCCGTCGCGATCATCAGCACGGCACGCAGCGAGAGCGTACGGATCAGCAGGGGCACTCCGGCCCGGCCGCTGGCGCGGATACCGGCGAGGTCGGGCCGCAGGGAGGCGCCGTGGCGGCGGGCGCCGCGGATCACGACCGTCAGATAGACGGCCGCCATGCCCCACTGGGCGATCACGGTGCCCCACGCGGAGCCGGCGATGCCCAGTCCGGCGCCGTAGACGAGGAGTGCGTTGAGTGCCGCGTTCGCGCTGAAGCCGCCGACGGCCACGTACAGCGGCGTCTTGGTGTCCTGGAGTCCGCGCAGCACTCCGGTGGCCGCCAGCACGATGAGCATGGCGGGGATGCCGAGGGCGCTGACCCGCAGATAGGTGGTGCCGTACGGGGCGGCCGTCGCGGAGGCGCCGAAGGCGTCGATGAGCCAGGGCGCGGTCGGCACCGCGACGGCGATCACGGCCAGGCCCAGCAGCAGGGCGAGCCAGACGCCGTCCATGCCCTGCCGCAGGGCGGCCGGCAGATCGTCGGCGCCCAGCCGGCGGGCCACGGCGGCGGTGGTCGCGTAGGCGAGGAAGACGAAGATGTTGACGCCGGTCTGGAGGAGGGCCGCCGCGACGCCGAGACCGGCGAGCTGCGGGGTGCCCAGGTGTCCGACGATGGCGCTGTCGACCATCACGAAGAGGGGTTCCGCGACGAGCGCGCCGAAGGCCGGGAGGGCGAGCGCGATGATCTCGCGGTCGTGGCGCCGCACATCGGTGCGCCCGGTCGGGGAAGCGGAGCTCATAGGTTCGATCCAAACATCCACAGGTAATGAGCGCAAGGGGCGAGGGGTGCTTACCGTACGTCGTACAGGACAGGCTCGTACACCCAGGGTGACCCTCCGGGGAGGATGGTGGGGAAGTTTTTTCCCCGCACAGCCGGTGGATGGCGAATATGCAGGTCAGAGTGGGTGGGCGAGGGGTCGTCGCGAGTAATCCACAGCGCTGTCCCCCGGATCGTGCACAGCTTTCGGCAGCTTCTCCACAGGATGGGGGCGACTGTCCACACCACCCTGTGGATAAGGTGATTGGCTGAACCGCCCGAGCCCCCTACGGTGTACCAGCGCCTGCCCGCCGTTCCCCGGTTCTTCACTGCCGTACCGACGCGCCGTAACCCGGAACAGGGCCAGACGACTGCCAGCCTTTGTCAGTGCTGTGCCGTAAGACTGTGCCGTACGACGGAGCCGTGGGAGGAGGCAGCGGATGACGCAGCAGCCCGACCACGTCGACCACATCGACCCCGCCGACGAGGCCTGGGCCGCGGGCCTGCCCCCCGAGGACGGCTTCCCCGTCGCCCACGAGCCCGCCCCCCGCGCCCAGTACGGCAACGGAAGCGGTGGCTACGCCAACGGCGCCGGCTCCCGCGGCCCCCGCCCCGGCAGCCGCACGGGAGACAGAGCCGCCCTCCCCGAACAGCACGAACGCGGTGCGGAGAGCCCCTCCAACGGCTTCGAACGGGTGCCCCCGCAGGATCTGGAGGCCGAGAAGTCCGTCCTCGGCGGCATGCTGCTGTCCAAGGACGCCATCGCCGACGTCGTCGAGACGCTCAAGGGCCAGGACTTCTACCGCCCCGCCCACGAAACGGTCTACCAGGCGATCCTCGACCTGTACGCCAAGGGCGAGCCCGCCGACCCCATCACCGTCACCGCCGAACTCACCCGCCGCGGCGAGATCGCCCGCGTCGGCGGCCCCGGCTACGTCCAGTCCCTCGTCCAGGCCGTCCCCACCGCGGCCAACGCCCTCTACTACGCGGAGATCGTCCGCGAACGGGCTGTGCTGCGCCGTCTCGTCGAGGCCGGCACCCGTATCACCCAGATGGGTTATGCCGCCGACGGCGACGTGGACGACATCGTCAACAACGCCCAGGCCGAGATCTACGCCGTCACCGAGCAGCGCACCACCGAGGACTACCTCCCCCTCGCCGACATCATGGAGGGCGCCCTCGACGAGATCGAGGCCATCGGCTCGCGCAGCGGCCAGATGACCGGTGTCCCCACCGGCTTCACCGACCTCGACTCCCTCACCAACGGCCTCCACCCCGGCCAGATGATCGTCATCGCGGCCCGCCCGGCCATGGGCAAGAGCACCCTGGCCCTCGACTTCGCCCGGGCCTGCTCCATCAAGCACGCCCTGCCGAGCGTGATCTTCTCGCTGGAGATGGGGCGGAACGAGATCGCGATGCGGCTGCTCTCCGCCGAGGCGCGGGTGGCGCTCCACCACATGCGGTCCGGTTCCATGACCGACGAGGACTGGACGCGGCTCGCCCGGCAGATGCCCGCGGTCACCGACGCGCCGCTCTACATCGACGACTCGCCCAACCTGTCGATGATGGAGATCCGCGCCAAGTGCCGGCGCCTCAAGCAGCGCAACGACCTGCGGATGATCGTCATCGACTACCTCCAGCTGATGCAGACGGGCGGCTCACGGCGCCCCGAGAGCCGCCAGCAGGAGGTCTCCGAGATGTCCCGGAACCTCAAGCTCCTGGCCAAGGAGCTTGAGGTCCCCGTGATCGCCCTCTCCCAGCTCAACCGTGGCCCCGAACAGCGCACGGACAAGAAGCCGATGGTCTCCGACCTGCGCGAGTCCGGTTCCATCGAGCAGGACGCCGACATGGTGATCCTGCTGCACCGCGAGGACGCCTACGAGAAGGAGTCCCCGCGCGCGGGCGAGGCCGACCTGATCGTCGCCAAGCACCGCAACGGCCCCACGGCCACCATCACCGTCGCCTTCCAGGGCCACTACTCCCGCTTCGTGGACATGGCCCAGACCTGAGGGACGGATCTGAGGACCCTTCTCGGTCCCTCACGGGGGCATGGCCGGTGCGGTGCTGACGGGGGACACCCGGCGGTTCAGCGCTTGACCGTGTCCGGGAAGCGCCGATGGGTGCGGCCGGCGACGAGGAGTTGGTGGAGGCGTTCGAGCGCCGTGATGAGGGCGGCCCGCTCGCTGTCGTCCGCCTCGGTCAGGGCGTCGGTCAGGGTCTTGTCGGCGCGTCCGGCCCGGCGCTGCTGGCCTGCGGCGCGGATGGGTTCGGTGACGTCGACCAGCGTTTTGCGCTTGTCTGCGGGGTCGGCCGCGGTGATGACCCAGTTGCGGCCGACCAGGGACCGCACGCTGGTGGAGACGCGGCTTTGGGCCAGGCCCGTGCGTTTGGCGATGTCGCCCACGGAGCTGCGGCCGTTCAGAAAGAGGTCCTGGAGGACCAGGAACTCGCCGGGGGCGAGATCGGGTGCGTCGGCGCCCATGCCGTCGAGGGCGATCTCGGCCAGTCGGCGGCCGAGCTGATACAGGTCGCTCATCTCCATCCCCTCAATTTACATCTCCTGCGATGCATCTCCAATATATGCATCTTGACAGATCAATCTCTAGAGATACATCATCGGAGATGTAAACGGCGAGCCCGACCCCACTGGAGAGACACCGTGAGCCTTGGCGACTACCTGCTCTACACCGGCCTGTTCATCGCGATCCTCGCCACCCAGCTCGGCACACGGCGTCCGGACGCCAGGCGGCTGCTCCTGCCCGTCGGGATCGTGGCGGGTGTCGGCTTCAAGTACCTGAAGGAGATCCCCTCCGGAACCACGGCCCACCTGATCGAGGCGGCCGGGCTCGCGGTCGGCCTGCTGTTCGGGCTGGCCTCGATCGCCCTCATCCAGGTCCGCCGCGACCCGGACGACTCCCGCCTGGTCACCGTCGCGGGCTGGCCCTACGCCGCACTGTGGACGGCCGCGATGGCCCTGCGCATGGGCTTCGCCTACGGCTCCACCCACTGGTTCACCCACTCGCTCGCGACCTTCTCGGCCGAGCACCAGGTCGCGCCCGAGACCTACGGCACCGCCTTCGTCCTGATGGTCCTGGCGATGATCGCCGTGCGGACCGTCGGCGTGCTCATCCGTGCCCGTATGGTGGGCGCCACCGTCGACTTCAGCGCGCTGGGCATCGCCCGCCGCTTCGCCCGCTGAGCACTGCCGGCCGGCCGGCGGGCGCCCCTCCCTCCCGGGTGGCGACGCGCCCCGGCCACGACCTCGACAATCAGCCCATGGACGTCACCGAACTGCTCGAATCGGCTTCTCTCCTGGTCCCGGAAGAGAGCGCCACCGAGAACGACCTCACGGTGCGGGACGTCCGGGACCACCTCGTCCGCGACGAATGGCAGATCGCCCTGAACCTGCTCGAGGAGCTCGGGGACGGGCATCCACTGCCCTTGTCGTTCTGGGAGCAGCTGGCCGAGGCGGCCGAGCAGCTCCGTCTTGAGCGGAGTGCGGCGTGGTGCCGCTGGCGGTCCTCCGAGATCCGCAACGGGATGGTCCGCGCGGACCTGACGCTCCGCCCGGCCGCAGAAGCCCGCCGCCGGACACCGATCCCCGGTCACGGTGTCCTGCGGCCCATGTGGGACATCGGGAACCTCTCGCCCACCGGCGGTGCCGCGGTGAGCATCGCCGGGCTCTGGATCGAGGACCTGCCCTTCCTGGAACCCGGCGGCCGGGCCACCGTTCGCCTCCTGCCTCTCACACCGTCCCACTGGCGGCACGTCGAAACCGGTCAGCGGATCAGCATGCACGAGGACCGGACCGTGGCCGGTACGGCGGTCGTGCTGGAGGTCCGTCCCCCCGCCGCCACCGCCGGCCACGGCCCACGCTCGTGAGAGAGCATCTCGGGGACACCGGCCGAGGTGGTCACCGCGGCCCGGTCCCGCCGCCCCCGCTCCGGGGAGGGAATGGGGCCGTCCCGATGCTCCGGGTCACTCCGTCACGGGCAGGCACTCGGTGAGCAGGGCGACGATGTCCTGCCAGGCGCGCCGGGCGTGCTTCGGGTGGTGGCCGACGCCGGGCACCACGTTCTGATCGACCGGCGGGTGGTGGAAGGCGTGCAGGGCCCCGCCGTAGACCACGAGGCGCCAGTCCACGCCCGCGGCCTGCATCTCGGCGGCGAACGCGTCCCGCTGCGCGGGCGGCATGATCGGGTCCTCCGAACCGACCCCCGCCCACACGGGGCAGCGGATGCGCGCCGCCTCGCCCGGCCGGCCCGTGGTGAGTGCGTTGACCGTCCCGATCGCCCGCAGGTCGGCACCGTCGCGGCCCAGTTCCAGCGCGATGGCGCCCCCGGTGCCGTAGCCGATGGCGGCGATCCGCGCCGGGTCGGTCCGCGGCTCGGCCCGTACCACGTCGAGTGCCGCATGGCCGATCTCCCGCATCCGGTCGGGGTCGGCGAGCAAGGGAGTGACGCGCGCCAGCATCTCCTCCGGGTCGGTGAACCAGCGCCCGCCGTGGAGGTCGAAGGCCAGCGCCACGTAGCCGAGTTCGGCGAGGGCGTCGGCCCGGCGGCGCTGGAAGTCGTTGAGGCCCGGCCCCTCGGGGCCGATGAGGACCGCGGGCCGGCGGCCGTCGCCTGCGGGGAGCGCGAGGTGCCCGACCATCGTGAGGCCGTCCGCCGGGTATGTGACCGTGCGTGTGGTGACCGTCGTCATGCGGTGGGACTGTAGTGAGGGCGGGGCCCGGTGCGGGCGGGCTTCACCATGAGCGGAACGGCGCCGGACGCGGGCCCGTGGGCGGGAGTTGCGGGCCGCGCCGGTGGAACGGAGCTGTCGGGGCGCTGTTTCACGTGAAACCTGCTGTCCGGGCGGGCAAGGCGGGCAGGGCGGGCAGGCCGTGGCGGGCTCAGCCGTGTCCCAGTTCGGCGGTCTTCCTCGCGCGCCGGGCGAAGACCCCCTCGCGGCGGGCCTCGCTCTGGCGCAGGGCTTCCTTGCGGTCCCGCTTGGAGAGCCGGTCCAGGTAGAGGTGGCCGAAGAGGTGGTCGGTCTCGTGTTGCAGGCACCGGGCGAAATAGCCGGTCCCTTCGATCACCAGGGGATTGCCGTCCTTGTCGAAGCCGCGGGCGACGGCCCGGTCCGTACGGGGGAGCGGCATGGCCGCGCCGGGCACGGACAGGCAGCCCTCGTAGTCGTCGATGAGCCTGCGGCTGCCGGCGTCGGGCAGTTCCAGGACGGGATTGATGAGGTGGCCGACGTGCCGGTTCCCTTCGTCGTCGGGGCAGTCGTAGACGAACAGCCGCAGGTCGACGCCCACTTGGTTGGCGGCGAGACCGGCTCCGTCGGCGATGTACATAGTCAGGAACATGTCGTCGATCAGCGAGGACAGCTCGGAGGTGCCGAACGCCGTCACCTCGCGGCAGGGCCGGCTGAGGACCTCCTCGCCGACCTCGGTGATGCGGCGCGGAGAGCCCCGTTCCGCCTCGGGCGGCAGGTCGGGGAAGGAGTCGACGGGCCGCCCCTGGACGTGGACCTGCCGGGCGACGAACCGGGACCGTTCACCGTCAACAGCCATTGCTGTCTCCTCTTCTGCGCACACCGTCCGGGGCGTACGGATGCCACCGCCGCCGGGTGTTCCTCGTGCTGCCACTTGCCGAGCGCTTTGCAAAGTAGCAGACTTTGCAAAGTGACTGAAGACGACCTCGCCCCCGCACCCCGCCCGACACCCGGTGCCGACGGCGGACTGCCCGAGCACGAGGTGCGTACGGCCCTGCTGGAACTCCTCGCGGAGGTCGGCACCGCCACGGCGACGGAAGCAGCCGCGCGGCTGGGCCACAGCTCCGGCCTGTGCTCGTTCCACTTCCGTCAGCTCGCACGTCACGGACTCGTCGAGGAGGCCCCGCACGGCGGGGGCCGGGCTCGGCCGTGGCGGCTGCGACGGCGGACCGCGACCACGGACGCGCCGCCGGCCGCCCCGTTCGGCGATCTCGCGCGCGGCCTGGAGGACGAGAGCTGGCAGCGGTGGCTCGGCCACCGCGACCAGGCACCCTCCGAGTGGCGTCACGACGAGTCGTTCAGCGCGATCACCTATCTGACCCCCGAGGAGATGCACCGGGTGGCGGACGCCGTCCGCCGGGCCCTCGCCCCCTACCAGGACCGGGAGAGCCGTCCGCTGGCCAGGCCCGACGGCGCCCGGCCGGTGGCCCTCATCGCCCGGCTGTTCCCGCTGCTTCCGCACGAGACCCAGGAGAGCGGCGTGCCGGGCGGGATGGACGCGACGGGTGCCACGGGTGCGTCAGAGTCAGGTACGGCGGCCGGTGCTCAGGGGAGCCGCGAGGGAGGCGACGGGGAACAGGGCTGAGAGCCGCGCACCCATCGGCTCCCGGTCACGAGGCGTCCACGGCCTCCACGACGCCCCGTGTTCCCCGTTGTCCCCGCGTCCGGGGAGTCCTCGCGGGCCGTCGAGGCCCTGCTGCGCCGCCCTCCATGCCACTTGCGGCTTCGGCAAAGAATTTTGTCGGTGCCCGGGAGGTGGTCACAGGGTGGGACATACGGGCCCTCCCGTCCGGTCCGGAAGCCGGCGACCGCGCGTACCGCACGGCGGCACGGTGGTCCGTCGGCGCTGCGCCACGGCGGCGCGGCCCCCGGCCCGTGATCCCCCCGATCCCGGCCCCTGGCCCCCGACCCGAGGTGAGCAGCACATGGACGCAGAGTTCTGGGACGAGAAGTACCGCGGTCACGACCAGCTCTTCAGCGGCGAGCCCAACGGGGTGCTCGTCACCGAGATCACCGGCCTGGCGCCGGGGCGGGCGCTGGACGTGGGGTGCGGGGAGGGCGGCGACGCTCTGTGGCTGGCCCGGCAGGGCTGGCGGGTCACCGGGGTGGACATCTCCCATGTGGCCCTGGAGCGCGCTGCCGCCGCCGCTGCCGCCGCGGGGGTCGCCGACCGGGTGACCTGGATGCGGGCCGATCCGGCTGAGACGCCGCTCCCGGCCGGGGCGTTCGATCTGGTGTCCGCGCACTTCCTCCCGCTGCTGCGCCGGTCCGGCGACAGCGCCATGCGGGGTCTGCTGGACGCCGTCGCCCCCGGTGGCACGTTCCTGTTCGTCTTCCACGCCCTGGACGGGCTGCCGGAGCGTCTGGAGGGCGGTTTCACCGCCGCCGACTTCTGCCATCCGCACGACTTCGTCCCGCTGCTCGGCGACGACTGGGCCGTGGTGGTCGACGAGACCCGCCCGCGCACCACACCCGCTCCGGCCGGTACGCACCACACCCACGACGTCGTGCTGCGGGCGCGCCGCCTGCGCTGACGCGCGACGCTCGGCCCCGAGCACCGTCGCCGGGCCGCTCCGCCGAGGGGACCCGGACGGCGGCGGCCCGGGTCACCAGCCGGCGATCACGTCCCGGCCCCGGGGGACGGCGAGGGCGAGGAGGCCGGGGAAGCGCGCTTCGAGATCGTCGCGGCGCAGCCGGTTCGGACGCCGGGTCCCCTCGTGACGCTGGTGGATGACGCCCGCCTCCCGGAGGACCTTGAAGTGGCCGCTCTGGGTGGACTTGCTGACGGGGAGGGCGAAGGTGGTGCACGCCGGTTCGCCGCCGGGGCCCGCGACGTGCTCAGCGGGGCGCCCGCCGTCGTGGACAACCGCGCCGCCATGGACGACACCGCCATCGGAACGCTGATCGCCTCCACCACCCACACGAAGCGGATCGGTCTGGTGCGCGGCGCGGCGGACGGTCTGCTGGCCGTCATCCGGACGATCCCCGACCACGCGGCCGGCCGCACCGTGCGGCTCCGTCCGGTGAACCGCGAAGGGCAGCCCGTGCCCGAGCAGTCGATGCCGTGGCACCGGCTGGTCGGGCACGGGCGAGTACGCACATTCCCGGGTATACCGAGCGACTCGCCGTCCTCGTCGCCGGGAGGCAGCTACGCAGGGGCCTCCGCGACCGGTGGCCGCGATGCGGGTCGCATGCCGGACGGATCGGTGTGCGGGGCAGGTGGCGGAGGAAAGGAGGGGTCGTTGTCAGTGGGGTGGGGCATGCTTGCGGGCATGAGTGTGGATGCGGTCGAGGTCGCGGGCGCGGGTGCGGGGGAATCGGGCGGGATAGACGGTGCGCTGGGTCGTATCGAGTGGGCGTTGCGCCAGTCCTGGGGCGCGGACACCTGCTCGCCGGACGACCTGGCCCGCGCGGGCTGGAGCCCCGCGAACCCCGCGTGGGGACAGTGCGATGTGACGGCCCTGGTGGTGCACGATCTGCTGGGCGGCGAGCTGATGTGCGGCGAGGTGTACGCGCTGAACGGCGAACGGCAGGGCTTCCACTGGTGGAACCGGCTGCCGGGTGGCCGCGAAGTTGACCTGACCCGGGACCAGTTCCGGGAGGGCCAGGTGGTGACGGAGGGGGTGTCCGTACCCCGCCCGGTGGGCCGCCCGCTGCGGCGTTCGGAGGAGTACACCCTGCTGCGCGCCCGAGTGCTGGAGCGCCTCGGCCGCTGAGACGGGCCGTGGGGCCGCGGTCCGTGGGGTGAGGGCTGTGGGGTGAGGGCTGTGGTTCGCCTGCCGGGGTTCGCGTGTCGTGGTTTGCGTGCCGTGGTTCGCGCCCTGGCCCGTTCCCCTGGCCGGGGGGCTCTTGGCCCATGCTGTGGGCCGTGGGCCGTGGGCCGTGGGCCGTGCCCTTGGCCGTGGGCCGTGTGGCCGCGAGTTGTGAGCCGGTAGTTGCGGGCTGCGAGGTGACGGGTGCGGTCTGTGGATCGCGGGTCGTGGTCTGCCGCCGCCTGCGAGCTGTGGCTGTGGCCTGCGAGCTGTCCGGCTGTGGGCTGGACGGCTTGTGAGCTCGGGCCTTGGCCCACCCCGGGGGCCCGGGAGCCGAATTCCGTCAACACTCCCCGGACTTCGGCCGCCTGGCCCCGGATTCCGGACCCGTGCCCCGGCCGGGCCCCTGAAGCCGCGGCACCGGTGGGGCAGTGGGCCCGGAGGGGCCGGAGGGGCGACGGGCGGGGTCAGGGGATGAGCAGCACCTTGCCGAGGTTGGCGCGGTCCGTGAGGAGCGCGTGCGCGGTGGCGGCGTCCTCCAGGGGGATGCGGGCCGCGATCCGGGGGCGTAGCTCTCCCGTGGCGTGGAGGCGCCACAGTTCGTCGCGCCACGCCGTGTAGCGGTGTGGCTGGTCGCGGGCGACGCGGGCGAGCTGGAACCCGGTGACGGTCTTGCCGCCCGAGAGCAGGTCGTGACCGGTGAGGGGGCCGCTGCCCGAGCTGTAGGCGATCAGCCGTCCGCCGTCCGCCAGGGCGCGGACGGCGGGGGCGAGCAGCTCGCCGCCCACGGCGTCGAGCACGTAGGCAGGGGCCTCCCGCGCGGCGGCCGGCCAGTCGGGGCCGTCGTAGCCGATGACCGAGTCGGCGCCCAGGTCGCGCAGGAACGGCCCCTTGGCGGCGGGGTCGCTGACGGCCGCCACGACGCGGCCGGCGCCCCGGAGGCGCGCGAGTTGGAGGGCGAGGTGGCCGGCCCCGCTCGCCGCGCCGGTGATCAGTGCGGTCTCGCCCGGCTGCGGCCGTGCCGCATCCAGTGCGCCGTACGCCACGAGACCGCCGCGCAGGAGGGCCACGGCCTCGTCCGCGGTGGCGGTTCGGGGTACGGGTGAGGCCATCGCGACCTCCAGCACGGCGAGTTCGGCGTAGGCGTCGCCGAAGCACAGCCCGGTGACGCGGTCGCCGGGGGCGTATCCGGTGACGTCCGGGCCGGTGGCCTCGACGGTTCCCGCGACCTCTCCGGCGACGGGCCGGGGCGCGGTGTCCGGGGTGGGGCCGGTGTGGCCGGGGCGGGGGGTGAGGGCGCGGACGGCGGGGAGGGTGACGCCGATCGCCTCGGTCCGCACCAGGAGTTGGCCGGGGCCGGGTGCGGGGGCGGGGACGTGCTGGAGGGTGAGGGCTTCGGCGGTGTGTCGGACGCGGCGCATCGTGCTCCCGGGATCGACGAATCGTTGGGAAAACCAACAGTAAGTCGAATCGTGGGGAATGCCAACGGTTTTTCGTGGGGAACCCCAACGTTCACGATAGGGTGCTGTCATGCCGGAGACGCCGCACGCCCCCGCCCTCATCCGTACGCTGCCGAGCTGGCTGCTGGGACGCGCCGCCGCGCGGGGCCGCGCTCTGGTGGCCGAGGCCCTGGCCGCGGAGGGACTGCGGATGTGGCACCACGTGGTGCTCGCCGCCACCAGTGACCACCAGCCCGTCGCACAGGCGGAACTCGCCCGCAGCGTCGCCCTCGACCCCAAGGACGTCGTCGGCATCCTCAACGACCTGGAGGGCGACGGCTATGTGCGGCGCGCACCCGATCCCGCCGACCGGCGCAAGAACGCCGTGAGTCTCACGCCCGAGGGGGAGCGGCTGCTGGCGCGCTGCGCCGCTGCCGCCGAACGCGCCAACGACGCGCTGTTGGAGGGCTTCACCGCCCGGGAGCGCGCGGACTTCCTGGCGATGCTGGAGCGCGCGGCCCGGCTGTGACCCCCCCGGGGCCCCGGGCGCTGCCCCGAGGCCGGGAGGGCGGTGGCCGGCGGCAGGTCGGCCTGCCGGGCCGGTCCCGCGAACCGGACCCGCCCAAGGCCCGGCCCCGGTCCAGCGGGTGCGGGGCGGAGGGGCGATGAACGGACCCGCCCGGGCCGGCCGGTTCAGGTCAGGGGCTTCTTGAAGCCCAGGTGCGAGGCCTCGAAGCCGAGGCGCTCGTAGAAGCGGTGGGCCTCGACGCGGGTGGCGTCGGAGGTGAGCTGCACCAGTGCGCACCCCTGGCGCCCGGCCTCGTCGATCGCCCAGGTGATCAGTTGCGTGCCCAGTCCGGAGCCGCGTGCGTCCGCGTGGATGCGGACGGCCTCGATCAGCGCGCGCGAGGCGCCGCGCCGGGACAGGCCGGGGATCACGGTGAGCTGGAGGGTGCCGACCGTGCGGCCGTCGCGTTCGGCGACGACGAGGTGCTGGTTGGGGTCGGCGTCGATGCGGGCGAACGCCTCGCGGTAGGGGGCCGGGTCGTCGGGGCTCTCGCGGGTGGCGCCCAGCGGGTCGTCGGCGAGCATCGCGACGATCTCGGGAAGGTCCTCGGCGGTGGCCCGGCGGACGGTGAACCCCTCGGTGTGGGGTGCGGCGGCCGGTTCGTCCGACGCCGCCGCACCGGTGGCTGCGGTGGTCATCCTCCGCAGCCTACGCCCCCCGTTCCACGGGCACGGCCGCGGCGGGCGCCGGCCGGCCGGCGCGGATGAGCTACGCCTGCCGTTCCGCCGGGAGGGAGCGGACTGCCGCGACCAGCGGGGCCAGCTCGGGCCGGGCCTCGGCGGCGTCGAGTGCTTCGCGGAGGGCCGCGTTGTGGGTGGGGCGGGCCGCGTCGAGGAGGGCGTGGCCCGCCTCGGTGACGTCGGTGTAGATGCCGCGCCGGTCGTCGGGGCACAGGTACCGCCGCAGCAGCCCGCGGTCCTCGAGCCGGGTGACGAGCCGGGTCGTCGCGCTCTGGCTCAGGACGACGGCGTCGGCGAGCTGGTGCATCCGGAAGTGGCCGCCGTCCCCGTCGTGCTGCTCGCTGAGCACGTCCAGGAGGGAGAACTCCCGCACGCTGAGGCCGTGGCCGGTCTGGAGGGCCCGTTCGATGTGTGCCTCGATCCGGCCGTGCAGGGCGGAGAGCGCGCACCAGCCGTGCGCGAGGCCGGGGTCGGGGCGCTGGGTCATCGGGGGCTCCTTCCGTCGTCGACGAGCTGCCTCGTTCGCTCGTCCACGGGGCTCCCCACCAAGAGTAGGCCATTCGACGGTATACCCGCGCTTGCAAATAGCAGGCGTGTGCAATTAATGTGCACGCTGCTAAACGTTATACGCATCTACTGTGGGAAGGCCCGCTCATGCCTCTCGCCCTGCTGGCACTCGCCGTCGGTGCCTTCGGTATCGGGACGACCGAGTTCGTGATCATGGGTTTGCTGCCCGAGGTCGCCGCCGACTTCGGCGTCTCCGTCCCCACCGCCGGCTATTTGGCCTCCGGCTACGCGGTGGGGGTCCTGCTCGGCGCCCCCGTCTTCGCGATCCTCGGCACCCGCATCCCGCACAAGCGGATGCTGATGCTTCTGATGGGGCTGTTCGTCCTCGGCAATCTGATCTCCGCGGTCGCGCCCGTCTTCGGCGTGATGCTCGCGGGCCGGGTGGTGGCCTCCCTCGCGCACGGCGCCTTCTTCGGCATCGGCTCGATCGTCGCGGCCGGCCTCGTGGCCCCGCACCGCAAGGCCGCCGCCATCTCCCTGATGTTCACGGGGCTCACCGTCGCCAACGTGGTCGGCGTACCCCTCGGCACCCTGCTGGGACAGCAGGCCGGCTGGCGGGTCACCTTCGCGGCGGTGGCCGCCCTCGGGGTCCTCGGGCTGGCCGGAGTCGCCGCGCTGGTGCCCCAGCAGGTAGCGCCCGAGGCCGGCTCCGGCCCGGCGCGGGGCGCCGGGCAGGGGACCGGGTCCCGGATCCGCAGCGAACTCGCCGCCTTCCGCAACGTGCAGGTGCTGCTCGCGATGGGGATGACCGTCCTCGGCTTCGGCGGCGTGTTCGCCGCCCTCACCTACATCGCGCCGATGATGACGCAGGCCGCCGGATACGCCGACAGCTCCGTGACCTGGCTGCTGGTCCTCTTCGGCGTCGGCATGGTCGCCGGGAACCTGGCCGGCGGACGCTTCGCGGACCGGGCCCTGCTGCCGCTGCTCTTCACCGCGCTGATCGCGCTCGCCGTGGCGCTGGCGGTCTTCACCCTCACCGCGCACGACAAGGTCGCCGCAGCCGTCACCCTGGCCCTGATCGGCGCCTTCGGGTTCGCGACCGTACCGCCCCTGCAGAAGCGGGTGCTGGACCAGACGGCTGAGGCGCCCACCCTGGCCTCGGCCATGAACATCGGCGCCTTCAATCTCGGCAACGCGCTGGCCGCCTGGCTCGGCGGGCTGGTCCTCGACGCCGGGTTCGGCCCCACCTCGCCCAATCCGGTGGGCGCCGCGCTCACCGTCGGCGCCCTCGTCCTGGCGGCGGCCTCCGCCCTGCTGGAGCGGCGCCGGCCGACGGGGACGGCCCGGGCGCACGAGGGCTCCCCGGTCCGCGCGGGCTCGGCGTCCCCGGCACCGTCGCTCTCCCCTGCGTCGTCGGTGTCCCCGGCGTCGTCGGTGTCCCCGGTGTCGTCGGTGCAGAGCAGTGCCGCGTGCTCCTCGGCCGGGACCGGCAACGTCTGAGACCCGCCGCCCCCGGGGGGCTCCACCCCGGGGGCTCCACCCCGGGGGGCACTCCCTCGTCGGGCCGCCGGTGTTCCTCGTACGATCGGCGCATGGACCCGGCTCAGCGGACGAGGACGCGACCCGTGCCGGGGCGGCGCCGCCCCAGGCTGCACCTCTTCGATCTCGACGGCACCCTCCTGTACGGTTCGGCGGCGGCGGTGGAGATCTCCCAGCAGTTGGGCGTCGAGCGGGAGATCCGGCAGCTCGAAGCGGCCTTCGCGGCAGGCGGGCTGACGCCGCCGCAGTTCGCCGCGCGGGCCTGCGCGCTGTGGACGGAGCTGACCGACGAGATCGTGCACGCCGCGTTCGACGGTGCGCCCTGGCTGGCGGGTATTCGCGAGGTCTGGGCCAGGATCAGGGCCGACGGCGAGCACTGCGCGGTGATTTCGCTCTCGCCGGATTTTTTTGTGCGGCGACTACAGGAGTGGGGGGCCGACGCTACGCACGGTTCTCACTGGCCGGAGGTTCCGCGTGCAATGCCGAACGGAGGTACGAAGTATCCGTTGCGTCCCCTCGACCCTTCCGGGATTCTCTCGCCGGGCTCCAAGGTGAAGATCGCGGGGCAACTCTGTGCCGAATTCGGGGTACACGCCCAGGACTGCGTCGCCTACGGCGACTCCATGTCGGACGCCGCGCTGTTCGCCACCGTACCCGTCTCGGTCGCCGTCAACGCCGACCACCACGTGCGCTCTCTAGCCTCCCACCACTACAACGGCCGCGATCTGCGTGAGGCGTACGGACTCGTATCCCGGCCGCGGTAATTCGCCGCGGTGTTCCGAATCACGGAATTCGGCGGAACCGCGAACGGGGGTTGTGGAGTGATGCCTTCACGGTATGGTCGGGTCCCTCCCGCATCGTGTTTGAGGACGGCGACGGTTTCCGCGCGTTCCCCGCACGATGTTCACAGGGAGCGGATTGCCGAAACTTTCGGAACACGGACGGCACATGTGACGTCCGGAGGATGTGCGAGGCGAGGCGAGCATGACCACCATGTCGGGCAGCGACGGAGCGTCCGCCGGTGGCAACGGCGGACGGGGGTGGTTCACCCCGGCGTCCGATGCGGCACCCGCGGAGCGCCCCGCTCCGGCAGATGACGGAACCACCGGACAGCCCCCCGGCGCGACGCCGAAGACGGCGGGCGCGCCCGCGGCGGCCGGCACCCCCGCCCTCAGCAGGTTGCGCGCCGTGCGCGGCTTGCGCCCGGTGGCCGGTGCTCCGGGTGGTGGGCGGGGCGACGGCGGTACGGCTGACGCCCGATGGGCCGGCCCCGGCGGAACGGGGGGCGGCGCGGGAGCCGTTGCGGGAGCCGGTACGGGCGGCGCCCCCGCCGAGACCGGCGGAATCGTTCCTGCCGAGGGCACCGAGCTGGGGGACGCGGACCTGATCCGGGCCAGCATGGCGGAGCTGGAACGTTCCTCCGACGCCGCGACCGCGTACTTCTACGCCCTGCTCTTCGTCCAGTACCCGCACCTGCGCGAGATGTTCCCCGCCGCCATGGACGGCCAGCGCGACCGGCTCTTCCGCGCACTGCTGACGGCCGTACGCCTCTACGACGACGGCAAACTCCTCGGCGACTACCTCTCCGGCCTCGGCCGGGGCCACCGCAAGTACGGCACCCTGCCCACCCACTACCCGGCCGTCGGCGAATGCCTGATGGCGGCGCTCGCCCGCTACACGCCCCGCACCTGGGGCCCGCGCACCGAGGCGGCGTGGGTGCGTGCCTACACCGCGATCTCCCAGACGATGATCGACGCCGCGGCCGAGGCCGAGCGCCACTCGCCGCCCTGGTGGGACGCGGAGATCGTCTCCCACGAGCGCCGCACCGCCGACATCGCTGTCATCACCGTCCGTCCCGACCAGCCCTACCCCTTCCGCGCCGGCCAGTACACCAGCCTGGAGACCCCCTGGTGGCCGCGCGTGTGGCGGCACTACTCGTTCGCGTCCGCGCCCCGCTCCGACGGGCTGCTGACCTTCCACGTCAAGGCCGTTCCCGCCGGCTGGGTCTCCACCGCCCTCGTGCAGCGTGCCCGCCCCGGCGACGTGCTGCGGCTCGGGCCGCCCGCCGGTTCGATGACCGTCGACCACAGCGCCGACAGCGGACTGCTGTGCCTGGGCGGCGGCACCGGCATCGCCCCCATCAAGGCCCTGGTCGAGGACGTGGCCGGGCGGGGTAGGCCCCGCCCCGTGGAGGTCTTCTACGGCGCCCGTACCGACCACGACCTCTACGACCTGGACACCATGCTGCGGCTCCAGGACCGCTACGACTGGCTGTCCGTACGCCCTGTCGTCGCCGCCGGCCGCACCCCCGACGCGCCCGACGCGCTCGCCGGTGAACTCCCCGACGCGGTCCGCAGATACGGGCCCTGGTCCGCCTACGACGGGTACCTGTCCGGTCCGCCAGGAATGATCCGGATCGCGGTCGAGACACTCGTCGGACTCGGCATCCCCACCCACCGCATACGCCACGATTCGCTCGACGAACTGGTCGCACAGGGGGCCTGAGTGATGGGGTGCTCCGGCACGGCGCGGGACGACCGGTTCGAAGAAAGGGACGAATGTCGGCGGTGAGTGAGGCGAACGGACACGGCGACGGGGACGGACCCACCGGGCACGCGGGACACGCCCGCTACGGGCCGCCGCCGCCCAGAAGACGCCCCGGCAGCGACGGCGAACACGCCCTCCAGGAGCGCATCGGGTCCCAGAACCGCGCCAACCGCTTCTACGACGACCAGGTGCTCGACCACCTCAACGCGCGCATGCGGGACTTCGTGGGCCGGCAGGAGATGTTCTTCCTCGCCACGGCCGACCGCAACGGCGAGTGCGACAACAGCTTCCGGGCCGGCCCGCCCGGCTTCCTGCGGGTACTCGACGAGAGGACGCTCGTCTTCCCCGAGTACCGCGGCAACGGCGTCCACGCCAGCCTCGGCAACATCCAGGAGAACCCGCACGCCGGGCTCATCCTCATCGACTTCCTCCGCGCCCGCATCGGGCTGCACATCAACGGCCGCGCCGAAGTACTGGACGACGCCGAACTGCGCCCCTGGGTCCCCGACCTGCCCGAGGACCCGGTGCCGGGGCGACGGGCCGTGCTGTGGGTGCGCATCGACGTGGAGGAGGCGTACATCCACTGCGCCAAGCACATACCGCACCTTCAGAAGGCACCCCGCCGCTCCGCGCGGGACTGGGGCACCGACGACTACAAGCGCAAGGGCGGCGACTTCTTCGGCGCGGCCCGCGACGCCCGTGAGGCACGCAAGGCGCGCGCCGCGAACGAGTCGGAACCGACCCGCACCACCCCGACGACGACCACACCGGCGACCCCCGGCCCGGCGGCCCCCGCGCGGGCGGTCCCCACTCCGGTTGCTGACGCAGCACGGGCCGCCGGCTCCGCGCAGGCCGCCGGCTCCGCCCTGACGACGGACTCCGCGCCGGGGACGGACTCCGCGCCGACGCGCGACACCGGGCCGACGACGGACTCCGCATCGGTGGCGGACACCGCGTCGGTGGCGGGCCCCGAAACGGCGGCGGGCGGGTCTCCGGCAGCCGCTCCGGTCACTGGGGCCCCGCCAGTGCTGGGAGGCTCGCCGGCCACGGACGCCTCCCCGGGAACGCACCCCGCCCCGGCCACGGGAGGCCGTCCGGCCCGGGACGCCGCGTCGGCCGCGGAGGTCCCGCCGAAGGGCGGTCCGGACGGTGGTCTGAACGGTGGTCGGGTTCCGTCGGTCGCAGGCACCCTGCCGGGCCCGGGCAGTGATGCGGGGAACCCCTCCGCCACGGGCAACCCACCCGCACCGGCCGCCACCACGGACCACTCCGCCCAGGCGAACACCCCGCCGATGGCGAACACCCAGCCGGTGGGGAACGCCCCGGACACCGCGGGCGCTCCGCCGAGCGCGGACGCGGCGGTGCCGGGCGGTCGGGTGCCGGGCGTCCCCGCGCCGGGCTGGCTGCCGGCGCCCGGCTGGCCCCTGGGCGGGTCGGGGGCCGCGGCCGGAGGCGCCGGGTCCCATGGCGCGGACTCCGACGCGGCGGTCACGGCCGCGGGACCGCCCCCCACGGTGCCGCCCCTGCCGGCGTACCCGCCCCACGCCCCGGCCGACGGCGCCGGTCCTTCCGCTCCCTCCCCCGCCGAACCGGGCCCGCCGGCAACAGGAGGAGCGCCAGGCGCGGGGCTGCCCCAGGAGGCGCACCGGGCGCCGGTCCCGTCTCCCCGGGCCGTGCCGTCGCACGAGGTGGCGCCGGTGCCGGCGCGGGTCTCGCGCGGGCGGCATGCCGCGCCGTCGCGGCCCACGAGGCCGAGCGCGGCATCGGCGGTCTCCGCCGCCATCACGGCGCGGGGCGGTGCCGTCGAGGGCGGCGAGAGCGGCGAGGACGGGGACGAGGACGTCTATTCGCGGCACGTCTCCGCCTGGCGCAGGGAGGCCGAACGGGCGCTGGCCGAGGCACAGCGGAGGGGCGCCGAGATGGAGAGCGAGCGTGCGGACCGGGCGTTCCAGGGCTGGTTCGGCTGAAAATTCGGGCGGCAGGGCAGGGCAGGGCAGCAGGGCGGCAGGCCGATGGGAGACGGCAGCGCGGCAGCCGCCCGCGGCCCTTCAGGCGAAGGGCGGAAGGAACTGAAGGGCTGAAGGGAACTGAAGGGCTGAGGGCGCCGAAGGGGCTGGCAGGGAACCGAGGGCCCCAGCGCCTGAACGGACCGAGGGGCCGGGAGGGGCGCGGGGGCGGTCCTGTGTGTCACCGCCCCAGATCGGGCGCGAGGAGGGCGTGCACGCCCTCGATGTTGGCGGCCAGATAGGAGCGCAGGGTCGCCGGGACGAGTCCGACGGAGGTCACGCCCGCGGGCGTGAAGGGGAGCCGGACGATCTCGTACTCGCCGCAGGGGGCCTCGACTTCGGGTCCGTGACGGAGGCTCGGGTCCATGGAGACGAGCCGGCAGGCGAAGAAATGCTGCACTTTCACGCCGCCCGGTGTTTCTTCGGGGTCACTGACCGTGTCCACGAAGGCCGGGACGACGTCGGTGATCCGGGCGCCGAGTTCCTCGGCGACCTCGCGGTGCAGCGCGTCGACGACGGTGCGGTCGACGCCGGGTTCGACGCCGCCGCCGGGGGTGATCCAGTACGGTTCGCGTCCGGGTTTGGTGCGTTTGATGAGGATCAGTTCCCCGGGGCCCGGGCCGTCGGAGGGGGCGAGGAGTACGGCGCGCGCGGTCCGTTTGAGCACGGGACGTTCCACGAACATGCAGGAGGTCTGGCCCGTGGTGGCTGGGGTCAAACCCTCCGCTTCGGTCACCCTACGTGTCGAACCGAGTAAATCTCTCGATGCGCCTATATCGATAGGTGATTGGACACTGACGCTCAGTCAACTACTCTTGTGTTCCCGCGCGCAGCTTCGCGCGTAGAGCCGGGCGGTTCGTGGCACGAGGGGGGAGCTGCGAACCGCCCTCACCTGTGTGGCCGCCCGCCCAGGGGCAGGGCGGGCGGCCACACGGCGGCTGCCGGGGTCAGTCGGCCAGCGGCAGGTACACCCGGTTGCCCGCGGCGGCGAACTCCCGGGACTTCTCGGCCATTCCCGCTTCGACCTCCTCCATGGTGGCCCCGTGCTGCTCACGGATCTCCTGGGAGATCTTCATGCTGCAGAACTTGGGTCCGCACATGGAGCAGAAGTGCGCGGTCTTGGCCGGTTCGGCAGGCAGCGTCTCGTCGTGGAAGGCGCGTGCCGTCTCGGGGTCGAGGGCCAGGTTGAACTGGTCCTCCCAGCGGAACTCGAACCGCGCGTCGGACAGCGCGTCGTCCCACTGCTGGGCGCCGGGGTGGCCCTTGGCCAGGTCGGCGGCGTGTGCGGCGATCTTGTAGGTGATCACGCCGGTCTTGACGTCGTCCTTGTCCGGCAGCCCCAGGTGTTCTTTCGGCGTGACGTAGCAGAGCATCGCGGTGCCCCACCAGCCGATCATCGCGGCGCCGATGCCGCTGGTGATGTGGTCGTAGGCCGGCGCGATGTCGGTCGTGAGGGGGCCCAGGGTGTAGAACGGTGCCTCCTCGCAGACCTCCTGCTGGCGGTCGACGTTCTCCTTGATCTTGTGCATGGGCACATGGCCCGGGCCCTCGATCATGGTCTGCACGTCGTGCGCCTTGGCGATCCGGTTCAGCTCGCCGAGGGTGTCCAACTCGGCCATCTGCGCGGCGTCGTTGGCGTCCGCGATGGAGCCGGGGCGCAGGCCGTCGCCGAGCGAGAACGTCACGTCGTAGGTGCGCAGGATCTCGCACAGCTCGCTGAAGTGCTCGTAGAGGAAGCTCTCCTTGTGGTGCGCCAGGCACCAGGCGGCCATGATGGAGCCGCCGCGCGAGACGATGCCGGTCTTGCGGCGGGCGGTCAGCGGCACATAGCGCAGCAGTACGCCCGCGTGCACCGTCATGTAGTCGACGCCCTGTTCGCACTGTTCGATGACGGTGTCCTTGTAGACCTCCCAGGACAGTTCCTCCGCCTTGCCGTCCACCTTCTCCAGCGCCTGGTAGAGCGGCACGGTGCCGATGGGCACGGGCGAGTTGCGCAGCACCCACTCGCGTGTGGTGTGGATGTTGCGCCCGGTGGACAGGTCCATGACGGTGTCGGCGCCCCAGCGGGTCGCCCACGTCATCTTCTCCACCTCCTCCTCGATGGAGGAGGTGACGGCCGAGTTGCCGATGTTGGCGTTGACCTTCACCAGGAAGTTCTTCCCGATGATCATCGGCTCGGTCTCGGGATGGTTGACGTTCGCGGGCAGTACGGCGCGGCCCGCGGCGATCTCGTCCCGCACGAACTCGGCGGACAGGTTCTCCCGGAGCGCCACGAACTCCATCTCCGGTGTGATCTCGCCCCGCTTGGCGTAGGCGAGTTGCGTGACGGAGGCGCCGTTCCGCCCGCGGCGGGGCTGGCGTGGCCGCCCCGGGAAGACGGCGTCCAGGTTGCGCAGTCCACCGCGTGGGCTGGTGTGCTTGATGCCGTCGTCCTCGGGCCGCAGTTCGCGGCCCGCGTACTCCTCGGTGTCGCCCCGCTGGACGATCCAGTTCTCGCGCAGCGGTGCGAGACCGCGGCGCACGTCGGTGTCGATTGCGGGATCGGTGTACGGCCCGGAGGTGTCGTAGAGCGTCACGTCCTTGCCGTTGGTGAGATGCACCCGTCGGACGGGGACCCGGATGTCCGGGCGCGGTCCTTGCAGATATCCCTTGTGCGAGCCGAGGGCCTTCCCGGCCGCGGCGGTGTCCGTCGCGTTCTCGGCGCGCGCGTGTGCATCCTGCGTGGTCATGAGACCCACTCCCTACGCCGGCATTACCCGGTAACAGGTTCGGCGGTCGGCGCAGCTGCTTCCGTGGTCCCTTCCACGGAGGTCAGCGCCCTCTCAGCCCCGTGCTCGGAGCTCCCGCGATGTGCAAAGGCGCCTCTACGCTAACGGCACACCGCCCGGACTGAACACCCCGCATGGCCGTTCTTGCGATGATCGGTCGGTGACCCCTTCGCACTCGCCGGACCGACCGACGCGCCCCGACGGCCCTCCGCCCGGCCCTTCGTACGGCCCGCCGGGCCCCTCGTACGGACCGCCGGGCCCTCCCCCGGGCCGGGGCGGTGGCCCGGGAGCCGGCCCGTACCCGCAGCCGGGGCCGGGCCAGGTCCCCGGGCCCGGCCGCAGGCCCGCCCGGGCGCAGGGCCATGTCCACGAGCAGGAGCAGGGCCATGTCCACGACCGGGCACGGGACCAGGGGCGGCACGACCAGGCACAGGGCCAGGGGCCGGGCCACGGACAAACGCACGCGCCCGGCCACGGCCACGGAGCCGGACATGGCCAGGGGCACGGAAACGGTCCCGGACACGGGCAGGCGCACGCGCCCGGCCACGGAACCGGTCACGGCCACGGAACCGGTCACGGCCACGGAGCCGGTCACGGCCACAGCCACGGCCACGGCCACGGCCACAGTCACGGGCCCGCCGCGCCCGTCTCGCGGCATCTGCGGAAGGTCATCGCCGCCGTGCTGGTGCCGTTCGCGGTGGCGGTGCTGACCGGACTCGTGGTGCTGTGGCCCGGCGGTGCGCCCGGACATCAGCACGACCACTCGGGGCTGGGCTTCGACCGGCCGACCTTCGGCGCCCGGATCACCAAGCTGGTCGAGGTCGACTGCGAGGACGTCAACGTGCGCCAGCCGCCTGCCGGTTCGGGCGGCGGCACCCAGCAGCAGGGCGCCGCGCCGGGGGAGGGCTCGGGGGCGCACGGGCCGTGCCGCAAGGCGACGGTGGAGATCACCGAGGGCAAGGACGCGGGCCGCACCTTCACCGAGGTCGTGCCGCCTGATGCCACCCGCAGCTACGAGGCGGGGCAGAAGGTCGTCGTCGCGTACTCCGAGAAGGCGCCGCGTGAGCTCCAGTACAGCGTCATCGACACCAACCGTGATGTGCCGATGGTGCTGCTCGCCGCCGTGTTCGCCGTGGTGGTGGTGGCGATCGGGCGGTTGCGCGGCGTGCTGGCGCTGGCGGGGCTCGTCATCAGTTTCGCGGTGCTGACGCTGTTCATCCTGCCGGCGATACTCCAGGGCTCCAATCCGCTGGTGGTCGCCGTGGTCGGGGGCAGCGCCATCATGCTGGCCACGCTGTATCTGTGCCACGGTCTGTCCGCGCGAACGTCGGTGGCGGTACTGGGGACGCTGGTGTCCCTGCTGCTGATCGGGCTGCTGGGTTCGCTGTTCATCGACTGGGCCCAGCTGACGGGCAACACCGACGACCAGACGGGGCTGGTGCACGGCCTCTACCCCGGAATCGAGATCCGCGGTCTGCTGCTGGCCGGGGTGCTGATCGGCTCGCTCGGGGTGCTGGACGACGTGACGGTCACCCAGACGTCCGCCGTGTGGGAGCTGAGGGAGGCCGATCCGGGGGCGAGCTGGGTCAAGATCTACCGGTCCGCGATGCGGATCGGGCGCGACCACATCGCGTCCGTGGTCAACACCCTGGTGCTGGCGTACGCGGGGGCGGCGCTGCCGCTGCTGCTGCTGTTCTCCATCGCGCGGAGCGATGTGACGATGGTGGCCACCAGCGAGGTGGTGGCCGAGGAGATCATCCGGACCCTCGTCGGGTCCATCGGGCTGGTGGCGTCCGTGCCGGTGACCACCCTGCTCGCGGCGCTCGTGGTCTCGGCCGACCGCTCCCGGCCGGCCGTCGGGGCCGCCGCTCCCGCGGGGCCTCCGGCTCCTGGGGAGCCCGCCGTTCCCGCGGCGCCGGCCGCCGCCCGCCGGGGCGGGCGACGGCGGAAGCCGAAGCGACAGTCCTGACGGCGGCCCGGCGGGCGGGCCTTCGCGGTGGGCCCGTCGCCGACCGGAGCGGCGGCTACCAGTCGCTGCGGGAGGAGCCCGCCTTGAAGCGGCGGACGAGGTAGACCACGCCGCCGACCAGGGCGACGAAGACCAGCACCTTGAACAGGAGGCCGACGAGGAAGCCGACGAGGCTCGCGATCAGCCCGCCGAAGACGACCAGGGCGATCACGGGTATGACGATCCATGTGACCCACCAGGGCAGGCCGGCGAGGGTGCCTTTCGCGTCCATGAGTGTGTGCTCCGTCTCTTGGTGTGGTCGAAGGCTTCTCGTGCCCTCTGGCTTCGATGCTAGGGCGGTCGGCAAGCCGGTGGGGCTGCTGTGGCCCCCGTCGTCCCCTGAACCCGACCCTGAGTCAACCCTGACGAGCGTCGGGTGCGGTCTCAGCCTTCCGGGGGTGAGAAGACGACGAGAACGCGCAGGTCCTCGGTGATGTGGTGGAACTTGTGCGGCACCCCGGCCGGGACGTGGACGACGCTGCCCCGCGCCACCTGCGTCGTCTCGTCGCCGACGGTCAGGGAGGCGCGTCCGCTGGCGACGAAGTAGATCTCGTCCTGGGCGTGCGGCTGTTGGGGGTCGGTGGCGCCGGCGTCGAGCGCGTAGAGCCCGGCCGACATGTTCCTCTCCCGCAGGAACCGCAGATAGGCGCCGTCGTTGGCGGCGCGTTCCGCTTCCAGTTCCTCCAGCCGGAATGCCTTCACCGCTGTCCCCTCTCGTCCCTGCCCGTCGGTGCGTGCGCGGGCTGCGTCTCGTCGTCCGCTGTCGTCCACTGTGGTCCGCTGTCGAGCACCACTGTGCCCCACCGCGTCCGGCCGCCCGCCGCCGTACCCCGCGCTTCCCCGCGTCCCCTCCCGGCTCCGCCCGCCCCTGCGCCGTCTTCTTCCCGTCCCGCCCGGTCGTACCCCGTGGTCCCGCAGCCGGTCCCACGTCACCGGGCTCACCGCTTCGGCCCCGGTCTCTGTCACGATCTGTTCATGAACTTTCTCATCAAGACGCTGGCCAACGCCGCGGCTCTCGCCGTGGCGACCTGGCTGATCGGCGGCATCGCACTGACCGGCGGTTCGGGGGGCGAGAAGGCCCTCACACTGCTCGTCGTGGCTTTGATCTTCGGCGTCGTCAACGTCGTGGTCAAGCCGGTCGTCAAGCTGCTGGCGCTGCCGCTGCTGGTGCTCACGCTCGGCCTGTTCACCCTGGTCATCAACGCGCTGATGCTGATGCTCACCTCCTGGGTGGCCGACAAACTGGACGTCAGCTTCCACGTGGACGGCTTCGGGGCGGCGTTCCTCGGCGGCCTGATCATCTCGGTCGTCTCCTGGGCGCTGCACATGGCGCTGGACCGGGAGTGACCGCCGTGTACCGGGTGTGTTTCGTGTGCACGGGCAACATCTGCCGGTCGCCCATGGCCGAGGCCGTCTTCCGCGCACAGGTGCGGGACGCGGGACTGGACGGGCTCGTCGAGGTGGACAGCGCGGGCACCGGCGGCTGGCACCTGGGGGAGCCGGCCGATCCGCGGACGGCGGCCGTGCTGGAGGGCGCGGGCTACCCGCTCACCCACGTCGCGCGCCAGTTCGAGCCGGAGTGGTTCGAGCGGTACGACCTCGTCGTCGCACTGGACGAGGGCCACGCCGCCGAACTGCGCGCACTCGCCCGCAACAGCGGCGAGGCGGCCAAGGTGCGGCTGCTGCGCTCCTACGACCCCGACGCCGATCCGGACGACCTGGACGTCCCCGACCCGTACTACGGCGGGCGGCAGGGCTTCACCGCCTGCCTGGAGATGGTCGAGGCGGCCGTTCCCGGACTGCTCTCGGAGGTCGCCGCCGCCCTCGACGTCCGGGAGGCCGGCTGATGGCCGCCCCGTCCCCGCGGCCGGCGCCGCGCCCGGCCGCGCGGACCGCCGAACTGCTGGGACGGCCACTGCGGGCGGCCTCCCCCGTCGGCGGCGGCTCCATCTGCGACGCCTACCGGGTGGTGCTCGGCGATGCCCCGGGCGGCGGGGACGGCGCGGTGTTCGCCAAGGCGCTGGACGCTGCCCCCGCCGACTTCTTCGCCGCCGAGGCCGCCGGCCTGGCCCGGCTGCGGGCGACGGGCACCGTGCCCGTGCCCGAGGTGTACGCCGCCGAACGCGACGTGCTCGTCCTGGAGTGGCTGGAGCCCGGCGCACCCGACCGGACCGCCGCCGAACGGTTCGGCCGCCTCCTGGCCGCCCTGCACGAGAGCCCCGCACCCTCCTGGGGCACCCCCGGCGAGCCCTGCTACCTGGGGCCGCTGCCGCTGACCTCACCCCGCGAACCGGTCGCGGACCCGGCCGCTTGGCCCCGCTTCCACGCCGAGCACCGGCTGCTGCCGCTGCTGCGCGCCGCCGTGGACAGCGGACACCTGGCGCCCCAGGACGCACGGGACATCGAGCGGCTGTGCGACCGCCTCGGCGACGAGGAGGTCTCCGGGCCGCCGCAGCCGCCCGCCGTGATCCACGGTGACCTGTGGTCCGGCAACGTGCACTGGACGGCGGACGGCCGCGCGGTCCTCATCGACCCGGCCGCCCAGGGCGGCCACCCCGAGACCGACCTGGCGATGCTCCAGCTGTTCGGCTGCCCCGAACTCCCCCGCGTCCTCGCCGCGTACGAGGAGGTCCGCCCGCTGCCCGGACGGCAGGCCCGGGTGCCGCTGCACCAGTTGCAGCACCTGCTCGTCCACGCGGTGCTCTTCGGCGGCGGTTACGGTGCTTCCAGCGGCGCCGCGGCCCGCGCGGCGCTCGGCGGCTGACCGGTCGGGCACCGGGCGGCGGCCCGCGGACCGACCCCGGCGCCGGGCGAGCAGGAGGATGCACCATGACCCCACCGGACGACGAGCGGCCCCTCACCGGAGGGCGGCTCGACCACGGCTCCGCCAACGACGCCGACGGCACCCGCGTGGTGCGGGCCGGGCTCCCGACGGAGGAACCGTACGAGCCCCCGCTGCCGGGCCCGGTCTTCGCCGCGCACTACCACCTGCCGGGCGAGGTGGAGGATGTCCCCTACGCCTACGGGCGGGACGCCAACCCCACCTGGACCCGGCTGGAGCGGGCGATCGCCGAACTGGAGGTGCCCGGGGACCCGGACACCGAGGTGGTCGTCTTCTCCTCCGGCATGGGCGCGATCTCCGCCGTGCTGCTCTCCCTGACCCGGCCCGGCCGCACGGTGGTCCTGCCCTCGGACGGCTACAACCTGCTGGCGGCCCTGCGGGAGCGGCTGGAGAACAACGGCGTCCAGGTGCGTACGGCCCCCACCGGCGGTGACGCCCAGCTCGCCGAACTGGACGGGGCGAGCCTGCTGTGGCTGGAGACCCCGTCCAATCCGGGGCTGGACGTGTGCGACATCCGCAGGCTGGCGGACGCGGCGCACGAGCGGGGCGCACTGGTGGCCGTGGACAACACCCTGGCCACCCCGCTGGGCCAGCGCCCGCTCCTGCTGGGCGCCGATCTGTCGGTGGCCAGCGGCACCAAGGCGCTGACGGGGCACGGCGACGTGCTGCTGGGGTACGTGGCCACCCGTGACGCCGAACTGGCCGCCACCGTGCGTGCCTGGCGCAAGACGGTCGGCGCGATCCCCGGACCGATGGAGGCGTGGCTGGCCCACCGCTCGCTGGCCACCCTGGAGGTGCGCACCCAGCGGCAGGCCGGGAACGCGCTCGCCGTCGCCGAGGCCCTGCGGGCCAGGCCCGAGGTGAGCGACGTGCGCCATCCGGGGCTGCCCGGCGACCCGGCCCACCCGCTGGCGTCCCGTCAGATGAGCCGCTACGGCTGTGTCGTCTCCTTCACCCTGCCCGACCGGGCGCACGCCGAGCGGTTCCTGGCCCGGCTGCGGCTGGTGGGGGAGGCCACCAGCTTCGGCGGGGTCCGCTCGACGGCCGAACGGCGCGGACGCTGGGGCGGCGACAGGGTGCCGGAAGGCTTCGTACGGCTCTCGGCCGGCATCGAGGACAGCGCCGACCTGGTGCGGGACCTCCGCCGGGCGCTGGACGAGGCGGCCCCGTCACCGGCGCCCTGAGCCCGTCATGACGGGCCCGTCACGCCCTTGACCGTTCCGGTGGTGCCCTTGCGGTGGTCCTTGCGCGCCCCCGCCCAGCCGGCTGCGGCGCCGATCAGACCGCCGACCAGCACGCTCACCCACAGGCGGGTGTCGGCATCCGCGGTGACGAGCACGACGACGAGCACCGCCCAGCTGACGACACCCACCGCGATCAGGGCGTGGGTGCGGGAGGTGAAGTAGGTGCGCCGCTCGGGCGTTCGCGGTGTCTCGGCGAGTTCGGCGGCGGGGCCGGCGCTGACCGAGACGGGGCGCTTGAAGTAGCTGAGCGTCGTCCAGCTCCCGCACGGTTCCCAGCCGTCGGGTGCCAGCTCGGCGGCGAGCGCGGCACGCCGCGAGCGCCGGACGTACTCGCGCCGGTACTCCCAGCGCATCGGGCGTTCGGTGGCGCGGCGGCACACGAAGCGGCCGAGCCGGTCGATCCGCTCCACCTCCCAGCCCTGCTGCCCGAACCGGGCGAGCAGGTCCCGGTCGGCGTAGATGTCGCTGGTGAACACCCACCTCTCGGCGCCGGCGTGCGGTTCGGCCGCGTCGGCGCCGCGGGCCGCGAGCTGCGCGGCGAACTCGTCGGCGGGGCCGAACTCCTCGGCCGGTGCGGTGCCGGACTCGGCCGTGTGGCCCCGCAGTTCGGTGATGGTGGCGGTGACCCGCTCCTCGTCCATCCCGTGCGCCCGCAGCCGGTCGGCCAGTTCCTCGAAGTATCCGGAGTGCCCGGAGTTCCCGGTCGTCGTCATCGTTCTCCCCCCGGTGTGGTCAGCACGCGCCGTACGGAGTCCTGGAACGTCTCCCATTGGGCGCTCTGGTGGCGCAGGGTCGCGCGGCCCTCGTCGGTCAGCCGGTAGTAGCGGCGGCCGGGCCCCCGTTCGGCGGCGCGGAACTCGGCCCGCACCAGCCCGGCTTCCTCCAGGCGGTTGAGCACCGGATAGAGGGTGCCGCCCTTGATGTGGCCGAGCCCGGCCGCGTCGAGTGTGTGGGCGATCGCGTAGCCGTAGCTCTCGCCCTCGGTGAGGCAGGAGAGCACCAGGAGGTCCAGAACACCCTTGAGCCAGCTCGCCCGGCGGTCGGTAGCCATGACTAGATGACACCACAGCCTAGATAGGAATACAACCTAGGTGGCTGTGCGACTGCCGGAAGCCGGAACGGTTCTGCGCACCCGACGACGCCCCACCCGGCATGCACCCGGGGGCCCCTGAAGAGCCGCCGGGCCGCGCGGGGCAGTAAACCGCCGAAGGCCCGTCCGGCTGGACGGAGCTTGGGAGGCCCCGAAAGGGCCGTCGGGCCGATGAACCCGGGAGCCCCGAACGCCCGCCAGGCGGTGCGGGGACCGCAAGCCGAAGCGCTGTCCCGCGAATGAGTCAGGGAAGTCCGCACGCCCGTCAGGCCGGTGGGTGCCGGGGGCTTGAACGATCGCCGGGCCGCGAGGGGCCGGGTGCCGCTGGAGCCCTGTCAGGCCGTGCGGGGTGCGGTAGGCCTCGAAAGGGCCGTCGGGCCGATGAACCCGAAGCCCCGCACGCCCGTCAGGCGGTGCGGGGTCCGACAGCCGAAGCGCTGTCCGGCGAATGCGCCCGGGAGGCCCGCACGCCTGTCAGGCCGGCGGGGCCCCGGGAGGCTCGAACGGGCCGTCAGGCCGGCGGGAGGGCAGGGGGCGCCGGACGAGCGTCATGCGGGCGGGGTCTGTGGCCCGCCGTACTCCGGGCTGGAGTAGTCCGGGCTGCTGAACCGCGGTCCGGCTCGTCCCCCGTCCGCCGGGGCCGGCTCGGTGGCCGGACGGCTGGAGAAGCCCGGGTGCGAGTAGCCCAGCCGGGCGGTCGGCGGGACGTGGGCAGTCGGCGCCTGGTGCGGGGAGTCGGGGTCGGCCAGCGCCGTGCGGAGGAACGGCACGATGCCCCGCTCCAGCAGGGCTTCCCGCCACGCCGCCCGCGCCAGCGCCACCTCCTCCGAGAGCCTGCTGTCCCCGGGGTCGGGGCCCCGGCCGCCGTCGGCCCGTACCGAACTCGCCCCGTTGCGCAGCGCGGCCCGCAGCAGCGCCGTCATGGCCAGCAGGGCGCCGGCCGCGGCGAGCGCGGCGAACACCCAGCCGGCACTGCGGATGGGGCCCGCCATCGCGGGTTCGGGCGACATCAGGTGCAGCGCGTAGCCGAGCAGCAGGAAGATGACGGCCGCGGTCCCCGCCAGCACCGGCAGCAGCACGGAGACGACGGCGAACAGCCCGGCGCCGGTCGCCTCCACGAGGCTCTCCCCGCCCATGGCCCCGACCAGCCGGTCCCCGACGCTGCCCCCGCCGCCCTCGCTCGCTTCCCGCACGGCCGCGCCCGCACCGCCCGTCCCGTCGTCGTCCACCGCGTCGCTCTCGGGGGCGGGGGCGGGCGTGTCGTGCGGACGGCGCAGCTCCTCGCGCAGCCGGACGAACTGCCGGTACTCCGACTCGGCGCACGCGGCTATCGCCGTGGCGGCGCTGAGCGCCATCGTGCGGAGCTGGTCGGCGGTCAGCCGCCGGCCGATCCCCGCGAGACCGGGACGGCGGTGAGCGGTGCGCAGTGCCTCGTCGAGGACCCGCTCGAACTCGGGCCGGTCTTCACGCAGCAGGTGCGGAGCGCTGTTCATGTGCATCCCCCGATGCTCCGTAGGGCGTAGGGCCTCAGACGACCGGACGAGGGTGGGGCGGGAGGGGTCGGGACGGTTCGGCGGACGGAGAAGTCCCCGAGGGAAGGACGATGGTAGGGCCGGTACGGCCCCGGATGGCAGTGGGTTCACGAAATCGACCCGCTACCGCTGTGCCCCCGGCCGATCACTTCTGGAAGAGACACCTGCCCGGGAATTGGCGCGTAAATCAAAAGGGGTGTCGAACCGCGTTCCGTGCGCCCCTGCCGTCCCACCCCGCACCACCCCGGTGCCGCGGCCCGCGCGCCCCGGGGAGCGGGGGTGTCACTGCACCAGGGGCAGCTGTGCGATCAGCAGTTTGGCGCCCATGGTCACGCCGCCGTCCATGGCGATGGCGAGCCCGTCGGCGTACACATGGGGGCCGGTCACGTTGGGCGCGCTCTCCCCGTCCTCGCTGTCCACCTCGCCGAGCAGATACGGGATCGGGCTGTGCCCGTGCACGATCCGCTTGCCGCCGAAGGTGTCCAGCATGTCGCGGACGGCGGCCGGGCCCGCGGTCTCCTCACGGAAGGCGAACCGCTTGGTGAACTTGCGGAACAGCTCCCAGGTCTCCTCCGCGTCGTTGCGCTGGAGCGCCTCGGTGATCGCGTCGTTGACGTCCTCGATGGTGGAGCCGTAGTCCAGGTAGCAGGAGGCGTCCGAGTGGACCAGCAGATGGTTGTCGGCCAGCGCCATCGCGTCCAGCCGGGACATCCACTGCACATGGTGGTCGGCCAGCCGTTCCATGTCGGTGCGCTGCCCGCCGTTGAGCAGCCAGGCCGCCTGGAACGAGGCGGTGCCGGCACCCGAGTTGACGGGCGTGTCCCCGAACCGCTTGGCGCCCAGCAGCAGCAGTTCGTGATTGCCCATCAGCGCCTTGCAGTAGCCGCCGGCCGCGGCGGCCTCGGCCGACAGCTGCATGACGAGCTCGATGACGCCGATGCCGTCCGGGCCCCGGTCGGTGAAGTCGCCCAGGAACCACAGTCGCGCGTTGCCGGCGATCCATTTGTTGTCGGCGTCGATGATCCCGAACTGGCGCAGGGCCGCCCGCAGTTCGTCCAGGTAGCCGTGCACGTCGCCGACGACGTAGAGCGGCCCGTCGCCCTCGTTCCCGGACGTGGCCGCGGCGGGGACGTCCACCATGGTCGGCTCCCGGCCCTCCGTCACGGCCGCCGCGGCACCGATGACCGGCAGGTCGCGGGCGGTCGGCGTGTACTCCTCGGGCATCCCCTCGACGGGGCCTGGCGTGCCCGGCGCGGCGGGGGCCGGGCCGGGGGCCACCGGCTCGGGGCCGCCGGGGGCGGGCGGGGGCGGCGGGGTGGCGGCGGTGACGGTCAGCGGGTCGGCGCCGGGCGTCGGTGGTGCCGCCCGGAGTGCCGGGTCCGCGGCCGGCCTCGGGTCGTGGTGGACCGGGGCCGGGACCGGGACCGGGCCGCCGGTCCGCAGGGCGCTCAGCGGGCCGCCGGGCGCCACCGGCGGGGTCCGGTCGGCCTGTGGGCCGGTGGTGTCCACCGGCAGGCCGGGCGTTCCCGGCTGTGGAGCGGCCACCGGCGCACCCGGGGCCGTCTGCGCGGGCGAGAGCGTCCGCGCGGTGCCCGTGCCGCCTGTCGTCGCCCCGTCGTGCCACACGTCGGGTCCTTGACCGGCCCCCTGAGTCATCGACCCCTCCACCATCGCGCCGCCGCCGTGCACCGCAGGACCTCCCCCTTCCCATGGGGCCCCAGTCGCTGGTCTTTCGGCCGGGGTGCCGCCCCAGGTCGGGAGCCGGTCCCGGTGTCGTCCTCCCCCAGCCTTCGGCGGGGGGCGCCCCCAATCATAGGAACGCTGGTCGCGGCTTGTGACGCACCTGGGGGCGCGCATCAGGAGAGGTGGCCCAACCCGGTGTGAATTCCTCCTGAATTCTCCGCTGACGTACCCTACGGAATCCGTCGCCCGTGCCCGTACGGCGCGCCAGCGGACCGCTCACTCGGTGGCGGGGACGCGTGGCGGGCTGACCGTCACCGGCCTTCCGGCGCGCCGCGAGGACGTCCGCACGATCAGCTCCGTCGGCATCACCTGCTGCACCGGCCGGGTGGGGCCGACGCCCTCGATGACGTCGATCGGCAGTTGGACGACGGCGGTGCCGATCCGCCCGGGCTTGAGGGAGAGCGTGGTGATCGGCGGGGCGGTGGTGGCGTACGAGGCGGACTCGCTGCAACAGACCAGGAGCAGGTCCTCCGGCACCCGCAGTCCGTAGCGGCGGGCGGCGGCCAGCAGGTCGGTGCCGTTGGGGTCGAAGAGTCCGTAGACGGCGTCGGGCCGGTCGGGCCTGGCCAGCAGCCGGTCTGCGGCGACGGCGCCCGCACAGGGATCGTGCGCCGGATACCGCTCGTACACCGGCTCCTGGCCCACCCGGCGGCACCACTCCAGGTAGGCGGTGGTGGAGACGCGTGTGTAGGTGTCGGTGCTGGTGCCGGTGAGCAGGCCGATGCGGCGGGCGCCGTTCTCGGCGAGGTGGTCGAGGATGCCGCGGACCGCGGCCTCGTGGTCGTTGTCCACCCAGGCGGCGACCGGCAGCGAGGGGCTGGGCCGGCCGTCGGAGACGACCGGCAGCCCCGAGCGCACGAGTTCACCGACGACCGGGTCCTGGTCGGAGGGGTCGACGACGACGGTGCCGTCGAGTGCGACGTTCGACCAGACGTCGGGGCCGAGCGCGACGACGGTGCCGCCGGGGCCGCGGCGGGCCGGCGCGGGCAGGATCACCAGCGCGTAGCCGCGGGCCAGCGCCGTCGAGGTGGCGGCTCTGACCATCTCGGCGAAGTAGGCGTACTCGGTGAAGGTGAACGGTTCTTCGCCGTAGGTCGTCACCGTCAGACCGATGAGGCCCGACTTCCCGGTGCGCAGTGTCCGGGCGGCGGCCGACGGGCGGTAACCCAGCCGCTCGGCGACCTCCCTGACGTGGCTGCGGGTGGCGTCCGGGAGACGGCCCTTTCCGTTGAGGGCGTCGGAGACAGTCGTGATGGAGACACCGGCCGCGGCGGCGACGTCCCTGATGCCGGCGCGCCCGTTCAGACGCCCTCCGCCACGGGGCTGGGGGCACCTCCCGCCCGGTGGCTGGGGGACGGCGGCCGGGTTACGGCCCGCCTGATGCTTCTCTGCTGCTGTCATGGCGAGCCGATCGTAGGCCCGCACGGTGCTGACGCCAGGGGTCGCGCACATGCCGCGCGAAGACACGATTCTGCGTGCAGGAGTCCTCACCGCGGCAGGCAAAAGCCCAGTTCGGGGGCGGTGCCGGCGGCGTCAGGCGCAATTGGGCCGGACGGTCCTGGCGTGGCGTACGCCAGGGTGCGCGCGGCTCGGACGTCACCTTTACGAGCGATGAGCGCCACCGCGCCCGCCACCCGCGCGCGGTGTGCGCGGGAGCGCATGCCGAAGGAAGGCGAGCCCGCAGCAGGGCTACGCCGCACGGGTGAATCCTCTTAGGGTGATGAGTATTGGCGCCCCCGGAACCCACGAGAAGGAGCAGCGGTGAGTGACGAGCAGGTGACCGGCCCGCGGTTGCGCGGCGCGCTGGAGGGGATCCCCAGCTACAAGCCGGGACGGCCGGCCGCGGCCGGCCGTCCCGTTTCCTACAAGCTGTCCTCGAACGAGAACCCGTACCCGCCCCTGCCCGGCGTGCTGGAGTCGGTGACGGCCGCCGCCTCCTCGTTCAACCGTTACCCGGACCTGGCCTGCACGGCGCTCTGCGCCGAGCTGGCGGACCGCTTCGACGTGCCCCTTGCGCACCTGGCGACCGGCACCGGCTCCGTGGGCGTCGCCCAGCAGCTCCTCCAGGTCACGGCCGGTCCGGGGGACGAGGTGATCTACGCCTGGCGCTCCTTCGAGGCGTATCCGATCGTCACCCAGATCTCCGGTGCCGCCTCGGTGCAGGTGCCGTTGACCGGGGGAGCCGAGCGGGAGGCGCACGACCTGGACGCGATGGCGGACGCGATCACCGACCGCACCCGTCTCGTCTTCGTCTGCAACCCCAACAACCCGACGGGCGCCGCCATCTCCGGTCAGGAACTGGAACGTTTCCTCGACCGGGTGCCGCGCGACGTGCTCGTGGTGCTGGACGAGGCGTACCGCGAGTTCGTCCGGGACGAGAGCGTCGTCGACGGCCTGGACTTCTACCGCGACCGGCCCAACGTGTGCGTGCTGCGGACCTTCTCCAAGGCGTACGGCCTGGCCGGTCTGCGGGTCGGCTTCGCCGTCGCCCACGAGCCGGTGGCGGCGGCCCTGCGCAAGACGGCCGTGCCCTTCGGTGTGAGCCAGCTCGCACAGGAGGCGGCCATCGCCTCGCTGCGCAGCGAGGACGCCCTGCTGGAGCGGGTCGAGGCGCTTGTGAAAGAACGCACACGCGTGCTGGCGGGGCTGCGCTCCCAGGGCTGGACGGTGCCCGAGTCGCAGGCCAACTTCGTGTGGCTGCGGCTGGGGGAGCGCACGTCCGACTTCGCCGAGAAGGCGGAGGCGGCCGGGGTGACGGTGCGCGCTTTCCCGGGCGAGGGCGTGCGGGTGAGCATCGGCGAGACGGCTGCCAACGACATCTTCTTGCAGGTCGCGGAGGGTTTCCGCTGACCGCACCGGCTGCGTGCCGCGTCGCTTCCGGCAGTCCGCGGGGGCGGGTGGGGAGGGTTCCCGCCCGCCCCCGCGGCGTGTGCGGCGCCGGGTCAGGCGAGCGGGGTGCGCATCCGGCGGGGTCCGGGTCCGGTACCGGGGACCCCCGGGGACATGTCCGGAATGGGGGCGTCGTACGCTGGGGCTTGTGAATGTGAACGCATTCACGAGAGCTCGCCCGAACGGGGGCGTCGCAGGTAAGGAGTGAACGACGTGAACCTGGCGTTGGCGCCGGAGACACTGGCGCGGTGGCAGTTCGGCATCACGACCGTCTACCACTTCCTCTTCGTCCCGCTGACCATCTCACTGGCCACCCTCACCGCGATCCTCCAGACCGCGTGGGTGCGGACGAACAAGGAGAAGTACCTCAAGGCCACCCGCTTCTGGGGCAAGCTCTTCCTGATCAACATCGCCATGGGCGTGGTGACCGGCATCGTGCAGGAGTTCCAGTTCGGCATGAACTGGTCGGACTACTCCCGCTTCGTCGGCGACATATTCGGCGCCCCGCTCGCCTTCGAGGCGCTGATCGCCTTCTTCATGGAGTCCACGTTCATCGGACTGTGGATCTTCGGCCGGGACAAGCTGCCCAAGAAGCTCCACCTGGCCACCATCTGGCTGGTCGCCCTCGGCACCGTCGCCTCGGCCTATTTCATCCTGGCCGCGAACTCCTGGATGCAGCACCCGGTCGGCTACCGGCTCAACGAGAAGACCGGCCGCGCCGAGATGACCGACTTCTTCGGCATCCTCTTCCAGAACACCGCGCTGGCCCAGTTCTTCCACACCATGACCGCCGCCTTCCTCACCGGCGCCGCGTTCATGGTCGGCATATCCGCCTACCACCTGCTGCGCAAGAAGCACATACCCGTGATGCGCAGCTCCCTGCGGCTCGGACTGGTCACCCTCGTGATCGCCGGCCTGCTCACCGTCATCAGCGGCGACCGGCTCGGCAAGGTCATGTACGAGCAGCAGCCGATGAAGATGGCCTCCGCCGAGGCCCTGTGGGAGACCCAGGCACCCGCACCGTTCTCCGTCTTCTCCTACGGAGACGTCGACAAGGGCCACAACAAGGTCGCCATCGAGATTCCCGGCGTCCTCTCCTTCCTCGCCCACGACAACTTCTACGAGGCCGTCCCCGGCATCAACGACACCAACGCCCAGCTGAAGGAGAAGTACAAGGACACGGTGGGCCTGGACGACTACCGGCCCAACATCCCCGTCGCCTACTGGTCCTTCCGCTGGATGATCGGCTTCGGCATGGCCTCCTTCGCCCTCGGCGCCGTGGGGCTCTACCTCACCCGCCGCCGCTTCTGGCTGGCCGAGCGGCTGCGCACCGGCGAGGACGAGCGGCCCCGCCTCGCCCTCACCAGGAACCGTGAACTCTCCCCGCGCCTCGGCGTCTGGTACTGGCGGCTGTCGGCCCTCACCCTCGGCTTCCCGCTGATCGCCAACGCCTGGGGCTGGATCTTCACCGAGACCGGCCGCCAGCCCTGGGTCGTCTACGGCGTGCTGCCCACCGCCTCCGCCGTCTCCCCCGGCGTCTCCCAGGGCGAGGTCCTCACCTCACTGCTCGTCTTCACCGCGCTCTACGCGATCCTCGCCGTCATCGAGGTCAAGCTGCTGGTCAAGTACGTCAAGGCCGGGCCGCCCGAGCTGACCGAGGCCGACCTCAACCCGCCCACCCGGATCGGCGGCGACACCGGGGACGGCGCCGACGACCGGCCGATGGCCTTCTCCTACTGAGCCGCCCGAGGAACCGCGAGGAACCCCGAGGACCCCGAGAACAGGGACACCGCCATGCATCTCCACGACGTCTGGTTCGTCGTCATCGCCGTCCTGTGGATCGGCTACTTCTTCCTGGAGGGCTTCGACTTCGGAGTCGGCATCCTCACCAAGCTGCTCGCCCGCGACCGGGCCGAGCGGCGCGTACTGATCAACACCATCGGACCCGTCTGGGACGGCAACGAAGTGTGGCTGCTCAGCGCCGGCGGCGCCACCTTCGCCGCGTTCCCCGAGTGGTACGCCACCCTCTTCTCCGGCTTCTACCTGCCGCTGCTGCTCATCCTCGTCTGCCTCATCGTGCGCGGCGTCGCCTTCGAGTACCGCGCCAAGCGGGACGGCGAGCGCTGGCAGCGCAACTGGGAGCACGCCATCTTCTGGACCTCGCTGGTCACCGCGTTCCTGTGGGGCGTCGCCTTCGCCAACATCGTGCGCGGCGTCAAGATCGACCAGCACATGGAGTACGTCGGCTCCCTGGGCGACCTGCTCAACCCCTACGCCCTGCTCGGCGGCCTGCTCACCCTGGTGCTCTTCACCTTCCACGGCGCCGTCTTCACCGCGCTCAAGACCCTCGGCGACATCCGCACCCGCGCCCGGCGCCTGGCCACCGGACTCGGCGCGGCTACCGCCGTGCTCGCCCTGGCCTTCCTGCTGTGGACCCAGGCCCAGCGCGGCGGCACCGCCTCCCTCGTGGCCCTGCTCGTCGCCGTCGTCGCCCTGCTGGCCGCCATCGGCACCAACCTCGCCGGGCGCGAGGGCTGGTCGTTCACCTTCTCCGGGCTGACCATCGTCGCCGCCGTCGCGATGCTCTTCCTCGCCCTCTTCCCCGACGTCATGCCCTCGACGCTGCACCCGGACTGGAGCCTGACCGTCACCAACGCGGCCTCCACCCCCTACACGCTGAAGATCATGACCTGGTGCGCGGCCTTCGCCACCCCGATCGTCCTGCTCTACCAGGGCTGGACCTACTGGGTGTTCCGCAAGCGCATCGGCACCCAGCACCTCGCCCCCTCCGGCGGGCACTGAACCGGCACGGGAAGGTGATCGAATGCGGCCGGTAGACCCGCGACTGCTGCGGTACGCCCGCACCACGCGGTACTTCCTCCTCGCCACCGTGGCGCTCGGCCTCGCCGGCGCCGGGCTCCTCATCGCCCAGGCGGTGCTCATCGCGGACGTCGTCGTCGACGCCTACCGGCACGGCACCTTCGCCCGCGAGGCCCTGTGGTGGCTGGCCGCCGTCTCGGTCGCCCGCGGCCTGGTCTCCTGGCTCACCGAACTGGCCGCCCACCGCTCCGGCGCCGCCGTCAAGTCCCAGCTGCGGCGGCGGCTGCTGGAGCGGGCCACCGCGCTGGGCCCCGGCTATCTGACCGGTCAGCGCACCGGCGAACTCACCACCCTCGCCACCCGCGGCATCGACGCGCTCGACGACTACTTCGCCCGCTACCTGCCCCAACTCGGCCTCGCCGCCGTCGTGCCGGTGGCCGTACTGGCGCGAATCGTCACCGCCGACTGGATCTCCGCGGCCATCGTCGTCGTCACCCTCCCCCTCATCCCCCTGTTCATGGCGCTCATCGGCTGGGCCACCCAGTCCCGCATGGACCGCCAGTGGAAACTGCTGACCCGGCTGTCCGGCCACTTCCTCGACGTCGTCGCCGGACTGCCCACCCTCAAGATCTTCGGCCGCGCCAAGGTCCAGGCCGACAACATCCGCGCCATCACCGGCGACTACCGCCGCGCCACCCTGCGCACCCTGCGCCTGGCCTTCCTCTCCTCCTTCGCCCTCGAACTGCTGGCCACGATCTCCGTCGCCATCGTCGCCGTCAGCATCGGCACCCGGCTGGTGCGCGGCGACCTCGACCTCCACACCGGCCTCATGGTGCTGATCCTCGCCCCCGAGGCGTACCTCCCGCTGCGGCAGGTCGGCACCCACTACCACGCCGCCGCCGAGGGGCTGGCCGCCGCCGAGTCCGTCTTCGACGTCCTCGAACGCCCCCTGCCCGCGGCCGGCACCGCCCGCACCGACGCACGGCGGGCCACCCTCACCCTGGAGGGCGTCGCCGTACGGCACGAAGGCCGCGCCGGGTACTCCCTCGCCCCCACCGATCTGACCCTCCGCCCCGGCGAGACCGTCGCCCTCACCGGCCCGTCCGGCGGCGGCAAGTCCACCCTGCTGTCCGTACTGCTGGGCTTCACCCCACCCACCGAAGGCCGCGTCCTGGTGGACGGCGCCCCCCTCGACACGCTCGACCCCGACGACTGGCACCGGCAGATCGCCTGGGTCCCCCAGCACCCCTACCTGTTCGCCGGGACCGTCGCCGACAACGTCCGCCTCGCCCGGCCCGACGCCGACGAGCGCGCCGTCGTCCGCGCCCTCGCCGACGCCGGTGCGGCGGACCTCGACCCGGCGCAGGAGCTGGGCGAGTTCGGCGCCGGACTGTCCGCCGGTCAGCGCCGCCGCGTCGCCCTCGCCCGCGCCTTCCTCGCCGACCGGCCCCTCGTCCTCCTCGACGAACCCACCGCCGCGCTCGACGGCACCACCGAGGCGACCGTCCTGGACGCGGTACGGCGGCTGGGGGCCGACCGCACCGTCCTGCTGGTCACCCACCGCCCGGCCCTCCTGGCCACCGCGGACCGGGTGCTGACCCTCACCCCGGACGGGCCGGGCTCCGGCAGCCCGGCGCACACCTCGCCCGCGGAGCAGGCCGTCCACGGGCGCCGGGACGCGATCGCGGGTTCCGGGGTCCCGTCCGGGCCGGAGCCGGGGATGGAGGCCGGGCCGGGGCCGGGCGTGGAGACCGGGCCGGGGCTGGGCGCGGAGGCGGGGCCGGGAGCCGGGCCGGAGCTGGGTACCGGGGCCGGGCCGGAGCTGGGTACCGGGGCCGGGCCGGCGTCGGCGCTGTCGCCTTCGTCTCCGCCGTCGCCTTCGCCTCCGCCGTCGCCTTCGCCTTCGCCTTCCTCTCGGCCTTCGCCTTCGTCGCGTCCGGAGCTGGAGGCGGGATCGTGGCCGCGTCCGGAGCCGGCGGCGGGGCCGTGGCCGCGCCCGGCGGCGGATGCCGCCACCGGTGCCGCGCGGGAGGCCCGGCGTGCGCCTGCCGGGCACCCCCTCGCGCGGGTCCGCGCCATGGCCCGGGGCCTGTACGGCAAGTTCGCGCTGGCCCTCGCACTCGGCGCCCTCGCGCTCGGCAGCGCGGTCGGCCTGATGGCGACCTCCGGCTGGCTGATCTCGCGGGCCGCCCAGCAGCCGCCGATCCTCTATCTGATGGTGGCGGTCACCGCGACCCGCGCGTTCGGCATCGGGCGGGCCGTCTTCCGCTACGCGGAGCGCCTCGTCTCCCACGACGCGGCCCTCCGCGTCCTGGCGGCGCTGCGGGTGACGGTCTACCGCCGGCTGGAGCGCCTGGCCCCGGCCGGCCTGCGGCGCACGGCCCGCGGCGATCTGCTCACCCGGCTGGTCGCCGACGTGGACGCGTTGCAGGACTATTTCCTGCGCTGGCTGCTGCCGGTGACCGTCGCCGGCACCGTCTCGCTCGGCGCCGTCGCCTTCACCGGCTGGCTGCTGCCGGCGGCGGGCGCCGCACTGGCCGTCGGGCTGGCGGTCGCGGGCATCGCCGTCCCCGTACTGACCGCCGCCCTCTCCCGCCGTACGGAACGCCGGCTGGCCCCCGCACGGTCCCGGCTCGCGACCCGCACGGTGGACCTGCTGACGGGCACCGCGTCCGGGGAACTGCCCGTCACCGGGGCGCTGGCGGCCCGCCGCCGCGACGTCGCCGACGCGGACGCGGCACTGACCGGCATCGCCGCCCGCTCGGCGTCCCGCACCGCGCTGGCCGCCGGGCTCAGCACCCTGGCCACCGGCCTGACGGTGACGGCCGCCGCCTGGGCGGGGGCGCGCGCGACGACGGGCGGCGCCCTGGACGGGCTGCTGCTGGCGACGGTCGTCCTGACTCCGCTGGCCACGTTCGAGGTCGTCACGCCGCTGCCGCAGGCGGTGCAGTTCCGGCAGCGGGTGCAGCGCTCCGCGGAACGGGTGCAGGAAGTGCTGGACGCGCCGGCGCCGGTCGCGGAACCGCGGCACCCCGCGCCGCTGCCCGCCGATCCCTTCCCGCTGCGCACCCGCGGGCTGACCGTCCGCTATCCGGACGCCCCGGCCGACGCCGCGCCCGCCCTGGCCGGACTCGACCTGGACCTGACGCCGGGCCGCCGCGTCGCGGTGGTCGGCGCGTCCGGTTCCGGCAAGACCACCCTTGCCCACGCCCTGCTGCGGTTCGTGGACGCGACGGGCTCCTACACGCTCGGCTCGCCCGCCGTCCCCGCCCGCGGCGCGGACAGCGACGCGGTCCGCCGGCACGTGGGACTGTGCGCCCAGGACGCCCACCTGTTCGACAGCTCGCTGCGGGAGAACCTGCGGCTGGCCCGGCCCGACGCGACGGAGGCCGAACTGCACGCCGCACTGGCCGCCGCCCGCCTCGACGACTGGGTGACGACGCTGCCGCGGGGGCTGGACACCCTGGTCGGCGAACACGGCGCCACCCTCTCCGGCGGCCAGCGGCAGCGGCTCGCTCTGGCCCGCGCCCTGCTGGCCGACTTCCCCGTCCTCGTCCTGGACGAGCCGGCCGAACATCTGGACCTGCCCACCGCCGACGCCCTCACCGCGGATCTGCTGGCCGCCACGGAGGGCCGCACCACCTTGCTGATCACCCACCGGATGAAGGGTCTGGACCAGGTGGACGAGATCATCGTCCTGTCCGGCGGGCGCACCGTCGAACGCGGCTCCTACCGGGAACTCGCCCGCGCGGGCGGTCCCTTCGCGGCCATGCTGGCCCGCGAGAACGAGTCCGCGAGCGATGCCGCCGGGCGGGTCCCGGTCCCGCAGTACGCGTGACGGCGGGCGGGGCCTGCTCCCCGGCGGGAGGCCGCGTCTTCCGCCGGGGCTCTTGTCGGGAGGCCGCGTCTTTCGTGCCGCGCCTCCCGTGCGGAGTCCTTGTCGGGAGGCCGCGCCTCAGAGGAAGCTCTCGATCGCCTTGGCCACACCGTCCTCCTCGTTGGAGGCGGCCGTGTACGTCGTACACATCAGGACGTCCGGGTGGGCGTTCGCCATGGCGTAGGAGGTGCCGGCCCAGGTGAGCATGGCCAGGTCGTTGGGCATGTCGCCGAACGCGACGACCTCGTCGCGGGTGATGCCGCGTTCCTCGCAGGCGAGGGCGAGGGTGCTGGCCTTGCTGACCCCGCGGCCGGAGATCTCCAGCAGGGCGCTGGGGCTGGAGCGGGTGAACTCGGCGTGCGCCCCGGCGGCCTTGCGGCCGAGGGCCAGGAAGTCGTCGGGGTCCATCGTCGGATGGTGGGCGAGGAGCTTGACGACGGGCTGCGCGTAGTGGCCCTCGCTGCTGTCGGTGAGCAGGTCGTCGACGGGGGCGAAGGACGCGCCAGGGTCCATCGGGAAGGACGGGTAGTCGGGCTCGTAGTGGATGCCCTCGGTGCGCTCGACGGCGAAGGTGACGCCGGGGGCGGCGGCCCGCAGGGCGTCGACGACGGCGACCGCGTCCCGCCGGGCGAGTTCGCGGACGCGGACGACGCGGCGGCCCGCGTGCAGGTCCACGACGGCGGCGCCGTTGGCGCAGATGGCCAGGCCGTGACCGTGGACGTGGTCGCTGACGACGCCCATCCAGCGGGCGGGGCGCCCGGTGACGAAGAACACCTCGATCCCGGCCGCCTCGGCGGCGGCGAGGGCCGCGATGGTGCGGGCAGAGACCGTCTTGTCGTCCCGCAGCAGGGTGCCGTCCAGGTCGGTGGCGATCAGCCGGGGCGCGGGGCGGGTGCCGTCGGGCTGCGGGCGGGGGCTCTTCGGGGTGAGGTGTTCAGGCGGATGAGTCACAGGCACCATCTTCGCGCATATGCCTGAACAAGCGTGCGAAATGGCGCACAGATGAGAGCACACAGGGAGAAGCTGATGCACGCCAGGCGCATGACAGGGCGCACGGTGTGGCACCGGAGCGTCGACTTCCGGCCACCCGGACGGGAGGGGACGGCCACCACCCGGAGTGCGGCGGGGAGTACGTGCGGGGTACGTGCGGGGTACGTGCGGGGTGCTGTCGGGAGTACGGCGCGGGGTGCGGCCGGTGGGGCGGCGCGGCGTCCGGCCGGCGGTGTGGGGCCCGGCAGCGCGGGCTGAAGTGAGGGCTGGAGCGGGGCCTGGCAGCGGGGGCCGGAACGTGGCCGGTAGGGGCGCGGGGGACGTGTTCGGTGGTGCGGCGCGGAGGACGTGCCCGGTGGTGCGGGCCGGGGACGTGCCCGGTGATGCGGGCTGGAGTGCGGGCTGGAGCGATGTGGCCGGTAGGTGGGCGCAGGCGACGTGTCCGGTGGGGGCGGCGTGGGGGACGTGCCGGGTAGTGGGGTCGGGGGGCGTGGCCGGTGGTGCGGGGCGGCGGCGGACGTGGCCGGTAGGTGGGCGCAGGCGACGTGTCCGGTGGGGCTGCGCGAGGGCGTTCCCGGTAGTGGGGGCCCAGCGGCGTGCCCGGTGGTGCGGGGCAGGGGCGTGCCCGGTGGTGCGGCCAGGGACGTGCCCGGTAGTGGGGCCAGGGGCATGCCACGGTAGTGGGCCCAGGGACGCGGCCCGGAACGTTGCCCCGAACCGGAGCGGAAGCGACTTACCGCACCAAACCGGGCACAATCGAAGTGAGCGCTTCATGAGTGCTGTGCTTCCGCGCTTCGGGAAGGAGCGGCCGTCATGGCCCCTCACTCGCGCTACGTCGCCGACCGTGGCCTGACCACCCGGATGGTCACCACGATGTTCTTCATCGGCCTGCTCTACGTCGTCCTCGTCGGCGTCCTGGTGGCGGCGCTGGGCAATGCCTGGCCGCTGGTCCTGGTGATCGCGGGCGGGCTGTTCGTGGCCCAGTTCTGGTTCAGCGACAAGATCGCCGCCTTCAGCATGGGCGCCCGCGAGGTCACCCCCCAGCAGGCTCCCGAACTGCACGGTGCCGTCGACCGGCTGTGCGCCCTCGCCGACATGCCCAAACCCAGGGTGGCCATCGCCGACAGCGACGTACCGAACGCCTTCGCCACGGGCCGTAACCAGCGCAACGCGATGGTGTGCGCCACCACCGGGCTGATGCGCCGCCTGGAGCGCGACGAACTCGAAGGAGTGCTCTCCCACGAGCTGTCCCACGTCGCGCACCGTGACGTCACCGTCATGACCATCGCCTCGTTCCTCGGGGTGCTGGCCGGAATCCTCACCCGCGTCGCCCTGTGGGGCGGCATCGGCCGCAGCGCCGGCCGGGACAACAACGGGGTGGGGCTGCTCGTGCTGATCGTCCCGCTGGTCAGCGCCGTCGTCTACGTGATCAGCTTCCTGCTGACCCGGCTGCTGTCGCGCTACCGCGAACTGTCGGCCGACCGCGCCGGCGCCCTGCTGACCGGTCGTCCCTCCACGCTCGCCTCCGCCCTCACCAAGATCAGCGGCGACATGTCCCGCATCCCCACCCGGGACCTGCGCAAGGCCGAGCCGTACAACGCGTTCTTCTTCGTGCCCGCCTTCTCCGGCGAGAGCCTCGCCACCCTCTTCTCCTCGCACCCGCCGCTGGAGAGGCGACTGGAACAGCTCCGCCGGATCTCCACCCAGCTCGGGCAGTGACCGCTCCATTCGGAAGGGGAGCCCCGTGGGCCTGTGGGACGTGCTCCTGGGCCGCAGCAAACCCAAGCGGCCCGACCTCGACCAACTGTTCGCCCTCCCCGCTGCGGCCCTCACCCTCCAGGCCGGTACGGACTTCCGGCCGGCCGGCGTCGGCGCCGTCTGCTTCGCCAGCGTCGAGGGCGGCGCCTTCACCCGGCTCCAGCGGGAGGTGCGGCAACTGCTGGACGCGGACACCTCGCGCGGCGGCATCCCCGTCGAGTTCGGCCGGGACGACTACGGCTACACCTGGCTGACCGCCCGCCACCCGGCCGACGCCATGGCGGACCTCGTCAACGATCTGCACGCCGTCAACACCCTGCTGGAAGAGGCCGGTTTCGGGCCCCAACTGCTCTGCTCCGTCGTGGCGTTCCGTGCGGAGTCCGGGCGCTCCCTCGCGCTGATCTACCTCTACAAGCGCGGCACCTTCTACCCCTTCGCCCCGCTGCCGGGCACCGCCGAGAAGCGCGACAACGCACTCGAACTCCAGGTCAGCGGGCTGCTCACCGACGATCTGCCGGTCGAGGAGGACCTCGGCCGCTGGTTCCCCGTGTGGGGCGCCCCCGGTCTGTGACCATCGGGAAACCGCTTGGTCCCGGGTCTGTGCCCGCGGCCCCCCCTGGTCGCGACGGCCTGACGGTCTCTGGCAGGATCTTGCGCCACACGAACTCGGACAGGCGTGCGGTGTCACGCCGAATTTGACGTGCCCGTGGCAACGAGAGTCCGGCGCGTCCAACGGGGACCCAACGGGGAAAGTGAGGAAGACATGCGTACGTGGACTCGCGCTGTTCCGGTGACGGCCGGCGCGCTGGTGCTCGCCCTGGCAGTCACCGGGTGCAACTCGGACACGGGGAAGAAGGGGCACGGGAAATCGGACACGTCCTCGTCCTCCTCCGGCGGCGGTTCCGACTCCTCCTCCGAGGACAAGACCAGCTACCGGCTCGGCGAGGCCAGCCCGGTCCAGAAGAGCGACGAGGCCAAGTCCAAGGGCGCGACGTTCACGGTCACACCGACCAAGGTGCAGACCGGTACCAAGGCCGACATGGACAACTCCGGCCTGGAGAAGGACAAGGACGACAAGCCCAAGATCCCGGTCTACGTCTGGTCCACGCTCACCCACAAGAGCGGCAAGCCGATGGAGATCGGCGACATGGACGACGACCTGGTCGTCAAGACGGACAAGGGCACCCGCACCAGGGCCCTCATCGTCATCCTCGGCGAGGCCAAGTGGCCCAACTGCCCGGCGCCCGACACCAGCAAGAAGCTGAACCCCGGCCAGTCGGAGAAGATCTGCACCGCCTTCCTCGTCCCCGAGGGGGAGAAGGCGGCAGCCGTCGAGCTGTCGCGGGGCTTCTACAAGAAGCCCCTGGAGTGGCCGGTCAAGAACTGACACCGGCACGAGGCGCGGACCTGCGGTGGGACCCGGCCCTGGGGCCGGGTCCACCCTGTCGCCGGGCGGGCGGCCGGCCGCGTGCGGTTGTCGCGCTGTGCGCGGCGTGCGGTGTTGAGCCGTGCGCCGCGTGTCGCGCTCTGTCGTGCCGTGCGCCGCGTGCGGTGGTCGCGCCGCGCGGGGCCGATCCGCGCCCCTGCGGCGCGCTGTTCCGCGCCGCGTGTGGGGCCGCGCTTCAGCGGGGCCGTTCTCCAGCGGGGGCCCGCCGGGCGTCGTGGCTCGCGGAAGCGGACGTCTGTGGTGCGGGGGACGTTCTCGATCTCGTCGTCCAACGCCCCTTCCGCCCCACGGGCGGCAATCGCCGCAGGCACCACCTCGCCGAAGTGCTCCGCCGTCGGCCCGCTGCCGGTCCACCGCCGGTCCGCAGCCGGTCCGCCGTCAGGGCCTCGTACGTGGCGTGCGCGTCGTGCACGTCGTCACGTCGTGCGCGGCGTGCGCGGCGTGTGGAAGGACGACGCGGTGGTCCCGGACGAGGGCCGTACGCCTCGTCGCGCCCACACACATCCCGGACAGCACGCAGCCAGCACACGGCCGGCGCCTCCGCAGATGCCGGTCCTCGCCGATCTCACCGATTCCGCCGCGCCGCCCCTAGCATGACGGCATGGCGAAGACCGCGACGATCTACCACAACACCCGCTGCGGCACGTCCCGCACGGTGCTGGCCCATCTGCGCGACGCCGGGTACGAACCGGAGATCGTGGAGTACCTCAAGACCCCGCCCGACGAGGCGACCCTGCGCACCCTTGTCGCGGACGCGGGGCTGACCGTCCGCGACGTCATCCGCACCAAGGAGCCCGCCTGCCGCGAACTCGCGCTCGACCGGCCCGAGCTGAGCGACGACGAGCTGATCGCCGCGCTCGTCGCGAACCCCGTCCTCATCCAACGCCCCTTCGTCGTCACCGAGAACGGCACCCGGCTGGCCCGTCCGGCCGAGACGGTGGACGAGATCCTCTGACGCGGCCGGTCGGCCGGTCGGCCGGCCGGTGGGCCGGGGACGGGGTGGGCCGTCGGCCGCCGTGCTCAGCGGACCAGGGGTGCGGCCACGGAGACGAACCCCTCGATGGCCCGCCGGGACTCCGTGTCCAGCGCGTCGTGCTCCTCCTGCTCCCGCGCGGTGGACACCGCCCAGGTGCACCGGTAGGCGCGTTCGGCGGCGGCGGTCACCTGGGCGTCGTCGGTGAGGAGTTTGACGCGGTAGAGCGCTTGACGCGCCACAGTCCGCAGGCGGTGCGCCTCGTCGCGGGCGGCGATGAAGGCGGCCCCGCCCGGATCGCCGACGCTCCGGTACCAGCGGTCCGACTGGCCGTGCCGGTAATCCTCCACCGCCGCGGCGAACGTGCTGTAGGTGGCGATCCGCTCCTGCCGCAGCGCCTCGGACCGCGCGAACTCCTCCGCCCGGCGGGCGTCACGGCGCTGGAAGGCATGCGTGACGACCGACCCCAGCAGCGTGCCCAGTACCGCGACGGCACTCGCCCACAACGCCTCCACCGCGCCGCCCTCGGCGCGGCGGGGCCGGACGGAACGGCCGCACGGAACGCCGGGTCGCGGACGGCTGCACGGGCCGCCGGGTCGCGGACGGCCGCTCCGTCGCCCGGCCGGCGGCGCGGCGACGGGAAACGGTCCGCCGCTCGTGGTCGTGAGGGGCGACTGCGGCTCTGTCGGCTTCTCGTCTGGTCATGTTCCCCTCATGATGACCGAGGGTGCCGGGCCCGCGGGAGGGGCCCGGCCGAGCGGCGTCCGCCGGAGCCGGTTCAGGACGGCAGGTGGCTCATCCAGCGGGAGACGCCCCCGTAGGCCATCGGCACGATCTCCTTGTACGCCAGCCCGTCGTCCAGCGTCACCACCAGCCGGCAGAACGGCGGGTACCACGTCCTGTGCAGATGGGCCCGCCTGTCGAAGACCGCCTCCAGGAAGGCCGGAGTGGCCTCACGCGGCAGGTCGTGGAAGGTCACCTGGTCCAGCGTGATGTGCGCGTCCCCCTCCTCGAAGATCTGCACCGTGACGTGCGGGGTGAACGGCGTGCCGTCCGGGCCGTCGGTCGCCGGGATCTCCAGCAGCGCCTCGTGGGGGAGGGAACCGTCCTCGTCCGTGACGGCGAACGCCCCCGCCGCCGTACGCCGCGACGACTGGTCCACGCCGATCGCATGCTCCACGGTCACCGGCAGCAGGCGCCGCTCGGCCAGCGCACACAGCACCGCGACGGCCGCCTCCGTGCTGTGGATCTGAGGCGGGTGCTGCGGATGATGCGGCTGGTTCCCGTGCGGCGGTCGTGACTGGTCCACACCACCGAGGATGCCCGCCGCGACGGCCACCCGCGAACCGCGAGCGGACCGGCCGGCCCTCGGAGGAGGGGCACGGGAGAACGGAGGAAGGGGCGCGCCCCCTCGGCCCGACGGCGACGGGACACTCCGGCCGCCCGCGCGGACGGGGCATAGGGTCGTGGCATGCGTCTGAGCACTGTGATCCTCCCCGTCCGCCGCTGGTCCGAGGGCGGCCGGGAAAGGTGGCAGCGGGCCGAGCAGCTCGGCTTCCACACCGCGTACACCTACGACCACCTCACGTGGCGGGTGCCGTTCCGGGACGGTCCCTGGTTCGGGGCCGTACCCACCCTGACGGCCGCCGCGGCGACCACCAGCCGACTGCGGCTGGGCACCCTGGTCACCTCACCCAACTTCCGGCACCCCGTCCCGCTCGCCAAGGACCTGATCACGCTGGACGACCTCAGCGACGGCCGCCTGACCCTCGGCATCGGAGCGGGCGGCTCCGGCTTCGATGCGACCGTCCTGGGCGGACAGCCCTGGACACCCCGCGAACGCGCCGACCGCTTCGCGGAGTTCGTCCCCCTGCTGCACCGGCTGCTGACCGAGGACGAGGTCTCCGCCGAGGGCACCTACTACACCGCGCACGAGGCGCGGGGGCTGCCCGGCTGCGTCCAGCGGCCCCGCATCCCGTTCACCGTCGCGGCGACCGGGCCGCGCGGACTGCGGCTGGCCGCCCGTTACGGACAGTCCTGGGTGACCACCGGCGAGCCCGGCGGCAAGGAGAGCGGAACGCCCGACGCCACGCTGGACACCCTCGCCCGCCAGACCGAGGCGCTGGCCAAGGCGTGCGCGGAGGCCGGACGGGACCCGGCCACCATCGGCCGCACCCTGCTGACCGGACTCACCTCCGACCGCCTCCTCGACTCCCTCGACGCCTTCGTCGACTTCGCCGGCCGGCTCGACGCCCTCGGCTTCGACGAGATCGTGGTGCACTGGCCGCTGCCCGGTACGCGGTTCGAGGCCGACGAGACTGTCTTCGAACGCATCGCCACGGAAGGCCTCGCCCAATTGGGACACGACCCGACCGCCCAGCGGTAGCCGTGCCGCACGGCCGGTCGGCCGGCCGCTAGTCCCCCGGGGCGGGGTCGGCCGCGCGTTCGGCGTGTTCAGCGTGGTCCACACGTTCCGTGCCACCTTTGCCGTGTTCCGCCGCCATGCGGTCCATCGTGCGGGCCCGTACCTCCCGGTCCGCCGCGGCGGCGATGAAGGCGGGCGTGCGGGACTCGCCGACCAGATCGCGTACCGCCTCCACCGTGCCGGCCGGCAACCGCACCTGCTCGGTTCGCGGGGCGGCACCGGGCGCCGGCGCCGTGGTGGAGGCGCCGGCCGAGCGCAGATGGGCGCGCAGGCTGCGGGTCGCCAGCTTCTGCATGGCCCGGGCGAGTTCGGCCTCCACGGTCTGCTGCGCCAGCGGCCGGAGGCGGCGCACCAAATCCGCCGCCTCGGAGGCGTCCGCCCCGGCGAGGTGGGGGCCTGTGTAGCGGGCGAAGACGTGCTCGTCGGTGAACTCCAGGAAGCGTGCGGCTATGTGCTCGACCTGTCCGCGCAGCTCCCGCAGCTGCTCGGTGATGGCCAGCAACGGGACGCCCGCCCTGTGCAGTTCGGCGGCCACCGACAGCTCCTGGGGGCTGGGGACCCGGAACACGCCGTCCTTCCCGGGGAGCGGTTCCAGCACGCCCAGTGCCACCGCTTCGGCGACGGCCGCCTCGTCCCGCTCGCCGCCGAAGAGTTCGTCCAGTTCCGCGCGGGAGACGTGGCCGGACTCCTCATCGCTCCACGGTCCGTCCACCTCGGCCACCAGGCCCAGCACCCGGCCCAGCCCGCGCCCCTCGTCCCACGCCTGCAACAGCTCCTTTATCGACGCCAGCGTGTACCCCCGCTCCAGCAGGTCGGCGATCTGCCGCAGCCGGGCCAGGTGCGAGTCGTCGTACACGTTGGCCCGGCCGCGCCGCTCGGGCCTGGGCAGCAGGCCCTTGTCCTGGTAGGCGCGGATCGTGCGCACCGTCGCCCCGCTGCGGTGCGCCAGATCCTCGATGCGGTACTCGGGGGCCGGAGGCGGGGTGGGGGTCATCGTGCGGGCTCCTGGGTGGGTGCCGGCGGCCCGCCCCGTGCGGCCCGGTGCGGGACGGGCCCCACGGCGTGGGTCATACCGGTGGCTGGATGCGGGCCATGCCGCGCAGGACGCGCGGCGCGAGGCGGGACAGCAGCCGGGCTGCGCGGGCCTCGGGGGTGACCGTGACCACCGCCTGGTTGCGGACGACGGCGCGCAGCACGGCCTCGGCGACCTTCTCCGGAGGATAGTTGCGTATGCCGTACAGCCGTGCGGCGCGGCTCCTGAGCCGCTGCCGCGCCCGCTCGTCCGCTCCCGCGAACCGCGCGGTGCGGGTGAGTCCGGTGTTGACGAAGCCGGGGCAGACGGCTGTCACCCCGATGTCCTGGTCGGCCAGTTCCGCACGCAGGCACTCGGTGAGCATCAGGACGGCGGCTTTGGAGGTGCTGTACGCGGGCAGGGTCCGGGAGGGCTGGTAGGCGGACGCCGCGGCGGTGTTGACGATGTGGCCGCCCTGGCCGCGTTCGGCCATCTGCCGGCCGAAGAGGCGGCAGCCGTGGATGACGCCCCACAGGTTGACGTCCAGTGTGTGCTTCCAGTCCTGCGTCGTGGTGTCCAGGAAGGGCCCCGCCATCCCGACGCCCGCGTTGTTGACCAGCACATCGACCGTGCCGTACTCGGCGGCCACCTTCTCCGCCAGCTTCTCCATCGCCTGTTCGTCGGCGACGTCCACGGTCTCCGCCCATGCCTCGGGCGCTCCCGCCAGGCGGGCGAGCTGTGCGGTGCGGTGCGCGCCGTCCCCGTCGCGGTCCACCGCGATCACGCGGGCGCCCGCCTCGGCGAAGGAGAACGCCGTGGCCCGGCCGATGCCGCTGCCCGCCCCGGTGACCAGCACCAGCCGGTCGGCGAACCGGTCCGCGTAGGGACCGGTGGCCGCCGGCTCGACGGCGGGCAGGCCCGGCTGGTGGCCGTCCACGAAACCGGCGATCCAGGAGGCGAGCTGCTCGGGCCGGGTGCGGGGCACCCAGTGCTTGGCGCGCAGAGTGCGGCGGGTGAGCCGGGGTGCCCACTGCTCCAGGTCGTCGTAGAGGTACGTGCTGAGGAAGGCGTCCTCGGTGGGCGTGATGAGCTGGACGGGCACGTGGGCGTAGCAGTCGGTGCGGGGGCGGCGCAGCCTTGCGCGGATGTTGTCGCGGTAGAGCCAGGCGCCGTGTGCCGCGTCCCGGGCCAGGGTGGTGGGGCGCCCGGTGGCGGGCACCTTCTCGGTGCGCTCCAGGATGCGGGGCCAGCGTTTGCCCAGCGGGCCCCGCCAGGCCAGCTCGGGCAGCACGGGGGTGTGCAGCGCGTACACGTACCACGATTTGGCGCCCTGGCCGAGGAGTTGCGCCACGCGGCGCGGGGTGGGGCGGGACAGCCGCCGTGCGATCCAGTGGCCGAAGTGGTCCAGGGAGGGGCCGGAGACGGAGGTGAAGGAGGCGATCCGCCCCTCGGTGCGGGCGACCGTCGCGAACTCCCAGCCCTGCACGGAGCCCCAGTCGTGGCCGACCAGGTGCACCGGTTCGTCCGGGCTGACCGCGTCGGCGACGGCGAGGAAGTCGTCGGTCAGCTTCTCCAGTGTGAAGCCGCCGCGCAGCGGCTTGGGCGCGGTCGAGTGGCCGCAGCCGCGCACGTCGTAGAGCACCACGTGGAAGCGGTCCTTGAGGAGATCCGCGACCTGGGCCCAGACCTCCTTGTTGTCCGGGTAGCCGTGCAGGAGCACCACCGTCGGATGCCGGGGGTCGCCCAGCTCGGCGACGCACAGTTCGATCCCTCCGGTGGCGACCTGGCGTACGCGTGTGTCCGCGGGCAGACCGTTGCCCGGCTGCGCGGTGCCGTCCGGCTGCGTGGTGCCCTCGGCTCCGCCGCCGGTCCGCCGCCCGGGCTCGGGGGTGTTCCGCCGGCCCTGTTCGTGGCCGGCCCGTCGCTCGGGTCCGTGGCCGGCCCGCTGATCGGGCCCGCGGCCGTCCGGCCGGCCGGGCTCGGGGCCGTCCGGACGGCCCGTGGGGGATGTGTTCATACCGCCTGTGCCTCCTCCTGCCAGCGCCGCACATGCGGCAGATCGTCGTCCAGCCAGAACGCGCTCTGTTCCGGATCCCGCGAGTCGGTGACGACCAGCAGCTCCGCGAACTTGGCGCCGGTGCCCCGGAACCACAGGTGGGGTTCGGCCACCCACAGGCCGGGCCGGGGCGGCCGGTCGGGGGCGCGGCACCCGTACCGTCCGGACCACCGTGGCGGAAGGCGGTGCGCGGGGCCGCTCTCCCGTTCATACGGGGAAGCTGCCACCGGGTGGAGGAGGGCGCCGAGGGGCCGGGTGTGCGGAGGGGTGCCGTAGCCCTGGACCGCGCTCAGCCGTTCCACTTCCTCGTGCAGCTCGCGCAGGGTCCTTCGTTCCCGCACCCGCCGCAGGAGCAGCTCCCGGTGGGCGCGCAGGTCCGTCATCAGCCTTTCGTGCACCGGGTCGGGGCCCAGGCAGCCGGAGTAGCCGACGACCGTGGTGCGGCCGGCGAGTACCGGCGCCATGTCGAGGACGAAGGGCATGCTCGCTGCCAGTTTCCGGTCGGTGGGCAGCAGCCGGCGGGGCGGGGCGCACCCCGCCAGTCCCGCCGTCCGGCTCAGCCCGGCAGTCCGGCCCAGGCCGGCCGGGGCGGGGAGGACGGTGCGGTCCCCGAACCAGGCGAGGGGAGGCCGGGAACGGTTGACGCCGCCGTGCTCGCGCAGCCACTCCAGCTGCATCCGCGCGGCCTCGCGCTCGGTGGTTCCCGGGCGCAGGCGGGCGGCGACCGACTCGGCGCAGGCGTAGGCCCGTTGCTGTGCCCTGCGGAACGCGGGCAGCTCGGCGGTGGTGCGGCCGGTCTTCGTCGGGAGCATCGCCAACCTTCCGTCCGGGCGCGTGGACGCGCGGGGTGAGGAGTGCCGGGGGTGCCCGGAGCGACCGGGACACCCGGAGAACCGGGGCGGGTGGAGCGTCGGGCGCGCGAGGAGCTGCGCGGAGCGCGCGGTCGTGGGAGCCTTCCGTGAGCGGGGCGTGCCGCAGCGTGAGCACGTTGACACCGACGAATGTGACATCGGCCCGTGGCCCGGTCAAGGCCCCCTCCCCGCCTGTGGATAACTCCCGCGGACCGCCCCGGCCGGCCCGCCGACCCGCGCCCGGCAGGCTTGCGCCCCGCCTCCTGACCGCCCGCGCCCCTTCCCCGGTACGGCCCGGTCACACCCCCGCCCGGCGGCCTCCCCTACGGGTTTCTCCACCCTGAGAGGGACGGCTCGGAGCACTTGAGAGGTACGTCCCCGCCCCGGAAACCGGCGCCGTGTCTGACGCGGACGCGGCGAGACGCCCATAGCGTCGAAGGGTGACTGTGATCGCGATCGAAAGCCTCAGCAAGCGGTTCCCCAGGGTGACCGCACTGGACCGGCTGACCGTCGGCATCGAGCCGGGTGTCACCGGGCTGGTCGGCGCCAACGGGGCCGGCAAGTCCACCCTGATCAAGATTCTGCTCGGGCTGTCACCCGCGACCGAGGGCTCCGCCACCGTCCTCGGCATGGACGTGGCCACCCAGGGCGGCGCGATCCGGGAACGTGTGGGGTACATGCCCGAGCACGACTGTCTCCCGCCGGACGTGTCCGCCACCGAGTTCGTCGTCCACATGGCGCGCATGTCCGGGCTGCCGGCCACCGCGGCCCGCGAGCGGACGGCGGACACGCTGCGCCATGTCGGGCTGTACGAGGAGCGGTACCGGCCCATGGGCGGCTACTCGACCGGCATGAAGCAGCGGGTCAAACTGGCGCAGGCGCTGGTGCACGATCCGCGTCTGGTGCTGCTGGACGAGCCCACCAACGGGCTCGACCCGGTCGGCCGCGACGAGATGCTCGGCCTGATCCGGCGCGTGCACAGCGACTTCGGGATCTCCGTCCTGGTCACCTCGCACCTGCTGGGCGAGTTGGAGCGCACCAGCGACCACATCGTCGTCATCGACGGGGGCAAGCTGCTGCGCTCCTCCTCGACGGCCGACTTCACCCAGCGCACCGCCGTCCTGGCAGTCGAGGTCACCGACACGGACACGCACCCGGACGGCGCCGCCGCGCTGCGCGAGGCGCTCCGGCAGGCGGGTGTGGCGCTGCACGAGCCGGGCCCCGACGGCGGACGCGCACCCGGTGCCGGGCATCTGGTGACGCTCGACGCCGCCGACGAGTCGGTCTACGACACCGTGCGCGACGCCGCCGCCGGGCTCGGCCTGGGCCTGGTGCGGATGGAGCAGCGCAGGCACCAGATCTCCGAGGTCTTCACGGAAAGGAGCGCCGGCGATGTCGCCTGACCGCACTCCCGCGCACACCACCAGCCCGCACGCCGTACCCGGTCAGGCCGCGCCCGGGCAGTGGGAGCAGTCCGGGTCCGCGGGCGCCGCCGGCCGCGGCCAGGACGTCATCCACAACATCGGCTACCGCGGTTACGAGGGGCCCCGGCTGGGCCGCGGTTACGCCCGTCGCGCGCTGTTCACCCAGGCGCTGCGCGGCGCGTACGGGCTGGGCCGTTCGGCCAAGTCCAAGGTGCTGCCGATGCTGCTGTTCGCGACGATGTGCGTCCCGGCGGCGCTGGTCGTCGCCATCGCGGTGTTCGCCAAGAGCAAGGACCTGCAGGTCACCTACTCCGAGTACGTGCTGCTGATGCAGCCGATCATCGGTATCTACCTGGCCGCCGCCGCACCGCAGGCGTTCTCCCTGGACCTGCGGTTCCGCACCACACCGCTGTACTTCTCCCGGCCGCTGACGCGCGGCGACTACGTGGCGGCCAAATACGCGGCCCTGACCGCGGCGCTGTTCGTCTTCACCGCTGTGCCACTGTTGATCATGTACGTGGGGGCGCTGCTGGCGAAGCTGGGTGTCGCCCACCAGACGGAGAAGTTCGCACAGGGGCTCGTCTTCTGCGCGCTGTTCGCCCTGCTGCACGCCGCCATCGCCGCCTGGATCGCCGCTCTCACCCCCCGCCGCGGCTTCGGCGTCGCCGCGATCATCGTCGCCATCACCGTGCCGTACTTCCTGGTGTCGGCGCTCCAGGGGATCGCCGCCACCACCGACAAGAACACCGCCATCGGCTGGCTCGGTGTCGGCTCCCCCGGCACCCTGCTGGACGGTGTCCAGAGCAAGTTCCTCGGCGGCCCCTCCGGGTTCCCGGCGGCGCAGACGCTCGACGCCGCCCAGGGCGCCGTCTACCTCGTCGTCCTCGTGGCGCTGCTGGCGTGCTTCACGACCCTGCTGCTGCGCCGCTACCGAAAGGCCGGACTGTGACTGTTATCCACATCGACCGGGTCTCCCGCTGGTTCGGGAACGTCGTCGCGGTCAACGACATCACCATGGACATCGGCCCCGGTGTCACCGGCCTGCTGGGCCCCAACGGCGCCGGCAAGTCCACCCTCATCCACATGATGGGCGGTTTCCTGGCGCCCTCCAACGGGAGCGTCACCCTGGAGCCCTCCGCGGGACCGGGCGGCGGGCAGCCGGTGGCGGCGCCGATCTGGCGCAACGAGGAGTCCTACCGGCACATCGGCCTGGTGCCCGAGCGGGAGGGTATGTACGACTACCTGACCGGCTATGAGTTCGTCCTGGCCAACGCCGAACTGCACGGCCTGCCGGACCCGCGGGCCGCGGCGGCCGAGGCGCTGGCCACCGTCGAGATGGAGCACGCGCAGGACCGCAGGATCGCCACCTACTCCAAGGGCATGCGCCAGCGGGTGAAGATGGCGTCCGCACTGGTGCACCACCCCTCGGTGCTGCTGCTGGACGAACCGTTCAACGGGATGGACCCGCGCCAGCGCATGCAGCTGATGGAACTGCTGCGCAGGATGGGCGACGAGGGCCGCACCGTGCTGTTCTCCTCGCACATCCTGGAGGAGGTCGAACAGCTCGCCTCGCACATCGAGGTGATCGTGGCCGGGCGGCACGCGGCCAGCGGCGACTTCCGCAAGATCCGGCGGCTGATGACCGACCGGCCGCACCGCTATCTGGTGCGCTCCAGCGACGACCGGCGGCTGGCAGCCGCCCTCATCACCGACCCCTCCACGGCGGGCATCGAACTGGACCGGTCGGAAGGCGCGCTGCGCATCCAGGCCGTCGATTTCGTGCGCTTCACCGCACTGCTGCCGCGCGTCGCCAAGGAGCACGGCATCCGGCTCTACACCGTCTCGCCCTCCGACGAGTCCCTGGAGAGCGTCTTCTCGTACCTCGTCGCGGCCTGAGCGGCGGAAAGGAGCTGACCTGATGTTCAACCCGACGGTCGCGCGGCTCACCTACCGCGCGCTGCTGGGCCGCCGCCGCGCCCTCATCCTGTGCGTCCTGCCGGCGCTGCTGCTGGTGGTCGCCGCCGCCGTCCGCGCGATGAACGGCGCCGACGACGCGGTCACCAGCCAGCTGCTGGGCGGTTTCGCACTGGCCACCCTGGTGCCGCTGATCGGCGTGATCGCGGGCACCGGCGCCATCGGCCCGGAGATCGACGACGGTTCGGTCGTCTATCTGCTGTCCAAGCCGGTACGCCGGTCCACCGTGATCGTCACCAAACTGATCGTCGCCACCGGGGTGACGGCTGTCTTCTCCGCCGTCCCGGTGCTGATCGCCGGTTTCGTGCTGAACGGCAACAGCCAGCAGCTGGCGGTCGCCTACGCGCTGGCCGCCGTGGTCGCCTCCGTCGCCTACAGCGCGCTGTTCCTGCTGCTGGGGACCGTCAGCCGGCACGCCGTGGTGCTCGGCCTGGTGTACGCGCTGATCTGGGAGGCGCTGATCGGCAGCCTCGTGGAGGGCGCCAAGACCCTCAGCGTGCAGCAGTGGGCGCTGGCACTGGCCGAGAAGGTCGCCGGTTCCGGCGCGGACGTCGACTCCTCGGTGGGGCTGCCGGTGGCGCTGGTGCTGATCGTCGTCGTCACGGTGGGCGGCACGGTGCTGGCCGGGCAGAAGCTCCGTTCGCTGACGCTCGCGGCCGAGGAGTAACCGCGCCGGGACGGCACGGCCCACCGGGGGCGTGCGGAGACGGACGACGGCGGGTGGGGGCGCAGCTTGCGCCCCCACCCGCCGTCATGTCCGGGCCCGTGCGTACCGGACGTCGCCTCAGCCGGCCGCGGCGCCGATCCTGCGGTCCCTGCCCGCGCCGAGCCCGAGCAGCACCAGGGCCGCGCACACGCACAGCAGCAGCACGATCGGCACCGTCCAGCCCCCGGTCGCCTGGTGCACCGCACCCAGCAGCAGCGGTCCCGCGGCGGCCAGCAGGTAGCCCCACGTCTGGGCCATGCCCGACAGGCGGGCCGCCGTGTGCGGGTCACCGGAGCGCAGCACCATCAAGGTCAGCGCGATACCGAGCGCACCGCCCTGGCCGAGCCCCAGCAGGGTGGCCCACACCCAGGCGCCGCCGACCGGGGCGACGAGCAGCCCGGCCACACCGACGGCCATGAACAGCGCCACCACGGCGCACAGCAGCCGCTGCCGGCGCATCCGTCCGGCCAGCGTCGGCACCACGAACGAGCCGCCCATCTGCACCAGCGTGCTGAACGCGAAGACGAGTCCGGCGCTCGCCTTGCTCATCCCGTGGTCGGTGAAGATCGTCGGCAGCCAGGCGATCGTCACATAGGCGATCAGCGACTGCGAGCCCATGAACAGCGTCACCTGCCAGGCCAGTGCCGAGCGGGCCAGCTTCGGACCGGCCCCGGAGCCCGCGCCGGCCGCCGAGGGGGCCGGCTGCGCGGGAACGGTGGCGGCCTGTCCGTGCCGGGTGCCGCGCCGGGCGAGCACTGCCTGCGGCAGCCAGGCGCAGGCCGCGACGGCGGCCAGCAGCGCCCAGGAGACCAGCGAGCCGCGCCAGCCGCCCAGTGCGTGCTCCAGCGGCACGGCGGCGGCGGCCGAGACGGTCGCACCCATGATCATCGCCGTCGAGTAGAGCGCCGTCATCCCGGCGGCCTTCTCGGGGAAGTCCCGCTTGATGAGGCCGGGCATCAGCACGTTCAGCAGCGCGATGCCCGCACCGACCACCGCGCACCCGGCGAACAGCGCGACGACGGGCGGCGCCACGCGCAGCACTATGCCGCCCGCCAGCAGGACGAGCGCCCCGAACAGGACCGTCTCGGTGCCCCAGCGGCGCGCGAGCTTGGGCGCCAGCGGCGAGACCACACCCATGAAGATCAGCGGAATGGTGGTGACCAGGCTGCTGACGGTCGCGGTCATCCCGAAGTCGTCGCTGATCTCGCTCAGGACGGGCGAGACGCCCGCGAGGGCGGCCCGCATGTTGAGCGAGGCCAGCACGATGCCGACGAGCAGCAGCAGCGGATGCGCCCGCAGGCGGCGGCGGGCCGCGGCGACGGGCGGGGTGGGGGACAGGTCCTCCTCGGCGTCGATCAGTTCGGCTTCGAGGAGCTGTTCGGCCGTGAGTCCTTCCGCGGGGGATGTGAGTCCTTCCCTGGGGGACGGGGACATGGGGTGGTGCCTTTCTGACGAACGGTGCTGCGCGGTACGGCGCCGCCCGCAGCCGGGCGGCGGCCGTTCACGCACGGCCTGGACGGGTGCTCACTCGGTGCCGAGGAGCGCGTCCACGGCCTGTTTCGGCTTGGCGAGCAGCGCCCTGGCCGCTCGTTCCGCGGCCTCCGGGTCGCCGCTCTCGATGGCGTCCACCAGGTCGTGGTGGTCCCTGGCGTGGATGCGGGGCATGTGCCGGTCGTGCAGCGAGGCGACCAGCGCGTCCCGCACCGAGCTGCTGAACCAGGCGTAGGTCGCGCTCAGCGCGGCGTTGTGCGCCGCGTCCACGACCGCGATGTGGAACTCGATGTCGTGTTCCGCGTACAACTCGTACTGGCCGTCGGCCGGCTCGCCCGTGCCGTCCCGGAAGGCGGCCTGGGCGGCGAGCGCGGCCCGCATGCGCTCCAGGTCGGCGGGGCTGTGCCGCAGGGCCGCGAGCCGGGCGCCTTCCGCCTCCAGCGCGATCCGCAGCTCCAGCACGTCCCGTACGTCGGCGCGCTGCACGCCGCGGACGATCTCGCCCGGGTCGGCGGTGGCAACGACGAAAGTGCCCTCGCCCTGCCGGGACCGCAGCATCCCGGCGTGCACCAGGACGCGGACGGCTTCGCGCACGGTGTTCCGGCCGACCTGGAGCTGTTCGGCGAGGGCGTGCTCGGTGGGGATGCGCTCGCCCACCGGCCATTCACCGGCGGTGAGCTGGGCCCGTAGCTGGGCGACGACGGTGTCGACGAGTGACTGCCGTCCGGCGGCCCGCAGTGCCATGCCCTCGACTCCTGTCGGTTCCCGGAATCCTGCGCTTGTGGGCAACCGGGCTTTCCGGTGGTCGGGCACCCGATTCACCCGGTTGCCCAGTCATCCTACAACTGCCTGCGGCCGGTCCGACGGCCGGGAGAGGGAGAAACCCCTCACACCGTCCCGGGGCGCCCGCGGACCGGCCCCCGGGATCCCGGCCTCCAAGGGGCGCCTCGGCCCTCCCCGCGGGGAGGGCCGAGGCGCACATCCGGGCGGCCCGTGCGGATCAGGAGGCGTCGTGGGGTTGCGGCGGGGTGGGCCCGGCCTGCACGGCCCGCATCACCTCGCGCAGCTCCCGGCGCATCCCGCGCATCTCCTCACCCATGCCGGCCAGCCGCTGGCTCATGGCGCACACCAGCTCCTCCGTGCGCTCCGTGTGCCGCTCGGTCTCCGCCAGCCGGTGGTCCATCCGCTCCACCCGCGTGGACAGCCGGCCGATCAGCGGGCCCAGCTCCTGGAGTACGGCGCCCAGTTCGGCGCCGGCCGCCTCCAGGGTGCCGACGCGGCGGTCGAGGGAGCCGTACCCGGCCGCCAGGGTGCGCACCGTCTGCCGCAACTCGTACGTGGAGCGCCGCACTTCCTCGACCCCCGCGGGGGACACGGCCGCACGGCTGCTCCCCTCGGCGTCGAGAAGGTAGGCGCGGACCCGCCGTGCGACGGTGCTGTCCCGCAGCAGCATGGCCACGTTGAGGACGGCGCGGCGGTCGAAGACGGTGAGACTGCGCCGGAGTTGTGGATAACTCGGCCTGTGGAAATCGGCGACCGACATCTTGTCGGTCTCAAATTCTGGCAGGTCAGAGCCCCGCAGTACGGTCATGCCGTTGCTTTCGAGCTCTTCGCGGTGGCGCTCGGCCAACTTTTCCACAGTTTTCAGGGGCACTTCGAAGTAGTTGGCCACATCCCGGGTGGTGGCCTGTGCACGGCCTGTGGAAAACGCCAACGCCTTCACTTTGTCGAGGACTTCGACCCGGTGCACCAGCCCGCCGCGGGCGCTGCGCGACTCCAGCAGCACGGTTTCGGGATAGGTGTGTTCCATGGCAGACCCTCCTGGGTCCTGGTTGCGGACATGTCTGGTCGGCCCCGATCGCCTGGGGGCTGTCAGGTGTCCGTATCCAGGAACCAGGAGCGGAGGTCAGCTCATGTCTTCCCGCGTACCGCACTACCGGCGAGGGGCCCGTTGCGGGCTGTGCCTCGGCCGGCCACCACCACTTCACGCACTCTCGTCGCCGTCTGCTCCAGTCGCCTCCGCGCAGCCTGTGCAACGAGATGCGACTCGTACGGTTACGCGATTACCGGAGCATCGTTCGGCGCGCCCGTCTCGCCCCCCGCACCCAACAGACTGAACCGGAACAGCCCTTCGGGGTCGTACTGCTGTTTGAGGGCGCGCAGCCGTGCCAGGCGGCTGCACTCCCCCGCGGCCCGGCCGTCCCCGTAGACCTCCCGCAGAGTGCCCGGACTCTGCGGCCCGTACAGGAAGTTGGCGTTCCGCCCCACCGCACACCCCGCCGCGGGAGCCAGCGCCCTCTCGTGCAGTGCGCGCACCGCCTCCGCGTCCAAGCCCTCACCCGGTGCGGTGAACGGCGAGAGCACGTACAGCAGATACCCGGCGTCCCGGTGCGGTACGGCGTTCGGCACCCGGGGCGGGCGGGCGAAGGCACCACCCATGTGACGCATGCTCAGCACGCACATGGCCTCCGCTTCCGGACCGGTCGCAGCCCGCACCGACCGCAGCGCGTCCTCCGCCAGACCGTCCGGCCCCAGCAGGAGGTTGGTGCTGCGGTACGCGTGCGGGGTGTCGGGCTCGCTGAAGATCGAGGCACACTCCGCGTACGGCATCTCCCGCAAATCGTCCGCCAGCGGGGCGCCGATCGTGCGCAGCGGTTCGACCAGCCGTTCGCCTTCCTCGCGGCTGCCGGTGAACGCGAGATGCACCTGGGCCAGGTAGCGGCCCCGCCGGTGTGCGGGGACGGCGGGGATGTCCGGTACCGGCAGCAGCGACACGGCGGAGGACATCGTCTCGGGCACGGTGGCCGTCCACCGCTGCCAGGCCGACAGGACCTCGTCGGCGTGCCGCGCGCCGTCGAAGACGAGCTGTCCGCCGTAGATCCCGGCCACCGGGACGAGGCCGATCTCCATGCCGGTGACGACGCCCAGGCCGCCCCCGCCGCCCCGCAGCCCCCAGAACAGCTCCGGGTCGCTGTCCGCGGTCACCCGGCGCGGCCGGCCGTCCCCGGTGACGAGGTCGATCCGCCGCACCCGGTCGGCCGCGTAGCCGAACCGCCTGCCGAGCAGTCCGACTCCGCCGCCCAGCGTGTAGGAGACGACGCCGACGCCCGGTGCCGAGCCGTTGACGGGGGCCAGCCCGTGGCGTGCCGCCTCCGCCACCAGGTCACCGGCCGCGTACGCCCGCCTCCACCCAGGCGGTGCGCGCTTCCGCGTCGATGCGGATGCCCGCCATCCGGCGGGTGGAGACGAGCACGCCCCCGCGCGCCGCCTCGCCCAGCCCGTGGCCGGTCGCCTGGACGGCGACGGGCAGCCGGTGCCGTCGCGCGGCGTCGACTGCCGCCCGTACGTCGTCGGGCCCGTCCGCCACCACCAGCACGTCAGGGCGGTGCCGGTCGCCCGCCTGGAAACCGGCGCACTCCTGGTCGTACTCCGGATCGCCCGGTACGAGCACGCTGCCGCGCACCGCTTCCCGCAGTGCCTCCGCTCCCGCGAACCCCATGTCCGTCCTCATCGCTTCTCGTGCCTTCCCGCTGTCCCGGCAGCCGCCGCCGTGCCGCACCGGTGGCGCCGGACCGTGCTGTACGTGCCGCTGGGCGCGTACGTGCCGTCCGGCGTGCATGCGCCGCTCGGCGTGCACGTGCCGCTGGGCGTGTACGTGACGCCGGGTGCGTACGTGCCGCCCGGTGCCTACGTGTCATCCGGCGCCCGTCCGTGCTTCGGCGCCCGCCCGTGCTCCAGGGCGCGCCGTCCCCGGGGCGGCCGGTACCGGCCGCCCCGGGCCGCTCACCTGTCCGCCGTCGGAGCGCTCCATTCCGGGTCCCGGCCCAGCCACGCCACCAGCCGGGCCTGGGCGCCGGCGTCCTGCGGGGCGCTGCGCACCGCGCCGAAGGGGACGTGCTCGCGGCCCTCGGCCGGGAGCGCCCGCTGTGCGACGGTCAGCGCGAAGGCGGCCAGTTCCTCGTCCAGCTCCTGGTCCCGCCCCAGTGCGCGGGCCAGGTCCCAGGTGTGGGTGACTGTCTCCATCACGGAGCCCGCCAGGGCGATGCGCCCGGGTACGCGCCCCCACGGAACGGTGACCGGGGCGTCCAGCAGCGTGTCGTCGGCCCAGGCGGCGGTCAGGCGGGCGCTGGCCTCGTCGTACAGGCGGGGCCACTCTTCCGCCGGTACCTCCGACGTCCACGCGGGGACGTCGGGGCCCTCCGCGCTGCCGCCCTCGGCGACCGCCGCGATCCGCCGCGTGCCGCCCACCACGTGCCCCAGCAGGGCGCGTACGTCGTACTCGGCGCACGGTGTCGCGGCGGACAGGTGCCCCGGGCCGACGGCGGCGACGGTCCGTGCCAGTTGCCCCGCGGCACGGGCGTACACCGGACGCGGGTCGGGGATGTCGTGTGTGCTGTTCACAGTCCGCTCCTCGTTCGACTGGTGAGGAGTCTGCCGCCGAAATGTGACATCGCCCGTCATCTATCCGGGCCACTCTTGATGTTCGTGAAATCCGACCGGCTGCTGTCCGTCCTGTTGCTGCTCCAGACCCGTGGCCGTATCACGGCCGACCGGCTCGCGGCGGAGCTGGAGGTGTCCAGACGCACCATCTACCGGGACGTGGAGGCGCTGTCGGCCGCCGGCGTGCCCGTGTACGCGGAGCGGGGCCGCAGCGGCGGAATCCGCCTGCTGCCCGGGTACCGCACCGATGTGACGGGGCTGACCTCCGACGAGGCACGCGCCCTGTTCGTGCTGGCCACCCAGGGCGCGCACCAGGCGCTCGGCCTCGACGGTGCGCTGGGCACCGCGTTGCGCAAGGTGATGGCCGCGCTGCCCGCACCGCACCGCCCCGCCGCCGAACTGACCAGCCGCCGCATCCTGGTGGACCCCGACCCGTGGCTCAGCGGCCCGCGCGCCGACGTACGGCTGGACGAACTGCACACCGCGGTCTTCACCGACCGCCGGCTGCGGCTGCGCTACCGGCACGGCGGCGAGGGCCCCGCCCGCACCTACACGGTCGATCCGTACGGCCTCGTCAGCAAGGCCGGCGTCTGGTATCTGGTGGCCGACCGGCGGCGCTCCCCGGCGCTCTTCCGCGTGGACCGTGTCGTGACCGCTTCCGTCGTCGACGAGGCGGTCCGCCGCCGGCCCGGGGTCGAGCTGGCCGAGGTGTGGGGCGTGCTGCGGCGCCGGGTCGAGGAGCGGCCCGCTCGGATACGGGTGACAGCACGGGTGCACCGCTCCCGGTACGGCATGTTCACCCGCATCGTCGGCCCGATGCTCGCCGAGACACCCCAGTCGGGACCGCAGTCGGGACCGCAGGCGGGACCGGACGGTACGGAAGAGGCGGCGGAGGGGAGGGGGAAAACCGGGGAAGCCGAGGAAGCCGAGGAAGCCGAGGAAGCCGGGAAAACCGGGGAAGCCGGGGCGGCGGAAGCAGGAGAGCGGACAGGGGAAGCCGAGGCGGCGGACGAGTGGGTCACCGTCCGCCTCGACTACCCGGTGCTGCCCGCTGTCGGCCAGCTCCTCCAGTTCGGCCCCTGGGTGGAGGTCGTCGACCCGCCCTGTGCCCGCGCCGAACTCGTCCGCCGCGCCCGCGAGGTGCTGGACCTGTACGGTGCGTCGCCGTCCGACGGGCCGGACGGCGACACATCGGCGCCGGTCCTTCCTCCCGGGGCGCCCGGCGCCCCGGGAGGGACGTGAGGCTCAGGCCGCGGAGGCGTGGGCCGGTTCCGGTGCGGGCGTGCCCGAGCCCTGCGGAGGGTGGTGCTGTGTCGCGGACCGCGCCCGGACGAAGAGCAGTACCGCGACCCCGGCGAGCAGCGCCGCCGCGCCGCAGACGACGTAGATGCGGTCGAGCCCGGCGGCGAACGCCTCGCGCACCAGGGGCATCGGCACACCGGCCTCGCGGGCGCGTCCGCCGCCCGCCGCCTCGGCGGCCTCACGCGGTATGCCGTGCGAGGTCAGGGCCTCGCGCACGCGGGTGGCGAACAGGGTGCCGAGCACGGCGACCCCGAGGGCGTAGCCCAGCTGCCGGAAGGTGTTGACGGCGCCGCTGGCCAGTCCGGCGCGTTCGGGCGGTACGGAGCTGAGGGCGGCGGAGACGAGCACGGTGAGGGACATGCCGACCCCCACGCCGATCAGGACGCAGCCGGGCAGCAGCGCCGTCCAGTCCGAGCCGGGCGCCACCAGGGTCTGGGCCAGTACGCCGGCACCGATCACCAGGATGCCGATGCCGAGCGGGTACTGGGGCCGCAGCCGCTGGAGCCGTCCGCCGAAGACGCCGGCGACCAGGAAGGAGACGCCCGACATGGGCAGCATCGCCAGTCCGGCACCCAGCGGGCTCATGCCCAGGACGGACTGGGCCCACAGCGCGCTGTAGACGAAGTGGGTGAAGGCGGCGGCCTGGGTGAGCAGCGCGGCGGCCATCAGGACGGCGAACGAGCGGTTGCGCAGCAGTGCGAGGTCGAGCAGGGGTGCCGTGCCGGTGTGGGGGTTCCGTTGCCGTGCGGTGGCCAGGGTGTGCTCCACCAGGACGAACGCGGCGGCGGCGAGCGCGGCTGTCACCAGGGCGAGGACGGTGAGCGCATCGCTCCAGCCGGCGTCCCCGCCGCGCACCAGGCCGTACGTTCCCGCGCCGGCGCTCAGGGTGAACAGCGCGGCGCCCGCCCAGTCCACGCGCGCCCCTTCCCGTCGCGGGGGCCGGGACTCGGGGACCGTCCGGTAGGTGATCCACAGGGCGACCGCTGTCAGCGGCACGTTCACGAAGAAGATCGCCCGCCAGTTGACGTACTCGGTCAGCAGCCCGCCCAGTGCGAGTCCGCACCCGGCGGCGGCGCCGTTGACCGCGCCCCACACGCCGAACGCCACCCCCCGAGCGCGGCCGTGGTAGACGGCGGTGATCAGGGGAGCGTTCGCGGCGAAGACGGCCGCGGCGCCGATGCCCTGCACGGCGCGGGCCGCGATCAGCCAGCCGGCGTCCGGGGCGAGCCCGCAGGCCAGCGAGGCCACCGCGAACAGTGCGAGCCCGCTGGTGAAGACCCGGCGCCGGCCGTGCAGGTCGGCCAGCGAACCGGCGGCCAGCAGGAGGGCCGCCAGGGCGACGGCGTAGACGTCCACCACCCACTGGAGGGAGGAGAAGGAGGCGTCCAGCGCGGTCGCCATTCTGGGCAGTGCGGTGTTCACGATCGTCACGTCGATCAGCAGCATGAAACCGCCGAGCGACAGGGCGACCAGGGGCCACCACGAGGTGCCCCGGGCGCCGTTCCCGTTGTTGTGCTTCATGCCGCCAGACTCCGCGAGCGCGGGCATTCGGCCGAGCCATGACGGTTCGTACGGCGGAATCCGACATCGGCTACCGTCTTGGCGGTGCGAACCGACATGCGCAGATCCGCCGCGCCCCCGCGGCTGGACGACCTCGACCGCCGGCTCGGCCACGCCCTCCAGCTCGACGGGCGTGCCGCGTTCTCCCGGATCGCCGAGGTGCTGGGCGTCTCCGACCAGACGGTCGCCCGGCGCTGGGCGAAGCTGCGCGCCACCGGCAGCATGCGGGTCCTCGGTCTGACGGAACCCGATGTGCTGGGCGAGACGGTCTGGCTCGTCCGCGTCTCGACGACGCCCGACGCCGCCGTCCCGCTCGCGGAGGCCCTCGCGCGCCGGGCGGACACCTCGTGGGTGGGGCTGATGGCGGGCGGCACCGAGGTCAGTGTGGTCGCCCGCTCCGGGAGCGGGCGGTCCCGGGACGGCGGCGAGGCGCTGCTGCTGCGGGAGCTGCCGCGCACCCCGCGCGTGCTGGCGGTGACCGCCTACTGCCGGCTCCACCAGTTCTTCGGCGGGGCGGAGGGGCTCATCCTCAAGTCGGGGATGCTCTCCCCCGAGCAGGTGGCGGCGCTCTCCCCGCCCGCGCCCCGCCCGCCTGCGGAACCCGTCCGGCTGACGGCCGAGGACGAGCGGCTGCTGGCCGTGCTGGCACAGGACGGCCGCACCCCCGTCCCGGAACTGGTGGCCGCGACGGGCTGGTCGGCCTCCACGGTGCGGCGGCGCGTGGCGGAGCTGCGGGCGAGCGGAGTGCTGTACTTCGACGTCGAGTACGCCACACACGTGTTCGACAACGGCCTGCGGGCCGCGGTGCTGCTGTCCGTGCCGCCCGCGAAGCTGCACGCCACCGGCCAGGCACTGGCCGCCCATCCGCAGGTGGCGTTCGCCTGCGCCACCACCGGCCCCGCGAACCTCTTCCTGACGGTGGTGGTCAAGGACAGCGAGGCGCTGTACGCGTATCTGACCGGCCCTGTCGCCGAACTGCCCGACGTCCAGCACGTCGAGTCGTACCCACTGGTCCGCACCCTCAAGGGCCCCGGCCCCCTGCCGCCCGGACCGGTGCGCGGCTAGGGGCTGTCCGGCCGGTGTGGTGGCCGGGGAGCCGTCCGCTCGGTGGCGGAAGGTGTCCGCTCGGTGGCGGCAGGGTAGGTCGCGGCGAAGCCGGCGAGGATGAGGTCGATCCCGGCGAGGAACTGTTCGCGGTCGTCGTGATCGCCCAGCTGTCCCGCCACGGCCCGGGCGGACGGGTAGGTGTGCGGGTCGAGTTCCTGCCACGCCTGTGCGACGGACTCGAAGAACGAGGCACGGCTCACGTCGGGGCCGAGATCGCGGGCGCTCGCCGTGTTCGCGGCGTTCTGCGCGGCGGCGCCGAGGATGTAGTGCATCAGCGCGGACGTCGCTGTGAACCAGCTGTGGGCGGGCACGTTCAGTGCGATGACCTGGCGGCTGATGCCTTCGAAGATCCGAGCCGTCACCGGCCCCCAGGGGTTGCGGGAGAGCTGGGCGGCGAGCTGCGCGGGCAGCCACGGGTGCGCCTCGATCGCGTCGTACAGGGCCAGTGCGACGGCGTGCACCTGCTCCCGCTGCGGCTGCGGCTGCGGCTGCGGCTGCGGCTGCGACGACGGTGACGGGGCGGGCCGGGCGGGCAGAGCCGTGCCGATGACGGCCTCGGTGGCCGCGCCGAGCAGGTCGTTCTTGTCCGACACGTGCCAGTAGATCGCTCCGGGGCCGGTCGACAGGCGCTCGCTCAACGCCGGGAACGTCAGCCCGCGCTCGCCCGCCGTGTCGAGCAGTTCGACCGCGGCCTCGGCGATCCGCTCCCGCGTGAGCGGATCCGCCCGCCGCTGCGCCTTCTTGTCCGTCCGTGATGTCACTCCACCATTTTGACATGGCTGGAATCGGATTCCAGACTGGCTGTGGAATGGCATTCCACACTGTTCGCGACCGCTTCCGGCTGCGTCGACCTCTCCGAAGGAGCCTCATGAACCCGCACGTCACGATCGTCGGCGCCGGCCTCGGCGGCCTGACACTCGCCCGCGTCCTGCACGTCCACGGAATCCCGGCCACCGTCTACGAGGCGGAGTCCTTGCCGGCCGCACGCACACAAGGCGGCATGCTCGACATCCACGAGGAGAACGGCCAGGCGGCGCTCCGGGCGGCGGGCCTGATGGACGCGTTCCGCGGGATCATCCTGGAGGGCCGGGAGGCGATACGGGTCCTCGGCCCCGACGGCGCCCTGCTGCACGCCGACGACAGCGAGCGGGGGCGCCCCGAGGTGCAACGCGGTGAACTGCGGCGCATCCTGCTCGACTCACTGCCGGCCGGCACCGTCCGGTGGGGGCGCGCGGTCAGGGAAGCGCGCCCCCTCGGTGAGGGGCGTCACGAGGTGACCTTCGCCGACGGCACCACCACGACGACGAGCCTGCTGGTGGGCGCGGACGGCGCGTGGTCGCGCGTCAGGCCGCTGCTGTCCGAAGCCCGGCCCGAGTACACCGGCACCTCGTTCGTCGAGACGTGGCTGTACGACGGCGACACCCGGCACCCGGCCAGCGCGAAGGCGGTCGGCGGCGGGGCGATGTACGCGCTCGCGCCGGAAAAGGGAATCCACGCGCACCGGGAGAGCGGCGGGACGCTCCACGCCTATGTGGGACTCGCCAAGCCGCTGGACTGGTTCCGCGCCATCGATTTCACCGATCCCGCCACAGCCACGGCCCGTGTCGCCCAGGAGTTCGCCGGCTGGGCGCCCGAGCTCACCGCCCTCATCACCGACGGCGACACGGCACCGGTCCTGCGCGTCCTCAACGCCCTACCCGTGGACCACCTGTGGGACCGCACTGCCGGAGTGACCCTGATCGGCGATGCGGCCCATCTCTCGATCCCCAACGGCGAAGGCGCCAACCTGGCCATGTACGACGGCGCCGAGCTGGCCAAGGCCATCGCCGCGCACCCCGGCGACATCGAGGCCGCACTCACCGGCTACGAGCAGGACATGTTCCCCCGCAGTGCCGCAGCCGCCAGGGACGGGTATGCACTCCATGAACTCCTCTACGGCGACAACACCCCGCACGACCTGATCGCCATGTTCGAGGCGCACGACCAGGACCCGTCCGGCCACTAGAACTCGTCCGGCCGGTCGAGCAGCGGCCACATGGCCGCCCGGACGGCTCCCGCCCGGACGGCTCCCGGCCGGACGGCGGTCCCGGGGCGCGGCGGGGGATGCGCGTCCCGGGACCGCGGTCAGGTCACGCCCCTCCCGTCACAGGTGCCCGGCCAGGAACGGCAGCACCGCGGCGGCCATCTCGTCCGGGACCTCCTCGGCGAGGTCGTGCCCCGCCGTGAAGACCTGTCCGGTCACGTCGTGGGCCACGTGCCGTGCCATCTCCTCGTTCCGCTCGCCGATGAAGGCCGAGCCGCCGAGCGCCAGCACTGGTATGTCCAGCTTCTTCCGTGCCGCTTCGCGGTTCTGTTCGGCGTCCACCAGCATCGCGCGGTAGACCGCCAGCATCGCCCGGATGCCCCCGGGCATGGAGTAGCAGCGCACGTACTCCTCGATGGCGTCGGGGGTGGCCGTGTCCGGGTGGCTCCGCTCGTTCTTGATCATGTAGCTGATCAGCTCCCGCTCGTGCCCGGCGATCAGCATTTCGGGGACGTCCGGCTGGAAGTAGAAGCCCAGGTGCCACAGGTGCATGCCGCTGGAGACGTTCTCGCGGGTGAGTGCCGTGTGGTCCTCGAAGCCGAACCCGGGGAGCAGCGCCTCGGCGAAGACGAGCGCCCGCACGTGGTCCCGGTGACGGGCGGCGAGCTGGTAGCCGACGACCGCTCCCCAGTCCTCGCCCACCACGGCGTAGGTCTCGTGTCCGAGGTGGGCCATCAGTGCGGCGATGTCGTCGCTCATCGTCGCGGAGTCGTAGCCGTCCGCCGGGCGGGCCGAGTCGCCCAGGCCGCGCAGATCCGGCGCGACGACCGTGTACCGGTCGGTGAGCTTCGGGATCAGGTGCCGCCAGTGGTAGCTGGTCTTGGGTACGCCGTGCAGCAGCACCAGCGCCGGGCCGAAGCCGCCCGTCCGGTAGTGCAGGCTCGTCCCGTTGACGGCGGCGCGGCCGGTGCCGAGGGGCTGTCCGCGGTGGTCGGAGATCATGTCCTGTTCCTTCTTCCTTGTGCGTGTGCTGTGGCGCGGCGAGTGGTCCGGGAGGGCTTTTCGAGACTGGCCGGTCTCGAATCAGGGCATGCCTGTGGCACCCGGCCCGGGGTGCCACAGACGGGACGGTCAGCCGGCGTCGGCGCGCGGCGGTGCGGCGAGCAGCGACATCGCCGAATCGATCGCCGTACGGATGCGGTCGCTCTGGCCCTCGCCCGCCCTCGCGAGCACCTTCAGGCCGTGGTTGAGCCCGGTCAGCATCGTCGCCGCCGCCTTCGGGTCCACGCCGGCCGCTAGTTCGCCCTCGGCGCGCGCCCGGAGGAGGGCCCCGTAGAGCGCCGTCTCCAGGCGGCTGACGTTGCCCGTGGTGCGCCGCGCGATCTCGGGGTCGGTGTCGCCGTGCTCCACGGTGGCGTTGACCGCGAAGCAACCGGGCGGCGTGTCCCCCTGCTCGGGCACCAGGCTGGTCTCCAGCAGGTCGCGGACCGACTCCAGCGCGGAGGTGCGGGAGGTCAGGATGTCGGCCGGGGTCGGTCCTGTGGCGCCGGCGAGGAATCGGTCGAGGGCGGCCAGATAGAGGGCGTGCTTGGAGCCGAACGTCCCGTACAGGCTGGCCCGGGCGATGCCCAGCTCCTCCGTCAGATCGCTGGTGGAGGTCGCTTCGTAGCCCTTGCGCCAGAACAGCCGCATCGCCGCGTCCAGGGCGGCCTCCGGATCGAATTCCTTCGTTCGCGCCATGCCGGGACTCTATTCTTTCGAGACCGACCAGTCAAATATCTGTCTGTGCCGCCGGACGGCCCGGATGGCGGTGGTTCACACAGGGGAAGGCGGCGGTTCACACAGGGGCCGGTGCCGCACGGACGACCGGAAAGGCCACGCGCCGGCCGGACGGTACGGACCGGTGGAAGCGCACCCCGGACCGGCGGCGCCCGCCCGGCGGGCCGGAAAACCGCCCGCCGGGGAGGTGGCTACGAGGAGACGGGGGCCCCGGCGGCGGGGGCGTCCCGCCCGTCGAGCAGTCGCTCCAGCACGAGGGCGATGCCGTCCTCGTCGTTGGCGGCGGTCACCTCGTCGGCGACGGCCAGCAGCTCCTCGTGGGCGTTGGCCATGGCCACGCTGTGCCCCGCCCAGGCGAACATCGGTATGTCGTTGGGCATGTCGCCGAACGCGACGGTCTCGGCCGCGCGGACCTTCAGCCGGCGGGCGGCCAGGGCCAGCCCCTTGGCCTTGGTGAGGCCCAGCGGCAGCAGTTCCACGATGCCCTCGCCGGCCATCACCACGCCCACCAGGTGGCCGACCGCCGCCCGCGCGGCCTCGGCCAGCTCGTCGTCGCCGAGCCGCGGGTGCTGGACGTAGAGCTTGTTGAGCGGCTCCCGCCAGATCTCCGCACGGTCGTGGAAGGGGACGTACGGCAGGGGGCCGTCGTGCACCCGGTAGCCGGGGCCGGCCAGCACCTCGCCGTCCACCCCGTCCCGGGAGGCGGCCAGCGCCACCGTGCCGACCTCCTTCTCCAGCCGCTCGAGGGCCTCCTGGGCCACCCGCCGGTCCAGCGTGACGGAGGTCAGCAGCCGTCCGCTGCCCGCGTCGTAGACCTGGGAGCCCTGTGCGCACACCGCCAGCCCCCGGTAGCCGAGGTCGGCCAGGATCTGCTTCGTCCACGGCACCGCCCGGCCGGTCACCACGATGTGCGCCGCGCCCCGCCCGGCGACGGCGTCGAGCGCGGCACGGGTGCGCGCCGAGACGGTGTCGTCCGAGCGCAGCAGTGTGCCGTCGAGGTCGGTGGCGACCAGCCGGTAGGGGAACGCGGGGCCGTCCGGGGCGGTGTCGGCTGCGCTCACTTGGCGACCGGCTCCAGCGCCTCGCGTCCGCCCAGGTAGGGCCGGAGCACCGGCGGTACCCACACCGAACCGTCCGCCTGCTGGTGGTTCTCCAGCAGCGCCACGATGGTGCGCGGCACGGCGCACAGGGTGCCGTTCAGCGTCGCCAGCGGCTTGACCTGCTTGCCCTCCCGCATCCGGATGGAGAGCCGGCGCGCCTGGAACTCGGTGCAGTCCGAGGTGGAGGTCAGCTCGCGGTACTTGCCCTGGGTGGGGATCCACGCCTCGCAGTCGTACTTGCGGGCGGCCGAGGAGCCCAGGTCACCGCTGGCCACGTCGATCACCTGGAACGGCAGCTCCAGCGAGGACAGCCACTGCTTCTCCCACTCCAGCAGCCGGCGGTGCTCGGCCTGGGAGTCCTCCGGGTCGACGTAGGAGAACATCTCCACCTTGTCGAACTGGTGGACGCGGAAGATCCCGCGGGTGTCCTTGCCGTACGAGCCGGCCTCGCGGCGGAAGCAGGGCGAGAAGGCGGCGTAGCGCAGCGGCAGCCGGTCCGCCTCGATGATCTCGTCCATGTGGTACCCCGCCAGCGGCACCTCGGAGGTGCCGACGAGGTACATGTCGTCCTTCTCCAGGTGGTACACGTCCTGCGCGGCCTGGCCGAGGAAGCCGGTGCCGTCCATGGCCTGCGGCTTGACCAGGGCCGGGGTGAGCATCGGGGTGAAGCCCGCCTCGGTGGCCTGTGCGACGGCCGCGTTCACCAGGGCCAGCTCCAGCAGGGCGCCGACGCCGGTGAGGAAGTAGAAGCGCGAGCCGGACACCTTGGCGCCGCGCTCGACGTCGATGGCGCCCAGCCGCTGGCCCAGCTCCAGGTGGTCCTTCGGCTCGAAGCCCTCGGCGGCGAAGTCGCGCGGGGTGCCGATGGTCTCCAGGACGGTGAAGTCCTCCTCGCCGCCGACCGGTACGTCGGGGTGGACGAGGTTGCTCAGCCGGCGCAGCAGCTGCTGCGTCTCGGCCGCCGCCTCGTCCTTCTCGGCGTCGGCGGCCTTGACGGCGCTCGCCAGCTCGCCGGTGCGGCGCAGCAGCTCCGCCTTCTCCTCGCCCTCGGCCTTGGGGATGCGCTTGCCGAGCTGCTTCTGCTCGGCGCGGAGTTCGTCGAAGCGGACGCTGGAGGACCTGCGCCGCTCGTCGGCGGAGAGCACCGCGTCGACCAGGTCGACGTCCTCTCCACGGGCGCGCTGCGAGGCGCGCGCACGGTCGGGGTCCTCACGGAGCAGGCGAAGGTCAATCACCCCGCCAGGGTACCGGTGGGCTCCGACGCGCCTCCAAGCGAAATCCCTTTGCATGTAATTTGTCCGAATTGAGAGTTTTGCTCTCCGAGGGTGGGGGTGCATTCCGGGAATTGTCCGGGGGGTACGGTGGTGGGCCCGCCGTACCCCGGTCCTCTTCGGTGATCCGGGTCCACCGCGGGTCCCGTACGCCGTGGTGCGGCACTTGCCGAGCTGGCGGACTGTGGGTGCTCCGGGGCGAGTTGGCGCCCCTCCTCCCGTGGTTTATCCACAGCGTGGCCGACCGTGCACTGACTTTTCCACAGGGAAAGAAGAAGGGCTGTGGAAATGGTGGCAATGCGTTCCGGCACCTGTTCGGCCACCCGGAAATTCCCCGCGCAAACCCGGAATACCCACTCATTCGAGGGGGATCAGCTCACCCCAAAGGATTGATCAGAGGAATTGTGGTGACGGGAGGCGGTGTGTGGGCTGTGGACGGCGATGTGAGCATCATGCCGTTTTGTCGACAGAGCCCGGTTCGCCTGTCGACTTGTGCACAGGTCGCCATCCGCGCCTGTGGATAACTTCGTCCCGGCTGTGCACAGCGGTGATCCCCGTCCCGCTCCGGCCCGGACCCGACCCGTCCGCCCTCCCCGGCACGCCGCGGACACGGCGTTCCCGGGGGCCTGGTCCGGCCCGGGCACGGCCTTCCTGGACCCCTGGTCCCCGGCAGACCCGGCCCTCCGCGCCCTGCTCCGGGGCGGCCCCGGCCCGTCCGGCCCCGGACCCGACGCAGCTCCAGCCCCAGTCCCCGCCCGTCCGGCCCCGGACCCGACGCAGCTCCAGCCCCAGTCCCCGCCCGCCCGGCCCCCGGGGCCCGAATCAGCCCCAGCTCCAGCCCGTCCGGCCCCCCGGTGCGACTCAGCCCCAGCCCGGGCCCGCAGGCCCGCAGGCCCGCTCACCGGCTCTCCGTCCGGCTCAGTCCCGCCCGTCCAGGCACCGTGTCAGCCAGTCCGCCGCCGCCACGAAGTCACTGTCCGCCATCCCCGAGCGCACCGTCGGCGGCTGCTCGTCGGCCCGCGGGTACGAGCCCAGGAAGCGCACCGCGCGGCAGGAGCGCTTCAGCCCCATCAGCACGTCCCCCACCCGGCGGTCCTGCACATGGCCCTCGCAGTCCGCCGAGAAGCAGTACTGGCCGATGCCCTTGCCCGTGGGCCGGGACTCGATCCGCATCAGGTTCACCCCGCGGGAGGCGTACTCGTGCAGCACCTCCAGCAGCGCACCGGGCTGGTCCCCGCGCAGCCAGAAGACGACCGACGTCTTGTCGGCCCCCGTGGGCGCCGCCGGACGGGCCGGCTCGCCCAGCAGCACGAACCGCGTCGTCGCGTTCTCCGCGTCGTGGATGTTGGTCACCAGCGGTTCGAGCCCGTAGGTGACCGCCGCGAACTCCCCCGCGAACGCGGCGTCGTACCGGCCCTCCTGCACCAGCCGGGCACCGTCCGCGTTGGAGGCCGCCGACTCCCACACCGCCTCCGGCAGATGCTCGGCCAGCCAGTTGCGCACCTGCGGCTGCGCCACCGGGTGCCCGGTCACCGTCTTGATCTCCTCCAGCGTGGTGCCGGGCCGCACCAGCAGCGCGAAGGCGATCGGCAGCAGCACCTCCCGGTAGATCATCAGCCGGCTGCCGCCCGCCAGCTCGTCCAGGGTGGCGGTCACACCGCCCTCCACCGAGTTCTCGATCGGCACGAACGCCGCCTGCGCCTCTCCGTTCCGTACGGCGTCCAGCGCCGCCGGGACCGACACCATCGGGGTGAGCTGGCGGGTGGCGGCCTCGGGGAGGGTGTGCAGGGCGGCTTCGGTGAAGGTGCCTTCGGGACCGAGATAGGTGTAGCGGCTCGCAGATGACATGCCGCAACGGTAGTCCCGCCGCACCCCCGCCGGGCGCCGGTCTCAGCCTTCGAGCAGCCGTTGCCCCACGTATTCGCCCTCGGCCGGGCCGCCCGGTACGGCGAACAGACCACTGGCCTCGTGCCGCAGGAAGGCCGACAGCGCGTCGCCCCGGTCGAGCTTGCGCTGGACGGGCACGAAACCGCGCAGCGGGTCCGCCTGCCAGGCCAGGAAGAGCAGCCCGGCGTCCGGGGAGCCGTCGTCGCGGAAGCCGTCGTGGAAGGAGAAGGGGCGGCGCAGCATCGCGGCCCCGCCGTTCGTCTCGGGCGCCGCCACCCGGATGTGGGCGTTCGCCGCGATCACCGGCAGCCCGTCTGCGCCGCGCTTTTCCAGGTCGGGCGCGGTGTGCTCGTCCCCGCCGGACAGTGGGGCGCCGTTCGACTTACGGCGTCCGACGACCTTCTCCTGTTCCTTCAGCGACTGCTTGTCCCAGGTGTCCAGCAGCATCCGGATGCGCCGCTGCACCACATAGGAGCCGCCCGCCATCCAGGACGGCTCGCCCGAGGAGGGCACGAAGACGCGCTCGGTGAAGTCGTCGTCGTCCGGGGAGGGGTTGTTGGTGCCGTCCAGCTGTCCCATCAGATTGCGGGTGGTGCGGGGCCGGTCCGTGGCGCCCGGCGAACGGTTGAAACCGGTCATCTGCCAGCGCACCCGTGCCGTGCCCGCCGCCTCCCGCTGGAGGGCGCGCAGTGCGTGGAAGGCGACCAGTGCGTCGTCGGCGCCGATCTGCACCCACAGGTCGCCGTCGGAGCGCTTCTTGTCCAGCGCGTCCGCGGAGAAGTCGGGCAGGGGGGCCAGCTGCTCGGGCAGCCGGTCCTTCATACCCGTACGGGTGAAGAACGACCGGCCGAAACCGAACGTCACCGTCAGCGACGCGGGGCCGGCGTCCAGCGCGATCCCCGTGTCCTGGTCGCCGTCGCGCGGCGGCTGTCCGGCCATCATCCGCCGTGCCGCGTCCGACCAGCGGCGCAGCAGTGCGGCGGCCTGTTTGCGGCCCGCGTCCGGCACCAGGTCGAAGGCGAGCAGATGGCCGTGCGCCTGGGCCGGGGTGAGGATGCCCGCCTGGTGGGTGCCGTGGAAGGGCACCCGGGAGGAGCCCAGCGAGGACAGTGCCGGCGGCGGGTCGCCCTGCGCCGCCGAGTGCGCCCAGGCGCCGCCCGCCCCGCCGAGCACCAGCCCGGCCGCGCCCGCCGCGGAGGCGCCGCCCAGCAGCCGCCGGCGGGACACCCCGGCGCCGCTGCCCGCGCCCGCCGCGTGCTGTTGCGGGGCCGTCTTTCCGGCAGTCCCCTCCGCGTGCCCGTCCGGGGCACCGCGCTGCGCGCCGGGCCTGCGCCGGGTGGCCCCCGCGGTGCCGGGTGCGTCGTCCGGGGCCGTGGCGCGCTGGGCGCCCGGCTTGCCGCCGCCTGCGGTGCCGGGCCCCCCGGTACGCCGGGTCTTCGCGGGCCGCCCGGCGCGCGGGGTCTTCTTTCCGCCGCCCGGTGCGGGGGCGGGGACGGCGCCGTCGCCGGTGGTGTCCCCGGCGGTGTGCTTGTCGCTGTGCGTGCTCATCGTGTCGCTCGGTTCCGGCTCAGCCGATGGTGGCGGTCTTGTACGCGGTCACCTGGTCGATGTCCGAGGTGCGGACGGTGACGGCGACTTTCCATTTTCCGGGCAGGGGCAGCCGGACGTCGGGAGCCTTCCAGCGCCCCTTCTCACCTCTCACCGGTTCGGGCGTCACCGACAGGGGCCCGAGGTCCTTCGCGGGGAGGGTGAAGGAGACCTTCACCTCGGGGGCCTCGACGGGCCGGCCCGCGGGGTCGGTGGTGCGCAGCTCCAGGGTGTTCTCGCCGCTGGTACCGGGGTCGAGCTCCAGCTCCGCGGTGCCCTTGCCGCGGGGGCCGCCGGTGTCGAAGGGGATCTTCACGTCGACGGGCCCGGAAGCGCCCTGCGAGGCGCCGCCCGCCGCCCGTGCCTGCTCCTCCGTACGGGCGGGTTCGGTGCTGGTGAGGACGGTGGTGACGATCAGCAGGACGACCGCGATCCCGGCCTCGGTGAGGACGGAGCGGCGCAGTCCGCTGCGCTGCGGATCGGCCTCGCGCTGCCGGCGCCGCCGGGCGGCGTTGGCGGCGGCCCGCTGCCGGGCGAGCTGCGCGGCGCGTACGGGGTCGGCCGGTGCGGCCCCGTCACCCTCGGGCTCGTCCCCCTCGCCGGCCGGGGGAGCGCTGGGCCGCGTGGTGCCGGCGGCCCGTGCGGTGCCGGCCGGCGTGGCGGCGCGTTCGGGGCTGCGGCTGCCGGGGACGGCCGCCGCGCGGGCGGCCTGCGGGCGCTCGCCGGCCGCCGGGTCCTCCGTCAGACGGGCCGTCCACCGCCGGGAGAACCAGCCGACCGCCACCAAGGCGGCCACCAGCACGACCTTGACGATCAGAAGCTGTCCGTACGAGGTGCTGGTGAGCGCGTCCAGGGTGCCCACCTGCCGCCACGACTGGTACAGCCCCGTCGCGGCGAGCACGGTCACACTGGTGAACGCCACCCGGGAGAAGCGCCGCGCTTCGGCGCCGGTGGGCGACGGGCCCCAGCGCAGCAGGCAGAAGAGTGCGGCCAGTCCGCCCAGCCACAGGGCGACGGCCAGCAGGTGCAGCACGTCCACGGGCATGGCTACCGCTGTCTGGAGGCCGGTGGAGGCGTGCTCGGCCATCGCCCAGGTGGCGGCCAGACCGGCGGCCACGACGGTGCCGCCGATGGCGAGCCCGTAGCGCAGGTCGCGCCGCTCGCGCACCGCTTCCGCGCCGTCGGTCCCGGTCCCCTCGGCGGCAGTCCCGTCGGGCTTCGCGCTGCCGGTGCCCGCGTCGGCGGCGGCTCCCTGCGTGGCGCCGCCCGTACGGCCGTCCGTGTCCCGGCCGCCGTTCTCACGCCGTGCGTACGCGCCGAACAGCACCGAGACGAACAGTCCGGCCGCCGCCAGCAGCAGCAGCCGGGAGACGAGTGCGGCGCCCGGCTTGGTGGCCACCACGTCGCCCAGTCCGCCGAGGTCGGCGACATCGGCGAGCTTGCCGGACCCGGTGTAGGGGTTGCGCAGCAGCAACAGCGCCAGCGTGGCCGCCGTCAGCACGGTCCAGCCGGTGACGGTCAGCCGCTGCACGGCGCGGGAGGAGGCGGCCCGCGGCGCGCACAGCAGCACGAACGCGGCCCCGCCGATCAGCAGCACGTACCCCGCGTACGCGGCGTACCGGCCGATCCCGTACAGCGTGCCTACCGCGCCGCCGCCCGTGTTCTTGTCCTCCTGCGGGACGGTGGCGGTGGTCTTGGAGGGCTTGCCGACGGAGAAGGTGAACGCGCCGGAGACGGGGTGGCTGTCGGCGGAGACCGCCTGCCAGGCGACGGTGTAGGTGCCCTGCGGGACGCCCGGCTTGAGCGAGACGGTGCGCTGCACCTTCCCGGCGGTGCCGGTGTCGCGGATTTTCCCCGTGTCGGCGCGTTCGCCGTGCGGGTCGAGGACCCGGATCGAGTCCTCGGACATGGTCACGCCCTCGGAGAAGTCGAGCGAGACCTGCTCGGGCGCGTCGCGCACCACCGAGCCCTGGGCCGGATCGCTGCCCGTGAGCGCGGCGTGCGCCGCGGCAGGGGACGCGGTGGCCAGGACGCCGAGCAGCGCCAGGCCCCCCAGCAGTGCGGCCAGCAGCGCGCGGGGAAGCACGCCCGGCCGGGCGGCGGACCGGCCGGGCGCCAGGGCCCGGCCGACGGTGCGTCTGCGGGGTTCGGTGGTGTGCGGCACGCCTGCGACCTCACTTCTCGGGTGTGTAGTTCGTCGCTTCGACCGGGGCCTTGACCGTGACGGAACCGGACTCGGCGAAGTGCAGGACGAAGGTGACCGTCTGGCCCTTCACCGGCTTGCGCTCAAGATCCATCAGCATCAGATGGTTGCCGCCGCGCCCCAGGGTGAGGGTGCCGTGGGCGGGCACCCGCAGGGAGTCGACCTTCTCCATCCGCTGCTTGACGGTCCTGTGGATCTCCACCTCGCCCGCCACGTCACTGCTGACGGAGGTGAGTTCGTCGGCCGTGCCGCCGCTGTTGCGGACGGTCAGGAAACCGCCGGCCATCTTGTCGGTCGGCGGCTGCGGCACGTACGCGCCGCTGATCTTCAACTGCGGGCGGCTGCTGTCCGAGGCGGTGCCCTTGCCCTTGCCGCCGCCCGCACCGCCGTCGTCACCGGACGAGGAGCAGGCGCCGAGCGCCAGGGTGAGGGCGGCGCCGCACGCGACGGCGGCGAGCGGCCGGCGCACCGCGCGGGACGGACGGGCGCTCACGGCTTCTCCCCCTTGACGATCTTGGGGAGTTCCTTCTCCAGGATGCGCGGGTCGGTGTTGCCCTCCGTGTAGAGGACGTGCGCCTTGTCGTCCTTGGGCGAGAACGCCAGCAGCTGGGCGCCGTGCGTGGAGACGATGTCGCCGTTCTTCTTCTTGTACGACGGCTCCACGCTCACGCCCACGCTCCGGGCGCCCGCCTGGATGGTGTCGAAGTCACCGGTCAGCCCGATGAAGGACGGGTCCTGGCCGCGCAGCCACTTGCCGAGCTCCTTCGGCGTGTCCCGCTTCGGGTCGGTGGTGACGAAGACGACCCGCAGGTCCTTCTGCTCCTCCTTGGGCAGCTTCGACTTGGCCACCGCGATGTTGCTCATCGTCAGCGGGCACACGTCCGGGCAGTTGGTGTACCCGAAGTACAGGAGCGTGGGGTGCCCCTTCGTCTCCTCGATGAAGTCGTAGGTCTCGTCGTGGGTGTCGGTCAGTTTCAGATCGGGCTTGGCGAAGGGCTGGTCGAGGACCGTGCCGCCCTTCTTCTGCTGCCCGCCTTCGACCTTCGCGGGCCGGTCGGCGGCCTTGTCGCCGCTGTCGGAGGAACCGCAGCCGGTCAGGGCGAGGGCGGCGGCCACGGCGAGGGTCGCTGCTGCGGTGGCCGTTCTCGTGGTGCGCATAGTGCTGGTCCGCATCGTGCTGGGGGACAGGGGAGGGTGCGGGGGCGGTGCGGCCCCGGCGCGGTGGCCCGGGCCGCACCGCCCCTCGCGGGTGTGGGTCAGGCGCGACGGCGTCCGGCGAGGACGCCGTAGGCGATGCCCGCGGCGCCGACGACGATGCCCACCACGCCCAGGACCCGGGCGGTGGTGTCGGAATCGGAGTCCGTGCCGCTGTCGGAGGAGGCCGCGGCTGCTTCGGCGGCCTTGCCGTCACCGGCGGAGGAACCGTCCGTCTCCTCCTGCTGGGCGGCGGTCAGCTTCAGCACCGGCGCCGGGTTCTCGGGCTCGGGCTCGCCCTTGCGCGGCTGCTCGATCCACCGTACGACGTCATCGTCGTCGTAGGTCTGGAGGGCCTTGAACACCAGCTGGTCGCCGTCCTCGGGCAGTTGCCCCATGGAGACGGGGAACTGCTGGAACTGGCCCGGCTCGACCTTGCCGCCGCTCCAGGTGACCTTCGAGACCGCCTCGGTGATCTTCTCGCCGTGGGAGACCAGCGGCTTGTCGAGCTTCTTCTTCTCGACCTTGACGTCCCAGCCCGGTACGGGCTGCGGCATCACGGAGACCAGCGGGTGGTCGGCGGGGAAGGTGACCTCCAGCTTGACGGTGGAGGCGTCGTCCTTCTCGTTGGGGACCTTGAAGTTGACCGTGCTGTAACCGCCCTTGGGCGCCTGTTGCGGGTCCACGCTGACGTGGGCGGAGGCGGGGCCGGCGACGAGCAGGACGGCGCCGGCGGCGAGCGCACCGACGGTGACGACGCGACGGTTGGCGATCTTCATGAGTGTGCTCCTGAGTGGCACGGAGAAGTGACAGGACCGGGAGCGGGCGGACGCGCGGGCACACGGCACGGCAGTACGGCGCAGGCAACCGGCCCGCGCGCCCCGCGTCCCCGCAGCACTCGGCCGGCACGGCAGCCGGTACCGGACCGTCGTCGGCCCGGAGGGCAGCCGGGCCGTCGTCGCGGTGACGAGGGCGGACCGGTGCCCCGCGGGCGTCACGGGACGACGGCGGTCGGCGGCCCGAGAGCGACCGTGCACGACCGCGAACAGTCAGTGGCCGCACGCGAGCCGGGGCCCGGTGCCGTGGGGGTGGGGGCGCGGGAGGGGCGCTGTGTCCGTGCCGGGCCGTCAGGCCGCGAGCAGGAAGGCGTCCGCCCGGCGCGCGGGCGGTCCGCGTCGGGCGAGCGAGTGCTCCAGCGTGACGGAGGGCGGTGCCACCTCGTCGCGGGGTGGCCCGGAGGCGGACCGCGGCGGCGTCCTGGGCAGCAGCCCGGCGTGCAGGGCCCTCACGTAGGCCAGGGCCCGGCCCAGGGCGAGTGCCGCGACGAGTTCGTCGGCCGCGGCGGCGGTGTCGGCGGAGAGCCGCACCAGGCGCCACAGGGCCGCCTCACCGCGCCGCAGCAGCAGGCCGAGCAGCAGCGCGGCGCACAGGTGGCCGAGGAGCATGGGCGCGTCGAACATGCCGACGGCGGCGCGTGCCGCGTCCCGCAGGCAGTCGAGCGGCGTTTCGGGGAAGGGCGTGCCGGTGACGGCGTGCACCCCGGCGTGCCCGGCGTGGCCCGCGCCCTCGGCGCCGCCGGTGGCGGCTGCTGCGGCTTGCGGGTCCAGTCCGGCGCGGGCGACGACACGGCGGGCCTCGGCCTCGCTCATGCCCATCGCGCTGTGGTTGCACAGCAGTTTCCCGGCGAGCGCGCGGACCCCGCCCGGGTGCCCGGGGGAGCCGCCCGCGGCCTGCCCGGAGCCGCCGGCCGGCGGCGTGGAGCCGAGGGAGAAGACCAGGTGCAGCGCGAACTGCCCCACGGCCAGGAGCGCGGCGATGCCCGGCAGGGAGCGTTCCCGGCCGGCGAGGGCGAGGGCGACGAGGAAGACGCAGCCGAAGCCCAGCGCGAGCGGACCCGGCGGTATCGCCGCGTCGGCGGCGAGGAGGTGCCCGGCGGCGGACACGGTGACGCAGACCGCGGCGAAGATCGCGGCCCGCAGCACTCTCAGGTCCGTACCGGCAGTCATGGCCGCGCCATCATCTCACCGCGCGCGGCTGCGGTGAACGGCAGGTCCGGCAGTGCTCCGCCGGGCTTCGAGAGACCTCTGGAACACCGGCAGGGCCCGCGCGGGCGGCGCGGCGCGGCGCGGGCGTTTCCGCCGTACGGGGGTCATCGTGACGGCGCCGCGTACCCGTCCGGTGCGCAGGCAATAGGTAAGCCGTGTGTCGAGCCGCGTGGAGGGTGAGCATGAGCAGCCTGTGGTGGTCTCTCCGGCTACGGCGCGAAGCCGCCAGTGTGCCGCTCGCGCGGCATCTCCTGCTGAGCTCGATGGAGGCGGCGGGGGTCGATCCCGAGGTGGCCTACGACATGTCCCTGGCGCTGTCCGAGGCGTGCGCGAACGCGGTCGAGCACGGCAGCGCGGACGGTGAGCCCGCGGGCGCGTACCGTGTCTCCGCCTATCTGGAGGGCGACCGGTGCCGCATCGAGGTGGCCGACACGGGGCCGGGTTTCCCCGTCGGTCATGACGGGGCCCGCTGCGCCGACGAGGCGGAGAACGGCCGGGGGCTGTATCTGATCGAATCCCTCGCCGACCACGTACGGTTCCGCAACCGGCCCGGGCAGGGCGGGGCGGTCGTCAGTTTCGACAAGGTCCTGCCCCGGCGCGGGGGTTCCCTGCTGACGGCGTCCTGACCGCCCCCTGCTGCCCGTGTCCCGGCGGGCGGTGGTCACTCCTCGGTGGCGGGCCGCCGCGGTACGGAGTAGTCGCGGTAGCGCAGCAGCAGCATCGCCGCGTCGTCGTTGAGGGTGCCGCCGACGTGCTCCTGGATGTCCTGGTGCACGGCCTCCAGGGCGCCTTCCGGATCGGGGTCCTTGAGCAGATGGGCGCGCTGGTCCAGCGGGTAGAAGTGATTGTCGCCGTCGCGGGCCTCGGTGACCCCGTCGGTGTAGAGCAGCAGCTGGTCGCCGGGTGCGAAGGGCACCTCGTGCGGGCTGGGCGGGTCGCTGCCGTGCAGGCCCAGGCCGAGCGGCAGGCAGCGGCGCGGCGGTTCGGCGAAGTGCACGCTGCCGTCGTGGCGGATCGCCAGCGGCGCGGGGTGACCGAAGTTGAGGAGTGTGGCGCTGCGGGTGCCCTGCCCGTGCGGCACCTCGACGAGTACGGCGGTGACGAACTTCTCGCCCAGCAGGTGTCTGTCCAGGGCCCGTTCCAGACGCTCCCCCACGGCGGGCAGGTCGGGTTCGTCGTAGGCGGCCTCGCGGAAGGCGCCGAGTACGACGGCGGCCGTCTCCACGGCCTCAAGACCCTTGCCCTGGACGTCACCGATGATGACGCGCACCCCGTGCGGGGAGGTGACCACCTCGTAGAGGTCGCCGCCGATGCGGGCGTCGGCGACGGCGGAGGTGTAGGAGACGGCGACCCGCAGCCGGCCGGCGCCGCGCGGTACGGGGCGCAGCAGGACGCGCTGTGCGGCCTCGGCGATGGAGCGCACGTTGGCCAGTTCGGCCTCCCGCCGCTGGCGCATGGCCGTGGCCACCAGGGCGGCGACGGAGACGCCCGCGACGGATATCAGCGTGGCGTTGCCGCGGCGTTCGCCGAACTGGTCGTTGTAGAGGCTCAGAGCGATCGACAGCGCCATCGCCAGCGCCCCGACCAGCGCGGTGCGCCGCTTGCCGCCGGTGAGGCCGGCGAACGCGGGGCCGAGCGCCATCATCGGCTGGAGACCGATCCCCGGCCCGCCCATCATGTCGGCGGCACCGACCGCGGCCATGGCGAGGAAGGGAAACGCGGACAGCAGTCCGGTCCTCATCCGGGAGACCAAAGCGCGCTCTCTTCCTCGTCGGTGACAGGCTCAGCGGGCTTGTGCCGTCACTCCGTCCCCTTGTCCGTGCCGTACCGGCGGGCCTGGTGGGCCCGCCTGCCGGCCGGTTGTGTCCTCCGGTCCGCCCGGCCCGGACGTCCGACGGGGGCGGCCCGGGCGGCCGGAGCGGGTCTCCCCCGCGCCGGCTCACCCGTCCGTACCGTCCGTTTCCTGCCCGGTGCGTCCCGTTGTGCCCCGGATCCGGGGCCTGCCGCTGTGCTCGGATCTTAGGCCGTGAACCGGCCCTCAGGCCCGGAGTTCGGCCATCCAGCTCTCGACATCGAAGCTGCTGCGCGGCAGCGCCGCGGACAGGTTCCGGTTGCCGTCCTCGGTGACCAGGATGTCGTCCTCGATGCGCACGCCGATGCCGCGGAACTCCTCCGGCACCGTCTCGTCGTCCGCCTGGAAGTAGAGCCCCGGCTCGACGGTCAGGCACATACCGGGCTCCAGGGTGCCCTCGGCGTAGGTCTCGCGCCGGGCGACCGCGCAGTCGTGCACGTCCATGCCGAGCATGTGACCGGTGCCGTGCAGGGTCCAGCGGCGCTGGAGACCCAGCTCCAGCACGCGCTCCACCGGCCCTTCGAGCAGCCCCCACTCGACCAGCCTGGTGGCCAGCACCCGCTGGGCCGCGTGGTGGAAGTCGAGGTACTTGGCGCCCGGCTTGACGGCGGCGATGCCCGCCTCCTGGGCCTCGTACACCGCGTCGTAGATCTTCCGCTGGAGCTCGGTGAACCGGCCGTTGACCGGCAGGGTGCGGGTCACGTCGGCGGTGTAGAGGGTGTGGGTCTCCACCCCCGCGTCCAGCAGGAGCAGCTCGCCGGAGCGGACCGGACCGTCGTTGCGCATCCAGTGCAGCGTGGTGGCGTGCGGCCCGGCGGCGCAGATGGAGCCGTAGCCGACGTCGTTGCCCTCCACCCGGGCGCGCAGGAAGAAGGTGCCCTCGATGTACCGCTCGGAGGTGGCCTCGGCCTTGTCGAGCACGCGGACGACGTCCTCGAAACCGCGCACCGTCGAGTCGACGGCCTTCTGCAGCTCGCCGATCTCGAACTCGTCCTTGACCAGCCGCAGCTCCGACAGGAAGCCGCGCAGCTCCTCGTCCCGCTCGGCGGTGACCTTGTCGGCCAGCGCCGCCTCGACACCGGCGTCGTGGCCGCGCACGACGCGCACCGGGCCGGTCGCCTTGCGCAGCACGTCGGTGACCGTGCGTACGTCGGCGCACGGCAGACCGTACAGCTGCTCGCTCTCGGTGAGGCTGTGGCGACGGCCGACCCACAGCTCGCCCTGGCCGTCCAGCCAGAACTCGCCGTTCTCCCGGTTGGAGCGGGGCAGGAGGTAGAGCGTGGCGCGGTGCCCCCGCTCGCCGGTGGGCTCCAGGACGAGCACCCCGTCCTCGGTCTGGTTGCCGGTGAGGTAGGCGTACTCGACGGACGACCGGAAGGGGTACTCGGTGTCGTTGGAGCGGGTCTTGAGGTTGCCCGCCGGGATGACCAGACGCTCGCCGGGGAACCGTTCCGACAGCCGCTCGCGGCGCCGGGCCACCTCGGCGACCTGGGCGATCGGCTCCAGGTCCCGCTGCTCGGTGTCGGCCCAGCCGGACTTCATGTTCTCGGCCAGCTCGTCGGAGACGCCCGTGTACAGGCCGTTCTTCCGCTGCTTGATCGGCTGTTCGTCAGCGGCGTCGTCTGCCACGTCTGCCTCCTCTTGGACGGATAAAACCACCTTCCATCGTATGGGGGGCACACGGCTGGTCCAGAGCCGTGCGGATGTGACCTTCAGCCTGCGGGGCGCGGCGCCGTGCCGGACCCGCCGCGGCTCCGGGTGCCGGGGCCGCGGGCCGGGTGCCGGGCCGGAAGCGGGCGGTCAGAAGCGGGCCGCGAGCACCACCACGTCCTCGGGGTGGTCCGGCAGATCGGCCAGGGGCTCGGGCAGCACCGTGCGCAGCACGTGGTCGACGAGCGCCTCCGGGTCCTGGCGGGTGGCCCGCGGCGCCCCGGCGGCGGCCGAGCGCAGCCGGGCGAAGGCGCGGTCCATGGACTGGCCGGTGCGGTGCAGCAGCCCGTCGGTGTAACACAGAAGCGTTTCGCCTTCGGCCAGGACGACCTCCGCGCTCGGCGCCTCCCAGCAGGCCAGCATGCCGAGCGGGGCGGAGACGGCGGTCTCCACCGGCTCGACCCGGCGGGGCCCCACGATCAGCGGTGCGCAGTGTCCGGCGCCGGCCAGCAGGATCTTGCGGGTGGCGGGCTCGGCGTAGGCGAACAGCGCCGTGGCCGAGGCGGCGGGTTCGGTCAGCCGCAGCAGCAGTTCCAGATCGGAGAGGACGGCGACCGGGTCCTCGCCCTCCATCACCGCGTACGCGCGCAGGGAGGCCCGCAGCCGGCCCATGGCGGCAACCGCCGCGGGGCCCTCGCCGGTGACCGAGCCGACGGCGAGCCCGACGGCCCGGTCGGGCAGCGGCAGCGCGTCGTACCAGTCGCCGCCGCCCGCGGGCGTCGTGCGGTGCCGCACCGCCAGCGTCACCCCGGGGAGCCGGGGCAGGGTGGCGGGCAGCAGTTCCTCGCCGAGGACGGCGGACTCGGCGCGGGTGCGGGCCAGTTCGCCGAGGCGGGCGCAGTGCTCGGTGGCGTGCCGCAGGTATCCGCCGAGCAGTTCGCGCTGGCGGGCGGTCGGTTCCTGGGGGTCGTCGTAGAGCCAGACGGCGTCGCCGAGCCGGGTGCCGGAATCGGTGCGCAACGGGACGGCGTAGGTGGCGGCGTAGCCGAGGCGGGCGGCGACCTGCCGGTGGTGCGGGGTGAGCTGCCGGTCGGCGGCGATGTCGGGGCAGGCGACGCCGGGGCCGGCGGCGGGCGCGGGCTCGCTGCCTGCTGTGGGGCAGGGAACCGTCTCGAGTTCACCCAGATCGGCGCGTTCCAGGCCGAGTCCGATGGTGCGTTCGGGGGTGAGGCCGGGCCGGGCCGTGGGCCGGGTGCCGGGGGCGAGGACGACCATGCCGCGGGAGGCGCCCAGCAGCGCGGCACCGGCGCGCAGCGTCTCGCGCAGCGCACTGCCGAGGCAGTCGGTGCGCAGGAGGCGGGTGGTCAGATCGAGGAGGGCGGACAGATCGCAGATCCGGTCGCGGTCGGCCGGCAGGCTCTCGGCCGGGGCGCAGGCGTCGGGAGGTGCGCCGCTGCCGGCCCGGCCGACGGTGGCGCGGGCGGCGGCGGGCACGGCCGCCGGGGCCGGGACCGCCGGCCCGGGAGCCGCCGCCGACGGTGCCACGGGGGAGGCCGGGGAGGAGGTGGCCGGGGAGGAGGCCGGAGTCGGCGGGGACTCGGCCGAGCCGGACGAACCCGCCGCGGCCGGGGAGTTCGGGGAAACCGGTGGTTGGATTCCAGCCACTTTCGGCAGGCGCCGGGAGCTCATGGGCGGTGGCTCGGTTTGCGGGTGAACTGTCTCAATAGCATCGCGAACCCCCATGTCGTACTGCTCCGCCATCAATGCCACTACATGTACACATGCTGCTGGGGCATGTCCAGCATGTGTACCGCGGTGCCGAGCATGTCCGGGGAACGGTGCCGGCTCACGGGGGCAGGCCGAGGGTCGGAAAGATTGGCTGAAAATTGCTTACCTGGCATGCATACTGCGGTCGACTGAGGCCATTCGGCAGCGCGTTGGCACCGCAGCTGCGGGTACGGAACCCTGTGGGGAAACATGGCGTCCTAGTAAGCAGCGGGCCCCGCCCGCTCTTCACGGGACTGCACCAGTCGCGGGATTGCACCAGGCAGCACGGACGCGGTACGAGCGGATTCCGGGGTACCTCCCAGCCCGGGGCTGGGGGAGTTCTCGGCGGGCAACGAGCAAGTACGAGCAGTATCGGCGCAGGTGGCAGCCCGGAACGCGAACGCCATGTGTGCGCCACCCCCGCCCTGTTCCACGCTCGTCCCGCAGCATGACGCGCTGCTTGGCACGCACGGTAATCGCATCACGTCGTGTAGTGGTCTGGGGGGCGATCGGCACGGTCAGTCGGCGTTCGGTCAGCGAAGATCAGCGCGGTCGCCCGGTCGGGCCGGTCCGTCCGGCCCAGGCAGGTGGTGTTCCCCGCGCCGTTCGCAGGTGGTTCGGCGGATCCGGCGTTGTCGATGTGTTCGATGTGTTCGGCTTTGCATTGTTTGCTTAGTAGGCGTTGTCCGGCGTTGTTCGGCGTTCACGGAAAGGAACGAGCGCTCATGCGCGAGATCCCCGGAAGGCGACGCTCCCTGCGGCCCTGGGCGCAGCTGTGGAGTCGGCGGTTCAGAACGCGGCCCGGACGGTATCCCCAGGGTTCCGAACTGTGGAACACGGCGCTGACGGCGGCCATCGAGTGGCAGTGGCCCGTCGTCCCGGGCGCCGCGCTGGCGTCCTGCGCGGGACGCGGTGAGGCGGCCGTCTGCGCGTGCCGCGACCCCGAATGCGTGGTGCCCGGCGCCCACCCCTTCGACCCCGTGCTGCTCGCGGCCACCACCGACGAGGCGATGGTGCGCTGGTGGTGGACCAACCGCCCCGACGCCCCCGTCATCCTCGCGACCGGCGGCACGGCGCCCTGCGCGCTGAGCCTGCCCGCCGTCGCCGGGGCCCGCGCGCTGGCCGCCTTCGAGCGCACCGGCGTGCGGCCGGGACCGGTCCTGGCGACCCCCACCCGCTTCTCCGTGCTGGTCGAGCCGTACGCCCTGGAGGAGCTGGGCGAGCTGCTGTACGCCCAGGACTGGGTGCCCAGTTCGCTGCGGTTCCACGGCGAGGGTGGCTATGTCGCGCTGCCCGGCTCGGTCACCGGGGCCGGCAAGGTGCGCTGGGAGCGCGAGCCGGAGCGCGACGCGCGGGGCCGCCTGTGGCTGCCCCGTCTGGAGACGCTGCTCGACGTCCTCGTACGGGAGAGCGCGGCGACCCCCGACACGGGCAGCCGGCTCAGCTACTGACCGTCCGCCCGGCCGCCGTCCCGGCTGCCGACCGCTCGCGGCGGCCGGGGGCGGGCCGGAAACAGGTGCACGACCCGTTCACTCGAACGGGTCACAGCGGTGCGGAGTTGTGGGGAAAACGGACGCCCGACGCGCGCGTATGCCGCCTTGACCCCGATATGTTCACCTCATCAGTCGGCCCGCTTCCCGCCCGCTCACCACCGCGTCGCATCCCCGCGCCCCGCTTCTCCGTGTCACCACGTCCGTCCCCGTTCCGCTCCGTCCAGGTGGGTCCTCTCATGCTCCAGCCGCAACAGCGCGCGCCCCGGCTCGGCGTGATCGCCCTCGCCAGCACGGTGGGGCTGATCGCCGCGCTTCCGCTCGCGGCGGCGGTCGCCGGGGAGGACGCCCGGCTGGCGGCCAAGGCGTTCGAGGCCGCTCAGCCCCGCCAGGTGCGCTCCGGGCCCGAACGTCCGGCGTCCTTCTGCGGCAGGGAGAGCACCGCTCCCGAAGGGGTGAGCCTTCGCACCTGTGTGCGCACGCAGGGTGACGAGGTCTGGGCCCGCGCCGCCTACCGCAACGCGACCCGCAGCCCGTTGCCGGCGGTGCTCACCCTGCGGGGACCGGACGGGCGCACGGTACGGGTGCACTGCACGCTCCAAGGCGACGGCAGGCACCGGACGTGCGAGACGAAGCGCACCGGCGCCAGGGAGGTCCGCGGCGAAGCGGCGGTACGGGAGGCCTACACCGCCGTCGCCGAGGTCAGCTCACCCGAGGGGGAGCGGCGTTGGCTGCGGGCCGGGAGCAACTCACCGGCCGTCAGAAGGAGTTAGGGCGATCGCTCGCCCACCCGTACGGGGACGCCCCGTACCGGGCGTCACGGCCCACAAAAAGAACCCGGTCGCTGGCGACGGGGGATGCACCAGCGACCGGGCTCCTAGAACCGTAACAAGAGATCGGCGGTTAGCAAATTCGATCGCCCGGATCCGGACGCCGATTTACCTGGGAGTAGGGCAAGTTGGACCCCCGATGTGAGCCAACTCACGGTCACAGGTTCTCCGTGAAGCCTCTACCGAATCTCCCGACTGCCCTCAGTTCAGCGTCACCTGACGGTTGATGAGACCGCTGCGCGCCCGGCGCTCCTCCGCCTTCAGCGGCGCCGTCACCGCCAGCGCCTCACCGAGCCGCTCGGCGAACGCGGCGGCGGGCTTCTCGCAGTCCTCCGCGGTCATCCCGGACGGCAGGTCCCACACCGGGACCGTCAGCCCGTGCGCACGGAACGAACCCACCAGCCGGGAGCTCTCGGCGTCCGTACCGGCCGCGGGCCCGCCCAGCGACGAGGCACTCGCCGCGTGCAGCCGCGCCAGCGCGTCCAGCAGCTGCTCCTCCGGGTGGATCATCACCCAGCGCAGATGGTTCTTGTCCGGCACCTGGCACCAGTAGGCGCCCTCCACGCCGGTCAGCCGGGCGGTGGGGATGGCGGCCGAATTCGCGCTCTCCAGCGAGGCGGCGACCTCGCCGGTCGGCTGCTCCTCGCCCTCCAGCCAGAACTCGAACCCCGAGTGCACCTGCGGCGTGAACGGCGCGTCCAGGTCCAGCAGGTCCTGGAGGCGCGGCCCCTGCGGATCGGCGCGGCCCGCGTCGACGGGGGTGCCCGGCTCGGCGGCCAGCGCACGGGTCAGCGTGTCGGCCAGATCCCGGCTCAGGTCACCCGAGGCGGTGTCGTTCTGGAGGCCCAGCAGCACCTCGCCGCTCTCCCGGCGCAGCGCGGGCCACGCCATCGGCAGCACCGTCGCCAGCGTCACCGCCGGCACACCCTCCGGCAGGCCGTCCTTGAGAGTCAGCCGGGCGGTGGCCGCGGGTACCAGCTCGCGCAGCGCGACCCAGTCCGCTTCCCCCGGCAGTCCCTCGAACGGGCGACGCACCAGCTCGGTCGCGGCCTGCGCGGCGGCCCTTCCGTGGCACGCCTTGTAGCGGCGTCCCGAACCGCAGGGGCACGGCTGGCGCGCCCCCACGACCGGGTAGTTCCCGTCGGCCGCCGCCCTCGCGGGGGCCCCGGTGGCTGTCTGGGGTCGGCGCTTCTTTGCCATGCGAGCGGTTCTCCAGATGTGCGGCATGTGTAGGCGCCGCGATCCTAGTGGCTGCCGGGTACGCGGCGCTGCCCGCGTGACGCGGACCCGGCCGCCGTACGCCGCCGGGGACCGTGCCGGGGCCGTACGGGGCCGTTCGGGGCGGTCCTGGGACGGTGCGGGGGACGCTGTGGGCTTCCCCGTGCTGCCGTGGGGCGCGCGTCGTACCACCGTTGGGGCGCGCCGTGCGGCCGGTGGGTGCCGTAGCTGTGCGGCCCGTGGGCGCCGTACTGCCGTGGAGTCGCACCCCGGGTGGACGCCGTGCGGCCGTGGAGCCGTACCACCGTGCAGCCGTACCCCGGTGGGCGCCGCACGGTCTTGGCTGCGGCGACCGCCACCGTGACCGGCGGGACGTCGCTCGCCCGTGGTTGCCGTTACCGGCGGGACGTCGCCGGCGGTGTTACCTGAGCTCTTCCACGGAGGCGAGGTCGAAGCCGCCGCCGTGTTCGCCTTCCAAGCCGCTGTCGAGACCCTCCAGACTCGCGGCGACCCGGCCGCTGAAGGAGGTGTCGGGGCGTACGACCGCCCAGACCGTCACTGCGGGCTCGTCGTCGGCGACGGCACGGTCCGCGATACCGGCGGCCGGGGCGCGGGTGGCCCGGCCGGCCGGCTCGGACCGTACGCCCCAGTCACGGGCCAGCGCCGTGATGATGGCGAGCCCTCTGCCGCCGCGAGCGGTGACCGACGGATTGGCCGGAAGTGGACGGGTCGGACCACCACCGTCGGTGACCGCGATGGTCACCTCGCCCCGTGTGTCACGCCGCCACGAGGCCCGCACGGTGGGGGTGCCGTCGTCCGCCCCGTGCGCGGCCGTCGGACCCTCCGCCAGCGGCCGTGCGTGACGGCACGCGTTGCTGAGAAGTTCCGAAAGAATCAAGATCGCATCGTCGACGACCGTGTCCGGTGCCCCGCATGCGCGGAGTTCCTCGCGCATCCTGCGCCGTGCGACGCGTACACCCGACGGACCATGGGGCACGGCCATGGTCGACGAAGTAGGCACCTCCTGTGCCACCACCAACGCCACCCCCGAGACCTCCTTTGCCCCACGCCATCCGGATGAATGCCCCCGACGAGTGCGGCGGAAACCGGCCACATCCGTTCTCTTGACGCACTGGCCGTACTGCCGTAGGCGGCGCATGCGCCGGGGCACGGCACCCCGGCGCCGGGGGACCGGCGGCGTCAGGACGGGGGCACACCGAGCCGGTCGAGGACCTGCCGGGGCCGGTTGGTGATGATCGCGTCGACGCCGAGCCGTACGCACAGATCGACGTCCTCCGGCTCGTCCACCGTCCACACGTGCACCTCGTTGCCCGCGCGGTGCGCCCGTGCCACGTACTCCGGGTGGGCCCGCAGCAGCCGGATGCTCGGCCCCGCCACGCGCACCCCGTTGGGCAGGCGCCCGTCGCGGTGCCGGGGGAGCAGGAACTGCATCAGGAAGACGGTCGGGATGTGCGGCGCCGCCGTACGGATGCGCTGGAGGGACCGTGCGGAGAAGCTCATCACCCGCACGGGTGTGCGCGGCCTGCGCCGGTCCAGCAGCTCCAGCAGCCGCTCCTCGACCTGGCCCGCCCAGCGGGTGGGGTGCTTGGTCTCGATGGCGAGCGCGACCGGCCGCGGCGCCTCCTCCACCAGCGTGAGCAGCCGTTCGAGGGTCAGCACGGAGGTGCGTTCGGGGTCGGCCGTGCCGGTGCCGTTCCGGGCGGCGCTGTCGCCGGCGTCCAAGGTGGTGTCCGGCGATTCGTACGGGTCGGCGTGGCGGTCCATCCAGGAGCCGAAGTCGAGTGCGGCCAGGTCGGCGAGCTCAAGTGCGGAGACGGCGCCCCGCCCGTTGGAGGTGCGGTTGACGCGGCGGTCGTGGACGCAGACCAGATGGCCGTCGGCTGTGAGCCGCACGTCGCACTCCAGGGCGTCGGCCCCTTCCTCGATGGCACGGCGGTAGGCGGCGAGAGTGTGCTCCGGTGCCTCCTGGGACGCCCCGCGATGGGCGATGACGGACGGGCGGCGGGCGGGACGGCGGCCCGGCCCGGCGTCGCTGTCGATGCTCACCGGATCATGGTGCCACCGCGGGCGGTGCGTACGCCGTGCGGGGCGAGGCCCGGGAGTGCCTGTCGGCGGTGCGGTGCGGTACGCCGTGCGGTAGGCCGCGCACGGGCGACGCGGGGCGCACGGTGTCCGTCCGCCGCGCGGCCCGACTGCGGCGCAACTGCGCCCGGCCCGCGGCCCGTCCGCGGATACGCCGCGGCCCCTTTCCGGTGCTCAGGGGGCCGCCGACGGTTTCGCCGCAGGCCGGGGGTGACTGCCCGCGCGCCGGGAGGCCGCGTCCGCCGGGAGGTCGCGTCCGTCGGGTGGTCGCCGTCGGGAGGTCCGGACGCGGGGCCGCCGAGGGGCGGTCCGGTGGGGGCGCGCATAGGCTGGGTGCTGTGATCGCGGGACATCACGGGCCGTCGCGGGTGGCGGCGCGGTACGGCGGTGGGCCGTCCGTGCGGTGCGCGCCGTACGCGTCGGCAGAGGACGGTTCGGGGGATACGTCCGGTTTCTTCCGTACTGTTCCGCATCGGCCCGATGTAAGGACGTGGGCGGGACCGCTCAGGAACGGCTTACGCCCGCCTGACGTGCGATGGGAAAAGCTGTCCTTGGATACCCGCATACGTGGCCGCACCCGTCCCTGCGATGTCGTGTACCTGATGAGGAGTGAGCTGTGAGCACCGAGAACGAGGGCGCTTCCGTGCCGCCTGCGGCGGGGTCGGACCCCACGCCTCCGGCGCCGGCCCAGGCCCCGTCCGCCGGCGCCCCGACGAGCGGCGAGGACGGCGACTTCTCGCTGCCCTCCCCCGACCCGTCCGCCGCTTCCGCGTCCGCCACCGCATCCGAAGCGTCCGCCGCGTCCGAAGCGTCCGCCGCGTCCTCCTCCCCTTCGGCCTCAGCCGGCAGCAACGGAACCGCCGCCCGTACGCCGGGTGCCGAGACCGCCGCCGGCCGTACGCCGAACAGTGCCGGTGTCCAGGACGCGGAGGCCCGGCAGGGCGGCACCGCGACGGACACGCTCGTACAGACGTCGCAGGAAGCCTCCGTCGACCCGCGTAGCGAAACCGGAGCACTCACCGCGGAACGCGCAGCCGCCGACGAGGTCCGCCCGGCGCCGGCCGACGCACCGCCGTCGTCCGTCCCGTCCCAGCCCGACACCCCGCCGGTCCCGGCCGCGTCCCCGGCAGCCGCGTCGCCCGATCTGCGCAAGCAGGATCCGACGACCGCCGGCCCGACGGGACCGGGCGGCCCGGCGGGCCCCGCGGGGCCGGGCGCGGGCGGCACGGGACAGCCCGGCGGCTGGGGCTACGGCGCCGGGGACGGCACGCCCCCGCCCCCGCCCCCGTACGGCGGCGCCCCCGGCGGCGGCGTCCCGCCCCACGACCCCTGGGCGATGCCGCCGGGCCCGGGCGCCCCGGAGCCGGGCGGCCGGAAGCGCCGCAACGGCCTGGTCGCCGCGGTAGTCGTCGCGGCCCTCGTGGTGGGCGGCGTCGGCGGCGGGATCGGCTACTGGGTGGCCGACCGCAGCGCCAACGGCGGCAGCACCACGATCAGCTCCTCCGGCGACCCCGGGAAGCTCAACCGCTCCCCCAAGTCGGTCGCCGGGATAGCGGCCAAGGCGCTGCCCAGCGTTGTCACGATCCGTTCCTCCGGCGGCGGCGAGGAAGGGACGGGCACCGGCTTCGTCTTCGACAAGGAAGGCCACATCCTCACCAACAACCACGTGGTGGCCAACGCCGCGCAGGGCGGCAAGCTGACGGCGACCTTCTCCGACGGCAAGAAGTACGACGCACACGTCGTGGGCAACGCCCAGGGGTACGACATCGCCGTGCTCAAGCTGAGCGGCGTCGGGAACCGCAAGCTGGACCCGCTGCCGCTGGCCGACTCCAACAACGTGGCCGTCGGCGACGCGACCATCGCGATCGGTGCCCCCTTCGGCCTGTCCGGAACGGTCACCACCGGCATCGTCAGCGCGAAGAACCGCCCGGTGGCCTCCAGCGACGGCCAGGGCAGCCGGGCGTCGTACATGAACGCCCTCCAGACCGACGCCTCGATCAACCCGGGCAACTCCGGCGGCCCCCTGCTGAACGGACAGGGCGCGGTCATCGGCGTCAACTCCGCCATCCAGTCGGGCGGCGGCGGTGGCGGCATGGACGGCGGCCAGTCCGGCAGCGTCGGCCTCGGCTTCGCCATCCCCTCCAACCAGGCGGACCGCGTGGCCAAGCAGCTGATCAGGACGGGCGAGCCCGTCTACCCGGTGATCGGCGCGACGGTCGAGCTCGGCGGCGAGGGGCGCGGCGCCACCATCTCGCGCACCGGCGAGAACGGGACCGACCCCGTCACCCCGAACGGACCCGCTGACGACGCGGGCCTGGAGCCCGGTGACGTCATCACCAAGCTCGACAACACGGTGATCGACAGCGGCCCCACCCTCATCGGCACGATCTGGTCCCACAAGCCGGGCGAAAAGGTCAAGCTGACCTTCGAACGGGACGGCAAGGAGCGCACCGTCGAGGTGACCCTCGGCACCCGGAAGGGCGACGACTGACCACACGCTAGGCTGTCCCCGCGTCGTCCCGGGACGACGCGGGGAGGCGTGCCCGAGCGGCCGAAGGGAGCGGTCTTGAAAACCGTAGAGGTGGCAACACCTCCGTGGGTTCAAATCCCACCGCCTCCGCAGCCTGGATGAAGACCCAGCTCACGAAGGGGCACCACCGCACAGGTGGTGCCCCTTCGCGGTGTCGGCCCTGCTCTGTTCCGGCGTACCGGCTCTGCCGCCTCATCGCGGACGGGACTGCATGGCACGGGTCGGAACCGGCCTGGCGCCCGTTCGCGCTCCGTTGGGGCAACTTCGGCGCAGGAGAAGGGCGGCACGTTCGACACGCACGCCGAAAGCTGCGACGCAGTGTGGGAGACCGCTGTGCCAGTTCGCGAAGGGTGACCATGGCACGAACCGAGTACTACGACGATCCGTCCGCACCCGAACCGAACAGCTTGGTGGTTGCCGCGTCAGCGGTGGTCACCGACGACGAGGGCCGCGTTCTGCTTCAGCGCCGACGGGACAACGACCTGTGGGCGCTGCCCGGCGGCGGTATGGAGATGTCCGATTCACTACCGGGCACGGCTGTCCGGGAGGTGAAGGAGGAGACCGGCCTGGACGTGGAGATCACCGGCCTGGTGGGGACATACACCGACCCTCGCCATGTCATCGCGTACTCGGACGGTGAAGTGCGGCGGCAGTTCAACGTCTGCTTCACGGCCCGCGTCGTCGGCGGGCAGCTCACGATCTCGGACGAGTCCACCGAGCTGCGGTTCATCCAGCCGGAGGAGCTCGATCAGCTCCCCATGCACCACACCCAGCGGCTCAGGATCCAACACTTCCTGGAGCACCGCGAGCGGCCGTACCTGGGCTGATCCGGAGTTCCGCGGGCCGCTGCCGACGAAGGGTGCCGCGCAGTGCGCGTCACCCCTTCGTCCCTTTCACAGGCATTGCGGTGTCTCTCTTCCCCATGCTCAGTCGTGGCCTCGGACCGCCGAGGGGGTGTGGCGTCCGCTGCCCAGGTGAGTCGCTTGCCGCGCTGAAACTTATACGTCTCGGGCCGGCGTCCCCCTGCCTGCGATCGTTGCCGGGGAGCCGTTGTTGCCGACGTGACGGACTTGTGCTCCATGAGGAGGTGCTGCCGGGCGAGAGAGGGACGCTCCTTTCCGCCGTGGCACCGCTGAGGAAGTGGTCCAAGCGCTCGTCTCAGAAAAATGCTTCAGCGCCTCCGGGCACAGCTTTCGTAGCTTCCTGAGTGGTCTAATACCGCTGTTGTTTCGCGCCGGGAGGAAGAAGGCAAGGAGTAACCAGCCTGAGAGTGATCTCATCTTTTTTGGGTACGCCGTCGACAGCCAGGGTGAAACCACTGTCAGGGTCTGATGCGTCGAGGATTATGGAACCGTTCACTCCCTTTGTCTCCTGGTAGCCCTGTATCTTGTAACCGATCTCCTTGAGGTGCTCTCGCATCTTCTGTATGGCGTACTTATGTTTCTCCCCGGCGAGCGGAGTTCGAGCGCCGTACTGCAGAACGAACCGCCCATCTTCGGGAACCTCATCGTTCGCCCCGACGCACTTGGTGTAGTCAGCGCTGATCGACTTTTCGTCGACCTCAAGGCCAGCGCTATGCGTAAGAGATTGGGTGACGCTGTGTGCCTTTTTCTCCGCTTCCTTCTGACTCATTCGCGGCAACGGTTTGTTGATGTCCTTGTCTTCTTCGTTCATGCACCCACCGACAAGTAGTACTCCAGCGGCAGCCGCAGCCACCACCAGGCGAGTCCTGGTTTTTCTGGTCCCCTGCATGCGTGTCAATACCTTTCACATCCATCATTCGATCCCCGGAGTGTGCCCATAGGGGCTCAGTTCAACTTGTCCCCTCCTGTGATAGGAGCCGATTCTGGCTGGCGAGACCAGCAATTACTCGTCCCTGGTTCAGCAGGTTTTCCTGGCCCTCGTTCCAGTAGTGGCTGTGCCCTCCATCGTTGGCTTGCACGGGCTGAGCGCCGAATTCTTCCGACGCGGGGTCACGGCTGAGAGTGAGATCCGAGGCCCCGATAGGAGTTTCCCTACTCGAAAGCCTTTGATGAAATCCTGCAGGTCCTTTGACACTGCCTCCGTGCGGCCAGTATTGGTGACACTCGTATCGGCCTCAGGTGCGTCAACGGCCGGAGCGGACTCGCGAACTCGTAGAGTCAACCATCCTCTACAGAGCCGAACGAATGAGTACGAGTACTCAAATCGCGCAGGTGGGTCTACTGAATCGCGGCACCCGGTTCGTTCAACCCGCGCTGTGAGACCTGAGATAGACCTTGGGCGTGCACGTGCGGTGTGGTTCGCATGCCGACTCCTCTCCTTTTCAATGCCGTACGCCGGGGCCGCAAGAAGTGCATGCGCCTGGAAAACCCGACAGAAGATGTCAGGTTTTCCAGGGAGGGTGGGGGCCGTTTCGGCTGGATCGGAGGGTGCTGGTGCGCGGGGAGATCGTGGTCCGCGAGGGGTGGGAGAACAATCTGCGGGGGGTGACGCTCCGCGTACCGCTGGGGCGGCTCACGGTGGTGACGGGGGTGTCGGGGTCGGGCAAGTCGTCGCTGGTGTTCGGCACGGTGGCGGCGGAGTCGCAGCGCCAGTTGAACGAGGTGTTCCCCTGGTTCGTACGCAATCGGCTGCCGCGGTACGAGCGGCCGAAGTTCGCCGCGATGGAGAATCTGACCCCGGCGATCGTGGTCGACCAGCGGCCGGTGGGCGGTGGTGCCCGGTCCACGGTGGGCACCATGACGGAGGTCAACCCCGTGCTGCGGGTGCTCTTCTCCCGCTGCGGCCGGCCGAGTGCGGGAGGCTCCAACCGGTACTCGTTCAACGACCCGGAGGGCATGTGCCCCGAGTGCCAGGGGCTGGGCCGTACGGCGCGGCTGGATGTGACCAGGCTGCTGGACGAGTCGAGGTCGCTCAACGAGGGGGCGATCCTGCACCCGGCGTTCGCGGTGGGCACCAACTACTGGAAGCGGTACGCCGAGGCCCGCCGGTACGAGGGTGCGGACGGGCCCCGGTGGGAGGACGCCGCACCGTTGTTCGACCCGGACAAGCCGCTGCGTGCCTACACGCCCGCCGAGCGCGAACTGCTGTTGCACGGCGAGGGGTTCCGGACGCAGCGCCCGCACCGGCCGGCCGGCGGCGAGGGCTTCGAGTCGATCGCGGTGAACGACTACGAGGGGCTGGTGCCCCGCTTCACCAGGCGTTTCATCACGCCGGGCGTGGAGTCGCTGAGTGAGCGGGACCGCAAGCACGCCGAACGGTTCGTCAGCGACGTCGAGTGCCCCGGGTGCGAGGGGACCCGGCTCAACGAGCGGGCGCGGGCCTCCCGTATCGAGGGCCGCACGCTGCCGGAGCTGTGCGGGTGGGAGATCCGCGAACTGGTGGAGTGGCTGGCCGGGGCGCGGGTGGCGCGTGATCCGGTGGGCGGTCCCGCCGTCGCGGCGGCGCTCGCGGTGCTGCGGCGCATCGACGCGGTGGGGCTGGGCTACCTCAGTCTGGACCGGCCCACCCGGACGCTGTCGGGCGGCGAGGGCCAACGGCTCAAGACGGTACGGCACCTGGGCAGCAGCCTGACGGGCATGACGTACGTCTTCGACGAGCCCAGCGTCGGGCTGCACGCCCGCGACGTGGAGCGGCTCGGCGGACTGCTGCGGGCCCTGCGCGACAAGGGCAACACGGTGCTGGTCGTCGAACATGCCCGGGAGGTGATCGCGCTCGCCGACCATGTGATCGACATGGGGCCGGGCGCGGGCGGTGACGGCGGGGAGGTCGTCTTCGAGGGCACCGTCGAGGAACTGGCCGCGAGCGGGACCGTCACAGGGGAGCGGTTCCGTTCGCGGACCGGCCTCAAACCGGCGGCACGGCGCCGGCCCCCCACCGGGAAGCTGGCGGTGCGGAACGCGTCGCTGCACAACTTGCGGAACGTGAGCGTGGACTTCCCCACCGGGGTGCTGACGGTGGTGACCGGGGTCGCCGGGTCCGGCAAGAGCACCCTGGTGACGCGGATGCTGGCCGCCGCCTGCCCGCGGGCGGCGGTGCTGGACCAGTCGGCGGCGGGCATCTCGTCGCGGTCCACCCCGGCGACGTACACCGACATCTGGGACCCGGTGCGCAGGATGTACGCGCGGGCGCACGGGACGGAGCCGGGGCTGTACAGCTTCAACTCCGCCGGTGCCTGCCCCGAGTGCCGGGGGCGGGGCACGATCACGACCGACATGGCGTTCATGGACCCGGTGACCACGGTGTGCGAGGCGTGCGGGGGGCGGCGGTTCCGCGAGGAGGTCCTGGGCCACCGGGTGGCGGGCAGGAACGTGGCGGAGCTGCTGGCCATGACCGTGGACGAGGCGATGGACCACTTCGCCGCTCTTGCCGCCGACCCGGAGTGCCCCGACAGGTCCGTTCCCCCGCTGGTGCTGAGCCGGCTGGCGCCGCTGCGTGAGGTCGGCCTGGGGTACCTCACGCTGGGGCGGTCGCTGTCCGAGCTGTCCGGAGGGGAGCGGCAGCGGGTCAAACTGGCGCACAGGCTGGACGAGAGCGGCGCCGTTCTCCTGTTCGACGAGCCCACTACGGGGCTGCACATGGCCGATGTGACACGGCTGCTGGCCTTGTTCGACCGGCTGGTGGACGCGGGGAACACGGTGGTCGTCGTCGAGCACGACCTGGACGTCGTCAAGCATGCCGATCATGTGATCGACATCGGCCCGGAGGCGGGCGCGCACGGCGGCCGGGTCGTCTTCACGGGTACGCCGGAGGAGATGGCGCGCACGGCGCAGACGCACACGGCGGAGTATTTGCGCCGGTCGCTGGGGTGATGCGGGCATCGCCGGTGTTCTCTTCCGTGTGTTCCGGCCCCCGTGTGTCCCGGCCCCCTCGGCGCGGGTGGCCGGGAAGCACCGGGGGCGCTTGCCCCGCGGCGTGCGCGGCGCCCGGAGAGGGGTGGGAGGGGGTGGGTGCGCCGGTTGTGGGGTCCCCCTCCGGGGGTGAGGGCGGCTGGTACGCGGCGAGGGGGCGCCGAGGTCGCGCGGCTCTGCCTCTGTCGAACGGGTGTGCCGTCACGGCCGGGGGCGCCGTGGCGTACCGCGTAGTCTGCCGCGTAGCCGGAAAGGGCGTGGTGGGGCCGCCGGGCGGGGCGTACGGGAGCACGGTGCCCGGCGCGGGCAGGCGCCGCGGGTTTATCGACACGTCGTCATACGTGCGGGGGAAACGCCGGGATCCGAGGGATTCCCCCGGGATCCGATGGGCAACTCTGGTCCCGCGACGTCGCAAGCGAGACCGGCGGCAGTGGGCCAACCGCCGTCGGCAGCTCAGCAGTTACGGTGCAGCGCCGCCATGGTGGCGCCCTGACGGTTCCTGGAGGAATGAACATGGCACGTGTCCGTACCGCCCGCGTCATCGCCGCAGTCGCCGCCCTTCCCTTCGCCCTCGCCGTGATGTCCGGTGTGGCCCAGGCGGACAACGGCTCGATCGCGGACGACGGATCGAATTCCAACGCGAGTTCCAGCGCCCAGGTGCAGGGGGCCGTGGGCAACGGGAACAACACCAACAACGCCAACAACGCGACCGTCAACGGCAACGGCGCCGTGGTGAACCAGCTCAACGAGACGCACAACGAGACCACCACCGTCATCTTCAGCAACCTGTGGTGACGGGGTGACCGGCCGTCCGGACTGACGGGCCGGGTTTCCTTGGGGATGGGCTGAGGCCGCGCGCTCGTGATCTGCGGATCGCGGGCGCGCGGTCGTCCGTGTGCGGGCGCCGGGCTGTTGACATGCCTCCGGTATCTGACGGACAGTCAGAAAATGCATCTGGCTCCCACCGAGCGCCAGCGCGCGCTCCGCGCCGAGCTGCGCGCGTACTTCCGTGCGCTGCGCTCCCAGGACACGGCCGACGACTCCCCGCGCGCCGTCCTGCGGCGGATCGGCGCCGACGGACTGCTCGGCCTCGGCTGGCCCGTCGAGTACGGCGGCCAGGGGCGCGGCCCCGAGGAGCAGTTCGTCTTCTTCGACGAGGCGTACCGGGCGGGCGCACCCGTCTCGATGGTCACCCTCAACACCGTCGGCCCCACACTCATGAAGTACGGCACCGAGGAGCAGAAGGCGTACTTCCTGCCCCGCATCCTGCGCGGCGAGACCGTCTTCGCCATCGGCTACACCGAGCCGGAGGCGGGCACCGACCTCGCCTCGCTCCGCACCCGCGCCGTGCGGACCGAGGACGGCGGCTGGCGGATCGACGGCGCCAAGACGTTCACCAGCAACGCCCAGAACGCCGACTGGATCTGGCTCGCCTGCCGTACCGATCCCGAGGCGCCCAAGCACAAGGGCATCTCCGTCCTGCTGGTGCCGACCGACGCGCCCGGCTTCTCCTGGACGCCCATCGAGACCGTCGGCGGGCTGACGACCACCGCCACGTACTACGACGGCGTACGGGTACCGGCCGGCGCTCTCGTCGGGGAGGAGAACGGCGGCTGGGGGCTGATCACCAACCAGCTCAACCACGAACGGGTGGCGCTCGCCGCACTCGGTATGCAGGCCGAGGACCACTACCAGGCAGTACTCGACCACGCCCGGGAGAGCGGGCTGATCCGCCGGCCGTGGGTGCGCTCCCGGCTCGCGGAGGCGCACGCCCGCCTCGCGGCGACCCGGCTGCTCAACTGGCGGCTGGTCCAGGACGTGGGCGCGGGCACGCTCGCCCCGGGCGACGCGAGCGGGGTGAAGGCGGCGGGCACGGAGAGCACCGTCGCCGTCTACGCCCTCTGCCAGGAAGTGCTCGGCGAGACGGGCACGCTGCGGGCCGGCTCGCCGGGCGCGTTCGCCGACGGCGAGGTCGAACGGATGAACAGGGCCGCCCAGATCAACACCTTCGGCGGCGGTGTGAGCGAGGTCCAGAAGGAGATCGTCGCGACGATGCGGCTCGGCATGCTCAGGAGGCGCCGGTGAGCACGGACGACGGTGGAAACCCGGCTACGGGGACGGCCGTGGGAGCTTCCCCGGGGACGGAGAGGCGGCCGGCCGGGGGACTCGACGGGGCGGCGGCGGACGATCTGTTCGAGCGGCTGCGGGGCTACGAGGGCCGCCCGGCAGCCGCCGCCGCGCACGGCCCCGACCCGGTCAACACGGTGATGATCCGCCACTGGTGCGAGGCGCTGGGCCATCCCGTCCCGCCGGACGGCTCCGCGCCCGCGACGATGCTCCAGGTGTGGACGATGGCCGGTCCGGCCGGCGGCGGCACGGGGCGCGCGGGACCGTACGACGAACTGCTGCGCGCCCTGGACGAGGCCGGATACACCTCCGTGGTCGCGACGGACTGCGAACAGGAGTACCTGCGCCCGCTGCGGCCCGGTGAGGAGATCGGTTTCGACGCGGTGATCGAGTCGGTCTCCCCCCGCAAGACCACCAAGCTGGGCACCGGCTATTTCGTGACCACGCGTATGGAGGTGCGGGCGGACAGCGAGCCGGCGGGCACCCACCGCTTCCGCATCCTCAAGTACCGCCCCGCGCACAGGCCCGGCGCAGGCCAGCAGGTGCGGGACACCGAAACAGGGGGGAGCAAGCCCCAGGACACCGCGTCCCCGCAGGGCAAGCCCGCGCTGGGCAAGCCCCATGACAGCAGGCCCCAGGACGCCAAGCCCCAGGCCGGTCGGCCCCTGCGCCCCCGTCCCGTCGTCAACCGGGACAACGCCGGCTTCTGGGAGGGCGTGGCCCGCGGCGAACTGCTCCACCAGCGCTGCGACGACTGCGGCACGCCCCGCTTCCCCTGGCTGCCGGGCTGCAACGCCTGCGGCTCCCCGAAGTGGACGCCCGTCGCCTCGGCCGGGCACGGCACCGTCTACTCGTACGTGGTCATGCACCATCCGCCCTTCCCCGCCTTCGACCCGCCGTACGCGGTCGCCCTGATCGAACTGGACGAGGGGGTGCGGATCGTCAGCAACCTCACCGGCGTCGCCCTCGACGGGATCCGTATCGGCATGCCCGTCGAGCTGGAGTTCCTGCGGGTGGACGACGAGTTGGTGCTGCCCGTCTTCCGGGCGGCGGCGGGAGGCGGGGCCTGATGGACTTCACGCCCACCGAGGAACAGACGGCGGCACGCGATCTGGCGGCCGGGATCTTCGCCGACCTGGCGACACACGAGCGGCTGAGCGAGCAGGAACGATCGAGCGCGCAGACACGGCTGAGCGAGCAAGAACGATCGAGTGCGCAGAAACGGCCGAGCGCGCAGGAACGGCCGAGCGCGCAGGAACGACCGAGCACTCAGGAGCCGTCCGCGGCGACAGCGCCGGGTGGCACGCAGGGCACGCCGGCCGCTCGGACCGTGCCCGGCACCGGCGTCGACGAGGAGCTGTGGAAGGCGCTGTGCGGGGCGGGACTCGTCGGCGCGGCGGAGGAGACCGGCCTGGTGGGCCTCGCCCTCGTCCTGGAGGAGCAGGGCAGACGCACCGCACCCGTGCCGCTCGCGGCCACCAGTGTGTACGGGCTGCTGCCCGTCGCGGCGCACGGCACCCCCGCGCAGCGCGCCCGCCTGCTGCCCGGACTGCGGGACGGCACACTCGTGGCCACCGGTGCCTTCCCGCTGCCGGACGAGGGCGCCGGACCCGTCACGGAGGAGGGCGGGCTGCTGACCGGAACGGTGCCGGTCGTCCCCTGGCTGCGGACGGCCACCCACGTCCTGGTGCCCGTCGGGCGGGCGGCCGGCGGCGGGACGGCGCGGCTCTTCCTCGTCGGCACGGACCAGGACGCCGTCGCGGTCACCCCGGTGGAGACGACGGCACCGTGGGCGGCGGGACGGCTGGAGCTGTCCGCGGCGCGCGGGGAGCCGCTGGGGGACGGCGGCGCCTACGCGGCCACGCTGGAGCGGGCCCGTACCGCGTTCGCCGCGCTCCAGGCGGGCGTGTGCGCCGGGTCCCTCGCCCTCGCGGTGGCGCACACCTGCGAGCGCGAACAGTTCGGGCGGCCCCTGTCCACCAACCAGGCGGTGCAACTGCGCGCCGCCGACGCCCATATGGAAACCGAGGCCATCCGCGTCACCTGCTACGAGGCGGCCTGGCGGCACGATGCGGGACTGCCCGCCGGACCGCACGCGCTGACGGCGGCCTGGTGGGCCGCCGAGGCGGGCCGCCGCGTCGTGCACGCGGGGCAGCATCTGCACGGCGGCGTCGGCGCCGACATCACCCACCCGGTGCACCGGCACTTCCTGTGGGGACGCCAGCTCGACGCCTACCTCGGCCCGCCGGCCGCACTGCTGGCCGAACTGGGCGAGGCACTTGCCGATCCGGAAGGAGACGCCGCATGGCGGGACCAGCCCTGACACCGCGCGAGGGCGACGAGCTGCCGCCCCTTCGGATACCGGTGACCCGGACGCTCATCGTCTCCGGCGCCCTGGCCTCCCGCGACTTCCAGGACGTCCACCACGACGCGGAGGCGGCCAGGGAGAAGGGCTCACCCGACATCTTCATGAACATCCTCACCACCAACGGACTGGTGGGCCGCTACATCACCACCTGGGCGGGCCCCCGGGCAGTGCTGCGGAAGGTCGCCATCCGGCTGGGCGCCCCCAACTACCCGGGCGACACCATGGCACTGTCCGGCCGCGTCACCGCCGTCACCCCGCCCCCGGCCGGGGCGCCCGGGAGCGAGGGCGCCACCGTGGAGGTCGCCGTACGGGGGGCCAACCGGCTCGGCGCACACGTCACCGGCACCGTGACCGTGACGCTGCCGGCCGCCGGGCCCGGAGAGGGGGAAGCGGCATGAGTCTGCGCGCGGCCGACTCCCTCGGCGGTCGGGCCGCCGTCGTCGGCATCGGGGCCACCGAGTTCTCCAAGAACTCCGGCCGCAGCGAACTGGCGCTCGCCGTCGAGGCCGTGCGGGCGGCGCTGGACGACGCGGGACTCGCCCCGGCCGACGTGGACGGCATGGTCACCTTCACCATGGACACCAGCCCGGAGATCACCGTCGCCCAGGCCGCCGGCATCGGCGAGCTGTCGTTCTTCTCCCGGGTCCACTACGGCGGCGGCGCGGCCTGCGCCACGGTCCAGCAGGCGGCCCTCGCGGTCGCCACCGGCCTCGCGGAGACCGTCGTGTGCTACCGGGCCTTCAACGAGCGCTCCGGGCGCCGCTTCGGCTCCGGCGTCCAGCAGCGCGAACCGTCCGCGGAGGGCGCCGCACTCGGCTGGTCGCTGCCGTTCGGACTCCTGACACCCGCCTCCTGGGTCGCCATGGCGGCGCGGCGCTATCTGCACACCTACGGGCTCACCCCGGAGGCGTTCGGCCATGTCGCGGTGGTGGACAGGAAGTACGCGGCGACCAACCCGGCCGCCTACTTCCACGGCAGACCCCTCACCCTGGCCGAGCACGCCGCCTCCCGCTGGATCGTCGAACCGCTGCGCCTGCTGGACTGCTGCCAGGAGACGGACGGCGGCCAGGCCCTCGTCGTCACCACCCCCGAGCGGGCCCGCGATCTGCGGCACCGCCCCGCGGTCGTCGCCGCCGCGGCGCAGGGCGCGGGACGCGCCCAGGAGCAGATGACCAGCTTCTACCGCGACGATCTGACAGGGCTGCCCGAAATGGGCGTGGTGGCCCGCCAGCTGTGGCGCACCAGCGGACTGCGGCCCGACGAGATGGACGTGGCTGTCCTCTACGACCACTTCACCCCGTTCGTGCTCATGCAGCTGGAGGAGTTCGGCTTCTGCCCGCGCGGCCAGGCGGCCGATTTCGTCGCGGAGGAGACACTGCCGCTCAACACGCACGGCGGGCAGCTCGGCGAGGCGTACCTGCACGGGATGAACGGCATCGCCGAGGCGGTACGGCAGCTGCGCGGCACAGCCGTCAACCAGGTGGCCGACTGCGCACGTGTCCTGGTGACGGCCGGCACGGGCGTACCGACCTCCGGCCTGGTCCTGACCCGGTGACGGGGGCCCGCCCGGGTCGGTGCGGGCCTGGTGACGGGCCCGGCTGGGCTGGTGCTGCCGTGGCCGACCCTTTCGGAGCGGTCCTGATCCGGTGACGGGCTCGACCGGGCTGGTGCGCGTCTGGTGACCGGCCCCCCGGGTTGATGTTCGCCCGGTGGCCGGCCCTGTCCGAACCGGTTGCGGAGGCAGGGGCCGATCTCCGGACCGATAGGGAGGCGGTGGCCGACCTCCGGACCGCTGCCGGGGTGGTGGCCGGCCTCCGGACGGATCACGGAAGCGGCGGCCGACGTCGGACCGGCGGCGGCCGGCCCCCTGACCGGTGGGTGGCCGGTTCCCTCACCGGTGGGTGGTCGGTCCCCGACCAGCGGGTGGCCGGTTCCCGGACCGGCGACCACCCCGCAGCCGTTCCGCAGGAGGAGCCGCCCCCCGCCGCCCGGCGGGGGGCGTACGTCCGGGCGGGTGACGCCGGCCGCGGGCACCACCCGACGGCGCCGGGCAGATGGCTGAATCCGCCGGTGCGACGGGCGTGCCTGACCGCTGACGAGGGGGGCTGCTCGTTCACTCGCCCCATGGCGACAAAAAATCAGATGATCAGAAGAGCGGTCCTCCTCTCCGCCGCGCTCGCCAGCATGGCGACGGGCGGCGTGATGCCCGCGTCCGGTGCGGAGCCCACCCCGCCGGGCCCCACCACGGCCCGCCCGTCCGGCTCCGGCCAGCCCGGCGAGCCCTCCGGGGCATCCTCCGGCGCGTCCTCCGGCGCCACCGGCGCGTCCTCCGGCAAGGAGACGGCCCCGCAGCAGTCCACGACCCCCTCCGGGCAGGCCACACCCGGCGCACCCGACTCGTCCTCCTCGTCCACCACCCCGACCCCGCCCACCACGCCCGACTCGTCCGGCAGCCCCTCCACCCCTCCCGACGCACCGTCCGGTACGGCGTCCGACGCGCCCGGCACTCCCCCCTCGCCCTCTTCGCCCTCTTCGCCCTCCGACCCCCGGGCTCTTCCCGACCCGGCGGCGCCCGACGCCCCTCTCGACCCGCGCGCCCCCGGCGCCCCGGGCGTACCGGGCGGCCCGCCCTCCCTCGTGACCGGCGACCCCCGCGACTTCGGGGCGCAGATCTTCCGGGGCAACGCCTTCGACACCTGCCAGGCCCCGTCGGTTTCGACCATGCGGGCGTGGAAGGGGGCCTCCCCGTTCGGTGCCGTCGGCGTCTACATCGGCGGGCGGGGCCGGGCCTGCCCTAAGCAGAAGCATCTGAGCCCCGCCTGGGTCGCCGCCGTGCACAAGCAGGGCTGGAAACTGCTGCCCGTCTACGTCGGCTCGCAGTCCCCGTGCGTCATCGCCAAGAACAAGCGCAAGGTCCGTATGAGCGGCAAGGACCCCTACGGCCAGGGGCGGCGGGAGGGGCAGGACGCGGTGCGCCAGGCACGGAAGCTCGGCATGACGCAGCGCAGCGCGGTCTACCTCGACATGGAGGCGTACCGCTACAAGAACAAGAAGTGCGCCGACACCACGCTGCGGTTCGTGCAGGGCTGGAACAGCGCGGTACGCGCCCAGGGCTATGTGGCGGGCTTCTACAGCAGCGCCAACTCCGGGATCGCGCATCTGGAGAAGGCCCGCGCCGCGGGGGCGCGCGGGCTGCCGACCGCCGTGTGGTTCGCGCGCTGGCGGGTACGCCCGTCGGTGAACGGGGAACGCAATCTGAACCCGAAGGCGTGGCAGCCGCACCGCCGTATCCACCAGCACACCGGCAACAAGAAGCGCACCTACGGAGGACGTACGGTCTCCGTCGACCACAACCTGGTCGACGCCCCGGTGGCCATCATCAAGTGAGCCCCCGCCCGGTTCCCGGGGGAGCCCCCGAGACCACCCTGATCCCCCCGGCGGACCCCCTCCACCCAGAGGAGGTGTAGCTACCACCACCCCTACACCCTGAGGCGGACGCAGCTTCGGGACCTTGGGGCGATCCGGGACAACCGGGCGGCTCCTAGCGTGGAGGCATGACCACGCCTGGGACAGTTCGGACTCCCCGGACCACGACCACGACGCACGCGGGGTCCCCTGCGATGCCGCCAGGCTCCGGGGGATCACCGCTCACGTTCACCTCCTACGTGGAGGCGCGCGGGCCCGTGCTGCTGCGCACCGCCCGCTCCCTGACCGCCAACCCGAGCGACGCGGAGGACCTGCTCCAGACCGCGCTGACCAAGACGTATCTGGCCTGGGAGCGGATAGAGGACCACCGTGCGCTGGACGGCTACGTCCGGCGGGCGCTGGTCAACACCCGCACCTCGCAGTGGCGCCGGCGCAAGGTGGACGAGTTCTCCTGCGACGAACTGCCCGAGCCGGACCCGCTGCCCGCCCCGGACCCCGCCGAACAGCAGGCGGTGCGGGACGCCATGTGGCGGGCCGTGCTCAAACTGCCGGCCCGGCAGCGGGCCATGGTGGTGCTGCGCTATTACGAGGACCTGAGCGAGATGCAGACCGCGCGGGTGCTGGGCGTCTCCGTCGGCACCGTCAAGAGCGCCGTCTCCCGGGCCCTGGCCAAGCTGCGCGAGGACCCCCAGCTGGCCGCGGACGTCCGCGCTGAGGCCGCGGCAGGCCCCCAGGAAACCCGCCTGGCGGCCTGACCCGCGGGGCGCACCGCGAACCGGCGGCCTGCCAGGGGGCGCGGGAGCCGGAGCCGTGCGCGGTCGTCGAGCCGAGTGCTCCGCGGGTAGTGACATACCGAGCGGTATGCCGTAACAATCGGCGGAACCTACCCGCGCGTAATCAGCCCTGCGGAGGCTCCGCGATGCAGAGCACGATGCACGACGACGTACCGCTGCTGGTCTCCCGGATACTGACCCACGGGTCGACCGTCCACGGGCGGTCCCGGATCACGACCTGGACCGGCGAGGGGGAACCCCGGCGCCAGAGCTTCGCGGAGACCGGAGCCCGCGCCGCCCAGCTCGCCCACGCCCTGCGCGACGAACTCGGCGTGCGGCCGGGAGATGTTCTGGGCACGTTGATGTGGAACAACGCCGAACACGTCGAGGCGTACTTCGCGGTGCCCTCGATGGCCGCCGTGCTGCACACCCTCAATCTGCGGCTGCCCGCCGAACAGCTGGCCTTCATCGTCAACCACGCCCGGGACCGGGTCATCCTCGTCAACGGCAGTCTGCTGCCGCTGCTCGCGCCGCTCCTGCCGCGGCTGAGCACGGTGGAGCACCTGGTCGTCGTCGGCCCCGGCGACACCTCCCTCCTGGAGGGCTGCGCCCCGCGCGTGCACGAGTACGAGCACCTGCTGGCCGGGCGGCCCACCAGCTACGACTGGCCCCAGGTGGACGAGCGCACCCCGGCGGCCATGTGCTACACGTCCGGCACCACCGGCGACCCCAAGGGCGTCGTCTACTCGCACCGTTCGGTGTATCTCCACTCGATGCAGGTCAACATGGCGGAGTCCATGGGGCTCACCACCGCCGACACCACACTGCCTGTAGTGCCCATGTTTCATGTGAACGCGTGGGGGCTGCCGCACGCGGTGTTCATGACGGGCGTCGGCCTGCTGCTGCCCGACCGCTTCCTCCAGCCCGCGCCGCTCGCCGAGATGATCGAGGCCGAACGGCCCACCCACGCCGCCGCCGTGCCCGTCATCTGGCAGGGCCTGCTGGCCGAGCTGTCCGCCACGCCCCGCGACATCTCCAGCCTGCGGACCGTCACCATCGGCGGCTCCGCCTGCCCGCCCAGCATGATGCGGGCCTTCGAGGAGCGGCACGGCGTACGCGTCTGCCACGCCTGGGGGATGACGGAGACGTCACCGCTGGGCAGCCTGGCCCATCCGCCCGGCGGGCTCAGCCCGGAGGAGGAGTGGCCGTACCGCATCACCCAGGGCCGCTTCCCCGCCGGTGTGGAGGCCCGGCTGGCCGCCCCCGACGGCGGCTTCGCGCCGTGGGACGGGACATCGCCGGGCGAGCTGGAGGTGCGCGGTCCGTGGATCGCCGCCGCGTACTTCGGCGGCGCGGGCGAACCCCCGCTGCGGCCCGAGGACAGGTTCAGCCCGGACGGCTGGCTGCGCACCGGGGACGTCGGCGTCATCAGCCCCGACGGCTATCTGACGCTCACCGACCGGGCCAAGGACGTCATCAAGTCCGGCGGCGAGTGGATCTCCTCCGTCGAGTTGGAGAACGCCTTGATGGCGCACGAGGCCGTCGCCGAGGCGGCCGTCATCGCCGTCCCCGACGACAAGTGGGGCGAACGGCCACTGGCCGCCGTCGTCCTGAAGGAGGGCCGCGAGGCCGTTCCGTACGAGGAACTGCGCGCCTTCCTGGCGGACAGCGTCGCCAAATGGCAGTTGCCCGAGCGCTGGACGACCCTCGACGCCGTGCCCAAGACCAGCGTCGGAAAGTTCGACAAGAAGGTGCTGCGCGCCCGGTACGCGGCCGGCGAGCTGGCGGTCACCGAGCTGTGAGTACCCCGGGGCCGGACGGTGCGCCGGCCGGCCCCGGAGCGTCTCCTCAGTTGGCGCCGATCTTCGTCAGCAGATCCACTATCCGCGACTGCACCTCGCCGCTGGTCGACCGCTCCGCCAGGAACAGCACCGTCTCGCCGGAGGCCAGCCGCGGCAGTTCGGCCGGGTCCAGGTCCGCGGAGGTGTAGACGACGAACGGGGTGCGGTTGAGCATCCCGTTGACGCGCAGCCAGTCGATGATGCCCGCCCGGCGCCGCCGCACCTGCATCAGGTCCATCACCACCAGGTTCGGCCGCACCTGGCCCGCGATGTTCACCGCGTCGGTGTCCGACGGAGCGTGCGCGACCTGCATGCCGCGCCGCTCCAGCGTCCCCGCGAACGCCGCGGCGATGGGCTGCCGTTCCTCGACCAGCAGCACCCGCGGCGGGTGCTGCTCGCTGTCGCGCGGCGCCAGCGCCTTCAGCAGCACGGCCGGGTCGGCGCCGTACGCCGCCTCCCGGGTGGCCTGCCCCAGACCGGCCGTCACCAGCACCGGCACCTCGGCCGCCACCGCCGCCGTACGCAGCGACTGGAGCGCCGTCCTGGTGATCGGCCCCGTCAGCGGGTCCACGAACAGCGCCGCCGGGTAGGCCGCGATCTGCGCGTCCACCTCTTCGCGGGAGCGCACCAGGACCGGACGGTAGCCCCGCGCGGAGAGCGCCTCCTGGGTGGAGACGTCCGGCTCCGGCCACACCAGCAGCCGCCGCGGGTTGTCCAGCGGTTCGGGCGGCAGCTCGTCGTCCATCAGCCGCGGCGGGCCGGCCGTACCGCGCCCGTCGGACATCTCGACGGGGCTGTCCGGACCGTCCAGCGGCTCTGGCTCCTCCGTCACCTCCCCGCCGTGCGCGGCGGACGGCACCGGACCGCCGGCCTGCGGCACACCGCCGGGCTGCGCCGGGGCGGCGGGGTGCGCCTGGGCGGCGGGGTGCGCCGGTGGTCCGGACCGCGCTTCCGGTCCGGCCTGTGCCTGTGGTCCGGCCTGTGCCTGCGCGCCCGGTCGGCCCGGCGGCTGGGTCTGCGGGGCGGGTTGGCCGGGCTGCGCCTGCGGGGCGGGCTGCCCCGGCATCTGCTGCGCTCCCGGCTGCCCGGGTACCTCGTGCACGCCCGGCTGACCGGGGGCTTGGTGCACGGGCTGCTGGGCTCCGGGCTGTCCCAGGGCCTGCGCGGACTGCTGCGGGTCTGCCGCATGAGGCTGCGGCACCGTCGGGCGGCCCGCCTCCTGGGCCGGCTGCTCCTGCTGTCCGCCGGTCTGCGCGTGCGGGCCCGGCGCCGTGCCCCAGGGCGCGGGCGCGGCGGACGACGCGGCTGCCGTCGGCCCCGTCTGCCACGGCTGGGCCGGCGCCGGCCCCAGGGGAATGTCACCCGTGCCCTCGCCCGGCTGCCCGCCGGAGACACCGCCGGGCGCCTCGGCGCCGTACGGCCGCGGGCCGCCGGAGGGCTGTCCCGTCTGCTGCCCGGGCGCCGGAGTGTCGCCCCGCGACGGCGCGGCACCCCCGGACTGCGGCCGGCCGGCCGCGCCCGACGGGGGGCGCTCCTGCGGGGTCGCCAGCTTCCGCCGCCTGCCGGTGCCGGGCGGCGGCGTCGGGGTGGAGGGAGTGGACGGTATGGCCGACGCCGCCGACGGCGTCGCGGACGGCGGGTTGGGCCATTGCTGCGCCCCCTGCTCGGCCAGCCGCTCGGCGAACGGCAGCCCCTGGCCCAGGGTCCGCACCCGCGGCCCCTGGTCGGCTCCGTACCCGGCGGGACCCGCGCCCTGCCGGCCCTGCTCGTGCTGGGGCAGGCCGGGGGACTGCTGCGGCGGCTGCTGTGCCTGCTGCGGGAACTGACCACCGCCCAGGATGGGACTGGCGGCGACGACAGGGTGCTCCCGCCGACGGGACGCCTCACCCCCGGGCTCACCCTGACCGGTGCCCGCACCCACGGCCGGTGACGGCTGAGCGCCTGACTGCTGAGCGCCTGACTGCTGAGTGCCTGACGGCTGACCACCGGATGCGGGCGCACCGGCGGCCTGGTCACCCGGTGCCTGCGCGCCGGACGGCTGCTCGCCGGTGCCGGTTGCCGCGGGGGCCGGGTACGCCGCGTATCCGGGCTCGCCCGCGCCCGCCCCGGCAGCGGGACCGTCCGCCTCGGGGCCCGGCACCGTGGCCGTGGTGGAGGCCGCGGTGCTCGGGTCCGCGGTGGGCTCGCCGGCGGGTTCGGACGAAGGGGCGGGCGGCAGCGCGAACGGCGCGTGATGGGGCCCTTGCTGGGCCTCGGCCTGCGCCTGCGCCCGCGCACGAGCGGCTGCGATGCGCCGCGCCCTGCGCCCCTGACCGGCGTGCTCGGGATCGTCCGCCGCCTGCTGACCGCTGTCCGGGCCCTCCGCGCCCGGCTGCGTCGCCGCGCCCGGCTGCCCGCCCGGCCCGGCCTCCGCGTCCGGCTGCCCCGGCGGCACGAACTGCCCCGGGATGCCCGGGACACCTGGCACGGCCGGCCCACCGGCCGTGCCCGTCTGCTCGACGGGCCCGCCCGGCGGCTGCCCGCCCGGCAGCGCGTACGCCTCCTGCCCCGGCAGGCCGCCGGGGTGGGACGGGCCGGACGCCTGACCTCCGTGCGGGGCATCATGCGGGGGCTCGCCCAGCGCGCGCCGGGCACGTCGCCTGCCGCCTTGCGCGGGGACGGACGCCTGCGCGCCCTCGGCGTGCGCCGAGCCCGGGCCCACCGGCAGCGCGAGGGCGCCCGCGGCGCCGCCCGCGTCACTCTCCGGCCCGGCGGGGGCCTGCTCCTGCTCCTCGGCCGGGTTCGGCCGCCGGCGCCGCCGCCCGGTGGGGCGCGGCATGGCGGCTGCCTCGTCGTACGGACCCGCCTCGTCGTACGGGCCCGCCTGCGCGGGAATGCCGATGCCGGCGCCGGGAGCCGGGGCTGCCCCGGGCGCGTTCGGCGGCTGCGGGCCGGGTGCCGGTTCGGGCCCGGCACCCACGTGGCCGCCCGGAACACCGCCGCCCGGCTGCGCGGGCCCCAGCTCGGGCCGGCCGGACGCCGCGGCCTGCCCGGGCGGAACCGGCTGCCCCGGCGGCGTCGGCTGACCGGACTGCCCCGGAAGCGCGGGCTGTTCCGCCGCCCCGGGCCGACCGGACAGCGCCGCCTGCTCCGCGGGCACCGGCTGACCCGGCGCCGCCGCCTGCTCCCCCGTCGGAGACGGCAGCGCGGGCGGCCCCGGCAGTGCGGGTTGCTCCGCACCACCGGGTCCCGCGGGGGAGGCCGGCGGCGTGGGCGGGACGGGGGCGCCGGAGGGGCCGGGGCCGAGCGCGATGCTGGGCCGGGGCTCGGGTGCGGCGCCCCGGCCCGGGGGTACGGGCTGGGCCGGGCGCGGGCCGGCGACGGGCTCCAGCGCGCCGGGTGCCGCCGCACCGTGGGGCGCCGCCTGGGCGTCGGCGGACGGGCCGGGGTGCGACGCGTCGTCCTGGCCGGGCAGGGCGAGGGCGCGGGACGGGCCGGGCCCCTGCGCGCTGTCGGCGGGGGCGGAGGCTGGAGCGTTCATGGTGCCGCGCATCGGGGCGGATGGCATGGGCATGACCGCTGTTTCGCCGTGTTCAGCGCCGTGCACCACGCTCGGCACCCCGAAACCGCCGCCGTCACCCTCCCGGGCGCCTTCCCGGGCACCCGCGGCCCCGCCGAGGGAGTGACCGGCACCCCCCGCACGACCGGCGCCCCGGCCCCGCGCCCGACGGCCACCACCTGTGGAGCCCCCCTGGGCGCCACCGTCACCGCCCGGACCGCTCCCGGCCCCGGGACGGGACGGACCGGAACCGGACGCCTCCGCGGCGGACGTCCCGGAAGCGGGCGTCCCCGCGCCAGGCGTCCCGGAAGCGGGCGTGCCGGCCGCCGGTCCGGCGGGAGCCTTGCGGGCGCGGCTGCCCGAGGTCCGCGCGGTGTTGCCCACCGCCTTGACCGGGACCTCCAGCACATAGGCGCTGCCGCCCGACGAACCCGGCACCTCGTGCGTCTGGAGCACCCCGCCGTGCTTGGTGACCACACCGCGCACCAGCGGCTCGTGCACGGGGCTGCCGCCGCCGTGCGGGCCACGCACCTCGATACGGACGACCTCCCCGCGCTGCGCCGCGGCGACCACGATCGTCTGGTCCGTACCGGCCGACGGGGCCGACGGGGCGCGGCCCGTCGCATCCACCCCCGCCACGTCCGCGATCAGATGCGCCAGCGCGACGGCGAGCCGTTCCGGATCGACCTCGGCCTCGATCGGCGGCGCGTGCACCGCGAACTGGGCGCGGCCCGGCCCGATCAGCTCGATGGCGCCCTCGACCCCCGCGGAGACGACCGCGTCCATCGGCACCGGCTCGGTCCGCAGCCGCTCCTGGCCGGCGTCCAGCCGCTGGTAGCTGAGTACGTTGTCCACCAGCGTCGTCATCCGGGCGTAGCCGGCGGACAGATGGTGGAGGGTCTGGTTCGCCTCGGGCCACAGCTGCCCGGCGGGGTCGGACGCCAGACCGGACAGCTCCGCGCGCAGCTCCTCCAGCGGCCCGCGCAACGACTCCTCCAGCACGGCCCGCAGCTGGGACTGCCGGGCGGTGACGGCGTCGTAGGGGCGGCGGTCGGCGAACGTGAGCACCGCGCCCACCAGTTGGTCGCCGTCGCGCACCGGGGCGGTCGTCATGTCCACCGGCACCGCACGCCCGTCCTTGGCCCACAGCACCTGCCCGGCCCTGACCCGGTGCTTGCGGCCGGAGCGCAGCGTGTCGGCCAGCGGCGTCTCCTCGAACGGCAGCGGACTGCCGTCCGGCCGCGAGTGGTGCACCAGCGGGTGGAGCTCCTGGCCGCCCAGATCGCTGGCGCGGTAGCCCAGGATCTGCGCGGCGGCGGGGTTGACGAGCACGACACGGCCGGCGGCGTCCACCCCGACCACGCCCTCGGAGGCGGCACGCAGGATCATCTCCGTCTGCCGCTGCTGGCGGGCCAGTTCCGCCTCGGTGTCCAGCGTGCCCGTCAGATCCCGTACGACGAGCATCAGCAGCTCGTCCCCCGTGTACCCGGCGCCACTGGGGTAGTCGGCGAAGGCCGCGTCTATCGCGGAGGCGTAAGGCGTCCGCCCGTCCTCAAGGTTGGCGCTGGTCACCTCGACCGGGAACTCGGTGCCGTCGGTACGCCGCGCGACCATGCGGGTCGGCTTCTGGCGGCCCTGGGCCGCCGCGGCTTCGGCGGGACGCCGCATCGAGCCTGGGATCCGCTTCGAGTCGAACTCGGGCAGCAGGTCGAGCAGTCCGCGCCCCACCAGCGCCGTACCGGGCGTCTCGAAGGCCTCCAGCGCGATGGCGTTGGCGTTCACCACCGTGCCGTTGCAGTTCACCAGGAGCAGCGCGTCGGGCAGGGCGTCGAGTATGGCGGCGAGGCGAGCAGCGCCTCGGGATGGCCTGCTGCTCACGGCGACAATTCCCTCCTGCTGACCTCACGTGCGCGTGACCTTCCGCCCGTTCCTTCCCTGTTGGTCCGGCGCCTGCCTCCGCTGGTCCGGCGTCGGTCCGGAGCAAGGTCACGGCTGCCAGTCTGCCGGTCGCCCCGGGCGCGTCACTAGGGGGGAGTCTACGGGCCGCGGTGCCGGGCGCGGCGACGGATGCGCGGGACCCCGCCCGCGCCGCACCCCGCCCCGGCCGCCACCGCGTACGGATACGGCACCTCCGTCGCGGGCCGCTGTGCGGGTGGCCGGACCGGCGCGCGGCACCGCCGCCACGCGCCGGCCGGACTCGTTCAGGCGGTCTTCGGCAAGGCGGGAACCAGACTGTTCCACCGCGCGACCTCGCAGCCGTTGTCGCGCCCGAACCGCGCGTCGACGTCCCGGCCGTGCCAGGTCCCCGTCACCCGGGCCGTCGCGGGCCCGCCGTAGATCATCGTGCAGGTGGCGTCGGCCGCGACGGGCGTGAACGGGTCCCGGCCGCCCGACGTCGCCCGGTCCAGCGCCGCACAGGCCCGCACCGGCGCCGGGTGGTCGCCGCCGGCCGGGTGGCAGCGCAGCGTGTACGACCCGTCGCGCCCCGAACCGCTGCCGGACACGTCGAAGGTCAACTTGTCGGCGGGCCGCGAGGACTCGCCGCCCCGCCCCTCGGCGAACGCCTCCTTCGGCGCACCGGCGAGCGACAGCAGGGTGGCCGCGAGTGAAGTGAGGGTGAGGGCGAACGTGACGGAGTGGACGGTACGGCGAGACATCGGGCGACTCCAACGAGTGAGGGCCCGCCCGTGCGACTGACGGGCGATGTGGCCTTTCGAGTGGCTTACGGACCGCCCCGCGCCGCCCCCCCGCACCCGGAAGCGGACCCGCCGGGAGGGGCTTGCGCAGGGAGGGGGCGCCGCGAGCACGCCCCTGGGGTCTAACGCCGCCACAGCCGCACCGTTGCGGATCCGGACCCGACCGGCCGCGCGCCGGACCCCGCACCGCGCGCCCCCTCACCGGCAGTCACCGCCCAAAGGCTTTGCCCAGGGGTCTGCAGACCGAGTACGGTGGGGGTCGATTGGAGACAGCCCACCGGGTTGTGCCATCATCAGCACACACTTTGTCCGCTCTTTCGAGCGGCCCGGGTGTGTTCTGGAGGCTTCGCCTAGTCTGGTCTATGGCGCCGCACTGCTAATGCGGTTTGGGGCTATCACCCCATCGAGGGTTCAAATCCCTCAGCCTCCGCTCCTGATCTTCTCGATCACCGAAGCCCCGGCGCCCCGCGCCGGGGCTTTCGCCGTCTGTGGCCCTCCCCACCCCCGGATCCCGCGTTTCCGCAGGTCAGCGCCCTCACGGTGAACGGATTTCGCGTCGGGCCGCAGGTCATGTAATGTTGTTCCCGCAACGCCGACCGGCAAGAAAAAGCCGGGAAGCACAAGCGCTCGTAGCTTAACGGATAGAGCATCTGACTACGGATCAGAAGGTTGCAGGTTCGAATCCTGCCGAGCGCGCAGCAGAGAGGCCCCCGGGAGTTCCCGGGGGCCTCTCGCGTTGCTGCTGCCGAGGCGTTCCTCTGGCCGGGCGCTCCACGCGGAGGCCCGCGTCGCCGGCCGAGCGGGGCATGGGGGGCGAGGTGCGGTTCTCAGCGATTTCACAGGTTCCGCTGAGGGTCCTCTCACGTGGCCGTCCCATGGTGGGGGGATGAGCCGGAGCGGAGTGAGCGCGGCCGGGGGGCCGCAGGCAGTGGGGAACGGATACGGGGCGGAGCGTGGGAAGGCCGGGAGGGGGAGCCCTCCCGGTGGGCGGGCCGACGCGTGCGGTACCGGGGGCGGGGTTGCCCTCGACGGTTCCGTGGCCGGGCCCGATGTTCTCGGCGGCCGTGCCGTACCGGTTGCGGGGGTGCGCACCGGGGGCCAACCGGCCAGCACTGTGCGGGCTGCCGGGGTGCGGCCCGGGGGTGAACCGGCCAACGCCGTACCGGTTGCGGGGGCGCGGCCCGGGGGCCGGCCCGGCGGTGCGAGGGCGGGGGCGGGGGTGCTCGTCGTCGGGGATCTGGTGATGGACGAGGTGCGGCGGCAGGTGTGGCGGGGCGGGGAGGCGATCCGGCTGACGCGCAGGGAGTTCGATCTGCTGCGCTTCCTGATGCGCAATCCGCGCCGGGTGCTCAGCAAGACGCAGATCCTGGACCGGGTGTGGGACCACGGTCTGGGCCGGGGGCCGGGGAACCGGCACAACCTCGTGGAGCTGTACATCTCGTATCTGCGGCGGAAGATCGACGCGGGCCGGGAGCGGATGATCCACACCCGGCGCGGCGCGGGATACGTCCTCAAGCCGGCGGGGCCGGGCGGGGCGGGAGTGGGAAGTCCGGCATACCCGTTTTCGGGGGGCGAAGGCGGATGAGGTGGCGGATACGGATTAGCATCGAGGGGGTAACGGTCCGGAGTCGTCGGGGCCGTTGCCCGTCCCGTCCCCGTCGCTGAGACCGGTTCTTGACAGCCGGGCCGGCCCCGAAGGAGCGCGTGCCATGAGTGACGGCAGCCGCACGAGCCGGATGCGCAGGACCAGCGTCTGGCTGGAGGAGCGGTCGGAGGTGCGCCGCCGAGCGGCCGGTGCCGGGCAGACGGAGGGGCTGGACCGGGAGAAGATCACGGCTGCCGCCGTACGGCTGTTGGACACCGAGGGGCTGGCGAAGTTCTCCATGCGCCGGCTGGCCGCCGATCTGGGGGTGACGGCGATGTCGGTGTACTGGTACGTGGACCGCAAGGACGATCTGCTGGAGCTGGCCCTGGACGCGGTCGAGGGCCAGCTGGAGGTCCCGGACGCCGACGCCGAAGGTGCCGACTGGCGCGAGCAGTTGCGGCAGGCGGCGCTGGCGCTGCGCGGCCTGTTGCGGCGTCATCCGTGGGCCTCGGGCACGCTGGGCAGTTTCCTCAACGTGGGGCCGAGCGCGATGTCGTTCCAGTCGGGTGTGCGGCGGGTGCTGCTGCGTGCGGGGCTGTCCGAGGAGCAGGCGGACGGGGCGCTGGCGGCGTTCTTCTCGTTCGTCTACGGGCACGCCGCGGTCGAGGCGAGCTGGCAGCGCCGGTGCAGTGAGGCGGGGGTCAGCTCGCAGGACTGTTTCGACGCGCTGCGGTCGGCGTTCGGGGCGCGTCCGGAGTACGCGGCGGGATCGGAGGCGGTACGTCCGGTCCCGGAGCGGGACTTCGGCGTCGCGCTGGACTGTGTGCTGGCCGGGATCGAGGCCCTGGCCGCCCCGGTACGCGGCGGGCGCGGCACCCTCCCGCAGGAGCGTGCCGCGCCCGTGATCCCTCCCCAGCCGCCGGCCCCGGAGGACCGGTAGGGCGGGGAGGGGCTGTCCGCGGTCCGCCGGTCCCCTCGTCCGGCGGTGTGGCCTTCGGCCGTTCCGTCGTGCGGGCGGTGGCTTTCGGCCGTTCCGTCGTGCGGGCGGTGGCCTTCGGCCGTCCCGTCGCTCGGGCGGTGGCCTTCGTCCCTCGCGCCGCCCAGGCAGTCGGCCTTCGGCCGTCCCGGCGCCGGGCAGCGGGCCTTCGGCCTTCCCGGCACCCGGGCTGTCGGCCTTCGCCGTCCCGTCGTCCGGACCGGCCGGCCGGTGGGTGGGGCCGTCAGAACGGCAGGGAGTCGCCCTGGACGGCCTGGATGTCCAGGTCCACCCGCAGGGTCGTGCCGATGGCGGCGATGCCCGCGGCGACGACCTGGTTGTAGTTCATCGCGAAGTCCGAGCGCCGCAGTTCGGCGGTGGCGCGGAACGAGGCCCGCACGCCGCCCCACGGGTCGGGACCGGTGCCCAGGTAGGTCAGGTCGAGGTCCACGTCGCGGACGACACCGTGCAGGCCGAGCTGGCCGTGGACCGTCCACCGGTCGGGACCGGCCACGTCGATGCCGGTGCTGCGGTAGGTGATCTCCGGGTACGTCTCGATGTTGAGGAAGTCGCCGGACCGCAGGTGCTGGTCGCGCATGTCGTTGCCGGTGTTGATGGACTCCGCCTTGATGACGGCTTCCACGGACGACTTCTCCGGGTCCTGCGCGATCTCGATGCGGCCACCGAACTCGGTGAAGCGGCCGTGCACGCTGGTCATCCCCAGGTGCTGGGCGCTGGCGGCGACGGTGGAGTGCATCGGGTCGATCGTCCAGGTGCCCGGCGGCGGCAGTTCGACGCCGCCCTGCCGTGCCAGGACGAGGGTGCCCAGGTCGGCCCGCCCGGAGGCGGTGACCATCGCGGTGGAGGCGGCCGGCGCGTAGCCGATGGCGGTGGCGATCACCGTGTACGGGCCCGCGGGCAGCGGTTCCGCGCTGCGGACGATGCCCTCGTCGTCGGCCTCGGCGCGCAGCACCTGGGTGCCGGTCATGTCGGTGACGGTCAGCACGGCGTGCTGCACCGCCCAGCCGTCCCGTGTCCGCACGCGTGCGCGGACACCGGCGCCGCCCGCGGCGCCCTGGCCGCGGTCTGCTCCGCTTGCCCCGACTGTCATTTCTTCATGCTCCTTCTCGCATACGACGGGCCCCGGCGCCTCGGCGGCGGGCCGTCCCTTGCCCGCGTTCGCTCAGTGCGGTCGCCGGGCGGCCGGGGCCCTTCCCGACCCGGCCGGACGGCGCGCGCTCCGCTCGTGCCGCGCGCCGTCCGGGCGGGGGGTCATTCGTCCGGGTGGTGCAGTTCGATGTCGTACGCGTCCACTCCGGGCCCGGTCACGTGCAGCGCGTTCGCCTGGGGCGGGTAGCCGCTGGCGATGACCGAGTAGTCGCCGGCGTCCAGGTCGGTGAAGGCGTAGGCGCCGTCCTCACCGGTGGTGGACGTGGCGATGACGTTGCCGGCGGCGTCCACGAGCGTGACCCGCGCGTCCGGCAGCGGCGTACGGGCGGCTCCCGCGCGCACGGTGCCGGTCACCCGGGCGCCGGCGGCCAGGTCGACGTCCAGCCGGGTCACGCCCTGGCCCTGTACCTCGACGGGCAGGGCGGTGGGCCGGTAGCCGGTGGCGTTGACGGCGACCGTGAAGGTGCCGGTGACCAGCTCGTCGAACCGGAACTCGCCGGTCTCGCCGGTGACCCCGGTGGCGAGCACCTCGCCGCGCACGTCGGTGACGACGACCATGGCGCCGCTCACCGGCGCGCCGTCGGCCCGCCCGCGGACCTGACCCGCCAGGCCGCTGGTGCCCGACAGCAGCAGGTCGTGGCTGAGGGGACCCTCGCCGATCACGATCGTGGACGCCTGCGGCTGGTGGCCGTCGGCGGCGGCGATCAGGACGTAGGAGCCCGGCCCGGGCGCGTCCAGCCCGTAGGAGCCGTCGCTGTGGGCGACGGACCGGCCGAGCTGGCGCCCGCTGAGCGAGATCAGCGTGACGGCGGCGCGGGCGACGCCGACGCCGTCGGCGTTGCGGACGGTGCCGTACACCCCGTAGTCGCTGGTCGGCATCGGTGCCGGGGACTGGGCTGTGGCCATGGCTGCGTACTCCCTCAACTGCTGAGTGTCGCCCCCCGGTTGTGCGTCCTGCACCTGCTGGGCAGGCTGGGTCGGGCCGCCCTGGGCGGCCTGTCGGCCAACCGCCGGCTGCTCGGCCGTGGCTGCTGCCGCCCCCGCGGCGACCGCGGCCGGTGCCGCGGTGTCGGCGGCTTCCTGCGCCTCGTTCGCGTTGGTGGTCCGCAGCGGGACCTCACGGATGAACAGCACGCAGATGAGGGCGAGCAGGGCGACCGGCGCGGCGTACAGGTAGATGTCGCCGATGCCGTGTCCGTAGGCGCTCTCCACGACGGTGCGCACCGGCCCGGGCAGCTTGTCCAGGTCCGGCAGGGCGCTGCCGCCGCCACCGGTGGCGCCGCCGCCCGGGTTGATGCCGAGCTTGGCGAAGCCGTCCTCCATGTAGTGGGTGATCCGGTTGGAGAGCACGGCGCCGAGCGCCGAGACACCGACCGCACCGCCCAGGGAGCGGAAGAAGTTGACGGTGGAGCTCGCGGACCCGAGGTCGTTGGCGGCGACCTGGTTCTGCGTGGCGAGGACCAGGTTCTGCATCATCATGCCGACGCCCAGGCCGAGCAGCGCCATGAAGATGGCCAGGTGCCAGTACTCGGTGTCGTAGCGCATGGTGCCCAGCAGGCCCATGCCCGCGGTCATCAGCACACCACCGGCGATCAGGAACCGCTTCCACTTGCCGGTCCGGCTGATGACCTGGCCGGAGACGGTGGTGGAGACGAACAGCCCGGCGATCATCGGGATCGTCATGACACCGGCCATCGTCGGCGACTTGCCGCGCGCCAGCTGGAAGTACTGGCTCAGGAAGACCGTCGCGCCGAACATCGCGATACCGACGAACAGCGAGGCTACGGCGGCCAGCGAGATCGTGCCGTTGCGGAACAGCCGCAGCGGAATGATCGGCTCCTTGGCCTTCGACTCGACGAGGATGAACAGCAGCGCCAGCACGATGGCACCGCCGACCATGGCACCGGTCTGCCAGGACAGCCAGTCGTACTTGTCGCCGGCGAAGGTCACCCACAGCAGCAGCGTGCAGGCGGCGGCGGCGATCAGGAACGCGCCCAGCCAGTCGACCTTGACGTCCGGCCGCTTGACGACGGGCAGGTGCAGGGTCTTCTGCAGGACGATCAGTGCGATGACGGCGAAGGGAACGCCGACGTAGAAGCACCAGCGCCAGCCGAGCCAGCTGGTGTCGGTGATGACGCCGCCGAGCAGCGGGCCGCCGACGGTGGCGATGGCGAACGTGGCGCCGAGGTAGCCGCTGTACCGTCCACGCTCACGCGGGGAGATCATCGCGGCCATGATGATCTGGGCCAGGGCGGACAGACCGCCCATGCCTATGCCCTGGAACACCCGGAAGGTGATCAGCATCGACGGGTTCTGCGAGAGACCGGCTCCCGCCGAGGCCAGGACGAACAGGACCAACGAGATCTGCACCAGCATCTTCTTGCTGGTGAGGTCGGCCATCTTGCCCCACAGCGGGGTGGACGCGGTCATCGCCAGCAGCGATGCGGTCACCACCCAGGTGTAGGAGCTCTGGCTGCCGTTCAGATCAGAAATGATCTTGGGCAGTGCCGTGGAGACGATCGTCGACGACAGAATCGCGACGAACATACCGAGCAGCAGCCCGGAGAGCGCCTCCATGATCTGCCGGTGGGACATCGTCGTGCCGCCGGATGCCGGTGCGGCGGCGGCACCCGCACCCTTTGCCGGGGTGTGGGCGGCGTGTCCGTGAGCCGCGTGTCGGGCCCCGCTGCCGGCCCCTTGCACGGCGTCGCGGGGCCCCCCAACCGGCGGCTGGGGTCGGGTTGTTGCCATTCGGCGTCCTTCTCACTCAGTGTGTTGCGGTCGTTTTCGTCTCGTGGGGTAGCCCGCCGCGGGCGCGGCAGTCCCCGAAGCTCGTACGGAGCCGGTGGAGCAGGGTGTTGAGCTGGGCGACGTCCTCGTCGCTCCAGTCACCCAGGTGGGCGGCGAGCGCCTCGGTCGTGTGAGTGGACAGTTCCGTGAGGAACCGTTCGCCGCGCTCGCTGATCCTCAGCAGCCGGGAGCGGCCGTCCTGCGGGTCAGGGTGGCGCTCGATCCAGCCGCGGTCGGCGACGTGCGCGACGTGCCGGCTGGTCACCGACATGTCGATCGCCATCAGCTCGGCCAGCTGGCTGGTGCGCATCTCCCCGTGCTTCTGCAACAGCATCAGTACGGCCGCCGACGCGGGCGGGCACTCCGGGGGGAGACCGCGCGCCATCTCTCGTTTGACGGCGCCTATGGCGCTGATCTGCCGGGCCAGCTCCTCGTACTGACTGCGTTCGGCCATCTGCACCCCATGAACTTGTTGCTTAAGGCAACCATACGATTGGTTGGTTGCTGTAGGCAAGTTGATTCCGGGCAACCGAGGCAAACACTCAATAAAGTCTCCGTGTGCCCGGCCTCAAGCCCCGGTCAAGCCCGCCCGGAAACCCCCAGGTGAGAGGGGGTACCCCGGGTCACACCCGGTGCCCGTCCCCGATGTGAGGGACCGCACATCCCCCGCCCCGTCCGGACTGTGCCATCCGAGGGAGGGTTCGCTAGGGTCCTGGGGCATGGCTCACAATCCGCACATGCCGCAGGGCCCCGACGCCCAGGGCCACCCCGACCCGGCAGGCAGCACCCAGATGTTCCGCGCCTTCGTCCACGAAGGCGCCCCTCAGCAGGGCAGGCGCCAGCCCGCTCCGGCTCCGGCCGGACCGCGCATCGGCGTGATCGTCGGCGTCGTCGTCGCCGTCCTGGTCCTGGCGGGCGTGGCCTGGCTGGCCTTCTCCTGACGGACCCGCCGGTCCGGGGCGAGCACCGTCCGGTCCGGCACCCGTCGCGGCCGACGGCTCCCCGGGAAACGGGAAGCGGACGGTGCGGCGCTCGTCAGCAACAACTGGAGAACCCGTCGTATTCCGCCGGGCACCCGTCGATTTCGAGGGGTGCCCGTTGTTTTTTGCGGGGGTGCTTGGCCCTTGCCCTTGTCGTTGCCCTTGCCGTTGTCGTTGTCCTTGTGCGGGTGCGGGCGGCCTGATGGGCTCGCGGGGGTCTGGGCGGCCCCGGCGGCCCTGGTGGTCCCGGGGCTCGGGGCTGACCGGTGTTCTGGGCGCGCGCACGAGGGCGGCCCCACGCGGCGGCCCGGCTCCTTCGGGACCGGCCCGGTGCCTTGGGGGCCGCCGAGGCGCCATTGGTGACCGCCCGGCGCCTCCGGGACCGCCCGGCCTGCCTCTTCAAGGCCGCCCGGCCTTCTCAAGGCCGCCCGACGCCGCCCCGGCAGGGGCTCAGCGCCAGCCGGTGAGCTTCACGTCGCGGGTCTCGATGTGCATGCCCAGCGGGACCCGCCAGGCGTCCACGCACACCGTCCAGGTCTTCTCCTTCTTCTCCCCGGGGCCGATCGGTACGGGGAGGGCGCGGGTGGTCTCCCGGGTGTCCCAGTCGACGCCCAGGCCCCCGATGATGTGCGTACCGAAGGTGATCTTGCCCTTGGTGACCGGACTGCCGCCCGTGTTGGAGAAGCGGACGGTCACCTTCTCGCACCAGCGGTGCTCGCCCTTCGCCCGTTCCGGCTCGCTCGCCTCCAGTACGGCCGGGCCCTGCGGGGTCCCCGGCGAGGGGCTGGGGGAGCCGTCGTCCGGGGCGCTGCCGCCACCGCTGCCCCCGCTGCCGTCGCCCGTGCCCGTGGAGCCGCCCGCGCCGCCGGAACCGTCGCCGGGGCCGGTCGTGGAGGACGGTCCGCCGGCTCCCGCGCCGCCGGAGCCGCTGCCGCCCCTGGCGCTGCCGCTGGATCCGCTGCCGCTCGTGCCCGTCTTCCGTTCCGTCCGGCTGTCGCCGTCCGCCGCTTCGGTGCGGTCCCCGTCCGCCGTGCGGCCGTCGTCGCCGTTCTTCCCGGCGCGGTGGTCCTTGCCGTCGGGAAGCGGCACCATCCGCACCTTGTCGTCGGGGCGTACGGTGCCGGCGTCGTCCGACCGGCCTCCCGCGCCGACCGCCACATACCCCTCGTCGTCGCCCGAGCCGCACCCGCCCAGGAGCGGGACCCCGATACAGACGAGAGCCGCCGAGGCGGCTATTCGACCGCCCCGACGGCTCCTCGCGCCGTTCCTCGTACCGCTGTGCCGCCGCTCGTGGTGTGCGCGGCCACTCCGGTTCTTCTGCCGGCTGCCCTGGCTCCCCTGCCTTCGCATGGCGCCAGTGTTGCTGACGCCTCGTCAGTTGTGAAGCCTCTGTCCGTCTGTCTCGGTGTCCCCCGCTGCACGCGTTCCCCCGGTCGTGATGATGGTCAGTCCTCCGCGATCAGTCCCTCGCGCAGCTGTGCGAGCGTGCGCGTCAGCAGCCGGGAGACGTGCATCTGGGAGATGCCGACCTCCTCGCCGATCTGGGACTGCGTCATGTTCGCGAAGAAGCGCAGCATGATGATCTGACGCTCGCGCGGCGGCAGTTTGGCCAGCAGCGGCTTGAGGGACTCGCGGTACTCGACGCCCTCCAGTGCGCTGTCCTCGTACCCGAGCCGGTCGGCGAGGGAGCCCTCGCCGCCGTCCTCCTCCAGCGCGGGGGAGTCGAGCGAGGAGGCGGTGTAGGCGTTGCCGACGGCCAGCCCGTCGACCACGTCCTCCTCCGAGACGCCCAGGCAGGTGGCGAGTTCGGTGACGGTGGGGGAGCGGTCCAGGGTCTGCGACAGCTCGTCGCTCGCCTTCGTCAGGGCCAGCCGCAGCTCCTGGAGCCTGCGGGGCACCCGCACGGACCAGGACGTGTCGCGGAAGAAGCGCTTGATTTCCCCGACGACGGTCGGCATCGCGAACGTGGGGAACTCCACGCCGCGTTCGCAGTCGAAGCGGTCGATCGCCTTGATCAGCCCGATGGTGCCGACCTGGACGATGTCCTCCATCGGCTCGTTGCGGCTGCGGAAGCGGGCCGCCGCGTACCGGACCAGCGGCAGGTTGAGTTCGATGAGTGTGTCCCGCACGTACATCCGCTCGGCCGTCACGTCCCGGCCGGGGGACTCGGCCGCCGCCTTGTCCAGCGCGGCCAGCCGCAGGAAGAGCGAACGGGAGAGGGTGCGGGTGTCCAGGGCCTCGCTGTCGGCCACCGCCGCGACGCCGGCCAGCTCCGCCGGTGCCTCGCCCGGCAGCTCGGCGCCGGGCTCGACGGGTGCGCCGTCGAGGGTGTGGGACAGGCTGCCGGGCCCCGCCGGCCCGTCGGGTGCCCCCGGGGCCGGGGACGTGTTCTCGGTGAGCACCTTGGAGCTGCCCAGTTCTACGGACATGCCACCCCCTTGAGGTCGCGGACGGGTCGCTGCGGCGCCCTCGGCTGAGGGAAGCACCTCCCCCTCCATACCGGGCGCGCCGCCGCGGCAAACGCAGCTCTTGCAGAATGTCACAAGTAGGCAACGCGACGTAGCCTCATGTCGATAAAACTGCACAGCTGGGAGCAGTGGGGCGGAAGTTGGGTCGCTCGAAGAGGTTACGCGTCGATTCGATTTGCGGCCCGCAGTCGGGCGAAGCTGCGGGAGAGCAGCCGCGAGACGTGCATCTGCGAGACGCCCAACTCGGCGCTGATCTGCGACTGCGTCAGGTTCCGGTAGTACCGCAGCAGCAGGATCCGCTGCTCACGCTCGGGGAGTTGCACCAGCAGGTGGCGGACCAGGTCCCGGTGCTCGACGCCGTCCAGCTCGGGGTCCTCGTAGCCGAGCCGGTCCAGCAGCCCCGGCATGCCGTCCTCGCGCTCCTGTGCGGCCTCCAGGGACGTGGCGCGGTAGGCGCGCCCCGCCTCGATGCAGGCCAGCACCTCGTCCTCGGAGATCTTCAGCCGCTCGGCGATCTCGGCCGTGGTGGGGGAGCGCCCGTGCAGGGTCGTCAGGTCCTCGGTGGCACCGCTGACCTGCACCCACATCTCGTGCAGCCGGCGCGGTACGTGCACGGTGCGGACGTTGTCGCGGAAGTAGCGGCGGATCTCGCCGACGATGGTCGGCATCGCGAAGGTGGGGAACTGCACGCCGCGCTGGGCGTCGAACCGGTCGATCGCGTTGATCAGTCCGATGGTGCCGACCTGGACGACGTCCTCCATCGGCTCGTTGCGGCTGCGGAAGCGGGCGGCGACGTAGCGCACCAGGGGGAGGTTGGCCTCGATGAGGGCCGCGCGGATGCGTTCGTGTTCGGGCGAGCCGGGCTCGTGCCTGGCCAGCTGTTCGAAGAGCGACTGCGTCAGCGCCCGGGTCCGCGCGGCACGTTCCCTCTGCGCCTCGGCGGGGGAGGACGGCGCTTCGGCGTCGCCGGAGGCAGTCTGGGTGGGGGTACGGGTCCCGTCCACTCAGCCACCACCCCTTCACGGTTCACGGTGCGGAACTGTCCTGATCGTGCTCGGATCGGTGCTCGGATCGGTCGCTCGTCGTGGCTATTCGCGATTCTTCCGCCAAAAAGCGGTCATAGCATCACAAGACATGTGCACCGTGCGCAAGCACCGGACCACTCCGTGTTGCTGCTCCAGGGCAGCCGAAAACCGCTGGTGGAAAGGGATTCACAACGGGCTGAGCGGGCCCTCAGTTCACGAGCGAGGTCATGAAGCGGCCGACACCCTGCGCCGCACTGGAGATGCCTTCGAAACCTACTTGGACCAGATCCGCGGCGCGTTCGGGCGACGTGATGATCGTGTACAGCACGAAGACGACCAGGATGTAGCCCACGAGCTTCTTCGCCTGCGCCATCGCGCTGTCCCTCCCCCCGGGGTGCCCGGCAACCGGCCGCCCCGTACACCTGTGCGGCGCTGAGAGTGTAGCGGGAAGAGGGAGCCCTCATGGGGCGGCCGGGGCGGTCGGGGGCCACCAGGGCGGTCGGGGGCGGTCAGGGCAGCAGGATCGTCTTCCCGCGGGCACCGCCCGCCCGGCTGCGGGCCACCGCACCCGGGGCCTCGTCCAGCGGCACCTCGGCCTCGATGGGCACCGCCAGCCGCCCGCTGTCGATCTCGGAGCCGAGCCGGTCGAGCAACTCGGCGGACGGGTCGATGTGGTAGTTGATGCCCTCGATGCCCCGCCCGTACAGCGCGTCGACGGACGCCGCGTCCAGCGTGGAGACGGCCACCCCGCCGTCCCGCACCAGCGCCGCGTGCGCCGCGAAGTCGGCCCGCTCGGTCGAGACGAGGTCCACCAGCGCGTCCACCCCGTGCGGGTACTCCTCGCGCACCGCGTCCGCGAGCGACTGCTCCCGTACGTCCACCGTGCGGGACGCGCCGAAGCCCGCCATCCGCGCGCTGTCGTGCCCGTGCGTGGCCGCCAGCACCCACAGCCCGTCGGCGGCGGCGAGCTGCGTCAGGAACGTGCCCACACCGCCCGCCGCTCCGATGATCAGCAGGCTGCCGTACGACCGCAGCGCCGCGGCTTCCATGATCCCCAGGGCCGTCATCCCGGCGGTCGGCGCCCCCGCCGCCGCCGTCAGCCGCAGCGTCAGCGGCGCCGGCGCGATGCTGCCCGCCTCGTTGACCACGACGTATTCGGCGTACGTGCCACGGCCCACCGGCTCGCTCACCACGTGCCCGTACACCTGCTCGCCCTCCGCGAACCGGCGGGCCTCCGGGCCGTTGCCCTCCACGACGCCGGCGAAGTCCACGCCCATCACCAGCGGGAAGTCGTACGGCACGAAGTCCTCCAGCATGCCGTCCGCGATCTTCCAGTCGAGCGGGTTGAGGCCCGCCGCCACCACCCGCACCAGAACTTCGCCCTCGCCCGGCTCGGGCCGCCGCGCCTGCAGAACCTCGGGCCGCCCGTTCCGCTCGCGCACACCGACAGCTCGCATCCGCCCGCGCCTCCCTGCTCCCCCCTGGGACCAGCGGTCGCCCTCTCAACGTACGACAGCCCACGGCCCCTCGCAGACCGGCGACGGACCGGCGACAGGCCGACGACGAAGGGTGTGCGCCCCTGCGCGGAGGGTGGCTCCGCCCGGCACGGGAGCGCGCGTGCCGCCCCGGGCGCCCGGGGAACGACGGGGGCGGCCGTACTGTGCGCAGGACTCCTAACCGGTGGTCACGAACCGCGACGGGACAATTCCACGGACACCGCCCAATGCGCTCCGGCGCAAAGGAACGGCTTCCCGGTCCGCCACGCGCCGCCCGCTTCCGACTCCGTCGGCCATCCGCATCTCCTCCTCCTTCACCGGACCCGCCCGGAGCCCTTTCGGCACGGGGCGATCCCGGCCCCCGACAGAGAGGGAGACACCCCCAACATAGCGCCCGCGCCCGCCGGTTGACAGTCGTACCGGCCCGGCGGGCGGGGAGGGGGACACGACGAAGGGCCGGACCCCGCGGGGTCCGGCCCTTCGTCGTGTGAAGCGGTAGCGGTGGGATTTGAACCCACGGAGGAGTTGCCCCCTCACTCGCTTTCGAGGCGAGCTCCTTCGGCCGCTCGGACACGCTACCGAGAGGAACTCTAGCCCACCGAGGGCCCGCCGTCGAAATCGACAGGGGGGCCGGACGGGGACGGGGCGTGGGGGGCGCGGAAGAAGGTGGTGAGGAGGGCGGCGCACTCCTCGGCCAGTACTCCGTTGATCACTTCCGGGCGGTGGTTGAGGCGCCGGTCGCGCAGGGCGTCCCACACCGAGCCGGCGGCGCCGGCCTTCGCGTCGCGCGCCCCGTAGACGACACGGGAGACGCGGGAGAGCACCGCCGCGCCGGCGCACATGGTGCACGGCTCCAGTGTGACGACGAGGGTGCAGCCGGTGAGGCGCCAGTTGTCGCCGCGGGCGCGGGCGGCCTCGCGCAGGGCCAGGACCTCCGCGTGCGCGGTCGGATCACCGTCCGCCTCACGGGCGTTGTGGCCCCGGCCCAGGACCTCCCCGTCGGGCCCGAGAACGACGGCGCCGACCGGCACGTCCCCCGTTCCGGGCGCCCGTGCGGCCTCCGTGAGCGCCAGCCGCATGGGCCGGTGCCAGGGGTCGCGGACGGGATCGCCCGCGGGGCCCACCGCGGAGGGGGTCCCGGGGGCGGGTGAGGGGGACGCGGCGGTCGGCCGATCGTCGTGCGCGGGGGTCATGGGGACAGTGTCGCGCCTGGCACCCGCACCGGTCTCAGCGCACGGACTCCAGGACATCCGTGCAGCCGAGTGCGTCGGCGATCTCGGCGAGGGCGTCCTCGGGCGCGAGCGTGAGCAGCGCCTTGTCGTCCATACCGAGGTCGGTCAGCAGTCCGGAGTCGCCCAGCGGCCCGGCCGGTGCGGCCTCCGCCTCGGCGACCGCGGCGCGTTCGGCCTCCTCGTCGTCGTTCTCGGCGCCCTCCGGCTCGCCTTCCTCCGTACCGTCGAGGTCGACGAGTTGGTCGAGGGCGGAGGGATCTTCCGGCTGGCGGCCCAGCAGCTCGTCCGAGAGCAGTATCTCGCCGTACGAGCTGCGCATCGCCGCCGCGGCGTCGGAGACGAAGACGCGGGGGTCGTCCTCTCCGTCCACGCGGACGACGCCGAACCACTCCCCCTCCTGCTCGATGCAGACCAGCACCGTCTCGTCGTCCGCCGTGGCCTCCCGGGCCAGGTCGGCCAGGTCGGCCAGGGTCTCCACATCGTCCAGCTCTGTGTCGCTCGCTTCCCACCCGTCTTCGGTGCGCGCGAGCAGCGCGGCGAAATACACCGTGACTCTCCCACTGATCCAAGATGTGCCCGATGCTGACGAGGACGTGCCCCGCCCCATCGTGAATCGTGGCAGAAACCCGCGCCGTGCGAAGGGTCTTCGGCAGTGCGTCGTCGCGCTGTTTGCCCGAGTGTTGCCCGATCGTTCACCCGCGCCCCGCCTGGGTCGACGCACCGTGACGGCTCGCCACGCAGCGCTGTCCGCACGGTGCCCGCCCTGCGGCTGCCCGACTGCCGGGTCCGCCGCCGCTCACCAGCGGAACGTACGCATCCGCAGCGCCTGGCGGCGCCTGCGGGCCGCGCGGGAGCGGCGCGGGTGGACGCGCTCGCGCAACTCTCTGGCCTCGTTCAGCTCTCGGAGAAAACGGGCGCGGGCGCGCAGCCGTTCCGCGTCGGTGGAACGGGTGGGACGGTCACTGGGACGGTCCTGCTCCCCGGCCGGTGGACGGGGCTCTCGTGCCTGTGTCATACGCACACCTCCGGTGTACCTGCCCACCTTCCCCCGGTGCGGCGGGCGTACGCCAGTGTCACGGGCAGTTGCCGGGACGTGACGGGAGAAGACGGTCGTACCGGGACCGGAGGGAAGCCCCCGCGCGCGGCTCGGATACTGTCGAAGCATGCGGATCCACGTCGTCGACCACCCCTTGGTCGCGCACAAGCTCACCACTCTGCGCGACGCGCGCACCGACTCGCCCACCTTCCGCCGGCTGGCGGACGAGCTGGTGACGCTCCTCGCGTACGAGGCCACCCGCGACGTGCGCGTGGAGGAGGTCGGGATCACCACGCCGGTCACCCGGACCACGGGCGTGCAGCTCTCGCGCCCCCGCCCGCTGGTGGTGCCCATCATCCGTGCGGGGCTCGGCATGCTGGAGGGCATGGTCCGGCTGCTGCCGACGGCCGAGGTGGGCTTCCTCGGCATGATCCGCGACGAGGAGACGCTCCAGGCCTCGACGTACGCGAACCGCATGCCCGACGACCTGTCCGGCCGCCAGGTCTACGTGCTGGACCCGATGCTGGCCACGGGCGGCACGCTGGTCGCCGCGATCAAGGAGCTGATCCGGCGCGGCGCCGACGACGTGACCGCCCTGTGCCTGCTGGCGGCGCCCGAGGGCGTGGCCGTCATGGAGCGCGAGCTGGCCGGTACGCCGGTGACGGTGGTGACCGCCTCGGTCGACGAGCGCCTCGACGAGCAGGGCTTCATCGTCCCGGGCCTCGGCGACGCCGGTGACCGGATGTACGGCACCGCGGGCTGAACCCGCACCCACCCTTGTTCTTCCCGGCCGGGCGGCGACTGCCGCCCGGCCGGTGGCGTGTGTGCCCCTGGTGCGCGTTGCGGCCGTGCGCGCCGGCGTCGGCTCTCGTACGGCCGCGCGTGTGTCGGCTGTCGTCTGACGGCGCTGTGTGGTTCCGGCTTCCGTCCAAAGGCCGCACGCTGCCGGTGCGGGGCGCCTTCAGTGCGCCGGTGGGGCGTCAGCAGGTGGTGCCGGCTTTTTCGTGGGAGGACGCCGAGCGGGGGCCCGACAGCTTGGTGAGGGCTGCCTCGGCCGCCTTCTTCCCCGTCAGCTTCGTGAAGCTCTTGCCGAGGACGAGATCGAGGTCCTTGCCGTCCCGGTGTGCGTCGTGCCGGATGCGGGCGCCGTCGAGCTGGGCGGCCAGGACGGAGAGCCGGGAGGCGGTGGCGGTGCCGGGCCCGCCGATGACCAGCCCGTTCCCCTTCACCTTGCCGTCGAGCGGGGCGGGGGCGTTGGCCACCTCGCCGATGCGGAAACCGCGCTTTTCCAGCGCGTCGGCGGTGTCCTTGGCCAGGCCGGTGCGGGACGTGGCGTTGAGGACGTTGACGGTGATGGTGCCGGGGGCCGGGAGCGAGGCGTGGCCCGCGCGGGCCCGGGGGCCGGCGGCGGCCGGGGAGGCGCAGTCGGCGGGCCGGGCGTGTGCGCCGTCGGCCGGGGGCTCGTCCGCACCGGAGTAGATGTCGACGAGCTGGAGCGTGCCCCACCCGAGTACGGCGCAGGTCAGGACGCCGAGGCCGGTGGTGGCGATGAGCCTGCCCCGCCGCCGCGGCCGGCGCATCCGCGGATACCGGCTGCCCTTGATGCGGTACTTCCCGCCCAGCCCGGGAGGAGTGAGCATGCTCATGTACGCAGGGTAGTGGCCGGAGGCCGTACTGCCTACCAGATGATCAGCGGCTCGTCAGTATGCGTACCCGATCGGAGGATCGGGCGCCTTTGCCGTGCGCACAGCCGTACGGCGGTCGCAGGGGTGCGATCGTGCCCTCGTGCGGTCGTGCTCCCGTGCGGTCGGCCGGTCGTGCGCCGGCCGGCCGCACGAGGGCGTCGGCTGGCGCGTCAGTCGTCGAGTTCGAGTACGCGCGCGTGCAGCACCTGGCGCTGCTGGAGGGCGGCACGGACCGCGCGGTGCAGACCGTCCTCCAGATACAGGTCGCCCTGCCACTTCACGACGTGGGCGAACAGGTCGCCGTAGAACGTCGAGTCCTCGGCGAGCAGGGTCTCCAGGTCGAGTTGTCCCTTGGTGGTGACGAGCTGGTCAAGACGCACCGGTCGCGGGGCCACATCCGCCCACTGACGGGTGCTCTCCCGGCCGTGGTCGGGGTACGGCCGCCCGTTTCCGATTCGCTTGAAGATCACACGGAAAGCCTACCGGGCCACCGGTACCGGGCGCAGCCTCATGACGACGGTGCAATCCGGACGAACGGCTGATGAAGCGGTCGGAAAGCGGGCAGAAAACGACGGGGTCGCGCAAGTGTCGGCGCATCGGACACCGGGGCGGTCCGGCATGGGTCACTGGCATACCCCGCCCTGACCGGGGGGCGAGGAGGAGATCCGTCCGTTTCCCCGCCCGTGGTGACCCCTCACCGCTGCCCGCGCCCGCCAGGTTGTCCACACCCTGTGGACAACCTGGCGGGGTGAGCGCGCACGGACGTGCGAGGGGGTGGTCACCGGACCAGGCGCGCTCCCTTGTACGGGCCGTACGCGGGCTCCTCGCCGTCCGCGACCGCGGCGCCACCGGTCTTGCCCGCGTTCATGCCGCCCTTCTTGCCGCCGCCCGCTCCCCGGGCGGTCACACCGCTGACGTCCCACGCGTAGTGGCCCACCGCGTTCGCGATGGCCTTGACGTTCGCGTCGAACGCCCGCATGTCGATGTTCTCGAGCGTGTCGCACGCCTGGTGGTAGCAGCCGTCGTACGCCTCTCCCGCCGTGCCGCCCCACAGCTTCTGCTGCTCGGCCGTCTTGATCTTCTCGGCGCCGGTGAACGTACCGCCCGCCGGAATCCCGGCCTCGATGAAGGGACCGTAGTCGGAGCGGCCGTCGAAGTCGGTACCGCGCGCGGGCATGCCGCGCGTGGCGAGGAAGTCCACCAGGTCCTTCTCCAGCGCCGCCGAACCCTCCGGGCCCGGCCCGGCCCCCGTGCGGTCGGAGTCGTCACCGTCGTAGGCGAAGATCCCGTAGTTGGGGCTGGCGATCATGTCGAAGTTCAGATAGAGCGCGATCTTCTTCCGCTCGGCCGCGGGCAGCTGCGTCACATAGTGCTCGGCGCCCAGCAGGCCCAGCTCCTCCGCGCTCCACAGGGCGAACCGCACCTTGTTGGCGTGCCTGCCCTTGTGGTCGGCCTTCGCCAGCTGGAGAGCCGTCTCCAGGATGCTGGCCGAGCCCGAGCCGTTGTCGTTGATGCCGGGACCCTCGGGCACCGAGTCGAGATGGGCGCCGAGCATCACCGTGCGGTCCGCGTCGCCGCCCCGGGTCTCCGCGAGCACGTTGTGCGTGGTGCGCTGCTCCTGACGCTCGCGGACCTCCAGCCGGACGGTCGTCCCGCCGCCGGCCGCCTGCGCGGCCAGCGCCTCGCCGTCCGCCTTGGTGATGCCGCCCGTGGGGATACGGGCGTCGTCGGGGCTGCCGAGGGTGCCGTTGAGGGCGCCGTCCTCGTTGTTGTAGACCACCGCGCCGACCGCTCCGGCGTCGGCCGCCGCCGCCTGCTTCTGCGCGAACGAGCACGAGCCGCGCCGGATCAGCGCGATGCGGCCCTTGTAGTCGCCGCCGCCGTAGTCGCCCGCCTCGCAGCCGCTGGAGCCGTCGGCGTCCACCGGCACGGCCGCCAGCGGTGCCTCGATGCCGCCTTCCGGGGTGCTCTTGGTGTAGGTCATCAACGTGATCGGCACATCGCGCTGCTGCGGGCCCAGCACCGTCAGCTTCTCCGCGAGGGTCTCGCGGAAGGTGAACTCGAACTTCTGGTACGACACCTTGTAGCCGGCGGCCTTCAGCAGACCGCCCGCGTACGCCACCGAACGGTCGTGGCCCGGCGACCCGGCGCCCCGGTGGCCGTCACCGGTCTTCGCGATGGCCGACAGTGCGGTCAGATGCCGGTGCGCACCGTCGGCACCGGTGCGCCGGACGAGTTTCCGGGCGAGCATGTCGCCCTGCTCGGCGGCGCCCCCGTGACGGGCCGCCTCGGTGGCGCGGGTGTCCGCGGTGGGGGCGGTGCGGGTGACGGTGCCCTGGCCGGGGGCGGCCGGGGCGGCGGTGGCGCCTGCCGTGAGGGCGAGCGGGGCGGTGAGCGCGGCGGTGGCCAGGGCCACGAGGGCGGCCCTGCCGGGTCTGCCGCGCAGTGCACGGCGCCGGGAGCAGGAACGGAGCGGTACGGACACAGTCGTGGTCCTTTCAGGAACGGCTGTTCGGCCGGTGGTGCTCCATGTCCGTCACATCCGGTATGACGGACGCGCGGACTCGGTGCAAGGGAAGCTAGCGGCAGCCGGGCCGGGAGGGAACGCCTGTGCGCTGCCCGGCCGTGCGGGGTTCACCGGTTCGCGGACGGCGGCTGGTCCCGGCGGGGGAACCGGACGGCGCGGCTCCCGGCACCCCGGGGGGCGTGTGCGGTACCGCGTCGGCCCGTCCGGCGGCCCGGTGCCGGCCGCCGTACCGTGCGGCTCGGTCCGTGTGCGGCGGGGGTTCGGGGCTCGGGGAACGGTGGTGGCCGGGGGCTCGTTGGTAGCGTGTAGCGTCCGATGCAGCCTCGTGGGCTGATCGCACGCCCTCCCCCGCCTTCGGCCGGGAGGTGCCCCCGACTCGCGCCCCTGACCAGGAGCCCTCCGTGACCAACCTCGCACTAGGACCCAGCTGGCTGGATCCGGACTTCCTGATTCAGACCTTCGGCCCGGTGGGCATCCTGGCGATCGTCTTCGCGGAATCCGGGCTACTGATCGGCTTCTTCCTGCCGGGTGACTCCCTGCTGTTCACCACGGGGCTGCTGATTGTGACGGACCAGCTGCACATGTCGCTGTGGCTGATGTGCCTGCTGATCGTCCTGGCGGCCGTCCTGGGCGACCAGGCCGGTTATCTGTTCGGCAAGAAGGTCGGTCCCGCGCTCTTCCGACGACCCGACTCCCGACTGTTCAAGCAGGAGAACGTCGAGAAGGCGCACGAGTTCTTCGAGAAGCACGGCCCCAAGTCGCTGGTGCTGGCCCGCTTCGTGCCGGTCGTCCGGACGTTCACGCCGATCATCGCCGGCGTCAGCGGGATGAAGTACCGGTCGTTCATCATCTTCAACGTCATCGGCGGCACGCTGTGGGGCGCGGGCGTGACCCTGCTCGGCGCGGCGCTGGGGCAGGTGGACTTCGTCCACGAGCACATCGAGATGATCCTGGTCGGCATCGTCGCCCTGTCGGTCGTCCCGATCGTCATCGAGTACCTCCGCGCCCGCGGCAAGGGCTCCGACAAGAAGGGCGACGCCGACGAGGCCCCCGCCCAGGACGACTCCCACCCGCCCCGCACCCCGGGCGCCCCGTTCGAGGGGCACGCACAGGGGGCGGGCGCCCCGCACCCCCACGGCGCCTACGCCCAGGGGCACGGCGGCGCCGGGTACGGGCACGGCGGCGAGGGGGCGGCCGGCGCCCCGGGCGGCCCCGCGGCACCCGGCGGCCACGGTGCGGCTCCCGGCGCGGCGTCCGGCCCCCACGGCATGCCCGGCGGACACGCTCCGGCCGGCCACGGTGCGGCCGATCCCCGTACGGCCGGTCAGCCGGGGGTGCCCGGCGAGCCCGGCGCTTTCGGCGGCCCGCACGCACCGGCGGGGCACGGCGCCCCCGGCTCCTTCGGCCCCGGCCCGGGCGGTCCGGGCGCGGCTCCCGGCTACGGCGGCCACGCGGGCCCGGGCACGTCCGGTGCCCCGGCCGGCCCGGGCGGATACGGGAACCCGGCCGCCTCGGGCGGATACGGGAACCCGGGTGGTCCGGGCACACCGACCGGTCCTGCGGCGCCCGGCGGCCCGGGCGGCCACGCCGGGTACGGGGCCTTCGACGGCGGGCAGGCCGCGGGCGGGCCGGCCCCGTCCGGCGGGTACGGCTACGGCGGCGGGGCGCAGCAGGCCCCCGGTGGCCACGGCCCGCAGGGGACGCCGGGCGGATACGGACAGCCCGGCCAGGGCCAGGGCCACGGCGGCGGCGCGTACGCGGAGGGGATCGGCTCCCCGTACGGCGACGGCGCCCCCGTGCAGCCGGGCCCGCACGACGGCGGCGCCCCCCAGGACCCGTACGCCGCCGGGCTGGTGCCGCGGGACCCGTACGGCGACGACCAGCAGTACCAGCGGCCGTACCAGGGCCCGTCCGGCGAGGACCCGAACCACCCGGGCCAGGGGTACCCCGTCCGCCGCTAGTCCGTCCCCGGTGGCCGGGTCCGGGCGAGCCGTCGACACGGATGAGGGGACACGGGCGAGGAGCTGAGCGTTCGAAGGGCGGCACATCGGCGGAAGCGCCGATGTGCCGCCCTTCGTCGTACCGCGCGGGCAGCCGTGCGCCGGCGCCTACACCGTCACGGCGGGTTGTCGGCGTATCAGGTGGTGGGTGCGGCCCGCGGCCAGGGGCGCCAGGACGGCGAGGAGAAGGACGTACCCCGCGATGAAGGGGGCGAGGCGGTCGTCGAGGCCGGCCGCGGAGGCCATCGTCGCCAGGATGAGGGCGAACTCGCCCCGCGCCAGCAGGGTGGTGGCCACGTTCGCGGTGGGCACCGGGTCGAAGCCGTAGATACGGGCCGCGCAGATGGCCGCCAGGATGTTCATGGCGACGGTCACCGCCACCGCGACGAGGACCGGCACCAGCACGGTGGGCAGGTCGCCGGGGTCGATGGACAGCCCGAAGGCGAAGAAGAAGATGGCGCCGAACGCGTCCCGCAGGGGGTGGACGAGCTCGCGTATGCGCTCGCCCGAGGCGGTGTTGCCCAGCATGAGGCCGACCATGAAGGCCCCGATGGCGTCGGCGACGCCGAACTCCTCCGCGATGCCCGCGACCAGTACGGCGGCGCCGAGGAAGGAGATGACGAGCAGTTCGTTGTCCCGCGTGGCGAACAGTTTGCCGATCAGGCGGGTGCCGAACCGGGCGGCGAGCCCCAGCAGCAGCAGGAAGGCGAACGCCTTGGCGATCTGGCCGAGGGCCGAGCCGAGGCTGTCGGCGCCGGTCAGCACGGGCTGGAGCGCGGCGAGGTAGAGGGCGAGGAAGATGTCCTCGACGACGATGATGCCGAGGATCGGCTGTGTCTCGGGGTTGCCGATGCGTCCGAGGTCGACCAGCGTCTTGGTGACGATGGCGGAGGACGAGATGCCCAGGACCCCGGCCAGGACGAGGGCTTCGGACGTGCCCCAGCCGACGGCGAAGCCGAAGCCGAGTCCGGCGCCGACGTTCAGGGCGAGGTAGAGCCCTCCGGCGAGGGCCATCTTCCGGCCGCCGGCCTTGAGGTCGTCCATGTGGAACTCGAGGCCGAGGTAGAAGAGCAGCAGGACCAGCCCGAGGGCGGAGAGCATCTCCAGCTGGTGGGGGTCGTCGACGAGGACGAAGCCCGGTGTGTGCGGGCCGAGGAGGATCCCGGCCAGGATGAACAGGGGGATCGTCGGCAGTCCGATGCGGTTGCCGAGGCGGGCGAGGACGGCGGCGGCGACGAAGGCGCCGCCCATGGCGAGCAGGGTGTCGGCGTGGCCCATGGGTCACGCCCCCGGTGGTGCGGTGGTCGTGTGGTGCGGGCTGCAGTGGTGGTCGGGCGTCGGCAAGCTGATGGCTCCTCCTGGCGTCCGGCCTCTTGCACGGATCCGGAAAAAGATCAAGGCAAAGAAGGCGTCAAGAAAACGTCAATAGTTACTTTACCAAATCATTTTTTGTGTCCGCCTCGCACAGCGCTGGGCGCGGGCCCGTCCCCGACGGGTCCCGCGCCCAGCGGCAGTTGGTGAGGCCGGCTCAGTCCTTGTGTTCCGTGCGTCCCCTCGGCACCAGCCGCTTGAGCCAGGGCCACAGCAGCAGAAGGGCGATGACCGCGTAGACGGTGACCGCGAAGGGGGTGTTGACCAGCCCCGTGACGCTGCCGTCACTGATCTGGAGCGCCCGGCGCAGTTGCTGTTCCGCGTTGGGGCCGAGGATGACGCCGATGACGGCGGGCAGCACGGGCAGCCCGTAGCGCCGCATCATCAGTCCGAGCAGGCCGATGATCAGCAGGATCACCAGGTCGATCGCCTGGCCGCCCACCGCGTAGGCGCCGACCGCGGCGAAGAAGAGGATGCCCGCGTACAGATAGGGCCGCGGGATGCGCAGCAGCTTCGCCCACACCGGCGCCAGCGGCAGGTTGAGGACGAGCAGCATCACCATGCCCACGAAGAGCGAGGCGATCAGGCCCCACACCAGCTCGGGTTCGCGCTCGAACAGCAGCGGGCCGGGCTGGATGCCGTACTGCTGGAAGGCGGCCAGCATCACGGCGGCGACCGCCGTGGTGGGCAGACCGAGGGTCAGCATCGACACCAGCGTCCCGGCGGCGGAGGCGGAGGCGGCGGACTCCGGGCCGGCGACGCCCTCGACGGCGCCCTTCCCGAACTCCTCCTTGTGCTTCGAGAGCCGTTTCTCGGTGATGTACGACAGGAAGGTGGGGATCTCGGCGCCGCCGGCCGGGATCGCACCGAACGGGAAGCCGATCACCGGACCGCGCAGCCACGGCTTCCAGGTGCGCCGCAACTCGTCGCGGCCGAGCCAGGGGCGGCCGACGGGGAGCGCGGTGCCGGAGCCGCGCCGCAGATGGGCGGCCACCCACAGGGCCTCGCCGATGGCGAAGAGGCCGACGGCGACGAGGACGACGTCGATGCCGTCGGAGAGTTGGAGGCTGCCGAAGGTCAGCCGCTGTTGCCCCGTCATCTGGTCGAGCCCGACCAGCCCCAGGGTGAGGCCGATCAGCAGGGAGGCGAAGCCGCGGATGCGGGAGGAGCCCAGGACGGAGGTGACGGCGATGAAGGCCAGCACCATGACGGCGAAGTAGTCGGGCGCTCCGATGTCCACCGCCAGCCGGGCCACCGTCGGGGCGAGGACCACCAGCAGGATCGTGCCGATCATGCCGCCCGCGAAGTGGCCGACCGCCGCCGCGGCCAGTGCCTGCGAGCCGCGTCCGGCCTTGGCCATCGGGTTGCCCTCGATGGCGGCGATCACGGCGGCGCTCTCACCGGGGGTGTTGAGCAGGATGGAGGTGGTGGAGCCGCCGAACATGCCGCCGTAGTAGATCCCGGCGAACATGATGAACGCGGCTGTCGGGTCGAGCCCGTAGGTGACGGGCAGCAGCAGGGCGACGGCCATGGCGGGGCCGATGCCGGGCAGTACGCCGATGGCCGTGCCCAGCAGGACGCCGCAGGCGGCCCACAGCAGGTTGAGCGGGGTGAGCGCGGTGCCGAAGCCGTTCATCAGCGAGGTGAGCGAGTCCATGGGTCACAGCACCCCCATCAGCGGCCCGCCCGGCAGATGGACGCCGAGGAGCAGGTGGAAGACGGCGTAGGTGGCCACCGAGAGGCCGGCCGCGATCAGCGGGTCGCGGGTGAGGGCGTGGCTGCGGCTGCCCAGCGCGTAGGCCGAGCCCCAGAACAGCAGCGCGCCGGCGAGGGGGAAGCCGAGCGGGCCGACGAGTGCGGCGAAGGCGAGGAAGACACCGGCGAGCAGCGCGACGGTGCGCCAGTCGCCGGGTTCGGACAGGTCGACGTCCTCGCCGCCCTCCGCTTCGCCGCGTCCGCCGCGCAGGACGTCCACGGCGAGCAGTACGGCGACGAGGACCAGCGCGGCACCGACGACGACGGGCACGGTACGGGGCCCGACCGGTCCGCGTACGGAGGCGACGGTGTCCATGGTGAGCGCGTCGGTGAGCACCAGGACGCCGACGGCCAGCAGCAGGGCGCACACGCCCAGTTCGGAGGAGCCGCGCAGCCGGGGGAACCGCGCGGGGCGCGCGGCGGCCCCCTCGGGAGCGGGGGAGGCTCCTTCGGGAGCGGGGGAGCCGTCCTCGGGAGCGGAGGAGGCTCCCTGGGGCGCGGGGGAGGGCTCGGGGCGCGGGGGAGGTTCCGGCGTGCTCATCGGCCCAGCTCCTTGAGGACGGTGTCCACCCGGTTGTCCTCCCGGTCGAGGAACCGGCCGAACTTCCCGCCGGGCAGCCAGGCGTCGTCCCAGCCGTTGGTGCGCAGCGAGGTGCGCCACTGCGGGGAGCGGCGCAGTTCGGCGAGGAAGCGGATGAGCCGGTCGCGCTGCGCCTCGGACAGCCCGGGCGGTGCCATCATGCCGCGCCAGTTGGTGAACTCCACGTCCAGCCCGGACTCCTTGAGGGTGGGCGCGTCGAAGCCCTCGACCCGTTCGGCACCCGTGACGGCGAGCAGCCGCAGTTCGCCCGACTCGATCTGGTCGCGGTACTCGCCCAGGCCCGAGACACCGAACTTCACCTTGCCGCCCAGGACGGAGGCGAGCAGCTCACCGCCGCCGTCGAAGGGCACGTACGTGACGGAACGGGGGTCGATGCCGGCGGCCCGCGCCATCAGCATCGGCGCCAGATGGTCGGGACCGCCCGGCGAGGAGCCGCCGCCCACGGGCACGGCCCGCGGGTTCTTCTTCCAGGCGGCCAGCAGCTGGCCGAACGTCTTGTAGGGCGAGCTCTTCGGCACGACGACGATGTCCGGTTCCTCGGTGAGACGGGCGAGCGGGGTGGCGTCGGCCAGGGTGGAGGGCGCGTGATTGGTGTGGACGGCGCCGACCACACCGAGGCCCATGGACATCGCCAGCTTGCCGTTGCCCCGCTCGTTGACGAGCCGGGAGAGCCCCACCGTGCCGCCGGCGCCCGGCAGGTTGAAGACCTCGATGTTGTGGTTGAGGCCAGCGTCCTCGGCGTTCTTGGCGGCGGTACGGGCGGTGATGTCGTACCCGCCGCCCGGGGTGTTGGGGACCATGAAGCGCAGACCGGGGATGTTCGTGCCGCCGTCGGCACCGGTACCGCTCGTCAGCAGCGGTGGGACGAGCAGCACGACGGCCGCAGCCGCCAGGGGGGAGAGCAGGGCGCGGGGACGCACGGGGGCACCGCCTTTCCGGGGCAGCCCGCACGGGGGCGGGGAGCCGGACGGGGGAGGCGTCCGGCGGGGACCCGCCCCGGACCCCCGTGAGGGAGGGGGCCCGGGACGGGGTGGGGACCGGGGGAGGCCCACATGCTGCCCGCGCCCGGCGGCGCTGTCTGCCCCTGGGCGGCAAGAAAAGTATTGGTCGTTGTGGTCGTTGTGGTCGCGGACGGGGACGCACCGGTTTGGGCCCGTACGCCCCTCGGGCAGGGCTGGTGGCGTGAACTCCCACGAAAGCGACGAGCAGGACGGCACGGCCACCGCCGAGGCACTGGCCGCACACTTCTCACTGACGCCGCTGCCCAGGGAGGGCGGGCGGTTCCGGCGGTTGTGGGCGGGACCGCCGCGCGCCGACGGGCGGCCGGAGGGCACGGCGATCGTGATGCTGCTGACCGCCTCACCGGACGACTACAGCGCCCTGCACCGGCTGCCGTCCGACGAGATCTGGCACCACTACCTCGGCGACCCGCTCCACCTGCTGCTGCTCCACCCCGACGGGACGGCCACCACCCCCGTGCTGGGGCCCGACGTGCTCGGCGCGGGCCAGCACGTGCAGTTGACGGTGCCCGCCGGCACCTGGATGGGGGCGCGGGTGGCACCGGGCGGCGCCTGGACACTGTTCGGCTGCACCATGGCCCCCGGCTACACGGACGCCGGGTACGAACACGGGGACGCCGAAGCACTGGCCCGCGCCCACCCCCGGCACGCCGCGACGATCCGGGAGCTGGGGCGATGACGGGCGGGACGCCGGGCGCGGAGGACCCGGCGGCGAGACGGGCTTCCGCGGTGATCCGGCTGGACGATCCGCGCACCGTCCTGGTGACGGGCGCCTCCGGCGGCATCGGACGCGGCATCGCGCTGCGGTTCGCCGCCGGCGGTGCCGCCGTCGCCGTCCACTACCGGGGCGACGCGGCCGGCGCGCGTGAGACGGTCGCCCTCATCGAGGCGGAGGGCGGCACCGCGTGCGCGCTCCACGGCGACCTGGCGTCCGAGGAGGGCTGCCGGGCCGTGGTGGAGGAGGCCGCACACTGGCGGCCCGCCGGACTGGGCGCCGTCGTCAACAACGCCGGTGTGCAGCCTGTCGAGGCACTGCCCGGGATGAGCGAGGAGCGGTGGCGGGCCGTCATGGACACCAACGTGCTCAGCGTCTTCGGCTGCACCCAGGCGGCGGCCCCCCTGCTGGCGGCCGGCGGGGGCGGCTCCGTCACCCACGTCGCCTCCATCGAGGCGGCCCAGCCGGCACCGGGGCACGCGCACTACGCCGCGGCCAAGGCCGCCGTGGTGGCGCACGCGCGGGCCGCGGCGCTGGAGTACGGCCCCTCGGGGGTGCGGGTGAACACCGTCTCGCCCGGCCTGGTGCGGCGGGAGGGCATCGAGGAGCAGTGGCCGGAGGGCGTACGGCGGTGGCAGCGGGCGGCGCCGGACGGGCGACTGGGCACCGCCGAGGAAGTGGGCGACGCATGCGTGTTCCTCGCCTCCGGGGCGGCCCGCTGGATCAACGGCCACGACCTGGTGCTGGACGGCGGGGTGACGGCGCGCCCTTCGTGGTGAGGGGCGCCCTCTCGTTGCGGCCACCGGCCCCCGGCCCCCGGCCACCAGCCCCCGGGCCCCGCCATCGGTTAGCGGCCCCTGCCATCGGCCAGCGGCCCCCGGTCACCGGCCCCCGCCACCAGCCCCCGCCACCAGCCGCACCGCACCGCACCACAAGTGACGCCCGCGTCAGCCGAGCGCCGTCCCCGTGCCGGCTGCAAGGGCGTCGGCCCCCACATAGGTGCGCAGATGCCGGGCCGTCAGCGTGTCGGACTCGGATATGAGTGCGGCGGGCGGGCCCGAGAAGACGACTTCGCCGCCGTCGTGGCCGCCGCCCGGCCCCAGGTCGATGATCCAGTCGGCGTGGGCCATCACCGCCTGGTGGTGCTCGATGACCACGACCGAGTTGCCGTCCTCCACGAGCCGGTCCAGCAGCGCCAGCAACTGGTCGACGTCCGCCATGTGCAGCCCGGTGGTCGGCTCGTCCAGCACGTAGACGGCGGCCTTCTCCGCCATGTGGATGGCCAGCTTGAGGCGCTGCCGTTCACCACCGGAGAGCGTGTTGAGCGGCTGGCCCAGCCGCAGATAGCTCAGCCCGACGTCCACGAGGCGGTCCAGGACGGCGCGGGCCTGCCCGCCGGTGAAGAACGCGCGGGCCTCGGCGACCGACATGCCCAGCACCTCGCTGATGTTCTTGCCGCGCAGTGTGTAGCCCAGCACCTCGGGGGTGAACCGTTTGCCCTCGCACTGCTCGCACACGGACGCGACCCCGGCCATCATGGCCAGGTCGGTGTAGACGAGGCCGATGCCGTTGCAGTGGGGGCAGGCGCTGGCGCTGTTGGCGGAGAACAGCCCGGGTTTGACGCCGTTGGCCTTGGCGAACGCCGTACGGATCGGGCCCAGCAGCCCCGTGTAGGTGGCCGGGTTGCTGCGCCGCGAGCCGCGGATCGGTGACTGGTCGGCCACCAGCACGCCGTCCCGCCCCGCCAGGTAGCCGTGGATGAGGGAGGACTTGCCGGAGCCGGCCACGCCCGTCACGACGGTGAGGACGCCCAGCGGGATGTCCACGTCCACGTTCTTGAGGTTGTGGAGGCCGGCGCCCCTGATCTCCACCGTGCCCTTGGGTTCGCGGACGGTCTCGCGCAGCCGTGCGCGGTGGCCCAGGTGGCGGCCGGTGAGGGTGCCGGAGGCGCGCAGTCCGGCCACATCGCCCTCGTAGCAGATCCGGCCGCCGTCGGCGCCGGCGCCGGGGCCGAGGTCCACCACGTGGTCGGCTATCGCGATGACCTCCAGCTTGTGCTCGACCACCAGCACCGTGTTGCCCTTGTCGCGCAGGAGCAGCAGCAGGTCGTTCATCCGCTGGATGTCGTGCGGGTGCAGCCCGGTGGTGGGTTCGTCGAAGACGTAGGTGACGTCGGTGAGGCTGGAGCCGAGGTGGCGCACCATCTTCACCCGCTGGGCCTCGCCGCCCGACAGTGTCCCCGCGGGCCGGTCGAGGCTCAGATAGCCCAGCCCGATGGCGACGAGCGAGTCGAGGGTCTGGCACAGGCTGTCGCGCAGCGGGGCCACGGAGGGGTCCGCGAGGTTCCTGACGAACGGCGCCAGGTCACTGATCTGCATGCGGGCGCAGTCCGCGATGTTCAGGCCGTCGATCTTCGAGGAGAGGGCGGCCTGACTGAGCCGGCTGCCGCCGCAGGCCGGGCAGGGCTGGTAGACGACGGCGCGGTCGGTGAACTCCCGGACGGGGGCCTGCATCGTGTCGCGGTCCTTGGCCAGGAGCGTCCGCCGGATACGGGTGATGACCCCCTCGTAGGTGAGGTTGGAGTTGCCGACCTTCACCTTCGTCGTCGGCTGGTACAGCAGCGCGTCGCGCTCCTGCGGGGTGAGGTCGCGGACCTTCTTGTCCGGGTCGAAGAGACCGGAGCCGACCATCACCTGCCAGTACCAGCTGTCCACGGCGAACCCGGGCGCGAGGACGGCACCCTCGCGCACGGACAGGTTCTCGTCCACGACCTGGGAGACGTCGATCGTGGTGGCCTCGCCCAGCCCCTCGCACTCGGGGCACATGCCCTCGGCGCTGTTGAAGCTGAACGCCGTGGAGGGGCCGATGTGCGGGCTGCCCAGCCTGCTGAAGACGATCCGCAGCATCGTGTACGCGTCGGTGGCGGTGCCCACGGTGGAGCGGGAGTTGGCGCCCATGCGCTCCTGGTCGACGACGATCGCCGCGCTCAGATTGCGCAGCGCGTCCACGTCGGGGCGGCCCAGGCTGGGCATGAAGGACTGCACGAACGCCGTGTACGTCTCGTTGATCAGCCGCTGCGACTCGGCCGCCACCGTGCCGAAGACCAGCGACGACTTGCCGGAGCCGGAGACGCCGGTGAAGACCGTCAGCCGGCGCTTGGGGATGTCGAGGGAGACGTCGGCGAGGTTGTTCTCCCGCGCCCCGCGCACCTCGATGACGGTGTGGCTGTCTGCGGGCGGTAACGGGGGACTGGACGGCGGCATGACGGGCACTCCTCGCTTCCCGACCGGGTGGCGGCCCGGGTCTGGTGGGTGAGCGGCCAGACTAGGCGGCGGGTGTGACAACGGCCCGCCATCAGGACGGTCGTCCCGCCCGGGGCGTGACGTGCGGCGGCGCGCGCCCGTTACCGCTCGCATGACCGGCTCGCGTCACACCCCGCCCCGCGTCTCCGTCGCCCTGTTCACCGCCGATCTGCGGCTGCGCGACAACCCCGTACTGCGCGCCGCGCTGGCGTCCGCCGACCAGGTCGTGCCGCTCTTCGTGCGGGACGAGCGGATCGACCGGTCCGGCTTCGCGGCGCCCAACCGGCGCGCGTTCCTCGCCGACTGCCTGGCCGCGCTGGACGAGGGACTGCGGCAGCGCGGCGGCCGGCTCGTGCTGCGCCACGGCGACGTCGCCGAGGAGACCGCACGGGTCGTCCACGAGAGCGGGGCGCACCAGGTGCACGTCGCGGCCGATGTGAGCGGCTACGCGCAGCGCCGCGAGGAGCGGCTGCGCACCGCCCTGGAGGGCACCGGCTGCGCGCTGCACGTCCATGACGCGGTGGTCACCGTGCTCGCCCCGGGCGCCGTCACCCCGTCCGGCGGGCGGGACCACTTCGCCGTCTTCACGCCGTACTACCGGCGCTGGCGCGACAGACACGGGCGCACCCCGCTGGCCGCCCCGCGCAGCGTCCCCGTGCCCGAGGCGGTGCGTTCGGCGCGGCTGCCGCGCCGCGAGGAGGTGTCCGGCACCGCGCCGGGGCTGCCCCGGGGCGGGGAGCCGACCGGTCGCGAACGGTGGGCGGCCTGGTGCCGCTCGGGCGCCCTCACCCGGTACGGGCAACAGGGCGCGGGCGGCCAGGACGATCTGGCCGGCGACGCCACCTCGCGGCTCTCCCCGCATCTGCACTTCGGCACCCTGTCCGCCGCCGCGCTCGTCCATGAAGCGGCCAAGGCCGGCGGTGCGGACGCCGAGGCGTTCGTACGGCAGCTCGCCTGGCGGGACTTCCACCACCAGGTGCTGGCCGCCCGCCCGAGCGCCGCGCACACCGACTACCGGCCGCACGGCGATGCGTGGCGCACCGAGGACGGGGACGCGGCGGGTGACATCGCCGCCTGGCGCGAGGGCCGCACCGGCTACCCGATCGTGGACGCCGGGATGCGGCAACTGCTGCACGAGGGCTGGATGCACAACAGGGCGCGGCTGCTGGCGGCGAGCTTCCTCACCAAGACGCTGTACGTGGACTGGCGCGTCGGCGCCGCCCACTTCCTGGCCCACCTGGTGGACGGTGACGTCGCCAACAACCAGCTCAACTGGCAGTGGGCGGCCGGCACCGGCACCGACACCCGCCCCAACCGGGTCCTCAACCCGCTCACCCAGGCGGCCAAGTACGACCCGGACGGCACCTATGTGCGCCGCTGGGTGCCGCAGCTCGCCGGCGTCGCGGGCTCCGCCGTGCACCGTCCGTGGCGCCTGCCGGACGAGGAACGGGCCGGCCTGGACTACCCGCACCCGATCGTGGACCTGGCCGCCTCGCAGGACCGCTTCCGCTCCGCCCGGACTGGCTGACCCGGCCCGGCCCGCGGCGTCAGGCGTGCGCCGACGCGGTCGCCGCCACCTCGCCGTCCCGCAGGAAATCCGCCACCAGCGGGGTCGCCGAGGAGGCGAACTCCTCGAAGTAGGCGTGCCGGGCGCCCGGGATCAGCCGCAGCCGGGCGCCGGGGATGCGCCCGGCCAGCAGCGGGGCGTTGGCCGTCGGGTTGAACCGGTCGTCCGTGCCGTGCACCACGAGGGTGGGCGCGGCGATCCGGGGCAGCGCCTCCCACGCGTCGTGCGCCGCGCTGGCCCGCAGATGGCGCCGGCGCGCGTGCGGGGGCATGGACGGGTCCCCCAGCGTCGGGAACGGCCCCGGGTGCGCCGCCGTGTAGGCGGGCGTGTACATCAGGTCCAGGAGCACCCGCCGGGCAGCCTCGGCGTCCGGCTGGGCCAGTGCCCGCCGTACCTCTGGGCCCCGCTCCACACCGTGCGGGGCGCCCGGCGAGGTGCAGCCCAGCACGAGCCGGCCGACCCGTTCGGGATGGCCGGCGGCGAGCCACTGCGCGACCCGGCCGCCCATCGAGGTGCCGTACACGTGGGCCCGGCCGATCCCCGCATGATCGAGCACGGCCAGTGCGTCGGCGGCGAACCCGGGGGTGCTGTAGGAGTCGGTGTCGGGCCGGTCGCTGGCGCCGGTGCCCCGGTAGTCCATGACGACGGTGGTGAACCGGGCCGCGAAGTCGGCGCGTACCGCGTCCCACCACCGGTGGCTGTTGGACTGGCCGCTGAGCAGCAGCAGCGGCGGGCCGTCCGTACCGTGGACCTCGTAGTGGAGCGCGGTGCCGTCGGGCGCGGTCGCGAAGGGCATACCGTCACGCTCTCACGCCAGCCCGCGACGCCCGCGCCCGGGGGAGCGCGCCCCGGCACGGACGAGCCGGACCCGCACGAGCCGGCGGCGCCCGCAGCGGGACGGGCCCGGAGCCGTGCGGCACGGTCCCGGGACCTTCGGAGGTTCCGGGCTCGTCGAGGATCCGGAGGTGCCGGGCGAATCGGAAGAAGCGGACGAAGAGTTCGTGGAACGCGTCCCTTCCGATGGGTCAGGGCCTCACCACTGTGAGCTGTGGACCGTCCCGGAATGTGACATGCGCGCGGGGACCAACCGCTCCGCCCGGGGCGCGTCCGAGCCCCTCACGGGCCCGGCGCGGCCCCGGCGCAGCCCGTCACGGGCCTTCGAAGCTGAGCCACGGGCGGATATGGCGCCGGGCGTGGTGGAGCCGCGATTTGAGCGTGCCCAGCGGGATGCCCAGCCGGTCGACGATCTCGGCGTAGTCCATCTGGCACAGGTCCCGGTAGACCAGCGGCGCCACCAGATGCGGACTCTCCTGTTCCAGGCGTTCGAGCGCTTCGAGGAAGTCCACCCGCGAACCCGCGATCACACTGGTGGTGCGCGGATCGGGACGGCGCTCCGGGGAGCCCGTCTCCTCGGGGAGGGTGGGCTGCTCGGCCGAGCGCCGCTTCAGCTCCCGGTACTTCTGCCGGGAACAATTGGCCACAACTGTGTGCAGCCAGGTACTGAAGCGACTACGGCCCTCGAACCGTTCGATGTGCCGCGCAACCTGGAGCAGCACGTCCTGTGCGGCTTCCTCGGCGTCCTCCCGGTAGAGGAGGAACCGGCCGCAGCGGCGTACCACATCGGGACGGATCGCCCGCAACAGGTCGTCCAGGGCATTGCGGTCACCCTGCGCGGCGAGAGCGGCCAGCGCCTCGGTGTCCGGTTGAGGAGAATGTGGGGGATTGGGGTGTTGTGGGGGGTTGGATTCGGGGGATGAATTTCTCAAGTCGGGCTGCACACCTGACGGTACGGGTTCGTTCACGGCGTCTGCGGAGGCCGGAGAAGACACCCAGGCATCATAAGGGGCATGCCCTCACCTGATCGGATCGGCCGCTACCGGGTCGACAAGCACCTCGGATCCGGAGCCTTCGCCGTCGTCTGGCTGGCCCACGACGACCGGCTGGAGGCTCCCGTCGCGGTCAAGGTGATGGCCGAGAACTGGGCGAGCCGGATGGACATCCGCGATCGGTTCCTCGCCGAGGCGAGGCTGCTGCGCAAGGCGTCCTCCGGCGGAGTCGTCCAGGTCTTCGACGTCGGCGAGACGGACGACGAGCGTCCCTACTTCGTCATGGAGTACGCCGACCGCGGCACCGTCGCCGACCGGGTGGCCGCGTTGGGACCGCTGCCGGTGCCCGAGGCACTGCGCATCACCGCCGAGGCCGCACGCGGTGCGAGCGCCCTGCACGAGGCAGGCGCCGTCCACCGCGACATCAAACCGTCCAACGTACTGCTGGCGGGCGGCGGCACCGGGGGCCGGGAGCGGGTACTGGTCGCTGACCTGGGACTGGCCAAAAATCTCGCCCAGGCGTCCGGCCTCACCGTGGTCGCCGGATCCGCCGGCTACATGGCGCCCGAACAGGCCGACCCCTTCGACGGCATCGACGCCCGCGCCGATGTCTACGGCCTGGGCGCGGTCCTCCACTACCTCGTCACCGCCACCGTTCCGGGCCCGCCCGGCCGCGTCCTCCCCCTCCGGGAGATCCGCCCCACCCTCCCCGCGGCCCTCGAAGCCGCCGTCACCCGCGCCCTGTCGCCCGACCGCGCCGACCGCTGGCCGACCGCCACCGCGTTCGCCGCCGAGCTCGACCGCCTGGCGGCCGAACTCGGCGGGTCGGACGAGACCGGCCCCGCGGAGCACCCCGCCCCGGGGGACGCCGCCGGGGGTCTGTCGGGCCTCGGGAGGGATTCCGTTTTTGGAGGAGAAAGCGATTCCGTATCCGGTGTCGGGTCCGGGGCGGGGGCCGGTGACGGCCTCGGCTCGGGTGCGGGTTCCGGGGTCGGTTCCGGCGCGGAGTCCGCGGCAGCACGTACGTCGTCCGAGGCCGGCACGGAGGCGCGCACTGGTCCTGCGGCCGGTACGGCGTTCGCGTCCGGCGGCGTCACCGGTTCGGGAGCCGGTGGGGGAGCTGCCGCCGGCGGGGACACTGCGTCCGGGGCCGGAACGGGTTCCGGTACTGCTTCCCCCGCAGATTCCGCTTTCGCCTCCGACGCCCGCTCCGGCGCCGACGCCCGCTCCGGTTCCGGCGCCGGTTCCGGTGCGGAGCCCGGCACCCGGGCTGAGTCCGGCTCCGGCGCGCAATCCGTCAGCGGAACCGCGCCCGCCTCCAACGCCGACTCCGGCTCCCGGGCGGCGGGGCGCGTACCCGGGCCGGCGTCCGAGCCCGCGAGTGAGCGGGGCCGGGGGCCGACGTGGGGCACGGCGGAGGGCGTTGGCCCGCCCGCCGGGCATGCCGACGGCAGCGGCGTACGCGGCGCCGACGCGGCGGCCGGGTCCGGGACGGCGGGGCCACCGGGCGGACCGGAGGCGGCGAGCACCCCGGGGGCGGCGAGCACCCCGGGGGCGGCGAGCACCCCGGGGGCGGGGGGCTCGGGCGCCGCGGGGCCGCCGGGCCCGTGGAACGTCAAGAACGCCTCGGTCCTGGAGAGCCTGGCCACAAGCGCTCCCGCGTCCTCGTCGTCCCCCTCGGAGGCGCACGCCCCGTCCTGGGCGGCGAGCGTCCCCTCCCCCGCGGACCCGGACGACGACACGGTGCTCGTCACCGCGTCCCGGACCCCGGGAGACGGCGGCCGGGACGACGCACCCTCTTCCGCGGCGGGAACGGCTTCCGCAGCGGGGACGGCTTCCGCGGCAGGGGCGGCGGACGCGGCGGGCGCGCGGCGCCGGCGCGGCCCGCGCGTCGTCCTGGCGGTGTGCGCGGTCTTCGCCGTACTGGCGGGTGCGGGCGCCGCGGGTGTGGCGCTCGTACGGTCGGGCTCCCAGGAACCGGAGACGGTACGGGTACGGGACGACAGCGGCCGGATCAGCGTGCGGGTCCCGGCGTCCTGGGCGAAGCAGTCGCGCGGTTCCGGCTGGAACATGGCGTCGCTGGGGTTGCCGGCCGAGCGCGCGCCGGGCCTCCTCGTGGCGCAGGACGCCGACCGCTGGCAGGACCTCACCTCGGGGACGAGCGGGGTCTTCGTGGGCATGGGCGGTACGGAGAAGTCCGGCGGCGGGCTGACGGAGAAGGTGGCGGGCCTCCGGCACAACGGCTGCCAGCACGGGCGGGACCGCACGGTGCGGCACGGGGACTGGAAGGGCCAGGTGCGCAGCTGGTCGTCGTGCGCTTCGCCCGGACATTCCCTGGAGGAAATCGGACTGACTTCCGTCCGGCCGGGGAAGCAGCAGGTTTACCTGCAGATCCGCTGTGACGAGGACTGCGAGGCCAGGACGGAACAGGTGATCAGCAGCCTGCGCGTGACCGCCGCGTCCGGCGACTGAGCGTAAAGCGGCACGGCGGAGGGGCGGATCCCGTGGAGATCCCGTGACGGAGCCGCCCTGGCAGGCACTGCGGCGTCGTGGGGAAGAACCATTGCGGGGCCGCACAGCGGGCATTGCGGGCCGCCGCGAGGAAATGCGGTGAACCGTGAACCTCCCCCGGGGGGCGCACCGTCGAACGGAGTGTACGGCGCGTGAGTCCGGGGGCAGCCACGGCCGGCCCGCATCCGGCCCCGGGTGCCCGCACCAGCCCGAGACCGCACGACGTGAGACCGCTCCATCAGGGAGGGACCGCAGCCATGACGCAGCGCCACGACCCCATGACGACCGATCTGCCCGCCCAGTCACCCCAGTCACTCCAGCCACCGACGGACTTTCCGCAGGAGCGGGGCGGAACGGTACGCCGCCCGCGCCGGATGACACGTCTCGCGAGCGCCGCCACGGTGGTACTGGCCGCGGGGGTCCTCCTGGCGGGCTGCGGCGACAAGGACTCGAACGCGTCGGGGCCCCAGAAGGTCGGCGGGGAGGCCACACCTGCGGCCGGTGACAGCGACGCGGACAAGGGCGGCGACGGCAAGAACGAGGGCAAGGGCGACGAGCAGCGCGGCGAGAAGGACGGCAACAAGGGCGGCGACGACAAGGGCGACGCCGGCGGTGCGTCGGGTGACGCCGACGGATCGGACTCCGAGGAGGCCGATTCGGGCGGTTCCTCGGGCTCGTCCGATGAGTCCGGTTCCTCAGAGAGCGGCGGTGCGGACGGCGACGGCGCGGTCGCCGGGGCGGGCGCTTCGGGTGACACGCGCTGCCACACCGGCGACCTGGACGCGTCGTTCGGTCCCAACCACCCTGGGGCGGGGCAGAAGAACTTCTCCGTGGTGCTGACCAACAAGTCCGGCGAGGCCTGCGACGTACGCGGCTACCCGGGGCTGGCGTTCGTCAACAGCGCGGGTGAGGAGGTCTCGATCGACCCGAACCGTGCGGTGGGTGAGGTGCGTTCGATCACGCTGTCGCCCGGCGAGAGCGCCTGGGCCCCGCTGTCGTTCGCCAACCCGCAGATGACCGGCGTCACCACGGTGACGCCCACCGCCGCGAAGATCACCCCGCCCGACGAGCGGGCCTCCCTCACCGCACCCTGGTCGGGCGGCCCCGTGACGAACACCGGCAAGGCGTCCGTGCCCAAGATCGGCCCGCTGTCGCCGGGCACCGGTGCGTGATTTCGGGCCCGTACTGCGCGGGCGGGGCACCGCGGAGGCGGTACGCCGCTGCGGCGGCGCATCGCCGTGGCCGCCCGGCCCGCACCACGCCGCCGGTGACGCACCGTCGGCGAACGTGGCCGAAAGGGCAATTGCGGGGAACAGCTTGGAAACAAGGGCGCTGTTCTATTACCGTCCGATAACAGCGGCACGGTCGTCACTGTCGTCACGGAGGACGGCACCGTGCGCTGTCGCCGAATCCCGCACGTGGAGCACCGGCGGTCCCCTCGGGGCCGCCCGCACCGTGGGAACCGGGGAACCACCCCTTCTCGTCGTAAAGGCGGGAAGGACGGGGTGAATCGGACGCTCTCGACCGGGGGCGCCCGTAGGAGACCTTCCTGCTCCGAACCCGTCAGCTAACCCGGTAGGCGAGAAGGAAGGAAAGGAGAGCGCCCCGTCGTGGCCTCCGAACCCGAGGGCCCAGCCCCTCAGTCGAGCGGGAACGCCCCGCAGCGCGACAGCGCCGTCCCCACGGCCCCCTACGGTGGCGCCCCGTACGGCGGCGCAGCGCCGGGCGGTTCCGTACCGGGCGGTTCCGCATTGGGCGGTACGGCCCCGGGCGGCTCCGCGCCGCAGCCCGGCGAACCCTGGGACGAGTGGAACCCGGGTGACGAACCCACCCGCCCGCTCCGTGGCCGGCACCGTGTGGCCAGACAGCGCACCGGAGGCGTCGCACGCGGCGGCGCCGTGCTCGGCGTCGGCATGATCGCGGCGGTCGGTGCGAGCGGCATGGCCACGGCGCACGACAAGGACCCGGGCTCCATATCCGTGCCCGACCTCGGCGACGTCACGGACGCCGTGGACTCCCTGGACTCCATGGACGAACTGTCCGACCGGCTGCCCACCGACACCGAGGACCTGCCGGCCCTGGGCGCACCCGCCACTGACGGGACGGCCACCACGAACGGCACGGCCCCCGCGGACGGCACCGTCGCCGCGGCGGCTCACCGGACGGCGCCGGACACCCCCGCGACGGCCGACAGCGGCGACGCGGGCAACGCGTTGCTGGCCCGCCTCCTCGCGCAGGCCGGGGCCGCCCCGCGGGACGGGGCCGCGGAGACACCCGCCGAGCCGGCCCACGAGACGGCTGCGGAGGCGGCACCGGCGGCAACCGTGGGGAGCGCGGACACCGACGGATCCGCCGCAGACGGCCGCGCAGACGGCCCCGCGAACAGACCCGCCGACGGACCGGCGGACGGACCGGCGCACAAGACCGCTCCGGTGAGCGAACAGCCGTCGGAGGCGCCCGAGAAGAAGCAGGAGCCTGCGCCCGCGCCGGCCACGGACGCGAGCCCCGCCACGAGCCCGGCGGCGGACACAGACGCCACCGCCCGCACGGAACCGGCCCCCGCCACGACCGGCGCCACCACCGGGACCGCCTCCGACGCCGCCGCCACCAAGGGCACCTACACGAAGCCTCTGGCCTCGTACCGGCTCAGTGCGGGTTTCGGCCAGGCGGGCAACATGTGGCAGAGCGAGCACACCGGCCAGGACTTCACCGCGCCCAACGGGACCCCCGTCAAAGCCGTCCACGCGGGCACCGTCAAGGCTGCTGGCTGGGCCGGCTCGTACGGCTACCGCGTCGTGCTGCGGCTGGAAGACGGCACGGAGGTGTGGTTCTGCCACCTGTCGTCCATGACCAAGTCCGCCGGCGACAAGGTCGCCACGGGCGAGGTGATCGGCCGGGTCGGCTCCACCGGCACCTCCTCAGGCCCGCACCTGCACGTCGAGGTCCGCCCCGACGGCGGCGCCCCGGTGGACCCCCTGCCGTGGCTCCACGAAAGGGGCGTCGAGGTCTGACGTGCCCGGCCCTGCGGGGCGCCGCACCGCTGTGTGGCGTCCGAAGGGGCGCTCCGGGCAGGCGCGGGGGCGCGCACAGGGAGGACGGGCGCGTTTCGGGGTTACGGTCGCGGCATGCATCTGGACACGCGCAAGAGGATCGGTCAGCTGGACGTCTCCCCGCTCGTTCTCGGCGGCAACGTGTTCGGCTGGACCGCGGACACCCCCACCTCGTTCGCCGTGCTGGACGCCTACACGGGCAGCGGCGGCAACATGATCGACACGGCGGACGTCTACTCGGCGTGGGTGGAGGGCAACCACGGCGGCGAGTCGGAAACCGTCATCGGGGAGTGGCTCGCCGCACGCGGTTCGGCGGTACGCGACAACGTCGTGATCGCCACCAAGGCGGGCCACCACCCCGACCACATGGGCCTCGCCCCGGCCACGCTCAAGGCGGCCTGCGAGGACTCGCTGCGCCGGCTGCGCACCGACCGCATCGACCTGTACTACACGCACTTCGACGACGAGTCGGTCCCGGTCGCCGAGATCATCGGCACCCTCGACACCCTCGTCAAGGAGGGCAAGGTCAGGGAGATCGCCGCCTCCAACCTCTCCCCCGAGCGGCTGACGGCCTCGCTGGCGGCCAGCGACAGCGAGGGCCTGGCCCGCTACGTGGCCCTCCAGCCCCACTACAACCTCGTCTCCCGCGACACGTACGAGGGCGCGCTGAGGGACATCGCCCAGCGCGAATCACTGGCCGTCCTCCCGTACTACGCCCTGGCATCCGGTTTCCTGACCGGCAAGTACCGCCCCGGCGAGCCGGCCCCGGAGGGCGCCCGCGCGGACAAGGCGGCCCAGCACCTGGCCACCGAACGTGGCCAGCGCGTCCTGGCCGCCCTCACGGCGGTAGCGGACGCCCACGGCACCTCGGAAGCCACGGTGGCCCTCGCCTGGCTCGCCGCCCAGCCGACGGTCACGGCCCCCATCGCCAGCGCCCGCACCCCCGACCAACTCCCCGCCCTGCTGGCCACCCCGGACCTCCACCTCACCCAGGAAGAACTCCACCTCCTCACCACCGCCTCGGGGTGAGGGGGTGGCCGCGCCAGACGGCGTAACAGCCACTGGCGCGGCCAGCGGAAGAAGGTGCGGGGTTGGCCGCTAGGTCATTCAGTACCGGCTTTGACGGCGGCCGGGTAGATGGCCGCCGTCAGCAGCCTGGATGCCAGATTCGGCATGCTGTGTGAGTCGATGAGGTCACGGGCCGCGTGGACGACGGACGCGCTGGCCTGCTCACGGCCATAGATCTGGGCGAAGTCGTCCGCCAAGCCGTACCGGCGATGGTGCTGCAGACGGGCCATGACCGTGGCTGCCTCGTACGGCGGGAGGACATCCGCGCCGGCGTTCAGCACCTCAACAGTCACGTGTGCCGACGCATCCTCGTTTCTCAGCAGACGGGCAAGAAAGCGTTCTGCCTGAGTGGTCTCCGGGGCGTTCACCTGCCGGTCCCCGCCGGAGCGGGGGACCGGCAGGTGTTTCCGGTCCTCCTGTGGCTGCCGCCGGGCGTCCTCGCACCGCCGTTTTTCCTTCAGGTGACCTTCCTTGGTGCTGAAGACGGCCGCTTCGTGCAGGTTGCGGAGTGCCGCTGCCTCGATCAGTCTCCGCCCGATCAGGCGCTCAGAGGTCTCCAGTATCTTCTCGCTGTGTCCCCAGTTGAGGACATCACCTGCCAGCAACTTCGTAAGCGTGGGCGCCTGGAATGGGTACTGCGCTTCCGCGACGAAGTCGTCGCCAGACAGTCCTGTGACGTCTACCAGGGTGCGGAGCTGCTGGACGTACCTGCGCTTTTCAGGGGGGAACGTTGGGTCGATGGGGCTTCTCTGCCCCTTTCTTGGCATGTCGGACTTTCTCCCATGCTGATGGGACCTGCGGCCGGGTGGATGGGAGCATGCATGCACAAGTCCCCGATGTGCGACCCGACTTGGTCCGGACGGACAGAGGTGAATGTCCATTGGTACCAGCTGGCCTCAGCGATTTCCAGGGCCAAGTGGCCCATAAATAACTGGAAAGACCGGGGGTAGTTGGAAAGACGCGGCAGGCTGGAACTGGAAAGATGCTGGATAACTGGAAAGACCTCGTTCCGGGGCGAATTCATCTAGACGTCGGTCTTCGAATGGGGTAGGAAAAGAGGAGCTCGCTGCGGGGCGGGCTCTAGCGCGCCCCGTTGGGACTGGGCTCTGTTTTTCTGCTCATACTCACGATTGGAGAGCGCGGATGACGCTTCCTGACTGGCGGGATGAGTCCAGCTTCGGATCGATGATCCGGGCAGGGCTGTGGCTTGAGACCGAAGTGGGGGAGGGGAACGTCTTCACCAAGGCGCAGCTGCGCGAGGCTTTCGCCGGGGTGGCCCAGATCGATCGCCGCCTTCGGGACCTGCGCAGCCACGGCTGGCAGATCGACACCCGGCGTGAGGATCCCACGCTGGAGCAGGACGAGCAGCGTTACGTGAAGAGGGGCGCGGAGGTTTGGATCCCCGGCCAGGCGAAGGCGAAGGCGCAGTCAACGCTCACGGCGGCGCAGCGCACCAAGACGATGCAGCAGGACAACTACCTCTGCCGGTCGTGCGGTATCGGCTCCGGCGAGACGTACGAGGACGGTAGCTCCACGGCCCAGCTGGACATCGCCCGCCGTAAGGTGCGTCTGCCGAACGGTAAGACGGAGACGCAGCTCGTCACCGAATGCATCAAGTGCCGGATCGGCGGCCGGTCGCGGGAAGAAGATCTTGCCGGGATGGTGGAGCAGGTCAAGGCGCTCTCGGCTATCGAGCGGCAGGTGCTGGCGGGCTGGATCAAGGCCGACCGGCGTGACCGCGGCGTCCTGGAGCGGCTGTGGGGGCACTACCGCGCACTGCCCGGGGAGGCCCGCGCGGTGCTGGCAGCGGCGGTCAATGGCGAGACCAAGCAGGAAGGCTGAAAGCGATGACTGGTGTTCAGGAATTCCCGCTGCCCCCGCGCAGTGAGAAGTTCGAAGAGCTGCTGAAGCTGCGTCTCGACGAGGCGAGGGGAGCCAGGGGCACGCGCGAGACGGTAACCGTCGACTGGAATGGACAAGCGCTCCATGTCGATGTCATCGACCTGCCGCTGGAGCATCTTCTTTACAACCCGGCGACTCACCGGATCCGGGCGCAGTGCAGCCACGACCGTGAGCGGGAGAAGACGCTCAGGTCCGCACCGTGGCGGGGTGAGAGCCAGGACTATCTGGGCGAGCTGCTGCAGGCCATGCCCACGAACCCGACGAAGCGTGATCCCGAGTTCGACAAGCTGAAGGAAGACCTTCGCCAGTACGGCCAGAACGAGCCGGGACTTGTCACACACCACGGCATTCTCGTCAACGGCAACACCCGGGCCGCGGCTCTGCGGCAACTGGGCGTTACCAGCATGCGTGTCGGAGTGCTGCCGGCCTCTTTCACCTGGGACGACATCACGGCTGTTGAGCTGTCTCTTCAGCTGCGCAACGACAGCCGCCGCGAATACTCCTTCATCAACAGGCTGCTGGCCATTGACGAGCGCATCCGCCTTGGCATCCCCCGTGAGGCGATCGCCAAGGAGTTCAGGTGCGCAGTGAAGACCGTCGACCAGAACGTGTGGATTCTGCAGCTCATCCGGGATCAGATCGAACGGAGTGAGTCCGAGGGGGCCTCACTGCGTCTCGTCGATTTCGAAGGTATGCAGGAGCGGCTGAAGGAGCTGCACCGCGACTACACGAATCTGCACAAGGCGGACCCGGACGGTGCTGAAGTGCTGAAGGAGTACCGCGTGGCCGCTTTGCTGCTCGGCTTCGCCAAGACGGATGTCCGGTGGATCGACGAAGGATTCTACGACGACTATCTCGGTAAGGAACTGCCGGAGCGTCTCGCCCCGGAAGCCACGGCGCCGACTGCCGCCACCACTGTGATCCCTGGCCTGGGTGTCTCCATGCCGGCCGAGTCGGACAAGGTGAAGACGGCCCGCAGCATCGCGGAAACTGTGCTGCGGACGACGGCCCAGGTACATGCGCGGCAGATAGACGAGGACGTCAGGCGCGAGGCGATGGACACCCTGGGGGAAACCAAGGACGCCTTTGACGAGGCGATTGACCACGCCGGCCGGACGGGCCGTCTCCGCAAGAAGAAGCGCTTGGCCCAGGAGCGTCTCAAGGACGCCACTACCTCGCTGGAGCTGTGCGTCAGCGAGGTAGTCAAGGCGAAGGGCGCGCGGGCATTCGACGTCGACGATTTCGACGAAGCCCTCGCAGAGTTCCGCACGGTGGTCCGGCAGTTGGCACAGCAGGTCTCCCGGGGCAACGACAGCCCGGGCGCGGGCACCAAATGGCTGATGAAGGCAGCAGCGGTTGAGGAGGAAGAGTGACCGACCAGGAAGCGGAGCCCTCACTGTGGCTGGGCTTCGACCTGAGCCGCACCAAGGCTGAGCTGCGGGTTTCCGACCAGTACCGCTCCGACCTGATCCAGCTTGTCGCCCGGTTCCGGACCGGGCGGCAGCTGGGCCCCTCCTCAGCGATCGTCGATCTTGAGGATCTGCTGTCCGGCATCAACCTGCTGTCCAGCTGGTCGGCGCCTGACAATGTCCGGTGGGACCCGGATCTGAGTGCCCTTGTCGTCTCCAGCATCCAGGATGCGGAGACTGCGGAGAAGCAGCTCAGCACGCCGGAGGCGGACGACGGGGCGCTGCTGTCCGAGGAGGAACTCGGGGATCTCCTCGGACCGGCGTGGGCCGCGCCGCTCACGGCGTTCCAGCGTCGCGACATCAGCAAACTGCTCTCCCTGCGGCATGGCGCCAACTTCAGCGTGCCCGGTGCCGGCAAGACCAGGGCAGCCCTGGGCGTGTACGCGGCTATGCGAGCGAAGGGGGAGGCCCGCAGGCTGCTCGTCATCAGCCCGAAGTCCGCCTACGAGTCGTGGATCTATGAATCGGGCATCTGTTTCTCCCCCGGCCTGCGCTACTGCAAGCTGGACGGCGGCCAGGACCCGCACGCCGAGGTCCTGATTGCCAACTACGAGCGGCTCGACCGGAACCTCTCCTTCCTCGCTGCATGGCTGAGGGAGGAGCCGTCGATGCTCATTCTGGACGAGGCCCACCGGATGAAGCTCGGCGCGAAGGGGACCTACGGAGCGGCCTGCATGGCACTCGGTCCCCTGGCCAAGCGCCGGCTGATCCTGACGGGCACGCCGGCGCCGAACGGGGCGAAGGACCTGGAAAACCTCCTGGGCTTCGTATGGCCGGGGCACGGCCAGCGGGTGGTGACGCAGGCTGTGTCCGGCGGAGACCTCTCCCACGCGAGCGCGGTTCTCCGGCCGCTGTTCACCCGTACGACAAAGCAGGAGCTGGGGCTGCCGCCCGTGACGGCCAGGCTCCTCACGGTCGAACTGCCGGGCCTGCACGACGAGATCTACCGTGCTCTTGTCGGTGATCTGTCTGCGCGGGCAGAGGCATCGGCGGACAAATTCGCCGACCTGGGCAAGTCAGCGCTCCGCATGCTGATGGCGGCCACTAATCCCGCGCTGCTGCTGGAGGGCGCCAGCAAGTACGAGCCGGTCGAGTACCGGCTTCCGCCGCTGGAAATCCCGGAGAGCGGATCTCTGTACGACTTGTTGCGGAGGCTGCCCGACTACGAGCTGTCGCCCAAGTACGGAGCGGCGGCGGACATCGTTGCCCAGAACGCGGCGCGGGGCAGGAAGACCCTCGTCTGGACGACCTTCGTCCGCAGCCTCACGTCCATGGCAAAGCTTCTGGAGGACAAGGGCTATCCCACGGCGGTCGTCTTCGGCGGAACGCCCAACCGGGAGGACGAGATCCGGCGGTTCAGGGAAGACCCCGACTGCATGGTTCTGGTCTCCAACCCGGCAACCCTCGGCGAGGGCATCAGCCTCCACCAGGTGTGCCACGATGCTGTCTACGTGGACCGTGACTTCATGGCAGGCCGCTACCTGCAGAGCCTCGACCGTATCCACCGGCTCGGCCTGGCACAGGACACCGAGACACGTGTCACAGTGATCGCGGCCCGGGACACCATCGACGAAGTCGTCCACGTCCGGCTTCAGGAGAAGCTGGAGTTCATGTCCAAGGTGCTGGACGACCCGGGGGTTCAGCAGCTCGCCGATCTCCAGGAGGCTCCCGCGGCAGTGGGCGGCCTGGACAGTACCGACGCGCGCGCTGTGCTCAGGCATCTGGGAAAGAGGTAACTGGGCGGGCTGCCGATGAAGCAGGGCGCGAACGACCCTGGTGCCTTCGGCAGCCCAGTTCACGTGTTCACCGGCATGCTGCGAGACTCCTAGGGCAGGGCGGGCATAGTCGTGTGCTCCAGGCTCATGGTGACAGCAGAGTTTTCTGCGAAACTTGGGCACCTGCTATGAGTCACGCTGGGAGGAACCACGCCGATGAGCGCGAGCGATCGTGGCGCACTGAAGCCGCTGACCTCGGTTGAGGTCTGTGCCGGGGCCGGCGGCCAGGCGATCGGACTGCACGAGGCTGGCTTCCGGCACCTGGCTCTTGTGGAGATCGACAAGCACGCATGTGCCACGCTCCGGCAGAACGTGCAGAGTGACCCTGAATGGGCTGGATGTGAAGTTCTTGAGGAGGATTTGAAGAACTTCGATCCTTGGCGCACGATGGCGGCCCTCCGTGAAAAGCAAGGCGATGAGGAAAAGCCTGCCCGGGCCCTAGAGGAACGCGAGCTAGATCTGCTGGCAGGCGGCGTCCCTTGCCCGCCTTTCTCCGTCGCTGGGCACCGGCTTGGCCGGGATGATGAACGAGATCTGTTCCCCCGGATGCTGGAAATCGTCGGTCAGCTCAAGCCGCGAGCGGTGCTGATCGAGAACGTTAAGGGTATCCTGCACGAAAAATTCGAGGAATACCGTTCATGGATCGTTGACCAGCTCAACGAGCACGGCTACAGGTATTGCGGGTGGCGCCTTCTCGAATCACGTGTCTTCGATGTTCCGCAGCTCAGGCCGCGAGCGATTCTCATCGCGATCCGCAAAGACGTCATGGATGCGGACGCCAAGTTCCCCTGGCCAGAGAGGGTTTCTGCAGGGCGTGACACGCTTTTCGATGTTCTCGCGAAGAGCATGGAGGAGCGGCGGCGCGTACTTGAGAAGCGATTCCCGTCCCGTCGCAGCGAAATCAACAAGTCCTACGAAGCTTGGGAAAAAGCAGCCCGGAAATCCGGGATGGAAGTTGCGCCCACCCTGGTCGGTGGTTCGCGTAAACACGGCGGGGCTGACCTGGGGCCCAACCGTGCGAAGAAGAGCTGGGCTGCTTTCAAGGTGAACGCCATGGGCGTCGCCAACGAGGCTCAGGACACTACCGATCTTGACAGGGACTTCCTCAGGGCAGAGGGTCCCATGCTCACTGTCTCCCAGGCCGCCCAGATTCAGAGCTTCCCTGCGGAATGGAAATTCGCAGGAGGCAAGACGGCGCAATACCGGCAAGTCGGCAACGCTTTCCCGCCGCCCGTCGCCAGAGCACTGGGGAAGGCCATCGCATCTGTGCTGCAGCCAGAACGTGCGCATGAGTTGCTGGCTGACCTGGAAATCGAATATGTCGCCGTCGACCAGGACCGGCCCAGGTTTGTGCAGACAGTCATCGGCGAGGAGCCTGCAACCGCGGCTGCGGTTGCAGGGGCGTCATCGAACGCGGTGCCGACAGATGAAGCACCCACTGAGGCAGCACCGATGTCAGATGTTTCCGCGCCTGCTTCTGACTTCGGCGAGGATCTTGTCGGCGCAAACGTCTGATTCCTCGTGCTCCCAGAAGCGGAGCACGAGCCAGCCTGCTTCTGTGAGTTTCTGATCGGTGTCACGGTCGCGCGCTATGTTGCGCGCGACCTTGTCCGACCAGTAGCCGGAGTTCGTCTTCGGCGGTACGTAGTGCTCGTCGCAGCCGTGCCAGTAGCAGCCGTCGATGAATACGGCCACTTTCGCGGAGCGGAAGACCATGTCGGCCGTGCGCCGGAGGTCCGGCAGCGGGCGCGCGCTCACGCGGTACCGGGCGCCCCGGGCGTGCACAAGCTGACGGATTTTGCGCTCGGGAGTCGTGTCGCGGCTCCTGATCGCCTGCATGTTCCGCCGGCGTGCTGCGGAGGACGCCCACGACCCCGCCGGCAGCGCTTCTGGCTTCACGTCGTCGGAGGAGGACACAGGAGAGAGCTTAGACAACGCGCCGGGGCCGTGTTCCCGGGCGGGCAGCGGGGCGGTCACGACGCGGGAAGCCCTCATCCCACCCCGTACCCCGGCCAGGGTGGGGGTGGGGTCGGGCGGGGTGGGGTGAGGGCGAGGGCGGCGCTGGTGGTGGGTGGGCCGGCCAGGGGGCGGTTGGACCACAGGGACTGGAGCAGCGCGTGCTCGCGGGCGGCGAAGTCGGGGGCCGTGGCGCCGTTGGTGGCGCGGGCGCGGAGGAGGGCCAGGGCGGTGGCGTCGTGCTGGTAGTCGGCCACGGTGCGGGCCGCCGCCGGGCCGTGGCTGCGGCGGGCCATCGCGCGGGCCATGGAGCGGGCCCGCATGGAGGAGAGGGACCAGGGCTCCGGCTCGCTGAACCAGCCCGCCGCCGCGTACGCGGGCAGGGTGTCCCGTACGACGCGGAGCTCGTGCAGGCGGGACCAGACCGCCAGCCACGTCAGCGCGCCGAGCACGGGCAGCATGAAGAGCCCGTAGACGACGAGGAAGGTGTTGTTGGCGAAGGACGCCGAGCCGTTCCATATCGCGTGCAGCAGCACCGCCGTGAACCAGCCGACCAGCGGCAGCACCACCCGCAGTACACGGCGGCGTCGCGGGAGGGCGGCGACCACGCCGAAGGCTATGCCGGTCATCGCCGTGAACAGCGGGTGCGCGAACGGCGCGAAGACGATCCGGATCAGGAAGGTGCCCGCGGTCGCCGAGCTGGAGAGGCCGTCGGGATCCAGCGCCGAGTCCTCGCCGTACGCGGTACCCAGGTACAGGATGTTCTCGGTGAACGCGAACCCGGCCGCGGTGATGCCGGCCGCGGCGATACCGGAGACGACACTGTCGAGGTGCCGTCGCCGGAAGAGGAACAGCAGCAGGATCGCCGCAGCCTTCGTCGTCTCCTCCACGACGGGGGCGATCAACGTGGCGCCCAACGTGTCCGCCTCGCGCGGTGAGTCCACCACCACGGAGGAGGCCAGCCAGTCGGTGGCGAAACCGTTGGCGAGGATCGCCACCAGCGTCGCCGCACACGCGCCCCACGCGAACGCGAACAGGTGGGTGCGCCACGGTGCGGGCAGCGGCGCGCTCAGCCAGCGGAACGCCGCCAGCAGCAGCGGTACGGGGAAGAGCGCCAGCCCGAAACCGACCAGCAGGCCGGTCGTACCCGTCTGCTCCCGCACCAGCGCGAGGATCATCAGCCCGCACAGCGCCAGCAGCACGATCAGCGTCGTGGCCCGCAAAGTGTGACGGTGCCGCTGCCACCAGGACGGTACGGGGTGTGTCTGGAGGGCGGCGTGGTGCGCGTGGTGCGGCGGGCCGCTGGGAGTGCCCCCGCCTTGTACGGCATCGGTCGCGCCGCCGGGTACGCCGCTGCCCGGCGCCGTGGGGGAGGGCGTACCCGAAGGGTGCCCGGTGGGGGCGTGCCCGTCCGTGGCGGCAGGCGGCATCCCGCCCGGTTGCGCCGGTGGCGCCGCCACCTCCGGGTAGTGCGGGCCCGCAGGGGGAACCGCCGGCGGGGCACCCTCCGGCCGGCCCAGCGAATGTGGCGCCCACGGCGTCGGCGTATACGGCCCGGGCGGCGCCGCGTACGGGTTGCCCCGCGCCGGGGAAGGCACCTGCGGGGACGGCGGTGCCGGAGCCGTCTCCGTCGGGGCCGGGGCCGTGTCGGGCGGCGCCGGAGCGGTACCGGGCGTGGCTGGGGCCGCGTCGGGCGCTACTGGAGCCGCGTCGGGTGGGACCGGAGCCGCGTCGGGTGGGGCCGGAGCCGTCTCCGTCGAGGCTGGGGCCGTATCGGGCCCGACCGGGACTGTCCGGGGTGGCGCCGTACCCGTCGAGGCCGTCTCCGTACCGGTCGGGGCGGGAGCCGTACCGGGTGCGACCGGATTCGCCTCGGGGCGAGCTGGAGTCGTACTGGGTGGGCCCGGAGCCGTTTCAGGCGGCGGCGACGGCGCGCCATGCGGGGCTGCGGGAGATATGCCCGACTCCTCCCCGTGTGAGGCCGCAGGCGATGTGCCCGGTCCTTCTCCGTGCGGGGCCGCCCCCGCCCCTCCGGCACCACCCGCAACAGCGGCACCACCGCTGGCGCCCCCACTGGCACCACTCATGTCGTGCCCCTCCCCCATGTCGTCCCCGTCCCCCTCCCGCGCACCGGCCCCCTGCCGGTCCTGCGCTGCGGCATGCTGCTCGCCCGTTACTGCGATCCCGGGCCCTCCCGGAGCATGCGCACTGCCCGCACTGTCCGGCCTTTCCCGGCTGTCCATGCCTGCCGCCGCACCGTCCGCGCCATCCGCACGGCCCGCGTCGCCCGCCCCATCCACAGCGCCCGTGTCGCCCGGACCGGCCGCAGGACGGCCCGACCCGCCCCGCGGCCGTCGGCCGGCGGGGGCCGGCCGGGCCGGCGCGGGAGGGTTCGGGGGCTGCCCCGGGGGCGTCGGGTTGGGCGGCGTGTCGGGGGCGCCGGCTGCCTCGTCATGCACCCATCGACAGTAACCAGTGTGGGTGACGCCCGCTGCGGTCCCGGCACAACCGCCGCCGGAAGCCCGCGCACGCCGCGCCCGAAACAGTGGACGGCCGGCAGCGAGGGCGCACCAGCCCCGCGCAGCGTCACCACCGGACCAGCACCGTCCACAGGCCACCGCACCAGCCTCCCCGAGGCGCCCCCTCCCCGAGGCACCCCTCCCCGAGGCGCCCGCCCAAGGCGCACCCACGAGGCGCGCGCCCCTAAGGCGCCCCCTTCCCAAGGCACGCCCCCAAGGCACGCCCCCAAGACCGCGCCCCCCCAAGACGCGGCGGAGGCGACGCCGGCAGCCGGCAGCCGCAGCCCCTCAGCGGCGGCGGAAGACCAGGTCCCTCACCACGTGGCCCTTGTCGAGGCCCTGTCCCTCGAAGCGGGTCAGCGGCCGGTGGGCGGGGCGGGGGGCGTAGCCGCCGTCGGGCTGGGTGTTCTCGTAGTCGGGGTGTGCGGAGAGTACTTCCAGCATCTGCTCCGCGTAGTCCTCCCAGTCGGTGGCGCAGTGCACTTCGGCGCCGGAGCGCAGGGGGCCGGCGGCCAGGTCGAGGAACTCGGGCTGGAGCAGCCGCCGCTTGTGGTGCCGGGCCTTCGGCCAGGGGTCGGGGAAGTAGAGGCGCAGGCCGGAGAGGGAGTCGGGGGCCAGCATCTCGCGCAGCAGGATGATCGCGTCGCCGTTGCCGACGCGTACGTTGGTGAGCCCCTGCTCGTCGGCGAGGCGCAGCAGGTTGCCCTGGCCGGGGGTGTGGACGTCGACGGCGAGGATGCCGGTGCCGGGGTCGGCGGCGGCCATCCGGGCGGTGGCCTCGCCCATGCCGAAGCCGATCTCCAGGACGACGGGTAGATCGGGGTCGCCGAACAGCTCGGCGAGGTCGATGCGGTGCAGTCCGTCCACGTCGAAGCCCCAGCGGGGCCACAGCCGCTCCAGTGCGGCCCGCTGGCCCTTGGTCACGCGGCTGCGGCGTGGCTGGAAGCTGCGGATGCGGCGCTCGTGGTGGGAGCCGGCCGGATCGGGGGAGGGGCCGGCGCCCGGCGGGAACATCCGCGCCATCTGGCGCGGCGGTCGTCCCTGCTCGGAGCCGGGGCCCTGCTCGGTGCCGGGTCCCGCCTGGTGGGCGAGCTGGTCGCTGCGGAGGTTCTTGCTTTCGGACACGATGTTTCGATTTTACGGGGGACGGGGTGCGAGCCGTGTCACACCGGGGCGGCACGGGAGCGGGCGGTGCCTCGGCCGTCAGCGGTCGGCGAGTACGCCCGTCACCCGCTGGGCGATCTCCCGTCCGATGGGGAGGGAGGCCGTCGCGGCGGGGGAGGGGGCGTTGAGGACGTGCACGGTGTGCGGGCCCTCCGTGAGGAGGAAGTCGTCGACGAGCGTGCCGTCCCGCAGTACGGCCTGGGCCCGCACCCCCGCGGGGGCGGGGCGCAGGTCGGCTTCCGTGACGTCCGGCAGCATGCGGCGGACGGCGGCGGTGAAGGCCGTACGGGAGAGGGAGCGGTGTATCTCGCCGGCACCGTAGCGCCAGTGGCGGCGGGCTATGCGCCACACGCCGGGGTGGGTCAGCAAGCCGCCGAGGTCGGTGGGGCGGACGTGGCGCCAGGCGTAGCCCTCCCGGGCGAGAGCGGGGACGGCGTTGGGTCCGACGTGGACGCCGCCGTGCACGCCACGGGTGAGGTGGACGCCCAGGAAGGGGAAGGCGGGGTCGGGCACCGGGTAGACGAGCCCGCGTACGAGGTGTTCGCGGTGGGGGACGAGTTCGGCGTACTCGCCCCGGAACGGGAAGATCCGCGCCGGCGGGGTGTCCCCGGCGAGCCGGGCGATGCTGTCGCAGTGCAGTCCCGCGCAGTTGACCAGCGCGCGGCCCCGCAGCACCGTGCCGTCCGCCGTTCGTACGGCGACGCCGCGCCCGAGGCGGCGGTCCACGGCGGTGACCTGGCCGGCGGCGCCGTACCGCACCTCGGCGCCCGCCTCCTGCGCCGACCTGGCCAGTTGCCGGGCCACGGCCGGGAAGTCGCACACCCCGGTGGTGCCCACATGGATGGCGGCGAGCCCCCGCACATGCGGCTCGTGCTCCGCGATCTGGGCCGGGCCCAGTTCGCGTACGGGGATGCCGTGCTGCCGTCCGCGCTGGATGAGGGCGTGCAGCCGGGGCAGTTCCTCGTGTTCGGTGGCCACGATGAGTTTGCCGGTGACTTCGTGGGCGATGCCGTGCTCCGCGCAGAAGGCGACCATCTCGGCTGCGCCCCGCAGCGCGAACCGCGCCTTGAGGGAGCCGGGAGGGTAGTAGATGCCGCTGTGGATCACGCCGCTGTTGCGGCCCGTCTGGTGCAGGGCGGGGCCGGGCTCCTTCTCCAGGACGACGACCCGGGTGCCGGGGTCGCGTCGGGTCAGCGCGTACGCGGTGGACAGGCCGACGACGCCGGCGCCGATCACCAGCACGTCGCAGTCGAGCCCGCCGGCGGGTCCGCCTGCGGTGCCGCGGTCGAGTTGTCCGGACGTCGAGGTCACGCCCTCCATCATGGACCCCGACGCCGACGGCCCGCTGCGGTGCCCGTCACGCTGTTGATCATCGTCCGCGGTCACCGTTCGTCCACGGGGCGGTCCGGATGCCGGCGGTGGTCCGGATGCCGGCGGTAGACCGCATGCCGGCGGTAGACCGGATACCGACGGTGGTCCGGACGCCGGCTGCGGACCGGCCGCCGACGGTGGTCGGGAAGCAGGCGGTCGCCCGGCCGTCCGCGGCGGCCCGGACATCCGCAGCGGCCCGGCACGGCGCGGAGCACCTGGCCGCCGTACTCACCCAGGCGGTCACCGCACACGTGCCGCTGCCCGTCGCACACTGCGCTCCGGTCCGCGCGGGCTCCACAGCGCCCGCACACATGAAGCCGTGAACTCCGCCTGACGCGGAGCCGTGAACTCCGCCCGACGCGAAGCCCTGTGCTCCGCCGCACGCGGAGCCCCGCGCTCCGTCCCACGCGGAGCCCCGCGCCCGGTCTCACGCCGGGGCCATCAGCAGCGGGCGTGCCCGTTCGCGGAGTTCGGCCACCCGGGGCTCGTCCCCGTACGGCTCCAGGCGGTTGAGGAGGTCGCGCACGTACTCCGTCGTCCGGGCGGACGAGATGCGCCCCGCGACCTCGACGGCACGCACCCCCGCGGCGCAGGCCGCGTCGAGGTTGCCCGACTCCAGTTCGGCCACGGCGGAGACCACGAGCCGCAGCCCGTGCGAGCGGACGAACTCCTCCTTCGGCTGGGAGAGCGCCTTCTCCGTGAACCGGCGCACCTGGCGCGGCGCCTTCAGATCGCGGTAGCACTCGGCGGCGTCGGCCGCGAGCCGGTCGTAGGAGTAGAAGTCCAGCCAGGAGGGGTCCGGGTCGCCGTCGCGGGAGCGCTCCAGCCAGCTCTCGGCCGCCGCCAGCGCCGCCGCGCACGCCTGCGCGTCGTTCGCCTTGGCGTGGGCGCGGGCCTCGACCAGCTGGAAGAAGCTCATCGTGCGGGCCGTCGCCAGGCCCCTGTTCCGTTCCAGCGCGGCCTGCGCCAGGTCGACGCCCTCGTCGGCGAAGCCGCGGTAGGTGGCCTGGAGCGACATGGAGGCGAGAACGTAGCCGCCGAGGGGCACGTCCGCCGCGGCACGGGCGAGCCGCAGCGCCTGGATGTAGTAGCGCTGGGCCGCCTCCTGCTGTCCGGTGTCGAACGCCATCCAGCCCGCAAGGCGCGTCAGTTCCGCCGTGGCGCCGAAGAGGGAGCGGCCCACCTCGTCGGTGTAGGCACCCAGCAACAGGGGCGCGGCGTCCACCCGCAGGCACTCGGGGACCATGGACGAACGCCAGTCGCCGCCCCCGTACTTGGAGTCCCAGCGGCGTGCCTCGTCGGCGGCCTCCCGCAGTTTGGACACGTCCGTGTGGCCGACACGCAGTGGGGTTCCGAAGCCTTCCGGGTCCGCCGGCTGCCCCTCCCGGCCGCGGCCTTCCGCGGAGTTGCCGTTGGGGCCGGCGCCCTGCGCCGTCTGTTGCGTACGGTGCGCCGCGTGGGCGCCCGCTCTGCCGCCGTCCGTTCTGTTCCCGTCTCCGGCGCCGCTCTCCAGGTACTCGACGTGGCGCGCGACGGAACTGTCGGCGGGGGTTATGAGCCAGCGGGACGCCGGGGTGGCGTAGGCACTGACGGAGAACGACCCGGCGAGCGACTGCCAGATGCTGCCGCCGCCGCGCCGCCCGGCCAGGTCGAGCCGGTAGAGGTCGGTGGCGGACTTGACGGCGGCTCCCACGTCGCGGGGGAAGGCCAGCCCGACCTCGGGCGTCGGATCGGCGTCCGCGAGGCCGATCTCGTGCAGCGGCACCGGACGGCCGAGCTTGCTGCCGATGGCAGCGGCGATGAGGTGGGGGGCCGCTCCTTGCGGCACCATCCCCTTCGACACCCATCGGGCCACCGACGTCTTGTCGTACCTGAGCGTGAGGCCACGTTGGGCCCCGAGGTCGTTGACCCTTCGGGCGAGTCCGGCGTTGCTGATCCCTGCGAGGGCGAGGACGGTGCCGAGTTTCTCATTCGGCCCGCGTGACTCCCTGGACATGCGCACCCCTGACCACACCGACGACCGCCCCGCGGCTCTGGCGCGGGGCCCCCTCCCGTCGCTGCGCACTGCGCGGCGCGGAAAGCACTGCGAACACAGCGTAGTTCGCCGCATGCCCACCGTTAAGGGGTGTCATGGGGGATGGCGGGATCTATGTCCGTACGCGTGTACGTGCGGGGGTCACGTGCCACCCTCATGCTGCCCCGCGCGAGACGGCCGGAATCGTGCGCGGGGGTCCCCGGTCCGGGTGGTTTCGCGGTCCGTTTTTCCGTGCCCCTCGTGTGTGGCCGTGCGCCCGCCCATGCGCCTGCCCGGCGCTGTCGGGCAGCGGTTCGATGGGAGTCGCGTGGGTCGGCCCGCTGCACAGGTTCAGTGGGCTGGGGGACACCGCCGCCTCATTCCCCGCGGGCGGCGGTCCGGGCCGGGAGGACCGAACGCGCTTCCCGGCCCGGCCGGCGGGGCAAGCCGGCCGGGCCCGCGCCGCGCCCCCTCCGGAACGGGTGGGCCGAGAGCGGTCCGCGACCGTCCCGGACGGTCGTGGAAGCCCGGCGGAAGGCCCGGTTCCACCCCTCTTGCCGATGCCGCCCGAAGCCCTTGTACGGCCCGTCGCCCTCCCCTCCGACCGTTCTTCGCGCACCCGCCCGTCCTGGGTGCGGAGCTGCCGTGCGGACGGTGCGGCGGGGGTCGTGAGAGGGCGGGAAGAGCGCCCCGCGGCCACCCCTCGGACGGGGCGTTTCCGCCGGTCCGAGCGGTGAAGTCCTCGGAGCGGACGGGTGGTTGGTGTCGTCCTGGGGGACGCGTCAAGAGCCCCGCACTGGTTGTGCGCGGCCGGGGCGGGCGTCTCGGGGAGCCGGTCGCGGAGTGGCTTTTGCACGGGTGCGGAGCGGCCGGGGCGTGGCCCGCACCGGGGTGGTGCGGCCGGGCGCGGACCGGTGGACGGGTGCGGCTGCGGCGCGGGGTTTCCCGGTCGCCCGTGTGCGGGGGCGGCGGGGTCTCGGCGTCCCGGTTTCGAACCCCCGTACGCCGCCGCCGTGCGGTCGTTCGGGATGGCTCCCGGGGAGCGGTACGGGCACCCGTTCGGGCTCCGCACCGGGTGGCGGTTCGGGGTGCGGGCGGCGTCCTCCGGGCGGGTCCGGAACCGTGATCGACCGTGCACCCGTGCACCGCGTGTGCGACTCTCCGGGGCGCCCGGAGTGCCCGGCTCCGTATGGCCTTTCGGGGCCCGTTCGGTCAGTCCCGTCGCCCTCCGTACGCCGGCGGTTCGGCGCCGTGTGACGGTGCGTCAAGGCATCGGTCACCGCCGTGGTCGACCGACTGGATTTGGCCGAATGACATCGGTCGCGTGTGCGGTGCCGGAGGACGAGACCAGAGGAATATGCCCGCGCCGTCACCCCGTCGCGGCGACCGGAACGGACTCGGCGCGAGAACGTCCGGACGACGGCGTGGCGTGGGAAGGGGGCAGGGGAGCCGCCGGGGAGCAGATGAGCAGCGCATTCCCCTTGTGCATGCGCCCCTTGCGCGACTCCCGTGCGCCACTCTCGTGGCACCATAGCCGCAACGGCAGCGGGTTCCCGGCGGCGCGCAGCCGCCGCGCCCGGCCCCGTCCGCCCCGCGCGGTGCCGCGGACATGCGGCGCGGTGACGGCGGACAGCGGGCGGACAGCGGCGGAGTGACGCGACGGCAGACGCGAAGGCAGGCGGCGATGCGTTGGTTGGTGGGGTGGAGCAGCGCCGCGCCGGGGAACCGGCGGTGGCGCGACACCTCCCGCGCCACCTCCGACGGGCGGGGCCCCTACGGCTCCGGCGGCCCGTACGGCTCCGGCGGCTCGTACGACTCCTACCGCTCCACCAGCCACTTCGGCTCCAGCAACTTCCACGGTTCCGCCGGCCCTTACGACCACCACGGCACCGACGGTGCTCCGGGCGCGGCAGGCCCGTTCGGCCCGGGCGGCCCGCCAGACCCGTCAGGCACGTACGGCCCCCACAGCGGCCCTGGCCCGGTCGGTGACGACGCGCACACCGCCTGCGTACCGGACGGCAGTGGCAGCAGCGACGGCGTGCTCTGGCCCGTCGGGGCGCAGGCACTGTGGGGCGGCCCCGACCCGCTGTGGGCGGTCGGCGACTGGCGGCCGGACGAGATCCGCGTCGTGGAGGCCCAACCCGGGCACCGGCTCGCCGTGTTCGGCCGGTGCGGCGCAAGCGACGACGAACTCCGCCTCGGCCTGATCGCCGCCCGTGGCGGAGCGTTTCGCCATCTGACCGCCTGGCCCGGCAGCTACACCGCCGTCGCCTGCGTCGGCCGCCGCATCACCGTCGCCGCCGATCTGGCCGGCGCCCGGCCCGTCTTCCACACCCCCTGGGCCGGCGGCACCGCCTACGCGACCGCCGCCCTGCCGCTCGCCGACCTCGTCGAGGCCGAACTCGACTTCGGCCACCTCGCCGCCCTCCTCGCCTGCCCCGACTCGCCCGAAGCCCTCGGGGACGGCACCCCCTACCGCGGCGTCAGCCGGGTACCGCCCGGCCACGCGCTCATCGTCCGCGACGGCGGCAGCCGCGAGATCGCCGGCTACGAATCGCCGGCCTCGCTCGTCGTCGGCGCCCCGCCCACCGACCCCCAGGCGGCGGTCGACGGCCTGCGGGACGCTCTCGTGGACGCCGTGCGCGCCCGGCTCACCGCACCCCGCCACGCCGCCGAACACGACTTCGACGTGCGCGACCCGGGCCCCGTCCCCGGCATGGGACCCGCCGACCGGCAACGCGCCCGCGGCGGCCCCGCACCCGGCGTCGGCGCCGACTTGTCCGGCGGGGCCGCCTCCGGCACCCTCGCCCTGCTCGCCGCCGGACTGCCCGGCAGCCCCGGCACCGTCTTCGGCACCGGCGCCGCCGACGCGGGTGAACGTCTCCTCGCCGTCACCTTCAACGACCTCACCCGGCCCGGCACCCACGCGGCGCCGCACGACGGCGCGGGCGACGACAGCCCCGCCGCCGAACTCGAACGCGCCCGCGCCCTGGCCGCCGACCCGCGGCTGCGCCACCTCGTCGTCACCGGCGGCGAGGAGACCCTCCCCTTCGCCGACCTGGCCGCCGGTCCCCTCACCGACGAACCCGCGCCCTCCCTCGTCACCGCCGCGCGCCACCGGCACCGACTGGCAGCGGGCAGCGCCGACCACTTCCTCGGCGCCGGCGCCCGCCACGTCCTCGACGCCCACCCCGCACGCCTCGCCGACCTCCTCCTGGACCGGCGCCGCCGCCATCTCGTCCGCCCCGTCGCGGCACTGGCCCGCGCCGAAGGACAGCCGACCGGACGCTCGCTGCTGGTGCCCGTCACCGTCTACCGGGCCGCACGCCGGCTGGCCCGCACCCCGTACCGCGACGGCATCGCCGAAACCGCCGCACTGCTGCGCGACGGTGCCTTCACCGCCTCCGCCTTCGACCCCTGGCCCGACGGCGGGGACAGCGCGGCGGACGCCTCCGTGGCCGCCCTCACCTGGTGCCGTCCCGGCCCGGCGGCACGCTGGCTGACCGGAGCCGCACTGGCCGAGGTCTCCCTCCGCCTGGAGGCCGCCGCCGAGTCCCGGCCCACCGTGGAACGCCCCGGCGAACGGCGGGCCCGCGCCGCCCTCGCCCGCGCCGCGGCCGACCACCGCGTCCTCGAACAGGCCGCGGAGATCCGCAACCAGCGGCTGCACGCCCCCTACTTCGACAACCAGGTCGTACGCGCCGCCCGCGCACTCCCAGAAGCCCTCCGGGTACGCCCCGGTGCGCGCGCCTCCGTACTGCGCGCCGCCCTCGCCGGCGCCGGCGTCCACGACCTGCCGCCCGGCTGGGGCGCCCCCACCCACGCCGGACACCACGCCGCCCTCCGTGCCGGGATAAGACTCGCCGCCGACCATCTGCTGCGACTCTTCGAAGCGCCGCTGCTCGCCCAGGCCGGGCTGGTCGAGGCCCGCGTCGTACGCCAGGCCGTCCGACGCGTGGCACGCGGCGAACCGCTTCCGCCCGAAGGCATCGCCGACCTGGTCTCCATGGAACTGTGGCTCCAGCGTCTCCTGGCCCGCCGCGGCACCTGCTGGACCGGCACCGCCGCACCCCGCCACCGGGCCGCGGCGGCGGGCGTCACACCGGATGCCCGCTACGAACGCATCCTCCCGCCCGCCGCGGGATGACGCCCCTGGCTCCTCACCCACCGCCGGCCTGCCCGCGCGGGAGCCCACTGCCGGCCTGCCCGCGCGGGAACCGCGCAGGTCCGCGTGGGGGTGACACCGTGACGCGCCGTACGGTGTGCCACGGGGCCGGAGGGGTGCCGCGGGCCCGGACGGTGCGCCGCAGGTCCGCCGGGAGGCGATGGGGGCGGCGGAGGTCCGGCCCCGGGGCCGGGCGGAAAAGCGGAGGGGCCGGACGGGGACGACAGGGACAATGGGGCGGTGCGCTATCTGATCCTGGGCCCCAGCGAGGCCCGCGACGAAGCGGATCGGCCGCTCCCGCTGAGCGGGCAGCGGCTGCGCGCGCTGCTCGCCGCGCTCGCGCTGCGCGCCCACGGCTGCGCACCCGTCTCGCCGCGGACCCTCATCGAAGAGATCTGGGCGGACGCCGAGGACGACGCGATGCCCGAGAACGCACCGGCCGCGCTCCAGGCCCTCGTCGGCAGACTGCGCCGGGCCCTCGGCAAGGAAGCCGTCGAGTCGCTGCCCGGCGGCTACCGGCTGCGCGTCGATCCCGACCGCGACGAGGTCGACCTGCACCGCTTCGAACGGCTCGCCGCCGAGGGCGAACGGGCCCTGGCGGACGGCGACCCCGCACACGCCGCCGACCTCCTCCGGGAAGCGCTCGCCCTGTGGCGCGGCCCGGCCCTCGCCGACCTGCCCGACCGGGCCACCGCCGCCGCCCGTGCCGAGGCGCTCCGCCATGCGGCCCTGCACCGGCGGTTCGCCGCCGACCTCGCCCTCGGCCGCGCCGCGCAGATCCTCCCGGAACTGCGACAGCTCGCCCCTGAGCACCCGCTGGACGAGCCGTTGCAGGTGCTGCGGCTGCGCGCCCTGCACGAGAGCGGGCGTACGGCGGAGGCACTGGCCGAGTACGAGTCCGTACGCCGCGGCATAGCCACCCGCCTCGGCGCCGACCCGGGCGCCGAGCTGCGCGCCCTGCACGCGGAGCTGCTGGCCGCCGGGACCCCGAGACCCGGCACCGTGGCCCCCGCCACGGAACCGGGCGCCGCACCGGGTACGGCGCCGGGCACGTGGGCAGGCCCGCACACCACCGGCCGCGGTCCCGGTCCCGGTGCCGGCACCGGGACGCGTTCTGGCGGGAGCGGCGCCGCTGAGAGCGCCGGCCCGGCGGACCGGAGCGCCAACTATGAGAGAGACCCGGCGAACTGGAGCGCCAGCCACGGGAGAGGCCCGGCGGACCGGAGCAGAGCCGCCGGCCAGCTGGGCACAGCCCCAGGCACCACCCCCGGCTCCCCGAACGCCGCCACCGGCCCGGCCACCCGTCCTGGACCGGCCGCCCGCCCCGGCCCGGATGCCGCCCCTGGGTCAGCCGCCGCCCCGGGTACGGCCGGCACCGTGAACCCCGCCCCCGGCCACGGGACCGCCCCCGCAGCGGGAACCGCACCGGCTCCCGGCCCCGCCCAGGCGCACCCGGCACCTTCCGCGCAACCCGCCTACGCGGAGCCCCCGGCCCCCACCGAGCCCCCGGCCCATTCCGCACCGTCCGCGCACCGCGAGCCGTCCGCGTACCCCGCGCGCCCCACGCCCTCCGCGCACCCCGAGCCGTCCACACCAGCCGCACCGGCAACAGCAGCAACACCGTCCGCACCGTCCACGTCCCCCACGCACTCCACACACTCCACGCCCCCCACGCACTCCGCGCACCCCGCATCCCCCTCGTACCCCGAGCCCTCCGCCCCCCACGGGATGCCGTACCGGAACAGTGACCGGTGGGACGGCGACCGATGGGACGGCGACCGGTGGGGCGAGGACCGGTGGGGCGAGGACCGGTGGGGCGAGGACCGGTCGGGCGGGACGCGGCGCGCGCCCGGCAATCTCCGGGCGCGGCTGACCAGCTTCGTGGGGCGGGAGGCCGAGATCGCCGCGATCGGCACCGACCTGACCGGCTCCCGGCTGGTCACCCTGACCGGGCCGGGCGGTTCCGGGAAGACGCGGCTCGCCGAGGAGGTCGCGGCGACCGCGGCAGCCGCCGCACCGGCGCCGTACCCGGACGGCACCTGGCTGGTGGAGCTGGCGCCGCTCGACCACCCCGCGGCCGTCCCCGGCGCCGTCCTCAGCGCACTCGGCCGCCGGGTGACGGCCCTGTCCACCGCGGCCACCGAGGGCGCCCGATCGCTGGGCGGCGAACAGGACGCCACCGGGCTGCTGGTCGAACACCTGGAGCACCGCACCACGCTGCTGGTGCTCGACAACTGCGAGCACGTCATCCATGCGGCGGCCACCCTCGCCGAGACGCTGCTGGCGCACTGCCCCGGGCTGACCGTGCTGGCGACCAGCAGGGAGCCGCTCGGGGTGCCGGGGGAGGCCGTACGCCCGGTCGAGCCGCTGCCACCGGCGTCCGCGCACCGTCTCTTCGCCGACCGTGCCGCCGCCGCCAGTCCCGGTTTCCGCACCGGGGAGGACCCGGCGGCGGTGGCGGAGATCTGCCGGCGCCTCGACGGGCTGCCGTTGGCGATCGAACTGGCCGCGGCCCGGCTGCGGTCGCTGACCCCGCGCCAGATCGCGGACCGGCTGGACGACCGGTTCCGCCTGCTGACCAGCGGCAGCCGTACCGTCCTGCCGCGCCAGCAGACGCTGCGGGCCGTGGTCGACTGGTCGTGGGACCTGCTGGACGAGCGGGAGCGCACCGTCGTGCGCCGGCTGTCCGTCTTCGCCGGCGGCTGCACCCTGTCCGCCGCCGAGCACGTGTGCGCGGACGGGGCCGACGACGGGGCCGACGACGGTGACGGGGGGCGCGGCGGCGCGGACAACCGTCCCGACGACGTACTCGATCTGCTGTCCGCCCTCGTGGACAAGTCCATACTCGTCGCCGACCAGCCGCCCGCCCTGGCGGGCACCGGTGTGCGCTACCGGATGCTGGAGACCATCCACGACTACGCCCGCGAACGCGCCGCCGAGCACGCGGACGACCGGGACGCGGCCGAGGACCGGCACACCGCGCAGATACTCCGCTTCGCCACGGCCGCCGAACCCCGTATCCGCTCGGCCGAACAACTCTCCTGGCTGCCCCGCGTCGAGGCCGACCTCGACAACATCCGGGCGGCCCTCCATCGCGCCCTGCGCGCCCGGGACCTGGAAACACTCGCCGCGCTGGTGCGCGCCGTCGGCTGGTTCTGGTGGCTGCGCAACTACCGCGACGAGGGCTCCGGATGGGCCAAGTCCGCCCTCTCCCTGCTGCCCGCCGCACCGGAGGAGCGCACCGGGGAGGAGGAACTGCTCTACCGCGAGTTCCAGCTCCTCGACTGCTTCCTCCTCGCCGAGCACCGCACGCAGGAACTGCTCACCGACCCCGGCCGCCGCGCCGTCGCCGCGGAACTGGTCGCCTTCTTCCGCACCCCGGGACCGGCCTCCGCCCGCTTCCCCGGCATGCTGTGGCCGGTCACCGCCCACATGCTGGAGGGCACCCGGGGCCTCGTCGCATCCGTCCGGGACACCGTCGCCAACTGCCGCCGCCACGGCTCCCCCTGGGCGCTGGCCGTCTCCCTCCTCTTCCAGGCGCACGTCCGCCTCGACCTCCCCGACGGAGAAGCCGGATACGCCGGTATCCGCGAATACCTGCCCGAACTCGACGCCCTCGCCGACAGCACCGGCGACCGCTGGCTGCTCAGCCAGGTGTCCGGACTGCGCGCCGAAATCGCCGTACAGGAAGGCCGCTACGAGGACGCCCGCGCCGAGTGCGAGGTCGCGCTGCGCCACGCACAGCAGCTCGGCGCCCTCACGGAGATGCCGGTGCTGCTCGCCCGTATCGCCGAGATCTGGTACCGCCAGGGCGACGCGGAGCAGGCCGACTCCCTCGCCCGGCGCGCCATCGCGGACGCCGATCAGCTCGGCATTCGCGACGCCCAGACCCTCGCCGTCTACGTCCGCGCGGTCGCGGCGGTGGAACAGGGTGACACCGCCCGCGCCCGCCGCCTCCACCTGCGGACGAGGGAGTACGCGGGGGTCGGCACCCCGCCCGCCGCCCTGGAGGTGCTGCTGCTCGACCTCGACGCGCGCATCGCCGCCGACGAGGGGTCCGGCCACCTCCCCCGAGCCTTCCGCGCGGCGCGGTCGGCGGTGCGTACCGCCGTGGAGGTCGCCGTCCCCGACCACCTCCTGGGCCACACTCTGCTGACCGCCGGGTACGTACTGTCCCGCGCCGGCCGGCACGCGCTCGCCCTGCGCTTCGCGGACGCCGCCGCACGGCTGCGCCGCGAACTCCCGGCGAGTGTCCCGGAACTCCGCCTGGACGGTATGGTCCGCGCCTTCTCCGGCGCCGCCTCCCCCGAGGGCCGCCGGGACGGGGGTCAGGGCCGGGAGGCCGACCCGGGTGGGGCCGAGCGCGGGGCCGCCGGCACCGCCGAACCGCCGCTGTCCGCCGAGGAGGCCGCCGCCTGCCTCGACAAACTGTGCGCCCAACTCGACGCCGACGAGGCCGCCCCGGACGACGACCTCGCCGGTGACACACCGGAGGGCGATGCACCGGAAGACGACGCCTCCGACGGCGACGCCCCCGACGGCGACGCCCCGGACGACGATGCCCCGGGCGACGACGGCGTCCTCGACGGCGACACCGGCGGGGACGGGTAGCGGGACGGCGTTGACCGGGACGGTGGCGCCGCGGACGGCGACGCCGACGTGTCGGACTGCCCGTGCCCGGAGGCCGGACCCCCGATGGCCGTACGCCTGGAGGCGGGACGCCCGGCTGCCGAGTGCCCGGACGCCGAGGGCTGGGCCGTCAAGCGTTTGGACGCCGAGCGCCCGGACGCAGAACGTTCGGACGCCGAATGTCCGGCCGCCGAGCGTTCGGTCCCCGGGCGTTCGGCCCTCGGGCGCCCGGCTGTCGCGCGCTCGGACGACGTCAGGGAGACGGAAACGGACCCTGCATGCCCACCGAGTGTCTCCGATGGGGCCCGACGCTCCACCACCACCCGCACGGTCCGCCCCCCGACGGTGGACCGCACCGTCACCCGGTGCTCCGTCACCTCCACCACGTGCTCGGCGACCGGGGGAGGGGGCGGGGGCGGCGGAACCGGCCGGGGGCGCTCGGGCGGCGTCGGCTCGGGCGCGGGCTCGGACTCCGGAGGCGGAGGGGGCGGTGGAGCAGGCCGTGGTGCCGGCCCGGGCTTCGCGGCGGGCGCCGGGCGGACCGGCGGTGGCGGCGCCTCGGGTGACGCCTTCCGCGCGGGCTGTGGCTCGGCCGGCGCGGGCCGCGGCCGGGGCGGCTCCGGCTCGGGCGGCTCCGGGCTGGGCGGCTGCCGGGGGGCGGCCGGCGGCGCGGGGTGACGGGCCTGCGGTTTCTTCGGGGGCTCCTCATCCCCTCCCGTCAGCGCGTAGGCCAGTACGGCACCGGCAGCGGCGACGACCCCCAGCCCGATACCGACCTTCGCCGGCGTACCGAGCCCTTCAGCAGCGGCCCCGCCCGCACCACCGGTACCACCGGCTCCAGCCCCGGCACCGGCTCCAGCGCCGGAAGCCGCGCTCCCACCGGCCGCTGCCGCACCGCCCGCGCCCGCCGCGCTCATACCGCCGCCCAGCAGCGCGGCGAACGCCTTCGCGCCACCCGCCGTGCCGAACCAGCCGATGAGCGCCACCGGCACCAGCAGCCTGATGTGCTGGTTGAGGTCGCGGACCTCCGACGCCGCCCGGCTGCACTCCGCGCACTCCTCCAAGTGCCGGGCCACCCCGCGTTCGGCCCGCATCCGCAGCCCGCCACGGGCGAAGGCGCCGAGCCGGTCGGCGAACCTCGCACACTCACCGCCCGCCGTGAGCGCCCGGCTGACGTGCGCCTGGAGGTACGCCTGCTTGAGGTGTTCACGGGCCCGGTGCGCCGCCGTCGCCACCGCACCCCGCGTCGTGCCCAGCAGCGGAGCCACATCCTGCGGCTTGGCGCCCTCGACGGCCGTGTGCCACAGCAGCATCCGGTCGTGCTCCGACAGGCTCCGGAACGCCCTCACCACGAGTGTCCGTTCGGCCTGCCGCATCGCCCGGACGTCGGCGCCCAGGTCGAGCGTCTCCGCCTCCCGACCCGCCGAGGCGTCCGCCGCCGCCTGCACGAAGACCGCGAAGTCGGCCACCAGCTGCTCGCGCCGCCGCGTCCGCGCCCAGTCGGCGGCCACATGCCGTACGGAAGCGAGCAGGTAGGCCCGCACCGCTGTCTGCGGGCCCTTGCCGTTCCGGACGGCCTGGAGGGTGCGCGCGAACACCTCACCCGTCAGGTCCTCAGCCGTGTCCGCGTCCCGGCAACAGGTACGGGCGTACCGTCGCACCGGCTCGGCGTGCCGCCGGTACAGCTCCGCGTACGCACACTGGTCCCCCTCCCTCATCCGCGAGACCAACTCGGTGTCGGAGACCCCCCGCGAGCCACCATCCGCCGTGTCGCTCAGGGGCCCCGCACTCCCGGACCCGCTGCCCCGGCCCCCGCGCCCGTCCACGCTGCGGGTGCCTCCGCGCTCCCGCCCGCCCGGGCCGTCACCACTCGCCCGCGACGACGGCTCGCCTCCGCCCCCGTTCTCGTCTGCGCACCCCTCCCCACTCGCGTTCTCGTTCCCGCTCCCCTTCTCCCTCCCGCCGGCACCGACGCCATCGATCGGGGACGGGGCGGCTCCGTGGCGGGGCCCGACCCGGCCTCCGTCCGGCTCGGCCTCGCCCCCGGCAGGGGCGCCGCCGCCGCTCCCGCCACTGTCACGGTCATCAGCGGCACCGACACCGGGCGGAACGGCCCCGTGCCGCGTCGCCCGAGCGTCATGCGGCCCACGCTGCTCCGGTACGTGCTCCGGCACATGCTGCTCCGAGGCGCTCCGCCCGGAGGTGTTTCCCTCCGCGGCGTCCCGCGCCGGCGCTCGCTGTTCGGGAGCGTGCCGGGAGGGGGCCGGAGGCGGGTCTGCGGTCTCCCGGTCGGAAGGGGCGCCCTGCGCCGGTACGTGGTGGGCTTCCCCCGAAGACTCCCCGTGCGGCGGGGCTCCCCGCTCCGAACCGTGCCCCCGCTTCCGCTGTCCGTCAGCACCCATAGCCGCGACTTCCCTGCACACGCTGCCTGCGGAACATCGCGTCAGCGTGGCACAGCACCGCAGTTCCGGAGCCCGGCAAGCAGACCAATCACCCTCGTCGGGGGTACAACGCACAGACGTACGAACGAATCGCCGTCCGAGCACACCCCCCACGACGGTGACGCCCCACGACGGCGCCCCTCACGACGGCGGCCCGCCGCACGACGGCGACGTACCGCACCACCGCGACGTATCCCACCAACACACGGCACAGCCCGAAGGCACCACGCCGCACCACTGCCTCACACCGCACCGAAGCACCGTGCCGCACTGCTCACTCACGCAGCACCGCCGCATCACACGGCACCGCACCGCCACCCGAGCAACCCGCGCACCGTCCCCCGAAGCCAAGCCCCTCAGCCACAGGGCACCGTCCCCAAAGGCCCAGCCAGCCCCACAGCCCAAGGCATCGGTTCCGCAAAACCGGGGCCGCTCAGCCACAGAGGCTCCGCGCAGCACGGCAGGTCACGACACGACACGCCACAACACGTCACGTCACAACACGTCGGGACGCAACACAACGTCACAACAACGGCAGAGCACGGCACGGCAGGTCACAACACGGTGGACGTACCACCACCGTCGCCCTCAGTGCGCGGTGCGGGAGCGCAGCCCTTCCAGCAGGATGTCCAGCAGCCGGGTGGAGGCGGCGGCCTGTTGCGCCGCGTCGGGCAGGGACGGCGCGGCGGTGGCTATCACCAGGAGCACATCGCTGACGGTCACATCCGGACGCAGTTCCCCCGCGGCGCGGGCCCGCTCGACCAACTGGCCGACGACCTGGAGCAGTTCCACGGCGCCCGGGTCCTCGTCCAGCCCGTCGTATCCGACGCCGGCCGCCGAGTCGGCCGGCGTGCGCTCGACGATCCGCAGGTCCGGCGGTGCGCCGGCGCCCGTGGGAGCGCCGGTCCCGGAGGCGTTGGCGTACTCGGCGTCGGCGTACTCGGTGTGGGCGGGTGCCCGCTGCTGCGGAACCCTCGGTGTGCCGTCCGTCCAGCCCTCGGCTCGCAGTATCCGGGGCGGCAGGAGCCGCCCGGCGCCCGAGGCGACGGAGGTGCGCAGGAACCGGGAGAGCGCCGACCACGGCTCTTCCTCCTGGCCGAGAGCGGCGCGGGCCTGTTCGGTCAGCCGTGCCGTCTCCTCCTCGGCGATCCGCCGCACGAGGACGTCTTTGCTCGGGAAGCGGCGGTAGACCGTCCCGACGCCGACCCGCGCACGGCGGGCGACGTCTTCCATGGGTGCGCCGTAGCCCAGCTCACCGAAGACCTCGCGGGCCGCGCGCAGGACGTGTTCGAGGTTCCGCTGCGCGTCCACCCGCAGCGGTGCGGTGCGCGGTGCGGCGGCGGGTGCCGTGGCGGTCGCCCGCGCGGGGCCGGCCGCGGAGTTCGTGGTGGTGGGCCGGCTGTCGGCGAGCGCGGTGACGGCAGCCGTCGTCGCCGTGGCGGCATGAGAGCCGTGCATACCCTGAATGTGCGTCATTGTTCCCCCGGTAAATCTCTGTCTCCCCCCGGAGACCCCCGCGTCTGCGGGGCTGGGACGCGGCGCAATGGTCCACCTGCCGCACCCCGCTCGGATACGAACATAGTTGAGCCCAGGGCGTGAGAGAAGGGGGCGTCTTCGTGCGGCTCCCAACACCTGTGGCGCACACTGCCCGCCGTACGAGGTGACGCGGCCCGCGCGCCCCCGCCGTGGCCGTAGGTGACCTGCGCCGACCGCCAGCGCCACCGCGGCGGAGCCGAGAGCCCGCGCCCGGCGCATACCGGTCATACGAATTGCGGGGCCTGTGGACAAACCGGGGGCTGAGGGTGCGTCATGGACGAGTGACGAAGGCCACGAACGAACCCGCGGCAGCCACGCGCATCCTCGTCGTCGGCGGCGGCTACGTCGGCATGTACACCGCGCTGCGGCTCCAGCGCAGGCTGCGGCGGCGGCTCGGCGGGGCGGCCCGTTCCGCTCACGCGCCGCAGCCGGGCGAGGCCCTCGCCCCCGGGGTCACCATCACGGTCCTGGACCCTGACCCGTACATGACGTACCAGCCGTTCCTGCCCGAAGCCGCGGCGGGTTCGATCTCGCCCCGCCACGTCGTCGTGCCGCTGCGCCGGGTCCTGCCGCACTGCCAGATCGTCGTCGGCGAGGCGCGCAGCATCGACCACGAACGCCGCGTCGCACACGTCAGCACCCTGGCCACGGCGGAGGCCGACGCGGCGCGCGCCGCCCAGGCGGGCCCGGGCCGGCGGGTCGAGCCGCAGACCGTCGAACTGCCCTACACGGAGCTGGTGCTGGCTCCCGGTTCCGTCTCCCGCACCCTCCCCGTGCCGGGGCTCGCCGAACACGGCATCGGTTTCAAGACCGTCGAGGAGGCCATCGGGCTGCGCAACCACGTTCTCGAACAGCTCGACATCGCCTCCTCCACTCGGGACCCGGCCGTCCGCGACGCGGCACTCACCTTCGTCTTCGTCGGCGGCGGGTACGCGGGCGTCGAGGCACTGGCCGAACTGGAGGACATGGCGCGCCACGCCTGCCGCTCCTACCACAATGTCGCGGCGGAGGACCTGCGATTTCTGCTGGTGGAGGCCAGTGACCGCATCCTTCCGGAGGTGGGGGAGGAGATGGGCGGCTATGCGCTGCGCGAGCTGCGGGCCCGCAACATCGATGTCCGCCTCGGCACCCGTCTCGACTCGTGCGAGAACCGGATCGCCGCCCTCAGCGACGGCTCCCGGCATCCGACCCGCACCCTCGTGTGGACGGCGGGCGTCAAACCGCACCCTCTGCTGGCCCGTACCGGCCTGCCGTTGACGTCCCGGGGCCGGCTCCGGTGCGACGCCGCACTCCGCGTGGAGGGCGTCCCGCACGCGTGGGCGGCCGGCGACGCGGCAGCCGTGCCCGACCTGTCGGCCGTCCCCGATCCCCCGACAGCGGAAGCCGGCACGGAAACAGCTCCGCAAACAGGCCAGCAGAGAGGTCTGGAAACAGGACGGGAAACAGGCCCGGAGAGAAGCCCGGAAACAGGTGCCGGAACAGGCCCCGAAAGAGAACCCGGGAAAGGACGGGGAACAGGCAGACGGGCCACGGCGGCGCAGGCTTCCTCGGGCGGCGCGGAGCTGCCTGTGTGCGCCCCCAACGCACAGCACGCCGTACGCCAGGCCCGTCGTCTCGCCGACAACCTCGTCGCGGTCCTGGACGGACGGGAGCCCACCCCCTACCGGCACGCACACGCGGGCTCCGTCGCGTCACTGGGTCTGCACAAGGGCGTCGCGCACGTGTACGGGCGGAAACTCAAGGGCTACCCTGCCTGGTTCATGCACCGCGCCTATCACCTCAGTCGCGTGCCGACCTTCAACCGCAAGGCCCGGGTGCTGGCCGAATGGGTGCTCTCGGGTCTGTTCGAGCGGGAGATCGTGTCGCTCGGTTCGCTGGAACACCCGCGCGCCGAGTTCGAGCTGGCGGCGGGCGGCGTGCCGCGTCCCGACAAGGACTGACGCCCCCGCGCCCGGCGGTCCCGGACGCGCGTTCGGCGCCCCGCGGCGTCTGACGAACAGTGGTCCGGTGCGCCACACTGGGCGTGTGACCATGGGTGGGCCCGCGTCTGCGAAGAGTGATTGCCGAAGCGGCCCCTGAGCGACCCGAGCGAACACAGCGAATCACACAAGGAATCGGACGACGTGAACTTCACGCGCTGGAGCGCCCGACTGCCCGGCACACAGCGGCGGACCGCGGCCAGGGCCGCGATAAGGGCGCGAGCGAGGTCGTCCGACAGCGCAGAAACGACCGACACCACCGGCACGGCCGACACCACCTCCGACACGGACACCGGCACCCCTGACGACGACCGGGACCCCGGCGGTGCGGGCGGATCCACCGACACCGGCAACTCCCCCGTCGCCAGCGGCTCCGCCGCCCCGGAGAACGCGGGCGGCGAACACGGGACGTCCGACCCGGCCGGCGGCGCGAAGGGAGCGGCCGGTGCGGAGGGGCCCGATGCCTCCCTGCCGGACCGCAGCGATCCCGGTATGCCGTACGCCGGGACGGACCCGGACGGCGCCCGGACCGCCGGCGCACCCCGTGAGGCGGCACCGGACCGACGCACGGACACCGTCACCGCACCCACCGTCCCCGGCGCCCGCAGCCGCCCCGCCGCCGAGGCGGCCGGACGCGAGGGCCCGGACGGACCGGCAACGGCGTACGGACGACGCGGCGCGGCGGACACCGGTGCCGCGGCCGGCACTGTCAGGGCGGCGCAGCAGCCCGCGCACGCGATCGACTCCCTGCCGATCCACGCCCTGCTCGGCCAGGTGCCCGCGCTGGCCGCGGTCGTCCACGGCGCGGAGCACCGGATCGCGTTCGTCAACGAGGCCTATGTGAACGCGTTCGGGCCGCGTCCCCTCGGCGCGCCGGCCCGCGAGGCCATGCCGGAACTGGTGGAACTGGGGCTGCTGCCGTTGATGGACCAGGTACGGCGCAGCGGTACGCCCCGTACGGTCAAGTCCCGCCGGGTGCCGAAGCGTCGGACGGAGACGGTCCCGGACCGGCGCGGCCCCGCTCCGGCGGGCACCACGCCGGGCCGGAGGCGGCGCACAGCCCACTACTACACCTTCACCTGCACCCCCATCACCACTTCGGGTGACAGCGGGGTGCTGATCTTCGCCGCCGAGGTCACCGATCAGGTGGAGGCCCTCGAACGGCTGCGCGCCAGCGAACGCCGCCAGCGGGAGGCGGCCGTCACCCTTCAACGCAGTCTGCTGCCGCAGGAACTGGAACAGCCGGACGATCTGCGCGTCGCGGCCACCTACCTGCCGGGCGGCACCGACGCGGCGGTGGGCGGCGACTGGTACGACGTGATCACGCTGGGCGCGGGCCGTACCGCGCTGGTGATCGGCGACGTCATGGGGCGCGGTGTCCGGGCCGCCGCCGTCATGGGTCAGTTGCGCACCGCGGTCCGCGCCTACGCACGGCTCGACCTGCCACCGCACGAAGTGCTGCAACTGCTCGACGGACTCGCCGCGGAGATCGACGCCAACCAGATCGCCACCTGCGTCTACGCCGTCCACGACCCGAACGAGGGCTGTCTCGCCTACGCCTCGGCCGGCCATGTGCCCATCCTCGTCCGCGACCCGGAAGGCACCGTCCGGGTCGCCACCGAGCACACCGGGCCGCCGCTGGGCACCGGAGGCTGGCTGCACACGTCAGGAAGCCTGCCGCTGCCGCCCGGCGCCACCGCCGTCCTCTACACGGACGGGCTGATCGAACGCCGCGACGCCGACATCGACGAAGGCGTCACCGCACTGGAACAGGCGTTCGCGGGTGCGAGTGGTTCACCCGACATCATCTGCGACCGTCTGCTGCGCGCCCTGGGCATCAGCGAGGACCACGACGACGACGTGGCGCTCCTGGTGTGCCAGCACCCCGAGCGCACCGGACAGGACGCCGAACTGTTCCACAACGCCACCCTCGACCTGCTGGGCGGCACGGAGGCGGCGCCCCGCGCCCGCGCGTTCGCCTCCGGGGTACTGGCCTCCTGGCGGTTCCCGGCCGAACTCCGCGACCTGGGCGTCCTGGCCACCAGCGAGCTGGTGGCCAATTCCCTCCAGCACGGCGTCCCGCCCATGCGGCTGCGGCTGCGCCGCACCGACCGCCGCCTGATCATCGAGGTCACCGACGGGGACGAGCACCTGCCCCGGCGCCGCCGCGCGGAGCCGGCCGACGAGAGCGGGCGGGGAATCTCGATCGTCGCCACGATCGCGACCTCGTGGGGCTGCCGGCGCACACCGGGCGGCGGCAAATCCGTCTGGTGCGAATTCGTACTGCCCGGCTGCTGACCTCTTCGCGGCCCCGCGACGAAACGGCGCCCCCCGCCCGCCCGGCGGCGGTCGGAGGGCGCCGTAAAAACGGCCCACAGGGAAAGCCCCCGCAGGGAGGACCACCCCGGGTAGCCCCACGGAGAGGGCCCGAAAGCGGGCGGCCCGGGGAGATGCCGGGCCGCCGGGTCACACGGCGCTGGGCATCCGCTCGCCCGTCCCGGGTCCCGACACCGGCTGCTCCGCACCGGCGGCGGCCTCCGCCTCGGGTACGGCACCACCGCGCGCGACGACCACCGAACCGGGCCGGTCCACCGACTGCGGCAGGCGCCGCCCCAGCACCAGCGCCAGCACGGCGACGCCCAGGCAGCACAGCACCAGCAGACCGATGTACGCCGACCAGGCACCGGCGGCGGCGATGGCACCGCCCACGGCCGGGCCGATCGCCAGGGCCAGCTGCTTCACCAGCGCGAAGGCCGAGTTGTACTGGCCCACGAACCGGGCCGGGGCGAGATCGGCGACCATCGGGGCGACGGTCGGCGCGAGCATCGTCTCGCCGAAACCGAACAGCGCGTAGGTGGTGATGAGCAGTGTGGTCGCCACCGCCTGCGCCCCCTCCACGAGCCCGGACGCCCCGGCGGCCAGCCATGCGACGGTCCAGATGATGCCGACGAGGGCCACGACCCGGCTGCGCCGCCGCTTCTCGACCAACCGCAGCACGACGAACTGCGCGACGACGATCATCGCCGTGTTCGCGGCCAGCGCGGTGCCCAGCGTCGCGGTCGAGATCCGGGTGACCTCCACGGCGTACGCCGACAGCCCCGACTCGAACTGCCCGTAGCACGCGAAGAAGATCACGAAGCCGAGGACGCACAGCAGCACCATCGACCGGTCCCGCAGCAGCACGCCCCAGCCGGAGCCGCGGGCGGCGCCGGGGCCGTCCGCCGTGGCCGCCTCGGCGGGACGGGCGACCCGCACGGTCATCAGCACGGCGAGCAGCACCAGGAACATGACGGCCTCGATCGCGAACAGCATCGTGAAGCTGGCCGGGTCGCTCTCGTCGACGAGCATGCCGCCCAGCAGCCCACCGACGCCGAGCCCGAGGTTGTTGAGGAAGAACTGGATGGCGAAGGCCCGCGACCGTGATCCCTGGGACGAACACCAGACGATCATCGTGGCGAGTGCGGGTTGCAGTACGGCGATTCCGGCGCCCATCACCGCCGAGGCGGCCAGCACCGCGGGGGCACTGGTCGACAGGCCGAAGCCCAGCGCACCGGACGCGGCGGCCACCGCGCCGATGACGACCATCACCAGCGGTCCACTCCGGTCGATCACGCGGCCCGTGAAGGGCAGCACGACCAGCGCGGCGGCGGCGAACGCGGCGAGCACCGCACCCGCGGTCCCGTCGCCGAGCTCCCGCACCCGCGAGACGTACACGAAGAGGAACGGCACCGTGAAGCCGTTGCCGAACGCTGCCAGCGCGTTGCCGAGCTGGATCCGCCGCAGAGCGGCGGTCATCGCCGTGGTCACACTCACCTGCCTTGATTCGAGAGGGTGTACAGGAAGACTTCGAAGCTAAAATTCGATGCTAAAGGATACACAGGGCAAGCGTTTAGTATGAACGAGCTGCCATGGGATACTGACCACATGCCGGACAGACAGCCGACCCTCGACGAGCAGATCGCCATCTACCAGCGCGAGTACCGCGATCTCGACCCTCAGGTGGAGAAGGTGGTCAACGCCGTGAGCCGGCTGGACCGGCGGATGAACGTGGCCTACAGCCGCCAGCTCGCCACCCTGGGACTGACCGGTCCCGAGTGGGAGGTCCTCAAGGAACTCGTCATGGCGGGCAGCCCCTACCAACTGTGGCCCGGCACCATCGCCAAGCGCCTGGGCCTCACGCCGGCGGCGATGACCCATCGCATCGACCGCATGCTCGGCCAGGGACTCGTCACCCGGGAGCGCGACCAGGACAACCGGGTCCGCGTCATCATCGGCCTGACCGACACCGGCCGCGAGAAGTGGCTGGAGGTCATGCGCAAGGCGTCCGTCTTCGAGGAGGACCTGCTCCAGGACCTCACCACCGAGGAGCGCACACAACTGGGCGAGCTCCTCACCCGCCTCCTCCGCCGCGTCGAGCACGCCCAGCCGGACGCCGGCGGCAGGCTCACCGACCTCGACTGACCGGCCCCCGTCAGCACGCGCGGGGGCGGGCCGGCCGTCGGTTGACAGTACGACGAGTGATCCGTAAGGTTCATCGGGTTGCCAGCGAGCCCTTCGGGGTTTCGCGGCGGCCACCTCGCCGTTCCGGCGGAAACTTCTACTGAGCACGATCTCCCTTC